>JAFEMX010000030.1 GCA_016892645.1 Micrococcaceae bacterium RIT 802
CAGCTCACCGACGAGAAGCGCCGGATGAACACCATCACCCTGACTCCCGGCGGCCAGTTCCACACCCACCGCGGGGTGCTGGACCACGACGCGCTGATCGGCCGGGCCGAGGGCACCGTCATCGAGAACTCCGAGGGCCGCCGCTACCAGGCACTGCGCCCGCTGCTGAAGGACTTCGTGCTCTCGATGCCGCGTGGCGCCGCCGTCGTCTACCCCAAGGACGCCGCCCAGATCGTCACCATGGGCGACATCTACCCCGGCGCCCGCGTGCTCGAGGCCGGCGTCGGCTCCGGCGCCCTGTCGATCTCCCTGCTGCGCGCCGTCGGGGACGCCGGCTACCTGCACAGCATCGAACGCCGCGAGGAGTTCGCCGACATCGCCCGCGGCAACGTCGAGACCATCTTCGGCGGACCGCACCCGGCCTGGAACATCAGCATCGGCGACTTCCAGGACCAGGCCACCGCCACCGAGGAGCCCGGCTCGATCGACCGCGTGGTGCTGGACATGCTCGCCCCCTGGGAATGCGTCGACTCCGTCGCGACCGTCCTGGCGCCCGGCGGCGTCTGGGTCAACTACGTCGCCACCGTCACCCAGCTCTCCCGCACCGCCGAGGCCATCCGCGCCGACGGCCGGTTCACCGAACCCGACTCGTGGGAGTCGATGGTCCGCGGCTGGCACCTCGACGGCCTGGCCGTGCGCCCGGACCACCGCATGGTCGCCCATACCGGCTTCCTGCTCACCACCCGCCGCCTGGCCGACGGGGCCGCCGGCATCCCCGGGCAGAAGCGCGTGAAGAACACCGAATTCGCCGACGAGGACGTCAACGCCTGGACCAGGGAGCACGACGACGAGGCCTGGGCCGCGCGCAACCTGGGCGAACGCGGGGTCTCGGACAAGAAGCTGCGCCGTGCCGCCAAGGACGCGAAGTCGATGAAGCAGCGCGGCGCCTTCCGCGATGCCAACGGCAACGGGCTGGACCCCGACGATTTCCCGGAGCCCGACGCCGATCGCTGACACGGCTCGTTAACACAGCGGGCGCCGGTGGGCCAGGGGTGGCTACGATGAAGACAACGGCCCCCACGGGGGCACACGGCGACGAAGGGTGCTCACATGCCGGAGAACACGACACCGACTCCCGGGCCCGAGGGCACGCAGGGCGAGACGCGGCTGCAGGGCCGGCTCGACATTGCCGAGCGCCAGCTCAACGTGCTGCGTGACAAGGCGCGGAACCTGGACCGGCAGCTCGGCACGGCGACGGCGAACAACGGGCGGCTGACCGCCATGTTGGAGCGCACCCGCGAGCAGATCGTCACCCTCAAGGCCACGCTCGAGCAGGACGGCGACACGCCGTTCACCTTCGGCACGATCGTCTCGCTCAACGCCCGCGCGCACCCGGCGGCCGGGACGGCCATCGCCTCGACCGCGGTGCAGAGCGCCGACATCATCCAGGGCGGGCGCAAGCTGCGCGTGGCCATCAGCCCGCTGCTGAACTTCGAGGCCCTCCAGCTCGGCCAGGAGGTCCTGCTCAACGAATCGCTGACCATCGTCGCCGGACTCGGCTTCGAGGCCTCCGGCGAACTGGTGTCCGTCAAGGAGGTCATGGACGACGGACGGGTCCTGGCCGTCGGGCGGGCCGACGACCAGAAGGTCATCCGTCTGGCCGGGCCGCTGCTGCGCGAGAAGGTCAGGGTGGGGGACTCGCTGGCCATCGACCCGCGCACCGGGCTGGCCACCGAACGGGTCCACCTCTCCGAGATGCAGTCGCTGATCCTCGAGGAGGTCCCGAACATCTCCTACGCCGACATCGGCGGCCTGGGCCCGCAGATCGAGCAGATCCGCGACGCCGTCGAACTGCCGTTCCTGCACCAGGACCTCTACCGCGAACACGGGCTCAAGGCACCCAAGGGCATCCTGCTCTACGGGCCCCCCGGCTGCGGCAAGACGCTCATCGCCAAGGCGGTCGCGCACTCGCTGTCCGAACGCACCGCCGAACTGCGCGGTGGGGAGAGTGCCCGCAGCTACTTCCTGAACATCAAGGGCCCCGAACTGCTGGACAAGTACGTGGGGGAGACCGAGCGCCACATCCGGCTGATCTTCTCCCGGGCCCGGGAAAAGGCGGCCGGCGGGAACCCCGTCGTCGTCTTCTTCGACGAGATGGATTCGCTGTTCCGCACCCGCGGCACCGGCGTCTCCTCCGACGTCGAGACCACGATCGTGCCGCAGCTGCTCAGCGAGATCGACGGCGTGGAGAAGCTCGACAACGTCATCATCATCGGCGCCTCCAACCGCGAGGACATGATCGACCCGGCCATCCTGCGCCCGGGCCGGCTGGACGTGAAGATCAAGGTGCTGCGCCCCGACGCCGAGGGCGCCGCCGAGATCTTCGCGAAGTACCTCACCACCGACCTGCCCCTCCACGCCGCGGACCTGGCCGAGCACGGGGGCAACCCCGCGGCGGCGGTGCAGGCGATGATCCGCCAGACCGTGGAGGCGATGTACTCGACCGAGAAGGAGAACGAGTTCCTCGAGGTCACGTACGCCAACGGCGAGACCGAGACGCTGTACTTCAAGGACTTCAACTCCGGGGCCGTGATCCGCAACGTGGTGGACCGGGCCAAGAAGTCGGCCATCAAGGACCTGCTGACCTCCGGCGAACGCGGCCTGCGCATCGAACACCTGCTGCGCGGCGTCGTCGAGGAGTTCCACGAACACGAGGACATGCCCAACACCACCAACCCCGACGACTGGGCGCGCATCTCCGGGAAGAAGGGCGAGCGGATCACCTACATCCGCACGATCGTCCAGGACAAGGCCAGCGCAGCCACCGGCCGCAGCCTCGGGGGCGAACCGGGGCAGGGGTACTCCAACACGGGGCAGTACCTGTGAGCGTGCGCCGCGTCATCGGGCTCGAGACCGAATTCGGCGTCCTGGCCCCCAGCCAGCCCGGCGCGAATTCCACCATCCTCTCGGCCCAGGTCATCAACGCGTACGCGGCCACGGTGCGCTCGGGCTACGGGCATCTGGCCGGGACTAGGTGGGACTATGCCGACGAGGCGCCGCTGGCCGACGCCCGCGGCTGGAACATGTCACGGGCCGTCGCCGATGCCTCCCAGCTGACCGACACCCCGCGCGAACTCACCGCCGAGGAGATCGCCCTGGCCGGTGGCGAGGCCCGGGCCGGACAGACCCTCTACAGCGAGGAGGACGCCGACGGGCACGTGCTGATGAACATGGTGCTGGGCAACGGCGCCCGGCTCTACGTCGACCACGCGCACCCCGAATACTCCTCACCCGAGACCACCGGCCCCCACGACGCCGTGCTCTACGACCAGGCCGGGGACCAGGTGGCGCTGGCCGCCCAGCGCCGCATCGCCGAGTCCCCGGGCTTCGCCGAGGTGCTGCTCTACAAGAACAACACCGACAACAAGGGCGTCAGCTACGGGGCCCACGAGAACTACCTGATGCCCCGGGCGACCTCCTTCGACGACATCGCCGCCGGGTTGCTGCCCTTCTTCGCCACCCGGCAGGTGCTGTGCGGCTCCGGGCGCGTCGGGCTCGGCATGACCGGCAGGACCGCCGGCTACCAGATCAGCCAGCGGGCCGACTTCTTCGAGGCCGAGGTCGGGCTGGAAACCACCATCCGCCGCCCGCTGGTCAACACCCGCGACGAACCACACGCCACCTGGGAGAAATACCGCAGGCTGCACGTCATCGCCGGGGACGCCAACCTGGGACAGGTCGCGACCCTGCTGCGCGTGGGCACCACGGCCCTGGTGCTCTCCCTCATCGAGGCCGGCACCGCCCCGCAACTGGAACTGCGGGACGCCGTCGCCGCCGTGCAGCAGATCAGCCACGACCCCACGCTGCGCACCGCCGTCGACCTGGCCGACGGCCGGCGGATGACCGCCCTGGACCTCCAGCAGGCCTACCTCGACGCCGCCCGCGAACACTGCACGCGCACCGGGGCCGAGGACCCGGCGACCACCGACGTGCTCACCCGCTGGCAGGACACCCTGGACACCCTGGCCCGGGACGTCTCCTCGGCCAAGACGACCGTGGACTGGGTCGCCAAACTGGACCTGATGGACCGCTACCGCGACCGCGACGGGCTCGCGTGGGATGACCACCGGCTGGCGATGATGGACCTGCAATGGGCGGACATCCGCCCCGAGAAGGGCCTGTACCACCGGGTGGCCTCACGCGGGCTGATGGAGACCCTCTTCACCGCCGAGCAGATCCAATCCGCCGTCGTGCATCCCCCCGAGGACACCCGCGCCTATTTCCGCGGCCGCTGCCTCGGCGCGTACCCCGACGACGTCCTGGGCGCCAGCTGGGACGCGGTGACGTTCAGCATCCCCGGACGCCCCGGAACCCAGCGCATCGCGACGCCGGAACCGCTGCGCGGCACCCGCGAGATGGTCGGGCGGCTCTTCGACGCCGGGCTCGACGTCGGCGCGTTCGTCGACGAACTGCGCCGCGGCAGCTGAAAGGGCCCGGGACCGCCGGGTGACAAGCGCGGCAACAGTGACAAGATAGAGGCATCGGCGGTACGCCGCCCCGAGGTAAGGAGCACACCATGGCACAGGAACAGCAGCGGCCGCAGCCGTCCACGCAGGACCAGGAAGCCGACGACGCCGGTGCGCCGGCACCGGCGCCGGCCTCGCCCGCCGCGCAGGCCCAGACGCAGGACGTGGACGACCTGCTCGAGGACATCGACGGCGTGCTGGAACAGAATGCTGAGGAGTTCGTGCGCGGTTTCGTGCAAAAGGGCGGACAGTAGCGATGCAGACCCCCGACGGGCCGTCCTTCGTCGACTACCTGGCCCGTGAACGGCCCGACCTGCTGCCGGCCCGCGAGGCGTTGCCGGCCCCCGAGGGGGTGCGCCATGCCACCACCATCGCCGCGCTGGCCTACGAGGGCGGGGTGGTCATGGCCGGTGACCGGCGGGCCACCATCGGCAACGTCATCGCCAGCCGGCACATGGAGAAGGTCTTCGCCGCCGACCACTATTCGGTCGTCGGGATCGCCGGGTCGGCAGGCATCGGCCTGGACCTGGTCCGGCTGTTCCAGGTCGAGCTCGAACACTACGAGAAGATCGAGGGCGCGCTGCTCAGCCTCGACGGCAAGGCCAACCGGCTCGCGGCCATGATCCGCTCCAACCTCGGCCTGGCCATGCAGGGGCTCTCGGTCGTCCCGCTCTTCGCCGGGTACGATCCGCAGCAGCACGCCGGACGGATCTTCTCCTTCGACATCACCGGTGGACGCTTCGAGGAGATCGAGCACCACACCATCGGCTCCGGCTCCGTCTACGCCCGGGGCGCGCTGAAGAAGCTCTGGCGCCCCGGCCTCGATGCCACCGCGGCCATCCGGGTGGCCATGGAGTCCCTCTACGACGCGGCCGACGACGACTCGGCCACCGGGGGCCCGGACCTGGTCCGCCACCTGTGGCCCGTCCTGTACCGGGTCGACGCCGACGGGTCCTACCGCATCCCCGACGACGAGCTGTCCCTCATCGCCCACGACATCGTCGCCGAACGCTCGGCCACGGCCAGGGAGGCCTGATGAGCGCCCAGTTCTACGTCTCGCCCGAACAACTGATGAAGGACCGGGCGGACTTCGCGCGCAAGGGCATCGCCCGCGGCCGGTCGGTCATCGTGGCCAGCTGCCGGGACGGGATCGCGCTGATCGCCGAGAACCCCTCCCGGACGCTGCGCAAGATCGGCGAGATCTACGACCGCATCGCCTTCGCCGCGGTGGGCAAGTACAACGAGTTCGAGTCGCTGCGCCAGGCCGGCGTGCGCTATGCCGACACCCGCGGCTACTCCTACGACCGCGAAGACGTCACCGGCCGGGGCCTGGCCAGCGTGTACGCGCAGAGCCTCGGATCCGTCTTCACCGCCGACACCAAGCCGTTCGAGGTCGAGCTCGCCGTGGCGGAGGTGGGGGAGGAGCCCGCCGCCGACCAGGTGTATCGGGTGAATTTCGATGGATCCATCTCCGACGAACCGGGGATGGTCGTCATGGGCGGGGACGCCCAGTCGCTGGCGACCGCCCTGGATGCCGCCTGGGCTGGACGGGACCTGGCCGCCGCCGGGTTCGGCGAGGTCATCCGCAGCGCGGCGACGGCGCTGCCCCAGCTGGCCGGGACCCCGGCCGCCGACCTGCTCGAGGTAGCCGTGCTGGACCGCGTACCCGCCCCGGCGCGCGGGACACGCCGCGCGTTCAGGCGCTACGGCAAGGACGAGGTCGTGCAGACCCTCGCCGGAAAGGACGGTGCCTGAGCATGGACCGCCGCATCATGGGGATCGAAACCGAATTCGGGATCGCCTACTCCTCGCCCACGGGCCGGCCGGTCACCCCCGAGGAGGTCGCCCGCTACCTGTTCAAGCCCGTCGTGGCCTGGGGACGCAGCTCCAATGTCTTCCTGACCAACGGATCCCGGCTCTACCTCGACGTCGGCTCCCACCCCGAGTACGCCACCGCCGAATGCGACGACGTCGCCCAGCTGATCAGCCACGACCGGGCGGGCGAGTCGATCCTCAACGGGCTGGTCTCCAGCGCCGAGGAGCTCATGCGCGCCGACGGGCTGGACGGGTCGATCTACCTGTTCAAGAACAACACCGACTCGGCGGGCAACTCCTACGGCTGCCACGAGAACTACCTCATTCCGCGCAAGCTCGAATTCGCCCGGCTGGCGGACATCCTCATCCCCTTCCTGGTCACCCGCCAGCTGGTCGCCGGCGCCGGCAAGGTCCTGCCGGTCGACGGCGAGCACCGGTACGCCTTCTCGCAGCGCGCCGACCACGTGTGGGAGGGCGTCTCCTCGGCGACCACCCGTTCGCGGCCGATCATCAACACCCGCGACGAACCCCACGCCGACGCCGAATACCACCGGCGGCTGCACGTGATCGTCGGGGACTCGAACATGTCCGAGACCACGCAGCTGGTCAAGGTCGGCTCCACCGACCTGATCCTGCGCATGATCGAGGCGGGCACCATCATGGAGGACCTGCGCCTGGAGAACCCCATCCGCAGCATCCGCGAGATCTCCCACGACCTCACCGGCCGGCGCACGGTCCGCCTGGCCAGCGGCCGGGAGCTCAGCGCGTTGGAACTGCAGGAGATCTTCTTCGAGAAGGCCAGCACGTTCGTCGAACGCCACGGCGCCCACACCCCGCACCTGCCGCAGGTGATGGACCTGTGGCGCCGCGCCCTCGACGCCGTGACCAGCGGGGACGCCTCCGGGATCGACACGGAGATCGACTGGGCCATCAAACACCGGCTCATCCGGCAATACCAGGACAAGCACTCGCTGGAACTGTCCTCCCCGCGGATCGCCCAACTCGACCTGACCTACCACGACATCGACCCCCACCGCGGCCTGTTCGGGCTGTTGCGCTCCCGCGGACGGGTGGCAACCGTCGTCCCCGCGGAGGACATCGCCGAGGCCGCCGAGAACCCGCCGCAGACCACGCGGGCCAAGTTGCGCGGGGACTTCGTCCGCGCGGCGAAGGACGCCGGCCGGGATTTCACCGTGGACTGGGTCCACCTCAAGCTCAACGACCACGCAGGGCAGACCGTTTTGTGCAAGGACCCCTTCGCCAACACCGATCCACGCGTGGAGGAGCTCATGGGGCTCATGGCCCCGAACTGAACCGGCGCGCCGCCTCAGCGCATTCACAGGCACCGACCTTAAGCTTGACGTGGCCCGGACGCCGGGAAACCGAGCGTGGCCGGCCGACCCAGACGATGTACGACGACGAAAGTGGATTTTGTGCGCAAGCTGCTTGCACTGGTTCTCGGGGTGGCGCTGTTGGCGCTGACCGCCTGTGGATCCGGAACCCCGAAGACCGTGGGCGCGGCCGAACCGCTGTCCTCCATCAAGGTGACGCCCGGTGCGGACGACAATACGGCCCCGAAGGTCGAATTCGATACGCCCATGAAGGCCACGGCCCCCGGCGCGAAGGTCATCGAGGAAGGCGACGGTCCGGAGATCAAGGCCGGACAGGACGTCTCCTACAAGATGTCCGGTTTCAACACCAAGGACGGCAAGGAGGTCGGCAACACCTTCACGCAGTCCGCCTTGACCCTGTCGATGGTCGACGAACTCAAGGACGCCGATGCCGAGATCTACGACATCCTCGTGGGGACGAAGGTCGGCTCCTGGGTGGCCTACGTCCGCCCCGAGGACGCCCCCGCCACCGAGGGCGAATCGAAGTCGGCCGAGTCGGCGGAAGCCGCGCAGGTCCTGGTGCTGAAGGTCATCGGCGCCACGGACAAGCCGCGAAAGCTGTCCCAGGACGACGTGAAGAAGCTCAAGGACGACGGCGCCCTGCCGACCGTCGAGTTCAAGGACGACAAGCCCACCATCACCATCCCGAAGGGCAAGGACGCCCCGAAGGACCTGGTCGTGGACGTCCTCAAGGAGGGCAAGGGCACCGCGATCGGCGTGGGGTCCAAGGTGACCGCCAACTACGCCGGGGTCCGCTGGGAAGACGGCAAGGTCTTCGACTCCAGCTACGACAAGGGCAAGCCGCTCGACTTCGACATCAACGGTGTCATCAAGGGGTGGACCGAGGGACTCGACGGCGTCAAGGCCGGTTCGCGGGTGATGCTGACCATCCCCGGGTCCATGGCCTACGACGGGCAGGCCGGCGCACCGCAGGGTACCCTCGTATTCGTTGTTGACGTGAAGTCGGTCGAACCGGCTTCCAAGTAGGGACCAGGAAAGGACACCCATTGTCTTTTGGCAAGCGCGAATACGACCGCACCAAGCCGGAGGTTGATTTCCCCGGCACGACCCCGCCATCGGAGCTGGGCGTCGAGGACCTCATCGTCGGCGACGGCGCCGAGGTGGCACCGGGCACCACCGTGTCCGCCCACTACGTCGGCGTCGCCTGGTCGACCGGCGAGGAATTCGACGCCTCGTGGAACCGCGGCGAACCGCTGGACTTCCGCGTCGGTGTCGGCCAGGTCATCCAGGGGTGGGACCAGGGCCTGGTCGGGATGAAGGTCGGCGGCCGCCGCCGCCTGGAGATCCCGTCGCACCTGGCCTACGGCGACCGGGGTGCCGGAGCCGCCATCGCCGGTGGCGAATCGCTGATCTTCGTGGTCGATCTGGTGGACGCCCGCTAAACCGGGAACCACATCCGTCGGCGTCGCCCCCTGCGTGGGGCGGCGCCGTCGTCATTTCTAGTAACGTAAGCGTGTGTCTGCCAAACGAAACCCGGGTGCGCCCTCGCGCACGGAGAAGCTCGTCAGCCTCACCTATGCGCTGATGTCCCGCCGCCGCGGCTACACGCGCGCCGAGCTGCGCGGCATCGTGGACGACTACCGGGACCTGTCCGACGACGCCTTCGAGCGCAAGTTCGAACGCGACAAGGAGGACCTGCGCTCGCTCGGCGTCCCCCTGGAAACGCTCACCGGCGACGCCTATTACGGCAACGACCGCCAGGACGCGCACTACCGCGTCCGCCCCGAGGTGTACCGCCTGCCCGCCGTCTCCTTCGCCCCGGCCGAGGCCCTGGCCCTGGGCCTGGCCGCCCGCGTCTGGAAGGACCCCACCATCGCCAGCGCGGCCGACCGCGCCTTCAACCGGCTCTCCCCGTCCGCCGACGGCCCCGACGCCGCGGGTGCGTCCTTCGAGACGTTCGAACCGCGCCTGCACGCCGCCGACGCCGTCTTCCGCGACCTGCTGGCCGCCGTCTGGGACCGCACGCCGATCCGCTTCACCTACCGCCCGCCCTCCGGGGACGCCGCCGTGCGCACCATCGAGCCGTGGGGCATCGGCAACCGGTTCGGCCACTGGTACCTCGTGGGCTGGGACCGTGACCGGGAAGGACAGCGCATCTTCCGGCTCTCCCGGATCACCTCGGAGATCGCCCGCCGCCCCGGCACCGTCGAGCGCCCCGCGGGCTTCCGCATCGGCGACGTGCTGGACGCGCTGGACCCCGACTCTGCCCGCCAGCGCGCCACCGTGCGGCTGGCTCCCGGACGCGGCCTGGCCCTGCGCAGCCGTGCCGTCGATCCCGGGGCCGCCACCGGCCACGATGCCGGCGACGTCGACGGCTCCGCCGCCGATACCGTCTCCTTCGACTACCAGGACGATGAGGCGACCGGCGCCGAACTCGCGGAACTCGGCCCGGCGATCGCCGTGCTGGCCCCGCAGAGCCTGCGCACCGCCGTCGTGCGGCATCTGGAGGGCGCGCTGGAAGCGGCGCGGGCACCGGCACCGGACTACGCGTTCGGCCGGCCCCGGACCGGCGGCCGCCCGTCGTCCTCCGACGTCGTGGCCCGGGCGCTGGACATCATCGCCTACGTGGTCCGCGAGGGGGCGCCGCTGATCGAGGACACGGCGGCCCACTTCGGCCTGAGCCGGCGCCGGCTCATCGACGACCTGGCCATGATCCAGATGTGCGGTGTCCCCAACGGGCTTCCCGACGAGCTGATCGACGTGGACTTCGAGGGCGACCGCGTCTCCATCGCGAACGCCGAGGGGCTCTCGGCCCCCATCCGGCTGAACCTGCTCGAGGCGTTCTCCCTGCTGGTGGGCCTGCAGACCCTCCTGGACCTGCCCGGTGGCCAGGAGCGCGACGCCGCCCACGGCGCCCTGGGGAAACTGCGGGCCGCCGCCGGGGAATTCGGGGACATCGACCGGATCGTCTCCGCCCGGCTCACGGCGACCGAGGCGTCCGGGACCCGGGACGGCGTCACCGCCGCGACCGCCGCCGACCAGGTCCTGCACCTGAGCTACTACCATCCGGGGCGCGACGACATCAGCGAGCGCGAGGTCGAGCCGATCCGGCTGCTGGAGGATGCCGGCCGCACCTACCTGCAGGCCTGGTGCCGGCGCGCTGCCGGCCGGCGCAACTTCCGGCTCGACAGGATCCTCGCGGCCGCCCCGACGGGGGAGACGTACCTCCGCGACCCCGAACGCCACGCCGCCGACGAGGGGTCCCTGTACACGCCGGCCCCCGGGGACACGACGGTGGTCCTGGGTTTCGCGCCCCGGTTGCACCGGTTCGCCGATGAATTCGCGCCGCTGCACACCACGAAGGCCAAGGACGGCACGCTGGTGGCGCAGGTCGGCATCGCCGAGGCCGCCCAGCTGCCCGGCCTCGTGGCCCGCCACGGGGGAGAACTGCGCGTCATCGACCCGCCCCACGCCGTCGAGGCGGTCCGCCGCTGGCTGGAGGCCGCCCTGGCCGCCGACCACGACCGCCAACCCCACCCCCCGACCGAGGAGAACGCATGATGCCCTGGTGGTTCTGGATCCTGCTGTGGACCGTGCTCGTGCTGGCAACACTGGTCTTCCTGGCCCTCTGCGCCCTGTTCCTCTACCGACGGTTCATGGCCATGTTCACCGCGGTGACGGATGCCGGGGACGCCCTGGCCCTGCCCCCGGGCGAACCCCTGGAGGAGGACCTTTCGGGCGGGCCCCGTCCCGCCTCGGGGGCCGCGGTTCTCTTCCGCTCCCGCGAGGATGCCCGCGCCGATTACGACGACGGAAAACTCTCCCGCCGCCGTGCACGCCGGCAGCGCCGCATCGACGGAAAACGTGCCCGCGGGCAGGCCCAGCGGGTGCGCGACCTGTATCCACGTGACGTAGACTTGTAGGCAGACGAAAGGAAGTTCCCCCATGTTTGCTGGCCTGCAGGGATGGCACATTGTCATCATCGTTGTACTGGCACTGCTCCTCTTCGGTGCCCCGAAGCTCCCCGGGCTGGCGCGATCGCTGGGCCAGTCCATGCGCATCTTCAAGTCCGAGGTCCGCCAGATGAAGGACGACGACCCCAAGGATCCGAAGGATCCGGACAGCACCGACGAACCCGTCGAGGGCAAGGTCGTCGATCCGGACCACCGCGGGCCCAAGCTCTAGTTCTCTGTGACCGAACGAACAGGGCGCAAGTCCAACCCCGAGGGGAGGATGGCGCTCAAGGCCCACCTGATCGAGCTGCGCAACCGGCTCTTCATCTCCCTCGGGGCGCTCTTCCTCGCGGCCATCGGGGGGTTCTTCCTCTACCGGCCCGTCCTGGGGCTGCTGATCCAGCCGCTGAAGGACGCCGGCGGCATGGCGAACTTCAGCACCGCCGTCTCACCCTTCGACATCATGATCAAGGTGTCGCTCTTCCTGGCGCTGATCATGGCCTCCCCGGTCTGGCTCTACGAGCTCTGGGCCTTCATCGTCCCCGGGCTGAAGAAGAAGGAGAAGCGCACCGCGCTGGCCTTCATCGCGGCTTCCGTCCCGCTGCTGCTGCTGGGAATCTACCTGGGCTACTGGGTGTTGCCGCATGCCCTCGTCTTCTTCCTCGGGCTCACCCCCGACGTCGCGGTCAACCTGATCACCGTCCCCGAATACCTCAGCTTCGTGCTGCGCCTGCTGCTCGCCTTCGGATTGTCCATGATCATCCCCGTCCTCCTGGTCGGGCTGAACATGATCGGGATCCTGCCGGGCCGGATCATCGTGAAGAACTGGCGCATCACCGTCTTCCTGATCTGCCTCGTCGCGGCCATGGCGGCACCCGGTGGCGATGCCCTGACGATGTTCGTGCTGGCCGGCCCCCTGCTGGTGCTGTTCGCGGCGGCCACGGTCTTCTGCCTGGTCAACGACAAGCGCCGGGCCAAGCGCCGCCTCCAGCAGGAAGCGGAGAACGAGCGGCTGATCGCCAACGGCGACTCCCTCGACTGACCGTCGGCCGCACGCGGGTAGGGTGATGGTCTCGCCGAATACCTCCAACCAATGAAGGGGTCGTCAGGCATGGGCTCACCAGCAGAGCAGTACGCCGCATGGCGCGAACGCGCCGCCGAGGCGAAAACCGAGCTCGGGGCGTTCCGGCGCGGACTCGATTTCGACCTCGATCCATTCCAGATCGAGGCTTGTGCCGCCGTCGAACAGGGCCGCGGGGCCCTGGTCGCCGCCCCGACCGGGGCAGGGAAGACGGTCGTGGGCGAATTCGCCATCCACTGCGCGCTCCAGCGCGGGATGAAGGCGTTCTACACCACCCCCATCAAGGCCCTGAGCAACCAGAAGTTCAACGAGCTCAGCGCGTACTACGGTCCGGACAAGGTCGGACTGCTGACCGGGGACACCACGATCAACGGCGAAGCCGACGTCGTCGTGATGACCACCGAGGTCCTGCGCAACATGCTCTACGCGGACTCCGACACGCTCACGGGCCTGGCCTACGTCGTCATGGACGAGGTCCACTACCTGGCGGACAAGTTCCGCGGTGCCGTCTGGGAGGAAGTGATCATCCACCTGCCGCAAAACGTCCAGGTCATCTCGCTGAGCGCCACCGTCTCCAACGCCGAGGAGTTCGGCGGATGGCTGGACACGGTCCGCGGCGACACGGCGATCGTGGTGTCCGAACACCGGCCCATCCCGTTGTGGCAGCATGTGATGGCCGGCGGACGGATGCTCGACCTCTTCGCCGGGGACGTCGCCTTCGACGAGGCGGCGGCCATCGAGGGCGGGACGCCCGAGCGGAGCATCGCGGTGAACCCGGAGCTGACCAAGCTCGCCCAGCGCGATGAACGCCGGAACTTCCGCGGTGGCGGGGGA
>JAFEMX010000031.1 GCA_016892645.1 Micrococcaceae bacterium RIT 802
CGCTGAGCAGGACGCCGTGGCGGTGGAATCCGGTGGCGGAGATCAGCCCCGGTGAGATCCGGCCGAGCAGGGGCAGGTTGTCGGGGGTTCCGGGCCGTGCCCGGGCCGTGGTCTCGACCAGTTCGCAGTGCCCCAGGGCGGGCATGATCCGCAAGGCGTCGCGGAGGAGGCGGTGCACCCCCTCGACGCTGACCCCGTCCTGCAGGTCCTCGCGTTCGGTGGCGCCGACCACGATCTCGCCACCGGGACGCGGCACGATGTAGACGCCATGGCCGGAGACGAGGGCCCGCACCGTCGTCCCCGCGGGCCGTGGCGACGCGGCCGTCGCACGCAAGCGCAACACGTCCCCGTGGATGGGGCGAACGGGCAGCCGTAAGCCCGCCGCCAGCCCGACGATGTCCTGCCGCACGCCCCCGTATCCGGGGCGCCCGATTCCCGTCGCCAGAACCACTTCGTCGACCTCCACACGGCCCGCCTCGGCAGCCCGGCCGAGATGGACCACCGGTCCGTGGTTGCCCGGCACGACGGCGGTCGCCGTCTGACGCAGCAGCCGCGCCCGGGGCTCGGCTTCCAACGCGGACAACAGGGCGACGGCAGTGCGGCGCGGATCGGATTGTGCGTCACCGGGGGCGGTGAAGGCACCGGCCAGCCGGGGCGACAAGAGCGGCTCGATCGCACGGGCCGCCGCGGTTCCGGATTCACCGATGTCCAGGCCGGCGGCACGTTGGGCGGTCGCCAGGTCCGACAGGGCTTCCCGGTCGGCCGCGTCTGCGGCCACGACAAGGGTGCCGGGCGACGCGAATCCGGTGCCCCTGCCGCTGGCCTCTTCGAGGTCACGGGCCCATCCGGGCCAGCCGGCGGCCGAAGGAACCGACAACCGCAGCAGGTCCTGTTCCTGATGGTGGAATTCGGTCACGGCCGCAAGCATCCCGGCGGCTGCATGGGTGGCCCCGCCCGCCGGTTCCGGATCGACGATGGTGACCTGGTGGCCAGTGCGGGCCAGCTGCCAGGCGACGGACAAGCCGATGATCCCGGCGCCCACTACTGCACAATGCATGGTCGATGGCCTTCCCTCCGCCGGCATGATCCGGATCAGGTGTATCGGTCGGCGCCGCGCCGCATCCAGTGCGGCAGCGCCCTCTCAGCCCGTATGCGGGCTCCCGTGGTCTGATTACACCCTAGCGCACGCCGCGCGGCGAACCGCCGCCGACCCGGAGGGCGGCACCCGGGGGGCTAGACTGGGTGGGTAGACAAGGATGCCCGGTCGTACCAGACGCATTTTCTTGGCAGGAATTCCCAGCGAACCTGCACCTTTTGCGCGATCAGTCGCGCTGGTTAGCCCACGATCGGCTCCGCTGGACGTGCCGCTGCAGCGGTGGACTCCGCTCCCGGATTCGGGGGACGTTGAGCACACCGTGCCCCGGCGCCTAAACGAATGAGATTTCATTGAATACTGACCAACAACTCACCGACGACACCGGCACCGAACAGCTCGAGGTCGACGGGACCCTGGCCACCGAGGACGCACCCCACGAGATCCCCGAGCAGACCTTCGCCGACTTCGGGGTCCGCGCCGACATCGTCGAGTCGCTCGCCGACGCCGGCATTGTCCACCCGTTTCCGATCCAGGCCATGACCCTTCCCGTCGCCCTCGGCGGCCATGACATCATCGGCCAGGCCAAGACCGGTACCGGAAAGACCTTCGGATTCGGCATCCCGGCCCTGCAGCGGGTCATCGGCCCCGACGATGCGGACTACGACAAGCTGCCGACCCCGGGGGCGCCACAGGCCCTCATCGTCGCCCCCACTCGCGAATTGGCCAACCAGGTATCCGCCGACATCCAGAAGGCGGCAACCAAGCGCAATGCGCGCATCGCCACCATCTACGGCGGCCGCGCCTACGAACCGCAAATCGAGCAGCTCGCCGCCGGTGTGGAGATCGTCGTCGGCACCCCGGGACGCCTGATCGACCTGCACAAGCAGAAGCACCTGAACCTGAAGAACATCCGCATCGTCGTGCTCGACGAGGCCGACGAGATGCTGGATCTGGGCTTCCTGCCGGACGTCGAAACCCTGTTGGCCGCGATCCCGGCGGTCCACCAGACCATGCTCTTCTCGGCCACCATGCCCGGAGCCGTCGTCTCGATGGCCCGGCGGTACATGTCCCGCCCCACCCACATCCGTGCCGCGGACCCCGAGGACGAGGGCATCACCAAGAAGGACATCCGCCAGGTCGTCTACCGTGCCCACCAGCTCGACAAGGACGAGGTCGTCGCGCGGATCCTGCAGGCCGAGGGCCGCGGACGCACGATCATCTTCACCAAGACCAAGCGCTCTGCCGCAAAACTGACCGAGGAACTGATCGATCGCGGTTTCGCCGCCGGCGCCATCCACGGCGACCTGGGCCAGGGCGCCCGCGAGCAGGCCCTGCGGGCCTTCCGCAACGAGAAGGTCGACGTATTGGTCGCCACCGACGTGGCGGCCCGCGGCATCGACGTCGAAGACGTGACCCACGTGATCAACCTGCAGTGCCCCGAGGACGAGAAGACCTATCTGCACCGTGTCGGCCGGACGGGCCGTGCGGGAAACAAGGGCACGGCGATCACCTTCGTCGACTGGTCCGATGTCCCCCGGTGGGGGCTGATCAACAAGGCCCTCGGGCTTGACCAGGCCGAACCCGTCGAAACCTATTCGTCATCGCCGCACCTGTTCTCCGACTTGGATATCCCGGCCGGCACCAAGGGCCGCCTGCCGCGCAACCAGCGCAAGCTCCAGGGGCTCTCCGGCGAGAAGCTCGAGGACCTGGGCGAGACCGGCAAGCGGCCGAGCGAGGGCGGCCGGGGCGCCGGGTCCCGTGGCGGACGCGGCGAGGGCCGGGGGCGGGGCCGCAGGTCGGAGTCCGGCTCCGAAGGCGGCGGACGCCATGGCCATGGCCACGGCCGTTCGGACCGGCCCAATCGCGAGGCGACCGGCGAAGCGAAGAGCCAGCCGGCGGAGACAGCGACCGGAGACGCCGGCGCCGAGACGGCCGGCCCGGTACGCCGCCGGCGGTCACGGACGCGCCGCCACCACGGCGAGGTCGTCAACCGACCCGAGTCGGAATAGCCACGATGGGCGCAACCACGCCTGAGAGTGATGGGGACCCCGGACAGCCGTCCGGGTTCCCCTCCCCCGTGGGGCACGATGAAACGTGGTCCCCTGAGGGCCCGGACATGGTCGTGCACGCGGACAACGCCGGGTTCTTGCCGACGCTGCCCGACGGCGCATTCAGCCTCATCTACATCGATCCGCCGTTCAACACCGGCCGGAAACAGGCCCGCCAGCGCACCACCATGGTCCGGGCCGCCGACGGTACCGGGGACCGGGTGGGATTCAAGGGCGCCAGCTACTCCACGATCCGCGGCACCCTGCACAGCTACGACGACGCCTTCGAGGACTACTGGGCCTTCCTCGAGCCCCGCCTACTCGAGGCCTGGCGGCTGCTGGCCGACGACGGCACCTTGTATCTGCATCTGGACTTCCGGGAAGTGCACTATGCCAAGGTCATGCTCGACGGGATCTTCGGCCGCGATTGCTTCCTGAACGAGATCATCTGGGCCTACGACTACGGCGCCCGGTCCAAGCGCCGGTGGCCCGCCAAGCACGACAACATCCTCGTCTACGTGAAGAACCCCGCCGCCTACCACTTCAATTCCGAAGAGGTCGACCGGGAACCCTACATGGCACCGGGGCTGGTCACCGCTGAGAAGGCTGCCCGCGGCAAGCTGCCCACCGACGTCTGGTGGCACACCATCGTCTCCCCCACCGGCAAGGAGAAGACCGGCTACCCCACGCAGAAGCCGATGGGCATCCTGCGCAGGATCATCGCCGCCAGCAGCCGACCCGGTGATTGGGTGCTGGACTTCTTCGCCGGTTCGGGGACCACCGGTGCCGTCGCCGCGAACCTGGGACGCCGCTTCATCTGCGTGGATGCCAACCCCCAGGCCATTGAGACGATGCGCGCACGGATGCCGGAGGGAACGGCCTTCCTCCAGGGCTGAGGCGCGCGAGGCGGCCCTGGCCACCGTCCCCTGAACGGGAAAAGCCGTGTCCGACACACCAAAAGGTGCGTCGGACACGGCTTTTCTCGTCGTCGCGCCGCTAGACCATCTTGCGGTGTTCGCGGCGTGCCTGGAGCCACTCGCGCAGGAACGCGCGGGTGATGACGAAGAGCGTTCCGGCCACGATGACCGGCCAGATCAGCACGTACAGGGTCAGGAAGATCGGTTCCATGTTCGTCTCCTTGGGGGTGTTAGCGCCGTGTCGCAGCGGCGTCGGGAACGGCGGTGGTCGTGGGATCGAAGTCCCCGACGGTGTCCTTGATCGTCGAGAAGTCGAAGTCCATCTTCGAGCGGGCGGAGAGCAGGAAGCAGACACCCGTGGAGACGGCGTAGGCGACCAGCGAACCGCTGAGCACCGCGTAGTCGTGGAGGTGCCCGAACGCGAACGGTGCGGCCACGACGGCCGACACGATGCCGGCAATGCGGGCCACGCGTCCGCCGAAGAACCCGAAGCACATCAGGCCGATGACCACCCCGATGCCCCCGATCGAAAGGACGTCGACGACCAGTCCCCACAGCCCGTCGACGGGAATCCAGGAGAACCGTACGGGGATGAAGACCGCCAAGGCGGTGCTGACCGCCGCGACGAAGGCCGTATTGGTGACCTTGGACCAGTAGAAGCTGGCGATGACGGGGAAGACGAGGCAGCCCCACAGCGCGCCGACGAAGACCAGCAGGTCCAGGATGTTCATCTGCCCACTGGCGAAGTACAACCCGGCACCGGTGGCCACGACCATGGTGATCCGTCCGACCAGCAGCATCGTCTTGGGGTTGGCCTCGCCACGCTTGGCGACGTTCTGCCCGTAGATGTCAGCCATCATGATCGAGGACAACGCGCACAGGTCGGCGTCGGCCGTGGAGGACAGCGCCCCGATGACCATGATCAGGAACAAGCACAGCAGCACCGGACCGAGGTAGGTGGCTGCCATCTGCGGGATCAGGTTGTTCACGTCTCCACCGGTGGGGGTGATCCCCACATAGAGTGCCATGACGCCGAGCATGCCGATGCCGATGATCGTGGCACCGTAGCCGATGGTCGCGGTGACGAACGTCTTCTTGATCAGGTCCTCGCGCACGGCAAAGAGCCGCTGGGCGATGGTCTGGTTGCCGATGGCGTACGCCAGGACGGCGGCGATGTACGGGGCGCCTTGGTTCATGAAGGCATCCGAGGAGAAGAAGTTCCCCTGCTGCGGGGTCAGGCGCGGGGCTCCCTGGACGAACATGTCCGGGCCGCCGGCTGCGAAGAACACCATGGGGATGATGATCACCACCGCGCCGAGCATGGCCAGGACCTGGGCGAAATCGGTCATGACCGAGGCGCGGAATCCCGACCAGAGGGAGTACAACAGCGTACCCGCGGCAACGGCGAGGATGCCCTGCTGGAAGCTGAACGGCGAGAGCATCGCGATCAGGGCTCCGCCGGCGATGAAGTTGCTGGTGACGCTGATGAGGCTGCCGACCACGTTCGAGCCGGCGAGCATCAGCTGGCTGGCCCGGCCGTGACGGGCATACATGACCTCGGCGAGGGTGTGGGCGCGCGGTGCGACCTTGCGGATGCGCTTGCCGAAGGGGTAGATGAACAGGATCATCAAAGCGCCCCACAACCCATAGTGGATGGGGCCGGAGATGCCGTAGGTGTATCCCGACGTCGCCGAGGCGTACATCGAGGATGCCCAGATCCACGTGGCCGTCATGCTGGCCGCGGAAATCCCGAAGCCGATCTTGTTGCCAGCGGTCATGTAGCCGTCGGCGTTTTCCTTCTTCTTGCCAATCCCGAGGGTCATGATGAAAGTACCCCCATAAAACAGCACCAGCAGGGCGATGACCATCCATCCGCTCAACTGCTGGAGCTCCACACCGTTCGGTGCCATGGTGCTCCTCTACTCACGGGGCAGGCCACCGGATGCCTCCCTTTGCCGCAGCGCGCCGGCCCGTCAGCTTCGGGCTCCATTTCCTGGCCGCCGCGAAGCGGGCTTGGTCCGGTGTGGACGCATTCAGGGCGCGCATCCCATCCGGCACGCGCATCGGACCGGCTGGTCCGCATTCGGCGCAGTGCACGCGGCTACCCGGCTCTCGGGTCCTGGCCACGCCATCGGCAGGGGCCATCGCGCGGCCCGCTGTGGGATCGGGGGTCGACAAGACGCTTGGATCAACGCTCGACAAGTTGCCTCAGGCAACCCCCTACGCTGGCCGATGCTACCAGCCTCCGGACCCGCCCCGCGCATTGATGACACCTTCCGGCACCTGCTAGGAGTGCATGAAGCCCACCGGGGCGCTGCCGGTTCCCGCTTCCAGGATGCGTTGAAGCATCTGCGGATCGGTGGTGTTCTCTCCCAGCCGGTTCGGCTTTCCGGCCCCGTGGTAGTCACTGGATCCGGTGACGATCAGCCCGTGCCGGTCGGCCAGCCGGCGCAGGAACGCGCGCCCCTGCGCGGAGTTGTCCCGATGGTCGATCTCCAGCCCCATCAGCCCCGCCTCGATCATGTCCTCGAAAACCGCCGGTGCCACGACCCGGCCGCGCAGCTCGGCCATCGGGTGGGCGAAGACCGGGACTCCCCCGGCCGCACGAACCAGCTCGACGGCCCGCACCGGATCGACGGCGTAGTGGCCCACGTAGTACCGCGAATGCGAGGTCAGCACGGTGGCGAAGGCCTCGCTGCGATCCGAGACGACCCCGGCAGCCACCAGCGCATCGGCGATGTGGGGCCGGCCCAGGGTCGCCCCGGGGGTTGACTGCTCCCCCACCAGGTCCCACGTGATCGGGTAGTCCTCGGCGATGAGCTCGACCATGCGACGCGCCCTGTCGATCCGGGCCCCCCGGGCCTTGTTGATCTCCTCCAGCAGGTCGGGATCGTCGGGGTCGTGCAGATAGCTGAGCAGGTGCACGCTCAGCCCCTGCCCGGCCTTGCAGGAGATCTCCATGCCGGGAACCAAACCGACACCGTGCTCGAGGGCCGCGGTACCGGCTTCCTTCCACCCGGAGGTCTGGTCATGGTCCGTCAGCGCCACGACGTCCAGACCGGCAGCCGCGGCTGCCGCCACCAGCTGGGACGGGGTCTCGGTCCCGTCGGAAATGTTCGAGTGCGCATGCAGGTCGATCAGCATCCCGCCAGCATACCGGCGCCTTGGTGTATCGCCCCGGCTTTGAGACGATGGGACGGTGATGACTGATGCGAACAACACCCCCGGTAGCGATCAACCCCTCGAGGAGCGTGTGAACAACCGTTCGCAGCGTCCCTCCTCGCAGGCCTTCAAGGACTTCATGGGCTCGCAGTGGGCCCCCTCCACCCAGGCGACCTCCCCCGGCCCGGATGCCGTGGCACCCTATGCGGCCACCCGCCGTCGTGCCCTCTCCGACCGGTTCCCCGGCGAGCGGCTGGTCATCCCGGCCGGCCCGCTCAAGGTCCGCTCGAACGACACGGACTACCGTTTCCGCCCCCATTCGGGGTTCGCCCACATGACCGGGCTCGGCGTCGACCACGAGCCCGATGCCGTCCTGGTCCTCGAACCCACCGATGAAGGCGCCGGCGACAACGGCGGCAACCACCGGGCCACCCTCTACTTCCGGCCGATGGCGGGACGGGACTCTGAGGAGTTCTACTCCGATGCGCGCTCCGGTGAATTCTGGATCGGGACCCGGCCGACGCTGGCGGACCTGGAGGCCCGGCTGCAGCTGCCCACCGCGCACATGGACATCGAGCTGGAGGATGCGATCACCCGCGATGCCGGCGCGACGGAATTCGGTGGCATGCGCATCCGCTTGCTGCGCGACGTCGACCTGAACTGCGATGCGCTGGTGGACACCTCCCGGATCAACACCGGGGTCGATCTTGAGGCATCGGACCACCTCGACGCCGAGCTGGCCGAATCCCTGTCCGAACTGCGTCTGGTCAAGGACGACTGGGAGGTCGAGCAGATGCGCACGGCCGTCGAGGCGACGGTCAACGGCTTCCACGACGTCGTGGAGGAACTGCCACGCGCCATCGAGCACAAGCGCGGCGAGCGGGTCGTGGAGGGCGCGTTCTTCGCCCGGGCCCGCGAAGAAGGCAACGACCTCGGGTACGACACCATCGCCGCGTCGGGCAACAACGCCACGGTGCTGCACTGGATCCGCAACTCCGGTCAGGTCAACACCGGGGACCTGCTCCTCGTCGATGCGGGCGTGGAGGCGGATTCGCTCTACACCGCCGACATCACCCGCACCCTGCCGGTGAACGGCAGGTACTCGGACGTGCAGCGCAAGATCTACCAGGCGGTCCTGGACGCCGCCGACGCCGCCTTCGAGGTGGCACGCCCGGGTCGGAAGTTCCGTGAACTGCACGAGGCCGCGCTGAAGGTCCTGGCCGAGCGCCTCGACGACTGGGGTCTGCTGCCGGTGCCCTTGGATGAGGCGCTCGCAGCGGACGGCCAGCAGCACCGCCGCTGGATGCCGCACGGCACCAGCCACCACCTGGGCCTGGACGTCCACGACTGCGCGCAGGCCAAACGCGAGCTCTACCTGGACGCCGTGCTGGAACCCGGAATGGTCTTCACGATCGAACCGGGCCTGTACTTCAAGGCCGAGGACCTGGCCGTGCCGGAGGAATACCGCGGCATCGGCATCCGGCTCGAGGACGACGTGCTGGTCACCGCCGACGGATGCGAGAACCTCAGCGCGGCACTGCCCCGCTCACCGGAAGACGTCGAGTCCTGGATGGCCGGGATCTACTCGCCGACCGGAGAGTAGCCACCGCGCCCGCGGCGGGGACCGACAGGTTTCGGGTCTGGTCACCAGGCTGTACCGGTGAAGACGACATGGTCGTTGCAACTCCCCATTTCTGGGTGTTGCAACGACCATGTTGTTTCGGTCCCCGGAGGGGTCAGGACTCCACGTGGTTGGCGTGGTGCTCGACATGCAGGTCCACGCCGCGGGTCTCCTTCACGAGGGACACGGCGACCAACGAGATGATCGAGATGACCACGACGTAGATGCCGATGCTCCAGGAGTGGCCCGTGTTCGACAGCAGGACCGCGGCGATCAGCGGGGCGAACGCTCCGCCGAGGATCGCGCCGAGCGCGTAGCCGATCGAGACGCCGGAGTAGCGCACGCGTGCCGGGAACATCTCGGCATACAGCGCCGACTGCGGACCGTAGGACAGCCCCAGGCCGATCGTCAGGCCGAAGAGCGCCACGAAGTACCAGTAGATGTTGGCCGTGTCGATGAGGAACCACATCGGGACCGACCAGATCGCCACCAGCGCGTAGCCGATCTGGAAGGTGCGCACGCGGCCGATCTTGTCCGAGAGGATGCCGCCGTACATGGTGAAGAACAGCCAGCCGAATGAGGCCAGCGTGGTGGCCAGCAGGACCGGACCGCGTTCCATGCCCAGGGTCTTGGAGGCATAGGTCGCGAAGAAGGCGATGAGCAGGTAGCCGGCGGCGTTGTTGGCGATGAAGATCAGCGCGGTGAGGACCACTTCGCGGGTGTTGTGCTTGAAGAGCTGGCCGAGTGGGGCGGACGATTCCTTCTTGCGTTCCTGCAGGGCGGCGAAGACCGGGGACTCCTCGACCGAGCGGCGGATGACGTAGCCGACGATGATCAGCACGATGGAGAACAGGAATGGTACGCGCCAGCCCCAGGTCAGGAAGGCCTCGTTGCCGATGATCGTGGTCAGGACCCAGATGGTGAAGGTCGCCAGGATCATGCCGCAGGGCACGCCGATCTGCGGGTAGGCGCCGAAGAAGCCACGGCGGTTGTCCGGCGCGTGCTCGACCGACATCAGGGCCGCCCCGCCCCATTCGCCACCGGCGGAGAAGCCCTGCAGCACGCGCAGGGCGATCAGCAGGATCGCGGCGCTGGCGCCGATCTGGGCGTGGGTGGGAAGGATGCCGATCAGCGAGGTCGATACGCCCATCATGATGAGGGTGAAGACGAGCATCTTCTTGCGGCCCAGCTTGTCACCCAGGTGTCCGGCCACGATGGCGCCGAGCGGGCGGAAGAGGAACGAGATCCCGATCGACGCCCACGAGGCCAGCTGCGCGCCGGTCTCGCCCAGCGGGGCGAAGAACAGCGGGCCGAGCACCAGGCCGGCGGCCTGCGCGTAGATGAAGAAGTCGTACCACTCGATGGTGGTGCCGACGAGGGTGCCGGCGAGGACCTTGCGTTCCTCGCGCAGGGTAGCGGCAGGAACTGCTGCTGCGGATGGGGACATGTGAACTCCCGGGGTGTGGCGCCTTCGCGCGTGGTGCATTCCCGACCGAACGGACGGTATGTGTGATCCAGCTCATCATAGCCGATCGCCAGTCAACTTTTCGTCAACATCGGGGCCGGTGGCGGCACCTCGGCGGCCTTGCGCCCACGATGAAAAGTGTTCTATATTTGAACACAATATTCTATTACCGAACGCCACGAACCTACCGT
>JAFEMX010000032.1 GCA_016892645.1 Micrococcaceae bacterium RIT 802
GTCTGTTGTTTGAGAACTCAATAGTGTGCCATGTTTGTTGACACCGATTTTTTATGAATTGGTGAATGGTCTTTTGTGGGTGCACCCCCGTGTGCCCGCAGGGGACATGTTTGCCGGGTTCTGTAACTTGGTGCAGTCCTTCCCTTGTTTTCCCTTGGGTTGTTGGCTGTGTCTGTATTTTTTTTACGGAGAGTTTGATCCTGGCTCAGGATGAACGCTGGCGGCGTGCTTAACACATGCAAGTCGAACGATGATCCCGGTGCTTGCACCGGGTGATTAGTGGCGAACGGGTGAGTAACACGTGAGTAACCTGCCCCCGACTCTGGGATAAGCCCGGGAAACTGGGTCTAATACCGGATATTCACTTCCTTCCGCATGGGAGGTGGTGGAAAGATTTATCGGTGGGGGATGGACTCGCGGCCTATCAGCTTGTTGGTGGGGTAATGGCCCACCAAGGCGACGACGGGTAGCCGGCCTGAGAGGGTGACCGGCCACACTGGGACTGAGACACGGCCCAGACTCCTACGGGAGGCAGCAGTGGGGAATATTGCACAATGGGCGAAAGCCTGATGCAGCGACGCCGCGTGAGGGATGACGGCCTTCGGGTTGTAAACCTCTTTCAGTAGGGAAGAAGCGAAAGTGACGGTACCTGCAGAAGAAGCGCCGGCTAACTACGTGCCAGCAGCCGCGGTAATACGTAGGGCGCAAGCGTTATCCGGAATTATTGGGCGTAAAGAGCTCGTAGGCGGTTTGTCGCGTCTGCCGTGAAAGTCCGGGGCTCAACCCCGGATCTGCGGTGGGTACGGGCAGACTAGAGTGATGTAGGGGAGACTGGAATTCCTGGTGTAGCGGTGAAATGCGCAGATATCAGGAGGAACACCGATGGCGAAGGCAGGTCTCTGGGCATTAACTGACGCTGAGGAGCGAAAGCATGGGGAGCGAACAGGATTAGATACCCTGGTAGTCCATGCCGTAAACGTTGGGCACTAGATGTGGGGGACATTCCACGTTTTCCGCGTCGTAGCTAACGCATTAAGTGCCCCGCCTGGGGAGTACGGCCGCAAGGCTAAAACTCAAAGGAATTGACGGGGGCCCGCACAAGCGGCGGAGCATGCGGATTAATTCGATGCAACGCGAAGAACCTTACCAAGGCTTGACATGGGCCGGATCGCCGCAGAAATGTGGTTTCCCCTTTGGGGCCGGTTCACAGGTGGTGCATGGTTGTCGTCAGCTCGTGTCGTGAGATGTTGGGTTAAGTCCCGCAACGAGCGCAACCCTCGTTCCATGTTGCCAGCACGTAGTGGTGGGGACTCATGGGAGACTGCCGGGGTCAACTCGGAGGAAGGTGGGGACGACGTCAAATCATCATGCCCCTTATGTCTTGGGCTTCACGCATGCTACAATGGCCGGTACAATGGGTTGCGATACTGTGAGGTGGAGCTAATCCCAAAAAGCCGGTCTCAGTTCGGATTGGGGTCTGCAACTCGACCCCATGAAGTCGGAGTCGCTAGTAATCGCAGATCAGCAACGCTGCGGTGAATACGTTCCCGGGCCTTGTACACACCGCCCGTCAAGTCACGAAAGTTGGTAACACCCGAAGCCGGTGGCCCAACCCCTTGTGGGAGGGAGCCGTCGAAGGTGGGACCGGCGATTGGGACTAAGTCGTAACAAGGTAGCCGTACCGGAAGGTGCGGCTGGATCACCTCCTTTCTAAGGAGCAACTAACACCATCTCCGCTGGGCGCATGTCCTTCTGTGTGGTGTTCAGTGTTTGCCCGTTTCTGCCACTTGTGTTGGCAGGCGGGTGCTCATGGGTGGAATGTCAACGGATCATGGCCTGGAACCTGGTGGTTCCCGTATCGAGTACGCAGCTTGCCTTCGGGTGGTTGCTGGAAAGGGATGGGGACGGTCGTGGGTTTCGGGTCTTTGGCACACTGTTGGGCCCTGAAACAACAGGCCCCATTTACCGGCAGGTGCCGGCACTTCGGTGTCGGTCGTGTTGGTGGTTGGGTTTTGTTTGTTTTGGCTCCCGCGCATGGCCTAGACCACGCACGTTGACCCGGCCCCCCGTTTTGGGGGGCGTGGTCGTGCTGGTGGTGGGTGTGACGGGGTTGTTGTTTGGGAACTGCATAGTGGACGCGAGCATCTTGCAAGGACAACGCGTGATGTGCTGCCGGCCTTTGGGTTGGTGGTTTTTTTGCGTGTTGTGTTTGCGAAAGCAATTATTTGAGAATCCCCGGCATCCTTTGGGTGTTGGTGGTTCTCTCGATCAAATGCTCTTGTGGAATGACCTTTTTGTGGTCAAGTTTTCAAGGGCGCATGGTGGATGCCTTGGCATCAGGAGCCGAAGAAGGACGTGGGAATCTGCGATAAGCCTGGAGGAGTCGATAACCGGACGTTGATACCAGGATTTCCGAATGGGGAAACCCCGCACGGCGTCATGTCGTGTGACCCGTAGCTGAACACATAGGCTGCGTGGAGGGAACGCGGGGAAGTGAAACATCTCAGTACCCGCAGGAAGAGAAAACAACAGTGATTCCGTGAGTAGTGGCGAGCGAAAGCGGATGGGGCTAAACCGTTCCATGTGTGATAGCCGGCGGGCGTTGCATGGGCGGGGTCGTGGGACCAGCCATTCCAGTTCTGCCGGACTGGGGAAGTGAGGTGCGGGTGCATAGGCGAACCGGTTTGAAGGCCGGACCATAGGGGGTGTTAGTCCCGTAGCCGTAATGTTCTCCGCCGCTTTGTGTTGGTATCCCAAGTAGCACGGGGCCCGAGAAATCCCGTGTGAATCTGCCAGGACCACCTGGTAAGCCTGAATACTTCCTGATGACCGATAGCGGACAAGTACCGTGAGGGAAAGGTGAAAAGTACCCCGGGAGGGGAGTGAAATAGTACCTGAAACCATGTGCCTACAATCCGTCGGAGCCACCTTGTTGTGGTGACGGCGTGCCTTTTGAAGAATGAGCCTGCGAGTTAGTGCCGTGTCGCGAGGTTAACCCGTGTGGGGAAGCCGTAGCGAAAGCGAGTCTGAACAGGGCGTTCAGTGGCGCGGTCTAGACCCGAAGCGAAGTGATCTACCCATGGCCAGGTTGAAGCGTGTGTAAGAGCGCGTGGAGGACCGAACCCACTTCAGTTGAAAATGGAGGGGATGAGCTGTGGGTAGGGGTGAAAGGCCAATCAAACTTCGTGATAGCTGGTTCTCCCCGAAATGCATTTAGGTGCAGCGTTGCGTGTTTCTTGCCGGAGGTAGAGCGACTGGATGGCTAATGGGCCCTACAAGGTTACTGACGTCAGCCAAACTCCGAATGCCGGTAAGTCAGAGCGTGGCAGTGAGACTGTGGGGGATAAGCTTCATAGTCGAGAGGGAAACAGCCCAGAACGCCAACTAAGGCCCCCAAGCGTGTGCTAAGTGGAAAAGGATGTGGAGTTGCGAAGACAACCAGGAGGTTGGCTTAGAAGCAGCCATCCTTGAAAGAGTGCGTAATAGCTCACTGGTCAAGTGATTCCGCGCCGACAATGTAGCGGGGCTCAAGCACACCGCCGAAGTTGCGTCATCCAGGTATTGAGGTAGGCCTTCGTGGTCCAGCCGCCTGGGTGGGTAGGGGAGCGTCGTGCCGGCAGTGAAGCCACGGTGTGAACCAGTGGTGGAGACGGCACGAGTGAGAATGCAGGCATGAGTAGCGAAAGACGGGTGGGAAACCCGTCCGCCGAATGATCAAGGGTTCCAGGGTCAAGCTAATCTGCCCTGGGTGAGTCGGGACCTAAGGCGAGGCCGACAGGCGTAGTCGATGGACAACGGGTTGATATTCCCGTACCGGTGAAGGACCGTCCCTACCGGACTGGCGATGCTAACCGCCCCAAACACCCACCATCCTCCCTTCGGGGAGGGTACCGGGTGCGCGGCGCGGGACCCGAGCCAGCGAGGTCAACGTATTAACAGGTGTGACGCAGGAAGGTAGCCGGGCCAGGCAATGGAATCGTCCTGGTCCAAGGGCGTAGGCCGAACGGTAGGCAAATCCGCCGTTCACAATGGTTGAGACCCGATAGGCGCCCACTTCGGTGGGTGATCCGGTGATCCTATGCTGCCAAGAAAAGCATCGACGTGAGGTCCAAGCCGCCCGTACCCCAAACCGACACAGGTGATCAGGTAGAGAATACCAAGGCGATCGAGAGAATCATGGTTAAGGAACTCGGCAAAATGCCCCCGTAACTTCGGGAGAAGGGGGGCCCCAACCTTGAACACCACTTGCTGGTGGGAGGGGATCGGGGCCGCAGAGACCAGGGGGAAGCGACTGTTTACTAAAAACACAGGTCCGTGCGAAGTCGCAAGACGATGTATACGGACTGACTCCTGCCCGGTGCTGGAAGGTTAAGAGGACCGGTTAGCCCCTTTTGGGGGCGAAGCTGGGAATTCAAGCCCCAGTAAACGGCGGTGGTAACTATAACCATCCTAAGGTAGCGAAATTCCTTGTCGGGTAAGTTCCGACCTGCACGAATGGAGTAACGACTTCCCCGCTGTCTCAACCATGAACTCGGCGAAATTGCACTACGAGTAAAGATGCTCGTTACGCGCAGCAGGACGGAAAGACCCCGAGACCTTTACTATAGTTTGGTATTGGTGTTCGGTGCGGCTTGTGTAGGATAGGTGGGAGACGTTGAAGCGGGCACGCCAGTGTCCGTGGAGTCATCGTTGAAATACCACTCTGGCCGTACCGGATTCCTAACTTCGGCCCATGATCTGGGTCAGGGACAGTGCCTGATGGGTAGTTTAACTGGGGCGGTTGCCTCCTAAAGAGTAACGGAGGCGCCCAAAGGTTCCCTCAGCCTGGTTGGCAATCAGGTGGCGAGTGTAAGTGCACAAGGGAGCTTGACTGTGAGAGTGACAGCTCGAGCAGGGACGAAAGTCGGGACTAGTGATCCGGCGGCACGTTGTGGAACGGCCGTCGCTCAACGGATAAAAGGTACCTCGGGGATAACAGGCTGATCTTGCCCAAGAGTCCATATCGACGGCATGGTTTGGCACCTCGATGTCGGCTCGTCGCATCCTGGGGCTGGAGTAGGTCCCAAGGGTTGGGCTGTTCGCCCATTAAAGCGGTACGCGAGCTGGGTTTAGAACGTCGTGAGACAGTTCGGTCCCTATCCGCTGCGCGCGCAGGAAATTTGAGAAGAGCTGTCCTTAGTACGAGAGGACCGGGACGGACGAACCTCTGGTGTGTCAGTTGTACTGCCAAGTGCACCGCTGATTTGCTACGTTCGGAAGGGATAACCGCTGAAAGCATCTAAGCGGGAAGCCCACTTCAAGATGAGATTTCCATACACCTTCGGGTGTGAGAGGCCCCCAGCCAGACCACTGGGTTGATAGGCAGGATGTGGAAGCGGGGACTAAAGACCCGTGGAGCTGACCTGTACTAATAGGCCGATGACTTACACCACAAAACCACCACACACCCTTTGCGTGTGTGGGCAAGCATGCTGCGTCCACTATGCGGTTGCGGGACAACAACCCCCAACCAACCACACCACCACCACCCCCGGCCCCATTTGCGGCCTGGGGTTGTGTGGTGGGAAACACCCCCATTGGGGGGTGTGATGGTTGGTGTCGGGGTGCCTGGCCATAATAGAATAGAAGAACACCAACGCACCCCACACCCCTATCGGGGTTGGGGGAGCGCACGGTAACTGGTTTTCCCACCCAACACGG
>JAFEMX010000033.1 GCA_016892645.1 Micrococcaceae bacterium RIT 802
AAATGTAGTTCCCGCAAGATAACAAGGAGGCCCGCAATGGCATTTCCCTCTATCGCCCATGTTGCCCTGACCGTCACGGACCTGGACGCAAGCGCCCAGTGGTACGAACGGCTGATGGGGGTCTCGCCGGCCCTCGACGAGGACGCCGGTGGCTTCTGGCACAAGGTATACCCTCTGGACGGCGGCCAGCTCTTGGGCCTTCACTCTCACCCCGCAACTGATGCGACGGACCGATTTGACGCGCGGCGCGCCGGACTCGACCACGTCGCCTTTACCTGCGCCAGCCGCGATGAACTGGCCACATGGCAGTCTCGGCTCGAGGAGCTGGACATCGCGCACGAAGGCATCGTGGATGCGGGATACGGATCCGGCCTCTCGTTCAAGGACCCGGACGGGAACGCATTGGAGTTCTTCGCCCCACCCGCCTAGCCCACCGGCAGCCCACACGCGGCACCCAAGCGGTCCTTGATTCGAAGGACAACCGCTTGGGTGTGCGCTGTTGAATTTGATGAATCTTAGACCGGTTGGCCGGACTAGCCTGAGCACCCGCAGATCTCGCCGGTGCTCAGGCTAGCTCTCGTCCCGCCCGACCGCGTTGGCTCTGGCGGCCTCGTCGCAACGCCTCGGATCATGGCCAGACGTGCGCTGCCCCGTTGAGGCGCCGCCCCCGAGTCAACCAGCGCCGGTCAACGCTGCCCGGGCCTCCGGAATTGGACTGCCCCATCAGGCCGGCCACTCGTCACACCGGCGCGGGAATCTGCGGCTGTGAAGACCCTTACTTCTGGCTTACTTCTGGCTTCGCTTCGCGATTAGGCCAGCAGCCCCGGTCCTGAGAGCGGTTGCTGCGATACCCCATGCCTCGTGATCACTTTCATCTCGGTACCCACGCTGCTGGTCGGACGTCGTGGTCCTAGCAGGATCCATCAGCACGCCTGGACGGCCTACTTCGTCTCTGCTCACGTCGCCATTGCATCTCAGTGCGGCGAAGGTTGTGCCCCGTTCTGCCAGCTCCCGAGACCGTCAGCGGAGACCTTGGCTATGTGCCACGGCGATGGCCTCCGTGCGTGAGCCGACGTCGAGCTTCTTGAACAGGTTACGCACATGGAACTTGACTGTATTCTCGCTGATGCCCAGCGCCGAGGCGATGGTCCGGTTGCGTTTTCCGGCGGCGAGGTGCTGGAGAACTTCGAGTTCCCGGTCGGCAAGGTTCCATCCTGCGACGTCCCCAGCTGGGCGTGCCGGCGGGTCCAAGGGAAGGGTAACGATAACGTCTACGCCCCAGCCGGTCATGACATCGATCTGCATGGTGCCGGTGAGTGCCTGGACCCGTCGGTCCAAACGGGCGATGCTCGGCGCGTCGGACGAGAGTTCGCCGCGGCCATTGTCGCGGACGTTGATCAGCAAGTTCTCGCCATCACAGTCCCATTGCGTACGAACTCTGCTGACATCGGCTTGTTCCATCATGACCAGCACAAATCCGCGGACGATGGCCCGCGCCGCGTGGGCGACTTCGCCAGGGAGGGCCCTTCCATTCAAGGGCGGTTTGATGAACTCGACTTCAACGCCGCTGAAGCTCATCAGAGGTCGCAGGTCCTCCCGCAGGCGTTCGAAGGCCGTGGCGACGGGTTCTTCCACCAGATCCGTTGTGCGGTCGCTAAGGGTGCGGAGCCCAACCAATGCTTTGGCGGTGAGGTCAGTGACGATTGTGCGTGCCGAGGCATCGTCCAAGGAGGAAGATCGCAGGGCTGCCAGGAGTGTCTCAAGAGTCGTGGAATGCAGATCGGTCAGCTCCGCCGTCACACGGACACGTTCAGCCGAGGCGGCCCGCGATTCCAGCAGGTACGAAGGCGGTGCATCGGCCACTTTCTCCTGGATCCGGCGGGCGGCAATGCGCCATAGATACTTCACGACGTCCAGACCGTCAGTGTGCTCCGGATCAGACGGCTGAGGGTTCGTGAGGACCAGGAGGGCGTGGCTGGAGGCGTGTTTCATAGCGAGCACTGGGCGGGACTGGCCGGCGATCTCGGCTTCGCCGAACCATGGAGTCTCTTCCGAAAGCGCAGTGCGAAGCGAGTCCAGCTCGGCAATGGACACTCGAGAAATGATTTCTTCCGCGCCCGCCTTCTTTTGCGGCCGCCCCGTGCAGTCTTCAGTGAAGATGACCAACGCGCTGCTCCCCATGTAGTGGAGTGCGGCATCGCGAAGTCGCTCCGCTATTTGCGTCAGCGGGGCATCGGCCAGTGCTGCCACCTTCTGTAGAAGCGGCCACGGCACGCCGGAAATGGGCGTGGCGGATTCCTTCAGTGGCTCATCGGTTGCTGCGCTCATGCCGATACCATACCGGAGCCAAAGCTTCCAACCAACCCTAAAGTATAGTAAAAGCCATCATCAAACTCATTGACGCCTACCCCTTTTGGTTCGATCTGGTGGATGTCGCCCAGAATGAAAGTGGCCACTCGGAGAAGCGACCGCCCCCGCATCGGACAAACCACCCAGCAATTGCGCAGGACCGCCCTCAAGGACATGACGCTGGTCTTCGATGTGCAGGTTCGCACAAACCCCCCACAGCATTCATACCAGTCCCCCATCGTCTTGAGCCATGTCGGCTTCTCCACAGCATCGGGCTAATTGCCCAACCTGCTTTCGGCATCTATCGACGCGTGAGCAGTCAGCTCGGGCATTTGTGCGGCCTCCATTTCGGGGCGGGCGTTCCACCACGCAGCGCAGAGCGCCCGCCAGGTGTCGAGGTCGTCTCGGTCACCGCAATAATGGACAACGCCATTCGCGGCCGTGGCGCTCGCGCTGCCGCATGTGTAGATTCCGCGGGCAGCAGGTATCTGCGGATACGATTTGTACAGATCACCGAGGTTGGCCAGAAGATAACGCGGCCGCTCAGCTGTCCGGGCAGCTAGGATCGACTCAACCGTATCGACGCCGGTCAGCACAACGGCGGTGTCCATACCGGCGTTATTGCCGCCAAGAATGTCCGTGTCCAGCCGGTCGCCGATAACCAGCGGAGTCTCGACGCGCAGGCTCTGGGCTGCCGCCGTGAAGAGGGTCGATTCGGGCTTGCCTGCCACCAGAGGAGTCGCCCCGGTGGCTGTTTGGATAGCCACCACAAGCGCCCCGTTTCCCGGTGCCAAACCCTCGGGGAGGGGAAGCGTCAGGTCGGTATTGGTGGCGACCCACAAGGCCCCTGCCTCTATCGCAAACGAAGCTTCAGCCAAATCCCGCCAGGTCAGCGCAGGATCGAACCCCTGAATGACAGCGGCTGGCCGCTGGTCAGCGGTTTCTACGGGCACCAAGCCCAGAGCTTCGACCTCATGGACCAATGTGCGGCTTCCGGTCACCAGGACTTTGGATCCCGGCGCCACATGCCGCGAGAGCAGTGCGGCCCCGGCCCAGGCGGAACCAAACACCTGGTCTGCCCGGGCCGGCGCACCCAGCTCCCGTAGATGGGCCGCAACTTGCTCGGCGGACCGGGACGCGTTGTTGGTGACGTACCCCAAGCTGACTCCATTCGCCGGCAACCTGTCGAGAGCCTCAGCAGCGCCATCTATGGCATCGGCGCCGGTGTAGACCACCCCGTCCAAATCGCAAAGCAGTGCATCGTAGCCATCTATCAACATCGATTCATTCCTCCTTGGCCAATACTTCGCTTTCCGTTCGGGACGGCTGGCTTCAGCCGGGCAGAGATGATGAGGGGTCCTTCGTCATCGGCGGGTTCGTGGTGATCCGCGCAGCGCGATGACCTCGAAATCACCCGAATCGCCACTACGAAAGTGATATCTCGCGGGTCTGTCCGAAGGGAACCTCATCGCTGAGCTCAAGCGTGTACCGGCCGGGATTATGGCGGGTGACCAGAATGCCTCCGGCCCGCTGGGACATTGCTACTCGCCGGAGCGCCGCTTCAGCCTCGTTGAGCATCTCGTCACGTCGGTCAGGCTCGGTAACGAGGATTTCCAGGGGCTCGGTGGTCTGAGTGTGCATGATGAACAGCTCCCTTCCAGGGAATAAGGTCCTAGACGCTCCCCTCCCCCATCGGGCAAGGAGCTGTCGATC
>JAFEMX010000034.1 GCA_016892645.1 Micrococcaceae bacterium RIT 802
TAGTTTGAAAACAGGATGACTGGATCATCGCGGAAAATCAGGCGGCGGCCGCCCGGGCCGTTCTCGATGACCCATACCAGTCGGCCGTCGTCTGTGCGGTCATCGACGCAGGCCGTATAGAGGAACGAATCGAGGGACCAGACGGAAACGCGATCCCCGTGCTGAAGGGAGTCCCACGCCTGGACGGGTTGGTGGCCGGTCTTTCGGCGGCTTTTCGTGGGCGGAGTCAGTGCTTGTTGGTTCATGTTCCATTCCTCGCGCTGAGAGGGTCCGCCCGCGGCGACGCGGGTCCGCGGTGGGCCGGGTAGGGCGTTGCCGCGGCTGTGGTTCCGCTGAAAGTGCAGGGGGGTGGGTGCCGAAGATGGCGCCCCGCCCGTCAATGGGTGCGGGACGCCACCGGTCATTCGGACGGCTCAGACGATGGCGGCGCGAAGCTGCTTGGCAGCCAGGGCCGGATCGTCGGCACCGTAGATGGAGCCACCGGCGACGGCGACGTCGGCGCCTGAACGCTGGACGGCCTCGATGGTCTTCGGGCCAACGCCGCCGGCCACGGAGAACGGAACGCGGGCTTCTTCGCCGGAGCGGAGCAGCCCGTTCAGGTCGTAACCCGGCTGTGCCTGCTCGTCCAGGCCGGCGTGCATCTCCACGAACTTCGCACCCAGCGCGCGGGCTTCCTTGGCGCGGGTGACCTTGTCCGCGACACCGATGAGGTCGACGACGATGCCCTTGTTGTGGGCCTTGGCGGCCTTGACGGCACCGGCGATGGTGGAGTCGTCGGCAACGCCGAGCACGGAGACCAGGTCGGCACCGGCCTTGAAGGCGATGTCGGCCTCGAGTTCCCCGGCGTCCATCGTCTTCAGGTCGGCGAAGACGATCTTGTCAGGGTGTGCCTCTTTGACGGCGGTGATGGCGGGGAGGCCAGCGGACTTGACCAGGGGGGTGCCGAGTTCGATGATGTCGACGTACTCGGCGACCTTGCCGGCTAGTTCGAGGGCGTCCTCGACAGTCAGGAGGTCCATGGCTACTTGGAGTTTCATGACGTTGCTTCTTTCTGTAGGGAACTACGGTGGGTAGGTGAAATCGGGGTCCGGCTATTCGAGGTTGGCGTGCCTGAGCCAGAGCTTTTCGGCTGGTTCATCGGTGGTTTCCCACAGCGACTGGAAGACGGCCTCGGTGGCCAGGAAAAGTACCTGCTCGAAAAGGGATCCGGCGTACTGGTGGGAAACGGTGGAGCCGTGGTCGGTCTTCTGCGCGGCGGGGATGACCACCACTGCGTCCGCGAGTCCAGCGAGCGGGGAATCCGGGTTGGTGGTGAACGCGGCGATGCGCGCTCCGGCCTTCGCCGCGGTTTCGGCCGACTTGACCACTCCGGAAGTCGTTCCCGAGCCGGAAGCCACCAGGAGCAGGTCATCGGGACCGATGGCCGGAGTGGTGGTGTCGCCGGCGACGTGGACGGCCATGCCCAGGTGCATCAACCGCATGGCGGCCATGCGCAGGACCAGGCCACTGCGGCCGGCTCCTGCGACGAAGACGCGGGCGGAGCGGCCGAAGTGGGCTGCCAGGGCGGCAACCTGCTGTTCGTTGATCTTGGCCGCGGTGGCCGCGATCTCGTCGGTGACGAGTGAGACATTGCGGGCAATGTCGTCCGCGGTGGTCTGCACGGCAGGCACCGAATTTGCTGTCGGATTCACGGTTTTTCCCTTTCGAATCGGCCATCGGCGTGTAACGCCCGGACGGAATCTTTGTGGTTGATATCCATGATCCTGAAACAAACGGATAGTGGTAACACTGTTTTCTGACAGTTCTGGCCACACTTTAGGATGGGCAGGAAT
>JAFEMX010000035.1 GCA_016892645.1 Micrococcaceae bacterium RIT 802
GCCAGATCGGTGATGATCCGGTTCACCACGGCCTTGCCCGTCAACGGCAACGAGCACTCGTTGACGATCTTCGCGCTCCCGTCCTTGGCCGTGTGCTCCATCAAGATGATGACCTCACGGGCACCATGGACCAGATCCATCGCACCGCCGGGGCCCTTGACCATCTTCCCCGGAATCATCCAGTTCGCCAGGTCCCCGGTGGCGGAGACCTGCATCGCCCCCAGGATCGCCGCGTCGATCTTCCCGCCGCGGATCATCCCGAAACTCGTCGCCGAGTCGAAGAAGCTCGCGCCCGGGTTCACCGTCACGGTCTCCTTGCCCGCATTGATCAGGTCCGGGTCCAGGTCCTCCTCCACCGGGTAGGGCCCGACGCCCAGGATCCCGTTCTCGGACTGCAACACCAGCGTCCGGCCCTCGGGAATGTAGTTCGGCACCAGGGTCGGCATCCCGATCCCCAGGTTCACATACGCCCCGTCGACCAGTTCCTGCGCGGCGCGCGCCGCCATCTGTTCACGTGTCATCGCCATCGCGTATCAGCCCTCCTTCGTCATCGAACCGGCACCGGCGGCCCGGACCGTGCGCTTCTCGATCGGCTTTTCGATATCCGTGCCGACCTGAAGGATCCGGTGCACGTAGATGCCCGGCAAATGGACCTCGTCCGGATCGATCTGCCCGGGCTCCACCAGCTCCTCGACCTGCGCGATGCAGACCCTCCCGGCCATCGCCGCCGGAGGGGCGAACTGCCGGGTCGCCTTGTTGAACACCAGGTTCCCGTGCCTGTCCCCCTTGGCAGCGTGGACCAGCGCGAAGTCGGTGACGATCGATTCCTCCAGCACGAACTCATCGGGCTCACCACCGGGGGCAAAGGTGCGCACTTCCTTGGCCTGCGAGCCCTGGATGACGTTGCCCCCGGCATCGTACTTCTGCGGCAACCCGCCCTCGGCGACCTGCGTGCCGACCCCGGTACGGGTGTAAAACGCGGCGATCCCCGCCCCTCCGGCACGGAGCTTCTCGGCCAGGGTCCCCTGCGGGGTCAGTTCCAACTCCAGCTCCCCATGCAGGTACCTGCGGGCGAATTCCTTGTTCTCCCCCACATAGGAAGAGGTCATCTTCCGGATCCGCCCGGCGGCCAGCAACACGCCCAGGCCCCAACCGTCGACACCGCAGTTGTTCGAGACCACCGACAACTCCGTCGCCCCCTGCTCCAACAAGGCCTGGATCAACACCATCGGATTACCCGACAACCCGAAACCACCCACGGCAATCGAGGAACCATCCCCGATATCAGCCACGGCCTCCGCAGCCGAGGCAACACTCTTGTCCATTGCCA
>JAFEMX010000036.1 GCA_016892645.1 Micrococcaceae bacterium RIT 802
GTCGTGGTGATCGTCGTGTGTCGGTCCCCGGGCACTGTGGCCGCACCCCATCCCGGGGACTCCTTGACGTAGTTGCAGTCGGCGCACCGGCCCTTCGCGTTCGCCGCAGTCGTCCGTCCCCCGGCCGCCCAACTGTAGATGTGGTCGTTGTGACGGACTGGGGCGTCACACCACGCGGTCCCGCACGTCTGGTCCCGGGTCGCGATGAACCGAGCCAACCCCGCGGGAAGAACCTCGCCCGTGAATCCATGCCCACCAGGTCCCCCGTCCCCGGAGCCGTGTACAACCGCCTGATCCATACCAACCCGTTCCCGGGCAGCACCACCGCGTCGTCATCGCCACCACCGGTACCGGTCCCGGTATCCTGCGTGCCGGGCGCCCCCGATCCCCGTGCGGCAGTGTCCAGCCCGCCGGCCCGGCGGACCAGGTCCCGGCCCACCTGGGCCGGGACGATCCCGTACCCGGGAATCTGGGCCGGCTCCGCATCGCCTTGGAACAACGTCCGGTCCGTCATCACGACCTGGACCTCCAAACGCACCTGCCCCGCGACCGCCTGCCCGGTGACCCGCTCCACGAGGGTGTCGGCCATGATCTGGCCCCTCGAGCGCCCGTCCCCGACACCCACCAGCCGGTCAGCCTCCAGCGTGAGCGCCTTGAGCACCGACACCCCCTCGACCACCGGCAGCAACCCGGTCAGGATGCTCATCGTGTCCGGTGCCGGACGCAACGAGACCCGACGGTCCTTCACCGCCTGCCGCGCCCGATCCGCCACGGCAGTAGGCGACGCCGCGTACGCGAGCCTGCGCGCCCGGGCGATCAACGTCTTCGTCCCCACCCCGTCCAACACGGACGGATCAGCCAGCAGCTGTTCATCGACCATGCCGCGTTCCTCCCGCGTCAGGCACGCGGTCTCCTTCACCAGCATCGTGGCCCGCCATTCGGAGAGCCTGCCGGTGGCCAACGCGCGATGGGTATGGGGCATCTCGTTGACCACTGCCTTGGCCAGCCCCAGCAAGCGGTGCCCGGTGTTCGGGGACTCCGAGCGGGCCAACGCGACCTGGGCATGGACATCGGCACCGAGTTTCGCCCGATCCACCCCCGCGGCTTCCTGCCGGGCACGGACCCTCCCGTCCAGGGCGACTTCGGCACGGGCCTGGATCCCGGCCAACGCGTTCTTCACCGACTCCGCGGAACTGATCACGTCCACCAGGGCCGCCTCGCCCAACTCGCGGACATCGGCAACCGGCAACAGGGCCAGCACACTGGAAATCAGTTCGAGGGCACCGATGC
>JAFEMX010000037.1 GCA_016892645.1 Micrococcaceae bacterium RIT 802
TATCCGCCTTCATTGCGGTCGCTGTTCCCACGGTAGCCACCCTCGGAACGCTCCGGCTTACCCCGGAAGCCTCCCTCGCGGCGGTCGTTGCCGCCACGGAAACCACCTTCGGAACGCTCCGGCTTACCCCGGAAGCCTCCCTCGCGGCGATCGTTTCCGCCACGGTATCCGCCTTCATTGCGGTCGCTGTTCCCACGGTAGCCACCCTCGGAACGCTCCGGCTTACCCCGGAAGCCCCCCTCGCGACGGTCATTGCCGCCACGGTATCCGCCTTCATTGCGGTCGTTGCCGCCACGGAAACCACCTTCGGAACGCTCCGGCTTACCCCGGAAGCCTCCCTCGCGACGGTCGTTACCGCCGCGGTACCCGCCATCATTGCGGTCGCTGTTCCCACGGTAGCCACCCTCGGAACGCTCCGGCTTACCCCGGAAGCCTCCCTCGCGACGGTCGTTACCTCCGCGAGAACCACCTTCGCTTCGGTTGCGGTCATTCGGTGCGGGTCGCTCGGACCTGTCGTCGCGCGGCCCTCGGAAGTTGTTTCGTTCGTCAGCCACGGTGGCCGTTCCTCTCTGAGATCCGGCCGGGCCGCATCTGGGTTACTTCTCGGGATGCCCACGGAATTATCCGGGGGCTTCTTAAGCTCATTCAATCTTAGACGAGTCACCACATTCGCACTTGCCGGAGCAATGATTGAAGTGACACTCGCAGAGCCGTCTGTTAACGAATTGAGGCCCTCAACCAGGGGCTGAGGGCCTCAACTTCAAAA
>JAFEMX010000038.1 GCA_016892645.1 Micrococcaceae bacterium RIT 802
TCGGGAAGGGGGGCCTGGGGTGCTGCGGCCTCGGGCCGGGGTGCTGGATCGTCCACCGTGCCAGCGTAGTCTGCTCGCGCCGCCGCCGCCCCGTTCGGTAGGATGGGACGCAACGTGAGGGAGTATCCCCCCGCGCCAAGGCCGTCAACACGCAGGGTTCCGCAACCCCGCCGGCCGCGGCGGACGGCGTCTACGGGCGCCGGCGGAGAGACTCGC
>JAFEMX010000004.1 GCA_016892645.1 Micrococcaceae bacterium RIT 802
CGGCACCTTCTGTTGGGGTTGGCTTCAGGTGCGCGGTTACGGGATAGCTGACAGCGCTAACGCGAGCCGGGCTCCGCCTGTGCGGTCAAACTTCGAGCCAAGGGGGCGTGGACATCGCCAGGTTTGAAGGGAAACTGCGCTGCGGAACGACAACGGCGGCTGCATTCGCGGCCAGGACCGCAGTTGTCCCTCGGGCACTACGCCAGTGCACGTTTGATGAGGAAATCGCTCACCCGTTCGGTGGAGTCAAGCCAAAAGCGGTCCGTGGACCGATCTTGCCGAGGGCTGCGCGTAAGGCGACCGATGGCGAGTTTTCGTTGATGCTGCTCAACGGCCCCAGGTTTCTATCCAAAAGCGCAGTCACTCGACGCCATGGAATGCATGCTCAAGTCGCCGTGTTGGTCACTCTGGCGGGGACGAAGCTGACTGGGGACTGCCCTTGAGTGGGTGTCCGATCGAAGGGTGGTTGTAATGGTCCAGGAGGGCTTGCAGGGCCGCTGTTCGTCCGGCATTGCTGGACCATGCTTGCCGGTGGGCCCATTCGCGGGCCAGGGTTCGCTGGCAGGGCTCGACCTTGCCGATGGTCTGGGGCAGGTACGGACGGGTGGACTCGTGCCGGCTGCGGGTACTTGGCCGGCGCCGCATTAAACAGCCACGGGTGATGGCGGGCACCATTGTCCGTGCCAAGCCGCATCGGCTTAGCACGGACAACGCGTGGGCCTACACCCACTCCAACGCGCTCCGGGAAGTCCTGGCCGAACTCGAAGCCAAGCACGTACCCGCCAAGCAGCGTCATCCCTCGCAGAACGGCAATGCCGAACTTTTCAGCCGCACCCTCTCCGGGGGATGGGCATACCGCGGGCCCTTCACGGGCAACCCGGCTCCGAAGCACTCACGCCATGGCTAGACTTCTGTAACTTCTAACGTCGGCACAGCGCCCTGGGAGGACACCCACTCCTGAGCAGGTGTCAACATGGTGCTGGCTGAGTACGGCAAGGCCGGAATGTTTCCACGAGGCACGTTAGGGGCCCTTGTCGGATCCTTGGCAGTTTCGAGAGTGGCTTGAGCTGATCCAAGAAGCGCGGGATGCTCTCGCCCCAGTCAAGCCAGTACCGGCGTCCCTCTACGCCAAGGCTCCCATGGGGTCCCACGCCGGCAGCACGGTGGGCTCGGAGTCCAACGCCTGCCGCAGTTCGGGTGACAGTCGCGACTTGTTGACCACGACCTCGAAGACGTACTCGTCGAACCAGTTGTCGGCCATGGTGAAGAAGCCCTCGTCGCCGATTTCATCACCCCAACTGTTCTCCACCCGCCAGCGGCGCGTTTCGCCGTCGTGCACATCGACGCCGGTCAGAAGCATGGCGTGGGTCATGGCCGACTCGCCAAAGCGGACACGGGACTCTTTGTCCATGGCCAGTTCGGCACCATAGAGCCCGGCGTAGTCGTATAGGCGGGCATCCCATATGCCGTCCTGGCGGACCATCTGAGGACCTGTGTCGCACCCGAACCAGACTGGTTCCCCCTCCAAGATGGCATCCTTGGCCAGTTGCTTGGCCAGCTGGATGTCAACGTTGAGGTAGAGCACCGGTTCCGCACCGACCACGTTGCCCAAGTAGTCCACGGTCAGGGTGGTGCCTTTTGAATGCTCCGTTCTGGGGTCGTCGACCAGGCAGACGTAGTCATCGAGGTTAATGGTGGTGTACTTGGCCAGGAATTGTTGCGGCGTCAGGATGCCTTCGCGGTGGAAGGACTTCTCATCATCGGTGTAGTCCCAATCGACGACAGTCGGCGGGGTTCCCAAATGCAAGGTGAGAATCCGGTGGACATCGGCGATAATCCGGGCCTTCGCCTCTTCCAGTCCGGCAGTATCGCCGTCGTGGCGAAACTGGCGCAATTCCTGCGCTCCGCGCCGAAGAAGCGAACGCAGGACGGAGTTCATTCGGCTCGTGTTGGAGGAAGACTCGGTTTCCGGCATGGTGGACTTTGGCACAGCTCCGTATTTCCGGAAGATGTTCACTGCCATGTTCCACTGCCCGCCGTCGATCACGATGTTCTGCAGCAAATACCGCACCAAGCGGTCGTCCTCGCCACTCCCAGCGGTCTCCAAGATGGATTCCAGGAAGTAGTTGGCTCGTTCCAACTTGTCGAAATACATAGCGTAGTTCTGGGAGAACTCGAACTCCTTGACGCCCAGAGTCTGTTTGGCACCGGCCCGCAGCAGATTAAGGGCAGCGAAGAGCCAGCAGCGGCCGGACTTCTTTTGCGCGGTGACCTTCCAGTCGTCGATCCGGTTTGAGACGGTGGTAGAAAGGGAAGTGGCCAGTTGGTGGTTAATGGCGAGCTCATCGACACTGACGCGGACGATGGCATTTTGCTTCTGCTTCAGGACGGGGTCGGCAGCGAATGACTCGTGCAGTGCCGTGAGCAGTTCCGGGGACAGCGATGCGACGGCACGGTCCATGGAGGTAGTGGAAGTAGTCATGCTTTCCGTTGTATCCCGATTCATGCAGGGTTGCAATGACTCGTCTGCCTTGATCCAGTGCGGTCAGAGCGGCGAAGAATGCGAATTTGGCTTTGGGGCAGTGGGTAGCAGCCGGGCATTGGCGGCGAACTCCTGCGGTCCGTGGAGGACCCGGCGCCTTTTGGCGCAGCTGGACCATGCGGAGCGCTCGCTGCGCGGAATTGCCATCAAAATTCACGGTCGACCGCGCGGTGGAGTAGTCGGTTGTGCGCCTTGCCTTCGACCAGTCACTTGGCGATGGAGCTGTGATTGGCCAACAACTGGGTCGTCCAGTCCGCGACACCTCCCGGACTGGAATGTGTGACGGCTGGATTGTTGAGCAGTCTGAGCCGGCTCTCGTCGAGCGGGTCGCCTCCGTACCAGCGAACCTGTCCCAGGAAACGGGGCCCATCCGTGCAGGTGATCACCGGCAGACTCATTCATCCTGGAGGTGCAGCACGCCGTCCTGAAGCTCCAGGTCCAGGCTGTCCCGGAATGTTCTGCCTCCCACTGCCTTGCCGGTGTTAGCTTGAACGACCGTTCTTGCGCGACGTAACGACTGTTACAATTCAACTTGTGACACCCAATATTGAATGGACTCTGATCCTGCCGCAGATCCCATCCGAACCGTCCCGGCACCGGGTCGCCGTGTGGCGCCAGCTACGCAAGGCTGGAGCTGTGCCAGTCTCCTCCGGCGCGTGGGCGTTGCCCGCCGGGGCGTCGTTCCAGGCCGATTTGGACCGGGCCGGTGAACTGTGCCGAAAGGGCGGCGGGACCTTAGCGATCATCGATGCTGTTCCGAGGGACCAGGCTTCGGCGGCGATGATCCGGGACGCGTTCACCTCCGTGCGTGTGGATGAATGGTCCGAGTTCACGGCCGATTGCGGCAAGTTCGAGGCAGGAATTGCCAAGGAGATCCAGCGGCGGAAGTTCACTTTTGCTGAACTGGAGGAGAAGGAACAAAGCATGGATCGGCTACGACGGTGGTACCGGGACCTGAAGAGGCGTGACGTCCTGGAACTGCCGGAGGCGAAGGCGTCCGACGCACGGTTGCACGTTTGCGTGGCCGTCTTGGCCGACTATGCCGAACAGGTCTACCAGGCCGTCCATGGCGAGTCTGCTGCTGGCAGTTCCGGCCTGCCTGGCGCGGCCTCGTTGGGCGCGCCGCAAAGCCAGGATGGGCCCGGCAAATGAATGGCCCGCAGCCGGGCAAGAAGGCCGCTGAAGTGGCTTCGGCGGCGGCGTCGCGCCCTTCCGCCTTGGCGCTGGCTCCACTCTACGCAGCGGGATTCACCACGGCTTTCGGCGCCCACAGCATAGCCGCAGGGCTCGGTGCGGAAAGCGGCGGCATCGGGCTGGGGCTGCTCACCTTTGGGGTCCTCCTTGCCCTCTACGATGTCGCAGAGATCGTCCTCAAGCCGGTCTTCGGTGCCCTGAGCGACAGGATCGGCGCGAAGCCGGTCATCGTGGCCGGTCTGCTGGGCTTTGCCCTCGCCTCGCTATTAGGCACGACGTCGGCCACCCCCCTCATGCTGGGCCTGGCGAGGCTGGGGCAGGGTGCTGCCGCTTCGGCCTTCTCACCGGCTTCCTCGGCGGCGGTCGCACGTTTGGCGGGCCCAGCAGCGGTCGGCAGCTACTTTGGTAAGTACGGTTCATGGAAAGGGCTGGGCTATGTGCTGGGCCCGCTGCTGGGTGCCGCACTCATCTGGACCAGCGGGTTCCAGGCCCTGTTCCTGGTGATGGCCATCGTTTCTGCAGCGGCCGCAGCCTGGGTCTGGATCGCCATGCCCCGGCTACCGGTTCTGCCGCGTCAGCGCTACACGGTGGCCGAAACGCTGCGCCAAAGCACCCGGCGTTCCTTCTTGGTGCCCACCCTGGCACTGGCCGGCGCCATGGCAGCGCTGGGCGCAGCAGTCGGTTTCCTGCCGCTGCTGGGAAGCAACCTGCACATGGGAGTTTTCGCCAGCATGGCCGCCGTGTCCCTCCTCGCGTTGACCTCGGCACTAACGCAGCCCCTCTCTGGCCGACTGAGGGACCAGGGCCGCATTACCGCGCCCGCGGGCATGTGTCTGGGTCTGGCCATGATCGGGGCTGGAATTGCGTTGCTCGCCTTTCTTCCGATGCCGGTGATGCTCTACGTCGCCGCTGTTGTCGTCGGATGCGGAATCGGGATCACGACGCCGCTGGGATTTGCCCACCTGGCCAGCACGACCCCGGATGAACGGATGGGCCGCACCATGGGCGCGGCGGAAATAGGCAGGGAAGTCGGTGACGCAGGTGGGCCACTGCTCGTTGGGGCAATCGCCGCAAGTGCGAGTCTGGCAGTGGGCCTCGGGGCACTAGGACTGGTCGTCGCCATCACATCCATCATGTGCGCGACCCTTTTGAGCCGCCATCCCCACCCCTGAATCGACGGCAGAAATTCGCACCCCAGCACGAGAACCGTGCAGTCCAGTGTGTCCGGGAAAGGGTCGATGTGCGGCAGTAGCGAGGTGCTGAACGGCAGGAATCGCCCATCCTCGCAGCCTTCCGGCAGCGTCCGAAGGCCCCCAACGAGGTGTTCAGCCGGTCCATGCCCATCGCGACCATTGGGTGCAGAGTATGCGGCGACCTCCGGGAAGGCCTTCGGCCGCGAATACAGAACGCTCCGCGAGAAAAACACTCTTGCGAGCGAGAACTCACTCGATCCAGATGTCCACAATTGGTCCGAACTCACGCTTCTCGGGGCGGGTCGATCCCCGCGTTTGCGGGGGATCGACTTCGGCTTAGTGCCGGATCACGCCATGCGCTTGAATTGCCCATCCGGCAGTTCCGCTACGCGATGCGGCTGGCGGTCAACTGACAGTGGGGCCGTTTGCGTGGCTACAGGCTTGAAGCACCGGCCTCCGCGACGGATTGATCCTGCTCGCCGGTGCCACCACTGACGCCGATGGCGCCGATGATCTGGCCATCGCGGGCGATGGGTATCCCTCCCGCGAAAATCACGATCCGCCCCTGATTTGTTGCGTGGATACCGAAGAACTGCTGGCTCGGTTGGGCACTCTCGCCCAGGTCCTTGGTCTGGATGTCGAAGGCCCGAGACGTGAAGGCCTTGTTGATGGAGACGTCGATGCCACCCATCCAAGCGTCGTCCATTCGAATGTGGGAAACGAGGTTGCCGCCGGCATCGACAACGGCGACGTTCATCGGCACTCCGATCTCCTCCGCCTTCGCTTCCGAAGTGGCAATGGCGGTGCGGGCGTCAGCGAGGGTGAGAGCCATGGTGTGTCTCCTTGAGTGGTTAGTCTCCGTCCGTCGAGCCAACGCTTTTGCGGTCAACTTTTGATGTAGCGGACGAGTCGATCTTCCGTAGTCAATCCTTTCCGAGTCAGCGCGTCAAGGGGCCGCGTTGACTGGAGATGCGCGGTTTGGATGCGTCCGGTTTGGGTGTGGTGGTGGCTCGGGAGTGTGAGCTGCGTCATGTGACGAGCGGCACGTTGAGGGGGTTGAGCGGCGTGCTGTGGCGGTCCGGCGGTTGTGTCTGGTCGGGGGGTTTGATCGCGAATACCGTGGTCTCCCATCGGCTCGGATGGCGGGCGGATTCTGAATATGCGTGGTATTCGAAGAGGTTCGCGTGGCACGTATGTGATTTCACGAGTGAGAAGAGGTGATGTCCGGTGACCATTACTGAAGAAGCGATTACTGAAGAACGCGCGGATTTGCTTTCCAGACTGGGCTTGGACGTACAGAACGACGCGACTATAGGTCGGGTGTTGTCCACCGGTTCGATCGCTGAGGCGACGGAACGGGCCGACGGCACGATGGAGGCCACGATCCGGATCAAGGAAGACGAGTACTGCTGGGATCCAGCGATCCTGGTCCTGCCGCATGGCGGTGATCTTGAGCTGACCATCATTAATGATGACAAGAACACGCATGCCTGCCTGTTGCCCAACAATGGCGGGCCGAAGTTCCTCGGTTTGCTCAACCACTCGAAGGGCAAGGCGAACATCACCCTGGATGGTCCGGGCTACTACTGGTACAGCTCGCCGGCAGGCAATGACGAGGGCCGCGGTCTGACTGCGGCAATCGTTGTGGGCGGCGAAGTGCCCCCGGAGGCCCGGTTGGATCGTCCCAAGCAGCCTCGTCCATCGAAATCGATTGTAAAAGAGATTGTGAAGGAGTAAGCCATGACTCTCGAATATGTGGACGCCGGCGAGGCGATCGATCATGTTGCACTGAGCGCCGTGGGCGGTGCCGCGCCGGTGACGGACAACGTCGATTACGAACGAATTTTGAATGCGCGTTCGGAGTCGAAGAACTGGCTCACCTACTACGGTGATTATGACGGCCAGCGGTACAGCCTGCTGGACCAGATCAACACCGAGAACGTGAGCAAGCTCAGCCCTGCCTGGATCTTCCAGGCCGGGCAGGCTGGTCACATTGCAGGTGGGTCGACCTATTCATTCGAGGCCTGCCCGTTGATCGTCGATGGCGTCATGTACGTCACCGGATGGGACGGCTGGTTCTGGGCCATCGACGCTGCGACGGGCACGGAGCTCTGGCGTTACAAGCACGCGATTCCCTTCGATGTTTCGCTCTGTTGCAGCAACGTCAACCGGGGTTGCGCGGTGGCCCACGGGAAAGCCTACTTCGTGACGGCGAACGCCCAGCTGCTGGCGTTGGACGCAACCAACGGCAAAAAGGTGTGGCAGAAGACCATCGGCGACGTGCGCGCGGGTGAGAGTGCCTCGCTCGCTCCGCTGGTCATCAAGGACACGATCATCACCGGCAGCGCCGGCGGCGAGTTCGGTGTCCGTGGCCACATCGACTGCTGGGACCTGGAGACCGGAGATCATCGCTGGCGCACTTACACGGTGCCCAAGCCGGGCGAACCGGGTTCGGAGACCTGGCCCGCCGACGGTGAGGCCTGGCAGCGCGGTGGTGCGAACCACTGGGTGACCGGCACTTATGACCCGGAGCTAAACCTGTACTATGCGGGCACCGGTAACCCGGCACCTGATTTCGACGGAGCGGTTCGCGAGGGCGACAACCTCTACACCGACAGCGTTGTCGCGCTGGACGTCGACTCGGGTGAGATCAAGTGGCACTACCAGTTCACTCCGCACGATCTGTGGGACTACGACTCCACGATGGAGATGACCCTGTTCGAGCGCGATGGCAAGAAGCTGTTGGGCCACTTCGACAAGAACGGCTACTTCTTCGTGCTGGACCGCACCAACGGTGAGCTCCAGCATGTCACTCCCTTCGTGGATCGGATCGACTGGGGCGTCATCACCCGAGACGGGAAGGTGACTCCGCGGAAGTACCCGGACAAGGAGGGCGAGCCGGTACATTTCTTCCCCGGCCCGGCTGGTGCCAAGGAGTGGACGCACGCTGCGTACAGCCAGAAGACCGAGCTGTTCTACGTGCCGGTGGCCGACGTGGGTGCCACCGCGACCCGGCGGCGTCGGGAGTTCAAGGAGGGCATGCCGTATTGGGGCGCTGCCGTTCAAGTGGACATCGACGACATGAACGGGTCGGTCAGCGCATTCGACACCTATGGTGAGGAGAAGTGGCGCTACCGTATCGATTACCCCATGGCCGCGTCCATCCTCGCCACAGCAGGGGACCTGGTGTTCGCGGGGACCCCGACCGGTGAGTTCCTGGCGCTGGACTCCCGCACCGGTGAGAAGTTGTGGGAGTTCCAGTGTGGTAGCGGCCATCACAGCAGCTGCTCGACCTACAGCATCGACGGCAAGCAGTACGTCGTCGTCCCCGTCGGTTGGGGTGGATGGCTCGAAGGCATCGTTCCCGGGATGAGCGCCAATGGTCACGGTAGTGCCTTGATCGCCTTCGCCCTGCCCGGCTGATTACCAGCCAAGTACCCAATCAAAGAACGAAAGGAATAAGGAACATGATCGTCAACAACAATCTGTTGAAGTGGGAATCTCCGGTACTCACGGAGATCCGGGTGTCCGCCGAGGTAACCGCTTACGCGGGCTTCCTGGACAAGTAAGAGCGAATCCGACGGGGTGCTGGACAATTTTCAGCCCGGCACCCCGCCGGCTTCACCACGAAAGGACATGATCGGCCATGTGGGTGCGGGTATTGGGTTCGGCGGCTGGCGGTGGCTTCCCGCAGTGGAACTGCTCGTGCCCCCAGTGTCGCGCGGCGCGGAGCGGTTCGCGTCCTTGCACCCAGCGCTCACAGTCATCGATCGCGGTGAGTGCTGACCGGGAGCAATGGTTCCTGTTGAACGCCTCACCGGACATCCAGTCACAAATAGAGTCCTTCGAGGCTCGCCTAAAGGAGTGAGTATCCATGTCGGGTAGCCCTGACGCCCACGTCGACCGTACGTATGACCAGACCGTGAAGGCGCGTCGGTCGTCCAACCAGGGGAATTGTCCCGCGGTAGGTGGGGACGCACGTGGCCTGGGCGCCAATAGGCTCGACCTGAGGTCCTTACGACCGAGCCGCGCCACTCCGCTGGGCGAGGACTTTGACTACGCCAAGGAGTTCCTCTCCCTGGACCTTCAGGACCTGGCACGCGATGTGGACGAGATGCTGACGACCTCGCAGGACTGGTGGCCCGCCGACTTCGGCCATTATGGACCGCTGATACTACGGATGGCCTGGCACAGTGCTGGCACCTACCGCGTCGGTGACGGTCGGGGAGGCGCCGGAGCGGCGATGCAGCGCTTCGCGCCCTTGAACGGCTGGCCCGATAACCGCAACCTGGACAAGGCGCGTCGACTCCTGTGGCCGGTGAAGCAGAAGTACGGCCGCAAGATCTCTTGGGCCGATCTGATGATCTTCGCAGGTAACCGTGCGCTGGAATCGATGGGCTTCACCACGTTCGGCTTTGGCGGCGGCCGCGAGGAGGCATGGGAGTCCGACGAGACCTACTGGGGGCCCGAAGACAAGTGGCTTTCCGACGAGCGGCACATTGGAGTTCGGGATCTGGTCCAGCCTTTAGCGGCCAGCGAGATGGGGCTGCTCTACGTCGATCCGCAAGGTCCCGCGACAATGCCCGACCCGATTGGTTCCGCACGCGATATTCGTCAGACGTTTGCTCGCATGGGGTTGGATGACCAAGAGACCGTCGCGATGATTGCGGCCGGACACACGTTCGGTAAAACTCACGGAGCGGCCGACCCGGGGACCTGCCTCGGAGCCGAACCCGAGGCCGCCCCGCTCGAGCGACAAGGCCTGGGCTGGGCCAACCAGTTCGGAACGGGCAATGGTGCCGATACCGTCACCAGCGGGCTCGAAGGTATCTGGACACCCACCCCGACCCGGTGGGACAACAGTTTTCTGGAGGTATTGTTCGCCTACGAGTGGGACGTGACGCTGAGCCCTGCTGGGCAGTGGCAGTGGATCCCGAGCAACGGTGCCGGTGCAGGCACCGTTCCGGACGCCCATGACCCAGCCAAGACCCATGTCCCGACCGTACTCACTACGGACCTCGCACTACGGGAGGACCCGGCATACGAAGTGATCGCCCGGCGGTTCCTAGAGAATCCAGACCAGCTGGCGGATGCGTTCGCACGGGCCTGGTTCAAACTCACCCATATAGACATGGGCCCAATCGAGCGCTACCTAGGGCCACTCGTCCCGACCGAACGACTGATCTGGCAGGACCCAGTGCCCGACGTCGACCACGAGCTGGTCGATGCTGACGACATCGCTGCACTCAAGAGCCAGATGCTCGATTCGGGCCTTGCGGTAGGGCAACTGGCCTTCACGGCGTGGGCCTCGGCCTCCACGTACCGAAACAGCGATAAGCGCGGTGGGGCGAATGGTGCCCGCATCCGTCTCGAACCGCAGCGAAGCTGGGATGTCAACGAGCCTGAAATGCTGGCAACAGTTCTCGACACACTTGAGCAGATCCGCAAGGAGTTCAACGATTGCCAGCGGGGCGGCAAGAAGATCTCCCTTGCCGACCTGATCGTGCTCGGCGGGTGCGCCGCGGTCGAACTGGCTGCCGCTCGGGCCGGTCACGACATCGAGGTCCCGTTCCGGCCCGGGCGCACGGATGCGACGCAGGAGTGGACCGACCCCGATAGTTTCGCCGTGCTCGAACCGACATCGGATGCCTTCCGCGGCTACCCTGGCAAGGGCAACAAACTACCGTCGGAAGTTCTGCTCATCGAGCGTGCGGGTCAACTGACCCTGAGTGCCCACGAGATGGCAGTGTTGCTCGGTGGCCTGCGGGTGATCGGCGCTAACCACAGCCGATCCTCCGGGGGCGTGCTCACCTCGACACCGGGTTCGCTGACCAATGACTTCTTCGTCAACCTGCTCGACATGGACACCGTCTGGGCGCCGAAGCCGGACGAGGCCGCGGCGGAGGAGATCTACGAGGGCCGCGACCGGCGCACTCAGGAGCTCAAATGGTTCGCAAGTCGCACCGACCTCATTTTTTCGACCCATTCGGAGCTGCGCGCCCTGTCGGAGGTCTACGCCAGCCAGGACGCTGAAAAGAGCTTCGTAGGCGACTTCGTAGCGGTGTGGAACAAGGTCATGAATCTTGACCGGTTCGACCGGTGACGCCCCCCTCTGCGGGGCCGTCGACCTCTTGCCCCGGAACGGCAGAGTCGACGGCCAGACTGAGGCGGTCGACCCCATGCATAGCGTCGGCGGCCCTGACGAGGGTCAAGTGCGAGAACGCTTGGGGAAAGTTGCCGGCCATCCGCCTATCTTTTGAGTCGTACTCTTCGCTGAGCAGACCGAGTTCGTTGGCAAGCCCCACGAGTTTGTCCATCAGCAACTTTGCCTCGACCGTTCGACCTGTTCGCGCATACTGTTCCACGAGCCAGAACGAGCATGCGAGGAAAGGATTTTCCCCCGGTTCCAAACCGTCAAGCCCGCTCTCGGTTCGATAGCGCAGCAAAAGGCCGTCGTCGGTCAGGAGTTCTTCTTCCAGCCGTGCGACTGTCCCGAGCATGTGCTCGTCGTTGTAGGGCAGGAAGCCTACCTGTGGAATGACCAGTAACGCCGCATCCGTTTGACCTCCGCCGTAAGTCTGCGTAAAGGAGCCAATCTTCCGGTCGAATCCCTCCCGCATGATCTCTTGACGCAATCGCTCACGGAGAAGCTCCCACCTTTCAACATTGCCAGCTAATCCGTGGATCCGTACCGCCCTAATCCCGCTGTTGAAGGCGGCCCACATCATCACCCGGGAATGGGTGAAATACTGTGCTTCGCCGCGCATCTCCCAAAGGCCGAAGTCCCTGTCCTCGAAGTGTTTCTCGACGAATCCCAGGAGCGCCTGCTGAAGGGCCCAGGAGAAGTGGTCTTCCTTGCCTCCGGCCATACGCAGTCTTTCCAACGCAACCATCACCTCGCCGACGACATCCGCCTGGAATTGTGAAACGGCCGCATTCCCAATGCGAACAGGCTTCGAGTCCTCATAACCAGGGAGGTGGTTGAGCTCGCGTTCAGGAAGGTCCCGCTCTCCCCCCAGTCCGTACATGATCTGCATTTGCTCGGGATCGCCAGCTAGTGCTCGAAGGAGCCAATTTCGCCACTGAAGTGCCTCCGTTTCATAGCCGTGGGTCAGCATCGACTCCAGCGTCAGAGACGCATCGCGTAACCAACAGTATCGATAGTCCCAGTTCCGCGGTCCACCGAATTCCTCCGGGAGAGAAGTCGTCGGCGCAGCGACAATGCCCCCCGTTTCAAAATGTGTCAGGGCCCGCAGCACTAACAGCGAACGCTTTACCGCACCCCCGTAGGGGCCGTCTTGTCGGCAGTGGCTTCCCCAGCGTCTCCAGTACTCGGTGGCTTCTTCAAGGGCCGCATCAAGGTCAGTGGCTGCTGGCACAGGCCGGTGCGAGGGGAACCACGTTAGTTCGAAATCCACCGTCTCGCCCTTTTCAACGAGGAAGTTTCCCTCATGTCCGTGCGCGTGGGCATGTGGAAGATGAGGTCCTCTCAGCGCGAGAGCATCGGGCCCCGCCATGGCCAACAGGACAGGCGCCGCCGTGGGAACTTCATCGCGGACACGACTCACCCAAGGCAAGACAGTTGAATATCCAGGCCGAATCCGCAGTTCTTGACGCATTTCAACGCTTCCGGCCAACCCGGTAACACGGCGGACAAGGGACGGACCGTTGTCCCCCACGGGCATGAAATCGGTAACCAGGACGCTTCCGCCGGCAGTCTTCCAGATGGTTTGGAGCACAAATGTCGAATCAATGTAGTCCCGATCGACAACGACGGCACCTGATTCGCTGGGAGCCAACAGCCAGCGGCCGTGCTCTTCGGTGCCTAAAAGTCGGCTGAATACGGACGGTGAGTCAAAGCGCGGGAAGCAGAGCCAGTCCACGCTGCCGTCACGGGATATCAGGGGCCCGGTTTGAAGATCCGAAAGCAACGCATATTCCTCTATGAGTGCAGCCATGCTCCACACTTTCACATCCGGGGCGCGCCCGCTGTCTGTGACCGCACCCGGGCCGCCGTGGCTGCTCCTCCGTTCCATTGCCCAAATCACACGCCGCCGCCCTCTCGGACAGAGCCCCCGGGACGAAGAGTTGGAGTACCCATCGGTCCACGTAGTATCAGGCCTACCCGAACGGGTAGTTTAAACCATTCTGAATCAGTGTTTCACCTGCCGGCATATGACAGGACCATGGAAGTAGGACCCCGCTGGAGGGCGAGAACCACATGTGAACCTCCCGATCAACAGCTACCGAACCAAGCAAGAAAGGCAGGTCGACATGACACGCGAAGAAGCTTACGCAAGGTGCCCCTCGGATTCGTACGTGGAATTTTATGGCGGCCAATGGCTCGTAGTTCCCTTTGCGCCCGTCGAGCAGCCAGCCTTTTTCTCGTGCGTCCCCAGCAACGCACGTCTCGCGGGTGCCCGCCTTTGATCGCCTAGAGCCGCTGTTGGCAAGAGCCGGGATTCCCGGGAGGGACGGTTTCTGATCGGCCGTCCGGGACTGCTCTCGTCCTGAATCAAAGACACCAAGAGATGCAGCGGTCTGTTGCCATGTGGTGCACATCAGCGTGAGTTCCGCGGGAAGCGTTCAGAACCAATCGAGCCTGGTTTGGAGCCCCGTGGGCGTAGGGGCGTATTCCTCGAAGTCGAGAAGGTCTACAAATGGACCCAGGAGAGCCTGGTCACCTGTGTGGGAGGTGTCCCTCATCCGCTTCGTCAAGCGTTCTGGTGCAAATTCTCGGAAATACACGTCGATTGTCTCCGTGCGCGACGAAGGGGACCGTTCGGTACGCTGACGCGGCGGTTCGTGTTTGGCTGGTGCCCGTTTGCCAGACGCCCAGGGCGACGGCGTGGTGGTTGGTCATGCCGGCATCGATGCCGATGAAAACATCGACGGATCCGTGGTCGGGGATCATCGCCTTACCTTCTTTGGAACAGCACTTCCGGCGGGTGGGACAGAGCTGGATTGTCCCTCGGATCGAAGCATCGGCATCCACTCTACGGCCGATATTGACGGTGGTTCCCCGCCTGTAACCGGCCCCTACTAGCCACTTCCCGGGTACCTACCGAGCCCCGGAGACAACACGCCCGATCAGTGAAGACTGGGGAAGAAACAACGCCCGGACCAGCGGACCAGCAACCCCAATACCTACGCGACAAGAGGCTGCTCAAAGCCAACGGGGCGGCGGCAACAAGAACGGTAACCGCTCTTGGTCCTCGCATCGCTCACTGCCGTAAGTCCGGCCAGCAATCCCCGTGCCACTTCGTCCAGTCCTGAAGGCGGTCGAAGTTGCGTGCTCGAGCAGGCGGCCCTGTTGGCGCCGGCTCTGCCAGCATCTCATCGGCGTGTTCCAGGGGCGATGGATCAAAACCCACGAGGGGGCCAGTAGGTCGAACCAGGCGATGGTTTCAAGCTTGCCGCCGGTCAAGCGTCGGCGGTGGCGTTGCCCCGGGGCCCAGCTCGACGAATGTGAGTTCCGTCGGCGCTGGTGGTTGTTGCGGTTGATCGGACCGGTGGGGAGGGGCCGCATCAGCGGCAACGTGCTCCCCGTGTCCGTCGTGGATCGCGCTGCTGGATTCGAACTTGGTGTTTGGGTGCGTCGGGTTTGGGTGTGGTGGTGGCTCGGGAGTGTGAGCTGCGTCATGTGACGAGCGGCACGTTGAGGGGGTTGAGCGGCGTGCTGTGGCGGTCCGGCGGTTGTGTCTGGTCGGGGGGTTTGATCGCGAATACCGTGGTCTCCCATCGGCTCGGATGGCGGGCGGATTCTGAATATGCGTGGTATTCGAAGAGGTTCGCGTGGCACGTATGTGATTTCACGAGTGAGAAGAGGTGATGTCCGGTGACCATTTCTGAAGAAGTAGCGATTACTGAAGAACGCGCGGATTTGCTTTCCAGACTGGGCTTGGACGTACAGAACGACGCGACTATAGGTCGGGTGTTGTCCACCGGTTCGATCGCTGAGGCGACGGAACGGGCCGACGGCACGATGGAGGCCACGATCCGGATCAAGGAAGACGAGTACTGCTGGGATCCAGCGATCCTGGTCCTGCCGCATGGCGGTGATCTTGAGCTGACCATCATTAATGATGACAAGAACACGCATGCCTGCCTGTTGCCCAACAATGGCGGGCCGAAGTTCCTCGGTTTGCTCAACCACTCGAAGGGCAAGGCGAACATCACCCTGGATGGTCCGGGCTACTACTGGTACAGCTCGCCGGCAGGCAATGACGAGGGCCGCGGTCTGACTGCGGCAATCGTTGTGGGCGGCGAAGTGCCCCCGGAGGCCCGGTTGGATCGTCCCAAGCAGCCTCGTCCATCGAAATCGATTGTAAAAGAGATTGTGAAGGAGTAAGCCATGACTCTCGAATATGTGGACGCCGGCGAGGCGATCGATCATGTTGCACTGAGCGCCGTGGGCGGTGCCGCGCCGGTGACGGACAACGTCGATTACGAACGAATTTTGAATGCGCGTTCGGAGTCGAAGAACTGGCTCACCTACTACGGTGATTATGACGGCCAGCGGTACAGCCTGCTGGACCAGATCAACACCGAGAACGTGAGCAAGCTCAGCCCTGCCTGGATCTTCCAGGCCGGGCAGGCTGGTCACATTGCAGGTGGGTCGACCTATTCATTCGAGGCCTGCCCGTTGATCGTCGATGGCGTCATGTACGTCACCGGATGGGACGGCTGGTTCTGGGCCATCGACGCTGCGACGGGCACGGAGCTCTGGCGTTACAAGCACGCGATTCCCTTCGATGTTTCGCTCTGTTGCAGCAACGTCAACCGGGGTTGCGCGGTGGCCCACGGGAAAGCCTACTTCGTGACGGCGAACGCCCAGCTGCTGGCGTTGGACGCAACCAACGGCAAAAAGGTGTGGCAGAAGACCATCGGCGACGTGCGCGCGGGTGAGAGTGCCTCGCTCGCTCCGCTGGTCATCAAGGACACGATCATCACCGGCAGCGCCGGCGGCGAGTTCGGTGTCCGTGGCCACATCGACTGCTGGGACCTGGAGACCGGAGATCATCGCTGGCGCACTTACACGGTGCCCAAGCCGGGCGAACCGGGTTCGGAGACCTGGCCCGCCGACGGTGAGGCCTGGCAGCGCGGTGGTGCGAACCACTGGGTGACCGGCACTTATGACCCGGAGCTAAACCTGTACTATGCGGGCACCGGTAACCCGGCACCTGATTTCGACGGAGCGGTTCGCGAGGGCGACAACCTCTACACCGACAGCGTTGTCGCGCTGGACGTCGACTCGGGTGAGATCAAGTGGCACTACCAGTTCACTCCGCACGATCTGTGGGACTACGACTCCACGATGGAGATGACCCTGTTCGAGCGCGATGGCAAGAAGCTGTTGGGCCACTTCGACAAGAACGGCTACTTCTTCGTGCTGGACCGCACCAACGGTGAGCTCCAGCATGTCACTCCCTTCGTGGATCGGATCGACTGGGGCGTCATCACCCGAGACGGGAAGGTGACTCCGCGGAAGTACCCGGACAAGGAGGGCGAGCCGGTACATTTCTTCCCCGGCCCGGCTGGTGCCAAGGAGTGGACGCACGCTGCGTACAGCCAGAAGACCGAGCTGTTCTACGTGCCGGTGGCCGACGTGGGTGCCACCGCGACCCGGCGGCGTCGGGAGTTCAAGGAGGGCATGCCGTATTGGGGCGCTGCCGTTCAAGTGGACATCGACGACATGAACGGGTCGGTCAGCGCATTCGACACCTATGGTGAGGAGAAGTGGCGCTACCGTATCGATTACCCCATGGCCGCGTCCATCCTCGCCACAGCAGGGGACCTGGTGTTCGCGGGGACCCCGACCGGTGAGTTCCTGGCGCTGGACTCCCGCACCGGTGAGAAGTTGTGGGAGTTCCAGTGTGGTAGCGGCCATCACAGCAGCTGCTCGACCTACAGCATCGACGGCAAGCAGTACGTCGTCGTCCCCGTCGGTTGGGGTGGATGGCTCGAAGGCATCGTTCCCGGGATGAGCGCCAATGGTCACGGTAGTGCCTTGATCGCCTTCGCCCTGCCCGGCTGATTACCAGCCAAGTACCCAATCAAAGAACGAAAGGAATAAGGAACATGATCGTCAACAACAATCTGTTGAAGTGGGAATCTCCGGTACTCACGGAGATCCGGGTGTCCGCCGAGGTAACCGCTTACGCGGGCTTCCTGGACAAGTAAGAGCGAATCCGACGGGGTGCTGGACAATTTTCAGCCCGGCACCCCGCCGGCTTCACCACGAAAGGACATGATCGGCCATGTGGGTGCGGGTATTGGGTTCGGCGGCTGGCGGTGGCTTCCCGCAGTGGAACTGCTCGTGCCCCCAGTGTCGCGCGGCGCGGAGCGGTTCGCGTCCTTGCACCCAGCGCTCACAGTCATCGATCGCGGTGAGTGCTGACCGGGAGCAATGGTTCCTGTTGAACGCCTCACCGGACATCCAGTCACAAATAAGGGCCTTTCCCGCCTTGCATGCCGACGATGGAAGTGTGGGCCGTCTGCAGGCCGTGCTGCTCACCGACGCCGAACTCGACCACACCCTCGGTCTGCTCCTTATGCGCGAGGGTCGCGGACTCGAAGTGCACGCCACGGAGTCCGTTCACGAAACCCTCACTACTGGAACAGGGATACTGCGGACGCTCGAAGCTTACTGTCCGGTCACGTGGCAGCCGGTAGTCCCCGGTTCCGAGGCTGCGCTGGGCGAGGGGCTGTCGTATTGCGCATTCGAGGTCCCCACCAAGAAGCGGATGCGCTTCACTGGTGCTGCGCCGAACGGCCGGGTCGTGGGCGTTCGCATTACCGAAACCATCAGCCGTCGAAGTTTGGTCTATCTCCCGTGCGTGCAGCAGCTGACTCCCGAGATCCTCGATGAACTGGGGGACTGCTCCGTATTGCTGGTCGACGGGAGCTTCTGGCGTGATGACGAGATGCCGAGCCTTGGCCTCGCCAACAAGACCTCACGAGACATGGGGCATGTGCCGATTGAAGGGCCGGGCGGCAGTCTTGAGCTGCTGTCACCGTTGTCCATCGACCGCAAGATCTACACCCATATCAACAACACCAACCCGATCTTGCTCGACGACTCGCCGGAACGAATGAACCTTGACCGGCTTGGAATGGAAGTCGCCGTGGATGGCCTGGAAATAGAGATCTAAGGAGTAATGATGACGGCAGTACTCACGCCCGATGAGCTCGAGCAGGCACTCCGAGCGCACGCCAAGCAGTACCACAGCGAGCACCCTTTCCATCGTCGGATGAATGACGGAGAGTCCAGTCGGGAAGAGATCCGTACATGGGTGGCCAATCGCTTCTACTACCAGGTGAACATCCCTCGGAAGGACGGGGCAATCCTTAGCAACTGTCCAGACCCGGAGGTACGACGCCGCTGGGTCCAACGCATCATTGACCATGACGGCACCACCGGCGTAGCCGGCGGAATCGAGTCGTGGCTGCGTCTAGGCGAGGCCGTTGGCTTGCCCCGCGAGGAAGTCGAGGACTTTCGGCACCTGCGCCCCGGTGTGCGATTCGCCGTGGACGCCTACGTCAACTTCACGCGTACCCGGCCATGGGTGGAAGCGGTGGCATCCTCACTGACTGAGCTGTTTGCGCCCGACCTGATGGCAGAGAGGCTCGCTGCGTTCGAACGGTATTACACCTGGATCGACCCAGAGGGGCTGGCCTACTTCCGCGCTCGGATTACCCAGGCACCCCGCGACTCGGAGCACGGGCTTGAGGTCGTGCGGAAGCACTGCGTGACCCCGGAAACCCAGGCAGCCGCTGTAGCGGCACTGTCCTTCAAATGCGATGTTCTGTGGAGCATGCTTGATTCGATTGACCGGGGCCATGGAAATCACTGACGATACCGCTCGGCCACGGTTGGCACCGCACGTGCGCATGACCTACAACGCCGCACGCGGGGAATACGCGCTGCTCTCACCCGAGACAATTTGGGTGATCAACGCCACCGGTGCCGCGATCGTGGAGTTGTGCGACTCGCAGCGGACCATCGCAGATATCAGGGCTGAGCTGCGCAGCAGATACGAACAAGTCGCCGATGGCGACGTCGAACGCTTTGTGGCAGATCTCGTCACCAAGCATGGCATGGAGGTAGACCATGGATAGGCCCTACGGACTGCTCGCTGAGCTCACGTATGCTTGCCCACTGCAGTGTTCCTACTGCTCTAACCCGCTCCAGCTCGAGGACTATCGTGATGAGCTGAGTACCGAAGAATGGCAGCGGGTATTTGCCCAGGCCGCCGACTTGGGCGTGCTCCAGCTGCATCTCTCCGGCGGGGAGCCGTTGCAGCGCAAGGACATCGTCGACTTGGTGAAGTCTGCGAACGACCTCGGCCTGTACACCAACTTGATCACCAGCGGGATCGGCCTGTCCAAGCGTCGCGCCCAACAGCTCCGCGATGCGGGTCTGGACCACGTGCAGCTCAGCATCCAGGCCGACGACCAGGCCCTTTCCGACCAGATCGCCGGCACGGTCTCGTTCGAGCGCAAGCAGGCGGCCGGGAAGCTCATCAAGGAGCTGGGTTGGCCATTGACACTCAACGTTGTGCTGCACCGGCAGAACATTGATCGGATCGATCGCATTATGGAAATGGCGGTGTCGATGAAGGCCGATCGGGTGGAGCTGGCAAACACGCAGTATGCCGGCTGGGCTGGTCCCAACCGTGCCGAGCTGTTGCCGTCCAGGGAGCAGTTGGAACGGGCGGAAGTGGCGGTGCGGGCGGCGCAAGAGCGGCTCTCGGACCGGATGGAGATCATCTACGTCATCCCCGACTACTACAGCAAGTACCCCAAACCATGCATGGACGGCTGGGCAAGTCGTCAGTTCACCGTGGTGCCCAACGGCGAGGCGCTGCCTTGCCCGGCTGCCCATGAGGTGGCCCGCGGCCTGGACCTGCCTCCTGCCACAGTGCGTGAGCATTCCCTGGAGTGGATCTGGGAGGAGGCGCCCCTCTTTCAGCAGTACCGCGGCGATGCGTGGATGCCGGACCCATGCCGTAGTTGTGATCGCAAGGAAATCGATTTTGGCGGATGCCGCTGCCAGGCCTTTGCGCTCACGGGCGACGCCGCCCGGACTGACCCGGTCTGTCACCTCTCTCCCGACCACGGGCTGGTCGAGGCGGCGGTGGAGGCAGCAAACGACCCGACGCGGCCGCGAGGTTCGCTGATTCCCCGACCCCAAGTGGTCCGCCTGAACCTGGGGGCCACAGTGACACAAGGAGCCAAGTCATGAGTTCGATACTTCTCTTCGCCATCGGTGCAGTGCTGCTCATCTACTCCGCCGAGAAACTCATTGGCTACCTCGTCGGAGTAGCGCGTGGACTCAAGGTCTCGGTGTTCCTGCTCGCCATCGTGTTCACCGGCATCGAATTCGACGACGTCATTCTCGGCGCTGTCCTCAATCTCGAGGACATGGACGGGGTTGCCGTAGGCATCGTGTTCGGAACTGGGCTGTCGATGATCGGGATCGTGCTCGCTCTCGCAGCGATCATCGCGCCGTCCAAGGTGAACATCCCGCGGGACTACCTGCTGATTTTCGCGCTTTCACCCGTCGTCGTGATTCCGTTCATCCTGACACCACCGATGACGGTCAGCGACGGCGTCATTCTGTTGGCGCTCTTCGCGGCCTTCATTACCTATGTCGCGGTCCGGGAGTCCCGAGCGGACCGACCGGTTTTCCGGGATGCCGAAATGTACGAAGCCTACGCCCAGGCCCGGGAGGCCGGCGGCGGAACCGCCGTTCTGGACCGCCCGATCTCAGGTGGCGGCACCGGCGGAGGAGGATCCTCCCGGTCGAGCGCACGTCGAGAGTTCGCCGCGAATATCCCGTTTGCCCACGTGGATGAGCGATCCGGCTGGAAGTGGCTACTACTGGCCACCATCGCACTTGTCGGCGTGATCGCCGGTGCCTCGCTGACCGGCATGGGAACCGAAGGCATCCTGGAGGAATTCGGTCTCGAAGGAACCGTCTTCGGCGCGACCATCGCCACCGCGGTCTTGACCATAGAGGACATCTTCCTGACGGTGGAGCCGGCACGTAAGGGGGCACCGGAGATCGGAGTCGCGAACGTCATCGGCAGCGCCGTCTTCTCGGTCACAGGCAAGCTGGGCATCATTCTCCTGCTCGGAAGCATGGTCCTCGATGCACTTGTGCTCACATGGCACTTGCCTGCGCTGATCCTGCTGACCTGGCTCGGGGCGTACTTCCTCTCCACCGGCCAGCTCCGGCGCTGGCACGGATTCGTCCTGATGGGCCTGTACGTCTGCTACTGGGCGATGACCTTTTTCGGACTCGGAATTGTTCCGATCGAGATGGACTAACGGAGATGATGATGATGATGGATGGACACAAGGACCGGTGGGATGGCTCAACTGGGCAGGTCCCCACCGTGCCGAGTTACTGCCGGCAAGCAACCAGCAGGAACGCACGGAAGTGGCGGTGGCCCGGGAGCGACTCTCGGGCCCGATGGGGATCATCGACGGCATCCCCGGCGACTACGGCACGTACCCCACACCTTGCTTGGACGGCTGGGCCGGTCGTGAGTTCACCCGGGTGCCCAACGGTGAGAAGCGGACTTGCTCTACCCGGCTGCGTCCATGCCGGTCACCTGACCGGCGCCGCCGTCGTCGTCATGGCGGTCCTGGTGCTCTCCGGCGGGGGAGGCTCCTGATGGCGAACAACGAACAGCGTGACCACGGAGAGGCAATCATGCGGCCCCCGTGCTACCACTGTGGGGAGCCATACAGCGCGGGGGACGCCGCGCGCCATACGGAGCCAGCAGGCTGCCATGTCTGTCCGCGCTGCGAGACGATGCCCGCGTGCTATACGTGTCGGAACATGTACTGCGGATGTGAAATCCACCAACTTTGAATGGTGGTGAACGCGAATGGTCTCGGACGACATCGATAGCTCCCATGGCCGCATCGCCGCCTCTGCTGAGCATTCCCCCGGCAGCGGACGAGAACGACCCCCGTCCGCTGTCTTGGGCGGCAACGAATTCCTGCCTCCGGTTCTCGTGCTCGTTGCCAACGTAGGGCGACACCAGAACCACCTACCGCCAAACCGAAGTTCCCTTTCCGGCGGACGCCCTGTGACCTCCGACGAGGACACCGGCAAGCGCCGCAACGCTCGCTCATGGTCCCGGTCCCTGCGATCCGCGTACGCCGGGCACGGCATCCACGGCGGCTGAATCTATCGACGCGCCCTTCGGCACCCGGGGAGACGGGTTCGGGGACGAAGACGTGGTGATGCGTGGGAACGGTCATGACGTAGTGCCTGCCGCGGGCCTCGAGTCGGCCGCGCGCAGTCCGGTGTGCTGGCCGTAGAACGGAGTTTCGGTGGCCCGCTCGAACTGATCCTGGCGTCCAGGGGCACCCGATCGTCTGCCCTGCGAGAACCGGTTTGGTGGTTCCATGTCGCGGTCCTTGAACCGTCTGCGCAGCGCCGGCTTTAGATGCTGAGTGCGCGACGTACCGCGCGAGTGTTGCGCCGAGATACCGGAACCATCGTGCGCTCGGGGTTGTCCATAACCAGAACCAGCTCGCCCTTATCCCGGCGGTCTATCTCTCGGATACGGCTAAGGTTGACGAGATACTGGCGGTGGACTCGAAGGAAGCTTCCCGTGTCGGCCAGATCGTTTTCGAGTTTGTCCAGGCCAGATATGGCAGACCGCAGCTTGCCTTCATCCGTGAGAAGCCACACTTCGTTGCCCTCTGCTTCGGCCACCGTCACCTCTGACGTGTCCAGTAGCACCATCAGGTTCTCCTCGCGGAGTGCAACTATTCGACGGGCTTGTCCCAGCAGGACGCCGCCTGTTTCTGCCTGCGGGAACTGCTCGCCAGTAAAGGCTCCGAAAGAGATGAGGTGTCCGATCAGATTGCCGCGAAGGAAAACGGGGCGAATTCCGATCGATGATGGTTCGTCTGCGAGCGGAGTGAAAATTTGCGTCGAGCCAGTCCATCCTGGGTCCGTGGCCGCCCGCTTGGTCGCATAGCGGGTTGCGTGGATGACCGGTGGGAGCTGAGGGGTCCATCGCACCGCAGGGTCAATAGCAGCGGTGCTACCGGGTACGCCGAGCATGATGCTCGCGATGTCGTCGGCGATGACAACGGAACCCGCCGTATCGACGGCGGCTAGTGGCTCGCTCGACTTTCCCCGGGCCTGAGTGTAGGCGGCCAGCAACTCAGTGCCGTCGTCATGGGCACGCCGACGCAAGCTGTTCTGAGTATGGGTGGCGGCGCTCTCCAGCCATTTCTGCGCGGATGGTGGTAGGTCGTTGCGCCAACACGAGATGTTCAGGACGGCTAGTGGCTCCTTGCTCACCACGTCCCGAACGGCGATGGCGCCGCAAGACCAATCGTGGAAAGCCTCGGCCCAGTGTTCCGATTGCCGGATGGTCAGCGCGCGGCGGTTTTCGAGTGCCGTGCCCATGCTGTTAGTGCCCACCGCTCCCTCGGACCAGGAGAACCACGGCGCGAGGCCACTAGCGGTGGCGATCGACCTGGTGTTTTTGTCGCCCCAGGAGGTCAGGACCCTGCCGCTGGCGTCTGCGATGGTCACAACGCCTCCGGCGTTGGCAACCTCGTGCGCCATGGCAGCAGCGCAAAAACCTAGCTCCGTGAAGACCACATCTTGATCGAGGGAGTGTGCGACCTGTGAAGCCGCCGCGTTAGGTACCTCGGATAGAAACGGATCAATACGGTATCGATCCCGGGATCGTTGCCAGGAAACCGCCACTTCTGAGCGCACGCCGTGGACATAGTCCTCTCCCTGTACGAAACGCTCCCACGCGCCATGGATCTCGGACCTGGTCGGCGCGTGGGGTGTTGACTGGAGGCGTTTGTCACCTGACATGGGGGCCGACCTTAGGGCTAATTATCAGTGGGGAGCGTCTGCCGCGACGACCTGTTAATTTGGGTAGTCTACCATCGTAGACAGAACGCAAATCGCGGACGGGCATAGCGCAATGGTGGCTGCCCGTTAGATGCCCGAGACCGGCCGCACAGTAGGTACTCCCGCGGCGAATCCATCCACGGTCATTCGTTGGATGAGGAGGGCGATCCACTGTTTGGCAACGGCTTAAGGAACGAAGCACAAGGGTCCGCCTTCGTATGAATCCCCGGCGCTGCTCTAAACTCCTAGATTTTCCTCGGGACGCGATGCTCACCTCAGCAGAGGGAACGAACGCCGTTGTTTCAATCATCCAGCTAGCGTAGGGGACGATCCGCACAACTGCCGACTACCAAAACGGGTAGTTAAACCCATGCCAATTTAGCGTTTCTACTATTCGAATTAGGCGGGAGGATGGAAGACAGATCCAGCCCTGGAGGTGGAGACCCCATTTGGAAAGGCGCCTCGATGCTACAAACTTCAGATTCTTGCCTTAATGCATGGATGAGCCGTGAGGCCCTTGCCGAGGCCATGATTCCGGTGATCGGCCGGCTATACCGGGACAACAACGTCGTGATTAACATTCATGGTCGGCGCTTGATCAACAAGTCCACGATGAACATCCTCAAGGTGCACCGCTTCGCGCGCCGGATCAGTAAAGAAGAATTGCGCCTGGAGGAAACCGCCCCAGTGCTGAACAATTTGGCACGACTGCAACTTGGCCCGGCCGAGATCGACATCGCTCGCCTGAACGAGAAGTTCAAGGAAGAGGGCTGCGGTTCCACCCTTGACGAGTTCCTTCGTGCCGAGCTCGCCGAGATCGTGGGCCAGCGCGGCGACAACTATGCCAGCACGGACGTTGTGCTTTACGGATTCGGCCGAATTGGCCGGTTGCTGGCCCGTCTCCTGATTGAAAAGTCGGGTGGAGGCCATGGGCTGCGTTTGCGTGCCATCGTGGTCCGCCGCGGATCCGACAACGACCTTGCCAAACGCGCCAGTCTGCTGCGCCGCGACTCCATTCACGGTTCGTTCGAAGGAACCATCCGGATCAACGAGGCTGCAAACACCATCACGGCCAACGGGGTTCAGATCCAGGTCATCTACTCGGACAACCCTGGCACCATTGACTACACCGCCTACGGCATCGACAACGCCCTGGTGGTGGACAACACCGGACGGTGGCGTGATGCTGACGGACTGTCCCAGCATCTGCTGAGCAATGGCGTCGCACGGGTACTCCTGACGGCTCCGGGCACGGGTGAACTGAAGAACATCGTCCACGGCATCAACCACGGCACCATCGAGGCTAGCGACCAGATCGTATCCGCTGCGTCCTGCACCACGAACGCCGTCACTCCGGTCTTGAAGGCCATCCACGATAAATTCGGCGTGATCCACGGCCACGTGGAAACGGTCCACTCGTTCACCAATGACCAGAACCTGACTGATAATTTCCATAACGGTGAGCGACGTGGCCGCTCCGCCGCTCTCAACATGGTGATTACTGAAACCGGTGCCGCCCAAGCTGTGGCCAAGGCGCTCCCCGAACTGCGGGGCAGGCTAACGGGCAGTTCCATCCGGGTCCCCACCCCGGATGTGTCCTTGGCCATCTTGAACCTCGGCCTCGAGAATGGAACCACCAAGGACGAGGTGAACAACTACCTTCGTGAGAAGTCTCTGCACTCTGACCTGCGCCAGCAGATCGATTACATCGATTCGCCCGAGGTGGTCTCGACCGACTTCGTCGGTTCCCGGTATACAGGGATCGTCGATGGCCTCGCAACCGTTTCCACGGGCAAAAACCTGGTTCTCTATGTCTGGTACGACAATGAGTTCGGCTACAGCTGCCAGGTTCTCCGCGTCATGGAAGAGATGACCGGCGTTCATCGTCCGACGTTCCCGAAGGCGTCCCGTGTCAGGGAGCCGATGTCCGCGCATGCAACCCTGGGAGCGGTATAGCATCCGAGCATTTTCCCCACTCAGATGACCCTGCGGAACGCCTGCACAACAGGATGCGGTCGAAAACGACACCGCCGGGGAACCATCTCCTACGATTCGAGTCGATCATGAAAATTGGAATTCTCACGAGCGGTGGCGATTGCCCCGGGCTGAACGCAGTGATTCGTGGTGTCGTGTTGAAGGGCATTGCCCTCCACGGTCACGAATTCGTGGGCTTTCTCGATGGTTGGCGTGGCGTTGTCGAGGGAGACGTCGTCGATATTCCTCGCACCATGGTCCGTGGGATTGCCAAGCAAGGTGGAACCATTCTCGGCACGTCGCGCACGAATCCCTTTGAAAACGGTGGCGGCCCGGAGGCGATCAAGGCGCAGATGGACCGGCTGGGCATCGACGCGATCGTCGCCATCGGGGGTGAGGGGACTTTGGCTGCCGCCAAGCGCCTGACTGATGCCGGCCTGAAAATCGTGGGCGTTCCCAAGACCGTGGACAACGATCTTGATGCCACGGATTACACGTTCGGCTTCGACACCGCGGTCCAGGTCGCCACGGAAGCGATCGATAGGTTGCGCACTACGGGTGAATCGCACCATCGGTGCATGATCGCCGAGGTGATGGGCCGTCATGTCGGGTGGATCGCGTTGCATGCCGGGATGGCGGCCGGTGCCCAGGTCATCCTCATTCCAGAGCAAAAGATCGGCATGGAGCGGATTGCCCAGTGGGTTAAGGAAGCACACACCCGCGGGCGCGCGCCGCTGATAGTGGTTGCCGAGGGGTTTGTTCCGGAGCACATGGACTCGCCGCACTCGGAGCGCGGGTTGGATACCTTTGGCCGACCCCGCCTGGGTGGAATCGCGGATCAGCTGGCAACGGACTTGGAATCCCGGACCGGCATCGAAACCCGGACCGCCATCCTGGGCCACATCCAACGTGGCGGTGTGCCGTCGTCATTCGACCGGGTCCTGGCCACCCGCCTGGGCATGGCGGCGGTCGATTCCGTGGTGGAGGGGATCTGGGGCACCATGGTTGCGCTGAAGGGTACGGAGATCGAACGGGTGGGCTTCGAGGAGGCACTGGGCAAGCTGAAGACCGTTCCGCAAAAGCGCTATGACGAAGCCGCCGTTCTGTTCGGCTGAATGGCCCGCTTGTTGTCGACTCGGCGGTCCGGCCCATCGCTGGCGGTGTCCCTGCTGTTTCGGATAATTGCCGGGTGACAAGTCCGGACGGGACGCCGCCACGTGGCCGGATCCGGGTCAGGTGATGCCGAGCCGGAACCACCCCGCCCAGCCGGTGGTGTCGTGCCACCAGGTGCTGTAGACCTTGCCGTCGGACCCGACCACGAAGACGTCGAGCTGCTCCATCACCCGCGAAAGCGCGGTGACGGTGCTCCCCGGTGCGGCCACGCCGCCGGAGACGTTGAACCACCCCGCCCAGCCGGTGGTGTCGTGCCACCAGGTGCTGTAGATCCGGTTGTCCGTGCCGACGGTGAACAGGTCCAGGTGGTTGCTGTAGCGGGCGACCGCCGTCACCTGCGACCCGGGCGAGGCCACCCCGCCGGAGACCTGGAACCAGCCACCCCAGCCGCCGGTGGCGTTCCACCAGGTGCTGACGATCTTGCCGTCCTCCGCCGTGGTGAACAGGTCCAGCTGGTCGCGGTGCCGTGCGACCACATTGACGGTGGAGTCGCTGCGGGCCTTCTGGGCGCCGATCTGGAACCAGGATGACCAGCCGCTGCGGTCATCCCACCAGCAACTCCAGACCCGGTTGTCGGTGCCCACGACGAAGAGGTCCAGGTGGAACGGGTAGCGGGCGATCGCGGTGACCTGCGCCCCGTTGGCCGCGACGCCACCGGAGACGTTGAACCACCCGGACCAGCCACCGGCGGCATCCCACCAGCAGGACATGACCTTGCCGTCCGAGCCGATCGTGAACACGTCCAGATGGTCATTGGTGCGGGCGACGACGTTGACGGTCGATCCCGGACGTGCCACGAGGTTGCCCAGGGCGAACCAGCCCGACCATCCGCCGTTGCGGTCCCACCAGGCGCTGTAGACGCGGTTGTCGGTGCCCACCGTGAACACGTCCAGGTGCCCGGAGTACCGCGAGACGCTCGTGACCGGTGACCCGGCGGCCCCGCGCCCGCCGGCGGAGGAGATGCCGCCGGAGAGGTGGAACCAACCGGCCCAGCCGCTGGAAGCATCCCACCAGTCGGACATCGTGCGCCCGGACGCGTCGACGGCGAAGACGTCCAGGTGCTCCGGGTAGCGCGCGAGCACGCTGATCGGGGTCCGGGCACGGGCCTGAAGGTCGCCCAGCGGTCCGATCCGGTTCCAGATCACCTGGCGGCAGATCCGGCAGAACGGCACCCCGAGGTTGCGCATCTTGCAGTCGTACTCGGGGCGGAAGGCGCCGCAGTGGTAGTAGTGCGCCCCCTCGAACGTACCCACTGTGCCGGCCGGGACCGTGCTGGCCCGGGAATCCACCGCCGCGCAGTTCGGGTTGGACATGGTCGGCAGTGCGGTGGCCGCGTTGACGGCCCACCCCCACTTCAGCGTGGCCCGGTTGGTGTTCAGCGTGACGTTCGGTTCACCCGGTTCCCCGGCCGGATGGTGGTCATGCCCGGTCTCGGCGCCGCCGGCATAGTAGGGGTACTCGTCGGCCAGGCCGAACGCGGTGTGCCCGGACTCGTGGATCGCGATCTCCGAGGCGCCGGCGGCCAGCGAGAACGTCCCCACGGATCCGCCGGACCCGCCGTAGATCGTCGAGTTGACGACGACGAGGGCCAGCGTGAACTCCGGGACCTGCGCCGCTGCCGTGGTGAGCACGGTGCCGGCATTGCAAACCAGCAGGCGGCGGATGCCGTTCCCGCCGAAGCTGGAATCGAAGTAGGTGCGCGCCGTGGCTCCGGTGCCGCCGCCGGAGACGGGGTCGTCGGCTCCGGCGTCGGTGGAGGTGACGTTGGTCCGGAAGATGTTGATCGCCGGGGCCAGCTCGTCGAAGGGAGGTGTGGCCAGCAGCGCGGTGGCGAACGCCGTGCAGGCCGCGTTGAACGCCGCTTGCTGGCCGGCCTGGAAGCCGTCGCCGAGCAGGACGATGTTGAACGCGCGGTTCCGGGGTGCCGCACCGCTGATCTGGGTGGTCCCGGTCACGGAGCCGTCGGCGGTGGTCATTGCCCCGCCTCCCGCCCGGTCAGGGGGAAAACCCCGAGGACGTTTTCCCGCGGTTCCGCCGGGGCCGAGGCAATGCCGCGTTCCCCGGGCGGCGGGGGTGGCGGCACGTCAACGTCCAGCAGGGCCACCTGGCTGGCAGCCTCGGAGGCGGGGACGACGACGGTGAAGGCGCCGCTGGGATGCTCGACGTCCACCCGGGTGATGGGGTCGCCCGGATCCTCCGGGAAGACCTCGCGGCTGGAGGCGTCGTGGCGGATGGCCACCCGGGCCAGGGCACGGTCGTCGGCGTCGCGGACCTCGGCGAAGCGTCCGGTCCGGATATCGGGTGCTGCGTCGAACCCGGGGACCAGGACGTCGACGGGCTGTCGGTGGATCAGGCGCACGTCGTCGCCGTCGTATTCGAAGATGAGCCGGATGGCTCCGGCGGGGGCGGCGGGCTGGTCGGTGTCGGGCATGTCGATCACGGATCCTCAGGGCGAATGGAGGTCCATCAGCGGCTGGATGTCGTCGGTGGGGAACAGTAGACGCACAGCCGGCGGGCAAGTCAATGTCGGAACGGCAACAGGGCGCGGCAGACGGTCAAGATTGCGACACCAGGGGCCGCCGGGCCCCCGACGTGGGGGCGCCGGCGTCCCGATGCCATACTGAAGCCAGGCTCGTCCGTCCCGTCCATCAGGAGGCCACCGCATGAACGACATCAGCCCCATCGAGGACCCGGAAGCCGGCGTCTGGACCCAGGTCGCCGACGCGTCGGAGGTCCGGGCGCAGCCACGAACCGGCGAATCGTTCGCGCTCGCCGTCAAGGCGAACATCGCGGTGCGCGGCTTCCGCCGGTCGGCCGGGTGCCGTGGGCTGGACCTCGGTCCGGAGGCGGCCGATGCCCCCGTCGTGGCCGCCCTGCGGGAGGCAGGCGCCGTCGTCGTGGGCATCACGAACATGCACGAACTCGCCTTCGGGATCACGTCCAACAATGCTGCGTTCGGCCCGGTGCGCCATCCCGCCGATCCCACCCGCGCGGCCGGCGGCTCCTCCGGTGGAAGTGCTGCAGCCGTCGCCCGCGGCGACGTGCCAGTGGCGCTGGGCACCGACACCGGGGGATCGGTGACGATCCCGGCCAGCCTCTGCGGCGTCGTCGGATTCCGGCCGAGTACCGGCCGCTGGCCCGGCGCTGGGCTGGTCGGCCTGTCGTGGACGCGGGACACCCCGGGCCTGTTCGCCCGCACCGTGTCGGACGTCGAACGCCTCGACACCGCCGTCGCTCCCGGGAACGACGGCGGTGTCCCCGCCTCCCGCCCTCGGCTCGGGATCCCCGCGGAGCTCGTCGAGGACTTGGATCCGGAGACGGAGGCCGCCTTCGCGACGGCCCTGGACCGGTGCGGAGACGTGGTCGAGACCGTGGACATCGAGCTCGGCCGCGTGCTGGACCTGACACGCGTCGCGGAGATGGCGATCGTGCTGGGGGAGTCGCGCCGGTTGCTGGCCGACGTCGCCGCCCGTGCGCTCGGGCTGTCGCCCGAGGTGGCGTTTGAACGCCTGGTCGAATCCGTCGCCAGTCCAGACGTGCGCGCCGTCCTCGAGGCCGAGCTGGCGCACCCCGTTACTGCGGAGGAGTACGCGAGGGCTCAGGGCGAGGTGGCCCGGGCGCGCACGCTGTACACGAACCTCCTGGCCGAGCACGATCTGGACGGCCTGGTCTTCCCCGGGACCCCGGCCCCGGCCCCGCTGCTCGGCCAGGACGATACGGTCGAGCATCTCGGCGGGCCGGTCTCCACCTTCGGTCTCTACACGCGCAACACCGGCCAGGGGACCATGCTCGGGGCGCCGATGCTCACCCTGCCGGCGCCGGTTCCGGCAGGCGGTCTCCCCGTCGGGATCACGCTGCAGGGGGCTCGCTTCCGCGACCGCGCGCTACTGGCCCTGGGCCTGCGCCTCGAGGCGGTCCTGGCGCCATGAGATGGACTGCCCCATCGATGATGCGTTGTGATGCGATAGGTCGGAACGTATCATGTGGTATATGGACGCCACAGGTATCGAAAACGGCATGGAAGTCGTTCGCGAGCGTATCTCGCGGGCGCTAGCGCAGCGCCACTTCTCGATTTCCGCCGACGTCGTTCTCGACGTTCTGGACGAAGCAGTCGGTGTATCGGAGACGCTCACTGCCGGGGAGCAGGAGTTCCTGATGGAGCACGCTGGGGCCAAGAAAGAGGACTTCATGCCGGAGGCAGGACACCTCACCAGACTGGAGATCACGCAACGCCAAACAGAGGCCGCGGGGCAGATCCGGAGCAGGGCGTTGACGACCTCAGAAGTAGCTCGTCTACTGGGCCGAGCGCCATCGAATGTACGTCGTTCACTGTCGACCGGCAATCTCTATAGTGTGGGATCCGCGTCGACGAGCAGGGAGCGGTTGTTCCCGGAATGGCAGTTCACGCAGGACGGACGTATTATTCCTGGACTTCGGCAGGTCTTGGAGGCCCTTCCGGATGACTACCACCCGCTCGATGTCGAGGGCTTCATGGTTACTCCGCAAGAGAGCCTGCGGGGACGTTCCCCGGCTGCGTGGTTGTCCGGAAATGGGGATGTGGAAACGGTGGTCAGCATCGCCGACGAGCAGGGCTGGGTGTGACGGCCAAGAATCCGCGTGGACCGGATCGGCCCTTGACGTTGGACGTGGCAGATATCCACCGGTACTCAGGACCACTCTGGCGGATTCACCGCTCGGTCGGGACCCACAGGATGGATTGGAACGGACTGCGCGAGTTTGGACCGCTTCCGCAGTTTCGGTGGGAACCGCACCCCATGCCGATGCAGAATCACCCAGGGGTGGGCGTTTCCTACACAGCCGCCAACTACACCACGGCTTTCGCCGAGGTGTTTCAAGAACGCCGCGCCATTACCCTGACCGGACAGCACGTGTTGACCGCTTGGTTGCCGTCGCGGACTGTGGAATTGCTCGATCTCAGCGGTAACTATTGGGCGCTGCATCACGGTGCGTCCGCTTCATTGCCGGGGGCACCGAAAAGCACCTGTCGAAACTGGGCAGCATCCATTTGTGCCGAATGGGGAAGCCAGATCGACGGACTGTACGTCCCGTCGACCGTGACTGGCGATCCGGTGGTCGTGTTGTTCGCGCGGGCGGCCACCGCCTTTCCCATGGCTCCAGGCTTCTCGCGTCCATTGACGCATGTTTCCGTTGAGAATTTGGCGCTCAAGGCCGCGGACACATTGAGGTGGCCAATTCGCTGAAACGGTGGCTCGGATCAGAGGCTGCTTTGACCTGAAGATGAAGGCCGCCCGGAAAACCGGGCGGCCTTCGGCGTTGGGATTCGTCCCGGGCTCAGCCGTTGATGAACTCCACGGCGGCCTGCTTGTAGGCCCGCGAGGTCACCGCGTTGGCGTGCGTGCGGGCCGGGAGGATCAGCTCGCGGACGTGCTCGTCGGATCCCTGGTGTCCGCGCGCCAGTTCCAGCAGCGTCGGCAGCGTCCCGGCCAGGTCGTCGCGTTCACCGGCGACCAGCAGGATCGGCATCGAGGGCACGGCCTCCTCGGGGGCGAACGGTTCCGTCTTGATCGCCTCGACCATCGACAGCAGGGAGAACATGTTGTTCGTCGGCACCAGCTGCGCCATCCGCACCAGTTCGGCAGTCGTCGGGTCGGCGATGGCGGCACCGCCGGAGAGCTGCGCCTGCGCGGCTTCGAGGTCGAAGGTGGCCAGCGGGTCGATGCTCGCCGGACCGCCGAGGACCACCCGGTGCACCAGCTGGGGCTGCGTGCCGGCGAATTCCCAGGCCAGTCGGGAGCCCAGGGAGTAGCCGAGCACGTCAACGCCCGACGTCGCATCGCCGTCGGCGAGCGGGCGCACATGGTTATCCTGCAGGATCTGCAGCAGCTCGGCGCGGATCCGACTCGGCGTGTAGGCGTCCAGGTCCTCCGGCGCGGGGCTCAGCCCGTGACCAGGGAGGTCGACGGCGATGACCTTCCGACCGGCGTCGTGCAGGGCGGTGATCCACCCGGTGGACACCCAGTTCAGCTCCGTGGAGGAGGCGAACCCGTGGATGAGCAGCACCGGGCGGGCGCCACCGTCGTTCCCTGCGGAGAAGACCCGCACGGCGAGTGAGTTGTCGGTGCCCTCGACGCGGTGTTCGGCCGCGTGGCGCGCGGTCTCGACGATTCCGGTTCCGGTGGCTGCACCGGTGGTGCCCTCCTGCCCGGCCACGGGCTAGTCCTCGTCCAGGTTGGCGCTCAGGCGCACGCGGCGCTTCGGGGCGGTGTCCTGCGGCACGGTGCCGACGATCCCGGCGCTGTCGTCGGCGACCTCGAAGACGATCAGCTCGTCGCCCACGTTGATGGTCTCGCCCGGTTCGCCGTTCACGCGCAGCACCTTGCCGGCCTGCGGGGAGGGCAGCTCGAGCGAGCTCTTGGTGGTCTCGACCTCGACGAGCGGCTGGTTGCGCTCGACCTGGTCGCCGACGGCGACGAGCCATTCGAGCACGGTGGCCTCGATCAGGCCCTCGCCGAGATCGGGAAGGGGGAAGGACAATTCAGCCACGTTGGTACTCCAATACTCGTTGAATCCCATACAGAATGCGGTCGATGTTCGGCAGGTACTCTGCCTCGAGGCTACCGGAGGGGAACGGCACATCGAAGCCCGTCACCCGCTCGACCGGTGCCTTCAGCGTGCCGAAGCAGGCCTCGGTGATGGTCTGGGCCACCTCGGCGCCCAGGCCGGCGGAGCGCGGTGCCTCATGCACGACGACGGCGCGGCGCGTCTTGGACACGGACGCCGCCAAACCGGCGGCATCGATCGGCTTGAGCCAGCGCAGGTCCAGCACCTCGACGTCGATGCCGTCCTCGGCGGCCAGCTCGGCCACCTGCAGGCAGCGGGCGACCATGCCGCCCCACGCGACCAGGGTCAGGTGCCTGCCGGGGCGTACGACGACGGAGCCCTCCAGGGTGCCCGGGTCATCGAAGTCGACGGTGTCCTTCTGCCAGTAGCGGGACTTCGGCTCCATGAAGACGACCGGGTCAGGGCGCGTCGCGGCGTGGCGCATCAGGTGGTACGCCTGGTGCGGGCTGGACGGGGAGACGACCTTCAGCCCGGCGACGTGGGCGAAGATGTACTCCAGCGACTCGGAGTGCAGCTCGGGGGACTGGATGCCGCCGAAGCTGGGGATGCGCAGGGTGATCGGCATCGGCAGGGCGCCACGGGTGCGGAAGTTCATCCGCGCCATCTGGGTGACGATCTGGTTGATCGCCGGATAGGTGAAGCCGTCGAACTGCACCTCGGGGATCGGGTGGTAACCGGCCATGGCCAGGCCGACCGACATGCCCAGGATGCCGGATTCGGCCAGCGGGGTGTCGAAGACCCGCTCGGCGCCGAAGCGCTTCTGCAGCCCGTCGGTGATGCGGAAGACGCCGCCGAGCTGGCCGACGTCCTCGCCGAGCACCAGGGCGCGGGGGTTCTCCGCCAGCACGTCGGCCAGGGCCGCGTTGATGGCCTTGTTCATCGACAGCGTCTCGCTGCCGGTGCGGGTCACGGTGTCCATGGCGTCCTCGCTGGCCGGGGCGGCGTGTCCCGTGGGTTCGATGGTTGCGCTCAGGTTAGACATGCTCGGACTCCTCCCGCCACTGCGTGGCCTGCTGCTTCAGTGCCTCGGTCTGCTCCTGGTAGACGTACTCGAACATCTCGGCTCCCGGACGCGGGCCCTGGGCCTGGACTGCCAGGCGGGTGGCCTCCTCGAAGTCGGCTGCCTCGGCCTGGATGGCCGTGACGGCGTCGGCGTCCAGCGTGCCGTCGGCCAGCAGACGGTCGCGCAGGGACTCGATGGGATCGGCCCCGGCGTCGCGGCGCTCGTCCTCGAGCGTGCGGTAGCGCCCTGGATCGTCCGAGGTGGAGTGCGGTCCGCGGCGGTAGGTCATGGCCTCGACGATGGCCGGCCCCTTTCCGGAACGGGCGTGCTCGACGGCGGCACGGGTCCCGCGGACCACCGCCTCGACGTCGTTGCCGTCCAGTTTGATGGCGGGGATGCCGTAGCCGGCGCCGCGGGCGGCGACGGAGCCGCCGGCGACCTGCTGTTCGGTGGGCACGGAGATGGCCCAGCCGTTGTTCTGCACGAAGAAGACGACCGGGGTCTTGAAGATGCCGGCGAAGTTCATGGCCTCGTGGATGTCGCCTTGGGAGGAGGCGCCGTCGCCGAGGAAGATCAGCGCGGTCGGCAGGTCGGTTTCGGGGCGTCCCTCGCGGATGGCGTCGAGCCGTTGGCCGTGGCCCCAGCCGACGGCGTGCAGCGCCGAGCCGGCGATGACGGTCTGGATCGGAGTGAACCGGTACTTGGTGGCGTCGTAGAGGCCGCCGTTCCAGGTGGCCTTGTGGGTGGCCATGAATTCGGGCATGTCCACGCCGGCGGCCAGCGCCGCACCCATTTCCCGGTACGTCGGGAAGACGAAGTCGCGGCCCGTGTCCATCGCGCGGACGCTGCCGACCTGGGCGGCCTCCTGCCCCTGCATGGGGGCGTAGCCGGGCAGGATGCCCTGGCGCTGCCAGGCGATGGCGGAGGTATCCAGGTGGCGGACCTTCGTCATGAGTCGGTACAACTCGACCAGCTCGTCGGCGGGCAGCGCCGTCGAGTGTGGCTCAAGCCGTGGTGCTTCGGTCATGTTCGGCTCCCGGTAGTTGCGGATGGATCGTCTGGATGTGACGGTAGTTACCCGCCGGCACCTGCGCAATCTACCGATGAAAGGTGCCGCAATCTGCACATTGTGCCTATGGTGAACGACAGAACACCATACAAACTGCAAAGCATTGAGGATGGCATGAAAATCGACGAGTTGGACGCCAAGATCCTGGACGAGTTCTCCTCGGACCCTCGGATGTCCGTGCTGGAGGCGTCGCGGGTTCTCGGTGTGGCTCGGGCAACCGTGCAGTCACGTTTGGACAAGATGACGCGTGAGGGCGTGGTGACCGGTTGGGGGCCACATCTGTCGGCCGAGGGGCTGGGCTATCCGGTGCGGGCCTACTGTGCGTTGGTCATCGACCAGGATGCCGGGCACGACGGCGTCGCAGCCGCGCTGTCGGAGGTGCCGGAGGTGCTCGAGCTGCATACGGTGTCGGGGGAGAGCGACTTGATGGCGTGCGTCGTGGCCAAGTCCAACGATGATCTGCAACGGGTGCTGGACGCCGTCATCGCGACCCGGACCGTGCTGCGGACGTCATCGCTGGTGGTGCTGAACTCGCCGATTCCGCTGCGGTTGCTGCCGTTGGCGCGGGCGGCTGCGCAGGGAAAATGAGGGCCAGGAAAATGGGAGGCGTTGGGCGGCGGGGCGAACTCCTCGATCTCACGGGCGCGCAACCATGCGTCACAGGCGTGAGCGTTCCTGACGTCCTCTGCACCCAGACTTTGCCGGCGAAGCCATTGGGGCTTTGCTCGCCTCCGGCGAAGTCGACGGTCGGCCGTGTTGTGCTTCGCGGTGGGAAGGGCGCCGGTTCGTTCATCCGCCCTTCCCAGCGCACAGGAACCGCCCCGGGCCCAGCCGCGCGGTGGCAATTGCGGGACTGTCGGCGTGGCGTCGTGGACCAGGTCAGGATGTGTACGGTGGTTCCATCAGGATCACCCCCAAGCGAACCTGGCGGGTGGCGAACCAGCTGACACGGGAGGCATCCATCCAGAAACTGAAAAGGCGCATCGGCATCGCGTCGACAGGACTGCTCCTGGCAGCAGCCACGGGAATAAGCGCAGCCCCCGCACAGGCAAGCCAGGCCGACGGCAACTACGCGACATGCCAGTCGGGCACCACGGCGGTGTACTGGACTGGTAAGGACCCGAGTGAATGCCAATCGGGGACCTACACGCTCTATAAGGACGACCAGAGGGTCCTGCAGATGGAACCGACAAAGGACGGGTGGGCTGCCATGAAGAAGGAATACGCCGCCGCGCAGAAATGGTGCAGCGACAATGCACTGACCTGCACTGTCATCACCGGGGTCGGGATCGCGCTCGTCAACCCGCTCATCAGCGCCGCCACCAGCTAGAAGGGAAAGAGCCATGACCCGAAAGGCCATCCAGTTTCTGGTCCCGCCCGTGCTGTTCGTCATCGCACAGTTCATTTACGCCGTGGTCCTCGATGGACCGGTGGGCCTCACCCAGCTGCTCGTCCTGGCAGCTATCATCCTTGCCGGCTCCGCAGTGGCCAATAGCCTGGTCAAACGCAGGGACCACCAGGCCGCGTCCTGAGGCCCGGGCAGCAGGAATGCGCGCGCACCGGATATGCAAAGTGCGCGGGCTTGTGTGTGGGGCCATCAGTTTCTCGTCCGTGCGTAGCCGGTCGTCGTACGCGTCAAAAGGCTTGAGGTGTGGTCCCATCCGTCCATGTCGCTTGAGTCGAACAGATAAGCCGGGGAGGCCGGCGGTGGGGTGGACTCAGGAAGCGGGTTCGTAGCCGATCAGCCAGTGCAGCCCGAAACGGTCGATGACCTGGCCGTCGGATGCGCCCCACGGCTTGGGAGCCAGCGGGTCCTCCACCCGGCCGCCGACGGCGAGCTGGTCGAACCATCCGTGGAGGACCTCCGGCTCGGCGGTACCCAGGAGCGAGAGCATCAGCCCCTCGAACTTGACGCTTTTCCCGCCCGGCGACGTATCCGAACCGGCCACGGAGACGACGCCTTGAAGCTCACCGTGGGCGATGGCGTCCGGCGGTCCGCCGTTGCCGAACTCCTTGTTGGTGAACAGGGAGAGCTTCCCGCCGAAGACGTCGGCGTAGAAGCCGAGCGCTTCGCGGGCAGTTCCGGGGAAGCTGACGTAGATCATGGGAGAGGCCATGACGCTGAGCATACAGAGCAGGAGCATTGCTGGATACTGTCGGGACGTGCATTGCCGAGGTGCACCAGCCCGCGCGAAAATGCCCGTGGACTACGCTCGGAATCATGGGAGCCACGCATGCGGCCGGGGGATTGCGCCGCAATGCGCCCTTCGCTCGGTTCTGGGTGGCCTCGACGGTTTCCGACTTCGGCACCTACATCACCTCCGTCGCGCTCGCCGTCCTAGTGCTGGTTACCCTCGGCGGCACCGCCCAAGACCAAGGCCTGGTCAGCGCCGCACGATGGGCGCCCTACCTGCTGTTTGGCCTGGTCGCCGGCATCTGGGTCGACCGTTTCAGCCGGCGCACCGTGTTGGTTGCCGTGGACATGGGCCGCGGGCTGCTGCTGGCGGTGTTGTGCGTGGGCGGGGTGTCCGGGTGGCTGACGCTGCCCGGGGTCGTCGCCGTGATCTTCGCGTTCGGGCTGCTCTCGATGCTCGGGGACGCGGCCTACCAATCGTTGATCCCGCAGCTGGTGCCCCGGCCGCTGCTGGTGCGGGCCAATGCGCGGCTGCAGCAGAGCGACACCGTGGCGCAGACCGTTGGAGGTGCCGTGGCCGGCGGGCTCGTCACCCTGCTCACCGCGCCGTTCGCGCTGCTGCTCGACGCCGCGACGTTCTTCCTCTCCAGTGCCACCATTGCCAGCCTGCCCCGCCGTCGTGCTCCGGAACAGGTGGGCGGACGGCGGAAGCTCTCCACGCGGATCGGTGAGTCGCTGCGCTGGATCTACGGCCACCGGTACCTGGGCCCGCTGGCGTGGGGCACCCACGTCTGGTTCATCGGCTCGGCCATGCTGGGCACCGTGCTGCCGGTGCTGGTGCTGCACGACGCCGGCTTGGGCGCGGTCGCGCTCGGAATGGTGCTCAGCTGCGCCGGGGTGGGGGCCGTCGTGGGCACCAGCGTGTCGGGTCGCTGCGGGGAACGCTGGGGGACCGGCTGGGTCGTCGTCGTGGTCCGGGGTGCCGAGGCCGTGTCCGTGGCGCTGCTGGCCGGGGTTGCCGCGCTGCTGCCGTGGATGCACGACGCCGGGGCGGGGCCGGTGTGGCTCGTCGCGTGCCTCGGGACGGCGCAGCTGGTGTGGGGGATGGCCATGGGCGCCGAGAGCCCCTTGGAGATGGGCTTCTGGCAGGCCCTGACACCGGAGACGATGATCGCCCGGATGAGCTCGGTACGGCGCTCGGCCAACCGCGGGATGATCGTGCTCGGCGCGCCGCTGGGTGGCTGGATTGCGACCGGTGCCGGCGTCGCGGTCGCCCTGTGGGTGGCCGCCGGGTTCGTGGCGCTGGGGATGGTCTTGCTGGCGGTCTCGCCATTCCGGAGCGTGCGCATCGAGGACGCGATGCTCGACGACGAGGCGGCGGCCGGTTAACCGTCGCCGGAGACTCGTGACTTCCTATCCGTGTACAGCTATCATGTAACTGTATACGGATTGGAAAATCCCATGGAACGTTTTGCTGCTGGACGGGCCTTCACGCTCACGGATGCTCGTGCCGCTGGCCTCCGTAAAGACCAGGTGTATGCATTGCTGGCTTCGGGCGCAGTCGACCGGGTTGGCAGGGGCGTGTTTGTCGAGCGTGGTGTGATTGACCCGTTGTGGGAATCGCTGACTGCGGCGACGGCCGTTCGTCCCGAAGCGACCCTGTGCCTCACTAGCGCTCTGTTGCATTATGACCTGACTGACATGATTCCGTTCGGCACCGACATTGCCCTACCTCGAGGCAAGCGGCACCCGGCTGGATTTGAGCACGTGGCGTGGCACAGTTTTGATACCGAGACGTTCGACGTCGGGCGGGAGCGGGTGAAAGTTGCCCCCGACGTGGAGGTGACCATCTACTCGGCCGAACGCACGATCGTCGACGTCTTTCGGCTCATGCACCGTGAAGGAAGCGATGTCGCCTATGAGGCGTTGCGCCGCTGGATACGCAAAAGGGGCAGTTCGCCTGCGAGGTTGATGGCGGTCGCCGCCAGCTTCCCGCGCACCGAGTCCCGCCTTCAGGCAGCGCTGCAGGTGTTGTTGTGACGCCCCCTGCTCCGAGCCGGGACAGCGAGGCTGGCCGGGTGTTCAATGACCTGCGCAATTTGGCCGCACGCACCGGGCGGGACCCGGCCGAGTACTACACGCTCTACGCGCTGGAAGGATTTTTGCGCCGGCTCACGGTCTCGGCCTTCGCAAATGACTTTGTGTTGAAAGGCGGCGTCCTGATGGCAGCATTCGCGGGCCGTCGTCCCACGCGCGACATCGACCTTGCCGCGTCCGGGATATCCAACGACATCCCCGCCGTTGAGCAGCGCGTTCGACGGATCGTTGCGATACCCGCGGAGGACGGTTGGTCTTCAGCGATGAGTCGGTGGTGGGCGAGGCGATTCGCGAGGCCGCAGACTTCAGTGGCGTGCGGGTGAAGGTTGTGGCCCTCCTGGGAGCTGCGAGAATTCCCATGCATGTGGACGTGAACTTCAGTGACCCCATATGGCCTCGACCGACCGAGGCCGTCCTTCCGCTGCTGCTTGGCGGCGACCTGCGCCTGAATGGCTATCCAGACCACATGGTTCTTGCGGAGAAAATCGTCACTGCCATCGAGCGGGGGAGGCTCAACACCCGGTGGCGGGACTTCGTCGACATCGCAGCCATCGTCAGGCACCGTGGGATCGACTATGGCCACATCCGCCCGGCGCTCGAGATCGTCGCTGCGCATCGGGGAATTGATCTCGGGGCGCTGGGTCCGATCATCGCCGACATGCCCCGTCTTGCCCAGTCCAAGTGGGGCGCCTGGCGGAAGAAGCAACGGCTCGAGAACACCACGCCAGAGGATTTCGCCGACCTGCTCCAGAGACCTGTCTGGCGTTCACCGAGCCCGTACTGACGGGCCGTGCCGCAGGGCTTGCCTGGGACGTGGGGGCACAGGCATGGACCGGGGGCGCTGCCGCACCCTCGGGGTGACGACGGCGTCGCGCATTTGGGACGTGGCTTCGGTGTCACGTGGACTTCATCGGGCGGCGTCGGACCAAGCCCTCAGTGACACATGCTTGGAATCGGACCGGGGGCAGGAGTAGTATTAGTTCTTGTCAAAGTGACAATAACTAATTCGTCCGGCCGGAAGGAGTCGTCGTGGAGTTCGCCAACGTCTCCGAACGCCAGGCGCTGAGCCCCGAGCTCGCCGTCTCCACGGTGATTTTCTCGCTGCGCGACGAGCTCGTCGGCGGGAAGCCGACCGGCCGCAAATCCCTGTGGCTGCCGCTGGTTCGCAGGACCCGTCAGCCGTTCCGCGACCAGTGGGCGCTGCCGGGCGGCCCGCTCAACGCGCGCCAGACGCTGCAGGACGCCGCCGCGTCCAATCTGCGGGCCACCACCGGGTTGGCGCCGAGCCACCTGGAGCAGCTCTACGCCTTCGGCGGACTCGACCGCTCGCCGTCGCAGCGCGTCGTCTCGATCGTCTACTGGGCGCTGGTCCGCGAAGAACACCCCGGGGCCGCCCGGCTGATCGAGGATCCGAACGTCGCCTGGTTCCCGGCCCGCGACGACGCCGTGATCGACGCGCTGGCGTTCGACCATGCCGAGATCGTCCGGTACGCGTTGTGGCGGCTCGGCAACAAGGTCGAATACGGCTCGATCGCCCACCGCTTCCTCGGCGAGCGCTTCACCCTGGCCCAAGTGCAGGAGGTCTACGAGGCCGTGCTGGACCGACGGCTCGATGCCGCGAACTTCAGGCGCCACCTGCGCGGCACCGCCGACATCGAACCGACCGACGAGTACCTGCTCGGAGGGAAGCACCGCCCACCGCGCCTCTACCGGTACACGGGGTACACCGCCGTCGTACCGGATCCAGCCAGCACGGCCCGCAAGGCACCAGCTGGCAACACCGCCTAGCAAGACCCGCCCGCAACGCAGCCACCCCCACGGAAGAACGACGGACCACATCATGACCAGTGTCAGCAACACCATCACCCGCCTCACCCTGACTGCCGCCGGAGAAACCCAGGCCGGCGAGACCGCCGACGGGGTCTGCACGACCGACCTGGTGAAGTCCCCGTGGGACCTGGACACCGGGTTGCCGTCGTACGGGCCGGGGTCCTCGATGGACGACGTGGCGCCGCCCTCGACGCCCCAGCAGGGCGCCATCCCCGAGGAGTACCGGCTCGCCAGCGACGAGGAGCTCGACGGGCGGATCCGGGCGGCCAAGGAGACGCTGGGGGAGCGCGTGGTGGTGCTCGGGCACTTCTACCAGCGCGACGAGGTGGTGCAGTATGCCGACTTCGTGGGGGATTCGTTCCAGCTGGCCAACGCGGCGCAGACCCGCGACGAGGCCGAATACATCGTCTTCTGCGGGGTGCACTTCATGGCCGAGACGGCCGACATCCTCTCGCGGCCCGACCAGGCGGTCATCCTGCCCAACCTGGCCGCGGGCTGCTCGATGGCCGACATGGCGGATGAGTCCTCCGTCGAGGAGTGCTGGGAGCAGTTGGTCGAGCTCTACGGCACCGAGGCCGACGCGGACGGGCGCGTTCCGGTGATCCCGGTGACCTACATGAACTCGTCGGCGGCGCTGAAGTCGTTCGTGGGGCGCAACGGCGGGATCGTGTGCACGTCATCGAATGCGGCGACCGTGCTGGAGTGGGCGTTCGAGCGCGGCCAGCGCGTGCTGTTCTTCCCCGACCAGCACCTGGGCCGCAACACCGCCAAGGCCATGGGCATCGGCCTGGAGCAGATGCCCATGTGGTCCCCGCGCAAGCCGCTGGGCGGGAACACCGCCGAGGCGCTCGCCGACGCGAAGGTCATCCTCTGGCACGGGTTCTGCTCGGTCCACCGCCGGTTCACCACCTCCCAGATCGACAAGGCCCGCGCCGACTACCCGGGCGTGAACGTGATCGTGCACCCCGAGTGCCCGATGGAGGTCGTCGACGCCGCGGACTCGGCCGGGTCCACCGACTTCATCCAGAAGGCCATCGCCGCCGCCCCCGAGCCGACCACGTTCGCGATCGGCACCGAGATCAACATGGTCAACCGCCTTGCCGTCCAGTACCCGCAGCACACCATCTTCTGCCTGGACCCGGTGGTCTGCCCCTGCTCGACGATGTACCGCATCCACCCCGGCTACCTCGCGTGGGTGCTGGAGGAACTGGTCGCCGGACGCGTGGTCAACCAGATTTCCGTGCCCGAACGCGATGCAGCCTCCGCCAAGGTGGCGCTGGAGCGCATGCTGGCGGCCCGGCCGTGAGTGCCGCGACCCTGGGTACTGCGGGCACGACGGGGCGGACCTGCCGCGACCTGGTCATCGTCGGGTCGGGGGTGGCCGGCCTGTATGCGGCGATCACCGCCGTGGAGCATGGGCACCGCGTCACCCTGCTGACCAAGGACGCGCTGCAGGATTCGAACAGCTGGTACGCCCAGGGCGGGATCTCCGGGGTCGGCCCCGCCGGGATCGCCGCGGGGGATTCCGTGGCCAGCCACATCGAGGACACGCTGATCGCCGGCGCCCGGCTGAACAATCCGGCGGCGGTGCACGATGTCTGCGCCTCCGCGTGGGGGCACATCGAGCGTCTCGCGGCGCTGGGGACCGCGTTTGATCCGTCCGCCACCGGCGACGGCCCCGCCCTGGGACTGGAGGCAGCCCATGCGCACGCGCGGATCGTGCACGCCGGCGGGGATGCCACCGGCCGGGTCGTCGCCGCCGCGCTGATCGCCGTCGTCCGCCGGCTCGAAGCCGACGGGCGCCTGGCCATCCGCGAACACGCCTTCGCCACCGACCTGGTGTGCGATGCCGGACGGGTCACCGGGGTCGACGTCCTCGCCGGGGAAGCCGGGCAGCGCGCCCGGGTGCGTGCCGACGTCGTGCTCCTGGCCACCGGGGGCATCGGCTCCCTGTACACGTGGACCACCAACCCCGCCGGCGCCACCGCCGACGGGGCGGCGCTGGCCTGGCGCGCCGGGGCGCTGGTGGCCGACGCCGAGTTCGTGCAGTTCCACCCCACGCTCGTGCCGGCCGGGCGCTTCATGGTCTCCGAGGCAGTCCGCGGGGAGGGGGCGGTGCTCGTCGACGGTCACGGGCGGCGCTTCATGCCGGGCGTCCACCCGGATGCCGAGCTGGCACCCCGCGACGTCGTCGCCCGCGCCATCCACCGCCTCCGCGCCACAGGGACCGAGGTCTACCTCGACGCCCGCGCCGTGGAGGCCGAACGCGGCGCCGGGTTCCTGGCCCGGCGCTTCCCGGCCATCACCGCACGCCTGGCGCGTGACGGGATGGACCTGGCCGCCGCACCCGTGCCCGTCGCCCCGGCGCAGCACTACTGGATGGGCGGCGTGTTCGCCGACGCGTGCGGGCGCACCACCGTCCCCGGGCTGCGCGTGGCCGGGGAGACGGCCTGCACCGGCACGCACGGGGCCAACCGGCTGGCGTCGAACTCGCTGCTCGAGGCGCTCGTCCACGGCTTCCGCGCCGCCAACACCCTGCACGACGGCGATGCCCTCCTCCCGGGGAAAGCTTCTGGACTCGAACACGTGTTCGAATTGGCGGAGACCGGTATTGACGCCGGGGATCTGCCGGGGGAGACGAACTCCACCGCGGCCGGTGTGCCGCTGAGGCTGGAGGCGGTCCGCGAGCTGGCCACCGCCCACCTGGGGGTCGAACGCACGGGTGAGGGGCTGGCCCTGGCCGCTTCCGCGCTCGCCGGTGCCCTGCAGGCCGGTGAGGGGAACGTGCCGACCACCCGCGAGGAGGCGGAACTGCGCAATCTCACCACGGTCGGGCGGCTCATCGCCGAGGCGGCCCTTGCCCGCACCGGTTCCATCGGCGCCCACTACCGGCTCGACGCACCGGCAGATCCCGTGGGGGAGCCGGGCGGGCGCGTCGGTTTCGTCCGCTCCGCCACCCGGACCACCACCACCGATACCGACAGCACTGCCGCGGCTCGACAGGCCGACCTGCTCCTGACGGGGAGCTCCCACCGATGAGGACCGACATGACCACGCAGACCCTTTCAGCGCAGACCCTGCCCACCACGCGGACCGGTGGGAACGAGGCCACGGCACAGGTCGTGGACCCGCTGCCCGTCCCGTACCGCGTCATCCGCGACATCGTCGAGGCCGCGCTCGCCGAGGACAACCCCACCGGCGACCTGACCGGCAACGTGCTGATCCCCGCCGACGCCACGGCGACCGCCGACGTCGTCGCCCGCGAACCGGGCACCCTGTCGGGACTGGCCGTCTTCGAGGCCGCCATGACGTTGACCGACCCGGCGACCGCCGTGACCTCCGCGCTCGCCGATGGCCGGGCGTTCGCCGCCGGGGACGTGCTGGCCACGGTCACCGGATCCGCCCGGGCCGTGCTGGCCGGCGAACGCGTCGGGCTGAACCTGCTCCAGCGCCTCTCCGGGATCGCCACACAAACCCGCGCCTACGTCGACGCCGCGGCCGGGACCAACACCCGCATCGCCGACACCCGCAAGACCACACCGGGCCTGCGCGCGCTGGAACGCTACGCGGTGCGCTGCGGCGGCGGGCACAACCACCGCGGCACGCTCTCCGAGGCCGTCATGGCGAAGGACAACCACCTGGCCCTGCTCGGCACCGGTGATGACCTGACCCGGGCACTGCGCGCCGCCCGCGCCCGGCTCGGCCACACCGTACACTTCGAGGTCGAGATCGACTCGCTCGACCAGCTCGACGCCGTCCTGGCCGCCGGGGTCGACACCATCATGCTGGACAACTTCTCCCTCGCCGACCTCGCGACGGGCGTCCGCCGCATCGCCGGCGCCGCCCTGGTGGAGGCCTCGGGCAACGTCCGGTTGGATACCGTCGCCGACATCGCCGCCACCGGCGTGGACGTCATCTCCTCCGGGTCGCTGACGCACTCCGTCCGAGCCCTGGACCTGGGGCTCGATGTGCGGATCACCGACGGGCGGGCCCGGGTCGGCGGTCGCACCGGAACGGGGGAACCGCGGTGATCTACCTCGACGCCGCCGCCACGACACCGGTCAAGCGGGAGGTTCTCGACCTCGTCTGGCCGCTGATGGCCCGCGACTTCGGCAACCCCTCCAGCCACCACGGACCCGGCGAGACGGCGGCCCGCGCGCTGGACTACGCCCGGACGACGGCCGCCTCCACCCTGCGCGTGCGCACCGGCGACATCGTCTTCACCTCCGGCGGCACCGAAGCGAACAACCTCGCCATCATCGGCCTGGCCCTGGCGAACCCCCGCGGCCGGCACCTGGTCCGCTCCGCCGTCGAGCATTCCTCCGTCCGCGAGGCCTGCGACTACCTGGTCCGCCAACACGGCTTCACCGTCGACGTCGCACCCGTGGACCGCAGCGGCCGGGTCGACCCCGACGCGCTGGCCGCCCTGCTGCGCCCGGACACCACCCTGGTATCCGTCATGGCGGTGAACAACGAGGTCGGCACCATCCAGCCCGTCGCCGCGGTCGCCGCGGCCGCGCGCGCCGTGGGGGCGCTGGTGCACACCGACGCCGTCCAGGCCGCCGGCTGGCTCGATGCCGCCGAGCTGGCCTCCCACGTCGACGCGCTGTCCATCTCCGGGCACAAGCTCGGCGGGATGAAGGGCGCGGGCCTGGCGATGATCCGCGGTCGCCTGCGGCTGGAACCGCTGCTGCATGGCGGCGGGCAGGAACGCGGACGGCGCTCGGGCACCGAGAACGTCGCCGGCGCCGTCTCCACCGCGACCGCACTGCGCCTCGCCGCCGCCGGATCCCAACACTTCGACGAGGCCCGACGCCGCGCCGCCTACCTGATCGACACGGTCCTCTCCGGGCTGGAGGGCACTGCCGGACAGGGCACGACGGCGGCGCTGCTCACCGGTGATCCGGTGCACCGGGTGCCGGGCATCGTCTCGTTCGCCTTCCCGGGCACCCATGGGGAAGCGGTGTTGCTCGAGCTCGAACGCCGCGGGATCGTCTGCTCCTCCGGCTCCGCCTGCGCCGCCGGGTCCACTGACCCGTCACCGGTGCTGCTGGCGATGGGCTACGAACCCGACGTCGCCCTCACCGCGGTCCGGCTGAGCTTCACCCCGGAGGCCACCGAGGTGCAGTTGACGACGGCGGCTCGTGCCGTGGTGGCCGCGGTGCAGTCCGTGGCCACGGGCGTCAGGTCGGCATAGCCGTCGCCGGGTCGATGACTCGGATCCACTGACGACGTGCCCGCGCCCGGTCGCCGCGGTGAAGGCCGCGCGCACCCCTGTTGCCCGTCGCGCGCCTTGCGTTGACAACGTCCTGGTGAGAGCGGACAATCCGACTAAACCTCACCCGTGGTGGGCAAGGGGGTTGGAGCCTTGGATGTGCGCACGGCGACAGCGCAACGCGGTCTGCCCGCCCGGCGGCTGTCCCGATTGGCCTTGCTGTTGGTGCTCGGATTGTGGGTCGCTGGCTGCTCCAGTGGGCCCGAGTCCCCGGGCGACCCCGCCCCCACCGATGATTGGCCCGTAGCTACCACCTCCGCCGAGCCCACCGGCGCCGACGGAGCCCCCGAACCCACGATGTCTTCTTCGTCTTCGGCGACCGCGTTGCCAGGATTGCTGGCGGACACCGTTTTGAGTCGGTGCTTGAAAGGAACTGTCGCCTTCCGCCCGCCGAACCCGATGCGCCAAGGTGACACCACCGAGTTCACCGTGCGTGTCGCCTTGGCGGGTTCCCCGACAGACCCGGTGGAGGGGCTGGCAGGGGAGGGCCCGGCCCAACGCCGGACGACGACCACCTGTGAACGCATGCGCGCCGAGCTCACCGGAGTCGGGATGGACGTCCAGCGCACCGGCAGCGAGAACGGGGAGATTCTCATACCCAGCGACGGTGTCGGGGAATGGATGTGGCTGGTCACGGCCCGAGAATCGGGGACCAAATCGTTGACGTTGAGGCTGTTCGTGCCAGGGCAGGACAATACGGACATCACCCTGGAATCCTTCCACGAGCGGATCCGGGTGAAGGTCGGCGTCAGATACGCCGCGGCTGGCTTCGTCAAGGAATACTTCCCGGCCCTGGGCATTACCGTCCCGGTACTGGTCGGTGCCGGGGCGTGGATGTGGTCCAAGAGGCGGAAAGGCAAGCCAGCCGCCGGAGCACAGCCCCCGGCCAAACCATAGGTGACGAACCGTGTACGGCGGGCGTCACGGTTTCAGCTGGCGACCGCAGCCCACTCACTCGGCTTGGCGGTCACGCCCGTTGCCTCCGACAGCCCGTCGGCGTAGCTTGAAGGAAGCGGCGGTCCACCGGAAGGAGCGGTGGAGCAGCCGTCGCCAAGCACGACGGGAGACACCGGTAGCGATGCCGTCCCGCCCGAGAGATGGGAGCCGGACATGGCACGCAGGTCAATCAGGTCAAGCAGCACAACACCGAAGCAGCACAAGGACCACACGGGCGTCGTCTGGTTCACCCTCGGCATGGTTCTCGTCGTGGTGTACTCCCTGTTTGCCTTGCTCGGCCAACATCCGACGCTGGGCGACACCCACACGCCACTCTGGTTCGGCGTCCTCATCGGCTTCGTCATGATCGTCTTCGGGCTCATCGGAATGACCAAACGCCGCCACCCCGGGCACATCTGATCCGCAGGCCACCCGATGGCGGGAGACGAGGACCTCGGTCGCTGGCTGCGCGCCTGCGCCGCGGTCGGGAGCCTGCTGGTCGATACCGAACCCGACGCCGACGACGGATTCGACAAGATCGCGCACGAAGCACTCGAAGCCGCCGACGCCGCACTCGCCCTGGTTCTCCTGCCCGTGGGGGAGGACCACCACCGGGTCGCCGGAGCCGCAGGCAATGCCGGGTTGGGCGTGCGCGGCGAGGTGTTCGCGACGCGCGCCATCCTGGACGCCGGAACCGGTGAAACCGCGGGCTTGGGTCCGTCCGTGGCCATCCGGCGGGGCGCCGAGTTCGCCGAGGCTATCGAGACCGGGCCGACCACCGCGCCGGCGATCCCCGGGCTGGCCGAGTGGCTGCGCGGTGCCCGGCTGCTCGTGGCCGGGCTCGGGCAGGACGCCGGAAGGGAACGCGTCCTGGTGCTGGCCCGCGCCGCGGGGGCACCGGACTTCACCGCCACCGACGTGCAGCTGGCCGGCCTGCTCGCGGCACAGGTGGAACAGGCCATCGGCCGGTCGCACATCCGGGCCCTGCACGAGCAATTGGCCATCTTCGCCGAACGCGACAGGATCGCCCGCGACCTGCACGACATCGTCATCCAGCGGCTCTTCGCCGCGGGGCTCGGCGTCCGGGCCCTGGCCCGGAAACTAGCCGACCCCGCAGCCCGGACCCGTGCCGAGGAGATCACCGGGGAACTCGATGCCACCATCGGCGAACTACGCGACACCATCTACGCACTGCGCCGCAGCGTCGGCGAGGACGAACAGCTGGGCACCCGCATCCTGCGGTCCGTCCGCGCCGCCTGCGAACCACTGGCCTTCACGCCGCGGCTGCACCTGGCCGGGCCGCTGGAGGAGATCCACGACGAGGCCACCATCGCGAACCTGCTCGCGGTGCTGACCGAGGCGCTGAGCAACGCGGTGCGCCACGCCCACGCCAGCCGGATCGGCATCGGCGTCACCGTCGACGAGCACCAGCTGCGCCTGCGGGTGAAGGACAACGGCCACGGTTTCTCCGGCCCCGTCCTGCGCAGCGGGCTGGCCAACATGGACGAACGGGCAGCAGAACTCGGCGGCACCTGCCACGTGGACAGCAACCGCCGCGGCACCCGCGTGCAATGGAGCGTCCCCGTCAGATGAGGCAGCTCTGGTGAGGGGAGCCGCGGACTCAGGTGCCGCCGTCGTACCCGGGACCCGCGGGGCGTGAGATGTAGACGGCGGCCTGGGTGCGGCGTTCGAAGCCGAGCTTGGCGAGGACTGAGGAGACGTAGTTCTTCACGGTCTTCTCGGCCAGGTGCAGGCGGGTGCCGATCTGCCGGTTGCTCAGGCCCTCGCCGAGCAGTTCGAGCACCCGGCGCTCCTGGATGGTCAGCGCCTGGATGCGCGGGTCGGTGCGCTGCGGGTTGGCCAGTCCCTGCAGGATGCCGGCCTTCAGGCCCGGGGTGAACAGCGATTCGCCGCGGGCGGCCCGGCGCAGGGCCTCGAGCAGTTCGGAGCCCTTGATCTGCTTGAGCACGTAGCCCAGCGCACCGGCGAGGACGGCGCCGCGGACGGCGGCCTCGTCGTCGTAGCTGGTCAGGATCAGGCAGTTCAGCGAGGCGTCGATGCCGCGGACGTCCCGGCAGACCTCGATCCCGGTGCCATCGGGGAGGCGGGCATCGAGCACCGAGACGTCGGGGCGCAGCGCGGGGATCCGGCGCCGGGCTTCGCTGGCGGTGCCGGAATCGCCGATGACGTCGAAGCCCTCGCCCTCGAGCAGTTCGCGTAGCCCGCGCCGGACCAGCTCGTGGTCGTCCACGATGTAGACCGTGATCGGCGGGTCGGCGCCTGTGGGTTCCGGTCCGTCCGCTGGCACCGCAGCGGGAAGGGTTGGCGTACTCATGCCCCCAGCATGGACCCGTCGAACCGGGCCGACAAGGGTCCTTCGGCCCGGTGTGGAGGGCGGACCGGGGACCTTTAGTTCCCCAACCAGGCCAACAGCCCGAAGGCCGAGTAGACGTCCCGGACCTCCTGGCGCCGCGACAGCTTCGCCTGGGACAACCGCCGCAGGTAGCCGACATTGAGGGAATCGTCGAAGGGGGAGACGTCGACGGCTTCCAGAGCCGTCCGCAAGGCGGCCTGGGCCGCGGGAAGGGTGGAGACCTGCCAGTAGTTGACGCCGATGGAGTTCGCCACCTTGACGAACTCCTCGCGTTGGGAGGGGCTGGCCTGCGGTTCGTCGACATGCAGGTCCGACAATCGTTCCGGCAGGAGATCGATGTCGCGGTGGGGTGCGGAGAAGGTGCGCGGCTTCCGGGGGTCAGGTTCGGAGGCCAGCGGCCTCTCGGGGGGAAGCCGACGCATGGAGGCATACGTTGCGGAGAACCGGTTCTTGTCGAACGGATACGATTTGAGGTCGCCCGCGAAGGAATCCATGAGGTCGAAACCGATGACGTTGGCTTCGCGCGTTTCGAGGGGCAGCGCCCGTGCGAGTTGATAGGCGGTGACCGAATACAGCGGGTCCAAACGCGACCCGATGCGACTCCACAACATCGAGTTCTGGCCGATGTGGTAGCGGTTGCGGATTTGGGAGTACATCGCATCGCCGATGAAGTCGTCGGGTGCGCCGCGTGCGGACAACTTGCGCCATTCCGCTTCCAGCTGGTTGCCGATCCGCTCCCGGGCCCCGGGCGTATGGATCGTCTCCCGGCCCTCCAACGGGGGAACCATGTGCTTCATCAGGTCCGCTCCGCTGAAGTCCCGGTGTTCGAGGTCCTTGAAACGCGAGCTGTAGAAGGTGCGGAGGATTTCGCCGTACCCGCCGCCGGCGGCCACGACTGTCGTTTCCAATTCGCGTCCGGTGGGACCCGTTGAGGTCATGCCGCCGCTATGGAAGACGGGGGCCAGCAGCCTTTCGTGGACATGTGGCGTCGGGGTGGGGGAGAGACCGCCGCTTTGGGTTCGCTGGAGCCCGAAGATGCCGGACAAACCGTCCGCGACGTTCCGGTCGTTGGTGCCTGGGGGGCCCGAGCAGAAGAAGTTGAACCGGTCCGTGCAGTCCGCATCCACCATGGCCGCGAGCACCAGCCGCGAATCGAATCCGCCGGTCAGGTGGGCCACCCGGAAGTCGCTGGGGGCCGTGGAGATCGCTGCCACCGACTCCAGGATCTCGGCGCGGATCCGGTTCAGCGCGTCCACGTACGACAGCTTCTCGGAGCGCACCCTGCCGGCCAGGTCGTATTCACGCGGTTGCGTTGCCTCCGCGGACGCTTCCCAGTACTCGAACAGGTCAAGTCGTTCGACGCCCGCATAGCTGGTGGGGGTCAGCCCGCCGTTGCCCAGGATCAGGCGCTCCAGCTGGAAATCGACCGACTTCTGCGGGGCGCAGCCGGCCAGCTCCGCCGCCCGGACGAGGGAGACGATGTCGCTGGAGATGAAGTCGGTTCCGCCTGCGGAGTAGCGGAACACCAGCGAACCGCCGAGGGGGTCGGGAAGGCACACCGCTTCGTGCGTGGCCTCGTCTAGGACGAACAGGCAGCTCGGATTGGAGACGTGCTCGGCCCACCAGTTGGCCAGTGCACCCAAGCCGGACGTCAACACCTGGTCCGGGATGACGGTCGCGAGCTCGGACTTCCTGGTGACGACCCGGCCCCCGCAGATGGCTGCGCCGTCGAGGATGAAGTGGCGTGTGCCGATCTTGCTCATCGGGTGGACGCTGAGCATCCCGAGTGAGTCGCCGGCACGGGTGAGGTGTGGCAATTCGGGGATGCGGCCGGACAGGAGCACCGGTGCGCGGAGGCCGTGGGCCCCCGGGTCCCCCAGCACGGATTGTGGGTCGGCTACCCGATGGGGCGAACCTGCGGCTGGGGAAGTCACTCGTTCATGATAGTCGGTGGGGGAGGATCCCCGGACGTTGGCGGGCGGTGGCGCCGTCGCCGATGGGACTTTCGGCCCTAGTCGGCGCCCCGCGGCGGGTGCACCCTGAATGCAGGGTGAATCGCGGAGACACCGCAGACACCCCGCACGACAAGGAAGAGGAGAAGTGCCATGAAGAAATGGACACGCTGGCAGGATTGGGTGGCCGTGGTCGCCGGTCTCTACGTCGCGCTCTCCACGAGCTGGACCGAGCCCGCGGGAGCATCGATGTCGTTGATGATCGTCGGGGGGATCCTGCTGATCGTCGTCGGACTGGTAAACCTGTCGATGCCGGGCATGCCGGCCGCCGAATGGGTGCAGGCCCTGATCGCCCTGCTGATCGTGGCAGCCCCGTGGATGGGCAGCTACTACGACACCATGGGCGTGGCCTGGAGCAGCTGGATCCCGGGCATCGTCGCCCTGGTGGTCACCGCGCTGGCCATCAAGCCGAGCACCGTGGAGCACAGCCACCACCGGGTCGCCCACTGACCGGATCAGACAGGCACGACGCCGGAGCACGCCACCTCACGCGGGTGGCTGGCCCCGGCGTCTCGCCGTGCGGACGCGGTACAGGAGATTGGGGCAACGGTCGGAGCGGGAGAGCCCGGAGTGGATGCGACCTCGGCGTAGGACGTAACAGGATAGTGAGACACTAAGATTCGACACCCCCGCCCGGCAGTGCCCACCCGAGTCAGGAGCCAACGATGGACAACGAGATTCAGCTGATCAGTGATGGCGAAGGATTGGCTGTTATCGGTGCACCGGCGGCAGTTGATCGGTTTCTCACGTCTGAGGGCTTGCCTTCACGGGACCTCGGGCTGCAGCGGCTCAAGCCCGCATTAAGCGCCGGTGCAGGGATCGCGCAGGCCAGTTCGGAGTTCGCTGCCAATTCCGGGCGTTGGGTGAAATTGACGAAGAAGTCAGCCGAACAGTTGCGGAAGTTCGACGCGATGAAGGGATCGACTTCCAGCGTCAGCCGCGCTGTCGTGATGGACGACGGCAAGATCAAAGGCATCCTTGAATTTAGCAAGGGCGCGAGCTCTTATGTTTCCAACCCTGCACTTTTGGCCGGCGCCGCGGGCATCATGGCCCAGGTCGCCATGCAGCAGACGATGGACGAGATCACCGACTACCTGGCCACCATCGACGAGAAGGTCGACGATGTACTCCGCGCGCAGAAGGACGCAGTATTCGCCGACATGATCGGCGTCGGTGAGGTGATCGAGGAAGCCATGACAATCCGCGAAGAGGTGGGTTGGGTTTCGGAGGTCACCTGGTCCAAGGTGCAGGCAACCTCGATGACCATTGCGCGAACGCAGGTGTACGCATTGCGGCAGCTGGATGCGCTGGCCGAAAGGCTGGAAAGCAAGTCAAAAATGGGCGACCTTGCCAAAGCATCACAGGAAGCCGAATCGAAGGTCCAGGAATGGCTCGCCGTCTTGGCCCGCTGCTTTCAGCTGCAGGAAGCGATCACCATTCTTGAACTAGATCGGGTGTTGGAGGTCTCCCCAGCCGATGTAGAGCGGCACCGGACCGCCTTGCATACAGCTCGCCGGAACCGGCTTGAACGCATGGCACGGAGCACGGAGCAGTTGATGGCGCGCATGGACGCGGCCGCAGGCACGGCGAATGCCAAGGTGCTGCTTCATCCGACGACGTCCAGAGCCGTAGTGAATTCCAGCAATGTCGTGGCCACCGGCGTGATTGAGTTCCACGGACGCCTCGGCATCGATCAGGGCCGTGAGTCGCTGGAAGCGAAAGGTTGGACAAACGCTGCCGTTGAGGTGCGAGACCGGGCGATCGAGAGCGGCGTAGAAGGCGTAGACGCCGCCAAGCAACTCGGTAACGAGGCCTTCAACCGGGCCCGGACAGCGACGGGCAAGTTCTCCACCAGACTTGCCGAGCGTGCACTTCGCCGGCCCGCGAATGACGGGGAACGCGCCGAAAAGGACTGAACTGGCGCCGTTGGTAGTCGGACGGCATGAGTCAGCGCTTTCGGGGCACGTTGGCCATAACGTCGGCCTCCTGGGCTTCATCTAAAACCCATCGCCCGTACTTCGGGTGGTCCGGATTCTGCTTGCGGAGGTAGTCGCGGACCACCTTGCCGGGTCGTGCTTCGTCGTTATAGCCGAGTAAGCGAGCCAACTCGGCGGGATCATAAGGAATCATGGGTCTGAGTATGGCTCGCCTACCGGACGACGTCGACCGCGACCCGGCCGGCCTCCACGGCCCAGCGCTGATCCAGCCGGACGTTCTGCAGCAGCCGCCGGTCGTGCGTGACCAGCAGCAGGGCGCCCGTGTAGGACTCCAGCGCCTCCTCGAGCTGCTCGATCGCGGTCAGGTCCAGGTGGTTCGTCGGCTCGTCGAGGACCAGCAGGTTCACCCCGCGCGCCTGTAGCAGCGCCAGCCCGGCGCGCGTGCGTTCGCCGGGGGAGAGGTCACCGACCCGGCTGGCCGTCTGGTCTGCCTTGAGTCCGAACTTCGCCAGCAGCGTGCGCACCTCGCCGGACGCCATGTCCGGGACGACCGCCTCGAACGCGTCGCCCAGCGGCTTCTCCGCCGCCAGCTGCCCGCGGGCCTGGTCGATTTCGCCGACCGCCACGCTGGCACCCAGCGAGGCGGACCCGGCGTCGGGTGCGGTGCGGCCCAGCAGCAGCCGCAGCAGCGTGGATTTGCCGGCGCCGTTGGGCCCGGTGATGCCGATCCGGTCCCCGGCGTTCACCTGCACGGACGCGGGGCCGAGCGTGAAGGACCCCTGCCGCAGCACCGCCTCGTTGAGCGTGGCGACCACGGAGGACGACCGCGGGGCCGAGCCGATGGAGAACTGCAGCACCCATTCCTTGCGCGGTTCGTCCACCTCGTCCAACCGGGCGATCCGCGACTCCATCTGCCGCACCTTCTGCGCCTGCTTCTCCGAGGACTCCGAACTGGCCTTGCGGCGGATCTTGTCGTTGTCCGGCGCCTTGCGCATCGCGTTGCGCACGCCCTGGGAGGACCATTCGCGCTGCGTCCGGGCCCGGGAGACCAGATCGGCCTTCTTCTCGGCGAACTCGTCGTACGCCTCGCGGGCGTGCCGCCGGGCGACATCGCGTTCGGCCAGATACGCGTCGTACCCGCCGTCGTACACGGCGACCTTCTGCTGGGGCAGGTCCAGCTCGACGATCCGCGTCACGCAGCGGGCGAGGAATTCGCGGTCATGCGAAACCAGCACGACGCCGGTGCGCAGCCCCCGCACGAAGGCCTCCAGCCGTTCCAGGCCGGCCAGGTCCAGGTCGTTGGTGGGTTCGTCGAGAAGCACCAGGTCGAACCGGCTCAGCAGCAGTGCGGCCAGGGCCACGCGGGCGGCCTGCCCGCCGGAGAGCGCGGTCATCTCGGTGTCGGCCGCCAGCCCGAGCCCGAGTTCGGCGAGCGTGGCGGGGATGCGGTCCTCGAGGTCGGCGGCCCCGGAGGCCATCCAGTGCTCGAACGCGTCGGCGTAGGCATCGTCGGCACCTGGCGCTCCGGAACCCAGCGCCTCGGCGGTCGACTCCATGGCCGTGGTCGCCGCGGCGCAGCCGGTGCGGCGGGCCAGATAGGCGGTGATGGTCTCGCCGGGGATGCGCTCATGTTCCTGGGGGAGCCATCCGATGAACGCACCCTGTGGCGAAACGGCGACCGAGCCGGACTGCGGTGTGTCGATGCCGGCGAGCAGCTTGAGCAACGTGGACTTTCCCGCGCCGTTGACGCCGACGACGCCGACCACTTCGCCGGGGGCGACGGTGAAGCTCAGATCCGAGAACAGGGTGCGGTGGGCATGGCCTCCGGAGAGGTCCTTGGCCACGAGGTGGGCGCTCATCCTCCCATTCTAGGGAGGCGGCGGCCCTGCCCCGGACCGTTCGACGCGGTCCGGGGCTTGCAGTGTCAGCCTTGCGCCTGCACCGCGGCGCCGAGCTTGCGGGTGAGCCGGGTCAGTTCCTCGAACTCCTCGGCATCGAGCCCGGAGCCGAGCAGTTCGTGGATGTGGCGGACGTGCTCGCGGCCGATCTCGCGCTGGATCGCCCGGCCCTCATCGGTCAACGTCAGCAGCACGGCTCGCTGGTCCAGCGGGTCGCCGCAGCGGCTGATGAACCCCTTGGCCTCCAGCCGGTCGACCATGCGGCTCAGGCTCGGCTGGCTCAGCAGCACGTTCTCGTTGAGGGCTCCGAGGCGGATCCCCCCGTGGGGGCACTTGCCCAGCGTCACCAGCACGTCGTACTCGCGCATGGTCAGCCGTTTGAATGCCGGGTGGCGTTGCAGGCGGCGCATGATGGTCACTTGTGCGTTGAACAGCGACTCCCAGGCTTGCGTCGTTTCGCGCAGTGAGGCTGGCCTAGGCATGGGACACCTCGGCTGCATCGAGCGGCACCGGAACTTCGTTCCGGGCCGTGGCGGACTTGATGCCGGCCTGCTTCGCTGCGACCAGGTTTGCGTGGGTCGGCGGTTCCGGGTGGTCTGCGGGCTTGCGCTTGGCGTACTCCGCGCGCAGTTCGGGCAGGACCAGTTCGCCGAACATGTCCAGCTGGTTCAGCACCGTCTTCAGCGGCAGGCCGGCGTGGTCGACCAGGAACAGCTGGCGGTGGTAGTCGCCGAAGAACTCCTGGAACGAGAGCGTCTTCTCAATCACCTGCTGCGGGCTGCCGACGGTCAGCGGGGTCTGGGAGGTGAAGTCCTCCATAGTCGGCCCGTGGCCGTAGACCGGGGCGTTGTCGAAGTAGGGACGGAATTCGTTGACCGCGTCCTGCGAGTTCTTGGCCATGTAGAACTGACCGCCGAGGCCGACGTACGCCTGGTCGGCGCGGCCGTGCCCGTAGTGCTCGAAGCGCTGGCGGTACAGGTTGATCAGCTGCTGGTAGTGCTCCTTGGGCCAGAAGATGTTGTTGGCGAAGAACCCGTCACCGTAGTAGGCGGCGATCTCGGCGACCTGCGGGGTGCGGATGGAGCCGTGCCAGACGAAGGGGGCGACGTCGTCGAGTGGGCGCGGGGTGGAGGTGAAGTTCTGCAGCGGGGTGCGGTGCTTGCCCTGCCACGTCACGGTGTCCTCGTCCCAGAGCCGGCGCAGCAGGTTGTAGTTCTCGATGGTCAGCTCCACCGAGTCCTGCGAGTTCTTGCCGAACCACGGGTAGACCGGGGCGGTGTTCCCGCGCCCGAGCACCAGGTCGGCACGCCCGTCGGAGACGTGCTGGAGCATGGCGAAGTCCTCGGCGATCTTCACCGGATCGTTCGTGGTGATCAGCGTGGTCGCGGTCGAGAGCGTGATGTGCTCGGTCTGGGCGGCGATGTAGGCCAAAGTCGTGGTGGGGGAGGACGAGAAGAAGGGCCGGTTGTGGTGCTCGCCGATGGCGAAGACGTCCATGCCGATCTCTTCGACCTTCTTGGCGATGGCGATTTCCGCCTTGATGCGCTCGTTCTCGCTGGGGGTGTGCCCGGTGGTGGGGTCGGTGGTGATGTCACTGACCGAAAAGACGCCGATTTCCATGCTGTGCTCCTTCGTTCCTCTGGCCTCCAGTATGCCAGACTTTATATGCATTTGCATATAAGAGCGTCCATGGGGTGGGAATCATTCCCCGGCATGCGGGTGAGGTCGCTCACCTCGGCGGCATCAGCCCTCCCGGGGAACGATGCCGGCCTGGTAGGCGGTGATCGCGGCTTGTACGCGGTTGCGGGCGTCGAGCTTGATGAGCACGGAACTGACGTGGCCCTTGACCGTTCCCTCGGTCAGGAACAATCGCCTCCCGATCTCGGCGTTGGAGTAACCGGCGCCAAGCAGCGCCAGAACATCGCGCTCCCTGCCGGTCAGCCGTCCCACGGCCTCTGCTGCCTCCCTCGGCACCGGGCTCCTGCCAGCGCGCAGCCGGTTCACCACCCGAAGGGCGACGGCCGGGGACAGGAAGGCGGCACCGGAGGCAACGGCCCGCACCCCCGCGATCAACTCGCGCGGGTCGGCGGCCTTGAGAAGGAATCCTCCGGCTCCGATGCCCAGTGCCTCGTCGATGTAGTCGTCCTCGCCGAACGTGGTGAGCATGACGATTCGCGTCTGCGGTACCCGCGCCACCAGTTCCCGGGCGGCAGCCAACCCGTCCAGGCGCGGCATGCGGATGTCCAGGAGCACGACGTCGGGACGGAACCGGGCGACGGCATCAACTGCTTCCCGGCCGTCTGCCGCCTCCGCCACCACCTCGATGGCCGGATCGGCACCCAGTATGGCGCGGACCCCGGCCCGGACCAGGGCCTCGTCATCGGCGAGGACCACGGAGATCCTCCGGCCGGCAGGATCCAAGGATTCGGCGGGCGTGCTCATGGTGCCTCCTGGGCGGTGAGCCGGTCCTTGGAGACGAGGACCTCTCCCCGGAAGCAGAGGCGGAACATGTCCGAACTGACATCGAACACGTTGGCCCGCGCCGCAAAGTACTCGCAGCGGGACCCCGTGGGAGCGGCCGGCTCGCCCAGCATGGGGGAGGCCTTCTCGATGCTGCTGGTGGGCAGCACCGCTTCGAGCTGTCCGCGCGTCTGGCCCGGTTCGATCGCGGCATAGTCGCCGGGCGGCAGTCCGGTCATCCGTACCGTCACCAGCTGGAGGACCAGCATGACAAGCGCCAACAGCACGGCCAGGGCGATCGGGAGGAGGGCGCTGCGCCATTGGAGGGAACGCGCCGTGCGCCGGGCTTCACGCAGGTCCGCCGCCGGCACCTCGGCATCACGGTTCACGGAGCCCGGCCCGGGCAGGTGAACCCCGCCCGGGCGGGCTCCCGGAGACGCGCCTGCACCGCCGACGGTGGCGGCGCGGGGCAGGCGTGCGACGACGGTGAAGCCTCGGGCGTCCGGTCCGGCCTGGAAGGTCCCGCCCAGAACGGACAGCCGTTCGTCCAGTCCGGTGAGGCCCTGGCCCGCCCGGCCGTCCCGGCGTTGCGCGGCATCGGAGCCAGGCGACGCGGGGGCGTTGTGGACCGACACCGTGACGGGATCGGATGACTCGTCGTAGCGCACCTCCACGGCACCGCCGGGGGCGTACTTGGCGGCATTGGTCAACGCTTCCTGCACGACCCGGTAGGCCGCCTGTCGGGCCAGGGGACTCGGTTCGGGGATCCCCGGTGGCGGCGGTGTCCGGTCCAGCCGGATGGTCGCCCCGGAACGCCGTGCCCGCTCGATGAGCTCTTCGACGGACTCGTCCGCCGGTTGCCGCGCCGCGGCGGCGCCCTCCTCGCGCAGGACCGACACGATGTCATGCAGCCGTTCGATCGCCGCCGCCGCCTGTTCGCGCACGGCTGCGGCCGTTTGCCGTTGCTGTTCCGTTGCCCCAGCGGCAACCTGCAGCGCCCCGCTGCCCAGGGCGATCAGGGCAAGGTCATGGCCGAGCTGGTCATGCATGTCCTCGGCGATGCGGGCACGCTCCCGCAGCCGGGCATGGTCGGCGATGAGCTGCCGCTCGTGGGCAGCCCGCCCGGCGCGAAGCCTACGGTATCGGCCCCACCACCATGGCAACACGCACACGAAGAACTGGAGGAGGACGGTCGTGAGCCACAGTGACAGTGCGTTTCCCGGGGCCATGAAGAACGAGAGCAGCAGATTGAGGCCGGAGCCGACGCCGAAGGCGGTGAGCGCCGACGGTAGCGAGGACATCCTGCGGCCGGCCAGGTAGGCGCCTATCACGGCTAGCAGCCCGAGGAAGAAGCCGGCGGTCCCCTCGGATACGCCGGTGGCCACCGTCGCCACGACGAGGACGACGGCCCAGCTGATGTCATTCCACCGGCGGTTCATGAGTGTCCATGCTACCGAGGAGCCGGCCGGCGGACACCCGACGAAAGTCAGGGGTGGCCCCGCGGGATCACCGACGATCGGCGGATGTGGGCGGCGCCCGGCGTCCGTAGCGTTGAAGACAACAACGGCAGAAGGAGCATCGACCATGATCGTCCTGGACGGACTCACCAAACAATTCGGCGACAAACGTGCGGTCGACGGCCTCTCGGTCACGATCCGGCCCGGCCTGGTCACCGGGTTTCTGGGACCCAACGGAGCCGGGAAAACGAGCACCATGCGGATGCTGCTCGGCCTCGACCGCCCCACGGCCGGCACGGCTCTCATCGGTGGGCAATGCTATGCGGACCTTGCCACGCCCCTGCGTACCGTGGGGGCTCTGCTCGATCCGCGGACCGGCATGCCGGGCCAGCGGGCCAGTAGCCACCTGCTTGGCATGGCCCGCAGCAACGGCATCCCCGTACGGCGGGTGGACGAGGTCCTCGCGGAAGTGGGGTTGGCCGAGATGGGTGGCCGACGCATCGGGACGTTCTCGCTGGGCATGCGCCAGCGATTGGGGATCGCCGCGGCCCTCCTGGGCGAACCGGAGGTCCTGCTCTTCGACGAACCCGTCAACGGGCTCGACCCCGATGGCGTGGCCTGGATCCGGAGGCTCATGCGTTCCCAGGCAGCCGAGGGGCGAACGGTCTTCGTCTCCAGCCACCTGATGAGCGAAATGCAATCGACGGCAGACCACCTCGTCGTCATCGGACGCGGGAAGCTGATCGCCGACGACTCCATCGACAACGTCATCTCGGGCAGTGCGCTGAACTCCATCACCGTCCGCAGTCCGCAGGCCGGTGCGCTGCGCTCGGCCTTGGAGGCAGCCGGCCTGACCGTACAGCGCACCGGGGCTGACGATCGAGCAGGCGGCGGACCGGACCCGACGACATCCCTTGCGGTCACGGGCGGAACGCTGGAACAGGTCGGGGCCATTGCCTTCACCCACGGGCTGCAACTGAACGAATTGTCCGTCAAACGCGCCTCCCTCGAGCAGGCCTACGGGGAACTGACAGGTTCCAGCGTCGAATACAGCTCGGCGACTTCTTCGAAAGGAAACCCCTCATGAGTGCCACCGCGACCGAACACGCAGCACGTCGTTCCCCCGCCATCGGAGGTGGCCACGCGGTGGCCTTCGAATGGACCAAGCTCGCCAGTGTGCGCTCCACCTGGATCAGCCTTGCGCTGGCCGTGGTCGCGACCGTCGGCTTTTCGTGGCTCATCGGGGCGTCGGCCAAGGCAAGCGGTGACAACGGCTACGACACCTTCATGCCGGCCCCGGAGATCGCGTTCTCCTCCCTGCAGGTCTCCCAACTTCTCCTGGTCGTGGTGGCCGCACTGTGCATCACCGCGGAGTATGCCTCCGGGACCATCACGACGTCGCTGCAGGCAGTGCCGGTGCGCGGTCGGCTGCTCGGTGCCAAGGCGGCCGTCCTGGCGGGTCTTGGCGGCATCTCGGGTGTCGTCCTCGTCGCGTTCGGCACCGCGGTGGCCGGCCCCAGTGCCGCGGAGTTCGGGACCTTCACGGCCGGCGATTTCGTCGCCGCGGCAGCGGGCTCCGCCTACTACCTGGCCATGTTGATGGTGATGATGCTGGGTATCGGGACGCTCCTGCGCAGCTCCGCCGGCACCATCACGACGGCCTTCATCCTGCTTTTTGCGCTGCCACAGGTCCTGCCGCTGTTCAGCCTGGCGTGGCTCCGGCACGCGATCGACTACCTGCCGACGAACGCGGCACTCGCCCTGGCCAGCTCCGCCCCCGGCCCCTACGGGACGGGAGTCGCCGTGCTGGTTCTCGTGGCCTGGGCCGCCGGATGCCTGGGGGCCGGATACGTTGCCCTCACCCGGCGGGACGCCTGAGCACGAAATCCAGGAGAGAGTGGTTTCCCGACCGGACCGATCGGGAAACCACCCTCTTCTTGGCGTTCCGGGCCCCAGCTGGGGCCGGACGGCTTACTTCAGGTCAAGTGCCTTGTTGGTGGCGGCGGTGACGTCGGCCAACAACGACGGGTTCTCATTGAGCTTGGTGCCGAAGCTGGGGATGATCTCGGTCAGCTTGGACTCCCAGCCGGCGAAGTTCTGCGGGAAGCAGCGGCGCAGGACCTCGATCATGATCGGGGCGGCCGTCGAGGCACCCGGGGAGGCGCCGAGCAGGCCGGAGATCGAACCGTCGGCACTGGTGATGACCTCGGTGCCGAACTGCAGGACGCCGCCGCGCTTCTTGTCCTTCTTGATGACCTGGACGCGCTGGCCGGCAGTGATGAGCTCGAAGTCCGCGCCGTTGGCGTTCGGGTAGTAGTCGCGCATGGCCGCATTCTTGGCCTCGCGGCTCTTCAGGACCTCGGTGACCAGGTACTTGACCAGCCCGAGGTTGTCCTTGGCGACGGCAAGCATCGGGATGAGGTTGCCGGGGCGGACCGAGGCCACGAGGTCGAGGTAGGAGCCCGACTTCAGGAACTTGGGCGAGAAGCCGCCGTAGGGGCCGAACATGAGCGAGCGCTTGCCGTTGACGAAGCGCGTATCCAGGTGCGGGACCGACATGGGCGGGGCGCCCACGGAGGCCTGGCCGTAGACCTTGGCGTGGTGGCGGGCGATGACATCCTCGTTGGTGCTGCGCAGGAACTGGCCCGACACCGGGAAGCCGCCGAAGCCCTTGGCCTCGGGGATGCCCGCGGCCTGGAGCAGGTGCAGGGCACCGCCGCCGGCGCCGACGAAGACGAACTTGGCGTTGACGGCGCGCTTCTCGCCCGTGGCGTTGTTCTTGACCGTCAGCGTCCAGCCGGTGCCGTTGCGGTCCAGGTTGGTGACCTTGTGGCCGAAGTTCAGGTCGACGCCGTCCTCGCCCAGATTGCTCGTCAACTGTCGGGTCAGGGAACCGAAGTCGACGTCGGTGCCACCGACGACGCGGGAGGCTGCGACGCGCTGTGCCGGGTTGCGTCCTTCGGCGACCAATGGTGCCCACTCGGCGATGGTGTCCAGGTCCTCGCTGTGCTCCATGGTCTCGAACAGCGGCTGGGCGCGCAGCGACTCGAAGCGGGTCCTGAGGTAGTCGGCATGGGCGTCCCCGATGACGAAGCTCATGTGCGGCAGCGCGTTGATGAACGAGCTGGGGTTCGTGATGCGCTTCTGGTTCACCAGGTGCGTGTAGAACTGGCGGGAGACCTGCCACTGCTCGTTGATGCCCACGGCCTTGGCGGGGTCGACCTTGCCGTCCGCACCCATCGGCGAGTAGTTCAGCTCGCACAGGGCGGAGTGCCCGGTTCCGGCGTTATTCCAGGGGTCGGAGGACTCGGTGCCGGCCTGGTCGAGGTTCTCGAACAGGGCGATGCTCCAGCCGGGCTCCAGTTCCTTGATGAGCGTGCCCAGCGTTGCACTCATGACCCCACCGCCGATCAGTGCGACATCGACGTTCGTTGAGGGGGTTTGGCTGGGCACAGGATTCTCCATCCGACGACTCTGGTGGCTTAAGCCAAGGTTAGCGCGGCCGGTTCACCCCGATGAAATCAGCGGACCCCGCCGCGGGGCTCAGGTGGCGAGCGTCACGCGGTCGAAGGACTCGTCCAGGGTCGGGCTCGTGGGGTAGCGCAGCACCGTGTCGTTCGCCGCCACGGCGGAAATCGGGTAGGCCAGCGGCAGGGCCGGGATGTCCCTGGTCAGCTGTTCGCCGATCTCCTGGTAAACGGCGGCCCGGGCGTCCCCGTTGGGCATCGACCGTGCGGCCACGATCTTGGTCCGGAGGCCGGGGGCCTCGTAGGTGAACTCCGAGGACGTGGTGCCGAAGAGGGTCCCGATGAAGTTGTCGGGATCCCGGTAGCCGCCGTTCCATCCGAGCAGGTGGAACCCGGGGATGCGGCCCTTCGTGACGCTGTCCAGATAGCCGTCCTCCCAGTCGATGGGGCGCGGCTCGATGTTGAATCCGACGGCGGTGAGCTGGGCGCTGAGGGTCGCATAGATCTGCTCGGGAAGCGGCAGATAGGCGCGGGTGACGTTCAGCGGGTACGAGAAGGGGATCGATTCGCCGTCGTAGGTGGAAGCCTTGAGCAGTTCGCGGGCCTTGCCCGGGTCGTATCCGTAGTAGGTCGGTCCGTCCGGGACACCGAGGCTGGGCGGCACGAAGCTCTTCGCTTCCTTGGTCCCCGCGATGAAGTACGTGTCGATGAGCTTCTGGCGGTCGATGGCGTGGGCCATCGCCCGGCGGATCGCGTCCTCCTTCAGCAGGGGATTCGCCCGGTTCACCCCCAGGTACAACACGGAGAAGGGGTCGCGCTGCAGGACCTGCTGGCCCTGGCGGACGAGATCGCGCAGTTCTCCGACGGTGACCATGTCGTAGGCCGCGACCGTACCCCGGCGCAGGGCGAGCAGACGGGACGCGGGATCGCGTAGGACATGGAAGCTGGCCTTGGCGATCTGGGTGCGGTGCCGCCAGTGGTCGGTATTGGCGACCAGCTCGGAGGAGTTGCCATCGCCCGAGCGGTACTTGTAGGGGCCGGTGCCGACGGGGTGCTTCCCGAACCGGGTGACGATGCGCCCGGCGTCGTCGCGGCTGGCCTCATCCGCCTTGTACTTGCGCAGGGCCGACGGGGAGGCGATCCCGAATCCGGGCAAGGTCAGCGCCTCGATCAGCCCGGTGATCGGCTTCTTGATGGTCAACACGAAGGTGTGCTTGTCGGCGGCCCGGCACGTTCCGTAGTAGCTCGCGCTGACGGTCGTGACCTTTTTGGAGGGGCCGACGTCGTCACCGGCATCCGTCGTCGTCCCGGCGTCCTTCGCCCCGGGATCGGGGGCTTCGGATTCGGTGGCCGACTTCGTGTCCGGGGCAACGTCGGTGTCCTCCGCCGGCTGCACCTCGTGGTGGTGGAACACCGATTCGAAGGCCTGTCCCGGTTGTCCGCCGAGGTCGGTGGGCAGCTCGGCCCAGCGCTTGAAGTTGTGGACCACCGCCTGGGCGTTGAATTCCGTTCCGTCGTGGAAGGTGACGCCTTCACGCAGGGTGAAGGTGTAGGTCAGGCCGTTGTTGCCGATCTTCCATTCGGTGGCCAGGCCGGGGGTTGGTGCGCCGGTATCCGGGTCCACGCCCACGAGGGATTCGAAGACCTGCCGGGTGATGCGGAACGACTCGTTGTCCGCGGCCAGTGCGGGGTCCAGGGTCGCCGGCGATGCCGGCGTTCCGAAGCGGAACTCCAGGTCCTTCACGATGGTGGCTGACGGAGCGGCACTGCTGGGCAGGTCTTCAGGCGTCGTGGCCTTCGTGCAGCCAGCCAGGCCGACGACGGCCAGCGATCCCAGCCCCAGCACCGTCCGCCGGGACGGACGTGTGCTGCCGTCGAGGCCCATCCGGGCCGGGGCCCGGCGGCCCGAGGTGTCCTGGGGGAAGTCGGTGGACTCCACGCTCGTGTGCTCCTTGCCTGCGGGGCTCCCGCGCGATCTTGCTGCGGGTCGGCCATGGTTCGTGCAACGCGCAGACCGGCGGTGTGCGTCGGTTGCGGGCCCCATCACATAGTGCGAGCGGGGGGACTTGAACCCCCACGTCCGAAGACACTGGAACCTAAATCCAGCGCGTCTACCAATTCCGCCACGCTCGCTAGCGCCCCCCGCGCACGGAAGGCCTCAATCAGTGTAGCGGAACGGGTTGCACCACCCGTGGAACCGACGGGGGAGGAATTATGCGGCGTCGAGCCCCAGGTCGCGGCGCAGCTTGGCGACGTGTCCGGTCGCGCGGACGTTGTACTGCGCCACTTCGACGGTGCCGTTCTCGCCGACCACGATCGTCGAGCGGATCAGCCCTTCGTAGGTGCGCCCGTAGTTCTTCTTCTCGCCCCACGCACCGTAGGCGGAGGCGACGGAGTGGTCCTCGTCGGCCAGTAGCGGAAAGGTCAGTTCTTCCTTGTCGGTGAACTTGGCCAGCTTCTCCGGGGCGTCGGGGGAGAGGCCCAGCACCTGGTATCCGGCGCCTGCCAGCGAGTCCAGCGAGTCGCGGAAGTCGCAGGCCTGCTTGGTGCAGCCGGGGGTCATCGCCGCGGGGTAGAAGTAGACGACGACCTTGCGGCCGGCGTAGTCGGAGAGCGAGACGCTGCTGCCATCGGCGGCCGTGAGCGTGAAGGCAGGTGCGGTGTCGCCGACGGCGAGACGCTGGGCAGTGGTGGTCATGGCTTCCTCCAGGTGTCCGGATATACAGAAGGAGGCCAGCCTCACGGCCGGCCTCCTTCGTCTGGTGTGCACCCCCCGGGACTTGAACCCGGAACCTACTGATTAAGAGTCAGTTGCTCTGCCAATTGAGCTAGAGGTGCATTGTTGTTTCCGTTCGTTCCCTTGCGGGACCGTGCTTTGCAACGACATGAAACATTACCAGCACTTTTCCGACCGCGCAAAACCGGATCGAGGATTGCGGTTGACGTCACATTTCGGTCGGATTCCGGGCCCGATTCGCCGAGGTTCCGGAAGGAAATCCTAAGGTGGAGGCATGGAGCCCATCACCGCATTCACCGTCCCGGACCAGAGCCTGCTCGATGCCTGTTCACCCCTGCCCGATGGGGTGCGGTGCGGCATCTGGGATCTGGAGGGCGACCCGCAGGGGATCAGTCTCGACGAGATCCAGGCAGTGGTCCTGCCGTACGCGATGCACTCACAGGATGTGCTGCCGAACGTGCGCCGGGCGCCGAACCTGCGGCTGGTGCACACACAGTCAACGGGGTACGACGGCGTCCGCGAGCGGGTCGGCGATGACATCGCCATTGCATCTGCTCACGGTGTGCACGCCGCGGCGACCGCCGAACTCGCCGTCGGGCTCGCGCTCGGCGCCTTGCGCGGCATGGGCCAGGCGGCGCAGAACCAGCTGACCGGCACCTGGGATGCGAAGCGCTGGCCGGGCCTGGCCGACCGCCGCGTCGGACTGCTCGGCGTCGGCGGCATCGGGGAGGAGATCCGTCGCCGGCTGGATCCCTTCGAGATCGATCTGGTGCGTATCGGCACCCGTGCCCGGACCGACGAACACGGTGAGGTCCACGGCATGGACGAGCTGATGGATTTGGCGCCGGGACTCGAAGTGGTCATCGCCATCGTGCCGCTGAACGACTCGACGCGCCACATCATCGGCAAGGACTTCCTGGCAGCACTTCCGAACGGCGCGGTCGTCGTCAACGTTGCCCGCGGTCCCGTCGTCGACACCGAGGCACTAACAGCCGAAGTCGCCACGGGCCGTCTGTTCTGCGCGCTGGATGTCACCGACCCGGAGCCCCTGCCCAGCGATCACCCGCTGTGGAGGCTGCCCAACGCGCTGATCACCCCGCATGTCGGCGGCAATACCGAGGCGTTTCCTCCGCGGATCGCCAAGCTCGTCCGCGGACAGATCGCCACCATGGCGGCGGGGGAGAAGCCGAAGAACCTGGTCCACGAGGGAGAGCGGCTGCTTTAACGGAATCGATTCAAGCCTGCGTGGGCTGGTCTGGGGCACTGGGCACGTCGCCGTCTACTTCGAGGTTGACTTCTCCTTGAGGAATGGCGAATCGCAAGCCGGGCCATCCGGGTCCTCGGCACAGTTCTGGTCCACCAGCAGCTTCTTGGTCCGCCAGACACTCATCGGCATAGGTTCACTCGGCACATTCGCGGTTCCTGGAATCGGCCTCCATGGGCCGCCATCGACGGAATACTCTCCTCGATAGGACGTGCTGAGCCGGATTTGAAAGTCGCCCGTCTCCTTGTACACATGACTGGTGTCAGTGGGCTGATCGAAGGTGTGGGCTGGCATCGGTTTCCCGGGATTCTGCGTCCGCTTGGTTTGTCCATCGCCGTAGTCCCAGGAGTAGGCCTGCGGAGTCGCCCGAATTTTTACCGGTTCGTCGTAGATGTCGACATCGAAAGTCTGAGGATTGGGAATGGCATACATGTGGGCATTTCCATTCCGCAGGGAAAAGCCTTCCGGCTGGCTCACCGTCTCCGAAGCAGCAATTGGAAAACTCCGGAATTCGGCCGGCGTTACTTCTATGACTCTTTGCACTTCAACGGCTGCCCGAACATTTTCGACCTCGCTAGCCATGTCGGCTGGCAACTTAGGTTCTGGCTCGCGCGTGCAGTATGAGTCCATTGCGACCACTCGACCAGCGACTGTGCTTATCGTGCGTGTAATCAGAGGGTCGCCGTTCGGGCAGGCCTCTTCATCGAAGGTGATGCAGCCGCCTCCGGCGGCCCCAACTAATTCGCACATAGCTTCATATTTGACTCTATATTTGGGTTTCTTGCCCTGCTTTTTTCCTGCTCCGGCGACAGGCTTCGCACTAGCCGTCGTTTTGGACGCTGTTTGGCTCGGCGCAGCTGGAGCGGTAGACGACGACTCAGTGGATTCGGAGCTACCGTCTGTCCGCGAGTAGATCTCGTCTTGTTGATTGATTCCTGACCCTTCGGCCGGGTTTTGCTTCTTTGCAAAAGCCTCGTCTGGAACGATGGCGATGGCAAAAATCAGCGTCAAAATGCAGAGCGCGGCAACGGTCCACCACGTGGGTAAATAGACCAAGCTTCTTCGGGCGTCCATATCCTGACCTACGATTCGACAATATTGATGGACTGAACCATCCAGCCGTTGGCCCAATTCAATGCGATCGTTCCGTAGATCGGACTCTTAGTCTTTCCGTAGATGGTGGCCACTTCGCCCGAGGAGTCGTATACATAGCGCTTGTCCTGGTCGTACTTGAATGAGACTAGAGCCCCGCCACCACCGGATTTTTTGGCGGCCGTCATAGTCGGATGGTAGGTGCCGCCAGCGTTCCATGCACCGTTCTTCTTATTCCGGTCAGAGGGGCCAATGATCTCCTCCTGACATATTCCGCACTCGGGCTCAGAGTACTTTTTGATTGGTCTGGTTTCGTTGGTAATCGACGTGTACTCGATCAGAGCAAAGTAGTAGCTTCCAAACGCTGCGGCTCCCTCAAGTGTTTTCTTCTTGGCTTCGGCCGGCATCTCAGGGACCGGCCAGTTTTTGGCGGGGCCGTTCGAACTTGCGGGAACTGGCGTCGGTGAAGCGCTCTTCGACGCGGAGGCTGTGGCACTTCCGCCGGCTACCGCAGACGACGACCATGCGGATGGTGAACCGGAACTCGAAGTGCTCGGTTCATGCGAACCGTTTGAAGGGGAACAGGCGCTCAAGGCGAGGGCGACGACTGCTGCAACGGCGAAACCGCCACGGGTCCTGCGGGTGATCGTGACCGGCATGGGGCCTCCGGGTTCGACTGTGAATTGCGGGCGTTGAAACACCCTAACCCGAAAATCAACCCGGTTGAATAGTTATCCACAAGGCGGGCCGACACATGACGTGCGCGTCGAAATGCTATTCGGCGGCGGGTTCTTCCGTGTCGCCGAAGCCGGCCACCAGTGTCAGGAATTCGTCAAAGAAGGCGGAAAAGTCGGCGGCGTCTTCGTGCTGTTTCAGATGGACCCGGGTCTCCGGGCTGCTGTTGGCCGAGGGTGGGGCATCGATCGTCGTCTCGGACGCCACCTCGAAACGGAAGACCCGCCCGGTGCTGGTCCCGACCTCGTGCCCTCCGGCGCGGTCTTCGGCCAGGTGGCTGAGGTTGGTGAGGTTGATCGACGTCGCCGGCTCGAGGGACGCCAGGGTTCCGGCGTGTAAGGGGGCCACGATGATCTCCATGGGGTGCCGCCGATACCCCACGATGTACTTGCCGCCCTCGCCGGCGCGACCCGTGGCGTAGACGAGGTTGTAGCTGCCGAAGTTGGGGATCTGGTGGTCGAAGGCATGGTGCAGGTGTGCCTTGAGAGTTGAATCCTCGTCGGGCATGCTGGCGCCTTTGTCTGCTATCCCCATGGGTTTCAGTCTAGGGGGAGCACCCTGATAGTTCGGCACAAATGTTTCACATGCAGGTCACGGGTTCGTTGCGGTTGGCACGGAGTTCTAGACTCTGGTCTATGAGCCAGGACAGCACCATTGACATCAAGCCACGCAGCCGCGCCGTCACCGACGGCATCCACGCTGCCCCGGCCCGCGGCATGTTCCGCGCGGTCGGCATGGGGGACGACGACTTCGCGAAGCCGCAGATCGGCGTCGCCAGCTCGTGGAACGAAATCACCCCCTGCAACCTTTCCCTGAACCGGTTGGCGCAGGCCTCCAAGGAGGGCGTCCACGCCGGCGGCGGGTTCCCCATGCAGTTCGGCACCATTTCGGTGTCCGATGGCATTTCCATGGGCCACGAGGGCATGCACTTCTCCCTCGTCTCCCGTGAGGTCATCGCCGACTCGGTCGAGACGGTCATGATGGCCGAGCGGATCGACGGGTCCGTCCTGCTGGCCGGTTGCGACAAGTCGCTCCCCGGCATGCTGATGGCCGCGGCCCGTCTGGATCTGGCCAGCGTCTTCGTCTACGCCGGATCGATCATGCCCGGCGTCGCCAAGCTCGAGGACGGCACCGAGAAGGAAGTCACCCTGATCGACGCCTTCGAGGCCGTCGGCGCGTGCGCCGCGGGCAAGATGAGCGAGAAGGACCTGGACACCATCGAACGTGCCATCTGCCCCGGCGAAGGCGCCTGTGGCGGCATGTACACCGCCAACACCATGGCCTGCATCGGCGAGGCCCTGGGCATGTCCCTGCCGGGCTCGGCCGCCCCGCCCTCCGCGGACCGCCGCCGCGACATGTTCGCTCGCAAGTCCGGCGAGGCCGTGGTGGAGATGCTGCGCAAGGGCATCACCGCCCGCGACATCATGACCCGCAAGGCCTTCGAGAACGCGATCGCCGTGACCATGGCCTTCGGCGGTTCCACCAACGCCGTCCTGCACCTGCTGGCCATCGCCCGCGAGGCGAACGTGGACCTCAAGCTGGAGGACTTCAACCGCATCGGCGACAAGATCCCGCACCTGGGCGACCTGAAGCCCTTCGGTGACTACGTCATGTACGACGTCGACAAGATCGGCGGCGTGCCGGTGGTCATGAAGGCGCTGCTCGACGCCGGACTCATCCACGGCGACTGCCTCACCGTCACCGGCAAGACCGTGGCCGAAAACCTCGCCGAGATCGACCCGCCGGCCCTGGACGGCAAGGTCGTCCGCCAGCTGGACAACCCGATCCACGCCACCGGTGGCATCACCGTCCTCACCGGAACGCTCGCCCCCGAGGGCGCCGTCGTGAAGAGCGCAGGATTCGACGCCGACGTCTTCGAGGGCACCGCCCGCGTCTTCGAGCGCGAACAGGGTGCCCTGGATGCGCTGGACAACGGCGCCATCCACGCCGGCGACGTTGTGGTCATCCGCTACGAGGGCCCCAAGGGCGGACCCGGCATGCGCGAGATGCTCGCCATCACCGGTGCCATCAAGGGGGCAGGCCTGGGCAAGGACGTCCTGCTGCTCACCGACGGTCGCTTCTCCGGCGGCACCACGGGCCTGTGCATCGGCCACGTAGCACCGGAGGCCGTCGACGGCGGCCCGATCGCCTTCGTGAAGGACGGCGACAAGATCCGCGTGGACATCGCCGCCCGCTCCTTCGACCTGCTGGTCGACGAGGCCGAGCTGGCATCCCGCCGTGAAGGCTGGGAGCCGCTGCCGGCCAAGTTCACCACCGGTGTGCTCGGCAAGTACGCCAAGCTCGTCAACTCCGCCAGCACGGGAGCCTACTGTGGCTAGCTAACACGGCAGGACGCGGCGTCCGGCGAGACAGAAATGTCCAAAGACCGGACGCCGTGTCCACATGCTGAGACGGCCGGTGTGGTCCGTTGACAGTCCCCCCGCCGCCGGGGAAACTGAAGACATGCAGATCCGAACCGAAGTCCTACTAGTTACCCAGCGCGGAGCCTAGCCCTCGTTTGTAGGACACGGTGACGCGCGAACCCCACTGAAGCCAAGAGGCCAGCGGGGTATTTTTATGCGCAGAACTAGAGAAGAGAAGGAATATCCGATGAGTAACGGAACACCCATCAGCCCGTCGCTGGTGGCCAAGGCCGCCGGCCGTGCCAAGGATCAAGCTCCTGTCTCTTCCATCGTGGGTGCCTCGAACCCTGTCCAGGGTCCGAACAACACCGTGGCACCCACGGAGATGACTGGCTCACAAGCCATCGTCCGCTCGCTGGAAGAACTGGGCGTCAAAGACGTCTTCGGGTTGCCGGGAGGGGCCATCCTGCCCCTCTACGACCCACTGATGGACTCGACCAAGATCAACCACATCCTGGTCCGCCACGAACAGGGCTCCGGTCACGCAGCACAGGGCTACGCCATGGTCACCGGCGAGGTCGGGGTGTGCATCGCCACCTCCGGCCCCGGAGCCACCAACCTGGTCACCGCGATCGCCGATGCCCACATGGACTCGGTGCCCCTGGTGGCCATCACCGGGCAGGTCCACTCGGCCTTCATCGGCACCGATGCCTTCCAGGAAGCGGACATCGTCGGCATCACCATGCCGATCACCAAGCACTCCTTCCTGGTCACCAACCCCGACGACATCCCGCGGGTCATGGCCGAGGCCTTCCACATCGCCGGCACCGGCCGCCCCGGCCCGGTCCTGGTGGACATCACCAAGGACGCCCAGCAGGGCAAGGGCACGTTCGCCTGGCCGCCGAAGATCGACCTGCCGGGCTACCGCACCGTCACGCGCGGCCATGCCAAGCAGGTCCGCGAGGCGGCCAAGCTCATCGCCGCGTCCCAGCGCCCGGTCTTCTACGTCGGCGGCGGTGTCATCAAGGGCCACGCCTCGGTCGAACTGATGGAACTGGCCGAACTCGTCGGAGCCCCCGTCGCCACGACGCTGCAGGCCCGCGGGGCGTTCCCCGACTCCCACGAGCAGCACGTTGGCATGCCCGGCATGCACGGTGCCGTCTCAGCGGTCACCGCCCTGCAGCAATCCGACCTGCTGATCACCCTCGGCGCCCGCTTCGATGACCGGGTCACCGGCGTGCTCTCCACGTTCGCCCCGAACGCCAAGGTCATCCACGCGGACATCGACCCGGCCGAGATCTCCAAGAACCGGACGGCCGATGTGCCGATCGTCGGTTCGGTCAAGGAGATCCTGCCGGAACTCACCGAGGCCTGCAGGACCCGGTTCGCCGAGGACGGCCACCCGGACCTGGCCCCGTGGTGGTCCACGCTGAACCGGCTGCGCGAGACGTACCCGATCGGCTTCACCGAAACCGAGGACGGCCTCACCGCACCACAGCGCGTCATCGAACGCATCGGCGCCCTGACCGGGCCCGAGGGCGTCTACGTTGCCGGCGTCGGCCAGCACCAGATGTGGGCCGCCCAGTTCGTGAAGTACGAACGCCCCCACCAGTGGCTGAACTCCGGCGGACTGGGAACCATGGGCTACTCCGTCCCGGCGGCCATGGGCGCGAAGGTCGGCAACCCCGACCGCGTCGTCTGGGCCATCGACGGCGACGGCTGCTTCCAGATGACCAACCAGGAACTCGCGACCTGCGTGATCAACAACATCCCGATCAAGGTCGCGATCATCAACAACTCGTCCCTCGGCATGGTGCGGCAGTGGCAGACGCTCTTCTACGACTCCCGCTACTCCAACACCGACCTGAACACCGGCCACGGAACCGCCCGCGTGCCGGACTTCGTCAAGCTCGCCGACGCCTACGGCTGCGTCGGGCTGCGCTGCGAACGCGACGAGGACATCGACGCCACCATCCAGCAGGCGCTCGAAATCAACGACCGCCCGGTCGTGATCGACTTCGTCGTCAGCCGCGACGCGATGGTGTGGCCGATGGTCCCCTCCGGCGTGAGCAACGACGCCATCCAGATCGCCCGCGGCATGACCCCCGAATGGGAAGAGGAGGACTAGGACCATGGCACGCCATACCCTTTCCGTGCTCGTGGAGGACGTCCCCGGCGTCCTGACCCGCGTGGCCGGCCTGTTTGCCCGCAGGGCGTTCAACATCAATTCACTCGCCGTCGGCCCCACCGAAGTCCCCGGGATGTCCCGGGTGACCGTGGTGGTCGACGCTGAGGGAGACTTGCTGGAACAGGTGACCAAGCAGCTCAACAAGCTGATCAACGTCATCAAGATCGTGGAACTGACCCCCGACACGTCCGTGCAGCGCGACCACATCCTGGTCAAGGTCCGCGCGGACGCAGCAACCCGCCTGCAGGTCACCCAGGCAGCCGACCTCTTCCGCGCCTCGGTGGTGGACGTCTCCACCGATTCGCTGATCATCGAGGCCACCGGAACCGCCGAGAAGCTGGACGCGTTGCTCGCCGTCCTGGAACCCTTCGGCGTCCGGGAAATCGTCCAGTCCGGAACCCTGGCCGTCGGCCGCGGTTCCAAGTCGATGTCGGACCGCGCCCTGCGATCCGTCTCCGCCTGACCTGCACCCACCAGACCCAAAACACCTCACACACGAAAACCAAGGAGTTATCACCGTGACCGATATGTACTACGACGACGACGCAGACCTCTCGATCATCCAGGGCCGCAAGGTGGCCGTCATCGGCTACGGCTCGCAGGGCCACGCCCACGCGCTGAGCCTGCGCGACTCCGGCGTCGACGTCCGCATCGGCCTCAAGGAGGGCTCGAAGTCCCGCGCCAAGGCCGAGGCCGAGGGCCTGCGCGTCGTCTCCGTGGCCGATGCCGCCGAGGAAGCAGACGTCATCATGATCCTGACCCCGGACCAGGTCCAGGCCAAGGTCTACCAGGACGAGATCGCCTCCCACCTGAAGGCCGGCGACGCGCTGTTCTTCGGCCACGGCTTCAACATCCGCTTCGGCTACATCAAGGCCCCGGCCGACGTCGACGTCGCCATGGTCGCCCCCAAGGGCCCGGGCCACATCGTCCGCCGCGAATTCGAGGCAGGCCGCGGCGTGCCGGACCTGATCGCCGTGGAGCAGAACCCCTCCGGCAAGGCCAAGGAGCTCGCCCTGTCCTACGCCAAGGGCATCGGCGGCACCCGCGCCGGCGTCATCGAGACCACCTTCACCGAGGAGACCGAGACCGACCTCTTCGGCGAGCAGGCAGTGCTCTGCGGCGGCGCCTCGCAGCTGGTGCAGTACGGCTTCGAGACCCTGACCGAGGCCGGCTACAAGCCGGAGATCGCCTACTTCGAGGTCCTGCACGAGCTCAAGCTCATCGTCGACCTCATGGTCGAGGGCGGCATCGCCAAGCAGCGCTGGTCCGTCTCCGACACCGCTGAGTACGGCGACTACGTCTCCGGCCCGCGCGTCATCACCCCTGACGTCAAGGAGAACATGAAGGCCGTTCTCGCCGACATCCAGTCCGGTGCGTTCGCCAAGCGCTTCATGGACGACCAGGCCAACGGCGCCCAGGAGTTCCTCGAACTGCGCAAGAAGGGCGAGGACCACCCGATCGAGTCGACCGGCCGCGAACTGCGCAAGCTGTTCTCCTGGATCGAAAACAACGACGACTACACCGAGGGCGTCACCGCGCGCTAACCCGCACGATCGCGTTCCGGGGGAAACCCCATCGAGTACGACGGCGATGGCCCGCACTGTTTCGACGGTGCGGGCCATTGCCGCGTCCGGGGCGGCCGCGACTGGACCGGGTCATCTTCGCGTCATCTGTGACGCAGGCGACGTGGAGGGTGTCTTCGTGCCCGTACCGGCCCGTAATATCCGGGCACCGACAGGGAACCCCGGGCGTCCGGACGATAATCTGGGGCGGGGGACCGGAGAAACCCCGGCCCCGAACCCGCATCCGTCGATTGCAAAGGTGCCACCTCAGTGTCAGAAACCAAGCCCGTTGTTCTCCTCGCCGAGGAACTTTCGCCAGCCACCGTCCAGGCGTTGGGTCCTGACTTCGAGATCCGCAGCACCGATGGTTCCGACCGCTCCCAGCTGCTCTCGGCCATCGCCGACGTCGACGCCATCCTGGTCCGTTCGGCCACCAAGGTCGACGAGGAGGCCATCGCCGCGGCCAAGAACCTGAAGATCATCGCCCGCGCCGGCGTCGGGCTGGACAACGTCGACATCAAGGCAGCCACCCAGGCAGGCGTCATGGTCGTGAACGCCCCGACCTCGAACATCATCTCCGCCGCCGAACTGACCGTCGGGCACATCGTCTCCCTGGCCCGCCGCATCCCGGCAGCCAACGCCTCCCTGAAGTCCGGTGCCTGGAAGCGCTCGGCCTACACCGGCGTCGAACTCTTCGAGAAGACGGCCGGCATCATCGGCCTCGGCCGTATCGGCGCCCTGGTCGCCGCCCGCCTGCAGGGCTTCGGCATGGATGTCGTCGCCTACGACCCGTACGTCACCAGCGCCCGCGCCCAGCAGATGGGCGTGCGCCTGCTCGAGCTCGACGAGCTGCTGGCCACCTCGGACTTCATCACCATCCACATGCCCAAGACCCCCGAGACGCTGGGCATGCTCGGCGCCGAGGCGTTCGGGAAGATGAAGGAGAGTGCCTACGTCATCAACGTCGCCCGCGGCGGCCTGGTGGACGAGGACGCCCTCTACACCGCGCTGAAGGACAAGCAGATCGCCGGTGCCGGCATCGACGTCTACGTCACCGAGCCCAGCACCGATCTGCCGTTCTTCGAGTTCGAAAATGTCACCGTCACGCCGCACTTGGGCGCCTCCACCGACGAGGCGCAGGAGAAGGCCGGCGTGTCTGTCGCGAAGTCGGTGCGTTTGGCACTGTCTGGCGAACTGGTCCCGGATGCGGTGAACGTCGCCGGCGGCGTCATCGACGAATCCGTCCGCCCGGGCATCCCGCTGATCGAGAAGCTCGGCCGCATCTTCACCGCCCTGACGGTCGATTCGCTGACCTCGCTGGACGTCGAGATCGCCGGCGAGATCGCCGAACTGGATGTGAAGGTCCTGGAGCTCTCTGCCTTGAAGGGTGTCTTCCGCGACATCGTCTCGGACCAGGTTTCCTACGTGAACGCCCCGGTGCTGGCCGAACAGCGCGGGATCACCACCCGGCTGGTCACCACCGCCGAATCGCCGGAATACCGCAACGCGCTGACGCTGAAGGGTGCACTGTCCGACGGCCAGCAGATCTCCGTCACCGGTACGCTGACCGGTCCCAAGCAGATCGAGAAGCTCGTCGGCATCGGCGGATACGAACTCGAGATCCCGATCGCCGAGCACATGATCGTGCTGGTCTACCAGGACCGCGCCGGCGTCATCGGCACCCTCGGCAGCACGCTGGGGGAGCACGACGTGAACATCGCCGCCATGCAGGTCGCCCGCAAGGAGGAAGGCGGGCCCGCCCTGGCCGTCCTCGCCGTCGACACCGCGCTGCCGGCCGGCGTCCTTGACGCCGTCCGCGACTCCATCGGCGCCACGACCGCCCGTGAGGTCAACCTGGAAGACTGATCCAGACTTGCCGAGGGGCGTGTGGGGCATCGCATGACGCGACGACCGGCACGCCCCTTGGCATATCAGGAAGGGGCAGCAGGCCAGGTGTCAGGCGTCCTCGGGGTTCTGGAGGACGACCTCCCAGAGCCCGAAATACGTCAGGCCCGCCGCCGCGGCCACCGCCCGCGAACCGGCATTGGATGGCTGGCAACGGTACTGCGGGACATACCCGCGGGAGTAGGCACGTCGGCTGATCGACCGCACGACATTCCGGGCGAGCCCGCGACCCCGGAACTGCGGCAAGGTCAGCACGCCGATGTCCGCCAGCTTGCCTTCGCGCCAGGGATAGGCGCTGGCGACGCAGGCCAGCCGGTTCTCCGCCAGGGCCCCGAAGACCGCCCAATGGTCGAGCTCCACGTAGGCTTCGTCGAGGTCCGCAGCGGAGGCGGTTGCGGTGAACCGGGAGAACAAGTCGGCGTCGTCGGAAGTCAACTGTCGGACCTCTTCTGGCGTCGACTCGTCCCACAGCTCCGCGGTCGCCTCGTCGGTGAAGTAGAACAGGCAGTCCGGGTCATACAGCTCCAGACCCGCATGGGCCAGCCTCTCGCGGAAGGTGCCGGCGTCGAGTTGTGCCCCGCTGGGAAGCCCAAGTCGGGCGGCGACCTCGACGGTGACGACTGCTGCCACGGTGCCGTCGTGCCGGGTCAGGACCTCGACGGGCCGGTCCGGCGCCAGTGTTGGGTTGATGGTGACGGTGAAGTTATCGGTGCCACGTATGGTCTCGCCGTGGAAGGGCGCCTGCCAGAACGCGGTGATTTCCGGTGAAAACACGGGGACTCCTTGGGGTGGCGATGGGCTGGACACATCCAGGTCCAGGTACGTGAAGCTGCGGACGGGTGGCTACCCGGATGGGCGGCCAACTGCCCCGGTACGGTAGATTTCTATGGTGACTTCATCCCAGGACCAGACCCCGTTTTACATCACCACAGCCATCTCGTACCCCAACGGCCTCCCGCACATCGGGCACGCCTACGAGTTTATTGCCACGGACGCGATGGCGCGTTTCAAGCGCCTGGATGGTGGTGACGTCTTCTTCCTGACGGGCACGGATGAGCACGGCCAGAAGATGCTGCAGACGGCCGAGAAGGAGGGCATCACGCCGCGCCAGCTCGCACAGCGCAACTCGGACGTCTTCCAGGAGGCGCAGGACGAGCTGGGCATCAGCTACGACCGCTTCATCCGCACCACCGACGCAGACCACCACGATGCCGCCCAGGCCATCTGGCAGCGCATGGAAGCCAACGGGGACATCTATCTGGACAAGTACGCCGGCTGGTACTCCGTGCGCGACGAGGCCTTCTACGGCGAGGACGAGACCGAGGTCCGCGAGGACGGCGTCCGCTACTCCACCGTGTCCGACACGGAGGTGGCCTGGACCGAGGAGGAGTCGTATTTCTTCCGGCTCTCCGCCTACCAGGACAAGCTCCTGGAGCTCTATCGCGACCAGCCCGAGTTCGGTGCTCCGCAGTACCGCTTCAACGAGGTCATCCGCTTCGTGGAGGGCGGCCTGAACGACCTGTCGATCTCCCGGACCAGCTTCGACTGGGGCATCCCGGTCCCGGGCAATCCGAAGCACGTGATGTACGTGTGGGTCGACGCCCTGACCAACTACCTCACCGGCGTCGGATTCCCCGACACGAACTCGGCGTCCTTCCGCAAGTACTGGCCCGCCGACGTGCACGTGATCGGCAAGGACATCTCCCGGTTCCACGCCATCTACTGGCCTGCGTTCCTCATGTCCGCCGGGCTCGAGGTGCCGCGACGCGTCATGATCCACGGCCACCTGCACAACAACGGCGTGAAGATGTCCAAGTCGCTGGGCAACACCGTTTCCCCTGCCGACTGGGTGGAAAGCTACGGGCTGGACCAGATCCGGTACTTCCTGCTGCGCGAGGTCCCCTTCGGCGCTGATGGCAATTACAGCCACGAGGCGATCGTCGGGCGCATGAACTCGGATCTGGCCAACAACCTGGGCAACCTCGCCCAGCGGTCGCTGTCGATGGTGGCCAAGAACTGCGAGGGCAAGGTCCCGACCCCGGGTGACTTCACCGAGACCGACCGCGCGCTGCTCGACGCCGCAACTGGCCTGCTGGACCACTCACGGGGCGCCTATGACCGCCAGGAGTTCAGCAAGGCCCTCGAGGCCATCTGGCATGTCTTGGGCGATACCAATGCTTACTTCGCCGAGCAGGCCCCGTGGGTGTTGCGTAAGACGGACACGGCCCGCATGGAGACCGTGTTGTACGTGACGCTCGAGGTGCTGCGCCGGGTCGCACTGCTGGTGCAGCCGGTCATGCCCACCTCGGCCGGCCAGTTGCTGGATGTCCTGGGCCAGGATGGGGGAGCGGCACGCACCTTCGCCGCCTTCGACTCGGCCATCGAATCCGGACACGAGCTGCCGGCACCGACGCCGATCTTCCCGAAGTACGAGGAGCCGGCCGAGTAGTCCGCCCGGCATCTGGCGAGTGAGGTGCTGGTATGGCCATCGAGGTCGTTCCCTACTCACCGCGGTGGCCCCTGCAGTTTGACCGTCTCGCCGCCGGGCTGCGCTCTGCACTGGCCGGGGTCCCCGCCCAGATCGAGCATGTCGGGTCGACGGCGGTGCCCGGCCTGGCCGCCAAGCCCATCATCGATGTGGACGTCATCGTTGCGCGTGAGCAACTCGTGCCAGCCATCGAGGCCCTGGAACGGGTTGGATATTCGGATCGCGGCGACTTGGGAGTCACGGATCGTGAGGCGTTCACCGCGCCCGACGAGAATCCTGCGCACCATGTGTATGCCTGCGTGGCGGGGACGTTGCACATACGCAACCACCTGACCATCCGGGATGCCCTACGGGCCGATCCCCGGCTGCGTGATCGCTATGCCGCCGTGAAGCTGGAGCTTGCCGGCGATCCGGAGATGGATATCGGGCGCTACATTGCCGCAAAATCGGCTGTCCTGCAGGAGGTCCTCGCCGTCTCGGACCTGACCGCGGATGAGAAGCGACTGATCTTCGAGCTCAACAACGACGACTGATAGGGCACAAAAAAGCTCCGGCAGGATCCAACGGATCCGGCTGGAGCTTTTTTGTTCATGGGAACCGCTTACACCTTCGGTGGGTTCCCACCCTCATCGGAATCCACGATCTCATTCTCAGTCGTGGTCGGGACCGCGAACGGCACCATGGCGGGAACCTCGACGGCTCCGCGAACCGGGCCCTGCCGGCGCTTACGCAACGGGTCGCGGCGCAGATCGGCATAGAGGGCGACGCAGAGGCCGATGATGATCAGCACGAACGGCGTGGCGGCCAGGATCGTGAACGTCTGCAGGGCATCGAGCCCTCCGACGAACAGCAGTACGGCTGCCACGGCGCCGGTGAGGACGGCCCACATGATGACCAGCGGCTTCCACGGTTCCTTGCGCCCGCGGGAGGACAGCGTGCCGAGCACCAGGGCCCCGGCGTCGGCGCCACTGACGAAGAAAATCGCCGTCAGCACCATCACCACGATCGCCGCGGCGGTAAAGAGCGGGTAGTTCTGCAGCGCTGCGAAGAAGCCTGCGGCTTCGTTGCCGGCACCGGCGATGTCCACGCCGTTGAGCTGAAGGTGGATGCCTGCGCCGCCGAAGATCGCGAACCAGATGACGCTCACAGCGGTGGGGACCAGCAGCACGCCGAGGACGAACTCCTTGATCGTGCGCCCCTTGGAGATCTTCGCGATGAACGTTCCGACGAACGGCGTCCAGGAGATCCACCAAGCCCAGTAGAAGATGGTCCAGGACGCCAGCCATTCGGATCCGCCGAAGACTGCCGAGTGGAAGCTCATTGGAATGAGCTGGTCGAGATAGGAGCCGATGGCATCGGGGACGAGATCGAGGATGAAGACGGTCGGCCCGACGACGAACACGAAGACGAGCAGGACGGCTGCCAGGATCATGTTGGCGTTGGAGAGCCACTTGATGCCCTTGGAGACGCCGCTGGCCGCGGAGAAGATGACGCCGATCGTCAGCACGCAGATGATGATGATCGGTGCCGCCGCGGAGGGGTTCTCCTCGAACTTGCCGGTCTTCAGCAGGGCCAAGCCGGAGGCCACCTGGAGGGCGCCGAGGCCCAGCGAGGTGGCGGAACCGAACTTGGTGCAGATGATGGCCAGAATGTCGATGGGCTTGCCCCAGCCCTTGTTTTCGATCCGGTCCTTGCCGAACAGTGCCTGGAAGGGCGCGCTCATCAGGTTGCCGCGCCCCATGCGGTAGGTCGAGTAGGCAAGCGCCAGGCCGACCACGGAATAGATCGCCCACGGGTGCAGGCCCCAATGGAAGAGCGTGTACGCCATGGCAGTGCTTGCTGCTTCCTGGGACCCGGGGGCCGCATCCACGAAGGGTGGCGGCGAGGCCAGATGGGAGACCGGTTCGTAGACGCCGAAGAACATCAGGCCAATGCCCATGCCGGCGCTGAACATCATGGCGATCCAGGACAGGGTGGAGAATTCGGGCTTCTCGCCGTGCTGGGACAGCGGGATGCTGCCGTAGCGGCCGAAGGCCAGAACCAGGGAGAAGGCCACGAAACCGGTGGCTGCCAGGATGAACAGCCAACCCAGGTTGGTGGTCACCCAGCTCAGTGCGGCGGCCGCGCCATCGCCAAAGGGAGTGGTGAAAACAGCTCCGAAGATGCAGAGTGCGGCGATGATGCCGAAGGCGACCCCGAAGACCGTCTTGTCCACGGTCGCCCATCCGGCTTTGACGGAGGTGATTTCCTCTTCGTCGTCCGGCGGCGCACTGACCACGGACTCGTTGGATTGTGTACTCATCAAGATCCTCGCTACAGGTGTTGGAGGCATTCTCGGGGACGGGCCTCGTCCCCGACTTCGTTCGTCTTTCGTCTGTGCAATAGTGCAGTCAGTATAGTTGCACCCATGAATGCGAATGGCGAATCCGCAAACAATGAAATTTCCTACGATGAGCACGGGGGAGACAATGGCCGCACCGTGTTCGGCGGGCATGGAGAGCTCGCCAAGACGGATGCGATGGTCATCGCATACAGCGAGTGTGACGCCGCCAACGCATCGGTCGCTCTGGCCATGTCCGTGGGCGGGATGACACCTGAAGTCAGCGCGACGCTGATCAGCATCCAGAACGACCTGTACGACCTGGTCTCCGATCTGCTCGAGCCCTTCAACTCGGGTAATCCGGCTGCGGCGCGGATCATTCCGGGGCATGTGGAGCGCATCGATCGGGCGATTGACCACTTCCGCGGCCAGGCACGCGACCTCAGCGGTAAGATCCTGCCCGGTGGAACGATGTCCGCCGCGATGCTCTACCAGGCGCGGGCGGCGGTCCGTCGAGCGGAACTGGCTGTCTGGCGCGCCGTCAAGTCGTATCCGGAAGTGGTGAACGACCAGACCGCCCGGTACCTGAACCACCTCTCGACGCTGCTGTTCGTGCTGGCGCGCGTCGCCAACGTCGAACATGGCGACGTCGAGTGGGTGCCCGAGGCGTCGGTTCAGGCGTTCCTGGAGGACTCCGAGTAGGACACCCGCCGCGCGGTGCGATCCGCGCCGGCCCGCAACAACCTTCACGGTCGGCTCCGCTTGATGCGGGGCCTTTCGTGTGTCCGGGGCCTGAGAGTGCGGCTCTGTTCGGGGTCGCGACAGCACGGTCCCGGAGACGGGTCCAAGCCGGGGCACCGTCTTCGGGAGAGTCGTGCAAAACACACTGTGTTTTCTCCATCCGCTGAGGTTTAATAATTGAGGTTGTCGGCATTCAGCTCTGACAGCCGGTAGCCGATCGTCTGCGCGCTTTGGGGGCGGAGCGGGGCAACCTCATCAACATCACGGATCGGATACCGCCATGCCTTCGACCCCGCCGGCCTTGAGCCGTCGTTCAATATTGGGGATCGCCCTGTCATGCGGGGTCCTTGCCGCTCTGGAAGCCCAACCTTCTGTTGCGAACACGCTGCCGCCGGGGGTGCCGGCCGCGTCACTTGGCAGGGCGCAAGGGGCCCGAGCCCCCATGCGCACCATCGGCGTCGAATCAGCCAAAGTACTGCGCCGCCACGCATCGGTATTCACCTCGGAACCGAAGCTCTCGGCATCCTTCCTGCGTGATGCGACGGGCCGTCTGAGAATCGCTGCCGGGTGCGCGGCGCTTGATGACCAGCTGCAGGTCGTGGACGCTGCAACCGGAAAGTTGGTCTACACCGCAACGCCGTTCCCCGGTTCGGGTGGTGGCGTTTCGGAGGTGCTGCTCGAAAAGAGTGGCGGTGCGCTGCTTGCTTTTGGTGCAAGCCCGTCCGTCATGCGCATTTCCAGTTCGCGGGCGGTATCCAAGGCATTCACTGCGGCCGCGGGAACGACGACTGCCGCCTATCAGCCGACTCGAGATTCGAGAGGCCGCATCTGGGTCGGTACCTATCCCACGGGTTCGGCGACGCGGTTCGACCCGGCCACGGGGAAGAGGGTGCAGACGAAACGCCTTGGGCCCACGTCGCAATATGTCCGGGCACTGGCTGTAGATGAACGGGACTACGTATACGCGGGCACCGGTGTGCAGCGTCCCTCGATGTTCACGTGGCATACCGAGCATCCCGACCAGATTACGGAAATCCCCCTGCCGGGCGTCGCCACAACGGGATACGTTTCCCGGATAGAAGCCCACGGGCACTATGTCTTCGTCTACTACAGCGGTGCGACCGGCAACCTGACCTTCAACGTGTGGCACCCTGCAACGAATTCCTGGGTCAACAGGCCATGGAACTGGGCGCCGTCTGCACAGCAGATGACATCGCTGCGCGGCAGCGGAACGGCGTACGCGGTATGGAACACCACCGTCAAGGGTGTCAAGACCCATAAGCTCATGGCCATCGATACGCGCAGCTTGGCTAGTGCGTTTGTCTGCAATGTCCCGGAACCGGCGGACACCATCCATGTTGACGGCTCGACGGTGCATATCCTGGGGCCGGGGACCAGACCTACTTATACGCGTGTGGCGTTGGGCACCCGGAAGGCAACGGCGGGGCCAAGGCCACAATTTTCTCGACTCACCCGTGAAGTCCAAGCGCTCACCGCTTATGGGGAGAAGCTCTACTTCGGCGCCTATCTCGGCGACGGTATCTGCTCCCTGGACCCGGACACCGGGAAAACCTGGAGGTCGGCGGCAGGGTCTGGAATTGGCCAGATCGAGGGAATGCACGTCCACGGCGGTGGTCTCTACGTCGGTTCCTACACTGGCGCCGAAGTTTACCGCGTCGGCGCATCATCTGGCGTGGTCAAGCGGATCACCGATATGGATGACGAGAAGCAGTCCCGGCCACTGGCCTGGGCCTCTGCTGCAGGACGCGTCGTGACCGGCACGGCTGCCAAAAACGGGTTCACCACAGGTGCCTTAGCCATCTTCAACCCGGCCAATGACAAGGACATCCGGATCGTGGCCTCTCCAGTTTCGGGTCAAACCGTTGTCGGTCTGGTCGGCGAGGGCGACCTGGTGTATGGCACCACCTCCCGCATGGGCGGACATGGTGCCAAGCTGGACTCAAAATCTGCCCACGTATTCGCCTATAACGTGCGGACTCGACGCCGTGTCTGGGCCAGGCAACTCCTGAGTGAGAATGAAATCAATTCGCCCATTCTGGTGCGCGGCGTGCTCTACGTTTCCACCAATAACGGGATCATCCGGCTCAACAAGGCAACTGGTTCGGCCGTCAAAAACTGGAAGGTCATGGATCGGACAGCTGCCGTCGGTTATCGGACCAGCACCATTGCGTACCTGAAAGCGGCAGACAAGATCCTGCACGTCGCCGGCGGCGTCAGCACCGTGGTCGACGTCGCCCGAAACACCCAGAAGATCATGTTGAACGGCAAATTCAAGTATCCGGTGCTCACGCCAGCTGGACGGTTGTTCTATGTCGAAGACGGGAAGGACATCGTCGAGGTCGACCCGGTTCAGCGACCGACAATTCGTAGTTCCGCAGACCTCGTGAGCGTGGGATCCAACGGGTGGCTCTATGTGAGCCGCTCCAATAGGCGGGGGACCTTTGCCGAACCGTTGCGTGCGGATTCCGGCTTCGAAGGATTTGTGCGGACGGTCAATGTCGTCGACTGGAATGACGATGGCTGTTTGGATGTCCTCACCACGCATGCCGATGGACGTTTGGTGCTGCACAAGGCGGTGCGCACTGGTGGATTCGAAGCGCCCCGCATCCTGGGGAAGAGCGGGTGGGGAAAGCTCAATGTTGCGGCCGGCAAATGGGGATCCCGGAAGTCGGTGCTGTATTTGGATCGCCAGACAGGGGTGTTGAGGTCCCGGGACGTCCGCGCAAACGGGTCCCTCTCGTCATCACGGAAGTTGGCCAGTGGGTGGAAGGGGCGGTCCATTTCACTGATGGTCCCCTCCAGGACGTCGACCCCGGTCATACTGGCTCAAGTCGGCAATTCGCTGTATCGCTATACCCGGACCGCTAACGGGAAGCCGTCGAGCACGGGGAGACGGATTGCCACGGGCTTCGGAGGTTTGAGGGCCATGAGCCCTGTGGTGGGCCACAAGCCGAAACTGAATGGGATTGGATGGATCGATGAAGCCGGGCGGCTTCGGTACAACGATGTCGCCTCGGGTGCCGTTGGTCGAACCGCCAAATACAAGTCCGTGCTCAAGCACCACAAGTTGGCCAGCTACTAGAAGGGTCAATCAGCCCAGCCGGGAACCAGCGGCAGCCAACAGGGCGAGGTGTGGCGGGCACGCGGCGATGATTCGTGTGCCCGCCACCTCTTGCCTATTCCGTCGCCAGCCCCTCCACGGGGGAGAGGCGTGCGGCGCGGCGGGCCGGGACGATCGAGGCGGCCAGGGCCGCCAGGACGCTGACGCCCAGGACCAGCAGCAGCTGTCCCCACGGCAGTGACAATGTCACCGTGGCGAAGGAACCGACCGCCGATTGGGCGCCGAGCACCCCGTACGTGGTGCCCAAGACGATGCCCAGCAGGGCCGCGACGCCGGCGATGAGCACGGCCTCCAGTGCCAGCATGCCGCGCAGCTGCCCGCGGGTCAGGCCGAGCGCCCGTAGCAGCGCCGATTCCCGGGTGCGTTCGAGCACCGAGAGGCTCAGCGTGTTCGCCACCCCGATGAGCGCGATGAACACGGCCACGGCGAGCAGGCCGGAGACGACCAGCAGCAGCGTGTCGATGACCTGGGTGAACAGCGCCTTTTCCATCGCCCCGCCGGTGACCTGGTAGTCGGGCACCCGCAGCTCGGACGCCAACGACCTGCCCAGATCCTGCAGCTGGCCGCTGTCCAAACCGGGGGCCGCCTTGATCCAGAGCACCGGGTAGGCGGCCATCGAGTAGGAGCCGTCTTCGGTGGTGGTCTCCGCGACCGAACCGCCGGGGGCGTAGCCGGCTAGCTGCTTCGCCGTCGCGGTGGTCATGATCGCCATCGAGAAGTCCGACTGCGACCGCTTGACCTTCAGCGTGCTGCTGTCCGTGGACTCCAGCGCATGGACCTTCAGTTGCTTCGCCTCTTCGCTTTGGCCGGCGAGGACCTCGCCGTCGGCGGGAACGAGCGCCGGGTCGTTGAGGACCTTGGCGAGCACGTCGGCGTCGGCGGCGTAGAGGACGTCGCCCTTCTGGTCCTGGGCGACCGGGGTCAGCAGTGCGACGGCGGAGACCCCGTCGACTGTGGACGCCGTCTTCGCCTGGGAGTCGCCGAGCTGGGCCGAATCGGGCGCCGTCGTCCCGGAGCCCGCTTCGCCGGAGGAGCCGGGCAGCGGGGCGCCGCCGAACGTCTCGCCGAAGGCCGCGGGGGAGTCGACGGTGAAGTCGACCAGGTAGTTCCGGCCCAGTTCGGCACCGAACGACTGCTTGGTGGTCTGTGCGCCGACCATCATCATCGACACCAGGGTGACGCCGATGAGCAACGCGGTGGCCGTCGCCGTCGTGCGCCCGGGGTTGCGGACCGCGTTCAGGGACGCCAGCTTCGCCGGCACCCCCGACCCGCTGAACAACCTGCCGACGGCGCGCACGGTACCGGGCAGGAACAGCGAGGCGAGCATGAGGATCCCGATGAAGGACAGCAACCCGCCGAAGAAGCCGACCAGCAGGTTGTGCGACACGGCACCGAAGGCGAGCAGCGCTCCGCCACCGAGCGCCAACAGCACCCCGAACACCAATCGCAACTTGCCGATGCGGTTGTGCACCGACGCGTCGTCCGCCGGGCGCAGCGCGGCCAGCGGGGCCACCGACATGGCCCGCCGGGCCGGTGCCCACGCGGCGATCAGCGTCATGATGGTGCCCACGGCCAACCCGGCGATGACCGAGATCGGGGAGACGGCCAACACGGCGAAGGACGCCTCGGGCAGCGTGGACACGTAGCCCACCAGCCCGGCCATCACGCCGATGGCCAGCAGCACGCCGAGCGCCGAGGACACCACGCCGATGACCAGCGCCTCGACCAGCACGGAGCGGCGCAGCTGGGCGCGCATGGCCCCGAGGGTGCGCAGCAGGGCCAGCTCACGGGTGCGCTGGGCGACCAGCACGGCGAACGTGTTCATCACCACCAGCCCGGTCACCACCAGGGCGATGAGCGCGAAGACCAACAGGATGACGGTGAACTGGTCCTGCCCGCCGGTGAAGGACGCCAGTTCGGTGACGGTGCGCTCCTGCGCCGTCATGACCGAGGGATGCGAGATGCCGTGGGCCTTCAGCGCGTCGGCGGCGGCCGTGGTGACGGCTGCAGCGTCGGCGCCGTCGTCGAGGCGGATCATCAGTGACTGGTAGTCCGGGGCGGAGCCGACGAAGAAGGCATAGCGGTCGCCGGAGACGGCGACCTGCAGGTTCGAGCCCAGGAACGGGCTGTTCGAGGAGGTCGTGATGCCGGTGATCGTCGCGGTGTAGTCCAGCGCGCTGCCGTCGGGGGCGGAGCCGGTGACCCCGACGGTGTCGCCGGTGTTCAGGCCGTACTGCTCGGCGTGCTTTTCATCCACGGTCACCTGCGACCCGCCGGTGGGAGCGGTGCCGGAAACCAGGGTGGTGGTGCGCAGCTGCGCGTCGGCGGCGTAGGGGTGCACGACGGCGTTGTAGTCGCCGGTGCCGGTGGCGATGCGGGCCCCGGACGTGGTCTGCGGTTCGACGGCGGCGACGCCGGGGACGGCTGCCACCGCTTCGAGCTGTTTGACGCCGAGGACCTCGACGTCGGTGGTGGGCTGGTCGGTGTCGATGCCGGCGACCAGATCGGCGTGCTGGTAGGCCTCGCCGATGCTGCGCTCCAGCGATGCGGTGGCCGAGGAGTTGACCATCAGGGTGGCCGAGAGGAAGGCGGTGCCGATCATCACGGCCAGCGTGACGGCGATGAGGCGGCGCGAATAGGTGCGGATGTTGGCGAGGGCGAGCTTGAGCACGTCAGGCCCCCAGCGAGGCCAGCGCCGCGGTGACGGCTTCCGGCGTCGGGTCGGAGAGGTTGCCGACGAGTTCGCCGTCGCGCATCAGCAGCACCTCGTCGGCGTAGCTGGCGGCGACCGGGTCGTGGGTGACCATGATGATGGTCTGGCCCATCTCGCGCACCGAGGAGCGCAGCAGGGACAGGACCTCGGCGCCGGTGCGCGTGTCGAGGTTGCCGGTGGGCTCGTCGCCGAAGACGACGGCGGGGCGGGTGAGCAGGGCGCGGGCGACGGCGACGCGCTGCTGCTGGCCGCCGGAGAGCTCGTGCGGCTTGTGGGCCAGCCGGTCCCCGAGACCGAGGGTGGAGACCACCTGGGCCAGCCAGCCGGCGTCGTGCTTCTTCCCGGCGAGCTGCAGGGGCAGCAGGATGTTCTGCTCGGCGGTGAGGGTGGGGACGAGGTTGAAGGACTGGAAGACGAAGCCGATTGCATCGCGGCGCAGGCGGGTCAGTTCGTTGTCGTTCAGCTGCGTGATGTCCTGCCCGGCGATCGTGATGGAGCCGGACGTGGCCGAGTCCAGGCCGGCCAGGCAGTGCATCAGGGTGGACTTGCCCGACCCGGAGGGGCCCATGATGGCGGTGAAGCGTCCTGTCTCGAAGGACACGTCGACGCCGGCCAGTGCGTGGACGGCGGTGGGGCCGGCGCCGTAGACCTTGGTCAGGCCGCGGGCGGACACGGCCTGGGTGGTGGAGTGGGTGTTGGTGATCGTCATGGTGACCAATCTATGGCGCGGGTGCCCCCGAGCGGATCAGCCCGGCGGAGGGTATTCGGGCCGGGCCGGATCATACCGGGGTATGACCCGGGTTGTGCCGGGGGAGTCCCGGGGCGTGGCGGTCGTGGCCCGCGGTGGCGGCGCAGGTCACAATGGACGCATGACCCTTCGCTCGACAACTGCTGCCGCCGTGCTCGCACCCGTGCTGACCCTGGCCCTGCTCACCGGCTGCTCCAAGCCCGCAGAACCGGCGCCGAGCCCGGCACCGTCCAGCTCGGCCTCCTCGTCCGCTGCGCCGCAGCCCGCCATCAAGTCGTCCGGGCTCTCGAAGGAGCTGACCTCGTTCGCGACGGCGCTCTACACCGGTAAGAACGTGCCCACGTCCGGACCGGCCACCGCCGCGTTGAAGACCGCGAAGGCCGCGCAGGGCACGCCGGAGGTGAAGGGCACCGCGGGGACCTGGAACAAGGAGCACTTCGCCGTGCTGACCAGCGGCAAGGACGTCACCCTGGCCGTCAAGAAAAAGGGCAAGTGGACCGTCGTCGGCGGCTGGTGGCCCTCGCTCGGCATCAAGGACGCGGCTCTGGGTGGCAAGCGGCATGTGCTGCTGATGGGATCGGACGCCCGGGAGAAGAAGGGCGAGAAGATCACCGCAGAACGCGCCGACGCCCTGCAGGTGGTGGGGGTTGATGGCAAGGGCGGCGGCGGGGTCATGGGGATCCCGCGCGACCTCTGGGTCACCCAGCCCGGCGGCGGAAAGGCGAAGATCAACAACGCCATGACCCGTGGTGGCCCCGCTGCCGAGGCCAAGCTCGTCGCCAACGTCACCGACCTGCCGATCGAGGGCTACGTGCTGACCGGCTTCACCGGCTTTCAGAAGATGATCGACGAACTCGGCGGCATCACCATCAACGCTCCCATGAAGGTCCGTGCCGTGCCGAAGGGCAAGCACCACGTCGACGGGTACGACGCCTTCTGGTTCTCCCGCGAACGCAAGACCCTGCCCAACGGCGACTTCGACCGCAGCTCGAACCAGGGCATCACGCTCGCAGGTATCGGCGCCTACGCCATCGCCAAGGGGCCGGCCGGGCTCGCCACCGTGCTGGACACGGCCAACAAGCACGTCGTGACCGACTTGAGCGCGGAGCAGGCGCTGACCTTCGGTGCGTGGGCCTACCAGGCGGATCTGAAGAAGGTCGGGCACCAGGTCCCGACGGCCGATTACGGGTGGAGCGCGGACCGCCAGTCGATCCTGCGGATCACCGGAGCCACCGAGTCGGTTTTCAAGGATTTCAAGGACGGGAACCTGCCCAAATAGCGTGACCGCGATGCCTCCCCGATGCCGGATCGTGACTCTTTCGTTATGATGGAGTCAGTGCCCTCCGGCACCCGGACATCTCAGGGAGGCAGATGCGCCACGTCATACCGCGGTTCCCGCAGCGCCTTGCCCTGCGCTGCGCGGCCCTGCTCGGCGCCCTTCTGTTGGTCGGTTCGCTCGGTGTTTCCGCGGCGAGTGCGGCACCCTCCCCGGCCGACGAGTCGAGCCGCAAGCACGTCGAATTGTCCGTCCACGGCCGAGCCGACGTCCACGCAGCCGACGGCACCAACGTGCTGCCAACGTCGGGCCCGGCGTCGCTCGCGCCGACTGCTGCCCCGGGCCAGAGCGCATCGGGCTCCGGGTCGACGGAGCCCAGCGCGACGGACGATGCCTCTGGTGCCCCCGGTTCCCCACCGACCAGCCCCGCGCCATCGACCGACCCGTCGCAGACCGCGGAGCCAACAGACCCGACCGGGGAACCCACGGATCCGTCCCCGCCATCGACCGACCCCACCCCGTCGCCCACCGAGTCTTCGAAGCCCGCGCCGTCGACGTCGACCGAGCCGACACGCCAGCCCACGCACCCTTCGACGCTGCCGATGCCGTCGCACCCTGAGACCACAACGACGCGCCCATCGGACGGTGCCACGTCGTCGAGTAGCGGCAGCGACGGCAGCCAGGCATGGACCTCGGCGGGAGGCGGACGCCAGTACAGCAACAACGGCCCCCGAGCGGTGGAGCAGGGCGGCCAGCTCGACGCACGCACCGGATTCCACGTCGATGCCGCCACAGGCTTCCCGATCCACCCCCAGACCGGGCTGCTGATCGACCCCTCGAATGGGCGGATGCTGTTGCGGGGCTCGCTGGAACCCAGCGACTTCGCCTATGACTTCACCTCCGGCCAGATCCGGTTGGCGACGCCAGTCCAAAGCGGAGGCGATTCGGCTCCGGAACATACAGCGTCGTCCAGCGCGGCCAGTGCCTCTGACGAGGACTCCACGACGGCTCCAGTCGGCTACACCGGTGGCGGCCCACAGACAGGCCAAGAGCAGAGGTCGACAACTGCCAGCATCGGCATGTCCCCGTCGATGATGACCGTTGTGCTCGGAGCCCTGATCGTCATCGGCGGACTGTGGTATTTCTTCGTCTTCGTGCGCAGTCCCCGACCGAAGCCCCAGCACCGGGATTGACGGTCGCTTGGGAATCCGCAGGCCGCGCGTTGGGTAAGATGATCTGGGTGGCTCGTAGCTGCCGATCCAGCTGGGAAGGGAAATAGCGGTGGCGCAGGATACGCACGCGAGGACTTTATTGCGCCTCGGCGTTGGATTGCTGTCCGCGTCGGCTCTCGTGACTGGTGGCACCGTCGCCGCCACTGCAGCCGTACCGTTTTTGGTCCCCAGCAGTGTTGTCGTCGTGCAATCCCCGTCGGAGCCTTCTTCGGACGAGGTCAGCAACACCAGTACGGTGCCGGCGGACATCGTTGAACCGACTGGAGCACCCTCGCAGGAACCGCCCGCGAAGGACGAACCATCGGGTCCCGCCAAGTCGCTATCACCGAAGCCCTCCAAATCGACGGGGTCTAAACCCTCGGCCGAAACAGGGGTCAGCACTGGGAACGGCGGACAAATTGGTGGCAGTGGTAGCACTACAAATCAACTGCGCCAGCCGACGACGCCCCAGCGGCAAGCACCAGCGGTCCAGTACGAGCGGCGTACGGGATTCCCCCTCGACCCCAGCACAGGATACGCAGTCCATCCGCGCACGGGATTGCTAATCGTCCCGTCGACGGGTGCCATGGTTGTCCGCGGCTCGCTGGCCCGCAGCGATTTTGTGTATGACTTCGATGCCCGCGTGGTCAAACTGGCCCCCGCAGAGACGGCATCGGCATCCAGTTCGCCGGAGACATCCACCGCTCCGCCATCCAGCGCTCCAAGCTCCAGCGCGAAGGCCAAGCCCGCCAAATCGACGAGTCCAGCGCCGAGTCCGGACACGTCGAAAGATGCCGACGTCACACGCCAAGCCCCTGCGACCAGTACACAGGCCACGGCAGCAGCCGCCCAAAGCGGAATTTCGCAGCCGGCCGTCAACGCCGCCGTCGGTGTCGTCGTGGCGCTGCTGGGCCTGTGGTATTTCTTCGCCGTCTTCCGTCGACCCAAACGCAACCGCAGCTAATCGCCGACGTGGGTAAAACGCCCGACCTTCCGGGAGCGTCCCCGGCTTCGCAGAAAGAAAGCTCACCATCAACGTGCTAGACGACTTCCAACGGCGGCTTCGCCACCGGGCGACCGGCCTTTCACCAATGGCGCGTCGGCTCTTAGCCATGCGGCATACGGTCCGGCGGAACTGGCGAGAAGACCCGGTCATGTTCATGCTCAATGTGCAGCGTCGACGCGGCAACCGCGTCACCACGGCATTGTGGGAAGGATTAAACCGCCAACGCTCACTGCCATCGCACCGGGTATCGAGCCTCAGCGCGTTGCTGAGCGGGGACCAACTGACATTGAAGAAGAGGCTCATTGCCGAAGCTGACAACGGGGTTTCCCCGCGTTCGGCAAAGACCTTCGCCGACATTGCCCTGGCGGGCGACCTTCCGGATCTTGCCGCTCGGTTTGCCGCGACCATGTCAACCTCCGATCCGGGTGCAGCCATCACGCGGGCCAAACTACTGTGGTACGCGGGGGAAATGTCCGAGGCGATCGAGGTTCTCGGTACTGGGGGGGACCGGGCTGGGCGTCTCAAAGAAAGATATCGGGCCGAGGCGCAAGTCTTCGACGACTGGTCGCCGTCGATCTCACCGCAGGCAGGCTACCGGCCGGAACCTGGCGTCGTACTACATCTGGTGACGAATTCACTGCCGTATACGGAGTCCGGTTACGCACAGCGGACGCATTCCCTCTTGCGCGAGCAAGTTGCCGCCGGTTGGCAAGTCCATGCGGCCACCAGGCTTGGCTATCCGCAGAGCATTGGAGCCGTCGGGGCCTCCGATCTCGATGTCATCGAGGGAGTGAACTACCACCGCCTTTCTGCCGCCGGGTCCCAAGGAAACCTGCGTGAAAGGCAACAGCAGGAGGCAGATCAGCTGTTGCGGCTGGTGCTCGAACTACGTCCAGCGGTCCTCCATACGACGACGCACTTCGTGAATGCGCTGGCCGTCCGTGTCGTGGCCTCGGCGGTGGGGATTCCATGGATCTACGAAGTCCGGGGCCAACTGGCGGATACGTGGGCATCGAAACGTGGCCCAGGGGCATTGAAAAGCGAGCGCTACGTTTCGTTTCAAAAGCGTGAAGCCGAAGCAGCGTCCGCCGCGGATGGCGTCATCACACTGGGCGAGGAGATGCGCAGTGGCCTGGTCCAGGCTGGGGTGGACCCGGAGAAGATCACCCTCGCGCCGAATGGCGTCGGCGAAGAGTTCCTTGAAGAGCCGGGCGACTCCCGGACCATTCGCGCAGAGCTCGGTTTGCCGGTGGATGATGTGCACATCGGAACTGTCAGCAGCCTCGTGCCCTATGAGGGCCTTGATGTACTGATTGACGCCTTCGCCCTTGTTGCCCGGCGTCACAAGAAGGTGAAACTCCTGATCGTCGGCGATGGGGAGTCGGCTTCCGGTCTTCGCCGTCGCGCAGCCGCCGTCGGGCTGGATCCAGACGCGGTCCTGCCCGGCCGTGTTCCACGGAAGGACGCGCACAAATACCACCAGGCATTGGATATCTTTGTAGTTCCTCGTCAGGATCAAAATGTCACTAGAGCCGTGACGCCCCTGAAGCCTGTCGAAGCAATGGCTTGTGCACGACCGGTCGTGGCCACGGACCTTCCCGCACTCAGGGAAATCGTCATTGACGAAATGACGGGGATCATCGTCCCCTCCGGCGACGTGGCTGAATTGGCCCGGGTTCTGGGACGATTGACCACGAATAGTTCAGCCCGTCGTCGACTCGGAGCGCAGGGCCGCGAGGTTGCGATCGCTAGCCGAACGTGGGCGAGCAGTGTCAACGCTAGCCTTCGCCACTACGACAGATTGACACTGATAGGCGGGACATCGGAGTGAGTGAGCTATCAGCCGAACCGCGTGAGACTCCCGTAGCATTTATCGACGTCACTGGTATGCGAAGGCCTGGTACCCACGGCGGCATCGCAGAATACCTTGTGAGATTGTGGGACGCCCGAACGCTCGCATTCCATGAGGCGCGGACAAGCGTATTAAGCGGCCACCAGCGTAATCGACTTGGCAGCTTGTGGTTGATACTGACGCCCCTCTTCAACGGGATGGTCTACTATGTCATTTTCGGGTTCGTGTTCCAGATCAGCAAGGGTATCGACAACTACATCGGGTTCCTGCTGATCGGAATATTCATGTTCCAGATGACCTCTAGCGCCATCACTTCTAGCGCTGATTCGATCTTTACGGGCCGCAAACTGTTGGCCTCGAATAGTTTGCCGGTCGCGCTTCTCCCACTCATCAATAATGTGAAAATTTGGCTGTCGGGAATCCCCTCCTATCTTGTGATGATGCTGATTATCATCATTGCCCCACCTGTCGAGGACATCGGTTGGCTGTCACTCCTCTTTTTCCCGCTGATGGCACTCCAAGCACTGCTGATGGCAGGATTCTCAATGGTTGCGGCGCATGTCGTGGCAAGAGTCCACGACCTGAAGAACCTCTTGTCTGTTGGTGTTCGAGCCTGGCTCTACGCGTCTGGCGTCATGTTTTCGGTTGATCGGTTGACGAACGCCCACCCGATTTTTGGACCTTTTGTAGATTGGAACCCCATGCATCACGTGCTGACTATCGCGCGTGACGTGTTGCTCTACGGCACTGTGCCTGAACTCAGGTCATGGCTCATCATTGTCTTGTGGGCAATAGGGATGATTATCGCGGGCCTGCTGATCCTATGGAAGGGGGAGGGAAGCTATGAACTCACGGACGGGTGAGAATAGGGGAGCCCCTGCTGCGCTCGTATTCAACGATGTTTCATCGCGCGATCAAAAAAGCGGAAAAGCAAGACGAGGCCCGCGCGTCGAAATCGCCGAGGTGTCCTTCTACGTTAATGAGGGTGAAGCGGTCGGACTCGTGGGGACTCCCGCCGACGGAACGTCGATCCTCCTGCGTACTGCAGCCGGATCAATAAGCCCGTTGTCGGGTGATGTCTACGTCCGCTCGCGTGCAGCGGTAATGGATGCCGGTACTGCTTTCGATCTTGACGAGACGCTGCGCGCCAATGTTGAGCGGGTAGCGATGTCGCTGGAGTTCAACGGCGCAAAGCTGAAGACTGCCGTCTCCAAGATCCTTTCACGATTGGGGATGGAAGATGAGGCCGATAGTCCTTGCGTCGACATCGACCCACTGGACGTCGAAAAGGTCAGGCTAGAGGTGAATTTGTACGCCGGTCCGACCCTTCTGCTCATAGATGAGCCGTTGGCTCGTGGGCGTGCGTTGCTCGATGAAAATGGCCGCGAGGGCGTAGAACGACATCTACGGCTAGGCGGAGCGATGGTACTAGCCGGCCGGGATCCGAGGGTCATGCGACGCCTCTGTAGCCGGATTATTTGGCTGCATAAGGGGCGGATTATCATGGACGCCTCAAGTGACGAAGTCGCCCGTAGCTATGGCAGGCTCGACAAGGTGCGCGACGACAAGTCAAAGGTTGAACAGATTTACCGGCGCTATGCGCGGCATTATCCGGGTTTGAAAATCATCACACAGTCCGCTTGACGGGCAGGGCATCCCCGAGTGGTGCTCGAAAGTGGAATCATGGCGTGGGAAAGGACAATAGTCGCGTTGAGATATTCGGATGAAAGCCCAGAGGTCCCAGCGCTTGAACGCGCTATGCGACTACGCGCCTTGCGATCGGGGCGATACGCCGGGCACTCCGCTGCAGACTTGGCGAATACCTTGTACCGGTCGCAGCTCCTTCTTGAAAGGCAGGCTGTCGAGCTCAAGGAATTGCGGCAGGGCATCCGCCAGGAGTCACAACGTGCTGCGCAGGCGGAACGCGGCTTGCAAGCCCAAGCCAACCTGTACGAGCGTCAGACAGCGCGCGTCGAGAAGTTCAAATCAGCCTACGAAGCGCTGAAGTCCTCGCCCGAATACCGTCTGGCCAGAGCCGCATCAGCACCCGCACGGCGGGCCAAACGCCTTGCTCGGGGAAGAACACGTAAACTACTGCCCCCAGTCCATGACGGGCAGCAACCCACGACGGTGAGTCCCCTGACGACTGCAGTGGAGAGTAGCGACCTGCCGATAATCGAGCGGATAGCGCAAGCGAAAAAACTCTACTTCCAAGACGGGCTCATTACTGAGCCGGCGCGCCTCGTTGCGGATATTGAAGGGTGCCGCGATAAAAGCGACCAGGTATTCGTGAGCCAGGTATGCGGCGCGGCACGTCTGCTCCTTGGAGCACTCCCGGATGTCCCCGAACGTCAGCCCAATCCCGGATACCAAACCGAACGGGGACGGGTTCTCTATTGCGCCCATAGCACGGGCGAATTCAATTCCAACGGCTACTCCACGAGAACAGCCGGCTTGACGAAGGCAATGGCCCAAACCGGCGACGTGGTGGTAATCGCACGCCCCGGATATCCGTGGGACGCCAAGACGACAGTCGCGCCCGATTCCGAATCCCGCTTCGAACGGGAAATCAACGGGTTGATTCACGTCTTCAACCCGGGCCCGTCAATCAAGGACCAGCCGTTGGATCTCTACTTCCAACATGCGGCCGACGTGATAGTCCGTGAGGCCATCGTCCAGCGGGCATCAATCATCCACGCAGCTTCAAACCACCTAACTGCTCTCCCAGCTCTCATCGCGGCACGCCGATTGGGCTTGCCATTCGCATACGAAGTCCGTGGCCTCTGGGAGGTCACCGAAGCATCAACGAAGCCGGACTGGGAGAATTCGGAACGCTTTGCCTTGGCCGTCGCCCTGGAAACGCTTGTGGCCCGGAGCGCAGATCAGGTCCTTGCCATCACGGAACAAGTCAGAATGGAACTCATACGACGGGGCGTCGAAGGCGAGCGAATTGGTCTCCTTCCCAATGCCTCTGACCCTTTCGAATTCGTGCCATTGCCGGTGGAACGGGAGATCAGCCGACGATTGGGGCTAGAGGACACGGACATCGTTGTCGGATACGCCGGGAGCATCCTCGAATACGAGGGGCTCGAACTATTGGTTGAGGCCTTCTCAGCGGCATTGACGCTACGACCAAAGTTGCGTCTGGTCATAGTTGGCGACGGCCCGGCCTTGCCGGGACTGAGAAATCTCGCGCATGAGCTTGGCACGGTTCACCGCATTACGTTTGTCGGACGTATCGCTGCTGCCGATGTGCCCCGGTATCTCTCGGCCATGGACATCGTCGCCTGTCCCCGCCTTTCCACGCCTGTTACTGAAATGGTTTCTCCGCTGAAACCGTTGGAAGCGATGTCGGCTGGCCGGACGGTTCTTGTCTCCGACGTCGCACCACTTGTGGACCTGGTAGGCACCTCGGGCGACCGCGGACGCATCTTCCCAGCAGGCGACAGGGGAGCATTCTCGGAGCAAATCATCGACCTTGCGGATGCGCCTGAACTCAGGGCGGACCTGGGTCGTGCCGCGCGCCAATGGGTCCTGGATAACCGAAGTTGGGCCGCGATGGCTGTGTTCGTGCAGGCCGGTCATGAGCGGTTAGCCGAACCGGTAGAAGCCGGCAGGGTTGTGAATCGGCAGCTTAGCGAGGTGACCGTCGCTCTTGTTTCCGACGAATTCACGCGCAGTTCCTTGGAACCCGAATGCCGCATGGTGTTTCCATACCCGGACACGTGGCGTCGGCAGTTCGACGAGCTCTCGATCGATGCCCTCATTGTCGAGTCTGCCTGGGAAGGCAACGAAGGGACGTGGCGCGGCAAGATCGGCTACTACGATGAGGAGTCCTTTGCCGACTTGAGAGCCATGGTTGACTATTGCCGGGGCAAAGGAATTCCGACGTTCTTCTGGAACAAGGAAGATCCTATTCACTTTAATAGGTATCGCCAGACTGCAGCGATCTTTGACCATGTGTTCACGACTGACGCCGACATGATCCCCGACTACTCCGAGCATCGGGGCAAGCACAACATCTCCATCGGAAGCCTGCCGTTTTGGGCACAGCCGCGCACCCACAATCCATTGCCGGGTACGCGCGCAGCGATTCATACGGCCGCCTATGGAGGCACGTACTATGGAGCACGATACCCAGAGCGGTCGCGGGTTCTCGCCACGCTCCTGCGCTCCGTAACGCCCCATGGAATTACGATCTACGACCGACAAGCCAATCTGCCTGAGACCCCGTACCATTTTCCCGAGGAATTGGCTCAGTATGTTCAAGGAGGCCTCTCCTATCCGGAGATGGTGCAGGCCTACAAGGCACATCCGATTCACCTCAACGTGAATTCCGTGACGAAGTCGCCCACGATGTTCTCACGCCGAGTGGTCGAGCTCGCGGCGACCGGAACACCTGTCATCTCGGGCGCCGGTAGGGGAGTCGACACTATTTTCCGAGGGCTGGTGCCCACGCCCGAGAGTGAAACCGACGCGGGACTCATTGCGGAACTCTGGATGGAAGACGAAACCGAACGAAATGCGGACGCCTGGATCCTGCACCGCTACTCGTTCCGTGCCCATTTGGCCGGACACCGGCTGGCATACATGTTGCGGAGCGCGGGGATCAAGGTCGCTGCCCCCGAACTTCCCGATTACTGCCTCCAGGTTTCCGGACTTGATGCAAAAACCGCCGACGCCATTCTCGAACAGACCCACCGGCCGAAAAGCGTCCTGGCCCCTGATCTGCAGGAAGTAGGTCGTCAAGACGCCGCCCGTCACCTTGAAGCAGCTGGAATTAGTGTCGTATGGGGCGACGCTCCGCCCGAAGAAGCCACGGTAGTGGGTTGGCTCGGCGATGGCGTTTATGATCGCACCACTGGGGAGGATTTGTGCCGGGCGCTGGAATTCCACCAGGGAACCGTCCAAATCGACGAGAGCGACGTGGCATCGCCCGGGAAGACGCTTTGGGGGTGGTCCGAGCCAGTAGCGGACGCGCCAAGAATGACTTGGGTGGGAACGCAACGAAAGAATCGCCCATGCCTCTCATTGCGGCGAAAGATTCAAGTCCGGCCCGCCAAGACCGTAGGACAGCCACCTGCTGCCACAGTGTCCGTTGGACACGAACCCAGACGAGTACTCGTCGCCGGTCATGACCTCAAGTTCGCCGGCGGCGTCATGGAATGGCTACGTGGGCAAGGCCATACCGTAGATGTCGATGTATGGACCGATCACTCGCATCACGATGCAGTGCGTAGTGGCCAGCTCCTGTCGGCCGCAGACACGGTCTTCTGTGAGTGGTCATTGGGCAATATCGAGTGGTATGCGCAACACCGACGCGCAAATCAACGCTTGACGAGCCGATTCCATTCGCAGGAGCTTTTCACCCCGCATCTTCATCGTCTTGATGTCGGGCTCGTCGACCACACGATCTTCGTTGGGGAGCTGGTTCGCCAAGTAGCGATCCGCCGCTTTGGATACGATGAAGCCAAAACCAGCGTAGTGCCCAACGCTTTGGGCATCAGCCCCGACCGAACGGAGATTGATGCCAACCGGCGGTTTGCGCTGGGCCTTGTTGGCATGGTGCCGCGCCAGAAACACCTGGACCGGGCCTTGGACCTGCTCGCGCAGCTGCGGACGGTGGATCGACGCTATACCTTACGGGTGAAAGGACGGCGGCCAGAGGATTATCCGTGGATGATCGCCCGTGAGCATGAAATGGACTACTACCGCGAACTGAGCGCCCGCATCAAGCACGATCCCCTCATCGAAGGTGCCGTCTTCTTCGATCCCCATGGAGATGACATGTCGTCCTGGTACGAAGGGATCGGCATGGCTCTATCTGTCAGCGATTTCGAATCCTTCCACTTGACACTGGCCGACGGAGCAGCATCCGGTGCACTCCCGTTCTCCTTGGCCTGGCCAGGAGCGGAGTACATCTACCCCAGGGACTGGCTCTTTCGGGATATCGGATCGATGGGCAGGGCCTCCCTGCGTTACGCGAGCGACCCGGATGCCTTCGTCAGAGCTGTGGCGGATGCGCAGGAGTTCGCCCGGCGAAAGTTCGGCGCCGAGCGTGTCTTTCCCACCCTCGGGGCATTGATTCTAGGTCCTAGCTGATGCTAATTAGGCCCGCGACGGTGGCGAGGAGCGCGAGGACCGCACAAATGATGATGATGCGTGCTCCACGAAGCTTTCTATGCCGCGCGTCTGTTGCGGGGAGTCGAGGGGGCTCTGTTGCCGTCGAGGACGGCCTCCGTTGAGGGAGGCTCCCCGGCTGCCTGCTCGACCGTTGATGCCGTGCACCTGATATCTCCCGATGAGCCACCTGAACCCGCTTTCTGTCGGCATGCCCGGAAAGGGCGCGGCACTGAGTCTACAAGGTCTACGTCCCGCGCAGCGGAAGCCGGGGAGTGCTCGCGGACTCTGCTGCTTCGTGGCCTTCCAGAGGAAAACAAAATGAGGGACAGCTGTGATGAATGAGCGACGACATCGACTAACGCGTTCGCTTCGTGGCGCCCTCATCGCTTGCATGGCCGTCATACTTCTCGCGGTCGTCTCCGGCTGCGATCGCGGACCCGAAATCCCGGATACGAATACGACATCGGGGACTCCGAAGCCATCTTCGACTCCGGGAAAGCCTGCAAAATCGCTCACGCCGGGAGAACACAAGGTCGGGCAACCAATCCAAGCGAGCAATACAGCGAAGGGAGCTTTCACGAGCACGGCAACCGGGGAGCCGTTAGCGGCATATGTGGCATCGGGCGTTCCAGCTACCCTTAACGTCATTAGCACGCGAAGCGGAGAGCTCGTTAGTTCAGCGACCCTCAAGGGAGGGGCGAACCAGATGGTCAGCTCACGTGCCCTGACCTCTGGTGTTGCCGATCGCCGGATCTATATCGGTCTGACCGATGGCAGAGCGTTTTCTTACGACGTCGATAGTCAAGGACTCACTCGTCTACCGCAAGCTCCTGGCATGGATCGATCTTCGTTCTGGAACTCAGCATCCTTGGACGATGGGCGAGTTCTCTTTTCGACTTATCCGGACGCCAGGTTGCTGGCCTTCGACCCGTCCCGGGAAAAATGGCAAGACTTCGGCAGCCTAGGCGAGGGGAATGACTATGCGATGGGGATCAGCACGGTACGGGGGATGGCCTATGTCGGAACTGGGACCAAATCCCCCGCGCTATGGCAGGTCAACACGAACACGGGCAGCAAGCGCAAGATTGACCTCCCAACTCCGGAAGCAGGAGCACGCAGGGACTTTATCTACGACACTGCCGTCATCGGCACCAAAGTCTTTGCCCGGGTCGATTCCGAAGAAACCATTTATGGCTACGACGCGAAGAACCGCACTTGGTCGCAAGTGGCTTCCGGGGCCGTCAGGGGTTTGGCCACGTCACCACCTGAAGAACCGGAAAGGCTGTATTGGACGGATCAAGACGGCCATCTGCATGCGCTTGATCCAGCCTCCGGTAAAGATCTCGTAGTCGCGGGTGGCGATTCTTTCGGAGAGATCCGGGGATACTCATGGCAGGACGCAGATGCGAACGGCAGCAACGAATCTTTGGTTTCCATCAACGCCAGCGGAGAAGTCGTTCGATGGAACTCGGAGACGGACCAGCGTACCTTGCTGCCGAATCATGGCCTTCCGGCCCCGCTGAGAATCCGCTCATTGGGAACTGACATGGCGGGCAACGTCTTGGCAGGAGCGATGGGGACCGCCCCATTTTTTGCCCGATACCCGCTTGACGGTGGTGAAGCTGAGCAGTACCCGATCCGGGGCCAAATCGAGTCGTTCGGACGGGTTGGTGGTGACTTGGCAGTTGGCACATATCCCGGCGCCGAGATTGAACTGGTTCCCGGTGACCTTCGCCAACCCCCACAGGCGCCGAGACGCTGGGAGATAGGTCATGGCCAAGACCGGCCGCTCGCAATCGAAGGGCTGGGAAAAGGACGCTTCGCCGTTGCCACAATGCCCGTCTACGGGAAAACAGGCGGCGCCGTTTCGTTCCTCGGTGTTGACGGGGCGATCGAGAAAGTATTGACGGACGTGACGCCTGGACGAACGCCCTTGGCGTTGGCCTATAACCACGGGAAATTGTACGTGGGGACTGGCAACACAGGTGGTTTGGGTAGCGAACTTGACCAGGGCGACGGGACGGTGGTGGTCCTCGACGCTCGGACAGGTAGCGTGCTTCGGACTGGGACACCGCTTCCTGGAGATGCGACGGTCTCCTCCCTGCTGTTCGATGAATCTGGGAGATTATGGGGATGGGGGGTCGATTCGGTCTTTGAGCTGGATCCACGAACTTTGAAAGTCGTGCAGAAGGCACGGTTTTCAGCGGCCAAGGATGCGGATCCGTACGCGAGGGGACGCAACCTCGTCGATCTGGGAAATCGCCTCGCCGGCAGCAGCAGGGGCAAGATCTTCCTCATTGACAAGGGGACATTGAAGCGCCAAAACATCGCTAAGGGCAGCAACGTCGTGTTGGGCGGAGATGGAGAACTCTACTACTCGCGCGGGTCGACGGTCTTCCGCTGGTCATTCGGACCGAAGTTCAACGAGTAGTATTACTAAGCCTTCGACGACCCGAAAGGACGGCATGAGGGGAATATTTGCCTATGGAGGGTGCGTCACCCGGGATAGCTTTGAAGCGATTAAGGCCGATTACAGCCTGGTGGGTTACGTGGCCCGCCAATCGCTGATTAGCGCAGCCCATCAGCCGATTAGTGTCCCGAACCACGCCTTTCAACTCAACTCTCGTTTCCAGCAGAGGCAACTTCGCGGTGACATAGAGTCCTCCCTGTTTCCTTCACTACGTGATGCGTTGCCTCGGTGCGATGCAGTCATTCTCGACTTGGTCGTTGAACGTTTCGGCGTGCGGAAGTATCAAGACGGTTTCCTGACCCGTACTAACGAGTTGGCACGGAGCCAACTTGGAGGCTCGCTGACTTCAGCGCATCCCGCTATTCGCTTTGCAACAGACCGCCATTTCAAATTGTGGAGTTACGGTGCTCGACAGCTATTCAACGTGTTGAAGGGCGAGGATGCATTAGGGCGAACGGTTGTCTTTGAGACACCATGGGCAAGCAGGACTAGGAACGGTGTCGAGCTGGCTGGATTCCGCAACCACACACCCGACGAAATGAATGGACTGTATCGCCCTTACTACGCGTACCTGCGTGAACTGGGAATACGTGTCGAACGCTTCCCGGACGCCGTTGTGTTGTCAGATGACAACCACCAATGGGGTCCCGCCCCGTACCACTACATTCCGGAAGCTTACGAATGGATGGCAGGAATAGTGAGGGGCATACCGCCGCGGCAGACGCGGCCGATACACAGCCCTGGCACTGAAAATCACTCATAGTCCCAATGACGTTCAGGCAACTTGCGATAGTTGCCATTGCCCTTGTTCGTCGTAAAGTTGGCCAGGCATGCTGATCTAATTGCCGACATCAACATAGGGTGGCACAAACCATCACCGCAGGAAATTTTGGGGGAACATTCTGGTGAGGATCATGTTGGTCTCACATTCCTATTGGCCGGAGAGCACACCACCTCAACGTCGGTGGACCGCTTTTGTCCGTGTCTTTCGGGAGTATGGATGGGATATCGACGTTGTCGCGCCCCATCCTGTGGCCGTCGACGCTCCCGCAAGCAGTCGCCGAAAACGGCATCTCCTCGATTTCGCCTCCGAGGTCGGCCCCTCTGGAGAAGTCATTCGGCGGTTCCCCGCACTTCTGGAACCCCATTCGCGTAGCGGTCGCTTGATGCGACACTGCATCACAGCAGTTCTGAGTGTCCCGCGGGCCCTACTTGCGCCCAGCCCGGATCTCGTGGTCGTCACGATTCCCAGCCTTCCCCACGTCGTAGCAGGGTGGATGATCGCGAATTTACGCAGGAAGCCCCTGGTAGTGGAAATGCGGGATGCGTGGCCGGACCTGGCGCATGATTCTCGTGTGGCGGCCAGCGCTGCTACCTCGATCCTGGACGCAGTCATGACCCGCATCCAGCGGAATGCCGAGATGGTGGTGACGGTCACCGAGGGATTTCGCCGCCAATTGATTACACGGGGGGTACGCAAAGCTGTCACTGTTCCCAATGGGATCAGCAGCGAGCGACTGCCCACGGTGCCGCCTCGACGGGTTCATGGCGGCCCTCTTAGGGTGCTCTATATGGGGAACCACGGGGAAAGCCAAGGACTCGATGTTGTTGTCCGCGCGGCTGCCATCGCCGGTTCGGCCGTGGACGTCCGCTTTGTTGGTTCGGGCACGGCCAAAGCACGATTGGAGGAGATCTCCAGAAAGACCGGTGCCAATGTCGACTTTTGGACTGTAGTCCATGGGGAAAGCATTGCGCGGCACTATGAATGGGCGGATACCTGCGTGGTATCGCTCCGGGCAGATTGGCCCAGCTTCACCTGGACCGTGCCGTCGAAGACCTTTGAAATCCTTGCTTCCGGCCGGCACATAACAGCGATACTTCGCGGGGAAGCAGCAAAAATCATCGAAGAGACTGGCAGCGGGGACGTCGTCGAGGCCGAAGCCGAAGCTATCGCGGCCCTGTGGTCGGAACTTACAGCCGAACCTGATCGATTGTCGGCCAATATCCGAGGTCGTGATTGGGTGTTGGACCATGCCGACATGCGGTCGTTGGCCGAGCAGTACATGAAGTCACTAGTCGAAGCCGCGACGAAAACGACTTCCTAAATCCGCTCATGCAATGCTCTTGAGATCGCAGAGCATGCAGTCGTCTACCGCCTACTGCTGTTAAAATCTCCCGCTTTCAACGCCTTGCGAAAAGCCCGATATGTACACCTTATGGGTGAATGGTAGGCTCGCTGCGGAGAGTTTCAGCAGTAGTAGGCACCTACACAGGGACGAGTAGTCCCTCGCACTCGCACAGTGAACAGAACGCTTACTCCTGCAAAGCATCAAGTTGAATGAGGGACTATGGCGGAAATCAATAAGGTAGCAGTCATTGGATTGGGATACATCGGACTGCCGACTGCGGCAATTCTGGCGGCGAATGGTCTGAACGTCAAAGGGGTTGATGTTAGCCAGAGGACCGTGGACGCCGTCAACGCCGGGCAGGTACCTTTCGTCGAGCCGGACTTGGGAGCTTTTGTCGCTGGCGCTGTCGCTCAAGGCACGCTCTCTGCTTCCCTTGAAACGCCAGAGGCCGACGCCTACATCGTTGCTGTTCCCACCCCGTTCAACGCAGACCATTCGGCAGACCTTTCCTACATCGAGGCTGCCGCCGACAAGATCGCCCCGCAACTCAAGGGCGATGAGCTCGTGATCCTCGAGTCCACCTCCCCTCCCGGTGCCACCGAGCACATGGCGAACCGCATCCTGGCCGCACGCCCGGATCTGAGCCTTGACACCCTCAAGGTGGCGCATTGCCCCGAACGTGTCCTGCCCGGCCGTGTCATGGTCGAGTTGGTCACCAACGACCGCATCGTCGGGGGTCTGACACCGGAAGCTGCCGAAGCGGCCCGGGACCTTTACGCGAATTTCTGTGATGCCGACATTCTGCTCACTGACGCCAAGACCGCTGAGATGGCCAAGCTGGTGGAAAACTCCTACCGGGACGTCAACATCGCGTTTGCCAACGAGCTCTCGATTATTTCCGACAAGCTTGGCATCAACGTCTGGGAACTGATCGAATTGGCCAACCGCCATCCCCGCGTTAACATCCTGCAGCCCGGGCCGGGTGTCGGCGGCCATTGCATCGCCGTCGATCCCTGGTTCATTGTCGCGGCTGCACCCGAAGACTCCAAGCTCATCAAGCAGGCGCGTGATTCCAACGACGGCAAACCGAACTGGGTCGTTCGCAAGGTCGAGAAGGCCCTCGAGGACACCAGTTCCGCAGCAACCGTGGCAGTATTGGGTCTCGCGTTCAAGGCCAACATTGACGACCTGAGGGAGTCGCCTGCCATTGGCATTGCTTCCCGGATAGCCGAGGAATTTGCCTCGGCACGCATCCTTGCCGTCGAGCCGCACATCGAGGAACTTCCGAAGACTCTTCATGGCAAGCCAAACGTCGAACTGGCCGAGCTGGACGCAGCATTGGCGCTGGCTGACGTTGTGCTGCTCCTGGTAGACCATGACCAGTTCAAGACGGTTCCGGCAACTTCATTGGCCGGTAAGCGAGTGATCGACACCCGCGGCATCTGGGACCGTCCTGGCAGCGCAGCAGGCGATGTCGCTGCCATCCCAGGCATGCCGGAAGAGGCCGTCCACGCCGTCGTGGCCCACTAGCTGCAGGTCGCGCCAAACGTGTCCTCACCTACTGAAAGCAGCCACATGCTGAAGATCATGCCCATTTATGGCACTCGTCCTGAAGCCATCAAAATGGCCCCCATCGTCAAGGCTCTCGAAGCGTCGGAGAAGTTCGAATGCATCGTGACCGTCACGGGACAGCACCGTGAGATGTTGGATCAGGTCAATGAGTTGTTCGGGATTACCCCCAGACACGACCTGAACATCATCAAACCGCGCCAGACGCTGAACAGTGTTCTGACGAAAACGATCGAGGGGTTGGACGCCCTCTTCGCCGAGGACCAGCCGGACGCCGTCATCGTCCAGGGCGACACCACGACGGTGACCGCCGGCGCCTTGGCCGCGTTCAACCGGGGCATCCCGGTGATCCACGTTGAGGCTGGTCTTCGCAGCTTCAATATCTTCTCCCCCTTTCCGGAGGAGGCAAACCGGAAGATCACGTCGCAGGTGTCAAGCCTTCATCTCGCACCGACTTCAACCAGTCGGAACAACCTCATGCGGGAGGCCATCGACCCCGCAACCATCGTGGTCACCGGGAACACCGTCATCGACGCTCTGCTCGAAGTCGTCGAGCGCAGGGTTCCGTTCAAGGATGAAACTCTCGAACACCTGACGGAAGAAGGCAAGCGTTTGGTCCTGGTCACCAGCCACCGCCGGGAAAACCAGGGCGACGCCATGCGCGGCATCGGCCGTGCCCTGGCCCGATTGGCTGATGCCGAACCGGAAGTGCACTTCATCCTGCCGGCGCATAAGAATCCAGCCGTCCGTGAAGCCCTGCTTCCGGCGATTCAAGACAAGTTCAATGTCACGGTTACGGAGCCGCTCGCGTATGGGGAGTTCACCCGCATGCTCGCTGCCGCGGAGGTGGTTCTGACCGACTCCGGGGGAGTCCAGGAGGAGGCCCCGGGACTCGGGAAGCCCGTCCTGGTCATGCGCGACAACACCGAGCGCCCCGAAGCCGTCGACGCCGGAACCGTCAAGCTCATTGGCACCGATGAGGATCGGATCTTTGACGAGGTCAGCACCCTCCTGAATGACCGTGCAGCCTACGACGAGATGGCCAACGCGGTGAATCCCTATGGTGATGGCCGTGCGGCCGAGCGTACTGTGGCTGCGATTGCCGAACTGCTTGGCGTAGGCACGAGAATGCCCGACTTCGATGTCGAAGAGCTGGCCGCCAACCCCGTCTAAATGCAGGCACACCCGCTCTGGCACGCTGCTAGGGCGACACGACCCCTGTCGCATAGGCGATCACGACGGCTTGCACGCGGTCCCGAGCCTGCAGCTTAGCCAGGATGCGTCCAACGTGGGTCTTGACGGTCGCCTCGGAAAGGAACAGCCCGGCGGCGATCTCCGGGTTGGACCGCCCCAAGGCAATCAACTCGAACACTTCCCGTTCCCGGGCCGTCAACGAGGCGACGGCCTGTTCGTGCCCGGAGGCATCGGGCGCCGGGCGCCGCAACATCGGTGCCACATGGTCCAGCAGCCGGCGCGTGGTCGACGGGGCGATGACGGCATCGCCCCGGTGGACGGTCCGGATGGCCTCCAGCAGCTCCTCGGGCGGGGCATCCTTGAGCAGGAAGCCGCTGGCTCCGGCCTGGATGGCGGACAGCGCGTACTCGTCCAGGTCGAACGTCGTCAGGACGATGATGCGCGGACCCTCATCGGCCCGCCCCTCGAGGAGTCTGCTGGTGGTCTCGATGCCGTCCATCTCCGGCATGCGCACGTCCATGAGGACGACGTCGGCATGCGCCAGGGCGGGGGAGGCCAGCGCCTCGCGACCATTCGTCGCCTCGGCGACGACCTCGAGGTCGGACTGGGAGTTGATCAACATCCGGAAGCCACTGCGGACCAGGAGCTGGTCGTCGACCAGGGCGACGGTGATCGGGGTGGTGCTCTCGGTATCCACTTAGTCCTCGGTGTAGGGGATGAAGATGCTGGCGGAGAAGCCGCCGGCAGGCCGCGGCCCGGTGCTGATACGTCCATCGTAGAGCGCGACGCGTTCGGCCATCCCGACGAGGCCCTGTTGCGCACCCACGTTGTCTTGGGTGGCCGCCGCGCCGCGTCCGTTGTCGGTGACCTCCAGTTGCAGCCCCGTCGACGTCCATTCAAGCAGGACGTCCGCCCGGGCCGCTGGCCCGGCATGCTTGATCGTGTTCGTCAGTGCCTCCTGTACGGCGCGGTAGGCCGTCAGCTCGGCGCCGGGAGGGAGCTCGCGGCGCGGGGTGCCGGTGACCTCGTAGCCGACCTCTAGCCCTGCGGTCCGTGTGGCCTCCAACAGCTCGGGAATGTCGTCCAGTGTCGGCAGTGGCCGGGTGGAGGCCTGTTCGTCGCCCCGCAGCACGCCGAGCAGGCGGCGCATCTCGCGCAGGGACTTGCGCCCGGTTTCGGAAATGGTCCCGAGGGTCTGCCGGGCCACCTCCGGATCCTTCTCGCTGGCATACCGGGCGCCGTCGGCCTGGGTGATGATGACCGATAGGGAGTGGGCGACGATGTCGTGCATCTCACGGGCAATGCGGCCGCGTTCGTCCGATGCCGCGAGTTCGCGTTCCTGCTGCCGTTCCACCTCGAGCCGGGTCGCCCGGTCCTCCAGCGCCCGGAAGGCCAGCCGGCGGGTGCGCGCCAGGTCGCCGAACGTCCACGACACCAGGACCACCAGTGACAGGCCGACGAAGTTGACCAGGGCCATTTGGAGGGTGAGCTCGGCAATGGGCGACGTATAGCGCAGGGTGGCCAGCACGGCACCGGCGAACCCAGCCGCCAGACCAGCCAGCGATTGCCAGCGCTTGCCGTACTTCGCCAGTCCGTAGACCGTGATGATGACCGCCACCTGGGACCCCAGGAAGGTCGGCACGAACACCACCTGGAGCAGGCATCCGAAGACGACGACGGCGGCACTGCGGGCAGGATGGGTCCGTCTCCAGATCAGCGGCAACAGCTGGAGGCTGACGCAGACCGCGGGCATGATGCCGTGGGAGGTGCCAGCCAGGATGGTGGACCCCAGACCGAAGAACAGCCATGCCGCGAGGCCGGTGATGGCGTCGACCTTGCGGGGGTTCTCCCGGAGCCAACGGTCAACGGCGCGGTGCGGGGTCGTCATGGTCCAAGCCTATGTGCCAGCTGGGTGCCAGCGCGTCATACCGCGGTAGGTGATTGCGATCGATCATCTCGAATACTGAGACGGCTTGTCCGGGATGCGGACGGTGTCTTAATCTAATCAGCATGAGCAAAGTGATCGACATGGCGGTAATCCCCGGCGACGGCATCGGCCCGGAGGTCATTGCCGAGGCCATCAAGGTTTTGAAGAAGGCGACGGATGGTGGAGAGCATTCGCTGCGCATCACGGACTACCAGCTCGGCGCCCAACATTGGCTCACAACAGGGGAAACGCTCACCGACGAGACGCTGGAGGCCCTGCGTGCCCACGACGTCATCCTTTTCGGTGCCGTCGGCGCCGCGCCCGGGGACACCCGTATCCCGTCGGGACTGATCGAACGTGAACTGTTGCTGAAGCTGCGCTTCAGCCTTGACCACTATGTGAACCTGCGCCCGGCGCGGCTGTACCCCGGGGTACCGAGCCCGCTGGCTGCGCCAGGCGACGTCGATTTCGTCGTCGTGCGTGAAGGCACCGAAGGCCCCTACGTCGGCAATGGTGGAGCACTGCGGGTCGGAACCGAGCATGAGATCGCCACCGAGGTCTCCGTCAACACGGCCTATGGCGTCGAACGGGTCGTCCGCGAGGCCTTCCGCCGTGCCACCGAACGGCCACGCCGACACGTCACGCTGGTCCACAAGCACAACGTGCTGGTGCATGCCGGGCACCTGTGGCGCCGTACTGTCGAAGCGGTCGCGGGGGAGTACCCGGACGTCACGCATGACTACATGCACGTCGACGCCGCCACGATCTTCATGACGACCGACCCGTCGCGGTTCGATGTGATCGTCACCGACAATCTCTTCGGCGACATCCTGACCGATCTGGCGGGCGCCGTCACCGGTGGTATCGGGCTGGCTGCGTCAGGCAACATCAACATGGCGGGCACTGGACCCTCCATGTTCGAACCCGTCCACGGGTCAGCGCCGGACATCGCAGGACAGCAGAAGGCCGATCCCACGGCAGCCATCCTGTCCGCTGCACTGTTGCTCGAGCACGTCGGCCTCGTTGACGCCGCGCGCCGCGTCGAGGCAGCCGTCGAAAAGGACATTGATTCCCGCTCGGAGATGACCGACCCGCGAACCACCGCCGAAGTCGGCGATGCGATCACGCTGGCCCTGTCATAAGCTGGGCCTGATACGACGCCGCACGTGTATGGCGGCACGGAAACATTGCAGAGGAAGTGCGTAGGCACCATGGAATTCTCCCAACAGCTCTCGACCACCCCCAAGAGCGCCGAAGAACGCGCCAAAGTCCTGGCAGATCCCGGGTTTGGCGACTACTTCACCGACCACACCGCCGTCGTCGACTGGACCCAGGACGCGTCCGGCAGAGGCACCTGGCACGATGCCCGGATCGAGCCCTATGGGCCGATCATGATGGATCCCGCATCGGCGGTCCTGCACTACGGACAGGAGATCTTCGAAGGACTGAAGGCCTACCGCCATGCCGACGGCAGCGTCTGGACCTTCCGACCCGAGGCCAACGCCGCCCGTTTCAACACCTCCGCCCGTCGACTTGCCCTCCCCGAACTCCCAACGGACGTGTTCATCGATTCGCTGAGGCGCCTGGTTTCCGTCGACGAGGCCTGGGTGCCTTCCGGTGCCGGCGAAGCGCTCTACCTGCGCCCGTTCATGATCGCCACCGAGGCCTTCCTGGGCGTGCGCCCTTCCCACGAGGTGTCGTACCGCGTGATCGCATCACCTGCCGGAAACTATTTCGGCGGCGAACTCAAGCCCGTTTCCATCTGGCTGTCCACCAACTACGCCCGGGCCGGACACGGGGGCACCGGCGAAGCCAAATGCGGCGGCAATTATGCGGCATCGCTCGCCGCCCAGCTCGAGGCCGAGGCCCACGGCTGCAAGCAGGTGCTGTTCCTGGATCCCACCAACGACAACGCAGTCGACGAACTCGGTGGCATGAACGTCTTCTTCGTCTTTGCCGATGGAACGCTGGTCACGCCCGAACTCAACGGCAATATCCTGCACGGAGTCACGCGCTCCTCCGTGCTTGAACTGGCGCGTGATCGCGGGTTGACCGTCCAGGAGCGCAAGATCACCATCAATGAATGGCGTCAGGCTGCGGCCGACGGATCAATGACCGAGGTCTTTGCCTGCGGAACCGCCGCCGTGATCACCCCCATCGGCGAACTCAAGACCGCTGAGGAATCAATCACGATTCCGGACACGACGGGCGAGTCCGTGGCCATGAGCATCCGGGAGGAGCTCCTCGGAATCCAGACCGGCGGGGTCCAGGATTCCCGCGGCTGGCTGACCCGCCTGGTTTAGGCGACCATCCGCTTGGCGTCTGGTCGAGGCGCCACTGTGGCCCGCCGGCCAGACGCATGCCACTGCTGATTTGCGTTATGCCAGTGGCAGCAACCCCTGCACCTCTTACACTGGACACTATGCGCATTCTTGTCACCGGCGGTGCCGGCTACATCGGATCCCACACTGTGCTCTTGCTCCTGGAAGAGGGGCACGAGGTCCACGTTCTAGACAACCTGTCGAATTCCTCGCCTGAGGCGCTCCTCCGAGTGGCGGAGCTGACGGGACGGGAAGCCATTCTGCATGAGGCGGACCTCCTGGACCCCGCCGCCGTCGACAGTGTCCTCGCCACGGCGATGCCGGAAGCGGTCATTCATTTTGCTGGCCTCAAAGCCGTCGGGGAATCGGCGCAGAAGCCCTTGTGGTACTACCGAAATAATGTCACGGGTACCTTGAACCTCCTCGAGGGGATGGACAAGCACGACGTTCGAACCATCGTCTTCAGCTCGTCCGCAACGGTCTATGGCACGGCCGGCGGCGTGGTCGAATACACCGAAAGCCTTCCGCTTGCCGCCATGAACCCCTACGGGCGCACGAAGATGCACATTGAGCAGATGCTGGACGATTTGGCCGCGTCAGATCCGCGGTGGAACATTGCGAAGCTAAGGTACTTCAACCCGGTCGGCGCGCACGAATCCGGGCGCATCGGGGAGGACCCGCAAAGTACCCCCAACAATCTCATGCCTTTCGTCGCCCAGGTGGCAGTCGGCCGGCGCGAAAAGGTGAATGTTTTCGGGGATGATTACCAGACCAGCGACGGCACCGGCGTTCGCGACTACATCCATGTCGTGGACCTCGCTGCCGGGCACCTCACTGCGCTGGCGTACCTGCTGGACCACGGCGGGCTTCACGCCTGGAATCTCGGCAGTGGAACTGGATCGTCGGTACTTGACGTTATCAAGGCGTTCTCCCGAGTCTCAGGCCGCCATGTCCCCTATGAGGTTACCGACCGACGCCCGGGCGATCTGCCGGCGTATTGGGCGAACCCCACGCTTGCCCGTGAGGAATTGGGATGGAAATCCGAACGCGGGTTGGAGGACATGGTCACCGACGTCTGGCGCTGGCAATCCGGGAATCCCGAGGGGTATCTGGACAAAGGCTCAACCGCCTCGTCCTCCACCGAGGACATCGGGGTGGACCTGGACGCCGTGAAAGCCGATCGCGACTTCCCCAAATCCTCTACTAGGCTGTAACCCATGCGTATTGCTCGGTTTGTTCTAGACGATGACCCCATGTACGGCGTAATCGAGGATGACGAGGTGGCCGTCATCGCCGGGGACCCCTTCTTCCAGGGGGTGCAGCCGACCGGCGCGCGCCACCGACTGGATGACGTACGGTTGCTAGCCCCGATCATCCCTCGGTCCAAGGTGGTCTGCTTTGGCCGTACCTACGCCGAGCATGCCAAGGAGCTGGGTAACGAGGTGCCGGTATCGCCCCTGATGTTCCTGAAGCCCAATACATCCATAGTCGGTCCGGGAGACCCCATCACCCTGCCGGCGTTCTCCGAGGAAATTTCATATGAGGCCGAATTAGCCGTAGTCATCGGCAGGATCTGCAAAGACGTTCCCGCCGAAACGGCCGCCGACGTGATCTTCGGTTACACCTGCGCCAACGATCTCACCGCACGCGACGCCCAAAAAACCGATAACCAGTGGGCCCGGGCCAAGGGATGGGACGGCTCCTGCCCCATTGGACCGTGGATCGAAACAGACCTGGATGTCGAGAACCTTCGCATCCGGGGTCGGCTGGACGGTGAAACCGTCCAAGATGGTGACACCTCCCAGATGATCTGGAGCGTTGCCGAGCTGGTCGCCTATGCCTCCCAGGCGTTTACCCTCCTGCCGGGCGACATCCTGCTCACCGGAACTCCGTCCGGTGTCGGGCTACTGCGGGAAGGACAGCGGTACGACGTTGAAATCGAAGGTATTGGGACCCTGACCAACACGTTCCGCCGGTAGGGGATCATGTACGGCAGCCGCCGGGTGGGCCGAGCCATCCGCATGGCCATGACGGAGACTCAGCGCAGCCGTGCGGAACGCCCGACCTGGCAGAAGCGGCTGACGAAGCTTTGGGCCGCGACAGCCGTACTGGCGGTCCTTTCGCGGATCTCCTTCCGGGTCGGCTGGCCGGTGCCCGTCACCGCCACGCTGCTCATGCTAGCCATCATCCTCGCCCTCGCCCTGTTGGTGCGGCGCCTCGTCGCTGCCGTCAGGGAGCGCGGGCGCTCCTAGGGCCCGTACTAGGATGGGGTCATCATGATTGAGCCATCCCAGATCCCCACTGTCACAGCCGAAACCCCCGTACGCGTCCGGTTCTGCCCCTCGCCGACCGGTACCCCGCACGTCGGGCTGATCCGCACCGCACTGTTTAACTGGGCGTACGCGCGCCACACGGGCGGCAAGATGGTCTTCCGCATCGAGGACACCGACGCCAAGCGGGACTCCGAGGAAAGCTACGAGCAACTCCTGGATGCGCTGGCGTGGCTCGGCATCACCTGGGACGAGGGTGTGGTCGTTGGCGGCCCCCATGAACCGTACCGCCAGTCGCAGCGCGCCGATATCTACCAGGACGCCATCGGCAAATTGCGCGACGCCGGTCACCTCTATGAGTCGTTTTCGACTCCAGACGAAGTCGAAGCTCGTCACCGTGCGGCCGGGCAGGATCCCAAGCTCGGATACGACAACTACGACAGGACCCTATCCGGCGAGCAGATCGAGGCTTTCCGCGCCGAAGGGCGTGAACCCGTACTCCGGCTGCGCATGCCCGAGGAGGATCTGACATTTACCGACCTCGTCCGTGGGGAAATCACCTTCAAGGCGGGGTCGGTTCCCGATTTCGCCGTGGTTCGGGCCAATGGCAAGCCGCTCTACACGCTGGTGAACCCGATCGATGACGCCATCATGGGCATCACGCATGTTCTGCGCGGTGAGGACCTCCTCTCGTCAACGCCCCGGCAGATTGCCCTGTACCGCGCACTGATAGACGTGGGAATCGCCAAGTACATGCCGCTGTTCGGCCACCTGCCCTACGTCATGGGAGCCGGCAACAAGAAGCTGTCCAAACGTGATCCCGAATCGAGCCTCTTCCTGCACCGGGATAGGGGCTTCGTTCCTGAGGGACTCCTCAACTACCTAGCCCTACTGGGGTGGAGCCTGTCGGCCGACGAGGACATCTTCAGCCGAGACCAACTGGTTGAGGCCTTTGATGTCCACGATGTGCTGTCCAATCCCGCGCGCTTCGACCTGAAGAAGGCGGAGGCCATCAACGGTACACACGTGCGCATGTTGGAGGCGGACGATTTCCGTGACCGCCTAGTTCCGTACCTGCACCGTGCCGGGCTGACGGGAGAAATGCTGACGGAAACCGAGGGAGCCATCCTCAACGAGGCGGCACCGCTGGTCCAGGAACGCATTACGCTGCTGGGAGAGGCGCCCGACATGCTCGAATTCCTCTTCCGTCGAGACGATGAAATCGTCGTGCAGCCGGATGCACTCAAGGGCCTTCCGGGCAATGCGGACGAGGTCCTGGATGTCGCGCTGGCGGCACTGACCACGCTGAACGTGTGGGATGCCGAGTCCATCCAAGGCGTGCTCCGAGCGGAACTGATCGAGGGAATGGGCATCAAGCCGCGGCTGGCGTTCGGCCCATTGCGCACTGCGGTTTCCGGCAAGCGGGTGTCGCCACCGCTGTTCGAATCCATGGTGATCCTGGGCAAGGAGTCCTCGCTTCAGCGCCTGCGGAACTTCAGGTCATCGCTGGCGTAGCGACCTGCCGACGCGGTGGCGCATGCGGATTTTGGTTTTGCCGGGGCCCTCGGGTAAAGTAATTACTCGTGCTGAGGCACCGGGAACGGCCCGCGAGGGGCGTGAACGGAACCCGGCAAACCATTGGGATATGGTGTAATTGGCAACACATCGGTTTCTGGTACCGACATTCTAGGTTCGAGTCCTGGTATCCCAGCGCTACAGCCGGAGCAGATTCTGCACCGGCTGGCATTGTCCGAAGAGCAGTCCGGACAAGCTATGGCCCCATCGTATAGCGGCCTAGTACGCTGCCCTCTCACGGCGGTAACGCGGGTTCGAATCCCGCTGGGGTCACGTTCGCAAGAACACGGCGGCATCAGCCATTGAACGATGCAAGCTATGCGGCCCCATCGTATAGCGGCCTAGTACGCTGCCCTCTCACGGCGGTAACGCGGGTTCGAATCCCGCTGGGGTCACTTTGAGCAAATCGTCGTACACGTCTACGTGTGCGGCGATTTGTCCTTGTACGTGACTTGTACATGAATATTCACGATTCTGAAGGCCAGCAGTAGTGCGGTTCAGAGCCGGTTCCCGTTTCGCTGGTTATTGGGCTTCAGAACCACCGTTGACGTCGGTTCGAGCACCTGCCTAGGCTCCTCCACCATGTGCGGGCACGTGGTGGAGGAGCAATTCCAATGGTAAAGAAAAAGCAATGCGAAAGCCGTGCGTGGCCTCAGCGCCGTGGGGCTCTCGGGTAGGACGATTTCTGCCTCTCAGGGCATTTCCAGGAACAGAGTCGCGGAAGTCATCGAGGCCGCCGATTGGGAGCTGCTGCGTCAGCGACCCGAGGTCGAGGTCTACGCGCTGTTGTCGCCCGGCGATCCTGGCGAGCGACGAGACTGGATCCCTAAAGAAGGGCAGTGCCTCGGCCGGGGTTGCCCGCGAGTTCTCGGGTCCCCGGGAGGATGGAGAACTGCCAGATCGGTGTCTTCCTCACTACGCCTCGCCGGCTGGGCGCACCTTCATAGACCGAGAACTCTACCTACCCAAGGCCTGAGCCGACGATACCGAAAGCCGGCGGAGTGCCAGCATCCCCGGGGACGGGGAAATGACCACCAAACCGTGCTCGCAGCGGAGATGATCGAACACGTCCTGGACGTGGAGATCCAGGCCGCATGGACTATCGGGGAGGCGGACTACTGCCAGCACGCCGGACTGCGCCGCCGGCTCGGGGCACGCCGCATGCACTACGTCGTGGCCGTTCCCATGAACCACCGCGGCACCGTCACCGCTCCCGGATCACCCGGCGCCGAGGGCCGCTCCGACGAGCTCTTCGCCGCCCTGGACCGTCGGGCCCGGCGCACCCGTGCCGTAGGGACTGGGACGAAGGGCGAGCGGCTCTACACTTCGGTCAGGATCCGGATCAACGGCCCGGCCAAAACCGGCGAACACTGGATCCTGGCCCGCCGGAACCTGAAGGACCGCGCTGACCTGGCGAACTTTATCTGCCACACCCCGGACAAAGTCACCATGATCGAACTCGCCCGCGTCGCCGGAGCAGGCTGGGCCATCGAGTGGGAAAGCTTCCAGACCTCCAAGGGCGAAACCGGGGTTGAATCACTCCCAGGTCCGGCAATACACCGGCTGGTACCGGCACATCACCCCGTCTATTTTCCCTCGCGCCCTCCAGAGCGTCATCCGCTCAAAAAGGGGTGTGTGTGATCGACTATTCATAGGCCAGCTCAGCAGGGAAATTTTGCCAAGTTAGTGGCAGGTTTCCTGCCAAAAGAGCGATAAGAATCCGGCCACGCCATGCAGCCCGAAGTCGTGGGCCGGCATCGCGGAAATGTTCACACTGGTGGCCTCGGTGCCCCATGTCCGGAGTGTTGAAGGACATGAGCCCGCCACCCCCAGATAGGTTCCTTCTGGCGCTGCCATTCCACTAGCCGTGGCGCCGGAAGGGCTGGAAAGAAGATGACGGTACCCATGTCCGTTCAAGAAGATATCAGGCGCCTCGACGCCAACGGAGTTCCCGGCCGGGAGATCGCCCGCACCCTGGGCATCAGCCGGGACTCCGTAGCCAAGTACATCGGGATGGAGGACTTCTCACCGGCGCCGCAGACACCGTCAACACGGCCTGGCGGCTCGGTGATGACCGGATTCGAGGAGATCATCGACACCTGGCTGACCGAGGACCGGCAGCGACGGCGCAAGCAACGCCATACCGCCAAACGCGTCTTCGACCGCTTCGTCGACGAGCACGGCTTCACCGGTTCCTATTCGCCGGTCCAGCGCTACGTGAAGCGGTTCAAGGCCCGCCACCGCGCCCCCGGCGAAGGATACGCGGAACTTGTCTGGCCGGCGGGAACCGCGCAGGTCGACTTCGGCCAGGCCGAGGCCATTATCGCCGGGATTCGGCAACTACTGCATGTCCTGGTGATCACGTTCCCGTTCTCGAACATGCGCTTCGTGCAGGCCTACCGCGGCGAGACCGCCGAGTGCGTCTGCCACGGACTGCGGACCATTTTCGAGCACATAGGCGCCGCACCAAGGATGCTGGTTTTCGATAATGCCACCGGCGTCGGCCGGCGCACCGGACAGAAAGTCATCGACTCCCGGCTCTTCAATGCCTTCAAACTCCACTACCGGGCCCAGGCGCGCTACTGCAATCCGGACTCGGGCAACGAGAAGGGCAACGTGGAGAACGCGGTCGGATTCCTGCGCCGGAACCTGATGGTCCCCGAACCCGAGGCCGCGACCCTGGCCGGGTTGAACGAGGTCCTGCTGGATCGTTGCCAGGCCCTGGCCACGGCCACGCACTGGCGCAAGGGCCTGTCGATCGGCGAACTGTTCGCCGGGGACGTCGGCGCGTGCATGGCGTTGCCCGGAATTGGTTTCGATCCGGTGTGCTACGAGTCCCGCAACGCCGACAAGACCGGGAACATCCTCATCGAGGGAAACACCTATGCCGCCGGCCCGGCGTACCACTCGCGCACGCTCACGGTCGGATTGCGGCACGACGTCGTGCAGATCCTCGACGAGCAGGCCGAGCCCGTGGTGACGTTCGGCCGTGTCTTCGGCAAACAATCCACGACGGTGTTCGAGCCGGCATCGTTGTTGCCGTTGCTGGTGCGCAAGCCCGGGGCCTGGTCGCATTCCCCGTTGCGGGAGGTGGTCCCGGACCCGGTGCGGGACTGGCTCGACCGGGCGGGCACCGCCGAGCGGCGGCGCCTGCTCAATGCCGTGGACGCCGCAGCGGGCCCGGCCGGCTTCGAGTCGCCCATCCAGGCCGCCGAGACCCTGATCCGCCAGGACGGCACCCCGGACCCGGCGGCGTTGGGGATGCTCGCCCGACGCATCGCCCATGGCGCCGAACCACAAGCGGCCGGGGTGGACCTGGGGGTCTATGACAACCTCGTGGCCACGGCAGGGGAACCGGCATGAGCGGCGTGGAGGTCCAGGACATCATCGAGGCCGGGCGGGCCGCGTCCCTGACCGGGACCGTGTTGGAAGAGTGGGCCGCCAAGGGCACCCCGAAACAGCGTGAATACCTGTTGGGACTGCTCGAGGCCGAGCAGTCCTCCAGGCAGGAATCGCGCCGGCAACGTTTGCTGCGCGCAGCCCGGCTCCCAGCATTGAAGACCCTTCAGCGGTACGACTGGTCCGCCGTGCGGTTCCCCGCCGACTACGGACGCGAGGCCCTGGCCTCACTGGACTTCATCGACAATGCCCAGGACCTGGTCCTCTACGGGGACGTGGGCACCGGCAAGACACACCTGGCCAGCGCGCTGGCCGCCACAGCCTGCCGTCAGGGCATCGCCGCGAGATTCTTCACCACTTCGGCCCTGGTCATGCAGCTGCGCCGGGCCAAGGACGAGCAACGCCTGGACCGCGAACTGGCCGCCCTGGCCCGCAACAAGGTCCTCATAATCGATGAGCTGGGCTACCTGCCGATCGATACCGAAGGGGCGCGGCTGCTGTTCCAGGTCATCTCGGATGCCTATGAAAAGCAGAGCCTGATCCTGACTGGCCAGCACGGGTTGTTGGTACGGCTAGTCCGGGCAATTGGTGTGGAACCTCGTCACTTCGTGGACACCGGATCTCTTCACTTCGTGGACAGTGGATCTCATGGCTTCGTGCACAGCTACCAGCACGCCTTACGAGCTATGTGGGTCTTGAACCTGGCCGTTGTTGAACACCTCGGGCACCTGTACTTGGCGTTCGGCGAACTGTTCGCGGTAGGCGGCTTGTTTTCGCGCCCACTGCTTCGTGGGATGGGACAGCTGCACGCCCTGGATCGCGTAGGAGGCTACGTAGCGCCCGCGCACCTGCAATGCGATCATGGGCAACGGGAACGAGAACACGATTTCACTGGTGTCAGGGTCTGAGAGCAGGAATTCATTCTCCGTGATCGTTCTATGGAACCGGCGTCCGGAGAATGTCGTCGGCAACGACACATGGAAACCCTGATAGTAGACCTGCCGGTTGTCCGCGGTGACGTCCACGAGCATCTGGTTCGCCGCTTGGGGCGCATCCGCGCCGTCGAGGTCGCCGACATCGATGATCCTCCCCGTTTTGGACATCGTCACCGTGGCCCGTCCCAGCTCCAGGCCCCTGAGCCTGCGCACCTGCCGGTACTCGGCGGCCTTGGCCTCCAGCACCGCCAACGCCAGCGGCTCCGTAGCGGGCGTATGGGCGAGCAGTTCCCAGGCTGTGTGTGGGGTGGACCGGTTCAGGGACTGGTGCGGTCGGCGGTGGTTGTAGTGCTGCCTGTAGCGGGTGATCCTCTCACGCAGTTGCTCCAGGGAGCCGGGTCGGTCGGCTTGGAGAAAGCGCTGCAGGGTTTGATGGGAGCGTTCGTTCTTGCCCTGGGTGGTGGGCTTGCCGGGCAGGCCGCTGATCGGCATGGTGCCCTTGGAGGCCAGGAAGATCTCCACGGATCCGATCCTGCCCTGGCGCAGTTGGTTGAACGCCAGCGAGTTGTCGCTCAGGACCTCTTGCGGTGCCCCGTGGGTGTCGATGGCGGTTGCAAGGACGTGTTGGGCGTCGGTGCTGTTTTCCTCCCGCTGGTATGCCCAGGTGCCCACGTCGTAGCGGGTGGCATCGTCAAGGAGCTGGTAGACCGTCACCGTGTGTCCGTTGGCCAGTCGGAACTCGAAGGCGTCGAGCTGCCACAGCGCCATCGCGGTGGCCCGCACGAAGGGGATGTAGGAGGATTTCGGGCGTTTGCGTGGTGCGTGGTCGACCTGCCCGACGCTGGCCAGAAGCCTGGTGATCGTTGCCACGGAGGGGACCTTCGCGCCGGGGAAGGTGTTCTGGATGGTGGCCTCGTAATAGATCGTGAGGGGCCCGTAGTCCCACCCGTCGGATTTGAGCTGCTTGCGGATCCTGACCAGCTCATTGTCGACGTCTGGCCCGTAGAGGCGGGCGGGTTGTTTCGGGGCCCGGGACCGGGGATGCAGGGCGGCCGTTGATTCGGTGGCGGCACGGCCGCGGATCTTGTAGAACACGCTGCGGGAGACCTTCATTGATTTGCAGAACTCACTCACTGTCAGGGCGTGGGGCTGGGCCGGGTCGTAGTTGATGATCGCTGCCCGGGTGCTGGGCGAAAGTACGTTGGTCATGCCATCGACTTTTCCAGCGCATTGCGCGCGGGCCGGTGTCCACGATGTGGTGAGACAGCGTGTCCACGATGTCATGAGATCGTGTGTCCACGATGCGTTGAGACAGGACACGGCGGTTTCAACTCATCGTTGCAACACGGATGGATTCCCTGAGGCTAACAGGGTTGTGAAAAGCTGCGCAGGTGACCTCCCGTCGAGCACCGCGCGAGGACGATGATTCAGCTCCTCCTGAACGGCGCTCAGGTGCCCAAGAGAATGCAGGCTCAAATCGGTTCCTTTGGGGAAATAGTCCCGGAGCAGCCCGTTGGTGTTCTCGTTGGTTCCACGCTGCCAAGGCGAATGGGAATCGCAGAAGAACACAGGTGCGCCGAGCGTGCGGGCGATCTTCAGGTGGCGAGCCATCTCCGAGCCCTGGTCCCAGGTGATCGACCTGACAAGACCCAAGGGGAATCCGGCCATCGCAGCGGCCAGCGCGTCGTGAAGTGCTTCGCCGTCGCGAGCGGGCAGATGCAACAGTAGTGTCGAACGGGTCTGCCGCTCAACCAGTGTTCCGATCGCCGACCCCTGGGCTTTCCCGACGATGAGGTCTCCTTCCCAATGACCAGCTTCCGTGCGGTCTCCCGGGTCGAAGGGGCGGTCGTGGATGGTCAGGAGGGGCCGCTCAAACCGTGGCCTGCGCCGATCCGTGCGTTGCTGGGCCTTTCGGTGATCGCGGCCCGTGCGCAACGGCGACGGCGTCTGCGGTGCAAGCCGCGATGGCCGCATCAGAGTTGGATCAGGGTCGTAGAGTGCCTGGTAGATGCCCTCATGGCTCAATCGCATCGACAGGTCATCGGGGAACGTCTCCTCGAGGTGTCTCGCGATTTGTTGCGGGCTCCACCTCGACTGCAACTTCTGGTCAACTACCGCCCACAACCGCGCGTTCCACTCGATGCGTCGGACGCGGTCACGGCTCCGGCGCCTCGCAGACATGCGTTGCGCCTGGAACGGACGGTAGCTGCCCTGCTGCGTCGAGTTGCGGTCCAGCTCGCGTGAAATCGTTGACGGGGACCTACCCAGCATCTTCGCGATCTCCCGCATCCTTGCACCCGCATGGTGCAGATCCGCGATGCGCACACGCTCGTCCTCGGATAGGAATCGGCCGCTGATCTGACGGACCTCACGCGGCACCAGCGCTGGAACGTACCCGACGACCGCGCCATCACGGTAGGACTTGTAACCGTTCGTCCAGTTTTGGCCAGCGGTGCGTGAGGCACCTACCTCGCGGGCGGCCGCGGCTATGCTCCAGCCTTGCCCACGCAGCTGCATGAACCGCGCACGCTTGGCCGACTGCGGACGACGCCCCGGCCCCTTCTTCACACGACGAATCGAAGACATCACAACTCCCAGAATGGACCAAGTGTTGTGACGATGAGTTGAGACCGCCCTTTCACAATGGCCCAGTTTTCGACCGTTACCGACACGAGCACTTCGAGGGGCCTTCTGCTGGACTCAGTTGGGGCAGAAGCTTTCTTACTTGTGGCCTGAATTCCACTGAGGTGGGCGCGTATATAGTGCCTTGAGATTTCCAAGACGCTTCCCGTTCGCGTTGCTGATTGAAGCGAAGTAGATTCCATGGGGAGAATGAGTACGCATTATGATGGGTGGAGGCCCAACGTGGTTCGCAGCCGATGCGAGGCTTGATTGGTGGTCGCTTTCTACTTTTGATCGTTTGGGAACGCGTAAATACCGGTTACCTCTTCCGAATGGGTATGATCAATTAGTAATTTGCTGTGACAAGTTCAAACGGTCCGAGAGGGTGTGGGGCGAGACGTGCCGGAGTTGACGATATTCGGAAGCTGCGTGTCACGCGATACGTTGGCCTTTCTCGATGAAACATGGACTTTGCGGGAGTACATTGCACGACAGAGTCCCATAAGCGGTATGTCGCCGCCTACCGAAGTGCCCTGCGATTTAACTTTGAAATCAGACTTCCAACGACGTTGCGTTGAAGGTGACTTCCAATCGGACTCGCGGGTGGCGATGGAGGAGCGACCTGTCCAGGTAGTGCTTTTGGATATGGTCGACGATCGCATAGGCGTTTTTCAAACAGGCGAACACCGTTACGTGACCCACTCATGGGAGCTCACGGAAAGTGGGATTCTCCCTCTATTTCGCGATATGTGGCGGCGAGTCGACTTCGGCACCGATGAACATTTCGACCTGTGGTCCGCGGCTATGAGGCAGTTCGCTCACATTATTCGCGAATCTGGATCTGTGCCGATTTTTCTTGCACCCGCATGGGCCGAGACGTTTGAAGACGGATCTAAAGTGCCGCCCTATCGCGGTCAGGAAATTAGCCAAATTAATGATGACCTTAACAGGTACTTCAATGTGGCCAGCGAGGCTGGCTATGCAGTTGTCCGACCACATCCGAATCGCAGCGTGGCTTCCCTGAATCATCAATGGGGGAGGGCGCCGTATCACTTCGCCAACTCTACGTACGAGACTTTGCGCGAGGGCATATATACAGCTTGGCAAAGCCACTCAAAGTTGGAACGTTAGGTTCGAAACAAATCAACAAATGCGAAGCGAGTGTTCTAACGGCTGCCTCTGCTTCATTTGAAAGTTGGAAACGAAATGGCTCGAATTGCTGCGCTCTCCGCTAGGGGGATTACGAGAAAACTCGGAATCGGCGCGATCGTCGGCATAGTCCTACCTACCGTTATTTTCGCAGTAGAAAGGGATCTCGGAACCTACGCCGCAATATTGTGCACGATGGTGTTGGGACTTTCTCTGGTTGCCCTTGTCTCTCGGATATACAAGTTGGTCGTACAGGAGCGGCAGAGAGAAAAGATGGAGGCGTCAGTCCTTAGAGAACGCCTTCAATCTATTTCACGCAGAATTGATTTGCTGTCCTTAGGTTTGGGAGAGGTTAGTCAGCGGACATTAGATTTGACGCGCGCGGCGGGCACGGATCTTGATTCCACTTTCGAATCAGGTGAACTGCTGCCGCTTGAAGGGGGCGAAAAGGCCCCTGTGCTGGAAGATCGTCTGGATGAACTGTCGATGCGTCTTCGGAACCTACTAATAGGCCAGCGTTCCTTAGAATATAGAATCGGCGAATTCGGACGCCACACAATCCGCTCTCAACTAATTGCAGTTTGGGGTCGCGGCTTGGACTCAAGAAACCCCCTCACTCAAATCGATCCAGGACTCGATGTAATCGCCGCCCAGTTCATCTTTGACACGGTGCAGCGCGGCAAATTCGCGCAAATCCTTGAAATCGGGACCACTGCTTCTACGTATTCCCTAGCGGAGGCACTGAACCAGCTCCTTGACTGGCCGGTTAGCATCCACTCGCTCGCAACCAACGCTGTCGAGATCGCAGGGTTCCTAGAGCAGGACAAGAGCGAACTTAAGAAGCAACCCCTGAAGGTTAGTGGCGTATCGAGCTGGATAAATGACGAAGTGCAATTAGATTTCGATCTTGCGTTGGTCAACTGTGCCGCCCTCGAAGAAATGGAGGATTCTGCCGCCGAGCAAGTACTTTTGAAGTTGGTAGCCACCAAGTTTAAGTCGGCCGTCTTGTTTGGAGCGTCGGCACCCGTACGTCAAGCATTGGGCTCTCGGTTGCTAGCTGGGGGCGACTCCCGGACGGCCAGAGCCCTCACTTCAGATCTGGCCCTACTAGAAGTACTAGACGCAGCTGTGACAAGGAAGGCCCATCCATGAATTACATTGAGAACCTCCAAACCTTCCTTGGTCTTGCCGGCCCACCGTCTAAGTTTGGGTGGGAAAGGAACATGGCCTTGCCGACAGTGGCCGTCATTTTGGACGAGTTTTCGACAGCCTGTTTTAGCCCGGAGGCCAACTTAGTTCCTATCGGGCCGAACGATATAGAGGCGTGCCTCGACCATTTTCAGCCCGAGTTTCTATTTTGTGAGTCTGCCTGGCGAGGAAATGATTATGCCTGGCAGCATCTAATCGCGACTTCCACGGGTGCCAAACCAAAGCTACTGCAGCTTATTCGAGCTTGCAGAGATCGTGGGATTAGGACTGTGTTCTGGAACAAGGAGGATCCTCCGCATTTTGACGACTTCATAGAGACTGCGCGCCACTTCGATTTTATTTTCACCACAGAGGAAGCGCTTGTTCCCACCTACAGGAAAGCAGCTGGGCACCATAATGTTGGCGTCTTGCCGTTTGCTGCTCAGCCGGCGATCCACAAACCTACGCGCGTGCGTGGGCACCGCGAGGGCAACGTCGTTTTTGCCGGACAGTACTTCCGTCACAAGTTCATCGAGCGCAAACAGCAGATGGACTATCTCTTTCCAGCCGCCGTGGAATTCGGATTCGACATATATTCTCGTGAGCAGGGGGGTGACGAGCGTTACCGCTTCCCTGAGGAGTACGCCCCATACGTCAGAGGTTCTTTGCCGTACGAACAGATGTTGGATGCTTACCGAAAGTACAAAATATTCTTAAATGTAAATTCTGTGCCATCAAGTAATTCGATGTGTGCTCGTCGCGTATTTGAACTGGGTGCTGCGAAGACGACGGTCCTTAGCAGCCCTACGCCGGCCATATCTGAGTTTTACGGTCATGAAGAAGTACTCATGGCCAGTGACAGACAAGCAGCGTCAGAAGCTATGGCCGAGGTCCTCAAAGATCCGCAGCTTAGACAGCGACGTGCCCATCGAGCGTGGCGGACGACACTCACAAGACACACTTACCGCCACAGGATGCTCGAAATCCGGCGCGCCCTTAAAGACGGCATCGAATCGCTGCCAGTAGTCGGTGACGATAGTTCGCTCCGGTATGCAGCCGTTTGCTTGGTGCGTGATGCAAACGGAATCCAACTTGCCATGGATGAGGTGGCCAAACAGGCCATACCCCCAGTGGACATTCGACTTCTAATGCCGGCCCCTTCTACAAAGATGGCGGATTCAGTTCAAGACAGCCTCAGGCCAGAGACTACGTATGACGCGTTCGTTGGCGAACCCGGAGCAGCCACACTTGCCCGAGAACTTCAGGAACTCGATTTGAGCTGCGTAATATTCTCAGACGATACTGCATACGGGAAGCACTATGCCGCAGATCTTCTATTGGCCACGTATCAGACCGAAGCAGCAGTCGTGGGAAAACGAGTGACTCAGAGCAATGTAGAGCCTTCGAGTCCGATCGACGCCGAGGATTGGCCCGAGGACCGCGAGACGGACGCAGTGTTGCCCTATGCATGGTTAGCCAGGGGAACTTCATCCTTAGAGCGACTTTTGGTTTCAGCCCTGTACAACCGTGATGAGCTCTTAGGGCTGGAGAGTGAAGGATACGCGAGCGACCGGTACAACGCTCTGAAACGATCAGATTTGGTATCCGTAAATGGATCGGAGTGGATAGTATGAAGCCGAGCAAGATAGCTATCTTCGACGGTATTCTGGAAACTCACGTCGGGTCCTCGCTCGGCAGAGCGCTCGCATCCCGTGGCCATACCGTGCTAAATACTGGCAAAATTGGCCACGGCTTCAAATTCGAAGAGGACCCTGTTCGTTTAAAGAATCTTGAACGCGAGGTCGACCGGGTTCTGGATTTTGATCCGGATTACGTTTTCGTTTTCCGCCCGGCGAGCCTACCATACCAACTGCTGAGAAGAATTCGGTCAAAAGGTTCACGCCTAATAGCCTGGTTCTCGGACGATCCGGTTCTCTGGAGGTTGTCCTATGGGCCCATCGTTGACGAATACGATGTTATTTTGCACTGTGGCGGCGAAAAAGTACTGGGCTTCTACGAAAACAAACATGGTCGGGCCACGGGCATTAATTTTCCATTCTGGACGGACAGCCAGGCGTTTCCGTACGTATACGGAGCGAACGATCGAGAAACAGACGTCTTGTTTCTCGGCAACGTGCATGACCAAGTAAGGCGACAGCGATACTTCGATTTGAGTTCCATGAAGCCTAGTATCCGGATCCATGGTTCAGTCGGTGCAGATTATTACCACGTTGGCGGGGGATACTTAGACTCGGATGCCGAAGTTATAGACGCGGGTTCTCGGTGCGCTGTAGCAGTGAACATCCCCCAGTTCTTCAGAGATCATGAGGGTCTGCCTACTTGGTTCGAGGGACTTGGCGACCTGGGGTTTTTCCAATATCCGAGTCGAGTCATTCAGTACGCTGCAATGGGTATCCCCATGGTCTCGGTTGTACCCGATTCGCAGGATCTTGACACGTTTCCAGAGATCATATGTGTCGACCAGCCGTCCGCTCTGAGCTCTACAATTGAGCGACTTCTTCGTTCGGGTGACTTACCCTTGCTGAGTGCGAAAACGCGAGAACGATTCGAAGCGAACTACTCAGCTGAAGCCCGTGTTCTGGCGCTAGAGGCAGTCCTAGAAGACGACGGTTGGCGAAAGCGGTCGCTAGCTGATCGTGTACGATTTTTCGCGGATTTTGATGGAAGGGATTTTGCGCCCCTGACCGGTGGTGGGCCTCATCAGGCTCCGGTCGAACAAGTCCAAGTGGCTGGAGGCGGAGAATTTGACGATAAGTTGCTCGAAGGTTTGAAAGCTCACCTGGAAACCGAATTCAAGGCGCGAAGTCCTAAGAATATTTTGCTGGTCGGTACGGGATGGGCGAACGCAATTTCAGCAATAAGAACCGCTGAGCGGGCACTGGATTTGCTCGGACACACAGTTACAAGAGTGAATCCGTTTCCAGAGCGAGCGTATTTCTCCCCAGATCCCATGTCGCAATACAGAGGAATTTTCGATTGCCGTCGTTTCGTCGACGCACGCGGGCTGGCTCCAGATGTCATCATGTTCGTGGGGTGTGACTATATTCCGGATCCTGATGGCGCGAGACAGCTGGCTGCCGAAGGTGTCAAATTTTTGAATCATGCGAATGATAGCTCCGACGCGGGATACAAGTCCTTGCGGTTAAGCATGCATATGGACGTCACTACATTGCTGAACTCGACATTAGTTCAGGAGTATAAGGAGGCAAGCATCGGGAGGATTGAACATTGTCCAGATCTCGTAGACCGTTCATTCGTGAAAATGCTCGTATCTATTCCGCATCAAAAGGTTCAAGTGGGCGTTCTTGCGGAGCGGGAAACGCATATTGGCGCATACCGCATGCTTACCGATGACCTAAAATCCCTGCCTCGACGAGAATTTGTCGCTGACGTCAATGGGACCCAAGCCAATTCTCTGGCCAACATCGCTCGAACTGTTCGTTCTACTGTGGTTTTTGCGCTGCCAGATTCAAGTAGAAAGGGGCCGCTGCCAAACCGTCTCCTGGGGCATGCCCTGATAGGAGGCGGAATACCGGTCGTAAAGCGCGCTCTTGCGCCGGCCGTAAATCTTGATCAAGGCACGGAATGTCTGGCCGTCGGGGGCCCCGGGGAGATTATTAAGAAGCTATGGCGCCTCGGAACGAACACGGAACAGCTTCAGCGTTTACGCACGCGTGCCCAAGAGGTCGGGCTAACGCGCTTTGCTGCAGAAGAACGCATTGAAGACCTCATTCAAAAGCTCTTTGCAGAGCCTAGAGAGACAGCGTCTCTCGTTTTAAATGATGACGTGTACCAAGAGACAGTTGCGACGATTTGTTGTGCCGCGCCTGAGCGTGTTTTTGTCGACATTGAAGTTGATCATGACCCTGCGGTATCTAGTCACCTTTACGACCTCCGTATTAATGGCCGGATCGTTTATTTACACGATGGCTTCTGGAAACAGGCGAATCGAATATCGCTGTCTATACCTGTAGTCCATTCCGATGAAGTGGTGCTGACTCTATGTGGACAGACAGGTGTACGCGGTGTGCGAAAGATCAGCTCAGTGCGAGACAGCAGGTTCAGCGTGCTTGATCAAATGAACGTCAGTGCGGTATCAAAGAGCCCCTTCGGGAGCCTGATCGAGAGTGTCGATATTGCGTGAACTGATCTCTGCGAAACACTCCTTCTACGGCATTCCCGTGTATGGAATATCATCCGTCGATCAAATCGTCGAGGATGCAAAGCCGGCCATCTACCTTCTGCCTATTGGCGACGGGATGGTGTTGCCCATGCTCATTCGCACAGGCCCGGTCCAGTCCCCCAGCATGACTGTGACCTTTCATGGGGCACGAACAGGCAAAACGAAGTTGCCATACTTTCTGCGAGTCCGCTCGAGTATCGACGATACGAGTCCATTTGTTCTCTTTTCGGACCCAACGCTCGGACTAGACTCCGACAATCTCCTATCTTGGTTTTCAGGCACGATTAAGGTGGATGTCGATGCTTCGATGGAAGCAGTCATTCGGCGTGTAGCGTCCCTTACGAAATCGCCTAGCTTGGTGCTTGAAGGATCCTCCGGGGGCGGATTCGTAGCCATGCGAATGGCTGCTCGGTTTGCCTCAGCTGTAGCAGTCGTATTTAGCCCCCAGACTGACATTTTCAAGTATCATCCGCGATTCGCACACCGGGTCCGAGAAGCGTTTTACGACTTTATGCCGGAAATCTGCATGAAAGAAACGTTTCCCGGTCGATTCAATGTGGCGGACATTTACGCTTCTGGGGCGGATCGCGGAAACCTAGTACTTTATGCCCAGAATGACGGGGACGAATTCCACGTTAGGCAACACCTAAATCCGATGTTGCTCTGTCTTGGCTCGTCCAGTGATGCAAGCGAAAGCATCCAGGGACGAATGTTGATAAACAGGGACGATCTGGGGGAAGGCCACTTTCCACATCCACCCGAATTATGGGACGAGACCGTCAAATCCGCAAAGAGCTGGCTTTTTAGCCACATCAATGCCACGCAGCCAATTGCTGTTTATGAAGAGGAAATGTATGCGACCGATGAGTTGCGTCAACGACGCCTTCGTGAGCATTGCCGCGCTCGGTACGGCGAGAAATCCAGAATCGGGTCATGGTTCTCACAATCGAAAACTTCGCGTCCGACTTCGATGCGCTTGGTAGATGATGCAGAAGGTGGCTGCCAAGTCAAAGCCGAATCGCGTAATGGCAAAATTGACCTTTTGATTCGCGCAGGAGTCCGCAGCTCGGGGGGAGTTTTGCGAGTATTTCTGCATGGTCCTATCGACCCAGCAGTCTCGCCATACCCAACGTTCGATCATCGTTTCTCAGTCCATGATGATGAGCTAAACCTAGAGGTTTTCGTCGCTGATCCGACGTTGGCCGGTGCAGCTAGACTTCGTGTGGGTTGGTACCTCGGTTCAGAATCGTGGGATCCAATCCCGGAACTCGCCAGCTGTCTTAGAGAACTCGAGAGCGCATCTGGAGCGTCGCGCGTTCTAATAGTCGGCGCTTCTTCCGCAGGTTTCGCTGCTCTGCGCCTGGCGGCAACATCGCTGTCGTGGGAAGCACTCTTGTTTTGTCCGGAACTTTCGGTTCGTAATCTTAAGGGGTCATTCGTAACTGAACTCCTAAAGGCTAAGTTCCCCAGTCATCAGAGCTTTTCGACGGTGGGGCGTGCCGAATTGAACTGGCAAACGATCCTGCCAGTTCTCATGCGTAGCAACACCTACATCAATCGGTCCGCACGCCAGTACATGGAGCATCTCAATTCCATTGAACGCTCGCCTACGAGCAGCGACGCGTTGGATCTACTTCTCAACCTGGCCGGGGACCAAGAGGTGTTTCAAAACGCACAGACGACTCCGACACCCCACCGTGCCCACCAGATCTTAAGAGAAATTGCCACGAGCTTACGGGAAGACGAATCAATTGGTTACTAGCCTTCGCCGTGTACTTGTCGTAGCACCAGAAATTGGACCCTTAACTAGTGCCCGCTCAATTATTGACGCACTGGAAGCCGCCGGATGGGCCGTCTGTTGTATTGAGGAAAAGCGCCACTCCGCAGCCTTCAAGGGCAGTAGGCAGGTAGCAGGAAACAATGGGGTGAATTTCCTTGGTGCGTGTTCTGGAACGACCGAATTGATAGGTGCCTTTGTGGCGTCTCATTCCCCTGATGTCCTGATGACCCTCGGGGGCGGCTATGCTCTTGCCCCGAGTCTGCGCAAGTACCTCTCGGATCTGGATGTATCCTGTGTCAGCATTAATCTCGAGTATGTAGGCGACTCGGCCGACGCCCTGGTGCGCCGTGAGACTTTTGATTTCATGTCTCTCCTGCCGGACGATCCCGCATGGACTTCCATACCGAGCGTCGAATCGGAAAGTTTTATGGCTATTTCGGCCGAACCGAGCCGACGGATTACCTCTTCCTTAGCCGAGCGAGTCAGAAGATGCACGCCTCATTCCGTTTTGGTTCTCGACGACGGCTTACCGCTAACGGAACGAACTGTACTCGAATCTATTATTGACACACATAAAAATCTGTATGCACAAAATATAACGGTGACATGGGCCGACGCGCATGACGTTACTAGGGTCACGTCGTTGGCGCTAAATCACGAGTGGATTTGGGTTCCCAGACCGGCATCATCCCGATCATCTGCGCTCCGCTATGCGGTAAAACTCGCTCAAGCCGCTGGCCCCCAACTTATAGAAGACCCTAAACCTGCAGATGGCGGTTTTTATCATGACGCTCTGCGGGTAGTCTGCGGTACTCCTTTTAGCGAGACGCCATCAGGTGTGCTCCAAGGTAGTCAGCCTTCCGCCGAAGATAACGTTTTTGCAGTTTTATCAGCGATTGGCTTCTCAGCCATTGGCGGGCCGCTTCAGGTACCACCGACTGTTCTAATTTCTGGTTGGTATGGGTCAGGAAATGTTGGCGATGAATTCATACTTACGGCGCTCCTCGCTGCATTTTCAGAGTTTGCACCCCATGTCTCTGTCAAGGTTGTGACTCCATTGCCTGCGTCTGCGGAGCGGACGCATGCCACTCCAGCGATCGATCGAAACGACACTGTTGCGGTTGAACAATCCGTGAGGGGTGCTGCCGCAGTTGTTCTCGGTGGTGGAGGGCTGATGCAGGATTATGCCTTTGACGCCAGTGGAGGAGTTCCTGGACTGCTCTCGAAACCTGCGCAGTCAATAGGAGCATATGGCGCCATAGCTCTACTATCCGCACTTTGGGGCAAACCGCTTTATGTACACGGCCAGGGAATTGGGCCCCTTCGAAGCGTTGCGAGTCAGCAGTCCGTAAGGTTCCTATTCGAATCAGCCGCTTCGATAGTCGTACGGGATCCAGATTCGGCCGAAATGCTGCGTGCCATCAAAGGATGGCGTAATGGAGTCTCTTGGAGTCCGGACTTGGTCTTCTCAATTCCGGATACGAATGGATCTACTCAGTCTAGAATTGCGGCCGGCGAACCATACATGTTGTTCAACTTGCGCGAATGGGGCTTCTCCAAATCCTTCAGGCCTGATCTTGTTACGCGAGTGTGCGCGCAATTTGCGGCGGAGCACGGTCTGATTCTTGTAGGCGTTCCCTTGTCTGTTGAAGACGAACTCTTTCTAAAGCAGCAACTGAGCGCTCTCGAGGAAGAGGGTATTGTCTCCGAGTTTTCGGTTCTGCCGTACACGCTCGATTTAGAGCAGCTAGAAGCGGACTTTAGAGCTGCCCGCCTCGTCGTCGGTATGAGATACCACTGCTGCCTCTTAGCCATGAAGGCGGGCGTACCGATCATAGGTCTCGCCTACGACCCCAAAGTTTCGGCCCTCTTTCGTTCTGCTAATCAAAAGGAATATGTGCTGTCCCTTGAGGAGCTGCAGGGAAGCCTAGAGGAATGCCTTCAAGCAGCATTTCAGCTCGAAGGGCGTCTACCTGCCGATTGGCAAAGCACGATTGATGATTTCAAATCTGCGAGCAAAAGAACCACCCGAAAGTTGATTGAGCAAATTCGAGACGCCTCGGCATCCCCTGCCATTGAAAACGAAGGAGGATTGGTAAAGCTCCACGAGTGCGAATAGGCACGCTGGTCCTTTGGCATGATGTACAGGTGAGTACCAACGAAGACGACAACGGGTGCATTGGCTTCCTCACAGCCGTAGGGAGAGCGTGTGGTCGAGAATAACGATGACCGGCATGTCGCTGGACTGGGCGAATCGGGGTTGTTGCGACTGCTCCTTCCCAGGCTCCATGGCGCCGAGATGCTGCTCGGACCCGGGGACGATGCCGCGCACATTGCCGCCCCCGGAGGTAGCTTCGTGATCAGCATCGACACCATGGTGCAGGACCAGGACTTCCGCCTCCGCTGGCAGAACGGCTCGGTCTCCACGGGATACGACGTGGGGTGGAAATCGGCGGCTCAAAACCTATCCGACATCAACGCCATGGGTGCAGTCGCCACGTCGGCCGTGCTCAGCTTGACGCTGCCGGCTGAAACGCCTGTGGTGTGGGTGGAGGAGTTCGCAGACGGTTTCTCCGCTGCCGTGCGCGACCTCAGGGCCACCGAATGCGCGGTGGCCGGGGGAGACCTCAGTGCTGGACGTGAACTGTCTGTCTCAACCGCGGTCACCGGCCGGTTGGTATCGGCAGCGCCGATACTTCGCAGTGGAGCACGACCGGGAGATGTGGTGACCGTTTGTGGCCGGATCGGGGCCGCAGCCGCGGGGTTCGCGCTGCTTGAATCCTCGGTTTCCGAAGACCAGATGAACTCGGTCGAACATGGTTTCGTCGCCGGGCAACACCGGCCGCGACCGAATCTTGCGGCCGGCCCGCTGGCAGCCGACCGGGGGGCGACTGCAATGATGGACCTCTCCGACGGTCTTCGTCGGGACCTCCCACGACTCGCAGAATCCAGCGGCGTCGCCGTGGCCCTCGACGCCCAACGGCTCGAAGAGGTGGCCGCACCGGACCTTTTCGAATGGGCGAGCGGCTTCGGCTATGAGCCGGAAGATTTCTTATTGAGAGCCGGGGAGGACTTTGCGTTGCTGGCCACGTTCCCGACCGGGACGGAGCTACCGGAGTGCTTTACGCCGATCGGCACAATCATCGGCTCTGCTGCGGGAGGGATGGTGCTGCTCGATGGGCGTCCGCTGGAAGCGAGCGGCTGGGACCATTTCAGCCAAGGTCGAAGTCAGGGATCTGAGAAACGCCCTGACTGAGCAGCGGTTCTTGTGCGAGCAAGGCCTCGGCCAGTTCCAGAGGCCGGCCATGGGCATCCTGCAGACGACGAATGATGTCGGTGACCAGTGGAGTGGGCGGAGGATGATGCCCGGGCGCTGCCTGCGCCACGAGGGCGACGTGATGCGGATCAGCTGAGGCTACACCGTTTTCTCTGCTCCGGAAGTCGTTGGCCTTGGCCCAGGGCAGGAAATGCGTGTCGACGTGCCAATCGCCAGCATTTTGAAGGTAGAAGAGCCGGCGGGGGCGAAGTCCTCCGCTGGGTTCCAAGACGGTAGTTGAAATGTCCGGTTCCATCCGCTCTCGGCTGGCCTCTATCCAGTCGGAGCCACGCAGAAAGACTTGGGAAAAGCCCAAGGCTAAGGACAAATAGTTGCGCACAAACCGCGGGGAGTATTTCAACAGGTCGGTTTGGGCATTCCACACGAAAACGGAACATGTAGATCCCAAACGCGCCGCGAACTTCAGCGCAGCGAAGCCACCTCCGGAGCCGCCCACGAGTAGCAGTTCACGGTTGGCCCGCCTGGCCAGCGATTGGAGGATGGCAGTGATGCCGTCGTCGACCCTTTCGTTTTGGCGACCGGTGAACCAAGCGAGGCCAAGTTCCCGGTGTGTGTCTAGAGTCGGGTCGGCGATCGAAATCAGGGGGACTGCCAGGGCTGTTGAATAGCCGTATCTGGAACCGTGAGTCCACGTATCCGGTACCGCATTTCCACGGGGGGGGGGGTACCGGTCGCTGGCCTCAGCCGGCGCCCGGTACCCGTTCAGTTCTGCCCTGTAGCCTTGTTCCAGGGCATGGTGGTTAGTTCCAGTGGCCCTCGGTTTGGCGTCTTCTCATGTTTTGCTCACGCCGCATATCAACTGTTCCGAGTTTGATGTGTCGTGAGTTGTTCGTCAGCCGGTTCACGATCGAGTCTGCCGCGACTCGGTCGTGAATCATTTGGATCCAGTACTCCGGCCCGGTCTGGGCCAGGACCATCGTGGGCGCACGGCGGTCCCGGTCGGCCAGGACGCCGAACAGGTCGTTGGTCGCCCTGGCATCGACTCCGACCGTGAGGAAGTCGTCCAGGATCAACAGGTCGACCTCCTTGAGCTGGTTGAGCAGGTTCCGGTGGGCGATGTGGTCGTCGTGGACGCTGACCAGCGCCAGGGCCAAGTCGTCCATGCGCCAGTAGCGGACGCTGTGCTCGTTATGGCATGCCGCGACGCCGATCGCGCAGGCCAGGTGCGTCTTCCCGGAACCGGACATGCCCGTGATCACCACGTTGAGCTGCTCGCGACTCCAGTCGTTTCCTGCGTAACGGCGCATCTGCACCGGGTTCAGATCACCGCGGCCTTCCCGGTAGTCGATTTCCTCGACCGTGGCGTCCGCGAACGGCATCCGGGCCTGGGCGATCAGCCTCTCGATCTTGTTCGATCGCCGCTGCTCGAGCGCGTCATCGACCGCCTGGCGGAACAGCCGCTCCGGGGGCACCTGCTCGTTCGCTTCCTCGGCCAACAGCAGCTCGAGGGCCTCGGCGACCCGGGTGATGCGCAGCGTGCGGAACTTGTCGTGGTCCTCGCTGGTGAAGATGGCCATCAGAATCCTTCCTGGTAGTAGGAGGAGTCGCGTACGAACATCTGCCCGGCGCTTTCCCGGGTCCCGGGATGCTCGGGCTTGAGGGTGTTGGCCGCGGCCCGGGCCACCGACGGGACGTGTTGGTCGCTGGTGATGGTGGCCAGCACCCGCTTCAGCGTCGTATAGGTGGGCACGGCGGCGGTGTTCAGTACCTGCTGGCATGCGGCCTCCAGGCGGGCCCTGCCCTTCTTTCCCAGTGAATCCAAAATGTTCTGGCAATCGAGGTATCCCTGGGCTTCGATCACGTGCCGGTCCAGGATCTGGGTGATCACCCCTACCGTGGCCGGCCCGAAGCCGCGGGCCCGCTCCAGGAACCAGGTGCGCGACCAGAGGTTGGCGACGTTCTGGTGCGCCGGAGGAACGTGCTCGGGACTGGTCGAGTATTGGCCTTTGCGCCCGTGCTTGCGTGCGTGTTCGCAGATGACCTGCTCCCCGTCGAAGATCGTCACCGTGGTGTCGGTCAGCCGGGCCTTGAGCATCTGCCCAGCCATCCGGTAGGGCACCGAATAGTGCTGGTGGTCGGTGGTGACGTGGTAGTTGCGCTGGACCTTGAGCTGCTTCCACGCCACGTGCGTGAACCGGTGGCTGGGCAGCTCGCCCAGGAGGGCCGCCTCCTCGGAGGTGAAGATCTCACGCTTGGTGACCCCGTGCGGGTTCTTCAGGTCGTTGATCTGCTCGACCTGGACCTCGACGGCCGCATTCAGTTCCTGGATGGTGGGCCATACCTCGGCGCTGAGATGGCCGATGATGCGGTGGTTGGCGGTGCGCACCGCCCTCTCGATGGCCCCCTTGTCCTTCGGCGATTTCACTCTGGCTGGCACGATCGCGGTGCCGTAATGGGTGGCGAACTGGGAATACCGGTCGGTGAGCACCCGTTGGGCATCCCGGCGTTCGGGCCGGTAGGTCGCGGTCTTGGCGTTATCGGGAATGATGATCCGCGGCACGCCGCCAAAATATTCCAGGGCCCGAACGTGCAGGTCGATCCACGCCTCGAGATTCATCGACAGCGAAGCCCGGGCGAAGACCATCCCGGAATAGGGCAGCACCGCGGCAAACAGGTAGGCCTTGGACACCCGTCCGGTGAACATGTCGGTGACCGACAGTGTTTGTCCGGCCCAGTCCACCTGCATCGAGCGGCCCGGCTCGTGGTGGATCGTCGCACTCAAGTCGTTCGTGGCCACGTACCGGGCGAAAAGGGCGCAGAACTTCGAATGCCCGTATTTGCGGTGGTCGCCGGCAGTGGTGACATATGCCTGCCAGGCCTGCTGCAGGGTGAAGTTCCGGTCCCGTTTCACCCGTCGGAGCACCGGTTCGAAGTCCGGAAGCTCATAGCCTTCGGACCGGACCGAGCGCCCGTCCGGGAACAAATCTTCCAGGTCGTCGTCGGTGATCTCCTCGACCTTGGCAGCCGTGGTGATGCCCCGTTCGGCCAAGGCCTTGCTGGCCAGGGAAATCGCCCGGCGCGAGCAGTTCAGGCTCGAAGTGATCTCGTGATAGCTGCGGCCCTGCACCAGCAGCCGCATGATGGTTCGGTAATCCGCCATCGGTCCTCCTTGAAGGTCAAGGCGCAACACCGTGTGTGTTGCTGCCATCACCAAGAGGAACACGAACCATGGAAGCAGTACCCGGTCAGCGGAGCGGCAGTACCGGATGCGTGGACCACCAGTTCCAGATACGGCTACTTAACACAGGGCCTTGGCGATACCCAAGCCGGTGAAAAATGGCCCAGTTTTCGCCTCGCGGCCCGTCACTGCACCGGCGAAGAATGTCAAGACGGGACGGACGTCCGTTCCGGCAAATGGATCACCGGATACATACACATCTACGCACACGCCTGCGGGCAAGAGGATTGAGTGGACACCATCTGACAATGAGAGGCTCTGCGCGAAATCCTCGATGGAAGCCCACCTGACGTGGGGCAGTCGCCAAGTGGCGTAGTTCTTACGCGGCATCGCGCTGGTCGTCGACGTTCTGGAGACTGGCACCGGCATGGAGCTCTTGACGCCAGCGGTCTTTTGGTTCGTTGGGGACGGTACGGAATCCTCGGAAGGGGTTTTGCTTGCTGCCCGTTCAACCGCAGCCGTGAATGCGGGGAAACGTGAGCCATTGACCAGATCGTGATGCAGCCTTCCGGCGGCGTCGACAGCAAGTTGCCCCAGTCGACGATCGGTCGCGGTATTCAGGCGCGAAGCTTCGGCAGGTTTTGGGCCGAAAGCGGCGACCCGTGACATGCCGGCTTCCACTAGCAAGTCGATTCGGAGAAAGGCGCTGGGCACTTGGCGGCTTAACTCCCCAACGGATGACACGAGTGCGTCGGTGAATAATGGGGTCACGCCTTCGGCGAGTGCCCACGTCGCCGGGTTCGCGGGTGCACCGTCTGGTGTGAACCAATGCAGTGGGTGCGAGTTTGCAGAATCACCTTGGGCGATGAGGCCAATAACGCCATAAAAGCACCAGAAGCGCAGCAACGCCGGAGCACCAGCTGAAGGAAGAACCGGATCCGTCCACCCTGAAGCAGCCACGAAATCCTGGGCAACAGTGGCGTCGGCCAAGGGCCACGCGGAGGAACCTGGCTGCCGGAATGCGCGACGGCTGGCCATGGTGGTCTCGTAGTGAAACGACGGCTGCGGCGGCGCGGTCTTCGCCGTGGTCGAGGTCATCCGGTAACCCATCCTTTTCCGGGCCGTGCTCGATCGCCGCCCTACGGCCTGCTATCGCGACTTGAATAGGCGCGGGACCCTTCCTGGAAGTTTGAAGGGCGTCCCACGGGTCTACAGGGCCGGCACCACGGCGATCACTTTTCCCGTGATGTGGGCTAATCTACTTTCAGGATTGATCGCATGGATGGATAAATGGGGGAGAGGGCCTGCAGTGGGCGCTTGGGGGAATTACCTGTCACGGAGCCGAACAACCGATGGCGTTCCAGCCGGGGGAAGACAGAGGATCCTCGCTCGGCGTGGCACCGCCGTCGTGCTTGGCTTTGTCCTGATGGGCGCTCCGGTGATGCCAGCGCAGGCGTCGATTCCCGGGGAGATCAGCCTCGTCGCGCAACAGATGCCTCCAAATCATCCCTCCCCGACGGCAGTTGGGGCGCCTATCGCAGTCCCCATGGCTGCGACCACGGTGAGGACGGTTCGCACCACGGCCAACCTGAGCTTGCGCTCCGGGCCAGGCACCGCGCATCGACGCCTAACCGTCCTGAAAAAAGGCACGATCGTCGTTCCCATGGGCAGCAAATCGGGGAAGTGGTGGCACATCAAGGCCGTGGGCAAAACGGGCTGGACCAGTTCCCAGTATCTGAAGACCACCACGGCCAAGTCGTCTGTGAAGGTCGCATACCGTTATATCGGCGCCTTTACGCCCCTGTACAGGTCGAAGTCCACCGCCTCCAGCGCGCTGGCCGGCCTGCAGCGACGGACCCGGGTCGTGTACCTCGGAGGAACTGGGACGTGGCGCAAGGTCAAGCACTCGACGAAGACGGGATACGTCCCCGCCTCCTCCTTGGCGACCAGGCAGCCCGCCGTATCGTACCGATGGGCCAAGAAGACCGTCCCGGCCTACGCCTCGACCCGCAAGGGTGCCCGGAAGACGGCGACATTCGGCCAGAACACCAAGGTCGAATGGTTCCGCTCCACGTCCGGCTGGGATTACGTCAAGTCGTCTGCCGGCGCCGGCTGGGTCAGGTCATCGGGTTTGACCAAAAGGGCCGTGAGCACCCCCAAACCGAAGGTCTACCGGTGGGCCACCAGCAAGGTCAACGTGCGTACCGGCGTCGGTACCCGGCATCGTTCCCTGGGTACCGTTCCGGCCTGGGAGCGCGTGCAGTATCTCGCGACCCGCTCCGGATGGTCCAACGTCAAGACCTCCGAGGGCACCGGCTGGATCAAGAACACCTATCTCTCCACCCACGATCGATACGACGTTGCCGTCTACGGGACGTTGCGGCATGGGCAGTCGGCCTACTTCCTGATCAGGGGCAAGACCTCGTCCGAGAAGAGGACCACCGTCGTCGGCCACAACCTCTACCTGCGCCGGGACAAGACCTGGTGGTCCTACATGGTCCCCGGGGCAACGAAGGGACGGGTCGTCGTCGAACGGATGAGGTTCAAGCCGTCGCTGCACACCGCCACCTTGAGGAACATGGACAGCTGGGAGCGGTTCGATCCGTCGAAGCCGCTGGACAACCAGAACTACAACCGCAAGCTCGTCACCGACGCCTCCGGTGCCAGGGTGTGGGCCTACGTTGCCTCCAAGAAGATGGCCAGCTACATGAAGAAGTCGGGGATTCCCGTGGCTTCCGGCGACTACCTGAAGAGGTACTGAGACCATGAACATCAAGCGCACCCTCTGTGTTGCCGGTGGTGTCGTCGTCCTGGCGGGATCGGTGGCCCTCGGAACCGTGGCCGCCCAGTCGGACAAGGCGCCCGGGCTCGAGCAGCAGGGACCAGAGGCCATGGAGGTGGATCCCACCAGCGGCGCCACGGTCACCACGGACACCATGGACAACGTCGAGAAGAACGTCGGCGAAGCGGCCGTCCTGGCCAACGACGAGGGCGACCGGCTCTTTTCCCTGGCGATCACCAAGATCACTGCCGCCAAGGACTGCCCCGCACGGGTCGGCAGCTTCCGGCTGACTCCCGAGAACGGGACCTTCCTCATCCTCGATGTCGAAGCGTCGTTGGATCGCGATATCACGCACGAAGTCAGCGGCACGTCCGAGGAGATGTTCATGCCGCTCGTGTCCCAGGCCTTCTCGGTCACGGGACCCACCGGCGTGATCGACCGGGAGGTCGCCTCCGAATCGGCCTGGGGTTGCCTCGGCGAGGACGCGTTGGCACCGGCGCTGGTTAACCCGGGACAGAAGGTCACCGGCAAGATCGTGCTCGATGTCCCGTACGAGAGCGGAACCGTGGTCTACGACCCCAACAGCAACGGCGGATGGAGCTGGCCGTACTGATCCCCGCGAATTCGAGGACGGCTACGAGGCAGGCTTCTTCAACGCCTCGCTGAGCTGGGCCGCGATCCTGCAGACGACGTCCGAATGGACCTTGCCCGGTTGACGGCTGAGCCGTTCGATGGGGCCTGAAATCGACACGGCGGCGATGACCCGGCCGGACGGCCCCCGCACCGGTGCCGAGACCGACGCAACGCCCTGCTCGCGCTCCCCGAGGGATTGCGCCCAGCCCCGCCGTCGTACTCCGGCCAGGATGGTGGGGGAGAAGCGGGCATGGTTCAGCCCGTGGAGCAGGCGCTCGTGGTCCTCCCACGCGAGGAGCACCTGGGCGGCTGAACCGGCCTTCATGGACAGCTGCGTCCCCACGGGGATGGTGTCGCGCAGGCCCACGGGCCGCTCGGCCGAGGCCACGCACACGCGGTGGTCGCCCTGCCGGCGGAAGACCTGTGAGCTTTCCCCGGTGGCGTCGCGCAACTGGATCAGGAGCGGTCCGGCAGCAGCGATCAAGCGGTCCTCGCCGGCCGCTGAGGCGAGTTCGACGAGCCGGCTGCCGAGCATGAAGCGCCCATGGATGTCCTTGGCCGCCAGGCGGTGGTGGACCAGCGCCTGGGCCAGTCGGTGCACGGTCGGCCGGGAGAGGCCGGTCGCTGCGACGAGTTGCGCAAGGCTGATGGGCCCTGCCTCGAGCGAATCGAGCACGAGGGCTGCCTTGTCGATGACTCCGACTCCACTGGGTGTGTCCATGTATTGATACTACCGTCTCACCATTTGAGATGCACGGGGAAGTGCTGGCGGCTCGTGGGCCGCTGGTGGTTCCCTAGTAGGGAGGCAAGATTTCAGGAGGAGAACGACATGTCGTCACGGGAACAGGTCGCCGGCGCGCCACGCACGCTGGCCGAAAAGGTATGGAACGCCCACGTGGTGCGCGAGGGCAGCGGAGAGGGCGGGGCCCGGCAGCCGGACCTCATCTACATCGACCTGCATCTCATCCACGAGGTGACGTCCCCCCAGGCCTTCGAGGGGCTCCGGCTGGCGAACCGGCCGTTGCGCCGCCCGGACCTGACCATCGCCACGGAGGACCACAACACGCCGACGCTGGAGATCGACAAGCCGATCGCCGACCTGACCTCGCGGACGCAGATCGACACCCTGCGCAACAACTGCGCCGAATTCGGGGTGCGCCTGCACTCGCTGGGGGACAAGGAGCAGGGCATCGTCCATGTGGTCGGGCCCCAGCTGGGCCTGACCCAGCCCGGCGTGACCGTGGTCTGCGGCGACTCCCACACCTCCACCCATGGGGCCTTCGGCGCCCTGGCCTTCGGCATCGGCACCTCCGAGGTCGAGCACGTCATGGCCACCCAGACGCTCTCGCTCAAGCCGTTCAAGACGATGGGCATCAACGTCGAGGGGACGCTGCGTCCCGGGGTCACCTCCAAGGACATCATCCTGGCCATCATCGCCAAGGTCGGCACGGGCGGCGGGCAGGGCTACGTGCTGGAATACCGCGGCTCGGCCATCCGCGCGCTGTCGATGGAAGCCCGCATGACCATCTGCAACATGTCCATCGAAGCCGGGGCCCGCGCCGGCATGGTCGCCCCCGACCAGACCACCTTCGACTACCTCGAAGGCCGCCCCCACGCCCCGCAGGGCGAGGACTGGGACGCCGCCGTCGAGTACTGGAAGACACTGCGCACCGACGACGACGCCGTGTTCGACGCCGAGGTCACCATCGACGCCGACGAGCTCGAGCCGTTCGTCACCTGGGGAACCAACCCCGGCCAGGGCGTCTCGCTGTCCCAGTCCGTTCCGGCCCCCGAGGACTTCGAGGACGAGAACGCCCGCGCCGCCTGCGAACGCGCCCTCGACTACATGGACCTGACCGCCGGCACGCCGATGAAGGACATCCGCGTCGACACCGTGTTCCTGGGTTCCTGCACCAACTCCCGCATGGAGGACCTGCGCACCGCCGCCGACATCATCCGTGGGCGCGAGAAGGACCCGGACATCCGCATGATCGTCGTCCCCGGCTCGGCACGCGTCCGCCTCGAGGCCGAGGCCGAGGGCCTGGATCAGGTCTTCAAGGACTTCGGCGCCGAGTGGCGTTTCGCCGGGTGCTCGATGTGCCTGGGCATGAACCCCGACCAGCTGGAAGAAGGGGAACGCTGCGCCTCGACCTCCAACCGCAACTTCGAGGGACGCCAGGGCAAGGGCGGACGCACGCATCTGGTCTCGCCGCTGGTCGCCGCGGCCACCGCGGTCCGCGGAACCTTGAGCTCACCCTCGGACCTCGACCCGGTCGACGGCGCAGCCGCCGTCGCAGCGTAAGGACACCAGACATGGAAAAGATCACCACCCACACCGGTGTCGGCGTTCCGCTGCGCCAATCCGACGTCGACACCGACCAGATCATCCCCGCCGTCTACCTCAAGCGCATCACGCGCACCGGCTTCGACGATGCCCTGTTCGCCCGCTGGCGCAAGGATCCGAACTTCGTGCTGAACCAGGAGGCCTACTCGGCCGGTTCGGTCCTCGTGGCCGGCCAGGACTTCGGCACCGGTTCCTCCCGTGAGCACGCCGTCTGGGCACTGAAGGACTACGGCTTCCGCGCCGTCCTCTCCTCCCGCTTCGGCGACATCTTCCGGGGCAACTCCGGGAAGCAGGGCCTGGTCGCCGCCCAGGTCGCCCAGGGTGACATCGAACTCATCTGGAAGGAACTGGACAACCACCCCGGAACCACGGTCACCGTCGACCTCGCATCGCGGACCGTGACCTGTGGCTCCATCGTGGCCCCCTTCGAGATCGACGACTACACGCGGTGGCGCCTCATGGAGGGCCTGGACGACATCGGACTGACCCTCCAACACGAGCAGGACGTCACCGATTACGAGGCGACGCGGCCCAGCTGGAAGCCCAAGACGCTCCCCGCCAAGCTCTCCTGACCCACCCCTGCCGGGCCTTCCGCTGGCAGCGAATCACGGCCCCGGAACGGCACTGCGTTCCGGGGCCGTCGGGGGTCCGGGCTGTATGCTTACCGGGAACCTTCGGAGATTTCGAAGAACCCAGACAAGTGTGAGGTTTTGATACATGGGCAAGGTCCTGACTATCCACGGCGGAGTGCCGCTGAAGGGGAGAGTAAAGGTCAGGGGGGCCAAGAACCTGGTGCCGAAGGCGATGGTCGCCTCGCTGCTGGGCAACACGCCGTCGGTGCTGCGCAACGTACCGGAAATCAAGGACGTCGACGTCGTCACCAGCCTGCTGCAGATCCATGGCGTCACGGTCAGCAAGGATCCGGAGACCGGCGACCTGACCCTGGATCCACAGGGCGCGAAGACGGCCCCGTCGAACGAGATCGACGCCCACGCCGGCGACTCACGCATCCCGATCCTCTTCTGCGGCCCGCTGATCCACAGCATCGGCGAGGCATTCATCCCCGATCTGGGCGGCTGCCGGATCGGCGACCGGCCCATCGACTTCCATCTGGAAGTGCTGCGCAATTTCGGTGCCGTCGTGGACAAGCGCCCCAATGGCATCGCCATCAGCGCCCCGCACGGCCTCAAGGGTGCCAAGGTCGCGCTGCCGTATCCCAGCGTCGGCGCCACCGAGCAGGTCCTGCTCACCGCCGTCCGCGCCGAGGGCATCACCGAGCTCACCGGTGCCGCCGTCGAGCCCGAGATCATGGACCTCATCGCCCTGCTGCAGAAGATGGGCGCCATCATCACGGTGCAAACCGACCGCGTCATCCGCATCGAGGGCGTGCGGGAACTGCACGGGTACAACCACAAGGCCATCCCCGACCGCAACGAGGGTGCCTCCTGGGCCTCCGCCGCGCTGGTCACCCGGGGCGACATCTACGTCGAGGGCGCCGACCAGCAGGACCTGACCTCGTTCCTGAACACCTACCGCAAGGTCGGCGGCGACTTCGAGGTGCATGACGACGGCATCCGCTTCTTCCACCCCGGCGGCGAACTGAAACCGCTGGTGCTGGAAACCGACGTGCACCCCGGTTTCATGACCGACTGGCAGCAGCCCCTCGTGGTGGCCCTGACCCAGGCCCACGGCGTCTCGATCGTCCACGAGACCGTCTACGAGAACCGCTTCGGCTTCACCGATGCGCTGGTGCGCATGGGGGCCACGATCCAGCTGCACCGCGAGTGCCTCGGTGCCGTGCCCTGCCGCTTCGGCCAGCGCAACTTCCAGCACTCGGCCGTCATCACCGGGCCGGTGCAGCTGGTCGGTCGCGACATCGACATCCCCGACCTGCGCGGCGGGTTCTCCCACCTCATCGCCGCCCTGGCCGCGGAGGGAACCAGCCACGTGACCGGCATCGAGCTGATCAGCCGCGGCTACGAGAAGTTCCTGGACAAGCTCCACGGCCTCGGTGCCCGCGTTGAAATCGGCGAAACCGCCGAAGTCGCCTAGGGCGGTCATGAACGCAGAGCGGGGACAGCGCCTGGTCTTCGGTGTGATGGCCGGCATCGCCAGACCACTGATGAACGTGCTGATGGCCAAGTCGTGGACCGGGTTCGACAAGTTGCCGCCCGGGGGCTTCATCGCCTGTCCGAACCACGTCACCGAGATCGACCCCGTGGTCGTGGGGCATGCCTTCTACAACCAGGGCCGCCTGCCGCGCTACCTGGCCAAGGAATCGCTGTTCAAGGTGCCGGTCCTGGGCCGTGCACTGCGGGCATCCCGCCAGATCCCGGTCACCCGTTCATCGAACAATGCCAACACCTCGCTGGCGGTTGCGCGGGAAGTGCTCGACGCGGGCGACGTCATCATCATCTACCCCGAGGGCACGTTGACCCGGGACCCGGATGAATGGCCGATGCGGGGTCGCACCGGCGCTGCCCGGCTGGCCCTGCAGACCGGGGCGCCCGTGGTCCCCATCGCCCACTGGGGTGCCCAACAGGTCCTTCCCCGCTACGGGAAGTCCCTGAAGATCCTGCCCCGCAAGCGTGTCCGCGTCCTGGTCGGCGAGCCGGTCGACCTGTCCGATCTGCGCGACGGGCCCCTGACCCGTTCCGTCCTCGACGAGGCGACCACGCGGATCATGGATGCCCTCACCGCGCTGGTCGCCGAGCTGCGGGGCGAAACACCCCCGGAGAGCCGCTGGGACCCGAGCGAGCACGGCCAAGCCGCGACCGGGCGGCTGTCCATCGACGAGAAACCGACCGACGACGAGCAGGGAGGCACACGATGAGACCCGCACCGCGCAAGATCGCCGTCCTGGGTGCCGGCAGCTGGGGAACGACCTTCGCCAAGGTCCTGGCCGATTCCTGTGACGACGGCGGAACCACGGTCCAGCTGTGGGCCCGCCGCCCGGAGGTGGCCGAGGAGATCACCGCCCTCCACACCAACGCCACTTATCTCAAGGAAATCCGCCTCCCGGCGAACATCACCGCCTCCTCCGACGCCGGCGTCGTGCTGGCCGACGCGGAAATGGTGGTCCTGGCCGTCCCGGCCCAACAGCTCCGCCGGCAATTGCGGGAGATCGGGCACCTGATCCCCTCCGGCGCCGTCATCGTTTCCCTCATGAAGGGGCTGGAACGGGAAACCGACGCCCGGATGACCGAGGTCATCGCCGAGGAACTGGCCTGGCCCCAAGACGCGATCGCCGTCATCTCCGGCCCCAACCTGGCCATGGAAATCGCCCGACAGGAACCCACCGCCTCGGTCGTAGCGTGTCCCGACGAGGAGACCGCCGCCTGGATCGCCAACGCCTGCTCGCCCGACTACTTCCGGCCGTACACGAACACCGACCTCATCGGCGTCGAGATCGGCGGCATCGTGAAGAATGTCATCGCCCTCGCCGTGGGCATCTGCGACGGCCGCGGCATGGGAGATAACACGAAGGCCTCCGTCATCACCCGCGGTCTGGCCGAAACCACCCGCCTGGCGCTGGCCGTCGGCGGGAAGCTCGAGACCATGTCCGGGCTGGCCGGGCTGGGTGACCTCGTGGCCACCTGCTCTTCGCCGCTGTCGCGCAACCGCACCGCCGGCCGCCACCTCGGCAACGGGCTGGGCCTCGAGGAAGTCAACGGCGTCATGACCCAGACGGCGGAAGGCATCAAGTCCGCCCGCGCCGTGCTGGACCGGGCCCGCAGCGTCGACGTGGAGATGCCCATCACCGAAGCCGTCGTCATGGTCCTCGAGGGCCACTTGACGGTCTCCGACATGGCCGAACGCCTGCTGGGACGCGAACTGAAATCCGAAGGAGAAGCCTCATGAGCCAGGACAACGTCACCAAGACACGGGTCGCACTGCTCTTCGGCGGCCGCTCCCCGGAACATGCTGTCAGCTGCGTCACCGCGGCGGGCATCCTGCGCGTGCTCGATCCGGCAAAGTACGACGTCGTGCCGATCGGGATCACCCGACAGGGCCAATGGACGATCACCCAGTCCGACCCGGAATCCTGGTCCCTGAGCTCCGGGAAGTCACCCGAGATCGAAGCCAGCGGCGAGTCCCTGCAGCTGGCCCGGACCGACGGCGGCAGCGAGCTGATCGGGCACAGCGCCTCCGGGGCGTTCCGCAGCCTGGGCTCGGTCGACGTCGTGTTCCCCGTGCTGCATGGCTCCTTCGGGGAGGACGGCACCGTGCAGGGCCTGTTGGAACTCGCCGACATCCCGTACGTGGGTTCCGGCGTTGCCGCCAGCGCGATCGGCATGGACAAGCATTTCGCGAAGCTCGCCTTCGAAGCGGCCGGACTCGAGGTGGGTCCCTACGAGGTGATCACCGACAAGCAGTGGCAGCGCGACCGGGACGGATCCCTGGCCCGCGTGTCCCGCCTGGCGTACCCGCTGTTCGTCAAGCCGGCACGCGCCGGATCCTCCGTCGGCGTCAGCCGCGTCGCCGACGACGCCGGACTGGTCGAGGCCATCGAGGCTGCACGCGAGCACGATCCGAAGGTCATCATCGAGGAGGGGATCGCAGGCCGGGAGATCGAATGCGGCGTCCTCGAGGGGCGTGGCGCCGAGCTGCCCCGCACCTCGCTGCCCGGTGAAATCGCCGTCACCGCCGGAGCCGACACCTTCTACGACTTCAATGCCAAGTACGTCGACGGGGGAGCGGCCGAACTCAGCTGCCCGGCAGACCTGCCGCAGGAGCAGGTCTCGGCCATCCGCGAATACGCAGCCGTGGCCTTCGACGCGATCGGCGGCGAGGGCCTGGCCCGGGTGGACTTCTTCTACACCGACGACGGCCGATGGGTGATCAACGAGATCAACACCATGCCCGGGTTCACCCCCATCAGCATGTACCCGCGGATCTGGAACGAAACCGGGATCAACTACGCGGAGCTGGTGGACGAGTTGATCTGGCTCGCGATGAACCGGCGTACCGGCCTTCGCTAGCGGGTAGGTGCGCGCGGCAACGCGCCATCGGCGATGCGGTGGCCCTGACAGGTGCGTGCTAGGGCAGATCCTCGGACTTGCTGAGCGTGCTGCACTTCCCGTCTGCGGGAATCCGTTCCGCAGCGCTGGAAAGCTGGGCGAGGACGGAGCTGGACGGGACCTCATTCGGGTTGAAGAGGACCTCCGTGGCCGGCGTCCGCCCGTAGGTCGTCAGCGTCCAGGCCACGTCACCTTCCTTGGCCACCCAATCAACACCGTTGACCGAAACGCAGGGATCCGTGGTGGGGCCGGGGACGTTCACGCCACACCGGAGGATGATCTTCGACGGATCGCCCCAGACGGCGGTGGCCTGGCTGGTGGTGTCCCGCAAGGTGTAGCCGGCGACTTCCTCCGGCATCGTGACCATCATGTCCGCGCACCGCGGGTTCGACGCGTCCGCTGCCGGCTCGACATTGGCCGGTGATGAACACCCCGCGAGGGCCAGCCCGGAGCAGAGGACGAGAAGAGCCGGGATCGCCCGGCGGGCAGGAAGATCAACAGGCAAACGCACCCATCCACTCTATCGCGTCTGGTCACCGCTAGGATGGTACGGCAAGCATGGCTACGAAAGGCTGACATGTCCGAAGAGAACATGGACTACGACTACGGGCAACCGGAGCGCAAGAAGAAGCATCCGGTCCGGGCGACCATCATCACCCTGTTGTCCCTGGTCGTGATCGCGGCGGTCATCGCCGGCGGCTACCTCTTCTCCCTGGCGAAGAGTTTCGATGACAAAAGCCAGAAGATCGAAAAGGCCTTCCCCGCAGAATCGCTGCGTCCCGAGAAGAAGGACACCGGAGCCAAGAACATCCTGCTGTTGGGCAGTGACTCGCGTGGCGGCTCCGGCGAGACCGAGAACCTCGCAGGCGTTCCCAACGCCGGTCGCTCGGACACCATCATGCTGGTGCACGTTCCCGCGGACCACAAGGATGTGTTCGTCACCTCGATCATGCGCGATACGTGGGTGCCGATTCCCGGGAAGGGAACCCACAAGATCAACGCCGCCTTCTCCTACGGCGGCGTCCCCAAGGCCGTGGAAACGATCGAGTCGCTGCTGGACACGCGCATCGACCACGTCGCCTCCATCGACATGGAGGGCTTCAAGGGCCTGACGGATGCGCTCGGCGGCGTGGACATCAATGTCCCCATCGGCTTTTCGACCAACAACGGCCACCGGGACTTCTCCTTCTCGGCCGGAAAACAGCACATGGACGGTGAGAATGCTCTCGCCTTCGTCCGCGAACGCAAGGCCTTCAAGGACGGCGACTACCAGCGCGTGAAGGATCAGCAGATCTTCCTCAAGGCAGTCGTCAACAAGCTCCTGGCTCGAGATACGCTGACCAATCCGGCCAAGGTCTCCAATGTCGTCGATGAACTCTCGCCCTACGTTTCGGTCGATGATTCGCTGGACGCGGCCGAGCTGGGCAAGCTGGGGGTTTCGCTGGCCGGGGTCCGCGGCAATGACCTGCACTTCTTCACGTTGCCGAACCTCGGCACCGGCCGTTCGGCGGACGGACAGTCCATCGTGGTCCCCGACAACGACGCCATCGACGAGCTCGCCACCGCGCTGGGAGACGACAACGTCGACGAATTCGTGCGGTCGCACGGGCTCTAACCGTCCCGTGAGGGGAAAATAACATGACCGGCAAAATCGCCACGGGGGTGCCCGGGGCTGCGGCGTGGCTGGAGTCCATGGTGGGCTCGCTGGCCAACCACAGTGACCGGCTGGATGCCATCAACATCTTCCCCGTGGCGGACGGCGACACCGGTTCCAACCTCTACCTCACGGCCCGCACTGCCCACGACGCGGTCTCCGTCCTGGAGACCGACGACATTGGCGAATTCCTGGCCACGGCCGGTCGTGCGGGGATGGAATCGGCCCGCGGAAACTCCGGAACGCTGCTGGCCGTGTTCCTCATAGGATTCTCGGAGCCGCTGCGCGGACACCAAAGACTGAACGGACCACTGCTCGCCGCGGCTCTCGAACGAGGGCGGGTCCGTGCCTGGTCCGCGCTGAGCGACCCGGTACCGGGAACCATGCTCTCCGTGGCGGCTTCCGCCGCCCGGGCCGCAGGCGAGGCCATGGCGGCCTCGACGGCTGACTCGTCCAGCAGGGCCCATCTGCGGGAAGTCCTCGATGCCGTACGCGTGGCGGCCCTGGCCTCGGTGGTCAGCACCGAGAGCCAGCTCGGAGCCCTGTCGAATGCCCGTGTGGTCGATGCCGGAGCCGTCGGGATGATGCTGGTGATCGATACGCTCCATGCGGCTGTCACCGGTGAACCACTCGACGAATCCCGCTACACGCCATTGCATGGATACGGGATCCAGGATCCCCACATCCATTCCGCCACCGCCGCGGAGGAAGGGGTCGAGGTCATGTGCACCATAGCGCTGGACGCGCTGGAAGCAGCAACCTTGCGGGCACGCCTGGACTCCATCGGGACGTCGGTGGTCATGAGCGCTGTCAGCGACGGAGCCGACGGCTACCGCTGGCGGGTGCACGTCCATGTCCCCCGGGCCGAGGACGCGCTGGAGGCCATCCGCTTGGCCGGTGATCCAGTCAACATCTCCGTCACGGATCTGTGCACGCACGATGCCTGATTCGACCTCCTTCTGCCCGGACACTCCACTGCGGAATGCCGTTGGCGACAAGTCCGCAGTCTCGGTCCACAAGGCCTTCGGCTATGAAACGTGCGGGGACCTGCTGCACCACTTTCCACGCCGGTACCTCGACGTCGGGGAGCTGACCCGCATCGAGGAACTGCCACTCGGGGAAGCAGCGACCATCGTGGCCCGGGTGGTCACCTCGGAACAGCGTAGGATGCAACGTCGCAAGGGCATGCTGCTGCAGGTGACGGTCGAGGACGAACTGGGCCAGGCCCACGGTCGCCTGACCATGACGTTCTTCAACGGCTACAAGGCAGCCAAGGACCTTGCACCCGGCACCGTGGCCATGTTCAGCGGCAAGGTCGGGATCTACCGGCACGCGCTCCAACTCGCCCAGCCCGAGTACGCGCTGCTGGAAACGGCCGACGACGCGGAACCGCGGCCGATCCCGATCTACCCGGCCACGGCGGCCGTCCCCAGCCAGGCATTGCGCGCCATGGTGGCCATGGTCCTGGCCGGAGTCGATGCCGGCGCCTACCCGGACCCGGTTCCCGGGTTCCTCCGGGCAAAACACCAACTGCCCGAGCTGGCTCGCGCCCTGCATGCCGTCCACGCGCCGGAGACCGTGGCCCAGGGCGAAGCGGCCAAGAACCGTTTCCGCTACGAGGAAGCACTCGTGCTCCAGATGGCCCTGGCCGAGCGCCGGGCCCATCGTTTCCGGCAACCGGCGACGGCACGCGTCGGGGGAGTGGACGGCATCCTGAACCGGTTCGAAGACTCGCTGCCCTTCACCCTCACCCCGGGGCAGGTCACCGCCGGCCTGGAGATCTCCGCCGACCTGGCCCGCGACCGGCCCATGAACCGGCTTCTCCAAGGCGAAGTCGGCTCCGGCAAGACCGTCGTCGCCCTGCGTGCCATGCTCCAGGTCATCGACTCCGGAGCCCAGACCGCCCTCATGGCACCCACCGAGGTCCTCGCCCAGCAGCACTATGCCTCCATCTCCCGGATGCTCGGCCCCCTCGGCCGTGGCGGACAACTCGACGGCGACCCGGATGGCACGCGCGTGGACCTGCTCACCGGCTCCATGCCGGCAGCCCGACGCAAGGAGGTCCTGCTGCGGGTCGCGTCCGGGGAAACCGGGATCGTCATCGGCACGCATGCCCTCCTATCGGAAAATGTGTTCTTCGCCGAACTCGGGCTCGTCGTCGTCGATGAACAACACCGCTTCGGGGTCGAACAGCGCGATACCCTGCGCGCCAAGGGCAAGCTGCAACCGCACATGCTGGTGATGACGGCGACCCCGATCCCGCGCACCGTCGCCATCACCGCATTCGGGGACCTCGAGATCAGCAGCCTGGCCGAACTGCCGTCCGGCAGGGCACCCATCAGCACGTATTTGGCGAACCTCTATGACGAGCGGTACCGCGAGCGGATGTTCGCACTGATGCGCGAGGAAGTCGACAAGGGCCACCAGGTCTACCTGGTGTGCCCGCGGATCACCGAGCAGGCCAGCGAAGAGGACATGTCCCCGCTTGCCGTGGATGACGGGGGAGAACCGCTGTCCACCGGACAGCTCGCCGGGACCTCGGACATTCCCACGCCGTCCAAGGCAACTGTCGAGGAGATGTTCGAACGCATCAGCGCCATGGACCTGTTCTCCGGCATCCGCGTCGGCATGTTGCATGGCCGCATGGCCGCCGAGCAGAAGGCCGAGGCCATGTCCGGCTTCGAGTCGGGGGAGACCGGCATCCTGGTGTCCACGACGGTCATCGAAGTCGGCGTCGACGTCCATAACGCCACGGCCATGGTCATCCTGGACGCGGATTCCTTTGGCGTCTCCCAACTGCATCAGCTGCGCGGCCGGGTCGGCCGCGGCGGATTGCCGGGGATCTGCCTGCTGGCCACCTGGCTGCCACCCGGCCATCCGTCCCGCCGGCGCCTGGAAGCCGTGGCAGCGACCACCGACGGCTTCGAACTGGCCGAGGTCGACCTGGCCGAACGCCGGGAAGGCGACGTCCTAGGATCGCGGCAGTCCGGGGGTCAGAACACCCTGAAGATCCTCCGGGTCGTCCGCGACCGCAGGGTCATCGAAGCCGCCCGCATTGACGCCGAGGACATCGTCGCCAGCATCGGCGGCATGGCAGCACACCCCGAGCTGCGGCAACTGGTCCACAGCTGGGTGGACGAGGACATGCAGGCATTTCTGGAACGAGGTTAGGCGAACGTGGGACGGATCATTGCCGGGGCTGCCGGAGGGCTGGGCCTCAAATCGGTGCCGGGCGACGCGACCAGGCCCACCACCGACCGGGTCAAGGAAGCACTCTTCTCCCGGCTGGAGAGCCGGGACGAGCTGGACGGTTCCCGCGTCCTGGACCTGTATGCAGGCTCGGGTGCCCTGGGCGTGGAGGCCGCCAGCCGCGGGGCACGTGCCGTGGTGCTGGTGGAGCAGGCACCGAAGGCGGTCGGCATCTGCCAAGCCAACGCCGCCCTGGTGAACAAGCAGCTGCGGGCCGACATCGTCCTGGTCCGCCGCGGCAGCGTGAACGCTTTCCTCGCCGCCGAAACGGAGACGGGCCGGGGCTGGGACCTGGTCTTCATGGACCCGCCCTACCCGTTGACCGAGGAAGAACTCGCCGCGACGTTGCAGGCCCTCGTCCCGGTACTCGACGTCGGCGCCCTCGTGGTGCTGGAACGATCCAGCCGGTCGCCCGAGCCCCGGTGGCCCGATGGCTTGGTGGTGGCGTCGTCGAAGAAATACGGCGAAACGATCCTATGGTTTGCGGAACCCGTCTAGTCCGATGCCGGACAGCACGCTGCCGGGATGCGGACCGAGGGCGCGCAGGGCATCGACCTGCCCCGCATCCCAGGGGGCATCTGTTCCCATGAGGATGAAGTTCCCGGGAAAGCGTCCGCCGAACAGCTCCGTGGGCGCGGCCATCGTGACCTGCCGGTAGATGGCCTCCATGGCCCGCAGCTGCTGGCGCACGAAGTCCAGCGGCGGATCGTCCCCGACGTTGATGAGGGCGATGCCGCCCGGCGCAAGCATCTGTTGGATTTCGGCATGGAATTCATCGGCGCGCAGGTGCTCGGGGGCATCCGCCCCGGCGAAGACGTCCAAGACGACGGCATCGAACCGTTCCCCGGCCAGCTCCTGGTCCAGGACCTCGCGGGCATCGGCAATGACCGTCCGGATCCCCGCCGCCCCCGTGACGGGAAGTTTCTCCAGCACGAAACCGAGCAGCTCGCGTTCCGAATCGACAGCCACCTGCTCGCTGCCCGGACGCGTGGCCGCCAGATAGCGGGCCAGCGTCAGTGCCCCGGCCCCGAGATGCAGGACCTTTAATGGCTCACCAGGGCGCGCCATCAGATCCAGGTGGTTGGCGAGGCGGCGCAGGTACTCGTAGAAGATGTCGGTGGGATCATCAAGGTTGACGTGCGACTGCTCGGCCCCTCCGATGGAGAGCACCCACGCTCCGGGCACCCAGGCATCCGGTGCGATCTCGGCGTGCTGCCCGACTCCGGCGAGCCACCGCCGTTGCACCTCGCCCCGCGGTCGGTTCACGCGAGCATCGCCTGCGGCAGTCCCGCCAGCCGCCGTGTCGCCTCGGTGAGGACATCGCGCTGCTTGCAGAAGGCGAAGCGCATCAGCGAGCGTGTTGCCGCGGCGCCCTCCTCGTGGCAGAACACCGACAGCGGTATGCCGGCCACCCCGATGGCCTCCGGCATCCGGCGGGCCAGATCGGCGGCGTCAACGAATCCGAGAGGGGCGACGTCGGCAACCACGAAGTAGGTCCCGCGAGGCCGGTAGACGGTCATCCCCGCAGCCTCGAGGCCGTCGGCCAACTGCGTGCCGCGTTCTCCCAGGTCGGCGGCGAAGTCCGTGAAATAGGTGTCCGGCAGCTGCAGCGCCCGGGCCACGGCGGGCTGGTAGGCGGGGCCCGAACTGTAGGTCAGGAACTGCTTGACGGTGCGTACCGCGGCGATGAGGTCGGCCGGGCCGGTGGCCCATCCGACCTTCCACCCGGTGAAGGAGAAGGTCTTGCCGGCCGAGGAGATGGTGATCGTCCGCTCCCACGCGCCGTCGATGGACGCCACGGGTACGTGAGGGGTGCCGAAGGTGAGGTGCTCGTAGACCTCGTCGGAAACGATGATCGCGTCGTGCCGGACGGCCAGCTCCACGATCTGCTCGAGCACGGCGCGTCCGAAGACCGTGCCGGTGGGATTATGCGGGTTGTTGAGCAGGATCATCCGCGTGTTCGCGGTGACGGCCCGTTCAAGGTCCTGCGGATCCGGCTGGAAATCCGGAGTGCGCAGCGGCACCGTCCGGTGGACGCCCCCGGCCAGGGCGATCGTCGCCCCATAGGAATCGTAGAAGGGCTCGAAGGTCACGACCTCGTCGCCCGGGTTGACCAGGGCGAGGACGGAGGCGGCGATGGCCTCGGTGGCTCCCGTGGTCACCACGACGCCGGTTGCCGGGTCGGGGGCCAGGCCGTAGAAATGTTGCTGGTGCCCGGCGATCGCCTCCCGCAGTTCGGCGATGCCTGCTCCGGGCGCGTATTGGTTGTGATCCGCCATCATGTTCTCCGCGGCGGCCCGGGCCATGAACTCCGGTCCGTCGGCGTCGGGGAAACCCTGGCCGAGGTTGATGGCCCCGTGCCGTGCAGCCAGGACGGTGACCTCCTCGAAGATCGTGGCGGCCAGGTGGCCATCGGATCCGAGAAGGTTCGCACCCTGTGCCGTTCGCTGCCAAGGAAAGCTATGGGACATGGGCACCAGTATGACAAGGACACGGCCCAGGTGACGACTATTGCCGATCATCGCCGTCGTGCTTGGTAGATTGCAGGTATGCGCCGAGCCGTCTGCCCCGGATCCTTCGATCCCATCCACAAGGGCCACGTGGAAATCATTGCCCGAGCCAGCAACCTCTTCGATGAGGTGGTGGTGGCGGTGTCGACGAATTATGCCAAGAAGTACCGCTTCGACCAGGACGAACGGATCGCGATGGCGAGCGAAACCGTCTCCGGGTTGGCGGGGATCTCGGTGGTGCCGATGGGCGACGGGCTTCTGGCGGACTTCTGCCGCGAGGTGGGGGCCGACGCGATCGTGAAGGGCCTGCGCTCGGTCGTGGACTACCAGTACGAGATACCGATGGCGTCGATGAACCGCCACCTGACCGGTGTCGAGACCGTTTTCCTGGCGGCCGACAACAGGTACGCCCACCTCTCCTCGAGCCTGATCAAGGAAGTGCAGGGGTTGGGCGGCGATGTCGACGAATACCTGCCGCGCTCCGTGGTCAACCGGTTCCGCAACGGACGGTAGCCGTTGTCCCGGACTTGGCTTCCCGTCTTGTAAAGTCAAAGCATGAATGAGACGAAGCGCATCACCAAGGCAGTCATTCCCGCGGCAGGCCTCGGAACCCGTTTCCTGCCGGCCACCAAGGCGATGCCCAAGGAAATGATCCCCGTCGTGGACAAGCCGGCCATCCAGTACGTCGTCGCCGAGGCGGCGAGGGCGGGCTTGAGCGATGTCCTGATGATCACCGGTCGCAGCAAGCGCGCGCTGGAGGACCACTTCGACCGGGTGCCGAGCCTGGAGAAGACGTTGGCGGACAAGGGCGACACGAAGAAGCTCAAGCTGATCCAGGAAGCCACCGAACTGGGGGAAATCCACTACGTCCGCCAAGGGGATCCCCGTGGGCTGGGCCATGCCGTCCTGCGCGCCAAACGCCACGTCGGCAACGATCCCTTCGCTGTGTTGCTCGGTGACGACCTGATCGATGAACGCGATGAACTGCTCAGCGAGATGATCCGCGTACAGCAGGAAACCGGCGGTTCGGTCGTAGCCGTCATGGAGGTCGAGCCGTCGCAGATCGGCGCCTACGGGTGTGCCGATGTCACCGCCGTCGACGGGCGGGACTACGTGCGGGTCAACGGCCTGGTCGAAAAGCCCGATCCCGCAGATGCCCCCTCAAACCTCGCCGTCATCGGACGGTATGTCCTCCACCCCTCGGTCTTCGAGGTCCTGGAGCGGACGAAGCCTGGCCGGGGCGACGAGATCCAGCTCACCGATGCCTTGCAGGAACTGGCCGCCAGCGATGCCTCGGGTGGCGGCGTGTATGCCGTCGTCTTCCGCGGTCGCCGTTACGATACCGGCGACAAGCTCAGCTACATCAAGGCGGTCATTTCCCTGGCTGCGGAACGCGAGGACCTGGGCGGAGACCTGGTCCCGTGGTTGAAGGACTTCGTGGCTGGCCTGGACCGTTAGACTTCCTTCACCGCATGTGCACAGCCGGTTCCCAGTTCAGGGGTCTAAACTGGCTTTCGCACTACCGCCTATTTTGAATGGGTCGACCTACCGCGCTCCACCTGACGGTGTTACGGCTGCGTCCCCACGGGAGAACACTTGAACAGCACGACGCCGGACCAGGGGTATGTCCCGCGCCGCATGGCGCCCCCGAAGAAGCACCGGGCTCGAGCGGTTCTCATTGCCGTGGTATCCGTTGTCGTCGTCGCGGCAGTCGTCGCCGGGGGATATGTCTTCACGCTGGCCAATACCTTCGACGGGAAGACCGAAACGCTGGCCTCCGCGTTCCCCGATGAGGAAGGCCGGCCGGTCAAGGACCCCGGCGATGCCTCCATGAACATCCTGCTCATGGGCGCCGACTTCGGCGGTGCCAACCAGGTCACCGGCAACGTGATCGAACATGGCGGCACGGGCCAACGCTCCGACACCATGATGCTGGTCCACGTTCCGGCGGACCGCGAGGGCGTCTACGTCATGTCCGTGATGCGTGACACCTGGCTGGACATTCCCGGACATGGGCAAAACAAGATCAACGCGGCCATGGCCTTCGGCGGAGTCCCGCTCGTGGTCCAGACCTTCGAGGGGCTCTTCGGGACGAAGATCGACCACGTCGCAGTCGTCGACTTCCAGGGATTCCGCGACCTGACCACGGCGCTGGGCGGGGTCAAGGTCAAGAACGACATCGCGTTCACCGCCAACGACACCGACTACTTCTACCCCGTGGGGGAGTTGAACCTCCAGGGTGACCGTGCGCTGCGGTTCGTCCGCGAGCGCAAGTCGTTTGTCGACGGGGACTTCCAGCGGGTGAAGAACCAGCAGAAGTTCCTCAATGCGGTGATCGACAAGATGCTGGCGGCGCAGACCCTCACCAACCCCGCAACGCTGTACCAGGTGATCGACAAGGTGTCTCCCTACCTCACCCTCGACAAGTCCTTCGACGCCCAGACCATTGCCGGTCTCGGACTCCAGCTCAAGGACATCCGCTCCAAGGATGTCCATTCGTTCACCCTGCCGACCGCCGGCACCTCCCGTTCGGCGGACGGGCAATCCATTGTGCTGGAGGATAAGCAGGCGGTGGAGGATGTGGCGGAAGCCCTGCGCACCGACACCATGGAGAAGTACTTCGAGAAATCCGTGGAGGCAGGCGGGTCGTCGTCTTCAAGTGTGGCCCCCGGCACTCCCTAGATCCCCATCCCAGACCTGCCCGTCCCGTAGAATCGGTAATCCCATGTCCGCTACCGCGTGCCTGGGCACCAACAACCACTGAGGAAGCGCATAGATGACTGTGGCCCACCAGGACGCCCCGAGGACCCTTCACCGGGTCGGCGCCCGTCCGCCCTTCTTCACATACCTGCGCCAGGCCTGGGAACGCCGGGACTTCGCGTTCGAGATGGCGAAGAGCCGCATCCAGGCGACCAACCAGCGCAACCGGCTGGGAATGCTCTGGATCATCTTCAAGCCGACCATGAACGCCCTGATGTACGGGCTGATCTTCGGACTCCTGCAGGGTGACAGCAAGCCGCCGAACTTTCCGAGTTTCGTGGTCATCGGCGTGTTCCTGTTCGAATTCTTCAGCGCGTCCATGAACCAGGGCGCCAAGGCCATCACCAGCAACACTTCCCTGGTGCAGTCGCTGTCATTCCCCCGGATGACGCTTCCCTTCTCCACGGTGATCGAACAGTTCCTCTCGCTGATGCCGATGCTGGGTGTTATGTTCATCTACTGTCTGGTGCTCGGAAACCCCATCCAGATCAGCTGGTTGTTGATCTTCCCGCTGGTCGCGATCCTCAGTGTCATGAACATGGGGGTGGCCTTGGTGTGTGCGCGGTTGACCGTCCACATCCGGGACCTGACCCACCTGCTGCCGATCTTCACCCGCATCCTGTTCTACACGTCGGGCGTGCTGTTCAGCGTGGACAGGATCCTGAACCACTGGCCCTGGATGGTCCGGATCTTCGATTACCACCCGGTCTACCAAACCCTGCAGATCGCCCGGGGGGCCATCCTCAACACGGTTCCCCTTCAGGGGGCCCACTCGTGGATCGTGCTGTCCGTCTGGGCCGTCGTCCTGGCGGTATTCGGGATCGTATTCTTCTGGACAGCCGAGGAGCGTTATGGCCGAGACAACTAATTCCCCGCAGTCCAGCACGCCCACTCCCGGGCGCGGACCGCATCGACACGACCAACGTCCACCTGTCGTGGACCGGGTCGAGGTCAACGAACCGGTGCGTGTCAACGCCGCCGGTGCCACAGCCCTGCCCAAACCGGAACTCCTGCTGCCGGACGAGCAAGGACGCCACCCCGTCGTCGTCGTCGACGACCTCCATGTCACCTACAAGGTCTTCTCCAGCGGGAAGAAGGCGGGCAAGGCAGGGCTGCGGCGGCTGATGTCGAGCCCCGTTCGTGGAATGCGCTCCGTCGAAGCCTTGCGTGGCGTCACGTTCACGGCCTATGCGAACGAGTCGATCGGCATCATCGGCCCGAACGGGTCCGGAAAGTCGACCCTGATGCGCGCCATCGTCGGCCTGACCCCGCCCTCGCTCGGAGCCGTCTACGCCTCGTCGCGCCCCAACATGCTCGGCGTCGGTGCCGCGTTGATGCCGGACCTGTCCGGCGACAAGAACATCACGCTGGGCGGCCTCGCCCTGGGGTTCACCCGTGACGAAATCGAGAACCTCCGGGAGGACATCATCGCCTTCGCCGAGTTGGAGGACTTCATCGATTTGCCCATGCGAACCTATTCATCGGGCATGTCCGCCCGGCTGAAGTTCGCGATCGCGGCGTCCAAGCAACATGACATCCTCATCGTCGATGAGGCCCTGGCCGTGGGCGATGCCCGGTTCCACCGCCGCAGCGAGGCGAAAATCCGTGAGATCCGCGAGAACGCCGGTACCGTCTTCCACGTCTCGCACTCCATGAAGTCCATCAAGGACACCTGCAACCGGGCGCTGTGGATCAACCAGGGCAAACTCGAAATGGATGGGGATCCGACCGAGGTCATCAGGGCCTATCGGGACTGGCGCAAGTGATGGAAGCCGCTACGAGTCCCGGGGTCTCGTATGTGATGCCGGTGCTCAACGAGGCCGGTTACATCCGGGAAGCCGTGGAAAGCATCCTCGGCCAGGAGTACGACGGCGAGCAGGAGATCGTGTTGGCCCTGGGGCCGAGTACGGATGATACGACCCGCATCGTCGAGGACCTGGCGGCTGCCGATGCGCGCGTCAGGTTCGTCCACAACCCGGCGTCCCGGACACCCATCGGGCTGAACCTGGCGATCAAGGCCACTCGTCTACCCATCGTCATCCGGGTCGACGCACACAGCATTCTCGCTCCGAACTATACGCAGCGTGGTGTCGCCACTCTGCTGCGCACGGGGGCTGCGGATGTCGGCGGTCTGATGGCCGCGCGTGGCCGAAACGACCTCCAGCGCGCCGTCGCGGCGGCCTACAATTCCCGCTATGGTTTGGGCGGTGCCGCCTACCACTCCGGTGCGCCCGAAGGAGAGGCTGAATCCGCCTACCTGGGGATCTTTCGGCGTTCCATCTTCGACGAGGTCGGGTTCTATGACGAATCGTTGTGGCGCGGCCAGGACTGGGAATTGTGCCTCCGTATCCGCAAGGCGGGACACAAGATCTGGTTCGATCCCGAGCTGAGCACCACGTACTTCCCCCGTGAGGACTTCGGGCCGTTGGCCGCGCAAAGTTATGCCTCCGGCGTCTGGCGCGGCGAATTAGCCCGCCGGCATCCCGAGGGGAAGTCCTTCCGCCACCTGCTGCCGCCGACCGCCCTCTTGGCGTCGTCGCTTGGCAGCCTGGCCTGGTTTGTCCCCCTGGCGGGTTCCGGACCGCTGAAACGAACCCTGCTCAGCGGAATCCGCCTCGCACCCCTGGCCTACCTGGGGATGATCGGATACGCCGCAGTGACCACGGAGCACCTGAGGCCGGCCCAGCGGTTGTTGCTGGCCCGGGTCCTGCCAACGATCCACTTCCCCTGGGCCGCAGGGTTCATCCGTGGACGCCTGCGTGGCTCAGGCCAGACGGTTGATGCAGGTCGTAGACGGTACGGGAAGACAAAATGAGCACGGACGCTTCCCGTCCCCACCGGCCGACCCTGGAGCAATTGCGTACCGTCTGCCAGCCCCCGGAAGTCCGCGCCCGGCGCAACGCCGAGCACTGGACCGCCGAGCTCTACCTGCGCCATATCTCGATCTACCTCACCGCCCTGCTGATCCGCACCCCCATCTCGGCCAACGGGGTGACGGGGCTGATGATCCTCTCCGGTTGGGCCATGTCCGCCTCGCTGTTCATCCCCGGCATCTGGGGCCCGCTCCTCGCCGTCGTGCTCTCGCAACTGCAGTTGTACTTCGACTGCTGCGACGGTGAAGTGGCCCGGTGGCGCCAAACGCAGGGTCCCAAGGGCATCTTCATCGACATGGTCGGCCACCACACGACCGAGGCCCTACTGCCCATCGCCCTCGCCTTCCGGATCGCCCTGGCCGACGGGCAGGACGCCGCGGCGCTCGACTACCGGATCCTGTTCATCGGGGCGCTGGTCGCGTTGCTGCTGGTGCTCAACCGGTCGCTGAGCCTCATGGTCCATGCAGCCCGCGGCATGGCCGGGCTGGGCAAGCTGCCCGATACGGGGGAGGCTCGGGCCATCCCCTCCGCCACCGTGCTGGGCAAGCTGCGCCGCGCGGCGCGCTTCCTGCCGTTCCACCGGCTGCTGCACGCCGTGGAATTGAGCCTGCTCATCCTCGCCGCGTCGATCATCTCTGCCCTCGTCGGCCAACCGGGAACTGCCGAAAGCTGGCTGCTGTGGGTCCTGCTCCCGGTCACCATCTTCGTTGGCCTCGGGCACTTCGTGGCCAGCATGGCCTCATCCCGACTCAGCGCCTAGGAGGCAGCCTTGGCCCCCCGCGGCACCACGAGCACACCAGCGACCATTGGCGTCGTCATCCTCACCATGGGGGACCGGCCACAGGAACTCCGGCGTGCCTTCGCTTCCCTGGAGTTCCAGCTGGGCGTCGACATCGACGTCGCCGTGGTCGGCAATGGCTGGGACCCGGCCAGCATGCCCGGCGGCCTGCCGGACGGATTCACGCCGGTCCACCTGGAGGAGAACCTCGGGATCCCTGCCGGACGCAACGCAGGGGTGCCACACGTCCGCGGCGAGTTCATCCTCTTCCTGGACGACGATTCCTGGCTGCCGGATACCGACTTCCTGTCCGAGGCGGTCGCCCGGTTCCGCAAGTACCCTGACATGGGGATGCTGATGCCGCGCATCGCCGACCCCGAGGACCTCGAATCGCCGCGGCGCTGGATCCCGCGGTTGAACAAGCGCACCGCCCGGGACTCGAGCAACATCTTCCACGTGGGGGAGACCTGCCTGCTGCTGCCCCGGGAGATCTTCGAGGCCACCCGCGGATGGGCCGGGGGATTCTGGTATGCGCACGAGGGCATCGAGCTGGCGTGGCGGGTCTGGGATACCGGCCATCGGGTCTGGTATGCGGGGGATCTGCGGGTCTGTCACCCGGTTGTCGATCCCCGCCGCCACGGTGAGTTCTACCGGCTCAACGCCCGGAACCGTGTATGGCTGGCCCGCCGGAACCTGCGCTGGCCCTTCAGCTGGGCCTACGTCGGATCCTGGACGCTGATCAACATCGTCCGGCTCCGCAGGGACCGCAATGGCCTGCGCCAGCACCTGGCCGGGCTGGTCTCCGGCTACCGGACCTCGCCCTGGTACCAGCAACCGCGTCCGAAGCTCAGCTGGCGCACCCATTTGCGGATGACGTTGGCGGGCCGGCCGCCCGTCATCTGACCTGCCGTCCTGCGGGAACACGGCCCGAACGGTGGGTGAACGCCGATCGCTTCTCGTCTAGAGTAATGATGGACCCCCGTACCCGACGACAGGTTGGACCATGACCAAAACCGTACTCACCTACGGGACCTTCGACCTTTTCCACATCGGGCATCTGAATATCCTGAAGCGGTTGAAGGAGAAGGGCGACCACCTGATCGTCGGTGTCTCCACCGATGGATTCAACGCCATCAAGGGCAAGAAGCCGATCGTCCCCTTCGACCAGCGGATCGAGATCGTCCGGTCCATCCGGTATGTCGACGAGGCCATCCCGGAAGACAACTGGGAACAGAAGCGCTTGGACATCGACAAATACGACGTCGATGTCTTCGGGATCGGTGATGACTGGCGGGGCAAGTTCGACGACCTCGAAGACCGGGTCGAGGTCGTCTACCTGCCGCGCACCAGCGGCATTTCTACCACGGAGATGAAACGCATCCTCAGCGCCTTCGACGAACGCCACGTCGCGGAACTGAAGAAGACCTTGGACAGCCTCAGTCAGATCGTCAAGGAACTGAGCTAAAAGCTGCCTTCCGCGCGGCGGGGGGCACCACTGCGGGAGTGCATGCATGGAGCTGGCTAGCCAGACCAGGAAGTTCGCGGAACGGGCTCGGAAAGCCGTCCGGGCCGAGATCCATTCGGCGGCGATGACCCAGCCGCTGCGGCGCGGGACGGTGCTCTACGAGTCGTTTTCGGGCAACGGGATGCTCTGCAATCCCGAGGCCCTGTTCCACCGGCTGCTCGAGCTCCCCGAGTTCGCGTCAATGACCCACATCTGGGTGCTGGCCGACCTCGAGTCCCATTCCATGGTGATCAGCCGGTATCGCCGCCTCGGCAACGTCAAATTCGTCGAGTACCAGTCGGCCGCCTACTTTGCGGCCCTGGCCAGCTCCGAATACCTCGTCAACAACGCGACGTTCCCCTGGCAGTTCGTCAAGCGGGCCGGGCAGAAGTACATCAACACCTGGCACGGTACGCCCCTGAAGACGATGGGCTACGACGTCGAGGGCGGTGGCCCCGACACCCGGAACATCGTGCGAAACTTCCTGCAGGCCGACTACCTGGTGGCCGCGAACGAGGCGATGGCCGACATGTACCTCCGCGCCTACAAAATGGGCAATATCTACCGCGGCACGCTCATCACCGCAGGATACCCGCGCATCGACCGGCAGCGGCCCGACGACGCATCTCGGGAGCAGGCGCGCACGGACCTCGCCGCTTCCGGGGTCACCCTCGATGATCGCCGAATCATCCTGATTGCACCCACCTGGAAGGGTGCCTCCTTCTACTCGCCGGCCAACGATGCGGAACAGCTGCTGCAGCAGGTGCGGGAACTGGAGTCGCGGATCGATACGACGCAATTCCGGGTCCTGCTCAAGGTCCACCAGGTCGTTTACCGCGCGGCGCGAGACTTGCCGGGCATCACCGAGTACCTCGTGCCGAACGGCGTCCCGACGAACGTGATGTTGGGCCTCACCGACATCCTGGTGACCGACTACTCGAGTATCTACGTGGACTTCCTGGCGACCGGCCGGCCGGTCTTTTTCTTCGCGCCGGACGCGGTTGACTACGAACGGGACCGGGGGAGCTACACCCCGCCCGAGGGACTGCCGGGGCCCAGCGCCGAAACCATCGCGCGCCTCGTGGAGAACATGGAGGCCACCGGCGCCTTCACCGACTGGCCCGTCCTGTCGCAGGCCTATGAGACGGCGCGCATACGGTACTGCGGCGATGAGGACGGGGCAGCGACGGACCGGCTGATCGATGTGGCCTTCCGTGGCAATACCGATAGCACCGGGGTTCGGACCGACCATCGGGATGGCCGCGAGTCGATCCTCATCTACCTCGGCGGGATGGCTTCCAACGGCATCACGACCTCGGTGCTGAACCTCCTGGACAACATTGACTACGACCGCTTCGACGTGACTGCCTTCTACTCCTATTCACGGCAGGCGGACAAGAAGACGAATGCAGCGGCCATCAACCCCAACGTCCGGCTGCTGCCCCGGCAGGGCGGGCACACCACCGGGCTCCTCGGTCGCCGGAAGTGCCGGGGGATGCTGGCGACGGGCTTGGGGGACGGGGACTACCGAGGTACACCGGACACGGTGTGGGACCGCGAATGGCGGCGGTGTTTCGGTGATGCCGAATTCGACTACATCGTCGACTTCAGCGGTTACGGCCCCTTCTGGGATTTCATCCTGCTGCGCGGGCGCGCCAAACAGCACACCATTTGGCTGCACAACGACCTGGCTGCGGATGCGGAACGCGAGGTGGGGGGCGCCAAATCCCTGAAGAAGCACTTGACGGGGGTTTTCTCCACCTACAAGGATTTCGACCGTCTCGTGTCCGTTTCACCGGAACTGAACCTCGTTAACCGCAAGCACCTCGCGGCCCTGGCCGAACCAGAGAAATTCACGGCTGCCGTCAACACCTGCAATGCCGCCAAAGTCCTGCGCATGGGCAGGCTCGATGCGACGGACTACGCCCCCAGCGCCGTCGACCCCGTGTCCATCACGGCGCCCAACCTACACGACGCCCTGCTCGAACTCTCCAGGACCTACGATCCGCAGGACATCGGCAGACTGGCTCAACGTCAGGCGACACTGCGGCAATTCTTCCCCTCCGCCAGCGCCCACGCCACGACCTTCGTCACTGTCGGCCGCCTCTCGCCGGAGAAGAACCACGCCCGCATGATCAGGGCGTTCGCCCATGTCCATGCAGAACGCCCCGACACCCGCTTGATGATCATCGGCAGCGGCCCGCTGCGTCGTGACCTTGGCTCATTGGCGGAGTCGAGCGGGATCGGACACGCCGTGGTCTTCACCGGCCAACAGCGCAACCCATACATGCTGATGAAGGAGGCGGATTGCTTCGTCATGTCCAGCGACTACGAAGGACAACCGATGGTAATCCTCGAGGCCAAGATCCTCGGTTTGCCTGTGGTCAGCACCGCATTTGGCTCCGTCCACAGCGCGCTGCCGGAGGGCACCGGCCACATCACCGGCTTCAGCGATGAGGAGCTGGCCGCTGGCATGATCGCCTATCTCGACGGACGGGTCCCGGCCGCCGCCTTCGACGCCGAGGCCTACAACCGGCTGGCCATCGAGGAGTTCTACGCGGCCATCGGGGCGCAACCGGAGCACCACGAATCCCTGACCTCCCGGCCGGGAAGCCGGATCTACCACCGCTGGGCTGACGACTCCGCAACCACGGCAGGTCGAGCCTGATGCCCGCCATCGACCTCCAGGTCAGCGTCGTCGTCGCCGCCTACAACTCGCCGCCGGAGCTCGACGGCCTCATCGCCTCCCTCGACGCGCAGTCGCTGCCGGATGACCAGTTCGAGGCCATCTTCGTCGACGACGGTTCCAGTGACGGGACCCTGGCCCGGTTGCGCCGCCTGGCCGCACAGCGCAGCTACATGTCGGTCCACACCATCGCGAACTCCGGGTGGCCCGGCAAACCCCGCAACGTCGGCACGGCGGCCGCCCGCGGCGAATACGTCTTCTACGCCGACCATGACGACTACCTCTTTCCCGAGGCGCTGGAGCGCATGAGCGCGTTTGCCCGCGCGAACCGGCTCGACGTGGTCCACCCGAAAGAAGTCGTCGAAGGCTGGAGCGGTCCCGGCTGGAGCGCCTGGCAACGGGAAGTCCCGCGGGTGACCGAGTGGACGTCCACCGTTGTCCAATGCATCACCCCGCACAAGCTCTACCGCAAGGCGTTCCTGGAGAAACATCGCATCACCTTCCCCGAGGGCAAGGTCCGGCTCGAGGACTTCAGCTTCAATGCCGAGGCCTGGGCGGCCACCGAGGCGGTCGGGATCTTCTCCAGCTACCCGTGCTACCGCTGGATGGTCTACGACGACAACAGCCACAAGAAGGGCTTCGAGTTCGAGTCGTACTGGAGCGACTTCGAGGCGTCCCTCCAGCCCCTGCTGCAATTGCCGGCCGGTAGCGGAAAACGCAATCACCTGCTTTTGCGCTGGTACCGCAGCCGCATCCTCGAACGCCTAGCCGGGATCTATTCCACCTACAGCGAGACCTATCGGCAGCGCCTGGACCACAAGTTCACCGAGCTGCTGCCGTACTTCCCACCCGAGCTGGACACACTGCTCAGCGCCGCCGACCGGCTGCGCTCGCACCTGCTGCGCCAGGGGCGCTTCGACGCGCTGTTGACGCTGTCGACCCTGGACCGCGGCATGCGGCTGGACCTGCAAACCTCCGACGTGCGGTGGAGGGATGGCTCATTGGAGATCCGCGGCCATGGGACACTCGTGGACCGCGAGGGCGTCCCCGTCCGCTTCGTCCACACCGCCGGCGGTGGCCTGCGTCGTGACCTTCCCGCGGAAGTCCTCGAGGGCGTCCCGGATGCGGTCGCCGATATCGTCACCGATCTGGAACGCACCACGCCCCATGTGGTCATCCGCGACCGCACCGACAACGTCGATTGGTTCGTCCCCTCCCGGGGCAACGTGGCGAGCTGGGATGAGAACGGGGCCACGGCGGTTGGATTCGAATTCACCGCGCAGCTCGACCCGCAATTCGCCGCTTTCGGAACCGCCCTGTCGGATGCCGTGTGGGACGTCTTCGCACGGCTACCCGACATGGGGTATACCGCCACGCATCGCCTGAAGGTCGAGAAGGTAACCCACGGCGCCGCCCTCCACCACGGACGCCAGGCCATCGCGTACCGCACCAAGCCCGGTTACCTGGCCCTGGATTTGGGGTCCTCGGTGCGGACCGTCGTCGGCACGGCCCAACCGCATGCCGCCGATGTCGTCCGCCGGGCGGCGACCACGGATATCACGCTTCGCCGGGTGCACATCGCCGGACAGACCCGGCTGGACGGCCACCTCGAAACCGCCACCGGGAATCGCCCGGCGACCCTCGAGAGCCGGGGAACGACGGCGGTGCTCCGCCTCAAGGGGGCTCCGGGTGAGGTGCGGGGGAGCCGCGCGGTCTTCAACGGGCGTCGTAGTGCGCCCCTCATGACCGCACCGGAGACCGAACCGGTAGACGGAACCGCCCCGGAGTCGTCGCCGGCAGCGGCTGGCCGGCCGCAGGTGGCACGCGATGTCCTCGACGCGGCCCGGACTTTGGCGGCCAGCCCCACCGGTCAGCGTGTCCGCCGGACTGTCCGCCGTGCCACCCGACGCCTCCGCGGAAGGAAGTAGCCGACCATGACGACTCCAGCACACCTTCCGGCGCAGCGGACACCCCGGGACGTCCTGTTGGTCGGAGCCTACGAACGCGACAACTTCGGGGACCTGCTGTTCCTGTTGATGACCGAACGCTACCTGCCCACCGACCGCGTGACAGCGGCTGCGCCCATGGCCGCGGACATGAGCGCCGTCTTCGGCCGCTACATCCCCGCCTATGGCCCGTTGCTCAAGACCCACGCGTATGACACGGTCTGGACCGTCGGCGGGGAGATCGGCAGCGTCAGCCTCGGGGCGGCGTACAACTATTCGTTGAGCCCCGGGATGCTCTCCGTCTACCAGGCATGCGATGCCGCCGGCCGCAGCGCGATCCGACGCTCGCTGAGTTCTGACATCGACACAGATCTGGCCTACGTGCCGACCTTGCGGGACTTCGGCCTCAACGCCGGCGCCCGCCAAGTCCTGAATTCGGTCGGCATCTCCGCCGTGAACCGGCTCAAACCAGAGGAACGGGACCGGGTCATCGGGAAGATCGCGGCGGCCGAAACCATCACGGTCCGCGACCGCGCTTCAAGCGCTCTATTGGCCGAACACGGCATCGAGCACACGCTCGGGCCGGATATGGTGCACAGTATCAGCGTCGTGCTGCCATCCGATGACGTCGCTTCGGAGCCCTACGTCTGCTTCCATGCAGCCAGCAGCTACGTCCGGTCCGCGGGGGCCGACGCCATCGCGGGCCAGCTGGTCGCCATCGCGGGTCGGACGGGGCTGGGGATCCATCTCTTCGTAGCGGGACTCGCCAGCGGGCACGACTCGTTGGCGCGCTACGAGGAGATCCGCGATGCCTGCACGCGGCGATCTCCGCAGGTGAAGGTCACGATTTCCGCGTCACGGGATCCGCTGGATTTGGCGCGGTCCATCCGCCAATCGCAGGGATGGATCGGCACTTCCCTGCATGGCCGGATCATCGCCGGTTCCTACGGGCTACCCCGGGTGAGCCTGTCCAAGAGCTGGAAAACTGCCGACCTTCGCGAGAAGACCGCCGTCTACGCTGCCACGTGGGATGACGCCATGCCCCACGCCGTCGCGCTGGAGCAGATTCCGACGGCCTTCGCACAATCTACGTCCTCCCGGCTGAAGAGCCGCGCAGCCGAGACCGGGCGCGAACTCGCTTGGGCTGCCCACCGGAACATGGTGCAGACCGTGGGTTAGCCTAGATCTCTCTCGTCGTCTAGCTGGTTCCGCCGACGCCACGTTGGGCGGCCCGGACTGCCGCTTCGACGAAGAGCGAAACGGCTTCCGCAGGAGTACCAGTGGCAAAGACGTGCTTGCGGTAACGGGCTTGGTCCTCGGAGACCGGGTTGCCGGCGAGTTCGACCAGCCGTTCCGCTGCATCGGCCGGAGTCTCCTCCGCCCAGGTCGCCACATGGGATGCCAAGGGCCCGGTCTCCAGTCCCGCTCGGGTGCACAGGACCAGGGGCCTGTCGAGGCCCAGCGCATCCATTGCCATGGCGGACACGTCGGCAACGACGACGTCGGCTCGGGAAATACTCTCCACGGCGTTGATTCGACGGTCGAGTTCGTGGCCGGCGGCACGCGATGCGGTGGTGGCCAGCCGGCGCTTGATGCGAGCGAGGGCCAGCCCGTACTGCGACGAATGGGACCCGGACTTCGGGTGCGGGCGGAACACCAGCCGCACGCGTGGATCGGCGAGTAGTGACTCCACCAGCTGCTCACCATGGGTGACCAGCGATCCGTAGGCCATACGGGGGCCATCGCCCTCCCACGTGGGGGCGTAGAGCACCGTGTGACGCGTATCGGCCGCGGGGGGACGAAGATCGGTCGACTCCGGAAGGGCCAGTTGCGGTCGGCCAACGCGGACCAGGTGCGTCGGGTCGATCCCCCGGACGTTCGCCAGAATCCGCTCCGCAGAGGCGTCGCCGGCGACGAATGCATAGTCATAGGCCTTGAGTTGGTTGGAGTACATGGAGCTCTTCTCGCTCTCTCCATGGCTCAAGTGCACGTGGACGGGCCCATTGATGCGCAGTGTCGTGAAATTGCTTTGGCTGTTATTCACGTAGAACACCAGGTGCACGTCATGGGAGGAAACGAATTGCTCAATGGTTGCAGAATCCGTGGCAAAGACCACGGCAAGCCGTGTCTGGGACGACAACGCCAGGGCAACCTCCGGATTCCGGACCAGCAGGGCGACGGGCCCGTCCGCCGCATCCAGCGCCTCCAAGGGCGGGAGCCACTGCCGGAGTTGGTAGGCGCTCGAGGGAACATCGGCGAAATACACGACAAACGGTACCCGTGTACCGGCATCCGGGACACCCGCCGCTAGGGTACGTCTGGCGCGGGGTGTCTTGAGGGCAACGGCGAGCCGCTGGAATACTGCATGGGCGATACGGGGGAGTCGTTCGAACGCAGACATGAGACCCAGCTTAGGTGTTCGCCATGCTTGCCCTGCTAATCTGGTCTGCTGAACCGGGGGCAGGAGTGTACACACGAGTTGATTCAGGAAGGAACCACATGCGGAGCTGGCGCAGTGCGGTCGCGGCAAAGGTGCCGCCACAATTGTTGCGCGGTGCCGCGCCCCTCCTGACGAAAACCCGTCGGCCCGTCCGGAAGCCGAACCCTCCGGAACCCCTGACGGGGGCCCGGGATTTTCGGCACCATAATGGTTTGGTCCTCCGGCAGTTCCTGGCAGATTCCTCCTTTGCCTATTGGACAACGGTCCAGGACGGCATCGAAGTCCACATGCTCGATCAAGCGTCGATCACCGTGGACGAGGTCCACCATGCACTCAAGGAGTCAACGTTGGAGGTGCTCCTGGCGAGTCGCCCTTCAACCGGCGGTTATTCCTTCAGCCTCAGCGCGCACACGACCGGTGACTACGCCATCGATCGGGCCCTGGCGGCGGTCCTGCACATTCCGGAACAGGACGCAACCCCTCGATTGCACGACGTGTTGGAGGTTTCGTTCGACGTGGACCTCGTTTATACCTGGGTCGACGGTACGGACCCCGGTTGGAAGAGCCAACGGCGGGAGGCCGAGGCGCTGGAGAGCGGTCCCCTGATCCGCACCTCTAACGATGATGGACGCTTTGCGACCCACGATGAACTGCGGTACTCACTACGCTCCATCGAGTACTTTGCGCCATGGGTCCGCAGGATCTTCATCGTCACCGCCGGTCACCTGCCCGCGTGGCTCGATACCGCAGACGACAGGATTCAGGTGATCGGGCATGATCAGATCTTCGAAGACCCAGCGAATCTTCCGACTTTCAACTCGCATGCCATCGAAGCCCAACTCCATAGGATTCCCGGGTTGGCCGAACATTTCATCTACATGAACGACGACGTGTTTCTCGGCCAATCCGCCAGCCCCGGGGATTTCTTCACCCCTGCTGGGCAGCCGCGCTTCTTCCTCTCGCAACAGCCCATCCGCCGCGAGGGCGAGCAGGAACTCCCCATCGACATCGCAGCCAAGAACAACCGCAGCATCATCGAGGCGCGGTTTGGCCGGACGGTATCGCGGAAATTCAAGCACGCCCCTCACGCCCAACGCCGGTCGACGCTTGAACTGATCGCCGCCGATAACCCCGAGGCAGTCGCCAGGACCGCAGCCGCACGATTCCGCAGCCCAACCGACGTGTCCATCCCCTCCTCGTTGGCGCACTATTATGGATTGGGTCTGGGTACTGCGGTGCCCTCCGAGATCGGTTACGCCTACACCGACATCTCACACCGCGACGCGCAACTCAGGCTGCTGAGGATGCTGCGCAGAGGATTGCCGAAGGCCTTCTGCCTCAATGAGGTCCAAGCCGGGAACAAGAGAGGCCGCTCTGGGGAAACCGCGAGAATGCTGGCGCACTTCCTACCACGGGCCTTCCCGGTGCCGGCCACCCACGAACGCGGGCCCGAGTCACCACCATCCGTCAAGAGCCAGTCGACTGGGATAGAAGGTCAGCACTAGTGGCCACGAGCACGCCAAGCACGAAGAACCAGCAACCGGTCATCGACCAGCCCAAAACCAGCGGCTTCCGTCCCGATATCCAAGGACTTCGCGCCCTCGCAGTATCCTTGGTGGTGATCTACCACCTGTGGCCGCATGGCCTGACGGGTGGATTCGCCGGGGTGGATGTCTTCTTCGTCATTTCGGGCTTCCTCATCACCTCCCACCTGATGAAGGCGCCTCCGCGGACCGGCGCCGATTTCGCGGCCTTCTGGGCGCGCAGAATTCGCCGGCTTCTTCCTGCAGCGTTCGTGGTACTTGCCGTGACGGCCGCGGCTGTCAGGTTCCTGGCTCCCGAGACGCAGTGGAAGGACGCCGGATGGCAAATCGTTTCCGCTGCCTTCTATGTGCAGAACTGGGTCCTGGCCGCCACCAGCGTCGACTACCTGGCGGCGGATGACGCTGCATCACCGGTCCAGCATTTCTGGTCGCTCTCGGTCGAGGAACAGTTCTACCTGTTGTGGCCCATCATCATCGGCGTTGCGGCATGGATCGCCGTTCGCCGCGCCACCGACCTGAGGAAGATCGTCCGGTGGGCGATCCTCGCCGTCGTGGTCGTTTCTCTGGTCTTCTCCGTGTACTTCACGGCAACCAATCCGGGCCCCGCCTACTTCGTAACGCCCACGCGCATGTGGGAACTGGCTCTCGGCGGACTGGCCGCGGTGATTGCGGCACCCACGGGATTCTGGGGCCGGATCCGCGTCCGGGCCATTGCCTCGTGGGCAGGTATCGCCGGCATCGTATTGACGGGCCTGTCCTTTACCGGGGAGACACCGTTCCCCAGTTACCAGGCCCTCTTGCCGGTTGGCGCGACCGCGCTGATCCTGTGGGCAAAACCCGAAGGACGTTGGTCCCCGGCACCGCTCCTGGGATTTCGCCCGGTGCAGTATCTAGGGGATATTTCATATTCGGTCTACCTCTGGCACTGGCCAATGATCGCCCTCCTACCGCTGGTGAGCGGATCCTTGGGCCCCCTCGACAAGGCTGCGATTGTCATCCTGACCCTCGTCCTGGCAGGTCTGACGAAGACCTTCGTGGAAGATCGGTTCCGCTTTACCCGCGTGCTGAAGCGGGTTGGCGGGACGTACCGTTTTGCGGCGGCCGGCATGGTCGTCCTGCTGCTGGTCGGTGGGGGAATCGTCTGGGAAAGCAACGTCAGGATCAGCACGGCCGCCGACAATGCCGCCTCGGCAGAAGCCAATGCAGGCCCGTGCTTCGGTGCGCGCGCGGCGATCCGTGGGTTCGAGGAATGCCCGCAGGACAACGCTGGCCCCATGGTCCCGGAGCCGGCCTTGGCCAAGGACGATAAGTCCGCGGCCTACGCTGATGGTTGCTGGTCGAATCAGCCGTTCACCGAACGCCCCACGTGCACCTACGGAGACGGTCCGACGCGTGTCGCGCTCGTGGGCAACTCCCATGCCGGCCACTGGTTGCCCGCACTGCAGAAGATCGCCAAGGAGAAGGGGTGGACGATCACGACATTCCTCGTTTCGCGCTGCAACCCCTCCGACGCTCGCCAGAAATTCGATACCACCGCCAAGTCCGAGGCCTGCTACCAGTACGGCCAGTGGGTGCTGGACCAAACAGCCCACGGCCAATTCGACCGGATCATCACCTCCGAACGTCAGTCGGTACCTATCGAGGGCACGTCATGGTCGACGACGGAGGAGCCGGCCGTGCAGGGGTACAGCTCCTACCTGAAAAAATGGACGGCAGGCGGCACACCCGTCACCGTTATCCGTGATGTTCCCTATCCGGGCAATGTGATTTCCAATATCCCCGACTGCCTCGCCGAGCACACCAACAATTACGCCGCCTGCTCGGGTACGCCCCAGTCATGGGAGTGGATGGATCCGCTGGCCACGGCCGCCAAGGCATTGAATTCCCCGAACGTCAGTGTCGTGAACATGGAAAAGTATTTCTGCATCGACGGAAAATGCCCCGCCGTCATCGGGGGAGTCGTGACCTACTTCGATGGATCGCACATCACGGCCACGTATGGTCGGACGTTGGCCGGACCACTGGGTAAGGAACTCGAAACTGCGGCCAAAAAATGATCAGTAGCTTCACCCAATCCGAAGAATTTGACGTTCGAAAACGAGCAACGACAGCAGGAAACGAGGATCCGAGTGAATAACGCCGTGGACATCGGAGCCTTCTCCTTTCAGAGGGCGCGCGCCCTGGCCTCACGGGTGAAGTCGGCGAGAAAGCGCGTCAGGCCGGTAGCGGCGTTCGAGCAGATTCGCTATGGACAAAATGGCACGCGCCTGGAAATATCCGCATCCTTCAGCGACGGGCCGGCACCCAGCCACCTCGTCGTTTGGGCTGGCCATGAGCTGCTTTCTGAGTCAGCAGTACGTGTCAGCGAGCGGCCCACAACCGGCGATCGGCACTATGTCGGTGACATCGACCTGAGGCATGTCTTGCGTGGTTGGAACACCACGGAGTGGCCAGACCGGGAAGACATCGAAGACGCCAAGGCGCGGGACTCCGATATTGCGAAACCGGCTGCCGAATCAGAGCTCGTCCCAATGCTGGAGGATGCCGAAGGGAACAAGCTGCCGGAATCCGTTCTCGACACGGCAGACCACGGCGGCTTGCTGGTCAGTGGGATCGCCAATGTCTACTGGAAATTCAACGCCGCTGCCGAAGCCGTTCCCCCGGGCTCCTCCCGGGTCTGCATTCCCGGACAGGAGGGTCTGCTCACTGGGCGGGAGCTCCGGTCGCTGCTCAACGAAGCAGCCCTTGATCCCTCGACCGTTGTTTCCTATCACCGCGGCGTCGGTCGTTACCGAGATACCCACTGGGAAACGTTGAAAGGCATCGAGGGGCCCGATGGATCCATCCATCCCTATGTCAACCGCAAGGGATACGCAGCCCTGGCGATGAACCGGGCACTCAAGCCGTCCATCCAAACCGTGTCCCACGTGGTGACCGCTTCCGAAGGCCGGCTACGCCTCCAGGGTGTGGCACGGACACGCCACAGCAGGATCAGCCGGGCGCGACTGTTGGTGGTGGGCAGGCGGGACCATCAGACCTTCGTAGGCGGCGCCGATTTCGTCCTGGACGTTGAAAAGACGGCCGCCGACTTCGGGCGCGGTCACTACGCATTTTCCGCTGAACTGGACTTCGGCGCCGCAGACTGGTCCGGCGTCAATAGTGCTGACAACTACGATCTGCTGTGGGAATTCGTGTTGGAGGGCGGCACCGAATCCCACCGCGTCCGGGTGAATCGCACTCCCTACGCCGTCCGCACCACCACGCGGGCCGGAACGGTTGTGCGCGGTGACCAGACCCTCGTCGTCAACCCTTACTTCACCTTCAAGGCCAAGGCAACCTCCCTCATTTTGGAAGTTGTCGATACGGAGGCTTTCCGGGTTCTGGGGGATTTCAAGCCGGCGATCGACCGCGCCGGGCGAGGGCGACGGCGCCCCATCTGGCTGGTGGGCGAACTCCCGTACAAGGCCCAGGACAACGGTCTCCACTTCTTCAGGTACCTGCGTCGCGAACACCCGGAAATCGACGCCTACTACGTCATCGACAAGAGCTCACCAGAGATCCAAAACCTGAACGGACTGGACCACGTGCTGGACTGGGGCAGCCGCGAGCACTTCATGGTGGCCCTGCAGGCAGACAAGTTCATCGGCACGCATCATGCGGAATACCTCTTCCCTACCCGCCACCCCGATTTCACCCGCAAAGCCCACGGCGCACGGGTATTCCTACAACACGGGGTCATGGGAACCAAGTGGATGGTTCCCAACTACGGCAAGCGTTCCGCCGGCTTCTCCACGGATCTATTCCTGGTGTCGTCGACGCGAGAACAGCAATACATCGTGCGCGATTTCGGGTATGACCCCGAGGAGACGGCAGTGACCGGGCTACCCCGCTACGACGCGCTCTTCGCCGACGACGTGCCGCTACTGCCCCGCCAGCTGCTGGTCATCCCCACCTGGCGGGACTGGTTGCAGGACGACGAGATGTTTGCCGGGTCGGAATACTTCCAGACGTGGAGCAGCTTTCTGCACAGCCCAGAGCTCGCCGAACTGGTCGACGCCCACGGGTTCGAGGTCGTCTTTTGCCTTCATCCCAACATGCAACGTTTTCGCAGCCACTTCGAAGACGCTCCGGCACGGATCGTGGCGCAAGGTGAGATCGACGTCCAGCAGCTCATGAAACAGAGCGCGGCCATGGTCACCGACTATTCCAGCGTGGGATTCGATTTCAGTTTCCTGGGGCGTCCCGTCTTCTACCTGCAGTTCGACCGAATTCGGTTCCTGGGCCGGAACGGATCCCATCTGGACCTGGACCGTGAATTACCCGGGGAAATCAGCTCGACCGTCCCGCGCTTGTTCGAACAACTCAGGTCGTCGTTGAGCCGTGGCCTGACCATGACCGATGAGTCCCGCCGCCGAGCCCAGAAGTTCCTCGATCATCGGGACCGGGACAATTGTGCTCGCGTATTCGAGGCGGTGCAGTCGGCGCACACTCGCCAGGGCCCCCTCTCGGCGGTCGCCTCTTCGGAGCTCGTCGACCGCGTGGAAAACCGTCTACGGCGCAACCGGTACTATTTCCCGGCAATGAAGGCCATGCAGCGGATCGTCCAACGATTCCCCATGCAGCGCGGCCTGATGGTCTTCGAATCAGGATTGGGAAAACAATACGCTGATTCCCCGCGCTACCTCTATGAGGAGCTCCTCCGGCGCGGAGACACCCGGCCCAAGGTGTGGATCTACTCCGGAAGGCAAGAATTCCCGGATCAAGGGACCCGGATCGTCAAGCGGTTGTCGCCGTCGTATTTCTGGTATTTGGCGCGGGCCAACTACTGGATCACCAACCAGAACCTGCCCTTCTATATGACCCGACGGCGCAACGCGACCTACCTGCAGACCTGGCACGGAACGCCGTTGAAGCACATGCTGCACGACCTCGATGAGATCCATGGCCGGGATGAGGGCTACCTGACGCGCGTGGACCGGGCGATTTCCCAATGGACCCACTTGTTGTCGCCGAGCCCCTACGCCACCGAGGTGATGCGTAGTGCCTTTGCCTACGACGGCGAAGTGGTCGAGGAGGGGTACCCCCGTAACGACGTCTTCTTCGGCACCGACCTCCAGGAGCGGACGTCGACCATTCGCGGCCGCCTGGGAATCCACCCCACTGCGAAGGTCGTCCTCTATGCGCCCACGTTCCGGGACAACGCGTCGACCGGCCGCGGCAAGTTCACCTTCGAGCTCCCGTTCGATCTCGAGGACTTCGACAGGGAGTTTGGACATGACACGGTCCTGCTGCTGCGCATGCACGTGTTGATCGCCAACGCCATCGATATTCCCGAGGAACTAAGCGGTCGCATCATCGATGCCTCGCGGTACCCGGAAATCCAGGAACTCTACCTGGCCAGCGATGCGCTGGTCACTGATTATTCGTCCGTCTTCTTCGACTTCGCCACGCTGGGCCGCCCGATCGTGTTTTACGCCTACGATCTCGACCTGTACCGCGATACCTTGCGCGGCTTCTATCTGGACTACCTGGAGGAAGTCCCAGGGCCGGTCGTCGAAACCCAGGAGGGGCTCTTCGATGCACTCCGAGGGGCATTGCTCGGAGACAGGCAAGACGACGGACGATACGAGGGCTTCGTGCGGCGGTTCGCACCACTGGACGACGGGCAGGCGGCCCGCCGTGTCGTGGACCGTGTGTTGGGCGTGGAGGACTCCTCATCCTGAGGGGTGGCAAGAAGTGCTCGGAGTCGCGCCGTCAGTTTGGGTGCGACGCGGTCATCGGGCTATGATGTAATGTCGGTCTTTGTTCTACAGGAGTACTCATTAGCGAAAAGCGTTCAGATCTTCCGTCGTCACACGGATTAGATCGCAGCTCGCCGTTGGTCTTTTCGGCCAGGGAATTCGGGGGTCCCCCCGGTTCCATGAAGACTCTTGAACGGACCGTGCCCGCTCCGCGTGAAATGGGGGCGGCACTGATCGGAATCGAAGAGGGATCGAATATAGATCTGGATCTTCGATTCGAGGCCGTACACGAGGGAATCTTGGTTTCCGGGACGGCATTCTCGGAAGTTTCCGGGGAATGTGGCCGGTGCCTGGAGCCCATCGCGTACGACCTCGAGTCCGACATACAGGAGCTGTTCTTCTTTGAGGGCAATGAGTTGCCCGAGGAGGAGGATACCGACCAGCACCAGATCATCGATGATTACATCGACCTGGAGCCGGTGCTCCGGAACGCAGTGGTGACCGCGCTGCCGTTCCAACCGGTGTGCAGGGAGAACTGCGAAGGCCTTTGCGTCGAATGTGGTATCCGCCTTGCGGACGAACCTGGTCACCACCATGAGATCCTAGATCCCCGCTGGGCAGCCCTAACCGGGTTGACCGGCACCGTCGCAGACCCTGCGGCATCGAGTACAGATTCAGTCGAGAGAGAAGAGAGTTAGCCGTGGCTGTTCCCAAGCGGAAGATGTCCCGCTCGAATACCCGCGCCCGTCGGTCCCAGTGGAAGGCAACTGCGCCTAACCTGGTCAAGACCGTTGAGAACGGCCGCGTGACCTACAGCCTGCCGCACCAGGCCAAGGTCGTGACCGACTCCGCCGGCACCGAGCTGTTCCTTGAATACAAGGGGCGCAAGGTAGCAGACGCTTAACCACGTTTGATGCCTTCAACAGAAGAGCTTTTGAAGCGTCTCGGGGTCTCCATTGACCCCGAGACGCTTCGTCTTGCCCTCACGCACCGCTCATACGCCTATGAGCACGGTGGACTGCCCACCAATGAACGCCTGGAATTCCTCGGCGATTCGGTCTTGGGCTATGCCGTAACCGACCACTTGTACCGGACCTACCCGGACCTGCCCGAAGGCGATCTGGCCAAGCGGCGTTCCGCCGTGGTCAGCACCAGGGCCCTCGCCGGCATCGCCCGCAGCCTGGAAGTAGGCCAGCACATCCTGCTGGGCCAGGGCGAACAGCTCACCCATGGCGCCGACAAGTCGTCGATTCTAGCCGACACGATGGAAGCACTCATTGGTGCCACATTCCTCAGTGAGGGGCCAGACGCCGCCGGCGCACTCGTCATGCGATTGGTCGGCCCTCTGCTCGTCGACGTCGAACAGCTCGGTGCCGGCACCGATTGGAAGACTGCCATCCAGGAAATTGCGGCTTCCCGGAAACTTGGTGCCATCGAGTACGTCATCGTGGGCTCGGGTCCGGACCATGCCCGCGTCTTCGAGGCGACATTGAATATCGGGAAAACCCCGTACGGCACAGGTACCGGCCCGTCCAAGAAGGAAGCTGAGCAGGAAGCCGCTGCCGTCTCCTACCGGGCCCTTGTTCCCGCAGAGGCAGTGGGCCCCGTGGGGCCGGTAGCGAGCCGGTAGGACATGCCCGAACTTCCGGAAGTCGAGGTCGTCCGTCGAGGCCTCGAGTCCTGGGTCGCCGGACGCGGCGTCGAGGGCGTACGCGTCCACGACACGCGTTCCGTCCGGCGCCATACGGGCGGAGCCGAGGACTTCTCGGCAACGCTGGCCGGAACCTCGATCGTCGAAACGGTACGCCGGGGAAAATTCCTGTGGATGCCGCTCCGCGGGCTCCCTGTCAGCACGGCGCTGGTCGCCCACTTGGGCATGAGCGGCCAGCTCCTGGTCGAGGAGGCTGACGCGGCCGACGAGAAGCACCTGAAAGTGGTTCTCGAGCTGGAGGCCAGCGCCGGAAAGCCGGGCCAACTTCGTTTCATCGACCAGCGGATCTTCGGGGGCATGTTCCTGTCGCCGATGGTGCCCACCGGCGACGGGGGCCCAGGGGGCCTCGGTTCGGCGCAAGCCCTCATGCCGGTGGCCGCGGCGCATATAGCCCGCGACGTGCTCGATCCGGTATTCGACGTCGAGCTCTTCCATCGGTGCCTGCGGGCACGCCGGACCAATATCAAGCGGGCCATTCTCGACCAGAATCTCGTGTCGGGCGTCGGGAACATCTATGCCGACGAGGCGCTATGGGAGGCGAGGATGCACTATGCGCGTCCCACGGACACCATGCGACGGCCAGATAGCATCCGACTCGTAGAAGCGCTGCGCTCCATCATGGCCCGCGCGCTGGAGGCCGGCGGCACGAGTTTCGACAAGCTCTACGTCAACGTCAATGGTGCCTCGGGATACTTTTCGCGGTCACTGAACGCCTATGGCCGGAACGGGCAGCCGTGTCGTCGGTGCTTGACCGGGGGAGTGGCCTCACTAATCCGACGCGATCCGTTCATGGGGCGCTCCTCGTACACGTGCCCAACCTGCCAGCGGGCGCCGCGAAACGCCCGCTGGTAGGTCAGCGGCCGTCCTACAGGCCGGCCCACTCCGGGGCAAAGGGCACGTGGCTGTTGTTCCACGGCTTCTGCGTGTGGCGCCAGCTGACGATGCGCGGCTCTTCCGCAGCGGCAGCCAAGGGACTGTAGACGTCGGTCCCGTCCAGATCCTGCCGCAGTCCGCCCACGGTGATGTTCACGACGTCGGAATAGTCCACCGTGTAATTGGCCAGCAGTTCCAGCATGCGCACGGCCAGGTCCAGTTCGACGTATCGTCCCGTATCGAAGACAGCGACCGAGGGGTCGGCGACCGCGAAGTCGAAGCCATTCTGCGCGTGGGACACCGCGATGAACTCCAACGCGCGCTGGTTGTCATCGCGATGCCGCTGGGAAATGGCCCGCATCAGATGGAATCCGCTGGTCCGGCCCTTGCGGTGTTCGGCCAGTGAGGCCAGCGGTGCATCTCCAAGATCCCTGGCCAGCAGGTCGGTGAGGTCTCCGCGGATCATCGAAGAACCGCTCAACTGCAGCACGCGCGGTGCCTGGCGTAGGACACGGGGCATGACGGACAGGACGGCCGCCTGGACGGAAACAGCGGGAACCACTGGTTCCAGGGATCTGGCCACCGGCGAATCAGCGGTGATGACGTGGACGACCAGGTGGGAGTCCTCCGGAAGTGAGGGCCTCCAATCGCCTGCGTCTAGGGCGACGATCCAGACATCGACCGGGCCAGCGGTAGCCGCAGCCACGGAGGCAAGCAGCTTGTCCAGGTGGGGACGCTCGGCTGGTGCCAGGTCGATGACCACTTGAACCGCATCCCGACGTTGTCCCGAACGCAGTTCAGCGGAGGCCTCATCCACTTGATCGAGGATTGACGCGTCGACGGCGCGCCCGGGGCGTTGCGCGAGGAAGGCATCGGCCTCGGCCATGGCCGGAGCACAGGCCTCAGCCCAGGCAGCGTAGACCTCGGTCTCATCGCGTCCGGAGAACACCAGCGGCAACACCGTTGCCAGCTTGTCGAGGATGCCATCGCGGATCGCATTGAACGCCGCGTCGTCGGTGTCGATCAGACCACCGAAACGAACATCGGACCTGTTCTTCGGCAGGAACTGCACCTCGCAGCCCACGGAACGCGAAGGCAGGAAGCAGTGCAGCCGGGAGGTCACGATGTGCTTGTAGTCCTCGTGGTACCGGCGTACCCACTGGTGTGCGGTCTCCAGCTTTTCCGCGAAGGACAACTTCAGCATGTCCGGCTGGGTCTGTTCGAGCACCGTGCCCTCGCCGGTCACGGGCGAATCCACGTAGACCGTCCCGGTTCGCGTATCCGCTCCATCGCGACGGAACACGGTATCGACTGTCGTTGTCAGGCACCCGGAGAAGAAGGCGGGCACATCGGCCGCGCGCAGCAGTGCCACGGTCTGCCAGTCACGGCAACCGATAGGTCCGTACTTGCGCAGGTAGCCAGTGGCCTCGGTCGTGAGCATCGAGGGCTTGTTGACGTGGAACGAGACGAATAGGGGGCGGAGATTCTCGTGGAACGGGAAATTCGCGCCCTGCCCGAACATTGGATGCATGAACCATCCGAACGCCAGCGCCCAGGTGGACGGTGGGATGTCCTGGAGCGTACTGGCGTCGCGATAGACCTCCACCAGGTTGACCTTGGCACCGGTGCCCGGGAGCTTGCGCTCCGTCTTGACGTCGTCGCGCAGCCTGCCGAGGAAGTCGACGAGGTCGCCATCGCCGCGGAACTCCAGGTTGTCGTAGCGGAGCACGTGCCCCACCGAAGCCAGGGTCTGGATGTAGTCGCCGACGTTTCGCGACCAACCATGGGGCTGCTGGTAACCCAGGAGGCCGAAGTTGATTCCATCGTCTGCCACCGGCTGCGGGGCCCGGCGTGCACCGTCGGGGAACCACGTCAGGAGGCGTTCCATTTCGCGTCGCTGCTGTCCGCTCATGGAGCGGCGTGGGCGGGCGAGCCCAGTGCCGATAAGTTCAGCTGCAGCGTCCAGCTCGCCTGCCGCATAGGCCTCCTGCGCCACGTGCAGTAGTGTCGCAGCGGACCACGTGCGGTGAGAGCCCCGTTTCAGTGCCGTCCGGAGGCGTTCGGCCGCCTGGCGAGTATCCTCGCGGAAGGCCGTCATGAAGTATTCCTCGGCCACGGCACCGATGACCGTCTCGTCGCCGATCTCCCGGAACGCCGTCCACGCGGCCGGATAGCCGCTGATCTCCAATTTTGCCAGTCCCTCGAGTGCCCGGGAAACGTCGTCCCCGGTTGTGCCCGTCGCCGGGGACAGGGCACTGGAGAGCACTGACTGGCTGTGCCCGTCGGCGATGGCCTGGCGCACGTCGGCAAACAGCGGTTCAAGATAGTCCGTCCCCGTGTCCAAGGAGGCCCGCAGGGCTCCGGCGGGTTCGGTAGAAGCCTTTGGGCTCTGCTGCGGAGCCGGCTTGGCGGACTGCTTGGCGCCGGGCTTCGAGCCGGCCAATCGTTCGACGACTGGAAGCATTGACTGGGCGATCGGACGGATCCGTTTTTTGGCTTCGGCTCGTGCGTTGCGGACGATGTCGTGCTTTGAGGGCTCGGGGCGGGGCAAACTGTCCTCCGTGATGGGAATCGATTTCATTGAATTCTACCGTCCGCCACAGACCAGCAAAGGATCGTTCCCCGGCCAGTCGGCCCAGTAACCTAGGATGGGGTGCCAGAATGACTGGCTTGGACCAGAGGACAATGGGGGATTCGTGGACAAGATCGGCACTTTCACGCTAGAGAAGGTGGTCCTCAACAAGATGGGGGAACTCGCCGTGATCGGCACGGTGGACTTCGGTTCGCGGCTCTCCCGCCTGTTGCGGCCAAAATACGAGTTGGGAATCCGGCGACGCGGCGAACAATCCACCCGTTGGGTCCCGGCCCAGATCACCGAAGCCACCGTAGGCCGATTCTCCATCAGAGCCACGGTGGATGCCTCCGGCGGCGATGAGCCGGCCGGATACTCGGATGTCTACTTTCGACGTGCCGGAGAGGCTGCAGAAAACGCGCAACGCGTCCACTTCCCAGTTGGCGGCAGGGACTGGAGTGCATACCCCACCAAGTTCGGCAACGTGAGCTTTAAGCGAGGGATAGTATGAGCGGCGCACAGCACCCCCCGACGGACATGCGGTATTTCATGGCCCTGTGGGGAATCGCCGACGAGTTCGGCGGCATGACGACCATGTCGTTGTATCGGGCCTGCATCTTCCTGGAGGAAGCAGGCATCGTCGCGCCCATCTTGACCTTCGAACCTCGGGCCGGCTATGAACGCCAAATCGAAACCCTCCGGGCTCACGGAAAAATCACGACGGATGTGACGGTCCTCAACCCCTTTACCTACTACCGGCAGGCGGACCCGGAGACCACCGGCGAGGCCCAGCAGTTCGTGCCTGCGATGCCGGTGCCCGCGGGTGAAACGGACGAGAACGTCGATGACGATGGAAACGTTTTTTGCAAGACGGCCTTCCAAGGCGACGGGAAGACCGTCTGCCTGCGCGAGTACCTGCGTGCCGATGGCACGCCCTTCCTCTTTGACGAGTTCCCCACCGATGCCGACGGCAAGAAGACTGGAAGGATCCTCACACTGGTCGATCGCCGCGGCAACATCGCCGGACGGTGGAAGACCGCCGCCGACTTCTACCGGCACTGGATGGTGGAGCTTGCCGGAGGGCAGCCCACGGCGATCATCGTCGACAGCGCCTTCGCCAGCAAGGTCGTCGCCCCGTTGCGTGAAGCGGACATCGTCAAGCTCATGGTCCTGCACAATGCGCACGTCGCATCGGGCGGCGACCCGGTCCGCGGCAAAATCGCTGCCGGACAACAGCCGATCCTCACGTCCATCAATGACTGGGACGGGATCGTCTTCCTGACCGATGAACAGCGGCATGATTATGAGGCGCGTTTCGGCCGAACCTCGAACCTGTTCACGGTCTCCAATCCCAAGGAGCGGGCGAAGACGATGCCCGGCTTCGAACAGCGCGCGCCGCAGCGAGGTGTCCTGCTTGGACGCCTGGCACCGCAGAAGAACCTCCAGCAGGCTATCCGTGTCATGGCGAAGGTCCGGGAATCCCTCCCGGGGGCCACGCTGGACATCTACGGAAAGGGCCCAGACGAAGACGAGTTGCGCACATTGATCGGCTCACTCGGGCTCGAGGAGACCGTGCACCTTCGCGGCCATATCCCACATGCAGCTGATCAGTTCGATGTGGCGCGTTTTTCGCTGTTGACCAGCCGCAATGAGGGCCAGCCGCTGGCATTGATGGAGAGCCAGGGCCGTGGCTGCCCGCCGGTTTCGTACGCCATCAGGTATGGGCCGCGGGACATCATCGAGGATGGAATCAGCGGGTATCTCGTGGACGCGGGGGACACCGAATCCGCAGCCGCACGCATCGTCGAGTTGTGCACCGACGATGACGGTGCAGCGCGCATGAGCCGCGGCGCGTGGGATCGTGCCGAACGCTTTGGCAAAAAGGCGATTGTCGACCGGTGGCTGGATACCATCGGTGCTGTCTGGGGCCAGCGGAGCCGCCGAACCGAAATTCGTGACATGAGGATGCAGGTCGAGGAAATCGCCTGGTTGCACCCCGGCACTCTGGAAGTAACCGCGCACATCGGATGGAAGCAAAAGACCGGTCCGGCTCTGGAGCGCGACGTTGCCGTCGATTTCATGGTGGTTCCCCGGTCTGCCGGAGCGGCCATCAGGCTGCCGGCCGCGAAAGTGGAGTCATCCGGCGGCTCCATCGTGGCAACGGCGAGGATAGACCCAGCAACCATGGCCACGGACGTCGACGACGACCAGGAGTTTCTCGACGTTTTCTGTCGGGTCGTCGGGGGGGATGTCGCTGCGATGTTCCGCGTCGGCTTCCCGCCAGCGGCACTGACCCTGCCCTTCGTCACCACCGAGCAGGCGCTGAGCCTTCGAACCGATGCGCGGCCCTGACACCAGCTGTGCACTTTGGTGTCCGGGATCGGCCCTTCAAGCGTCGAATGCGGGTGGTCCATGCCCTCGGCTGGAGGCTACTGAGAACCGCTGAAGTCGGCGATGATTGCGTCGTTGAACGGCGTCCACGCCTCCACGGCCCATGGACCGAAATCACGATCAGTCAGGGCGACGCAGGCCAGCCCTGCCGTGGGGTCGACCCAGAGGAACGTGCCGGATTGCCCGAAGTGCCCGAAGGTCTGCGGCGAATTGCCGTTTCCGGTCCAGTGTGGATCCTTGGTGTCGCGCAGTTCGAACCCCAGGCCCCAGTCGTTGGGCTTTTGGAGGCCGTACCCGGGTAAGACACCATCCAGACCGGGGAATTGGACAGTGGTGGCCCGCGTCATCGTGGTGGAGGACACCAAGGTGGGGCGATGGAGTTCGGCGGCGAACCGACCGAGGTCCTCCACCGTCGAGGTGGCATCCGCGGCCGGCGAGCCGTGCAAACCGGTGGATTCCATGCCCAGTGGTTGCAGGACCGCTTCCGAGAGGTAGTCGGCAAAGGCGATGCCCGTCTCCTGCTGGAGCGTCCGACCGAGTACGTCGAAGCCGGTGTTGGAGTAGATCCGACGGGACCCCGGGGAGGCGCGGACGGCGTCGGAGGAAAAGTCGTAGCCGCTGGCGTGGGCCAACAGGTGCCGAACCGTCGAACCTTCCGGCCCGGCGGGCAGGTCCAGTGCGAGTGCTTCTTCCTCCAGGGCGACGAGCACGGCGTAGGCCGACAGCAATTTGGTGACGGAGGCCAAGGGAAAGACCCGTTGGGTATCGCCACGATTGGCTACTGTCGTCCCCGAGGAGTCAAGGACCGCCGCAGCGGCATGGGGCACTGGCCATGAGTCGATCTGTTCCAGGGAAGCCATCACGGCCTTTCTAAGCGGGGTCGGCGCGGTTCAGGGTGGGAGCCGAGCCGCCGTAGTGTGCGGCGAGCCGGACGAGGCCTTCGTCGATGGACACGGTCGGCGCCCACTGGAGGACTTCCCGGGTGGTGCGCTGGTCGAACCAGTGGGCCGTCGAGAGCTGTTCGGCCAGGAACCTGGTCATGGGCGGCTCGTCGCTGACCCACCCCCTGCGCAGTGCAGCCACCCAGGCCCGCTCAAGGACCGAACCGGCGGCTCGGGCCACCGGACCCGGGACACTGAATCCGGGGGCGGGGACGCCCCCGGCAGCGCAGATGCCGGCGATCAGTTCGCCGACCGGGCGCGGCTCCCCATTGGTGACGACCAGGGGGCGCCCGTGGGTCGAACCGATCCGTTCCAGGGCCTGGACGATCGCCGCGGCAGCATTATCCACGTAGGTCGTGTCGATCAGGGCAGTTCCGCCATCGAGCAGGGGCAGTCGGCCGGTGCGGGCCCGGTCGATGACGCGTTCGACCAACTGGGTATCCCCGGGGCCCCACACGACATGCGGCCGCACGACGGCGACCCGGAAATCCTGCGCGTCGGCGGCAAGTGCCAGCACTTCGGCGGCCGCCTTGGAGCGGGCATAGTTGCCCCGCGCGGCCGTGGGGTCGGCGGGGCCGGCGCCCTCGCCGACGATGGACGAGCCGAGGTGGGCGACCGACGGGGAGGAAACGAAGACGAAGTCCGGCACATCTGCTGCGCGGGCGGCCTCGAGCAGATGGCGGGTACCGTCGATGTTGGTCGCGACGAACTCCTCCCACTCGCCGGTGAAGGAGACCTTCGCGGCGAGGTGCACGACGGCGTCAACCTCGTCAATCGCGCGGGCCACTGCGGCCCGGTCCGTGACTGAGCCGCGCACCAATTCGGTCCCGGGGAGCGTTCCGGCACCGCGGTGGAACGTCCGGACGCGGTAGCCGCGGGCGAGCAGGTCGGCGGCGACCGCACGCCCGAGCATGCCACTGGCCCCCGTGACGAGAACAAGGCCGCCCTGGCGTGGGCCGGTCACGGTCGGCCGCTTTTCCGGCCTGACAGGAGCTTGCCGGCCCAGGCGGAGAGTGCGCTGCGATCGATCTTCGAGTTGTGCCGGATGTCCGTGGGCATGTCCGGGATGGTGAGGACCGCCGATACCTGGATGCCGGTCCGCTCGAGCACGGAGCTGCGTACGATCTGGGTGGTCGCCGCGTCCAGGAGGCCGGCACGGCGGGACTTCGAGTCGGTTTCGACGATCACGACGACGGCCTGTGTCCCCGCAGGGCCGACGCCGACGACGGCGGCACGCCGGATCCCGGCCACGGCCTCCGCGGCCAGTTCGGCGGCCACCGGGGTGCGGACGCCGAGAGGTGTGGTGATGAGGTGTCCGAGTCGCCCCTGGACCCAGAGGCGCCCGTCAGCGTCGAGATGGCCGACGTCGCCGGTGTGGTGCCATCCTGGATGGACCACGCTGGCTTGCTCGGTGATCCACAACCGGTCGTAGCGGTCTTTCACGTGTGGGGCGCCGACGACGATTTCGCCCAGGACGTCCGGCGTCTCGCCCAGGGTATCCGTGACGGATCCATCCGCGTCGAGCGGGGCGATCCTGACCTGGGCCCCCGCCACGGGGGTGCCGACGCAGACGCCGTCACCGTTCCCGGCCGCGAGGATGCCCTCGAGGCTGATGTCGGTGACGGGAAGGGCCTCGGTCATGCCGTACGGCGTGTGGACCTTTGCCCGTGGTGCCAGCTGCTGGACCCGCTGCAGCAGCCGGGCACCCAACGGTGCACCGGCGGAGAGCAGCAGGTCCACCCGTTCCAGCGCTGCCCGCTGCACGGCGTCCATGCCAGCGGCGCTGGCCAGGACATTGACCAGGGCGGCCGGCGAGGCGAAGACGATCGTGGCGTCGATCGCAGCGGCAGCGTCGGCCAAGGCGGACGCGGTCAGCGTCCGGGGCGAGGTGACATCCATGTCCGGAGTCACCGAGACGGCCCCCAGGGCGGGCCCGAGGAGGGCGAAGGGAGCGAATCCGGCCACTAGCGCGTCGCCGGGCTTGAGGCCGTAGGTGGCCTGCAGGGTGTCGCGCATCGCGGCGAGTTGGCGGTGTGTGTAGACGACGCCCTTGGCCGGTCCCGTTGAGCCGGAGGTGAAGAGCACCGCGGCATCGGCATCCGGATCGGCTGTCTCGAAAGCGGCATCATCCTCGGCCATGGCAGACGACCCTCCGCTCTCGAGGTCGGGGATCGTGGTGGTGACACCGAGCAGGCGGCGTTTGGCGGGGGAGAGGTCACCGACGGAAATGCGTTCGCCGGGCCAGTTGAGGGCGCGGGCACCGACGAGGGCGCGTTCAATGCCGATCAGGTAGCCGGGGCCCGCACCGCGGATGGCCCGCCCGAGGCCGCGTGTGCCCAGTCCGGCGTCGGCGACGACGATGACCGCGCCCAGTCTGAGGCAGGCGTAGATCAGGGCGGTGAGCTCGGAACTCGGGGGGACCAGCAGGTTGACCCGGTCCCCGCGCCGCACGCCGAGCTTGGCGAGGCCGTGCGCGATGGCGTCGACCCGTCGGGCGAGCGAGGCCCACGAGACGGACCGGGAGAGGCGGGTGGATCCGGCGGCCGGCAGCATGTCGACCACGGCATCGGTCTGGTCGTCGCGGCGTGCGTCGAGTTCGGAGAGCATGCTGCGGAATTCCGTACCGGACATGCCCGCGGAGGTGTCTCCGTCGTCCGCTGCCGTGGGGCCCTGGCTGGATGTGGGGAGAGCTCCCGCCAGCCATTCCAGAAGCGGGGTCGCGATGTCGCGGTCCTCGGGGAGCAGATGCCCGGCGCCCTCGAAGCGGTGCACGTCGGCGTGCGGCAGCCTGTCCATCAGGTCGCGCAGGTAGCGGTCGGAGAAGATGGGGTCGCGGGGTCCCCACATCATCAAGGAGGGCACCGACAGCGTCCGGAGATCCGTCGAGATGGACTCCAACGCGGGCCAGCTGGGGTGCCCCGGCTGAGCGGGGATGTCGGCCACGAAATTGGCCACACCGGCCCGCTCGGCGACCGTGCCGTAGGGCTCCATGAAAGCGGCCTCGACATCCCTCTCAAGTTTCGGGTGGGCGAGGGCGTGGGTGACCTTCAGGAAGGCCGGAGTAGTCTGCGTGCCCCAGCGGTGGACCGCGGGGTGCAAGGCCAGGGAGAGGGCCGGGGGTAAGGAGAACCCAGAGGGATGAACTGCGGTGTTGGTGAGCACAACGCCAGCGAGCAGGTCACGGTGCCGGGTCGCCCAGCCGAGCGAGATGAGCCCGCCCCAATCGTGGCCCAGCGTGACCACTGGGCCGGTGAGATCGAGGGCGTCCGTGAGGTCGCCCAGGTCGGTGACCCGGTCCTCGAGGCGCCGGAAAGTCCCGGTGCGGTCCGAGAAGCCCATGTCGAGCTGGTCGACGGCGATGACGCGCCACGGGTTCTCCGCCACCGTTGCCGCCTCGATGACGCTGCGCCAGAGGTAGGACCAGGTCGGGTTGCCGTGGACGGCGAGGATGGTTCCGGCGGGGGAGCGGTGCTGGGATTCTAAGAGGGGTCCGTTGTCCAGGACATGCCACTGGTGGGCGGTGCCCGGATGGTCGCAGCCTGCCGTGGAGGGGACGGTGAGGTATCGGGAGAATTCGGGGCGGACCCCGGGCCAGCTCCGACCTACCACGCCAGCTCCAGCATCGCCGTATTCAGCCCAGACCCGACGCCCATGCACAGCACCCGGTCGCCCGGGTTCAGCGAGTTGGCCTCCTGGGCCAGGGTCATCGGCAGGGACGCGGGGCCGACGTTGCCCCACTTCGGGAAGGTGATCGGCACCCGGTCGCGGACCAGGTCGACGGCCTTGATGATCGCGTTGGTGTAGGAGTTCGAGACCTGGTGGGTGACGTAGCGGTCCATCGATCCCCAGTGCCACCCGTCCTGGTGTGCCTCGTCCCAGGCGTCGACCACGAGCTTCAGGCCGTGGTCCAGCAGGCCCTTGGTGTCGGTGTACATGCCTTGGGGGCCGCCGACGCAGAGTTCGTGGTGTTCGGTCCCGGCACGGGAGACGCCGCCGAGGATGCGGTGGGATCCGGCGTGTTCGTCGGCTCGGCCGATGACTGCCGCCGCGGCGCCGGAGCCCAGGGTCAAGGTGGCGAATTCTCGCAGATAGTCCTGCCGGGTCGAGTCCTCGCGGTTCAGCCGGTCGAAGGTCGGCTCCTGGGCAATCTGCGAGTCCTCGCCGGCCACGATGAGCGCGTATTTGATCTGGCCGGAATCGATCATGTTCGCGGCCAAGGTCATACCGTTCACGAATCCGAGGCAGGCATTGGCCAGGTCGAAGTTCATCGCGGAGGAGGGGAGACCCAGGCCGTTGTGCACCTTGACGGCTACGGAGGGTTCCAGGTTCTTGCGGGTGACCGATGTGTTGATGAGCAGGCCGATCTCATGCGGCTCGATGCCGGATTCGGCCAGGGCCTTGGAACCGGCTTCGACGGCGGCATCGTCGAATCCCGTGCCTTCGGGCCACCAGCGGCGTTCGCTCACCCCGGCAACGCGTTCAAGCAGCTTCTTTGACAGGCGCAGGCGTTTCAGACTGGGTTCGAGGCGCTTGTCGAATTCACTGGACGTGACGACGACGGGAGCTTCCACACTCGTGACGGCAAGAATCGCCGAGTTGGTGTGTCGAAACGTTGCATTGCCGCTCAATATCCAGCCTTCGTCCAAATGGGGATCCACGTGCCGCCGACGCATCCAGCCGATGCGAAGACTCTCCAACCGTTAACTATGCACGCTGCCCCATGGTTCCCGCACATTCACCGCACGGCATGAACGGTGCCTGTGACATTTCCCCCACCGTGTGGCAATCGTCGTCCGCCTGCGGAAACACAGTAGATTAGGGACATCGAATCGACAGTTCCGCCAGCTGAAAGACCCCCGTGCACCTCAAGACCCTGACCGTCCGTGGATTCAAGTCGTTTGCCTCGGCGACGACCTTTGAATTCGAGCCGGGCGTGACGGCTGTCGTGGGACCCAACGGATCCGGCAAGTCCAATGTCGTCGACGCGTTGTCCTGGGTCATGGGAGAGCAGGGCGCCAAGACCCTGCGCGGCGGGAAGATGGAAGACGTGATCTTCGCCGGCACGTCGGGGCGGGCGGCCCTGGGGCGTGCCCAGGTGTCCCTGACGATCGACAACGCCGATGGTGCCCTGCCCATCGAATACTCGGAAGTCACGATCACGCGCACCCTCTTCCGGGCCGGGGGATCCGAGTATGCGATCAACGGCCAGTCGTGCCGGCTGTTGGATATCCAGGAACTGCTCTCGGATACCGGCATGGGACGCGAGATGCATGTCATCGTCGGACAGGGCCAGCTCGATCGCATCCTGCACGCGACGGCGGAGGAGCGCCGGGGTTTCATCGAGGAGGCCGCCGGCGTGCTCAAGCACCGCAGGCGCCGGGAGAAGACGGTCCGCAAGCTCGACTCGATGGCCGCAAACCTGTCCCGTCTACAGGATCTGACGGGCGAGGTCCGACGGCAGCTCACGCCGCTAGGAAAGCAGGCGGAGGTCGCCCGGCGCGCGCAGTCCGTCCAGTTCGAAGTGCGCGATGCCCGGTCGCGCCTGCTCGCAGACGAATTGGTGACGTTGCGCGACGCCTTGACCCGCGAGCTGGAGGACGAACGCCGCATCAGGGAACGCCGGGATGAGGTCGAGCAGGCGGTTCGAAAGGTCAAGGAGCGGCAAGTCGGCCTGGAAGCTGCTGCGGAGCGGACCGAGCCGGCCCTGAACGCCGCACGCGAGGCTTGGCATGCACTCAACACGACCCAGGAACGATTGCGCTCCCTCGGTGCGTTGGCCGCGGAACGTCAACGGAACCTGGCGTCCCAGGCCACGGTAGTCCACGACACATCGCGTGATCCCGACCGGATGGAAGCCCAAGCGGAACGACTGCGAACGGAACTGGGGGCGTTGGAGAGCGAGCGGGCGGCGTTGTCGGTCCAGCTGGAGGAAACGGTGGCCCGCCGGTCCGCTGCCGAATCAGCGGCAGCCGAGGAATCCCGGCGCTTGACCGAGCTCATGCGCGCTGCCGCTGACCGCCGGGAAGGACTCGCGAAGCTGGCAGGACAGGTCGGATCGGCGCGTAGCCGGGTCGAATCCCTGGAGGGCGAACTCGGCCGGCTGCGCCAAGCCGCGGAACAATCCCGTGCACGCGGCGCGAATGCCCAACTGAAGTACACCGAGTTGGAACAACAAGCCACCGGCGTCGAGGACTCGGAAGAGGACCTGGACGCGGAGCACGAACGCGCCGAGGAGACACTGGCAGTCTGCAGCCGGGAACTCGAAGAGCTGGCAGCACGTGAACAAGCAGCCGAACGTACGCGGACGACCTTGCAGGCACGACTCGAGGCATTGCAGGCTGCGATGGGTCGCCGCGACGCCTCGGAGGAGATCCTGCAGGCGGGCCTCGATGGCATCCGAGGACGCATCAGCGCGGACATCCGCGTGGAGCCCGGTTACGAAGCGGCGATCTCCGCGGCACTTGGCCCCTATGCCGAGGCCCTGAGCGCCCACAGCGGCGAGCAGGCTCTCCGGACGCTGGAATCGGTGCACGACGGCGAGTCCGGCCGCATCCACCTGGTGTTCCCCCAGGAACCGCAGGACGAAGAGACAGGTGTGGCCGTTGCGGCAACTTCGCGTCCAAGCCCCGTGGCGCAAACCGCCGGAGTGCACTGGGCCGCCGAACTTGTCGGAGTGCGCGACGAAGCCCCCGATGGCCTCCGACAGGCTGTCCATTCGCTGCTGGACGGGATTGCGATCGTCGACGACGCAGCCCACGCTTCCGGGCTCCTGTCCGACGATCCTCGGCTGATGGTCGTGACTAGGGGCGGGGACGTACACACGGCGAACAGCATGGCCGGCGGTTCTGGTGCGGGGTCGTCGCTGCTCGAACAGCAAGCCGCGATCGACGCCACCACGACCGAACTTGCCACCGCTAGGTCCTCCTACGAACAACTCCGGTTTCAGCGCGCCGCCGTCGAGGAGCGCCACCGGGAAGCCACGATTGCGGTTGACACGGCCCTGGAACGGCTCTACCAGTCGGACGCCCGCATCACCGGGGTTGCCGAACAGCTGGCGACGCTGGGCTCCACGATCCGCCAATCGAGCGCAGAAACCGAACGGACCGACCAGCAGGTCCAGACCGCCATCGCATCCTTGGAGACCGCGGAAAGCGCAGTCACGGAACTCCGGGCCCGCCTCGAGGCGGCCCAGCACGTTCCGTCCGACGAGGAACCCGACGGCAGCACGGGTGAACGGCTCGACGCGGAAGCCGCCGGGGCTCGGCAACACGAGCTCGAAGCGCGACTGGCGCTCCGCGGCAGCGAGGAGCAGGTCAGCCACCTGCGTGGCCGCGTAGATTCCCTCGTCCAGTCCGCGGCCCGGGAGCGGGGACACCGAGAACAGGCCGAAAAACGGGCCGCCTCCCGGCGTCGCCAGGCAACACGGGCCGCCGCCGTGGGCCGGGGAATTGACCTCGTGCTCGAGCGCGTGGCCGACTCCCTCGCCCAGGCCGGCGCTCAGCGAGACAGCTTGGCCACCGAGCGTGAAGGGCTCGACGCACAGTTGGGGGTGATCCGTGCCCAAGCTGGTGAGCTGGCCACAGAACTAGGGGGACTAACCGACTCAGTCCATCGCGACGAGTTGGCCCGGGCCGAACAGCGGATGCGCATCGAGGCCTTGGAGGCCCGCTCGCTGGAGGAGCTCGGGATGACCCCGGAACACCTGCTGGAGAACTACGGTCCGCACCTGCCCGTCCCCTTGCCCGCGGGGGAAACCGACAAATGGGCTGCGCTGCGCCAGGATGTCGACGAAGAAGGCAACACGCTCGTGGAGGGCACACCTTTCGAACGCGTCGAACAGCAGAAGCGGCTGCGCAAGGCAGAGAAGGACCTCGCCTCCCTCGGCAAGGTGAACCCGCTGGCGTTGGAGGAGTTTGCCGCGCTGGAAGAACGTCACCGGTTCCTGGCCGAACAGTTGGAGGATCTCAAAGCCAGCCGCAAGGACCTGCTGGACATCATCCGCGATGTCGACGAGCGGGTCGAGCGCGTGTTCACGGAGGCGTTCCACGACACGGCGACGCAGTTCGATCGGGTCTTCGCCACGCTCTTCCCCGGCGGTGAAGGACGACTGGTGCTGACGGACCCGGACGACATGCTCAACACCGGCATCGAGGTCCAGGCCAGGCCCGCGGGCAAGAAGATCAAACGGCTCTCCCTGCTGTCCGGCGGTGAGCGGTCCCTCACGGCAGTCGCCCTGCTGGTGGCGATCTTCAAGGCACGCCCCTCGCCGTTCTACGTCATGGATGAGGTCGAAGCCGCGTTGGACGACACCAACCTGGGGCGGCTACTGACGATCTTCCGGGAGCTGCAGGAGGAAAGCCAGCTGATCATCATCACCCACCAGAAGCGGACCATGGAGATCGCCGACGCGCTCTATGGGGTGTCGATGCGTGGCGACGGAGTCACGAAGGTCATCAGCCAGCGGTTGTGACCAGCCCCGATCCCCTGGCCAGGCCACACGAACCCGCCGGGTCGCGGCTAGCGGGACAAGGTGAACAACCTTCTGGGCTCGACCAGCGGCAGGAATATGGTCCTCACTGCCTTGAGCTCGGCAACCATGCAGACGACGATGGCACCGAGGACGAACAAACACGTCGTCAGGGTCGGCTGTCCCAGGGTCTTCCACTCGGTGGCCCCCACCAGGGTCAGGACCTGCAGGTGCAGCAGGTACGGATACATCGTGTGCTGTCCGGCACCTGCAATCCACCCGCCTGCCACGGACGGCGCACCGGGCTTGCCCGGCAGGACCAGCAGGAAGGCGCTGGCGGTGACGACGGCGAGGGCAAGTACGCCCAGTCGCACGAGCATGCCCGCAAGGTTTCCCTGCTCGAGATCCTCATAGGACGACTTGCCGAGGAACGGATCGCGCCAAAAGTCCTTGCCGAGCAGCAGGACGACGGCGGCAAGGGCGAGGAGGTAACCGGCGGCGGCCCAGCGCAGGGAAACGACCTGGCGCCACACCGAGACGTGGTCGACGAGCCAGGGTCCCAGGACGAAAAGCGGCAGGAAGAACAGGATCCGTGAGATGGACAACCAACTTCCAATGCTCGGGCTCAGCCCGGCCAGCATGGCCAGGACCACCGACAGCGGCACCGCCCAGGGCAGACCCCGGAACCACGGTCCCAGGAAACGCCACCCCGCCAGGGCCACCAGGAACCAGAGGCCAAACGTCTGGTTGGTGAAGGACCAGCTGGGGTCCTTGCCGTCCAGGAGCCAGTCCAAGGCAAACGCGACGATTTGGAAGATCACGTAGGGCAACAGCAGTTGCCACCAGATCTTGGCGAGGTTCTTTCCGTTGGCCTCCACCCGCCGGGCTCCCCACCCCGCCAAGATGACGAACACGGGGATGTGGAAAATGTAGACGTAGTTGGATATGACGATGGCCAGCCCGCTTTGAGAGCGCATCTGCCCCACCGCGTGTCCCATGACGACCAGGACGATGGCGATCCATCGGGCCTGGTCGATCCACGTCTGGCGTTCGCCCACGACGGTCTTGCCAGGGCTTGTGGCAGAACTCACCTTGATCCTTTCGCCGGTGCTGCCCGCGTATGGGCAGTGGCCAGCATAGCGGTGAAGGCCGCCGGGAACCCCATCGAAGGGCGGCGAGGTGCCGGAGCCAGATGTGCCGTGCACCACGGCCGCCCGTTGGGCATGGAGGAGGCGGAGGCGGCCTCGGGGACGTTAGTCTGGGGTGTCGCCACGAACGCATCGGCGATGGAGCAGGGGGGACGAAGAGAGGAAGACAACAATTCGTTCGGAAAGAACTGCGTCACCGTCCAGTCCGGGCTATCGCGCGGATATCCAAGGCCTACGGGCCGTAGCCGTCACGCTCGTGGTCGTCTACCACCTGCTCCCCAAGACGCTGACGGGTGGCTACATCGGGGTTGATGTCTTCTTCGTGATCTCCGGTTTCCTCATCACCGGCCACCTTTTGTCGAAGCCGCCCACGACCCCACGACTCCTTGGCCAATTCTGGGCCCGACGGATCCGGAGGTTGTTGCCGGCCGCGTTCACGGTCATCCTGGCGACGTTTTGCATGACGTGGTTCCTGGCACCCGAGAGCCGGTGGCGCAGCGTCTCGTGGGACGGCATCGCCTCGGCCTTCTACTTCCAAAACTGGCGTTTGGCGGCAAGTTCGACAGACTACCTGGGTGCCGAGGAGGCACCGTCACCACTCCAGCATTTCTGGTCCCTCTCCGTTGAGGAACAGTTCTACCTAGTTTGGCCGATTCTGATCCTCCTCGTTCTGGCAGTGGCCACTCGAAGACGATGGAAGCCCCGTGCAGCCGTGACGGGGGCGATCTTGGTGGTCACGTCTGCCTCGTTTGGCTATGGGCTCTTCCTGACGCATTCGGAGCCGGCGGCCGCCTATTTCGTGACAACGACCAGGGTGTGGGAGCTCGGGCTTGGGGCCCTGCTGGCGTGCGTGGGCCACTTCTGGCACCCCGGGCGTGCCTCCGGCATCATCCTTGCCTGGCTCGGTGTGGGGCTCATCGGCTGGGCAGCCGCGACCTACACGTCCGGCACGCCGTTCCCCGGCGCGGCCGCAGCCGTCCCCACAGTGGGGGCCGTACTGCTGATATGGGCCGGCAGCACATCGCGGTGGTCGCCTACCGGGATACTCAGCGTCCGTCCGGTGCAGTGGATCGGCGATGCCTCGTATTCGATCTACCTCTGGCATTGGCCGCTGATTGCCCTCGTTCCCTTGGTGGGAAACGGTCGTCTGGGATGGATCGACGCGATCGTCATCGTTGCGGCAACCCTCGTTCTCTCGGCCTTGACCAAGACATTCGTGGAGGACCGGTTCCGTAACGCACCCCTGTTGAAGTCCACTCCCCGCAGCTTTGCCATGGGCATCACCTCCATGGGGCTCGTCGGGGCCATCGCCGTTGTCCCCCTTGTCATCGTTGCCCACCAAGGTGAAGTGTCGCGGACCGAAGTCACTGCCGCCCGAACGTCCACGGACGCCTGCGTGGGGGCGCGCGCCCTGGAACTTCCGAAGTCGGCGTGTCCTGATGTCCCACGGGACCAGCTGGTCCCCAAACCCGCCGTGGCCGGCGATGACAAGTCCGATATATACTCGGATGGTTGCCTGGAGCATTCCCCCTATGACGGCACGGCGAAGTGCGTCTACGGCGATGGTTCTCGCGACGTCGCCATCGTCGGAAATTCCCATGCCGCCCAGTGGGTTCCCGCGCTCAGGAAGATCGCGGCCAAGAACGATCTGCGGATCACGACGTACGTCGCTGCGTCGTGCGCGCCCATCGACGCCAACCTGGACTTCAGCAAGGAGCGCAGCGATGCCTGCCGTGCCTGGGGACAACGGGTCGTTGCCGCCACCACCGGAAAGCAGTACGACTTGGTCATCGCGACCGCCCGCAACGTCCACGGTGTGGCGGGGTCGTCGAAAAAGGATTTCCAAGCCGATCTTGAAAACGGCTACATGGGCCTGCTCAAGGAGTGGACGGCGGCCAACACCAATGTGCTGGTCCTGCACGACACGCCGTTCCCGGGCGACACCATCGACTCGGTCCCGGACTGCCTGGCGAATTCGCGAAAGGACATCGAGGATTGTTCGGGAAGTGCCCAGCAGTGGATTCCCGATGATCCGCTCTATGCGGCTGCGAAGAAGCTCGGTGGGGACGTGGAAACCGCCGACCTCAATGACCATTTTTGCCGAGAGGACCGATGCTACGGGGCGAACGGTGGGGTAGTGACCTACTTCGATAAGTCCCACATGTCCGCGACCTATGCGGCAACGCTGTCCCCGTATCTGGAACCGAAGGTGCTGGGCGCACTCAAGCAGTAGGCGCACCCAGCGTCTGCTGCTTGGGGGCCCGGATCCACGCCGCCGCGCCAACCAACCCGATGACACCCGTGATGGCGAAAGCCCAGCCGAAGCCCCACTGGTCGGCGATGAGCCCGGCAACCACCGGACCGAGGATGGCTCCGCCATCAGTGGCCATCTGGAAGCCTGCCATGACCTTGCCGCCATTGTGATCGCGTCCGATGGTGTCGGCGACGGCCGCCTGCTGGGCGGGATTCATGAAGCCGATCCCGGCGCCGGCAATGATCGACAGGGCGATGAACAGAACCTCATGGTCGGTCATCCCGATGCCGGCCATGGCGACCGACCCGATCGTGAGGCCCACCAACACGGGCATGCGCCGGCCATGTTTGTCGGTCACCCTGCCGGCCACCGTCAACGCGACGGCATTGCCGATCGCGAACAGCCCCAGCGAAAGGCCCGCCAAGGCGGCACCGTCGTCGAATACCTGGGCGGCGAAAAGGGGCACCAGTGCCACGCGCACCCCGAAGTTGGACCAGCCATTGGCGAAGCCGGAGACCAGCGCGGCCCGGTAGGCCGGGTCCCGGAGTGCCTCGGTGACAAGCATCGCGGGCCGGGAATCGCGCGGGCCGCGCTTCTTAGACGACCTGACACCCAACAGCGACAAGTAGACGATCCCCGCGGCGACCACCAGTGCGCCGCCGTAGATGAAGAAGGGGAGCCGGTAGCCGAAGACCGCGAGGAAGCCGCCGACGACGGGACCGACGATGTTCCCGATGAGGAAGGAGCCCGCGTAGTAGCCGGAGATTCGGCCGCGGATCTCCGGTGGGGCCAGCCGGGCGATCAACGACATCGCGGACACGGTGAACATCGTGGATCCGAGCCCGCCGGCGGCCCGGAAGACCAAGAGCTGGACATAGTCCTGGGCGAAGCCGCACAGGATGGTCGAGACGGCAACGATCAGCACGCCGCCGACGTACACGGGAGGTTCGCTCAGCGCCGTCGTCAGGCGCCCGCTCACCGGTGCGAAGGCCAAGCGGGTCAATGCGAAGACGCTGACGATGAATCCGGCGGCGGCGACGCCCACATCGAAACTCTTGGCGAATTGGGGCAGGATCGGGGCGATCAGGCCGAAGCCGAGGGCGATGACGAAGGCGGCGGCGATCAGGACCTTGATCTCACGGGGGATCGTCGGCGTTTCGGGGGAAGCGGGGAGCGTGGTCATGAGGGCACCAGCTTAGTCTGTGAGAAACTGTTGCCGTGCCTACAGAAACCCTCCTGATCATTGCCATTGTCGTCGTCGTTGTCCTGGTCGTCGGCCTCGGGACCGCTTTCTTCCTCCGCGGACGCAAGACCCCTCCCGGCACGTACACGACCACCCGTGATGCGAACGACCCGGCGGCGGGAGGCGGCGGAACCGACACGCTGACCCGGCCGGGGGAAGCCCCGGCACAGGACGTCGACGCCGGCGGTTCGCTCGATACGGCTCCGGCTCCCGAGGACACGTTGGGCCGGCAGGATGTCGCTGTGGACGTCCCGGCACCCGTGCTGGGTCGCCTGGCCCGGCTGCGGGCCCGCCTGGTCAAGTCCAACAACGCCCTGGGCAAGGGCCTGCTGGCCCTGTTGTCGCAGGACCAGATCGACGAGGACGTCTGGGACGAGATCGAGGAAACGCTGCTACTCGCCGACCTCGGCAGCGAACCGACCCAGGAACTGGTCGACGCTCTGCGTGAACGCGTCAAGGTCGAGGGCCATCGGGATCCGGCACAGGTCCGGGCCATGCTCCGCTCCGAACTCATCAAGCTCGTCGACCCGTCGATGGACCGCTCGATCGTCTCCGACCGCCAGCCCACCGGTCCGTCCATCGTCATGGTCGTCGGGGTCAATGGTGTCGGCAAGACCACGACCATCGGGAAGATCGCCCGCGTCCTGGTCGCCGAGGACAAGGACGTGCTGCTCGGGGCGGCCGACACGTTCCGCGCCGCCGCCGCGGAGCAGCTGGCCACGTGGGGTGCCCGCGTCGGTGTTCCCACCGTCCGGTCCGAGGTCGACGGGGCCGATCCGGCCTCGGTGGCCTTCGAAGCGGTCAAGGCCGGCATTGACCAGGAGGTCGATGTCGTCATGATCGACACGGCCGGCCGCCTGCAGAACAAGGTCGGCCTCATGGACGAACTGGGCAAGATCAAGCGCGTCGTGGAGAAGCAGGCCGCCGTCAACGAGGTCCTGCTCGTGCTCGACGCCACCACGGGACAGAACGGCCTGAACCAGGCCAAGGTCTTCTCGGAGGTCGTCAACGTCACCGGCATCGTGCTGACGAAGCTCGACGGTACCGCCAAGGGCGGCATCGTCGTGGCGATCCAGCGTCAGCTCGGCGTTCCGGTCAAGCTCGTGGGCCTGGGCGAGGGACCGGACGATTTGGCACCCTTCGACGCGGAGGACTTCGTCGACGCCCTGCTTGACTGAGGAACCCGCCTGGGCCAGCAAGTTTCGGGTCCCGATCCACCGACGTGGTTCGGGGCCCGAAACATGTCCGAAACCTGCGCGGTACCAGCACCTAACCTGGCGGGGCGATTTGTAACGCGGCCGAAACGGCCGCGCACCCTGGCATGAAACACGGACACGGAATTCTTGAGGCATCGGCGGGACGGACCCGTCGGGATCGCTTCGGGAGGACCCGAGATGGAATTATCTGCCGGCCACGTCTGGATGATGGTCTGCGCGGCCCTGGTGCTGCTCATGACCCCTGGACTCGCCTTCTTCTACGGCGGCATGACGCGCGCCAAAGCTGTTCTGAACATGATGATGATGAGCTTCGCCGCAGCCGGCATCGTCGGCGTCGTCTGGGTGCTGTGGGGCTACTCGATGAGCGGAGGTGGCCACGGGATCGCAGGACTGGTCGCCGATCCGTTCACTGCCTTCGGACTGGGTTCCCTGGTGGGGACACAGGACCTGATCAGCGTTGGATACGGGGCCACGTTCGCGATCATCACGGTGGCGTTGATTTCGGGTGCTGTCGCCGACCGGGCGAAGTTCAGTGCCTGGCTGACCTTCGCGCCGATCTGGGTCACGCTCGTGTACGTGCCGATCGCCTACTGGGTCTGGGGCGGCGGGCTGCTGGGACCCGAGGGTGCCATCGGCTCCTGGGCGGGTGAGGCCATCGACTTCGCCGGCGGCACCGTCGTGCACATCAACGCCGGTGTGGCCGGTCTGGTCCTGGCACTGATCGTCGGCAAGAGGCGCGGTTTCGGCAAGGACCCGAGCCAGCGTCCGCACAACATCCCCCTGGTCATGATCGGCGCCGCCCTGCTCTGGTTCGGGTGGTTCGGCTTCAACGGCGGGGCGGCCGGGAGTGCCGAAGAAGCCGGCCTGATCTGGGTCAACACGTTGGCTGCCCCGGCGGCGGCGATGCTGGCCTGGATTGCCATCGAACGGATCCGGGACGGGCACCCCACGTCTTTGGGGGCCGCATCCGGCGTCGTCGCCGGTTTGGTGGCCATCACCCCGGCCTGCGCGAACGTTTCACCGGTGGGGGCCATTGCCCTGGGATTTGTCGCAGGCGTGGCAGCAGCGCTGGCCGTTGGCCTGAAGTACCGCTGGGGCTACGACGACTCCCTGGACGTCGTCGGCGTGCACCTCGTCGCCGGGCTGGTGGGCACCCTGGCATTGGGCTTCCTGGCGCTGCCCGGCGAAGGCACCGCAGGCGGGCTCTTCTACGGAGGCGGCTTGGCCCAACTCGGCACCCAGACGGTCGCCGTCGTGGTCTGCATGACCTATACGGCCATCATGACGACGATCATCGGCCTGGCGATCCACAAGACCCTGGGTCTGCGCATCAGTGATGAGGCAGAGGAGACCGGAATCGATCTCGCCGAACATGCGGAGACCGGCTATGAGTTCGGCGGACTGGGCACCACGGGGTCCTTCGTGCCCCACCCCGCCACCTCCAGCCACCTGCCGCAGCACACCATCGAAGGAGCCCAGTCATGAAGCTCATCACCGCGATCATCCGACCCGAGAAGATGGGCACAATCCGCGAGGCCCTGGAAAGCTACGGCGTGCGCGGACTCACGGTCAGCCAGGCCAGCGGATACGGACGCCAGCGCGGACATACCGAGGTCTACCGGGGCGCCGAATACACCATCGACCTGCTGCCCAAGGTCCGCGTCGAGGTCCTGGTCGGTGACGAGTGGGCCGACGACGTCGTGGACGTACTCGTGGCCACGGCCAACACCGGTCGCGCCGGGGACGGCAAGGTCTGGGTCACCGAGGTCCGGGAAGCCGTCAGGGTGCGCACCGGAGAACGCGGGGACGCTGCCGTGTGAGCCCGCGCTGGACCCGCGGGCCATCGGATCGGCCCATCGCCGATCCGGTGGCCCGCGTCACTCGATGTGCCACGGCGTCGAACGCATTGCTATCGTGTGCCGATGTCCGAAACCGCGAGCAAACCGCGCGACCCACGGCTCGATATTGCCAAGGGCGTCTTGATCACCCTGGTCGTGGCAGGCCACCTCCTGGAGGCCATGAACCACTGGTCGGCGGAAACCGTCCGCCTGCCGTTGACGTTCATCTATGCGTTCCATATGCCGGCCTTCGTGTTCCTGACCGGGATCACGGCCAAGCCGCACGGGATTTTCCGGCGGATCCGCGCCCTGGTGATCCTTCTCGTGATCTTCCAGCTGGGCTACTTCCTGGCTGCCCGGTGGCTGGACCCCGACGCCACGTTCAGTTGGCACACGCCGTACTGGATCCTGTGGTTCCTGCTGGCACTGATCTGGTGGCTGATGCTGACCCCCCTGATCGCCCGGTTCCCCCGCGCCGCCGTCGGGCTCTCCCTCGCCGTGGCCGTCTCGGCCAGCGCGGTGCCCTGGGTGGGCTATCCGCTCGCCATCGGCCGGACCCTGACCTTCCTTCCCTTCTTCGTCGTCGGCTTCCTCTACGGCAAGACCATCCTGGCCTGGTGTGGCAAGGCCCGGGGGGCCCTGCGGGGCTGGACGGTCGCCGTTGCACTGGTCCTTCCCGCGCTGCTCTACGCAATGCACGTGGACAACGGCTGGTTGTACGGCAGCATGAGCGCGTCCGACTTGGACGAAGGGACGACGCCGGGGCTGCTGACGCGGGCGGCGTTGATGCTGGTGGCCGCGCTGGTCACCGCCGGCTTTCTGATGGTGCTTCCGAAGTCCCCGGGCATTCCCTGGGCCGTCGTTGGACAACGCAGCCTCGCGGTATTCCTCTTCCACGGTGTCCTGGTCAAGGCGGTCAACCCGTACCTGCCGCAGATCCTCGCCGAGAACAACGTGATGTCACTGGTCCTCGTGGCCGTGGTGACCGCGGGAACCGTTGCGCTGACGTCGTGGCAACCGATCAACGAGGCGGTCCGCAGGATCGGTGCGCCAGCACCCCGGCCCGCTGCCCCAGAACGTCCGGCAGACGTCCGGGAGAAGCAGCTAAGTCGCTAAGCTGCTGAGCCGCTAGGCCTCGCTGGCGTCGGCGGCCGCCCGGTCGTCGATCCCGCTCCCGTGCAGTTCACCGGCCTTCAACGGCAGGTCGAGCTGGACCTCCCGGGTCGTCAACCAGTTCTCCGGACCGTAGGTTCCGGCGGGGTATTCCTCCAGCGGCACCTCGTCGTTGGCCCAGGCGGCCAACACCGGTTCGACGATCCGCCAGCACTGCTCGGCGGTGTCGTCGCGCACCGACAGGGTCGGGTCCCCGGCCAGGACCCCGGCCAGGACTTCGCCGTAGGGGAGCAGGTCCGGGCTGTTCAGCTGGGCCGCCAAGCCGATGCGGTCCAGCTGGTACATGTCACCCGGACCGTTGACGTCCAGCTCCAGCTCGAGGGTGTCCGGCCCGAAGCCGATGCGCAGGCGTGTGGGGGAGTCGTTGCCGGTGAAGCCCTCGGGCAGATGGGATACGGGTTTGAAGGTGATGACGGCCTCCTTGCGGGGGCAGCCCAGCGCCTTGCCCGAGCGCAGCAGGAATGGGACCCCTGCCCAGCGAGCGTTGTTGATCCGCAGTTCGATCTCGGCCAGCGTCTCGGTGCCGTTCGCTGCGTCCACCCCGTCCTCGTCCACGTAGTTCGGGACGTCATGGCCGCGGCTGGTACCGGCGGTGTAGCGCGCCCTGCGGGTGCTCTTCGCGTAATCAGTCGGCACTTTCGTCGCACGCAGCACCGAACCGATGTGGTCACGCAGGTCCCGCTCGCCCAGGGTCGCCGGGGCGTTCAGGGTCAACAGGGCCAGGATCTGCAGCAAATGCGATTGGATCATGTCGCGCAGGGCGCCGGCATGGTCGTAGTAACCCGCACGCGATTCGAGGGCGAGGTCCTCGTCGTAGAAGATCTCCATCTTGGCCACGTGGTCGGCGCTGAAGAGCGGTTCCAGGAAGCGGTTGGCGAAGCGCAGGCCCAGGATGTTGAACACCGTGGCCTTGCCCCGGAAATGGTCCACCCGCTGGATGTTCTCCTCGGGAACCAACCGGGTCAGGGTCCTGGTCAGGTCGTGGGCGGATTCGGCGCTGGAGCCGAATGGCTTCTCCATGACGAGGGTCGTGCCCTCGGGGACCTCGTCGGGGGTCAGCACTTCGCAGGCCTTCTGGCTGACCGTGGGCGGCAGCGCGAAATACAGGGCGACAGGCCCCTCCAGGGTGGCCATCAGCTTGCCGAGCTCGCCCGGTGCGGTGACGTCGAGCCCCGCATAGTGCGTTTCGTCGGCGATCCGATCCAGATAGGCGCCACCATCGCCGGTGGCCTTCTTCCGGGCCTCATCGAATACCCCTGACACGCGGTCCTTCCAGTCCTGCTCGCTGAAGTCGGTCGACCCCGCACCGACGAGCACGAGGTCCGCCTCTCGGCCGGTGGCGATCAGCTGGGCCAGGCCCGGCAGCAGCAGGCGGCCGGTCAGATCGCCGGAGGCCCCGAGGATGAGCAGTGTCTTGACATGGGCTTTCTTCGCTTCACTCACATTCCCTAGCTTGCCACCATCACCGGTGCCCTGTCTGCCCGGGGCGATTCGATGCGCGGTTCGATGCCGCCGGGCGCGTCGGGGCTTGGTAACCTTGGAAGTCGAGTCCCGCGGGTTTTCCCCGCAGCCACCCCACGAAAGTAGTTCAGCTCACGTGTTCAATTCACTCTCCGATCGGCTGACAGCGACCTTCAAGAACCTGCGCGGCAAGGGCAGGCTCACGGAGGCCGACGTCGATGGCACCGTCCGCGAGATCCGGCGTGCCCTGCTCGACGCCGACGTCGCGGTCCCGGTGGTGCGTGCCTTCGCCGCCCAGGTCAAGGAGCGTGCGCTGGGCGCCGAGGTCAGCGGCGCCCTGAACCCCGGACAGCAGATCGTCAAGATCGTCAACGAGGAACTCGTGGGCATCCTCGGCGGCGAGACGCGCCGGCTGAATCTGGCGAAGGTCCCGCCGACGGTCATCATGCTCGCCGGCCTACAGGGCGCGGGCAAGACCACGCTGGCCGGCAAGCTGGCCAAGTACCTCAAGGCCCAGGGCCACACCCCGCTGCTGGTGGCCTGTGACCTCCAGCGTCCGAACGCCGTCAAGCAGCTGCAGGTCAACGGCGAACGCGCCGGCGTTCCCGTGTATGCCCCGCACCCCGGCGTGTCCTCCGAGTTCGAGGAATCCACCGGCGACCCGGTCGTCGTCGCCCGCAACGGCGTCTCCGAAGGCCGGCAGAAGCAGCACGACATCGTCATCATCGACACCGCCGGCCGCCTCGGCGTCGACGCGGAGATGATGCAGCAGGCAGCCGACATCCGCGCCGCCGTCAACCCGCACGAGGTCCTGTTCGTCATCGACGCGATGATCGGCCAGGACGCGGTCAACACCGCCCAGGCCTTCAACGACGGCGTCGGCGTCACCGGCGTCGTGCTCTCCAAGCTCGACGGCGACGCCCGCGGCGGTGCCGCCCTCTCCGTCGCCTCGGTGACCGGCAAGCCGATCATGTTCGCCTCCACCGGCGAGAACCTCGGCGACTTCGAGGTCTTCCACCCGGACCGCATGGCCAGCCGCATCCTGGACATGGGCGACATGATGACGCTCATCGAGCAGGCCGAGCAGAACTGGGACAAGGGCGAAGCCGAACGCATGGCGAAGAAGTTCGCCGACCGCGAGGACTTCACGCTCGAGGACTTCTTGTCCCAGATGCAGCAGATCAAAAAAATGGGCTCCATGAAGAAGATGCTCTCCATGATGCCCGGGGCCGCCATCTCCAAGCAGCAGCTGGAGCAGTTCGACGAACGCCAGATCGACAGGATCGAGGCCATCGTCCGCTCCATGACGATGCACGAGCGGGTCGCCCCGAAGATCATCAACGGGTCCCGCCGCGCCCGCATCGCCAAGGGCTCGGGCACCTCGGTCTCCGAGGTGAACCAGATGCTCGAACGCTTCGGCGAGGCCCAGAAGATGATGAAGAAGATGGCGGCCGGCGGCGGGATGCCCGGCATGCCCGGCGGCCGCGGGGGCGCCAAGAAAGCCAAGGGCGGCAACAAGAAGAAGCAGAAGTTCGGCAACCCCGCCAAGGCCGCCCAGGCCGAACTCGACGCCCAGAACCGCAAGTCGGGCACTCCCTCCGCTCCAACGGGCGCGTCCTTCGGCCAGCAGGGGAACCAGGACTTCGACCCGGCGAACCTGAACCTGCCCAAGGGCTTCGAGAAGTTCCTGGGCAAATAGGCGCGGCGGCGGGTAGCGGTTGATGTCTGTTGTGCAGGGACTGGACGGTTTCCTCAGTGCCCGGTGGAAGCACCGCGCCTACGCCTCGATCCTGGTGCGCCGTTCCGACGGTGCCGTGCTGACGGTCAAGGACTCGGCGGGGATCAACGAGGCCAGCTACGGGGATGACTCCGAACCCGATTGGGTGCTGCCCACGTCCACCGTGCGCTCGGGGGTGGGGCCGCGGGAGTCCGCCGCGTCGGTCCTGAGCCGGTTGGCACTGGAACCGTCGATGGGCCGGCTGCTGGTCCATGACTTCCGGCCAGCCATCGGCGGCGCCCATGCGGTGGGAGGCAGCGACACCGGCGATGAGTTCCTGGTGTACGACGGCGGCACCTGGGTCACCGAGGTCGAACGCTTCACCGCGGACGGCGGTTTGCTGCAGGTGCGGTTCTGCCCGCTGGAGCAGCTGGCCATCCTGCTGCCGCCGGCCGATGCCGAACGCGCGGCCGCAGGTGTCCGGGCCCTCGAGCTCGGGGGAGTGGCCGAACTCGAACACGGCCGCGACGTCACCCCGCGCCACGTGCCCGGCAACCGGCAGCCGCCGCGCGAACTCATGCCGGAACTGCCGCTCACGGCACCGGTTCCCGGGCTGAAGAACCGGAACCCGTAAGCTCCCCGCCAACACCCGGTAAACGGTCGGGCAACTCCCAGCAGATCGTTCCCGCCATCCGGCGCCCGGCGGCGTAGAGTCCACCCCCAGAGGGATGGAGATCGGGTCATGGGCGGTGTCGGGTCGATCAGCGTGCTGGACGGATGGCTGCCGGTCGCGGCCTGGCTTGCCGGGATGGCCGGACTGGCGTTCCTGCTGGTGCCGCGCCGGCGACGGCGCTGGTGGCTGGCCTACCCGCTGCTGCTCGCCGTGGCGATTGCCGGCACGTGGGTGCTGTACCTGCTGCTGGTCTACGTCTGGCTGGTGATTTCCGAGCCCTTGCCCCTGGACGTCCTCGCCTGGGTCGCCGGTGCAGCGTTCGCGATCCTGCTCGCGCTCTACGCGGGACGCCGGGCCCGCTGGCCGTGGCGCAGCGGCGCAGCGGTGGCCGCCATCGCCGTCGTCGTCCTGGCGGGACTCCAAATCAACGCCTACTTCGGCCAATACACCACCGTGGGCAGCCTCATGGGCCAACAGACGCACGTTCCGGCCCTGGCCGCCGGGCTGAAGCGCGGTGCCGGGACGGGGACCGTCGGGACCATGAGCGCGCGGACCGGCGCCGCGATGCCACGCCACGGAACGGTGGCCCAGGCCCCGATCGCCGGGCCGGCCTCCGGTTTCGACGCCCGCAACGCCATCATCTACCTGCCCCCGGCCTACACGCCGAACGGCCCGGACCGCCTGCCGGTGCTGGTCCTCGTGGCCGGGCAACCCGGAGGACCGCAACGCTGGCTCGACGCCGGGCGGCTGGCCCGGACGCTCGATGCCTTCGCCGCCAGTCACCACGGCCGGGCACCCGTGGTCGTGGTGGCCGACCCGAACGGCAGCACCGCGGGGAACACCATGTGCATGGATTCGCACATCGCCCGCGCCGACACCTACCTCTCGGTGGACGTCCCCGCCTGGATCACCCGGACCCTGAATGTCAGTGACCCCGGCCGTGGCTGGGCCTTCGGCGGATTCTCCTTCGGCGGGACCTGCGCCATCCAGATGGCCACCACCCACCCGCGGTTGTATCCGGACGTCATCGACATCTCGGGGCAGCGCGAACCCGCCCTGTCCGTCAAACGCCAGGACACCATTGCCCGGGCCTTCGGCGGCGACGCGGCGGCCTTCACCGCGCGCGTGCCGCTGACGTTGCTGGCGCACCGGAGCTACCCCGGCACGCACGCGTACTTCGCCGTCGGCGCCCACGACCGGCGCTACGGGGCCGACCAGGACATCGTGACCGCGGCGGCGCGGTCCGCGGGCATGCATGTGAAGGCGGTCCGGGTGCCCGGTACCGGACACTCCTGGGCCGCGGCGCGCGCCGGGCTGGCCGGCGGCCTGCGCTACCTGGCGCCCACGTGGGGGATGGGGAAGTAGGCCATGCCCACACCCGGGGCCACCGCCACGGAGCGGAGCCACCACCGGACCCGGCAGCTGCGGCGCGTGCCGCTGGCGGTCGCCCTGGCCGCCGTCTACCTGGGCGCCGCCATCACGGCGCACCCGTCCCGGCAGCCGGGCAGCGCCTGGGCGTCGGCGGTGCACGCCTACCTGCCCTCCGGCGTCCATCTTCCGTCGCTGCTGCTCGGTGCCGTGGCGCTGGCGGTGGCCGCCGGGTGGGCGGAGCGGAGGCTGGGCAGCGCCCGGTTCGCGATCGCGCTCGTCGGCACCCAGCTGGTGGCCCTGGGCGCCGGAACCGGATTCGTGGCGTGGATCAGCCCTGGCGCGCCGCACGCCGAACACCTGGTGGCCGGTGGACACGGTGCGGTGGTCTCCGTCGTCGCCTGCGGAACGGCGGCAGCTGCCACGGCGGGCCTGCGGGTGATGTGGCGGCGGCGTCTGCGCACCGCGCTGGTGGCCGTGGTGGTGGTCGGGGCGCTGTATGCCGGAACGCTCTCGGACGTGTTGCGCTTGGCGACGGTGGTGGCCGGCCTCATCGCCGGGCCCCTCCTGCAGGGGCGCCGGCCGGTCCGGCGGGTGGGGCCGGCCACGGTGCACGAGAGGCGGGTGCTGGTGGCCGTCGTCCTGCTGGCGGCGGCCCTCGGGCCGGTGGTCGCGGCCCTGGCCCCGGGCGCCGTCGGCCCGCTGGCGGTCCTGCGTTACCTGGGCACCGACTGGGGCCCGGCAGACCCCGCCTTCCTCGCGGCGATGTGTTCGGAACCGGCCCGCATCACCGAATGTGCCGCGGCCCAGCTGCAGCACCGGGCTGGACTCGGAGCCCTCTTCACCGCCATCCTGCCCTCCATCCTGCTGGCGGTCCTGGCCCACGGCCTGCGCCGCGGTCTGCGCATGGCCTGGTGGGGAGCCGTCGTCGCGCAAGGTGCCCTGGCCGCTCTCACCGTGGTGTACCTGCTGGGCATCGTCCTGCCCTCGCGGGTGCCGCGGACCGACCTGCTGCAGGGCCTGGGAACCTACGATTTCACCGACTACGCACAGGCCAAGGCGTTGGTGTTGCCCTTGCTGGTGCCGCTGGCCGTCTTCGCCGTCCTGGTGGGCCACCGGCGCCTGTTCCGGCTGCGGACCGTGCCCGGCACGGGGCGGAAGCTGCTGCGTCGGGTCCTGGTCCTCGGTGCGGCCCTGTCGGCCCTCTACCTGGTGCTGGGGTGGTGGTGGCGGGCCGGCTTCGAGCCGACGCCGGGGTGGGGGGACCTCGCCGAGAACCTCCCGGAACGCTTCATGCCGCTGGTCTACGCGCTGCACCTGGGTCCGGAGTTCGTCCCGGTGGACGTCGGGACCACGCTGTTGTTCGAGGGGCTGGGCATCGTCTTCTGGAGTGCCACCGCAACGTGGCTGCTGGGCGCCTTCCTGGGCCATGGTTCCGGCGAATCGGCGGCCGATAGGCTGCGGGCGCGCGATCTGCTGCGGCGCGGAAACGGCGGCACGCTGTCGTGGATGGGGACGTGGGCCGGCAACAGCTATTGGTTCGCCCCGGATGGGCGGTCCTTCGTGGCCTACCGCGTCATCGCCGGGGTGGCGCTGACGACGTCGAACCCGGTCGCCGCGGACCGGGACCTGGAAGCGGTGGTCACCGGGTTCGTGCGGCATTGCGCGGAACACGAGTGGATGCCCTGCTTCTACGGCGTCACCGAGGACGTCGCGGCGGTGCTGCCCACCGGTTCGTGGAGCCGGCTGCGCATCGCCACCGAGACGGTGTTGGAGCTGGGCCAGCTCGAATTCCGGGGCAAGCGGTTCCAGGACGTGCGCACCGCGCTGAACCGGGCCGAGAGGGAGGGGGTCCGCGCGGTGTGGACGTCGTACGACCAGCTCTCCCTGGGCCGGCGCGAACAGCTCCTGGAGATCTCCGAGGAATGGGTCGCCGAGCAGGGGCTCCCCGAACTCGGCTTCACCCTCGGCGGCATCGCCGAACTGGACGACCCCGACGTCAGGATCCTGCTGGCCGTCGACGAGGCGGGGCTCGTGCATGCGGTGACATCCTGGTTGCCGGTGTACGACGACGGGAAGGTCACCGGGTGGACGCTGGATTTCATGCGCCGGCGCGAGGACGGCTTCCGCTCCTCGATGGAGTTCCTCATCGGCACCGCCGCATTGACCCTGCAGGCCCAGGGATATTCCTTCCTCAGCCTCTCGGGGGCGCCGCTGGCCTCCGCCGACATCGGCGGCGCGGGACCGGAACCCCAGCAGCGGTTCCTCGGTTGGCTCGCCGCGACGTTGGAGCCGGTGTACGGGTTCCAGTCGCTGTTGGGCTTCAAGAAGAAGTTCGCACCGCGCTTCGTGCCGTGGTTCATGGTGTATCCGGATGCGTCGACCCTGCCGGCCATCACCGCCGCGATCACGGTGGCCTACGCCGGGGAGGTCGGCTGGGGGACGGGATGGTCCGTCGCGCGCACGCTGCTGGCCCGCCGGCCGTGAGGAGCTCGCCACTCTCTCCTTTGCTTGAAGTTTAAAGTAAAACCTGCGATGATGGATGCAGACGCCCACCAGCCGACCTTCACGAAGGAGCACCCTATGACCGCCACCGCCCCGGCCCCCCGCACCACCGACCTCCTGCCCGACGCGTTGGGCATGGGGATGCTGACCCTCAAGGTCGGCGACCTCGCGAAGATGACCGAGTACTACCGCACCGCGTTGGGACTGGTGGTCCTCGCCGACGACGCCACCGGCGTCGTGCTGGGCCGCATCAACGAACCGCTGCTGCGCCTCGAGGACCGCCACGGCCTCATCCTTCCGGGACGCGGGGAGGCCGGGCTGTTCCACACCGCCCTGCTGTTCGAGGACCAGGCCGCCCTGGCCGCCGTCGTCGACTCCGCCGCGCAAAACCCGGACAGCCGATTCGCCGGCAGCGCCGACCACCTGGTCTCCGAGGCGTTCTACTTCACCGACCCCGAGGGCAACGGCATCGAGCTCTACTGGGACCGCCCGCGCGATGAATGGAAGTGGAACGGCTCGACAGTGGAGATGGATTCCCTGGCCCTGAACCCGAACGACTACCTGCGCACCCACCTCACCGAACAGGCATCCGGCGAACTGGATGCCACGGCAGCCGGGATCGGCCACGTCCACCTGCAGGTCGGCGACACGTCCGTCGCCCGCGACTTCTATGTCGACACCCTCGGTTTCGCCGAGACCGCGGGATTCCACGGGCAGGCGCTGTTCGTCTCAGCCGGCGGCTACCACCACCACATGGCCATGAACGTCTGGAACAGCCGCGGCGCCGGGCCACGCAAGGACACCCTGGGCCTGGGCGAGGTGCTCATCCGCGTCCCGGGCGCCGACGACGTCGCCGCGGTGGCCGACCGCCTGCGCTTCGCCGGCATCGACAACCACCACGACGGATCCGAGCTGCGCTTCGAGGATCCCTGGCGCAACCGGCTGCGCATCGCCGTCGGCTGACCCATCGGGGACGGGGGAGCGGCGTCGGGAGAGGCGCCGCACCGATCCCCCCGACCAGTGTGGAATGCCTCTTGCCGGGGGTTCAGGGCGGTTGTAGTATTTCGTTCATCAAAGGGATGGTTAGATTCTCCCGGAGAGTTCCCGACCGCCACATCGAGCGTCGCCGTCGGGATCCGCGCTCCAAGCACGGGGATGGCCTGATCCGGTCCCATCCCTGCATTCACCCCCTGAAGTACCCGGGCCATCGCCCGCCTCTCCCTAAGGTCCACCATGTCCGACCTCCGCTATGTCCGCGACCACATCTCCATCGACCCGGCGTTCGCCGCCCGGCTGTCCACCCATTCGGTCGGTTCGGGAAACCAGCTGGTGCTGGTGGCCCGGAACATCGTCCACCAGGCCGGATACGTCCTGGCCCTGCCCGGATGCCACGTCACCGTCATCGCGCAGGACTACGACGGCAAGGGCGGAGGCATCGACGTCTCCGGCCGCAGCGGGTCGCCGGGCTCGGCAGGAGCCGACGGCACGCGGGGGACGCCCGGCGAGGACGGCACCGCAGGCCATCCCGGTGGGCCCGGAACCGCTGCCCTTGCCGCGGGCAGCATCACGGTGGCGTGCGAGAACCTCCATGCCGGCCGATTCATGGCCGCTGGCGGAACCGGTGGTTCCGGCGGCGCCGGGGGAGTGGGTGGGGACGGCGGTGACGGCCGGCGGACCATTCCCCGCAAGGTCGACGGGTTCCCGCCCGGGATGGGCGGTGTCGGAGGAGCCGGCGGCGCCGGGGGCTCCGGCACTCCGGGCGGCCTGCTTTCCATCCGGTATGTTTTCGCCGCCGCTGCCCCCACGTTCGCCAACGCCGGCGGACCCGGCGGGGTGGGAGGACCGGGCGGCACCGGTGGGCACCGGGGCCGGTTGTTCAGCTCCGGCGGCCGACCGGGCGCCGTGGCCGCTTCCGGGGCGACCGGTGCGGTCGGGGCCCATGGGGCGGCGGGTCAACGGCTATCCGGCCAAGTGGCGGTGCTCCAGTATTGGCAGTTGGTGAACCAGCTTCTGGGTGGCACCGTGTCGGCTTGGGCCGACGCCCGCCTGGCGGCCGGCGAGCAGTTCTACCGCAGGGCCAACCTTCCGGTCTCCAGCGGACCCCAGAACCTGGCCCTGGCGACCGCCGAATTCGACAGGGTCAAGCGCCTGCGCCCGGGCGATGCCCTGGCCTCGCGGTACGCAGCACAGATCGATGCCGACCAGAACATCTTGGGGCTGGCCAACCGGATCGACATCACCCCGGCCTTCCAGGAGTACTCGGCCGCCTACACCGCCTGGGGCCCCACGGTCTTCGGCCCGTTCGCCACGTCCATTTCGCTCATGCTCGGTGGCGTCGCCGGAAACAATTGGAAAGCGCAGATCATCCAACACCTCAGCGAACTGGACAGCTCGGTCATCGTCGCCCAAGGCGAACTCGATGCCGCCCGCGCCGGCGCCACCGCCCAGCAGCAGGCCCTCGGCGACGCGCAAAGCCGCGTCGACGCCCTGACCCGGCAGGTCAACGCCGCCAAGGCGGCGATGGACGACCAATCGGTGGACATCGGCGGGATCATCGGTAGCGTGCTCGCCGTGGCCACTGCGGTCGTCGCCGTCATTGCCGCCATCCCCACCGCGGGAACCAGCCTCATCGCCCTGGTGCCTGCCTTCGTCGCGCTGTCCTCGACGATCTACCACGAGGGCGGGGCCATCGTCTCGACGCTCTTGGCCGGAAACGGCGTGCCGCAGGACGTCAAGGACGCCTATGCGAAGGCGGGCAAGGACATCGACGCGATCGTCGGGGCCGGCAAGTCCATCGTCAATCTCGTGGACGCCGTGAACAAGCTCGACGCCGCGAAGACCACGGCGAACGCCAAGTACGTCGAGCTCGTCAAGCAGGCGCTCGAGGCCGGACACGAACTGCTGCTCGCCCAGCACCTGATGGCCCAGGCCGACCTGCAGGTCGCGGCCAGCCAGACCAAGGTCGACCAGGCCAACGCCCTGGTGGCCCAGGCACAGGACCTGGTCCTGCGCACGACGACGAGCCAAAAGAACCTCGTCGACGCGGCCATGGTCCTCATCGCGGCAGCCGAGAGCCGTCGGGACACCCTGCTCCGTTTCGCCTTCATGGCCCAACGCGCGGTGGAGATCTACACCGGGGACGACGAATCCACGGCAGTCCGCCTCGACAGCGGCTACGTCGACCCCGACGTGCTTGCCGACTACGCCGAGGGGTTCGTCCCCCTGTCCGGCATCACCGGGGACTACGCAGCGGCCTGGTCACGCTTCATGAACCCCATCCAGCTGGAGTCCGATTACCTGGAGTATTTCAGCGGTATGTCAGGACACCTGGACATCGACTGGCAGCGCCTGGAAATCACCGACCCCGAGTTGCTGGAGACGTTCCGCACCACCCACTCCCTGGACTTCGACGTGCCCCTGGACAGCCTGCCGGTGGGCCATTTCGAGGCCAAGGTGCAATCGGTCGCGGTATCACTGGTCGGGGCGACTTCGCCCAGCGGCGTTTCGGCCTGCGAGCTCAGGCACGGCCCGATCTACGCCCAGGCGGACCCCGGCGGGTCTGTCACCACGCAGATCTTGCGGCCACACACCGGCACGGTGCAGTCACCGCATACGGTGCTGGCCGACTCCGGCGTTGCCATCCTTCCTGGCGGTGACCCCCTGCAGGAACCGTTGGCCTCCCCGCTCTGGGGACGCTCGGTGGCCGGGCAATGGCAACTGGACCTCGCCGCGTCGGAGGAATCCAGCCAGGGCACCGATCTGACGGGATTGAGCCGGATCGAGGTGTGGTTGGCCAACGAGTTCTACTCGCCGTCGGCCTAGGCCAGGTCCATGGAGGGCCGGTTGACCGGCCGGCCCTCCATGTCCGCGCGGTGCCGGCGCAGGCACCCGGTGGAGAAGAATGCCGAGGTCCGCAGCAGGTAGGGGCATAGAGCACCCATAACGAGATGCGACGACGTGAAGCGAGGCGCAGCAAATGGTCCACGTCGACCCCTCCGAAGCCGCTGAGCTCAGCGCGTGGATCAACAGGGCCACGGGCATCGAACAACCAACCTGACCCGCCATCCACGCCCGCGCGGCGCAGGTCGCGCCCGCCGATCCCATCTGGCATAATGGGACGGTACTCGATCGACGTGGCCCCTCTCTCCGCGTGTGCATCGTGTCCTCAGAAGCCGCCCATTATGGCCCGCCCCACGGGTGCAGAACCGCGGATTCGCCCAGTATCAGATACAGGAGTGACCACTACAGTGGCCGTTAAGATTCGACTCAAGCGCTTCGGCAAGACGCGCGCCCCGTACTACCGCATCGTCATCATGGACTCCCGCGCCAAGCGCGACGGCCGTGCCATCGAGGAGATCGGCAAGTACCACCCCACCGAGGAGCCCTCGTTCATCGAGGTCAAGTCCGAGCGTGCGCAGTACTGGCTGTCCGTTGGCGCCCAGCCGACCGAGCAGGTCGCAGCCCTGCTAAAGATCACGGGCGACTGGCAGAAGTACAAGGGCATCGAGGGCCAGGAAGGCACCTTGAAGACCAAGGCCGACAAGGAGGCCTACGTGGCCCCCGACCGCGGCTCGGTCATCCTGCCCGAGGCCATCACCAAGAAGGCCGACAAGGCCGAAGAGGCCCCCGCCGAGGAAGCCGACGCCGAGAAGGCAGAAGCCACCGAGGCCGAGTAACCATGCTCGCTGAGGCTCTCGACCACCTGGTCCGCGGCATCGTCGACTCTCCGGATGACGTCGCCGTGGATCTGAAGGCCACCCGCCGTGGCGACACGCTCGAGGTCCGGGTCCATCCCGACGACCTCGGCCGTGTCATCGGCCGCCAGGGCCGCACCGCCCGCGCACTGCGCACTGTGGTCGCCGCCCTGTCGGACGGCGAACCGGTCCGCGTCGACGTCGTCGACACCGACCGCCGCCGCTAGGCCAGGTCGCAGAGTCCCCGCCACGCCGACAGGCATGGCAGCCCCGGCCCCGCACCCTCACCGGTGCGGGGCCGGATGCGTTAACCCCACCGTAGGATCGTTGTAGAACATCCGAATCCCAAGGAGTATCCATGCGCCTCCAGGTCGCACGCATCGGCAAGCCCCACGGCATCCGCGGGGAGGTCACCGTCCAGGTGATGACCGACGATCCCGCTGCCCGCTTCGAACCCGGCACCGTGTTCGACGTCGAGGCCGGCCCGCTGAAGGCCCTCACCGTCGAGGGCGCGCGCTGGAACAAGGAGATCCTGCTGGTCGCCTTCGAGGAGGTCGTCGACCGCAACGCCGCCGAAACCGTCCGCGGGGCCAGGCTGTTCATCGAGACCGAGGACCTCGAGGAGGACGACGACGACTCCTGGTACGAGCACGAGCTCGTCGGCCTCACCGCCCGCATCGGGGCAACGGTCGTCGGCAAGGTCAGCGGCCTGCGCACCAACGCAGCCCAGGACCTGCTGGTCATCGAGGACACCGACGGCGAGGAGGTCCTCGTCCCGTTCGTCGAGGCCATCGTCCCCGAGGTCGACACCGAGGCCGGGCACATCCTGCTCACCCCGCCCGACGGGCTCTTCACGCTCAACCGCCCCGACGCCGGGGACGCCGCCGGTGACGAGCAGGCCTGAGCGCATGCGCATCGACGTCGTCTCCATCTTCCCCGAGTACCTCCAAGCGCTGGACATCTCGCTGATCGGCAAGGCCCGGCGCGACGGTCTGCTGGACGTGCACATCCACGACCTGCGCGAGCACACCCACGACCGCCACCGCACGGTCGACGACACCCCTTATGGTGGCGGCGCCGGCATGGTCATGAAGCCCGAGCCGTGGGCCGCGGCCCTGTCCGCGATCGCCGGCGTCGACCGGGAAACCCCTGCGGAGTCCGACCAGCCGGCCGCTCCCGTCGACGGCGCTCGGCCCCTGCTGCTGGTGCCCTCACCGGCCGGTGACGTCTTCACCCAGGCGATGGCCCAGGAACTGTCCACCCGGCAGCACCTGGTCTTCGCCTGCGGCCGGTACGAGGGGATCGACGAGCGCGTCTACGATTTCGCCGCCGAGCACTATGAGGTCCGCCCGGTCAGCCTGGGCGACTATGTCCTGAACGGGGGAGAGGTCGCCGTCCTCGCCATGGTCGAGGCCATCGGCCGCCTCGTCCCCGGCGTCGTCGGCAACCCCGAATCGCTCGTCGAGGAATCGCACTCCGACGGGCTGCTCGAATACCCCGTCTACACCAAGCCCGCCAGCTGGAACGGCCGCGAGGTCCCCGAGGTGCTGCTGAACGGCAACCACGGCAAGATTGCCCGCACCCGTCGGCTCTGGCAGCTCAAGCGCACCGCCGAACGCCGTCCCGATCTGATCCGCGCGCTGGACCCCGCGACCCTGAACCGGCACGACCGCGACGCCCTCTGGCATGCAGGGTTCATGATCGAGGACGGCCGCATCATCGACAAGCCGACCGTCGACCCGGTCGACCAGCCGGGGGATGGCACCGCCTAGCGCGGTGCCACCGCTTTCGCCGGCCGGAGGAGGCACCTGCGCCCTGGAACATGGAAATGCTCCCCCACGAACCGGAGCCGCAAGGCTTGGCACGGTTCGTGGGGGAGCACGGTTGCGGGTTGCCCCGGCGTTTTCAGCAGACGCTGGGTTCGCCGCCATACGTGTAGGCGACGTCTGAATCGAGGACCAGCGGTCCGCCCAGCAGGACGTTGGTCCAGCCCTCCATGGAAACCAGGGCATTGGAAACCGACGACGGCAGGCAGGTCTTCCGTGCCAGCAGGAGGGGTGCCCCGTTGTAGCCTGCCATCACGGCACCGGTGAGGCCATCCGGGAAGTCGGATCCGGTGGCGATGAACTGCCGTTGCGAACCGCCGGACCAAAAGGCCTTGGCGATCATGGCACTGGTGTCATACAGCGTTCGTCCACCATAACGGATGACCCGTGCGTTCGGCAGAGCCCGGCGCACCTGGGCTACGGCGGCATCCGAGATGGTCAGCGTGCCTCCGGCCAGGTAGACCCTGGTGGGATTCAGCCGTTTGAGCTGGTTCAGTGTGGTGGCCGGCACGGCTGATTTACGCGTCAGCAGCATGGGAGCCTTCCGATCAGCCGCCACGGCGGCCAGTGACATGGCGTCTTCGAAACGCTCGCCGGTCGCGAGGAAGACGGTAGAGGCCGAATTCCAGTTGCTGGCGATCTTCGAACTGGTGTCGTAGAGGTTGTTTCCCGCGACCCGTTGGACCGAACCGTACGCCTTCAGCTGGGAGACGGTCGCGTCGCTGACGGCGATGGGCCCACCGAGCACCAGGATGTTCCGGGGGCGTAACCGCTTCAGCTCGGCGACAACCGACGCGGGCAGTGAATCCTTCCGGGTCAGCAGCATCGGCGCGTTCTTCAATGTGGCCAACGGCGATCCGGCCAGGGCATCGGGGAAGTTCTCCCCGGAGGCGATCACGACGGTCGACGCACCCGAGGGGAAGGTGCGGCGCGAGATCTTTACCGGCGTGTCGAAGCGGGTGTTGCCGTAGATCCGCACCGGGGCGAATCGGGTGGGGCTGACATCGCCGTTGCCAAGGTAGTCCGTGGTCAGCTGGTACGGGGTGGAACGCCGGTTGCGGGCGAAGTCCCGCAACGAGGTCAGATCGCCGTTCCAGACGTTCGCGTCAACATTCTTGTCGGAGCCGATCAGGTCCGCGTTGGAGGTGTACTGCCAGATGCCGAACGTCGTCCACCCCTCGGGCAGCTCGAAGGGGTCCTTCTGGCCGTCGGAGCTGGAAAACCGCGAGACGTACAGCGGCCAGGACTTGAAAGCGGTCGAATCACCCGTGCAGTCGTCCCACCAGGACTGGGCGGTGTAGATCATCGGAAGCCGCCCGGTGGAGGCCTTGATGGTGGCCCCGAAATCCTGGATCCAATCCACCATCCGGGCCGGCGTCATGCCGAAGCACGCGTCGCCCTGGCCGGCAGGGTAGTCGGCGGCGGAGTAGGGATTCCACTCGATGTCCAGCAGTGGCGGCATGGTCTTGCCGTCGGCCGACCAGCCGCCCCCATTGGCCAGGAATTCCCTGGCCTGTGTGGTCCCGGACGAATGGGCGGGCATGGCGAAGTGGTAGGCGCCGCGGATCATCCCCTGCCGGTAGGCGTCGGCGTAGTTCTGCGGGAATTCCGGGTCGTCATACACGCCGGATGGCCAGGACTGGGTTGCCTTGATGTAGGCGAAGCGGGCACCTTCGCCCCATGCGTGGGACCAGTCAACATCCCCCTGGTGGTGGGAGACATCGACGCCGAGAACGCCGGGCGGCCGCCAAGTCCGGAGCTCCGCCCACGAGGTCGGGACGGAGAGGCCGGCCAACGTGGCCGCGTCGCCCTCCTGCGTGCCGGTGGTGAAGCCCGCAGTGTCGGCGGTGAAGCTGCCCGCGCCCGCAGCTGACGGATTGTCGGTCTGCGGCTCGTCGCGGGGCGGCCCGGAGGGCTCGGCGCTCGGCGTGGCTGACGCGGATGCCTCGTCCGCCAATTCCGTCGTGGCAGTGGCCAGCGTCTCCAGCTCCGCGACGGTGGGCGCCTGTGGGTCACCGGACTCGTCGATCCGGCGCTGGCCCTGGCCCAGTTGGGCATCGAGCGCTGCAATGTCCACGGCCTCCAGGGCCTGGTCGGAGAGCTCGATGCGTTCCGACGCCGAAAGCTTCCCGCCGGCATCCAATTCGGTCCGGATCTGCTCGGCCGCTTCCGTGGCCGCCTGCGGATCGACCTGCGGGGCGGTGGTCTTCGCCTTGGCCCTTGCCTGGCCGTCCGCCGGTTTGAGGGCCGAATCCAACAGCGCCACGGCCGCCTGCCCGGGCGACGGTGATGGTGCCGGTTTCGCCGTGCGGACCGCCGGGATGGCGATGGCCGATGTGCCGTCCTCGAGGGGTGTGGCCCCTGCAGCACCGGCGCCCGCGAGGGGGATGGCCAGCGAAGCTGCAAGGGCAAGGGCTGCGACTCGAGGTCGGCGTGATCGGCGTTCCGGCATGGGTGGGCCTCCGTGGGGTACGAGCGGGTGACGTTTTACACACTATCGGCCGCTCCGGCCGCCCGGTTACCAATTTCTACTCGTCATGTTGACGTTTGACCGCACCACCGCGATTACGCCCCACGCGCGTCCATGTGGCAAAATGGGTTCTTGCGTCTACTGGGTGCGCCCCTGCCACAGGGGGAGCGCGCCAACAGTCAGGCAGCCGGACGGCGCACCAGCGTCCGACCGGTTCACCACACTCCGTTCCAGCGGTTTCCGCGGCCATCGTGCCGCGGCCGGTGCGAACGTGTCGAAGGCAGGTGACCTGTGGCATCCGCCCAAGGAGAAGCATCACATGCATATTCTCGATTCCGTCAACGCGGCCTCGCTGCGCAGCGACATCCCCGAGTTCCGCACCGGCGACACCCTCAAGGTGCACGTCAACATCGTCGAAGGCAAGAACTCGCGTGTCCAGGTCTTCCAGGGCTACGTCCTGGGCCGCCAGGGCCACGGCGTCGGCGAGACCTTCACGGTCCGCAAGGTGACCTTCGGCGTCGGCGTGGAGCGCACCTTCCCGGTGCACTCCCCGATCCTCGAAAAGATCGAGGTCGTCTCCCGCGGTGACGTGCGTCGCGCCAAGCTGTACTACATGCGCGACCGCCACGGCAAGGCAGCACGCATCAAGGAAAAGCGCGAGTTCGGCAAGTAGAGCCGGGTTCCGTCGGGGCGCCCGCGTCCCGTCCACGATCGTGACGAGTGAACCGGGCCCGCAGGCCACGCCGAGCGGCCCGGGAAGGCGCCGGTCCCGTTTTCGGGGCTGGCGCCTTGTCGTGGGCGCCCTGCTGGTCGCCGCCGTCGCCGCGATCATCGTGCGCGCGACGCTGGTGGACTTCTACTACATCGGCTCCGACTCGATGGAGCCGACGCTGGAGCCCGGCGAGGGCCTGCTGGTCAACCGCACCGCCTACCGCGGAGGGGAGATCGCCCGCGGCGACGTCGTCGTCTTCGACGGCCGCGGCTCGCTGCTGCCCTACCAGTCCGCCAACCCCGTCGACACGCTGCTGCGCGCGCTGCGGATCAGCGGGGACGACACGGTGTTCGTCAAGCGTGCCGTGGGCATCGGCGGGGACACCATAAGCTGTTGTGATGCGCAGGGTCGGCTGCTGGTCAACGGCGTCCCGCTGGCCGAACCCTACCTGTACCCCGGGGACGCCCCCAGCGAACAGGAGTTCACCGCCGTCGTGCCCCGGGGCAGGATCTGGGTCATGGGCGACCACCGGTCGGTCTCGGCCGACTCCCGCTCCCTGCTCGGCGCCCCTGGCGGCGGCATGATCCCCGAGGACCGTGTCATCGGGCGGGTCGAACGCATCATCTGGCCCGCCGACGCGGCGCGCACCATCGACCGAAAGGCAACCCCGTGAGCGAGCACCACCCGGAACACCGTGCGGCGGAGAGCGCAGGGCACGACGCCGATGCCCCCCGGCGCGCACCGCGGAACCCGGTCTGGGGCTGGGTCCGCGAGTTCCTCATCGTGGTCGGCATCGCGCTGGTGCTCTCCTTCGTCATCAAGACGTTCTTCTTCCGCGCGTTCTACATCCCCTCGGGGTCGATGGAGCAGACCCTGGAGATCAACGACCGGATCTTCGTGAACCTCATGGTCCCGGGCCCGTTCGACCTGCACCGCGGCGACGTCGTGGTCTTCTCCGACGAGCTCGGCTGGCTCGGCGCCACCGCCCCGGCCCCCACGAACCCCCTCACCGAGGCGCTCACGTTCGTGGGCCTGGTCCCGGACACCGCCGACCAGCACCTGGTCAAGCGGCTGATCGGCATGCCGGGGGACACCGTCGAATGCTGCGACGCCGACGGGCACCTGATGGTCAACGGCGTCTCCATCACCGAGCCCTACCTCTACCCCGGCGCCGCGCCGTCGGACGAGGCGTTCAAGGTCACCGTGCCCGAGGGCAAGATCTGGGTGATGGGCGACCACCGGAACGCCTCCGCCGACTCGCGCTTCCACCAGGACATCCAGGGCGGGTTCGTCGACATGGACTCCGTGGAGGGCAAGGCGGTGCTGCGCGCCTGGCCGCTGGACCGCTTCGGCACCGTCTCGGGGCACCACGAGGTCTTCGCCGACGTCCCGGCCGGCACCGGGAAGTAGACATGCCCACCCGCACCACGCGCACCACCGGCCGCAGCGCCACCCGCAGCACCACCGCCCGCGGCGCCGGCACGAAGCTGGCCCCGGCGGCGGCCCTCGCGCCGACGCTGGCCGCCGAGCTGGAGTTGGCGGCCGGTCTGGGGGAGGGCGGCCCGTGGCTGGTCGCCGGCTGCGACGAGGTCGGCCGCGGCGCCTTGGCCGGGCCGGTGTCTGTGGGCATGGTCGTCATCGACCCCGCCGCCGCGGCGCCGCTGGCCGACGTGCGCGACTCGAAGCTGCTCAAGGCCGCGGTCCGCGAATCGCTGGTGCCCCTCATCCGCGACTGGGCCGCAGCGTGGGGCGTCGGGCACGCCAGCGCCGCCGAGATCGACGAACACGGCCTCGTCACCGCCCTGCGGCTGGCCGGCAACCGGGCCTGGGAGGCCGCGGCCGCCACCGCCAGCCCGCACGCCGTATTGCTGGACGGCAACCTCGACTGGCTCTCCGCCCCCGCCCAGGAGGACCTGCTGGCCACGGTGGCATCGCCGTCGTACCCCTTCGACGCCTCCGGTGCCCCGGTGAGGACCCGGATCAAGGGCGACCTGACCTGCCTGTCGGTCGCCGCCGCCTCCGTGCTGGCCAAGGTGGAACGCGACGCGCTGATGGCCACCTATGATGAACTGGAACCGAACTACGGCTGGGCGGACAACAAGGGCTATGGCACGGCGGCCCACCGCCGGGCCATCACCGACCACGGTGCCACCGCCCTTCACCGCCGCAGCTGGCGGCTGACCGGCGCGGCGCCGGCCCCGCGCGAAAGGCAGGAACCATGAGTGCCGACGATCTCGAGAACTACGAGACGGACATGGAGCTGCAGCTCTACCGCGAATACCGCGACGTCGTGTCCCTCTTCAGCTACGTCGTGGAGACCGAACGGCGCTTCTACCTCGCCAACGACGTGGACCTGCAGGTCCGCTCGGCCGACGGCGAGGTCTACTTCGACGTGACGCTGAAGGACGCCTGGGTGTGGGACGTCTACCGCTCGGCCCGCTTCGTGAAGAACGTGCGCATCATCTCGTTCAAGGACGTCAACGTCGAGGAACTGGCCAAATCCGACGAGCTGACCCTCCCCAAGGACGCCGGACTGGGGACCTGACCCCCGTGGAACCGACCGGCGTGGGCGCCGAGCGCAGTGGCCAGGAGCGCACGACGGCGTTGCCCGGCAATGCGCGCTGGTGCGGCTCCGGCAAGGCGCCGGCCCGCTGCGTCGTCGTCGACGACTCGCTGACCGCCCAGGAGGCCTACCGCCTCGCCACGTCCGGCACCGCCATGCTCTGGCGCGGCGACTACCACAACGCCCGCCAACTGCTCAGCGCGCTGGGCCGCCGCATCCCCGCCCCGGCCGTGCCGGCTGTGTCGGTCGCTGCGTCCGCGACGTCTGCGTCCGCGCCGGCTCCGGGAGGCGACGTCGCCGCGGACTTCTACCGCCACCGCCAGGGGCGCGCCCACCGCTCGCGCATCCTCGCCACACTGCTCGTCCCGCTGGCCCCCGGCCCGGCAGTGGACCTGCGCCGCGCCCCGGACATCACCGCCGCCTGGACCCACGCCCACGGGGACATCGACGAACCCTCGGTGGTGCCCCTGCAGGACCTGCTCGGCGTCCTCGGCGCCGAGCAGTGGCGGGTGCGCGGCGTGTTCGTCCCCGCGCTGGGCGCCGCGATCCACCCGCATTACGGCACGTTCGCCCCGGTCCGCGGCGAGTACCTGGACCTGGTCGCCGACGCCCCGCTGCCGGACGCGGACACCGCATTCGATCTGGGCACCGGCACCGGCGTGCTGGCCGCCGTCCTCGCCCGCCGCGGCGTCGCACGGATCGTGGCCACCGACGTCTCGCCCCGGGCCATCGCCTGCGCCTCCGAGAACCTGGAACGGTTGGGCCTGGCGGCGTCCGTCGAGCTGGAGCTGGCGGACATGTTCCCCGCCGGACGCGCGGGCCTCATCGTCTGCAACCCGCCCTGGCTGCCCGGCAGCGCCAGCACGCTGCTGGACCAGGCGGTGTACGACCCGAAGTCGCGCATGCTCCGCGCGTTCCTGAGCGGCCTGGCCGCTCACCTGGAGCCGGGCGGCGAGGGCTGGCTGGTCATCTCCGACCTGGCCGAGCACCTGGGCCTGCGCAGCCGCGCCGAGCTGCTGGGCTGGATCGAGGCCGCCGGGTTGCGGGTCCTCGACCGGCTGGACACCCGGCCCACGCACCGCCGCGCCGCCGACGCCGAGGACCCGTTCCATGCGGCCCGCTCGGCCGAGGTGACCTCCCTCTGGCGGCTCGCCGCTGCGTAATCGCGTCCGAGTTCCACATGGCCACGGATGGGATCGCCGTCGCGGGTGGCCGCGGCGGCGTGCCGATCAGCAGCACGAGGCACGTCCGATGTTGATTCAGGACACGAGCGTCCAGCGCGCAGAGACGAGGCCTATGGACGGGGACGAAGCGAATGAATTGATCGCCGGCCCCAGCCGACGAATCGGCTGCTCGGTCGTCACGAGGCTTTGACGACGGCTTCGAGCCGCGGCTCGATCGACTCGCCCATCATGTTGATCTCGTGTTCGCTGATCCGGTTCCGACGCGCGGCGTCCTTCCAGCCAGACAGCGCTCCCGCGATGTGGCGCATCCTCTCGTGGGCCAGCTCGCTGGTCAGGCTGCAGTCCCCGGCCAGGGCCAGAAGGCCATCGACCTCATCCGGCGGAGCATCGGCGCCCAGAACACGACCACCGGGAGATCGCTGGGAACTTGCCCGGTGTGGGCACGCCGATGCCTGCATCGCCCCTCCACAAGCGACTTGAACGGCTAGTTGTCCACCAGGCCGCCGCGCTGTGTTCGGCGGAACATCGTCCCCGCTGATGCTGGGGGTGGAGGTGGCAGATGAACCACAATCAGGAACTGGGCCAACGCGGCGAGACGCTGGCCGCTGAATACCTCGCACGACGCGGAATGCTCGTGCTGGCACGGAACTGGCGGTGCAAGACCGGTGAAATCGACATCGTCGCGGATGACGCCGGCACGATCGTCGCGGTCGAGGTCAAAACCCGCTCGGGCCTCGGGTTCGGATACCCGGCCGAAGCGGTGGATCCGCGCAAACTGTTGCGGCCGAACCGGTTGGCCAGCGCCTGGTGCCGGGAGAACCAGGCGAACCACCGCACGCGGCGGGTCGACGTTCTCAGCATCCTAGCCGTTCCCGGCCGGGAGACCGAGTTCGACTACTTCCAGGCGGTGGTCCCGTGAGCCTGGGGCGGTCCGCCGGGGTGTCCCTGGTGGGCCTGAACGGCCACATGATCGATGTCGAAGCCGACATCGGTGGCGGATTGCCCTCGTTCCTGCTGTTGGGGTTGCCGGATGCGTCGCTGATCGAGGCACGTGACCGCATCCGTTCGGCGACACGCAATGCCGGGGTACCCCTGAGCCCCCGGCGCATCACCGTGAACCTCATTCCAGCATCATTGCCCAAACGTGGATCCTCCTTCGATTTGGCCATCGTGGTGGCGGCCGCGGCGGCCTCCGGCGCGATCGACAACCCGCCAGGAGTCGTCTACATCGCCGAACTGGGCCTGGACGGATCGCTGCGCCCGGTTCCCGGCGTGCTGCCGGCGGTGATGGCCGCCGTCCGCGCCGGACGACCAGAGATCGTCGTGGCCTCCGGGAACGAGGCCGAAGCCCGCCTGGTGCCCGGAGCCCACATCACCGCATACCGGCATCTGGCCGAGGTGATGGCAGCCTACGGGGCCGCCGAGGCCATCGTCCCTGCCGGACCATTGGCCCACGCGCGTACCCGACGGGCCCCCGCTGTCCAAAAGGCGACGGCGCCGAACGAGGATCCGGACTTGAGCGAGGTGATTGGCCAGCCGCTCGCCCGGTTCGCCGTTGAAGTCGCCGCCGCCGGGGGACACCACCTGCTCCTGGTGGGGCCGCCGGGGGCGGGCAAGACCATGCTGGCCGAGCGATTGCCCGGGCTGCTGCCGGACCTGGACGACGCGGAGGCCATGGAAGCAACGGCCATCCATTCCCTGCAACGCGGCACGACCGGACTGGACCGGCTACTGCGGCGTCCACCCTACGAAAGCCCGCACCACAGTGCCAGCATGGTGGCGCTCATCGGTGGTGGGGCTGGGCTGCCACGCCCCGGGGCCGCGTCTCGGGCGCACCGGGGCGTGCTCTTCCTCGACGAGGCACCCGAATTCAACACCCAAGCACTCGACGGGCTGCGGCAACCACTGGAATCGGGCGAGATCACCTTGCACCGCTCCGCCGGCACCGCCACCTACCCGGCCCGATTTCAACTCGTGCTCGCGGCCAATCCCTGCCCGTGCGGGCTGTCGACCGGCAAGGCCATCGACTGCCGCTGCACCCCCATGCAACGACGCCGCTATTTCGATCGCCTGTCGGGTCCTTTCCTGGACCGCATCGACCTGCAAATCGAAGTGCCGCGGGTCAATGCCACGCATCTGGGCGCCGGCCGGGGCGAGGAGACGACGGCCACTGTCGCGCGGCGGGTCGCGGAGGCCCGGCGGGCTCAACGGGCCCGGCTGCAACCCTTGGCCATCACCCGCAATGCCGACCTCCCCGGCACCATTCTCCGCCACGACCTGGCGCTGCCGGCGCGGACCACGGCTACGGCTGACCGGCAGCTCGAACGCGGACTGCTCTCCGTCCGGGGTCTGCACCGGGTCCTGCGGCTGGCCTGGACGATTAGCGACCTCGCCGGCCAGGAATGCCCCCAACCAGCGGACATCGACGTCGCCCTGCAGCTGCGCCACCACGCCCAAGGAGCCATCGCATGAAACCCGACGCCGAGATCCGTGCGGCGCGCGCCGGACTCGCCCGCCTCATGGAACCCAACGATTTGACCGGAACCGCCCTGGTCGCCGTCGCAGGACCCGTGGCTGCCTACCGTCTGATCGCCCATTCCACCGGGAAGGCCCCGGCATCCGAGCAGCAGGCCGTGGCCGACCTGCTCGGGGGAGAGGCCGCAAGCCGGGGCGCCCACCGGCTCGACGCGGGCCTGGAACGCTGGCGGCCCCGCGTAGACGCAGCGGGACCCGCCCGGGACCTGGCGACCATCCGACGATTCGGCGGCGACCTGCTGGTCCCCGAAGACCCTGCGTGGCCCCAGCAGTTGGATGATCTGGGGCTCGCAGCACCGCTCTGCCTCTGGTGGCGCGGAACAGCCGGCATCGATCAGCTTCCACCGCCGCAAACGTTGCTCTCGGTGGTGGGAAGCCGTGATGCCACCGACTACGGACGACACGTGACCTACGAACTCGTGGCGGACCTCTGCCAGCGCGGCGTCACCATCGTCTCCGGTGGCGCCTATGGAATCGATGCCCGCGCCCACGAGGCAGCGCTGAACGCCGAGCGCACGACCGGCCGTCCCAGCACCGTCGCCATTATGGCCGGGGGACTGGACCGCTTCTACCCGGCAGGCAACGATGAGCTTCTTCGCCGCGTGGAGGCCACCGGACTGCTGCTGGCCGAAGTGCCGCCCGGCACAGCGCCCACCCGTTGGCGATTCCTGCAGCGCAACCGGATGCTGGCCGCGCTGTGTGGGGCCACGCTCGTGGTGGAGGCACGCTGGCGCTCCGGCGCACTGACCACGGCGCGGCGGGCCAGTGAGATCGGGCGGGAGGTGGGCGCCGTGCCGGGTTCGGTCTTCTCCTCGAATTCCGCCGGGTGCCATCGACTGCTCCGTGAGGGATCCGCGATCCCGGTCACCGATGCCGCCGAAGCCCTGGAATTGCTCGGCGCAGCCCCGGCCGCCACGGCGACGCCGGCGGATTCGACTCGCAAGGATCCCGGAACCGCGCGCGAGCATGATGGGCTGGACATCCAGGATCTGCTGCTCCTGGACGCGCTTCCCGTTCGCCAGGCTGCGGCACCCGACAAACTTGCGACGGTCTCGGGGCTGGGCATCGGTGCGGTTCTTGGCGGCCTCAGCCGGTTGCAGGCGCGCGGGCTGGCCGAGCAGGGACCTGGCGGGTGGTGGAGGAAGCGGCACGGCTGAGGCGTTGGGCCAGCGCGCGGCGTGGCGCTGCCCCGAAGACGTGGGGACGCGGGAAGCTGGTGGCATGACCGCCGCGCCCCGCCCGCCAGAACCCCCGCACGAATCCGGGGATTCCACGGAATTGCCGCAACGGTTCATCACCGCCTTGGACGGTTTCGAACGGTATCTGGCCCTGGAGCGCTCCCGCAGCGAGCACACCATCAGGGCCTACCTCGCCGATGTCTCCTCCCTGCTCGGATATGCCTCTACCGTCCACCGCGTGGACCGGCTATCTCGCATCGACCTCTCGATCCTCCGGCTGTGGCTGGGGGAGCAACAGGGCAGGGGCCGTGCCCCGTCGACGCTGGCCCGTCATGCTGCTGCCGTGCGGACCTTCATGTCCTGGGCGCTGCGGGAGGAACTCATCACCACCGACCCGTCATTGCGCTTGCGCTCACCCAAGAACGCCAAAAGACTGCCCCACGTCCTGCAGGCGTCGCAAATGAAGCGCCTCCTCACGGATGACCAGGACATCCTATCGACTCCGTCCGGTGACCACACATCCGAGGGCGGCCACGGTTCCGATGGCGGCGCGGACCGGGAACCCGCGGGGGCCGGGGATCCTCCTGCGGCGTTGACGCCGCGCCAAGGGGCAGTCTCCGACCGCGACAAGGCGATCCTCGAGATGCTCTACGCCACCGGAATCCGCGTCGGTGAACTCGTCGGGTTGGACATCGACGACGTCGACCACGATCGGCGGACGCTGCGCGTACTGGGCAAGGGCGACAAGGAACGGACCGTGCCCTTTGGCCAGCCCGCCCTTCTGGCCCTGGACGATTGGCTCGGACGCAGCCGTTCCCAACTGGCCACCGACCGGTCCGGACCCGCCTTGTTCCTAGGGGAACGCGGGGGGCGGATGGGCCAGCGCCAAGTGCGGACGATGGTCGAAAAGGCATTGGCGGGGCTCGGCGACACCGCGGCGCGGGGCCCACACGCGCTGAGGCATACGGCGGCAACGCACCTGCTCGACGGCGGGGCGGACCTGCGCACGGTACAGGAGCTGCTGGGGCACAGCTCGTTGGCGACGACCCAGCTGTATACGCACGTGTCGGTGGATCGGCTGCGCAGCAGCTATCAACAGGCACATCCACGCGCCTGATCAGCCGCGCTGCCCGTGACACGGGTGCATCAATACTGGTCAAGGTGGCGATTCGCCGCGGAATCATGCAGAATGAACACTAGGCAGCATGTGAAGGCCTCCGAGAGTGACTGTGGTCGTTGGGGAAGACGTACCAACAGGAACTGGAGGATGGCATGTCTGTACCCATGACCCGGGGCGTACTCTTCGTACACTCAGCCCCGACGGCGTTATGCCCTCACATCGAGTGGGCCATCGGATCCGTGGTCGAAGACCGCACGGATCTGAACTGGGCGCCGCAATCCGCCGCGCCCGGAATGTACCGTGCCGAAGTCCACTGGTCGGCCCCCCAGGGCACCGGCGCACAACTGGCCTCCGCGTTGCGCGGATGGGCCCACCTGCGCTATGAGGTCACCGAGGAGCCGAGCCAGGGCGTCGACGGGAGCCGCTGGTCGCATACCCCCGAGCTGGGGATCTTCCACGCCACCACCGACTCCGCCGGAAACATCATGGTGGGGGAGGACCGGATCCGCTTTGCCTACGAGCAGGGTGCCGGAAACCCGGCAGCCGTCTACCACGAGCTCTCCCTGGCGCTCGGGGAGGCCTGGGATGAAGAGCTCGAGCCGTTCCGCCACGCCACAGAGGGCGCACCCGTACGCTGGCTGCATCAGGTCGGCTGACGCCGAACGAGTTGCATCCTCGGCGGATGTTCATCCGATGGTCGACCAGTTCCCGACCTCGGAGCCATAGCGGACGAATCGAACAGGAGATATCTCTTCCAATAGATTCTCCTCCCACTCGAAACGCGCCCCGGGCACGGAAAAGCCCCGCACCGATGGTGCGGGGCTTTCTCGTGCGCGTGAATCAGACGCTGCGGATGGCAACCACCGCGTTGTGTCCGCCGAAACCGAACGAATTGTTCAGGGCCACGATCTGGCCCGAAGGCAGGTCGCGCGGGGTACCGGTGACGACGTCCAGGGGGATCTCCGGATCCTGGTTCTCCAGGTTGATGGTCACCGGGGCCTTGCGTTCCTGGACGGCGAGCACGGTGAGCACCGACTCGACGGCACCGGAGGCACCCAGCAGGTGGCCCATCTGGGACTTCGTGGCGGACACCGAGACGGTATCCAAACGGTTGCCGAGGGCGGCGCGCAATGCGGTGTACTCGGGCTTGTCGCCGACCGGCGTCGAGGTCGCGTGCGCATTGACGTGCACGACGTCCTCGGGCTGGATGAGGCCGTCGAACATGGCTGCCTTCAGTGCCCGGGTCGCTCCCAGTCCCTCGGGGTCCGGGGCCGTGATGTGGTACGCGTCGGCCGTGACGGAGGTACCCGCCAGCTCCGCGTAGATGTGGGCGCCACGGGCCAGGGCGTGTTCCTCGGCTTCGAGAACGAGGGCACCTGCACCTTCGCCCATGACGAAACCGTCGCGGTTCACGTCATACGGTCGTGAAGCGTGTTCCGGATCGTCGTTGCGCTTGGAGAGCGCCTGCATGGCGGCAAAGGACGCCATGGGCATGGGGTGGATGGCTGCTTCGGCCCCGCCGCACATGACGACATCTGCCTTGCCGGCGCGGATCAGGTCCAGCCCAAGGTGCATGGCCTCGGTACCGGAGGCGCAGGCGGAAACCGGGGTATGCGCACCGGCGCGAGCACCCAGGTCGAGGCTCACGGCCGCGGCGGGCCCGTTGGGCATGAGCATGGGCACGGTCATGGGCAGGACCCGGCGCGGTCCCTTTTCCTTCAGCGTGTCCCAGGCATCGAGCAGGGTCCATACGCCGCCGATCCCGGTGGCGAAGGCGACCGCAAAGCGGTCGTGGTCGACCTCTTCGATGCCCGAATCCTTCCAGGCCTCGCGGGCTGCCACGACGGCGAACTGGGTGGATGGATCCATGCGCTTGAGTTCAACACGGGAGAGCACGTCAGCGGCGGGCGTCGAGGCCTTGGCGGCAAAGCGCACGGGCAGGGCATACTTTTCGACCCATTCATCGGTCAAGGTGTGGGCACCGGAAACACCCTTCAGGGCGTTGGCCCAGAGGGTGGGGACGTCCCCACCGATCGGCGTGGTTGCGCCGAGGCCGGTGATTACTACTTTGCGAGCCATCAACATACTCTCTGTGTGGTGTTGCAGGTGGCGGAAGCAGGCTGCCCCACGCCGGGCGTTGTGGAGGGGTGGCCCGCCGACCTCGGCGGGCCACCCCGAAGACCATGGCTTCCCGGCCTGGTGCCCTTAGGCGACCTGCGGGGAAGGGTCAGGCTGGATCAGGCCTGGGCGTTGGCGATGAAGTTGACGGCGTCGCCGACGGTCTTGAGGTTCTTGACTTCCTCGTCGGGGATCTTCACGTCGAACTTCTCCTCGGCGTTGACGACGATCGTCATCATGGAGATGGAGTCGATGTCGAGGTCGTCCGTGAAGGACTTGTCCAGCTGAACCGCTTCGGTGGCCAGGCCGGTCTCTTCGTTGACGATCTCGGCAAGGCCGGCCAGGATTTCTTCGTTGCTAGCCATGAGGCTCCCTTTCTCTTGTGCCGGGACTCTCCCGACGCTTATTTCCCGTCCCATGGACGGTGAACTCTAGTGTTGTCCGCTCAATAGCCTAGGGCAGGACGATGACCTGTGCGCCGAAGACGAGGCCGGCGCCGAAACCGATTTGCAGGCCCAGCGTGCCCGAGAGTTCGGGACGCTCCTCCAGCATGCGGTGCATGGCCAGCGGAATCGAGGCGGCGGAGGTGTTCCCGGTGTCGGCGATGTCGCGAGCGATGGCCACGGATTCGGGCAGCTTGAGCTGCTTGGCCATTTCGTCGATGATGCGCATGTTCGCCTGGTGGGGAAGGAACACGGACAGGTCATCGGCCGTGATGCCCGCGGCGTCCAGCGCGCGCTGGGCTTCCTTGGCCATGCCCCAGACGGCCCAACGGAACACGGTCTGGCCGTCCTGGCGCAGGGTTGGCCACAGCTTCGCTTCGGTTTCGGCAACGAGGGCGTTGCCCTGTGGGTCCTCTTCTGCCTGCACGGCGACGTCGCGCAGGTCCAGCATCGAGTGGGTCATGCCGATGGCGTCCCACTTGCTGCCATCCGAGCCCCAGACCGAGGGGCCGATGCCGGCGGTCTCAGACGGGCCGATGACCACGGCGCCGGCACCATCGCCGAGCAGGAACGAGATGGTGCGCTCGTGGTTGTCGATGATGTCCGAGAGCTTCTCGGCCCCGACGACCAGCACATATTCGGCTGCACCCGACTTGACGAGCGCATCTGCCTGGGCCACGCCGTAGCAGTAGCCGGCGCAGGCGGCGGAGATGTCGAAGGCCGGTGCGGGGGTTGCACCGAGGCGGTCTGCCAGGGCGGCTGCGGCGGACGGGGTGGCGTAGGGGGAGGTCACCGTGGAGATGATGACCGCGCCCAGCTGCGAGCCCTCGATGCCGGCGCTCTGGAGGGCGCCACGTGCCGCGGTCTCGGCCAGGTCGAGCAGGGAGGTCTCGGCGTCGGCACGCCGGCGCGTGACGATGCCGGTGCGCTTCTGGATCCACTCGTCGGAGGAGTCGATCCACTGGCAGACGTCCTCGTTTGTCACGACGACGTCGCCGCGTGCCGCGCCGACGCCCATGATCCGGGTGAATTCCCGGGCGGTGTTCTGGGTCAGTACTGCGCTCACGTTAGTTCCTGTCCTCTCCGGTGGCCGTTCGGCCGTGTTCGTTGATGAATTCGCGGGCCGCGTCGAGGTCCTCGGGCGACTTCAGCGCCAGGGTGGGCACGCCCTTCAGGCCGCGTCGTGCCAAGCCGACCAGGGTTCCCGCCGGGGGGAGCTCGAGGATGCCGGTGACACCCATCGATGCCATCGATTCCATGCACAGGTCCCAGCGGACCGGCCGGGAGACCTGGGCGACCAGGCTGGCCAGGTTCGCGTCCCCGCCGGCGACGGTACCGCCGTCGTAGTTGCTCAGCAGGGGAACGGAGGGGGCCGCCGGGTGCAGGGACGGCACGAGGGCCTCCAGAACGCCGACCGCGGGGGCCATGTGCTCGGTGTGGAAGGCCCCGGCGACCTTCAGCGGGATGACGCGGGCTTTGGCCGGCGGGGCGGCAACCAGGGCCTCGATCTGCTCGAGGGTGCCCGCGGCGACGGTCTGCCCGCCTCCGTTGGCATTGGCCGCGGTGAGTCCGACGGCCGCGAGGGCTGCCGCGACCTCGTCCGGGTCGCCACCGAGCACGGCGGCCATGCCGGTCGGCGTGGTGGATGCCGCTTCGGCCATCGCGTTGGCGCGTTCGCGCACGAAGGCCATCGCGTCGCCCTCGGGGAGCGCGCCGGCCAGGGCGGTCGCGGTGATCTCACCGACGGAATGCCCGGCCAGGACGGTGGAGGCCGGCAGGCTGGGGGCGCCGGCGGAACCGCCGAGCAGTGCCCGGGCGGCGATCAATCCGGCGGCGACGATGAGCGGTTGGGCGACCGCGGTGTCCTTGATGGTCTCCTCGTCGGAGACGGTGCCGTGTGCCACGAGGTCGCGGCCGGTGAGGTCCGAGAGCTGCTGCAGGTGTTCGGCGACGCCGGGCACCTCCAACCAGGGGGAGAGGAATCCGGGGGTCTGGGAGCCCTGTCCGGGGCACACGATAGCTAGCACGATTCCAGCTTTCCAAAGATCGGGGAATTGGCGGGTGTCTTGCGGCACGAAGCTGCGCGAGAGGCTTTAGAGGAATCCTACAACGACTCGCCTGCGTCGAGACGCCCGACGACGAGGGCGGTCTGCAGCACGAAGGCCTCCCGGGGCACCAGCGGATCCCATCCGGTGACGTCGCAGACCCGTTTGAGCCGGTACCGCACCGTGTTGGCGTGGACGAACAATTCGCGGGCCGTACCCTCCAGGGAATGCCCCAGCGCGAGGTAGCTGGACAGCGTTTCGATCAGACCGTTTCCCGCCCGTTCGAGGGGTTTGTGGATGCTGTCCACCAGGGCGGTTCGGGCTGCGGCGTCGCCGTTCATGACCCGCTCGGGCCAGAGGTCGTCGGCGGCCACGGGGCGGGGGACCAGGGGCCAGGCGCGGGCGGCCGCGATGCCCTCGAACGCGGCGTGCGCACTGGCGGCGGCGTCACGCAGGCTGGGGGCCTCCGGTCCGTAGACGATGGGGCCGGGGCCGAAGTACTCGGCGAGGCGGGCGAACGTGGCCTCCTGCTCGCGGACGCCGCCGAGCATGAGGATCAACCGGTCGCCCTGGATGCCGACCAGGCAGTCCTTGGCCACCCGCTGGCCCACCCGGCGCAGGTCCCCGACGAACGTGGCGCCGGCGTCGTCCGGGGCGCTGCCGACGATGACGTGGATCCCGGACTGGGAGGTCCAGCCGACGGCTGCAATGCGCGAACGCAGCGCATCCGGGCTCTCCCCGCGCAGGACGGCGTCGACCACCAGGGCCTCGAGCCGGCTGTCCCAGGCACCCCGGGACTCCGCGGCGCGGGCGTAGACGTCGGCGGCGGCGAAGGCGACCTCGCGGGAGTAGCGCAGGACTGCCTCGCGCAGCTGCATCTGCTCGGAATCCGGGGCCAGTTCGGGGACCTGGTTTTCCACCACCTCCACGATGGTGCGGATCAGTTGCAGCGCCTTCTGCAGGGAAATCGATCGCGTCAGTTCCGTGGGAGCGGTCCCGAAGACGTCGGTGAGCACCCATTGCGGGGACGAGGGGCGCTCGTACCAGGACACGAAGGATGCGATGCCTTTCTGCGCCACGAGTCCCAAGGCGGCACGTTCCTGGGGGCGGAGGCCGCGGTACCAGGGCAGGGACTGGTCCAGGTGCTTGAGGGCGACGGTGGAAAGGATGCCCAGGTGCGATTTGAGCCGTTTGAGTGTTTCGGGGCTGGCCTTGGGCTGGCGGACGGGGCGGATGCGGGGAGATCCGGTACCCGGACGCTCTTCTGTCATGCCTCCACCCTACGCACTGCTCGGCCACGGCTCCATTTTGGAGGATCGCTACAAAAAACGGGTGCCCCCGACGACCTGCGGTTGCAGGTCGTAGGGGGCACCCGTCTCGACGGTGCGGCGCTACCTAGGAATCGCCGCCCGCGTTGCCGGACGTGCCGGCGTTGACGTCGTCGATCCGGTACTTCTCGAACGCCTTCGACGCGGCCGAGCGGTCGACCTCGCCGCGGCGGCCGAGCATCTCGAGCGCCTGGACGACGACGCAGTGCGCGTCGATCTTGAAGAACCGGCGGGCCGCGGCGCGGGTGTCGGAGAATCCGAAGCCGTCTGCGCCAAGGGTGGCGAAGTCGTTCGGGACGAACTGGCGGATCTGGTCCGGGACGGCCTTCATGTAGTCCGTGACCGCCACGACCGGGCCGGTGGCCCCGGCCAGCTTCTGCGTCACGTACGGCACGCGCGGCTCGGCGCCGGGGTGCATGAACGCCTCTTCCTCGGCCTTGAGACCGTCGCGGCGCAGTTCGTTCCAGCTGGTGACGGACCAGACGTCTGCGGAGACGCCCCATTCGTCGGCGAGGATCTGCTGGGCTTCCAGTGCCCACGGCACGGAGACGCCCGAGGCCAGCAGCTGCGCGCGGGGTCCATCGACGGTGGCCGGGGCCAGGAGGTAGATGCCCTTGAGCAGTCCCTCCACGTCCAGGTCCTTCGGCTCGGCCGGTTGGAGGATCGGCTCGTTGTAGACGGTGAGGTAGTACATCACGTTGGGGTCCTCGTGCTCGCCCCCATACATGCGCCGCAGGCCGTCCTTGACGATGTGGCCGATCTCGTACCCGTAGGCGGGGTCGTAGGTGACCACTGCCGGGTTGGTGGAGGCCAGGAGCGGGGAGTGCCCGTCGGCGTGCTGCAGGCCCTCCCCGGTCAGCGTGGTCCGGCCCGCGGTGGCACCGATGACGAAACCGCGGGTCATTTGGTCCCCAGCCGCCCAGAAGAAGTCCCCGGCGCGCTGGAAGCCGAACATCGAGTAGAAGATGTAGACAGGGATCAGCGGTTCACCGTGGGTGGCATACGCCGTGCCCGCGGCTGTTAGGGCTGCGGTCGATCCCGCCTCGTTGATGCCGGTGTGCAGGATCTGGCCCTGCGGGGATTCCTTGTAGGCCAGGACCAGGTCACGGTCCACCGAAAGGTAGTTCTGCCCCTTCGGGTTGTAGATCTTCTTGGTGGGGAAGAGCGAGTCCATGCCAAAGGTCCGCGCCTCGTCGGGAACGATCGGGACCACGCGGTCGCCGAATTCCTTGTCGCGCATCAGGTCCTTCAGGAGGCGGACGAAGGCCATGGTGGTCGCGGCCTGCTGCTTGCCCGATCCACGTTTGGCGACCTCGTAGGCCTTGTCATCGGGCAGGTGCAGCGGTTCGTGCTTGGTCCGGCGTTCCGGGACGGCCCCGCCGAGCGCGGCGCGGCGTTCCATCATGTACTTGATCTCCGGCGAGTCCGGGCCCGGGTGGTAGTACGGCGGGGCATACGGGTCCGCCTCGAGGGCCTCGTCGGTGATCGGGATCCGCAGGTGGTCGCGGAAGGCCTTCAGGTCATCGAGGGTGAGCTTCTTCATCTGGTGGGTCGCGTTGCGGCCCTCGAAGTGCGGGCCGAGCCCGTAGCCCTTGACCGTCTTGGTCAGGATCACGGTCGGCTTGCCCTTGAACTCGGTGGCTGCCTTATAGGCGGCATACATCTTGTGGTAATCGTGCCCGCCGCGCTTGAGGTTCCAGATCTGCGCGTCGGTCAGGTCCGCGACCATGTCCTTGGTCTGCGGGGTCTTGCCGAAGAAGTGCTCGCGCACGAACCCGCCGGACTCGGCCTTGTAGGTCTGGTAGTCCCCATCCGGGGTCTGGTTCATGATGTCCACCAGGGACCCGTCGTCGTCCTTGTCGAGCAGGTCGTCCCACTCGCGGCCCCAGACGACCTTGATCACGTTCCAGCCGGCTCCGCGGAAGAAGGCCTCGAGTTCCTGCATGATCTTCCCGTTGCCCCGCACCGGACCGTCGAGGCGCTGGAGGTTGCAGTTGATCACGAAGGTCAGGTTGTCCAGCTTCTCGTTCGCGGCCAGCTGCAGGAACCCGCGGGAGTCCGGTTCGTCCATTTCCCCGTCGCCCAAAAACGCCCAGACGTGCTGGTCGGAGGTGTCCTTGATCCCGCGGTTCTCCAGGTAGCGGTTGAGCTGGGCCTGGTAGATCGCATTGGCCGGACCGATGCCCATGGACACGGTGGGGAATTCCCAGAAGTCGGGCATCGAGCGCGGGTGCGGGTAGGAGGGCAGGGCGTGGCCCTGTTTGGATTTCTCCTGCCGGAACCCGTCGAGGTCGACTTCGCTCAGGCGGCCTTCCATGAAGGCGCGGGCGTACATGCCGGGGGAGGCATGGCCCTGGAAGAAGACCTGGTCACCACCACCGGGGTGGTCCTTGCCGCGGAAGAAGTGGTTGAACCCGACCTCGTACAAGGTCGCGGCACCGGCGTAGGTGGAGATGTGCCCGCCGACACCGATGTCCGGGTGCTGGCCGCGGTGGACCATGACCGCCGCGTTCCACCGCATCCAGGCCCGGTACCGGCGCTCGATCTCCTCGTTGCCCGGGAACTCCGGTTCCTGGTCCACCGGAATCGTATTCACATAATCAGTGGTGGTCACCATCGGCACACCGACGCTCTTGGCACCCGCACGCTGCAGGAGGGAGCGGACAATGAACTGGGCACGTTCCGTGCCCTGTGATTCGACCAGATCGTCGAAGGATTCGATCCATTCGGCGGTTTCCTCCGGATCACGGTCCGGCAGCTGGCTGGTCAAACCACTGCGAATGTGGGAAATGTGTTCCTCTTCAGCCACGTCCAACTTCTCCTCGTTACGGGTAACAGCGTGGGGAATGCGACGTTCCCGTTGTTGGACCGGGTGGCGTCGCGGCGGCAAGACCGCCTGGCGATGAAATGCATACCGGGTGGGCGTGCGGTCCATCTCGACCACTGTAGTTGTCTTTGTCCCGTGATGCGTAGCCGGGGAGGGCCGGGGTGACGTTGGTTACGCCGGGTCCCGAAGCCGCGCATGGTCGCGGTACCCCGCGCGCATCGATGGCGAAGGTGCCGAAGGTGTACCGGAATCCGTTATTGCGGCGTGTCTGCGGGCCCCGCGCTTGATGGGAAGGGTTTAAAGGTGTTGGCTTGTGGTGTGTATCAACCACTAGTAGGAGGAGAAACGTGAGCGACGCCGGAGCGGCCAATACCGCGGCTGTGGAAAAAATGGGCTTCAAGGACGGAGACCTGATCCAGGAGCTGGGCTACGACGACGACGTTGATGACAATCTCCGTGATGCGTTGGAAGAAGTGACCGGTAGCGAACTGCTGGCCGAGGACGACCACGAAGTGGTCGACGGCATCCTGCTGTGGTGGCGGGACGGTGAAGGCGACCTCGTCGACGAGCTGGTCGATTCGCTGACCACGCTCGACGAGGGCGGTGTCATCTGGTTGATGACCCCCAAGTCGGGTCGCGACGGATACGTCTCACCGGCCGAAGTCCAGGAAGCAGCGCCCACTGCCGGGCTGCATGTGACCAGCACCGAAGGCGCCTCCGCCGACTGGACCGCGACGCGCCTCGTGGCCCGCCGCAAGAACTAGGTGGCCGAATCGGACGACCCCCTCGTGGGTGGCCCCGTTCCGCCGTTCGAGCTGCAGAACCAGTACGGCGAGACGGTTTCCACGAGGGGACGGGGAGAAGGCCGCTACTTTGTCGTGTTCTACCCCTTTGCGTTCTCCCGCGTCTGCACCGCCGAACTGGCCGCGCTCGAACGGCTGCGGCCCAGACTGGAGGAGGCCGGGGTCGGGCTCCTGGCCGTGTCGGTGGACCACAAGTTCGCGCTGCGGGCCTACGCGGCGGAACAGGGGATCGGTTTCGATCTGCTGGCCGACTTCTGGCCGCATGGCGCGGTCGCCCGGGCCTTCGGGTGCTTTGACGACGTGCAGGGCCGGGCCCTGCGCTCCACGTTCCTGGTCTCCCACGGGACAGTGGTGCACCATTTCCGCAGTGATGTCGGGACGGCTCGCCGGGAGCAGGACTACCTCGATGCCGTCGAGCAGTTTCCCGCGTAGCGGGTGGCGATTGGCGCCGCGGGGCCCGGCCCGGTAGGCTCAATCCCCGCAAGGGCCTTTAGCTCAGCTGGTAGAGCGTCACGTTTACACCGTGAATGTCATCGGTTCGATCCCGGTAGGGCCCACCAGCAAGGCATCGTCCGGACTACGGCTAGCCCGTTTCCGGTCGGCCATGACTGCGGTCTTCCCACGATGGGAAGGCCGCAGTTCTTGTTTCCGGCGACCCGGCCAAACGGCGGAACCGACTCGCGGTATCGGACCGGAGCCACATGGAGGCCTGCCGCCTAGCGGCAGAACCGGAGCTGGTGCCCACCCTCGGAATGACCCGCAGTGCCTGACAATGCTCCACAACGGGCTGGATCGCCTGATAGACGTCCACGCCGTCACTGGACTGGCCTGCCGACCGTTGCACATGCCTCAGCCACTTGGCGCGGCCCTCCTCGGCGTCCTTGGAGGTGTCGTCCATGGCACGTGCGCACCTGCTCGCACTCTGTGTGCCATCCAGTGCCAGTTGGAGCTTGTCGATGAATTCCGTCTGGTCCCCCATCTCCGCAGCACGCTTGCCGACGTCGTACGCGCTGCGGACGCACTCTTGCAGGGCGGCAACAACGGGGTTGGTGACCGAGACCTGCTTGGACCTGACGTACTGCACCAGGCCGTCCTCGAGATTCCCGGAGTCTGCGCTGACCTGCAGGTTCTCCAGCGCTAGACGCTGGCTGACCCACGCGGGGGTCAGTGCCGGCTCCGGGGCCCAGGGAAGGGAACGCGGAAATGGGCCGGCCGGCAGGGCGATTTCGCCGGGCATCAGGTACATGTAGGCCTGCCGGCCTGCCACGTAGTTTCGAAAGAAGGTCGCTTCGCTGGCCAAGGACGTTCCCGGGTGCACGTTCGCCGGCAGGCTCGGGTCGATGGCCCACACCTGTTGCGTGTTGTTGTACAGGACGACGTTGCCTCCGGTCTGTGGGGCGCACATGTAGAAGCCGGTGAAGAACGGCCGGTAGTCGCTACTCTGTGCATAGAATTCGGTTCCCGGAGCTCCGTAGTCGTGGGGAGCCGGCCACGCCGTGGGGCACGGGCCGGGCGGCGTGGGCGACGCCACCGGTGACGGTGACGGGCGCGGGGACGGAGGCGGTGCCTGCGAGGGCGGCAGCGCCACGGAAGCGTGCCGGTTCCGGTACATGCAGTTGCCACGGTAAAGAGGGCGAAGGCGAGTGCAGCTGCTTCCCAACGACGGAGGATCTTGCCGGGCATATCCTGCCTCCCCACCCTGAGAAGAGGCCGTTAGTGGACTCCGGCCTCCCTTGGAAGGACAGGGATCAGCCGTGGCCGCGGGCCGGAATGCGCCGACGGGGCCGGATCCGCACCGGGTCGGACGCCTGGCCGTCCACCTGCCCCGCAGTGCATCGCCACGGATGCGGAACCATCGCGAAGGGGGCGGCACGACCTAGGCTGTCCTGCATGGAGACAATGCTGCCCGACGAATGGACGCCGTGGCGCAGCGCGTCACCGCTAGCTGGGCGACGCCCCACGAAGACCGACCTGGCGCGGGCGGCGGACTCGAGGCTGGGACGTGAGGACGTCCTGCCCTACCCGACGGACCGGCAATCCGCCGGCAGGCTGCGGCTGCTCATCGTGGGCATCAACCCCAGCCCCTGGACGGCGGCGGTGAACGCGCCCTTCGCACGCCCGGGCAATCGGTTCTGGACATCCCTGGCCGTGGCCGGCATCGTCGACGGAACGGTGGACGCATCGCGGGGACTCTCCGCATCCGATGAACGGATGCTGGCGCAGCGGGGCATCGGGATCACCAACATCGTGTCGAGGCCCTCGGCCCGGGCCGATGAGCTCACCGCCCAGGAGCTGCGTGAAGGCGGCGCGCACCTCGTGGAGCGGATCCGCGTCCTGCGGCCCCGGACGGTGGGGTTGCTGGGGGTGACGGCGTTCCGCACAGCCTTTTCTCTGCCGAAGGCAACGCTCGGCCCGCAGGCTGCCGACATCATCCCCGGCTGGCCCGCCGATGTGAGGCTGTGGGTTCTGCCCAACCCCAGCGGGCTCAACGCGCATGAGACCGTCGCGTCGCTGGCCCGGAAATGGCACGACGTGTGGACCGCCGGAACGCCGGATGTTCCGGCGTCGGGTCATGCGAAGGGTGGGTAGAATTTAGGGAACGCAAGCGGACCCTAGGGGAGTGGACATGGCTTCGACGCGGCGGCGCGGTGCCGAACTGGAAAGTGCGATCCTGGACGCCGGGTGGGAGCAGCTGCTGGAGGGCGGCTATGCCGGGTTCACCTTCGAAGCGGTCGCCGAGCGGGCGCAAACCGGCAAGGCGACGCTCTATCGGCGCTGGCCGAACAAAGAGGCACTGGTCATGGCGGTCCTGTCCCACAGCGATGTGGGGGCGCCCCCCGATGTCCCGGACACCGGTTCGCTACGCGATGACGTGTTGTCGCTGTTGCGATCGGTCAATGGCTGGGGCGAGGGGGCGGCGGCCGTGTTCAGCACCATCCTGGCCGCCTACTTTGACCAGACCACGACGTTGCCGGCACAACTCCAGGCGAGGCTTCTGGGGGGCCGCGACCGCGTTATGCCCCAGCTCATCGAACGGGCGATTGGACGAGGCGAACTTCCCGGCGCGCTGCCCGCGCGGGTCGTTCACCTGCCCTTGGACCTGTTCCGACATGAGCTCATCATGAATCTGGGACGCGTGTCCGAGGAAACCCTCGTGGACATCGTCGACACCGTCTTCGTTCCGCTCGCCAGGGCCCACCGGTTCCCGAGCCCCGCGTAGCCCGCGGCCCCGTTTCCGCCCTATCCCGACGCCGCAGGCCGGCGTATTGTTTCCGGCAGGGGGGCGGTCCGTATCGGCCAGCGGGGGGAGTCGTGTCTCATTCCGGTGTTTGCCTCAACCTGCTCGGCACCCCCACGCTGCTCGTCGACGAGCACCCGGTGCCGCTGTCACCGCGCACAGCCCTGCTCTGCGCCTACCTCGCCCTGCTGCCGACCGGCGGCCGCCCCCGCAGCACCGTGGCCTCCCAGTTCTTCGCCGACTGCCCCGGTGAAGCCGCCCGCCGACGGCTCAACACCGCCCTGTGGCGCCTGCAGGTCGAGGTGCGGGAGCGCACCGGCGTCGAACTGCTGGGCCACGGCGGGGGCCGAAGCGTGGCCCTCAGCCCGGCCGCCGGGGTGCGGGTGGACGCCGTCGTCTTCGAGGGCCTGCTGGCGCCCCTGTTGACCCGGGCCGCCGGGACCCTGGGCCGGGAAGCGGTCGCCAGCATCGAGGGGGCCATCGCACTGCACCGCGGGCCACTGGTGGAATCGTGCGAGGAGGACTGGGTGCTGGCCGCCCGGCAGCGCATCGAAACCCTCTACCTCGCGGCCCTGGATTGCCTCATCCAGCACCATGGCGCCCGAGGTGACCTCGCCGCCGTCGGGCACTATGGCGACCTCGCCCTGTCGTTGGAACCGCTGCGCGAGGACATCCACCGCCACGCCATGACCGCCTACGCGACGGCCGGGCGGTTCGACCTGGTGGAGCGGCAGTTCGAGCAGTGCCGGCTGGCCACGCTCACTGGGTTGGGCGTGGACCCGATGCCCGAGACCCTGGAACTGCACGCCCGGCTGACGGCCGGGACCGGCGGGATCTCCGTGCCCGGGCTGATCGCCGAACTGGAGCAGGCCCGGCGGGACATCGGCCGGCTCGCGACGACCGTCGACAGGATCCTCGACCGGCTGCGCCGGCCGGGCTGACCCGCGCCGGCGCACCGACCTGCCCACCGACCTGCGCACTGACCTGCGCCGTGACCGGACCGGGAGAGCCGCGTGAGCGCTTGGTGATCGCCCCGGCGCATCCTTCCGGTATCAAGGGGGCCACGAAGGGGGTGCGACGGGGATGATCCTCGAGGTCAGCGAGGCGTTGGTCGACCTCATCGAGCGCTCGACGCCCGACCTGGACGGCTGGGTGGTCCAGCACTCGCTCAGCCAGGCCGAGACGGCCCCCGTGCCGGAGAACAAGGCGGTCCTGGCGCTGCTTGCCGTGGCCGAACACCCGCAACTGCGCAACCGCCCGCTCGTGGAGGGCGTGGGCGGGCTGGTCCGGGCCCCGCTGGCCCTGCAACTGCACTACCTCGTCACCTACATCGGCGCCCACGACGAGGCGCAGACCCGGCTGGGGCGGATCGCCCAGGCCTTCCACACCACACCGATCCTGCGCGCCCCGGCCCTGGCGCCCGGACTCGCCGAGCAGGTCGGCAGCCTCGCCATCCGGCTGAGCGCCCCCACCGCCGACGAGCGGAACCAGATCTGGAGCGCCCTGGGCCGGCCCGGCCGGCTCGCCCTGTTCTACGAGGTCGACGTCGCCCCGGTCCCGCCGCTCGAACGCGAAGGCGCGGGCCGGGTCCACGAACACCGCATCGACTACGTGGGCCGGCCATGACGGCCCCGGGCCCTATCGTCACCTCCACCACCGTGCTCCGGCACGCGGTGCGCCTCATCCACGCCTCCACCGGGGACCCGGTGCCGGGCATCTCCGCCCGGCTGGCCGCCCCGGTGCCGGGCTGGACGGTGCGGACCGGGGACGGCACCGCCGTCGTCACCGCCCGCGCCGACCTGCCCGACCCCGCCGGCACGCCGGAGCTGCTGGTCACGGTCACCGACCCGGCCGCCGCCCTCCTGCTGGAGCTCGGCGCCGCACCCGGGCACGAGCCGGGCACCGTCGTCGTGCCCCTGGGGGCCGAGTCCATCGACGTGCCCGTCCACCCGGTGCCCATGGTGCTCGAGGTGCTGCTGTCCACCGCGACCGACGGGACCCCGCGGACCGGGGCGACGGTCGCCGCCCGCGCCACCACCGGCCCCACGCCGCGGCCCACGCTCTCGCTCACCGAGACGGCGCCGGGCACCTACCGCACCGCTGCCGCCGAATTCACCGCCGCCTTCACCCCGCTGGACCTGCTCGTGGGCGCGCAGCCGCTACGCACCCTCGCGGTGGACTTCACCGCCCCGCTGACCCGGATCCGCCTGGTCGACACCACCTGAGCCACCGCCACCCGCCATCGCACGCCCCCACCAGTTCCCCACCACGTCCCCACCAGGCACCGCACCGCAGAACACCACCCGACCACAACGAGCCGACGAACACGAGCCGAGGAGCGCACCGTGAGCACCTATTTCTCCCCCGGGGTGTATACGGAGGAGGTCCCCTCCGGGCCGCAACCGATCGCCGCGGCCCCCACCAGCGTGGTCGCCATCCTCGGGACCACGCGCCAGGGCCCCGTCCTGGAGCCGACCCGCGTCACCGGCTGGGCCGACTACCGGCGTGCCTTCGGGGACCCCACGGCCCGCGGCCTCGTCGGCCAGGCGCTGTATGGGTTCTTCGAGAACGGGGGACCGGCGGCCTGGGTCATCCGGGTCGACCCCTCCACCGCGGCCAGCTGGACCGTCCTGGACGCCGCCGACCGGCCCTCCTTCGCCGTGGCCGCCGCCTCGCCGGGATCCTGGGCCAACGACCTCTCTCTGGCGGTGCGCCCCGACTCCGACCGGCCGGCGGGCACGTTCTACCGCGGCACCGTGACCGGACCGGACGTCGCCGTGGCCGCCGGCGGCACCGCCACCGTCCAGGTGGCCGGCACCGCCGGCGTGCGGCCCGGGGATGCGCTGGTGCTGGTCCCGGTGCCGGACACGGCCCCCGCGAGTGCCCCCGTGCCCGCCACCGCCACCGCGGTCACCGGCACCACGATCACGTTCACCGCGACCGGTGCCGCCACGCTCACCGCGGGATCCGTCCTCGCCTCCGCCGTCGCCGCCGGGGCGACGGAGATCCACCTGCCCGCCGGGAAGGGCTTCCGCACCGGTGACGTCATCACCGCGATCGCCCCCAACGGGGCCCGCACCCACACCGTGGCCACCGGCGCCGACGCGGACGGCCGCGCCACCACGCTCCAGGTCGCCGACACCTCGCTGGGGGCCGTGCCCGGGTCGGCCTTCGTGCAGCGACGCACCACCTACCGGGCCACCGCCTCCGTCGCCGGCACCCCGCCCTCGACGAACATCGCCCTGTCGGCGCTGGCCTTCGAGCACCCGCTGACCGCCCCGACCGCCGACGAGCTGCGGACCACCGACCCGCAGGCCGCCCCCGGGTGGATCACCGTCGCCGACGGGCGCACCGCACCGTGGACCACGAACCGGTTCACCGTTCCCGGGGCCACCGCCCCCGCCAGCGGGCCGGTCGCCGTGGAGGCCGCCGTCGCCGCCGTCCGGCTCGCCGACGCCGGGCTCTCACTCACCGGGCTCACCCCCGCCGACGCCGCCGGCGGCTACGGGTTCCTGCCCACCGGCGCGCAGGTCACCTACACCGGGGTCGCGGCCGACGGGACCACCGCCGACCCGGTCGTGGCCACCCGCACCGCCACCGGGTTCACCCTGGCACCCGCCCCGGCCGCCGACGCCACCTACACCGCCGCCGCATTCACCCTCCAGGCCACCGCCGACGCCGGGATCGCGGTCCGCTGCGCCGTGGCCCCGCAGGTGGGGGACCGGCTGGCCCTGGGCACCGCCTTCGCCCCGGTGACCGCCGTCGTGCCCGGCGGCGGGGAGGCCTATGTGCTGCGCTTCGCCGACGGCACCGCCACCGACCCCGCTCAGACGCGCTTCGGGCTCTTCGCCGTCGTGGACGCCGCCGTCGTCGCCGAGAGGTGGAGCCTGCAGGTGGCCCGCGGGACCACCGTGGCCGAGACGTTCGGCGGGCTCTCCCTCAGCCCCGGGCACCCGCGCTACTTCGCCCAGGACGGCGTCGTGAACGGGGTCTCCGCCCTGGTCACCGTCGCCGCCCGGCCCGCCTCCGCCCCGCCCGTCGGTGCCGACGCGGCCCCCTATTCGGTGTCCGCTGACCTCATCGGCTCCGACCGGCCCCCGGCCACCGACGACTTCCGGGCCGGGCTGCTGCGCCTGGAGGAGGTCGGGGAACCGGCCATGGTGCTCTGCCCCGACGCCCTGCTGCAGGCCGACCCGCTGCTGCAGGCGGACCTCATCGGCCAGGTGGTCACGCACTGCGAGTCCTTCCGCCGTCTCGCCGTCGTCGACGCCCCGGACCTGCCCGACACCGACCTGCTCACCTGGCGCAACACCACGGTGTCCAGCACCCATGCCGCGGTCTTCGCCCCGCACCTGCGCATCGTGACCCTGGACCCGGACTCCACCGACCGGTTCTCCACCGCCCCGCCTTCCGGCTTCGTCGCCGGCGTGATGGCCCGCACCGACCGGCTGCGCGGGGTCCACAAGGCACCGGGCAACGAGGAGGTCAACGGCGTCGTCGGGCTGACGCAGGCCTACACCGAACGCCGCCAGGACCTGCTGAACCCGGCGGGGGTCAACCTCATCCGCGCCTTCCCCGGCCGCGGCACCCGCATCTGGGGTGCCCGCAACGCCACCGACGACGCCACCTGGCGCTACGTGAACGTGCGGCGCCTGTTCAACATGATCGAGACCTCCGTGGACCAGGCCACCCAGTGGGTCGTCTTCGAACCCAACACCGCCCAGACGTGGATCCGGGTGAAGGTCTCGGTGGAGAACTTCCTGGAGCAGCAGTGGCGGGCCGGCGCCCTGGCCGGGGCCACCCCCGAGCAGGCCTACCGGGTGCGCGTGGGGCTGGGCGAGACCATGACCGCGACCGACATCGACCTCGGCTACATCATCACCGAGGTGGCCCTCGCCCCGGCCAAACCCGCAGAATTCGTCGTCTTCCGCTTCAGCCACCAGCGCCTGGACGACTGAGACCGCCACCGACACCGCCAAGGAGCCCGACATGTACCCGATGACGACCCTGAACTTCACCGTCTCCTGGGGCGAGACCGAGGAGGCGCAGGCCAGCTTCTCAGAGGTCAGCGGCCTCACCATGGAATCGGAGGTGATCGAATACCGTGGCGGCGCCGACCCGCGGCAATCGACCTCCAAGCAGGCCGGCCTGCAGAAATACGGCAACATCACCCTGGTGCGCGGCATCATGCCCACCGTGACCGGCAACGCCATCTACGCCTGGTTCAGGGCTTCCACCCAGGGCGCCGGGGACCGCCGGGAGGTGGTCATCAGCCTGCTCAACGAGGACCGCGACCCGGCCATGACCTGGAACGTGCGCGCCGCGTTCCCCGTCAAGGTCGAGGGCCCGGGCCTGAAGTCCACCGGCACCGACGTCTCGCTGGAGAAGGTCGAGCTCGCCTGCGAGGGCGTCTCCGTCTCGGTGCCCTGAGCCATGTCGCTCCCCGCCTTCGCCGCCGGCCCGGCGGCAGCCGCAGCATCCGCCGTCGTGCGCCCGTTCACCACGGCGTCGTTCGTGTTGGCCATCGACGGGCTCGCCGCGGTGAGCTTCAGCAAATGCTCCGGCCTCGCCGGGGAGATCGGGGTGGAGGAGTACCCCGAGGGAGGGGAGAACCGCTTCGCGCACCGCCTGCCCACCCGGGCCGCCTTCCCCAACCTGGTGCTCAGCCAGGGCGCCGGGCCGCTGGCCGAGCTCTGGGACTGGTTCGCCGAATTCCACGTCGCCGGGCTGCTGGCCCCGCGCGACGGGACCGTGGTGCTCCTGGGGAACGACGGCGGCGCCCCGGCCCCGGTGCGCGTGTGGTCCTTCACCCGGGGCTGGCCCGTGAAGATCACCGGTGCCGAGCTGGACGCCCAGTCCCCGGGCGTGGCGATCGACACCCTGGAGATCGCCCACCACGGGCTGGCCCTGCGGGCGGTGGTCTAGATGGCCGTCGTCATCCAAGAGATCGTCACCGAACTCGTCGTCTCCCCGGCCGAACCGGCCCCCGCCGGATCCGGCAGGGACGCCGCCGCGGAGGAGGCGCTGGTGCGCCGGGCGACCGAACGGGTGCTGGAGATCCTGCGCCGGGAATGGGACGCGTGATGGACGCCCCCGCGGAACTGGCCAAGCTGACCATCGTCGCCTATGCGGACCAGGAGTTCACGCAGCCGGCGGGACCGACCTGGCGCGCCCAGCTGAACCCCACCGAGCTGTCCTTCTCCCGCAAGAACACCTACGGGGCCACCCAGTCGGTGGGCACCTCCGCCCCGCAGCAGTCCTACGGCGGCGGGGAGCCGGACCAGGTCCAGATCGACCTGCTGCTGGACGGCACCGGGGTCCTCGGGGTGCCCGGGGGCATCGGCCCGCTGCTCGAGGCGCTGCTGGAGCTCACCCGGTACCGCGGGGAGACCCACCAGCCCTACTACGTGCACTGCTTCTGGGGCCGGTTCGGCTTCCGCGGCGTCCTGACACAGGCCGACGTGACCTACAAGCTCTTCGACCGCAGCGGGGAACCACTGCGCGCCACCGTGAAGCTGACCCTCAAGGAGGCGCTGTCCCCACGCGAGCTCGAGGCCACCGACCGGCCCGAGTCCCCGGACCTCTACCAGACCTGGCTGGTCGCCGACGACGACCGGCTGGATGCGATCGCCGCCCGCGTCTACGGCGACCCCGCCTACTGGCGGGCCCTCGCCGAGGCCAACCGGCTGCCCAACCCCAGCGCCCTGGCCACCGGGCAGCTGTTGCTGCTCCCGCCCCTGGCGGCGGCGCCATGACAGCCTCCGCCGCCACCGGCACCGACCGCCGCGACCGTCCGGCCTTCGCCCTCACCGCGGGCGGCGCCCCCGTGGACCCGGCGGTGGCCCGCGACGTGGTCTCGATCGAGGTGCACGAGGAGGTCGGCCGGCACGGGCGGTGCACGCTGCTGCTGGCCAATTGGGACCCCGACCGGCGCTCGGTCACCCACAGCGACACCGGACCCTTCACCCCCGGCACCGACCTCACCGTCGAGCTGGGCTACCGGGCGTCCACCACCACGGTGTTCGACGGGGTCGTCGCAGCCGCCACCGCCGACTTCCCGGCCGTCCGCCCGCCGTTGCTGCGCGTGGAGGGACGCAGCCGCTCGATCCTGCTCGAGGCCCCGGCCCGCTCCCGCCAGCTCGCCGACGTCACCGACGCCGACATCGTTGCCGCCCTCGCCGCCGACTACTCCCTGCACGCCGATGCCGCCGACGGCACCCGGCACGCCTTCTGGGCCACCGACCGGATCGGTGACTGGCAGGCAGTGAGGACCCGGGCCGCCCAGCTGGGCTGGGTCGCCTATGTCCGCGGGAAGACGCTGGTGATGCGCCCTCCGGCGGCAAACCGGGACCCGATCGGCCTGGAGTGGACCCGCTCGCTGCTGGAACTGCACCTGACCGAGGACCTGACCCACTCCATCGACACCGCCGCCGGCATCGGCTGGGACGTCGACGCCGCCGAGCCCGTCGACGGCGAGCGCGCCGCGGACGCCGCGGGGATCGACACCGGGAAGCGGGCCACCCACGCAGCCGCCGTGCGCCGGGCCGGCTGGCCGCTGCGCGCCGCCCGCATCGAATCCGCTGCCATCGCCGCCGCCGACGAGGCCGACGCCCGCGCCGTGGCCGCCCAACGCGCGGCGGCCCTGGCGCACCTGCACGGCACCGGGGTGGCCGCCGGGAACCCGGCGCTGCGGTGCGATTCCTGGGTGGAGATCACCGGCGTCGGCAGGCGCCTGTCCGGGCCGCACTACGTCACCGCGGCCCGGCACAGGCTCACCCCCGACTCCTACACCACCGAATTCCAGGTCGGCACACCCCCCGCCCTGCTCCCGCCACCGCCCGGGGAGGGCACCGCCGGCGGGCTGGCCAGCGGAACCGTGGCCGGGCTCGATGACCCCGACGGGCTGAACCGGATCCGGGTGCGCCTGCCGTGGCGCCACGACGGCGGCGAGGGCATCTGGGCCCGGCAATCCAGTCTCGATGCCGGCGACGGCTATGGCGCCGTCGTCGTTCCCTCGAAGGGCCAGGAGGTCCTCATCGGGTTCCTCGACGGGGACCGGGCCCAGCCCGTCGTGCTCGGCGCCCTCTACAACGGTGCGGCCCGGCCGCCGGTGACGGTGGACGCGGACAGCAACGCGGAACGCTCGCTGACCACCCCGGACGGCCACGTGCTGCGCCTGCTCGACGGCGGCGACGGGGCCATCACCCTGGTGACCGCGACGGGGCAGAGCGTGGTCCTCTCGGAGCAGGACTCCTCGATCACCCTCACCCACGGCGACTCCGGCAACGCCATCCGCCTCTCCGCGCAGGGGATCGAACTCACGGCGAAGCAGGGGGACATCACGCTCTCCAGCCCCGCCGGCAAGGTCAGCCTCGACGCCGGCCGGCTGGCGGCGAAGACGACCGGGCCGTTGAGCGTCGAAAGCTCGGCGACCCTGGACCTGAAGGCCGCCGCATCCCTGGCCGTCCGGGGATCGCTGATCACGCTGAACTAGGCAGGAGGACACCATGCCCGCGGGAGCACGCGTCGGCGACACCACCGCCCATGGCGGGACCGTCGTCGGGCCCGGGGTGGCCACCGTCCTGCTCGGCGGGATGCCCGCGGCCGTCGCCGGGGACCTGCACGCCTGCCCGATTCCCTCCCCGCCCCCGCACCCGCCCTCGACTCCGTTCCCTTCCGGCTCCACCACGGTGCTGGTCGGCGGGCGCCCCGCCCTGCGCGCCGGGGACCCCTGCGGCTGCGGGGCAGCCGTCGTGGTCGGGTTGCCCACGGTGGTGATCGCATGAACACCGCGGGGGACTACCCGCAGGCAGGACGCGGCTGGGCCTTCCCTCCGCGGTGGGACCGCGCGGGCGGGGACGGCGCGGTGGCCGTGGCCATGGACGCCGGGGAGCAACACGTCAACGAGGCGCTGGTGGTGCTGTTGCGCACCGGCATCGGGGCCCGGGTGATGCGCCCGGGCTACGGGGCGGGGGTCGACGGGTACCTGTTCGAGCCGCGCACCGCCGAGTCCTGCCACCGGCTGGCCGACGACGTGCGCCGCGCGGTGCTGCTGGGCGAACCGCGGGTCATCGTCGACGACGTCACCGCCGTCGCGGATCCCGCAGCGGACGGCCGGGTCGAGGTCACCATCGCCTACCGGATCGACAGGCACCGCCGCCCCGCCAGCCTGGTCGTCCCCTTCTACCTGGCCGGTGCGCCATGACCGCCCGCACGCCCGGCCAGGTCGCCGCCGCGATGGCCGCCGCCGCGGCCCTGGTGGGCTACGACGACGGCGGGACCTGGGCGGATGCCCTGTTCGCCGACGGACCGGACGGGCTGCCCGTCCCGGCCCCCGCCGGCACCGCCGACCGGGAACTGCTCGCCGCACTGGCCACCGAGTACTCCCGACTCGACGAGCACCTCGCGACGCTGCCCGAGGCCACCGCGACCTGGTGGCTGCACGAGGTGCTGGGCATCGCCGCACTGCCGGCGGTCCCGGACCGCATCGTCGCCCACCTGGACATCGACCCGCAGGCGGCCCCCGTCGTCCTCGCCCGGGGCGCGCTGCTGCGCGGGGGCACCGACGCCTTCGGCACCGAACGGCGCTACGCCACCGACGACGTGCTGACCGCCCACGGGGCCACCCTGGCCGGGGTGCGCTCCTTCACCCCCGGGGACCCGCCGCGCCCCCACGGCGTCGCCGCGGCGGCCCCCGGCTTCCCGCTGCGCCCCGGGGACGGCCCCGACGCACGCCACGCGGTGCGGATCCACTCCACGGCGCTGGCCTTCGCCGGCGGGGACCTGACCGCCGCATTGACCTTCACCGACGCCACCGGGGAGCCGGGGCTGTCCTCGTTGATGTGGCGGTGGTCGCGCGCCGACGGAACCACCGGCGGCACCACCGGCGGGATCCGGGACGGCCGGCAGGTCACCGTCACGCTCTCGGGAGGCTGCGGCGCCCCCGCGGGCCATGTGCCCTGGATCGAGGGCGTGCTGGCCGACGACGCCCCGGTCCCCGTGGACCTGGCATTCACCGGGGTCTCGGTGCGCGTCGCCCATCGCACGCCCTACGTCCCCGAAGCGGCCTTCTACAACGACGGCGCCGTGGACGCCACCAAGGAATTCCAGCCCTTCGGAGCCGCCGCCAAACGCGGGGACGCCTTCTACCTGCGCTCGGACGAGGCCTTCGGCAAGGCGCTGGACCACCTCGAGGTGGGGGTGCGGGTCCTGCAGGCCGGCGGCGCCCCGCTGACGGCATCGACCGGCGGCAGCGGCATCCCGCTGTACCTCGCCCAGAGGGTGCAGGACCAGTTGCAGCAGATGAAGGTCGCCCTGGGGGAGCAGTACACCCTCGTCGCCACCGAATGGGAGGCGATCCACGGGTCCGTGTCCACCACCACGACCCCCGCGGTGCAATGGCAGCGCCGCCAGGACGGGGACTGGACCCCGGTCGGTACGGCCTCGGCGACCTTCTCCAGCCTCGCCGCCGACCTGCCCGGCGCGCCCGTGGCCTCCGAGGAGTTCGCCGTCGCCGGGCAGCCCGGCCACTACCTGCGCGCCTTCCTCGCCGCCGGCGACTTCGGTTGGACCGACTACCAGGCCCGCGTCGCCGACTTCGCCACCCGGGCCGTCGCCGGCGGCACCCCGAAGCCGACCATGCCCAAGGTCCCGGTCCCGCCCATCGCCTCGGCCATCACCCTGGCCTACAGCACAGTCCCCGTGGAGGCCGAGGCCATCGAGGCCACCAGCGGGTGGCGGCGCCAGATCCGCGCCCGCGGGTCCACCGGGCCCTTCGTGCCCTTCCGGCTCTCCGTCGACGACGCCGGGGCCACCGCCATGGTCGCCCTCGGGCTCGACCTTCCCGGGACGGCACTGGGCTCCGGCATCAGCGTGTACCTGCAGGTCGATTCCGCCGCATCCTGCGCCGGCACCGACACCCTCGACGCCACCTGGCAGTACTGGGCCACCGACCACTGGGCACCCCTGGCCACCGCCGACGGCACCCACCAGCTCCGCGAGGCCGGCCTGCTGCGCTTCGTCGCGCCCACCGCGTGGAGCCCGGGCTGCCCCGACGTCTCGGCGGCCACCGGACGGTGGATCCGCCTGGCCACCGGACAACCGGGACGCCTCGGCACGCTCTCCGGGGTCGTCATGGACGCCGTCACCGCGACCTTCGCCTCCACCGCAGCCGACCCGGCCACCGACCCGAGCTCCGCCACCGCCCTGCCGGCGGGCACCATCAAGGGCACCCTGGCCCCCGTGCCCGGGGTGAAGAAGGCCACCAACCTGGCCTCCGTTCCCGGACGGGCCCCCGAAACACCGGCCGCCCACCGGGCCCGCGCCGCGGCCAGGGTGCGCACCCGCTCGCGGTGGATCACCCCCTGGGACCTGGAAACCGAGGTGCGCCAGGGCTTCCCCGAGACCGCCGCGGTGCTCTGCCTGCCCCACACCGGGCCGGACGGCGCCCGTGCCCCCGGACACGTGGGCCTCGTCGTGGTGCCCGACCAGCCCGGCAATCCCGCCCCACGCCCCTCGGTGAGCCTCTCCACCCGGATCGCCGCCCACCTGGGGCCCGGCACCCCCTCCGGGGCCCGGGTGCACGTGCTCTGCCCCGCCTACGCCACCGCCACCATCACCGCCACCATCCTGCTGCGGCCCGGCACCGCGGCGCTCACCGGCACCGAAACCGCCACCGCCGCCCTGGAGGCCGCGCTGCACCCGGCCAGCGGCGCCCCCCGCTGGGGACGCACCCTCTACGCCTCCACGCTCATCGCCCTGCTCGAGTCCCTGCCCGAGGTCGACGTCGTCACCTCCTTCGCCCTGCACGACGAAGCCGGGACCGGCGTCGAGCAGATCGACGTCGACCCGGACCGCGGCCTCTACTGCTCGGCCGGACAACACCGGATCACGTGCCAGGAGCAGCCATGAGCACCCCGCGCCCGGCACCGATCACCCGCCCCTCGCCCACGGCACCCGACGCCGACTGGGAGGGCATCCGCACCCGCCTGCTCGAGCACCTCGCCGTGAACGCCGCCCCGGCCTGGACCGACCACAACGTCTCCGACCCCGGCATCACCCTGGCCGAGGCCGCGGCCTTCTCCCTGGCCGACCTGCACTACCGGACGGCAACCCGCGGCTTCGACGACTGGCCGCTGGAGGTCCGCGGGTGGGCCGACGACGCCGACCGGCACTGGGACTTCACGCTGCCCGCCGGCCGGTGGGACCCCGCCGACGATCCCGCCGACCCGGCCCGCTCGCCCGCGGACCGGGCCCCGGTCTCCGCCATTGCGGACGCCCTGGCGGCGCCGGCCACCTCCGCCACCATCCTCGAGCCGCTCCTGCGCGCCGCCGCCTCACCCGCCGATGCCGCGGTGGTGCTCTCCAGCCCGCCGTTCGCTGCCGCGTTCCGGCCGGTGGACCGGGCAGCCGTCGCCGCCCTGCTGCGCTCGCGCCTGGTCCGCCGGGTCGCCCACGACGAGGCCGGAACCGTCGCCGCGGCACTCGACGCGGCCCTGCGCACCGCGGCGTCGTCCCCGGCACCCGGGCCGACGGCGGACGAGGTCGCGGCCGCCGCCCTGGACGGCGTGCTCGACCTCTGGCCCGAGGAGATCGCCGCGCTCCTCCGCCGGGAACGCTTGCGCCGCTCCCGCGGCATCCTCGCCGACCGGCTGGAGGCGGTGCGTACGGCCACCGCCGCAACCCGGGCCGCCACCACCGCCGGCCTGGCCGCGGCCGGGCTCGACGCCGACGAGGCACGCCTCGCCGTTGCCGCAGGCCCGACGGCTGCCGGACTGGCCCCGGAGGACCTCGAGGACGCCCAGGGGCGGACCCTTCTCTGGCCTCCCCACCCGATCCAGGCCCTGTCCTGCGAACCGGCCACCGCCGCCGACTACGCGACCCGGGCCCGCGCCGATACGCGCGTCGCCCGTGCGTGGGCCGTGCCCGGACGGCTGCCCGGGATCGCCTGGAACGGGCTGCCCACCGGGACCCTGCCGGACATCGGCGTCGACCCGAAGGCACCGGCCCTGACCCTCGTCGTCGAATCCCGGCAGGAGGTGCCGGCGGCCGGGGAAGGGAACTTCCTGCGCCAGGTCCTGGCCACCGCCATCGGTCCCGAGGCCTCGGCACCGTTCCCGGACTGGAGAACCGACGTCGACGACGTCGCGCCCCGCCGCCTGATCGGCGACGAGGTCGGGGCCGCCCTGCTCGCCCGGTCCCCGGTGCAGGTCCAGGCCACCCTCGTCACCGCGGTCGGTGCCGGGCGGGATCGGGTCATCGACGCCGCCCGCGCACGCCTGGACGCCTTCCTCACCGGCGGCCGGCCCGGAACCTCCGTCCCGGCCGAACCCGAAGGCATCGACGGACCGTGGCCGCGAACCGGCCAACCGATCGGCGGATGGGTGCCCGGCGAACCCGTCCGCTTCACCGAGATCACCGAGGCCCTCGTCGCCGACCCCCGGATACTCGGCGTGGAGAACCTCGCGATGCGCCTGGACGGCGACCCCGCGTTCACCGCGTCCTCCGCCGGATCGCTGCCCATCCCCGGACACACCGTCCCGGTCCTCTCCTCCGGACGGTGCCTGCGCGTGCGCTTCACCGCGACGGGAGGCGGATCCGATGGCTGAACCCCTTCCCGTGCCCGCTGCGGAACCGGCCCGAGGGCCGGACCACACCCGCATCTCCGCCCTGCTGCCGCCCGTCTACCAGGAGGACGCCGGCTCCTTCGCCCAGGTCGACGCCTACCTCGGCCTGGCCGACGAACTGGACCACCAGGTGATCGAGCGGCTGGAGGACCTGTTGGGCGCGCTCGGCCCCGATGCCCTGCTGCGCTGGCCCGCCGACCTGCCCCTGGACGCCGGGGCCGACGCCCTCATCGCCCGCCACCTGGACACCTACGACGTGCTGGCCGGCTGGGCCGCCACCACCTTCCCCGGCAGCTGGACCCGCGACGAGGACGGGCTGCGCCAGCGCCGTGAACTGCTCAGCCGCTGCGCCCGCATCTGGCGGCGGCGCGGCACCCCGCGCGGCTTCCTGTCCTGGTTCTGCCTCTACTTCGGGCTGCCCGCCGCCGGGCGGCCCTACCTGCTCGAACACTTCAAGGCCCCCGGTGCCGGCCTCACCGCGGAGCCCTACACCGCCACCTTGTTCGTCCCCGCCTCCGTCCCGGTTCCCGGCACCACCGAACCCTCCGCCGCCAAGGGGTTCCTCGGGTGGGAACGCCGCGCCGGGGCCGTCGCCTTCGCCACCCGCTACGCCCCGGCCCACATCGAACTGCGGGTCTGCTTCACCGCGCCCGACGTCTTCACCGCCGTTCCCGCCCTCGCCGATCCGCCCACGTTGCCCGGGGACCCCACCGACGCGGACCTCGCCGCCTACGCCGCGGCGATCGCCACGCAGCAACACGAACTCAACGCCCTGCTGTGCTCGGTGGTCTCGGTGGTCTCCCACGAAACCGGCATCCACCTCTACCAGTGCATCGACGCCGGCCGCGGCGTCGACCGGCTCGGCGTCGGCCAGTTGCCGACCGATTCCACCACCTGAGCCCCGAAGGAAGCGACGAGCATGCCCGAGAACCAGTACCCCGTCTTCGTCGACGGCCAAACCCTCACCGCCGTCGAACTCAACGACCTGCGCGGCTACCTCCACCACCGGGACCGGCTGCTGGGGCGCCTGGACGGGTTCGGCATCAACGCCGGTCTCGGCGGGCTGGTCACCGACGGGCCCTCACTGGCCATCCAGCCCGGACTGGGTATCGACCAGACCGGCGAACCCCTGCTGCTGGCCGACGGCCAGACCATCCCCCTGCCCCCGACAGCCGAAGACGTCGCCTACGACTTCATCGAGGCCGGCCCCGGCGGCTTCAGCATCGTCCTGGAGTCCGTGGACACCGTCGAACCGGCCCCCGACTGCGGTGAGGACGGGTGTGCCGGGCACGCCGAACTGCACACCCGCTCCGTCGCCCTGCACGTGGTGGCCGGTCGCGTTACCGGCGGCCGGCTCGACTTCGCCGCCGAACCGCTGCTGGGCGTCTCGCCGCTGGTCCTGGACGCCCATTCCCAACCCACCACCTCCTACACCCAGCTGCGCGACGCCATCGCCGCGCGCCTGTCCAACGGAACCCATCCGCGGGTCACACCGGAGCTCATCGGCCGGCTGCAGGCGACCACCATCACGACCTCGGACCCGGCAGCCACCACCGGGTACACCTGCGGGTGGCTGAACATGGTCCTGTTCGCCGCCCTGGACCTGCTGCGTGTCGAAGCCCTGCTGGAGGTGGCCTGGGACCGCCCAACCACCCGGCCGGGCATCGTGCTGGGCTGGATCCACCCGGAGGGGAGTTCCGGGTGGGTGTTCGACTGCGCCTACCGCCATGCGTGGGAACCGCCGCGCGGGTTCACCGAGGCCCTGCTCGGGGGCACCTGCATCGACCCCGCGGGTTCCTTCCGCGAGGGGCTCGAGGCCCTGCTCGCCGGGTACGCGCCGCCGCGTCCCGGCCCCGTCACCACCCCCGACCCGCCCCGGAAGTGCCCCGTGGGTTCGATCCACATCGGGGACCGCTGCATCCGGATCACCTACCCGCCCGTCCACCCGATCCCCGGCTGGCCGCTGAAGCACTACCCGATCCCGAAGCCCATCCTGCGCAAACCGCCGGTCGAGACGTGGCAGGACCCCGCCACCATCTACGGGCAGCCCCCGATCGAGGTCTTCGGCGAGGACGCCTTCGGCCTCACGGACTACGTCGGCGCCCGCGGGGACCAGGTGGCCGCGGTCCTGGACCAGTTCATCGGCGCCCAGGGTGCGGTCGCCGACGTCAAGGTCGTGGCCGCCGACGCGGTCGCGGGCATAGCGGGCTATTCCCCGGACGGTGCCTTCGCCCCCTCCGACACCATCGTGCTGGGCACCGATGCCAACGGGAGCATCGTCTCGACCGGCCGTGTCGCCGCCGTGCGCAACGTCCGCACCGTCGCGTCCGCCCTGCCGGCCGCCCTGGGAGCGGCGCAGGATGCCCAATCCGCGGCCACCGAGCTGCGCGGCGTGGCCGGCGGACTGCAGACCCGCATCGGGGCCACCGAGACCGCCATCGGCGGCATCACCACCCGCCTGGGCTCCCTGCAGGGCGACTTCACGCAACTGACCGACACCCTGAAGCCATCCACGGTGCTCACCCGGCTCGCCGCCCTGGAAACCGACGTCGGGCAATTCACCCAGATCAGGAACCGGCTCGACGTGCTCGACGGCAAGGTCGACGTCATCTCCAGGACCCGGGTCCAGCTGCCGGACCTGCCCGGCGGCGGGGTCATCACCCGCCCCCAGCCCGCGGTGTCGTCCGTGGACCCGACACTGGCAGCCGGGATCGCCGACTTCACCGACACCGCCATCGGGGCCCTGCGCGCCCTGCCGACCCCGGACAACGCCCACTTCACCCGGTACGCCGCCGCCGCCGAGCACGCCCGCGACCAGCTGCGGCAAGCGGCCACCGGAACCAGCGCGGACGGCGACGCCGTGGACGCCCCGACGCTCGCCCACGCCGCCGTCGAGACGCTGGGCACCCTGCGCACCCTCATCAAGGCCGCCGGCGTCCCCGCCGAGGCAGGGCGCCAACTCGACGCACAGCTGCGCGCCCTGCGGAAGCAGCTGCCGTGACCGACGTCGCCGTGGACACCCTGCGCTTGCGCGGGCCGGGGGCACAGCGGCTGGCCCGCGTCGCGGCCACCACCCTGCCCTCCGCCCTGGAGGCCGCCTGCGCCGGACTGCCCGACGCCGAGCTGCCCCGGCTGGGCATCCGGCTGGATCTGGATGCTGAAGGGTACGACGACGAGACCCTCGCCGTGCTCTGGGCCGACGCCCTCGGCACGGCCCTCCGGGCCGCCCTGCGCGATGCACCCCACCCGCCGCCGCAGCCGACCCGGACACCATCAGCCCCCGCGGTATCCGCCGAGATGCCACCGCGGCCACCCACCGGGCCCGCGGCCGTGGCGGAGGCCGCCCGTGCCTGGCTCGCCGACGACCCCGGCTCCCCGGCCATCCCCGCCATGATCTTCGCCCTGGCCGGGCCCGGCGTGGCCGACGGGGTACGCCGGATCCTCACGGCTGGCGCATGGCGGGAACTGATCGACCGGCTGGAGGAGCGGCTCGGACCCGCACGCGAACCGACGTCGGCGACGCCGGCGGCCGGGGCATCCGGCCCCAACCAGGCGCCGGA
>JAFEMX010000005.1 GCA_016892645.1 Micrococcaceae bacterium RIT 802
ACCGACCGGACACGTCTACCGGTCCCAAGCACCACCACCACCGGGCGACACCAGCTAAGAAAACGCGGAGATCGCTAAGGCGGATGGCCTCAGTGGTCGGTGGCGTTCTGAAGGGATCGAGCAGCGCGGTCAAAGTAGTCCCACAGCGTCGCATCCTGAAGGGGCGGCAGTGCGAGTTGATCCAGGGCATGGCGCATGTGCCGCAACCAAGTGTCGCGGGCGGAACTGTCAACGACGTACGGCACGTGGCGCATGCGAAGACGCGGATGGCCACGGTGCTGGCTGTAGGTGGTAGGACCGCCCCAATACTGCTCCAGGAACAGCTGGAGGCGGATCGCCGCGGGTTTGAGATCTTCTTCCGGGTAGATCGAGCGGAAGTCCGCATCGTTGGCGACCCCCTCGTAGAACAGCTCGGTCAGACGTTGGAAGGTCTTCGACCCGCCGACTTCGGCGTAGAAGGTCCCGGCGTAGGGTGAAAGGTCCTCGTGGTCGCCCACGTCGGCCGAAGCGGGGGTGAATCCGCCAAATCGATCAGGGGTCTGTCCCTGCGTTGAGGACTGGGAAGCCTGAGCTCCCGGTTCCGCGGGGGACACCGACGGCGAGGACACCGGCCCGGCCTGGCCGATGTGGATGCCCAGGGATTCGCCGCCAGGAAGGCGAATGGGGTTGCCGAGGTTGTGCTGGTCATTCACGAGTGGTTCCTTCCGTGGCTGGGACTGGCCAGCCACCTTCCACACTACCGAATCGGCAGGTTCTTCAGCGCTTCGCGGCGGGAGAGCCCGGAGAGTTCGCCGGAGTGCTGGTCGACAAAAGTCCTGACCCACTGGGCATCCGTCTTGGCGTATTCCCGCAAGGCCCACCCAATGCCCTTGCGGAGGAAGAAATCCGTCTCGGCCATGTTGGGCACGATGGCGGCCTCCAGCAGTGCCACGTCGGTCTCGGCCTTGGCGCTGAGCTGGGCGATGATGGCCGTGCGCCGTTTCCAGTGGTTCGGATCCACGGCCCATGCGCGCAGCAGCGGATCCAGCTGGCCGCGGTGGTGCCGCAGCAGCATGCCGAATCGGCGATAGCAGTTGTCGACGACATCCCACCAGGCCCCGTCGACGACCATGCGTTCGTACAGGTCCAGGAACTCGAGTCGTCCCTCGCATGATCGGTAGCCGGTGAGTTGTTGGGCCGCGTACCAGTGCTCGCGGTGGCTGGCCGTTTCCCAGAGTAGCTCTGCCTCCGCCAGGAGATCCTCCCAGGCGGTGGTTCCCTCGGCGCGCACCGCATTCCGCACGATTCGTTGGGCGATAGGAGCCCTTACGCCCAGGAAGGGCATTTCCGACTTCATGTAGCGCTGCATGCCGATCGCCTGATCGGGATCTGCCGCGGCGGCCAATCCGGCGATGATGGGTTCCGCTAGGCGTGTCACGCGCGGTTGTCGGGCTCGTCGGTGCCCATGGGGCGGTTCAACACGGGGAAGTTGACCGAGCGCGCGATGAAACAGACCTGGTGGGCCTGTTCGTGGAGCGAGTCCGCCAGCGCTCGCTGGGACTCGTCGGCGAGTACGACCCGCGGATGGAGGACTGCCTCGGTGAATTCCCCGCTGCCGTCCCGGTTCAACCGCAAGGTGCCGGTGGCTGCATCGGAGTATCCGACGACGCCGACCCCGTGCTTCACGGCCAGGTGGAAGTAGGAGAGCATGTGGCACTGGGCCAAGGCGGCCAGCAGCAGCTGTTCGGGGTTCCACCGGTCGCGGTCACCATGGAACGTCGGATCGGCGGTGCCCGGAAGATCAGGCAACCCGGCCGCACGCACCACATGGTCGCGGCCGTAGTCCCGGTAGCCGGATGTTCCCGTCCCGCGGTTTCCGGTCCATTCGACGTCGACGTTGTACCGGTGCGTGTTCAAGTCCATGCGACAACTGTAGGCGCACTGGGGTGTGGAAAAGCGCTGGTCCCGGACCTTGCGGATCCGGGACCAGCGCTTCAGCCAACCCGCCTGGCTACCCCGTGTCGGCGGCACCCATCGGGTGTCGAGACCTCGACCTAGTGGTCCGCCGCTTGGGCGGTCAGGGCCCTGACGATTCCGTCGCGGCTCTCCACCATCATGCGGCGCAGCGCCGGACTATCGTTGCCCAATCGGCCCAGGAATTCATCCGTCGCCTGCAACGTCGACTCGGAGGTCTGCGCCAGCGGGTACAGCCCGACGATGATCTGCTGGGCGATTTCCCAGCTCTTGGACTCCCAGACGCCGGTGACGCTGTCAAAGTACTTGGCGGCAAACGGCTCCAGCAGCGCCGGATCGTGCGCCCGGTTGAAGCCGGCGATCGCGCTGCGCTGGTGGGTGTTGGACAATTCGCCGCCATGGACGATCGCCGTCCACGCAGCCTCCTTGGCCTCGGGCGTCGGAAGTGCCGCCTTCGCCAGCTCAGCGGCCAGCCGGCCGTTGGCGGTGTCGTCGGAGGCGAGTTCGGCATCGATGTCGGCCTGGCCGGCACGGCCACCGGCGACCAGCGCCGTCAGCAATTCCCAGCGCAGGTCGGCGTCCACTTCGAGTCCGCTGAGCTTCTTTTCGCCCGAGAACAGTGCTGCCACCGCATCCAACTGCGCCGACGTGCGCGAGCGCAGGGCGAAGGTCTTCACGAACTGCAGCTGCTTGTCCGATCCCGCAATGGCGTCCTGCGCCAGGTCCCACAGGTCGTCGGCCGCGACGGCGGCGATCTGTGCGCGGTCGGCGGCATTCACGTAGTAGTCCAGGACGGTGCCCAGCTGGCGCAGGATGACCAGCACCACCGAGGAATCGGACTCGTGGCCGATGTTGCGCAGGACCAGTTCGACGAAGTCCCGGGCGGCGGTTTCGCCGTCGCGTGCCGCGTCCCACGCAGCGCCCCACACCAGGGTCCGGGGCAGCGACGCGTCGATGTCCTTCAGGTGCGCCTTGGCGACCTTCAGGGAGGCCGCGTCAAGGCGGATCTTGGCGTAGGCCAGATCGTCGTCGTTCACCAGGACCAGGTCGGGGCGCTTCATCCCGACCAGGGCGTCGACCTCGGTCCGGGGCCCGGCCACGTCGAGTTCCTCGCGATGCGTGCGCACCAGCTTGCCGGCGTCGTCCATGGAGTAGAAGCCGACGGCCGCGCGGTGCGGACGGATGGTCGGGTAGTCGGCGGGCGCCGACTGCACGACGGCGAAGCTGGTGATGGTGCCGTCGGCGGCGGTGGCGAGGTCGGCCTCGAGCTTGTTCACCCCGGCCGTCTCGAGCCACAGGCTGGTCCATTCGGCCAGGTCGCGGCCGCTGGAGGCCTCGAGCTCGCGCATCAAGTCGGGCAGCTCGGTGTTGGAGAAGGCGTGCTTGGCGAAGTATTCGCGCACGCCGGCCATGAACTCCTCCTGGCCGACCCAGGCGACCAGCTGGCGCAGCACCGAGGCGCCCTTGGCGTAGGTGATGCCGTCGAAGTTGACCTGGACGTCCTCGAGGTCGTTGATCTCCGCCTTGATGGGGTGGGTCGAGGGCAGCTGGTCCTGGCGGTACGCCCAGGACTTCTCCATCGAGGAGAACGTCGTCCACGCCTGCGTGAATTCGGTGTTCTCCGCGGCGGCCAGGGCGGACATGAACTCGGCGAACGACTCGTTCAGCCACAGGTCGTTCCACCAGCGCATCGTGACCAGGTCGCCGAACCACATGTGGGCCAGTTCGTGCAGCACCGTGATGGCGCGGCGCTCGACCATGGCGTCGGTGGGGCGGGAGCGGAAGACGTAGGACTCCAGGAACGTCACGGCACCGGCGTTCTCCATCGCGCCGGCGTTGAACTCGGGGACGAACAGCTGGTCGTACTTCTCGAACGGGTAGGGGGTGCCGAACTGCGCCTCGTAGAACTCGAAGCCCTGGCGGGTGAGGGTGAAGATGTTCTCCGCGTCCAGGTGCTCCATGATCGAGGCGCGGGCGAACACGCCCAACGGGATGGTGCGGCCATCGGAGCTGGTCAGTTCGCTGCGCACCGCCTGGTACGGTCCGGCGATCAACGCGGTGATGTAGGAGGAGATGCGGGCGGTCGGGGAGAAGGCCCAGGTGGCCTTGGCCTCGCCGGCCGGGCTCGGGGTCGGGGTGGGGGAGTTGGAGACGACGTCCCAGTGGTCCGGCGCGGTGACCGTGAAGGCGAAGGCCGCCTTCAGGTCCGGCTGCTCGAAGACCGCGAACATGCGGCGCGAATCCGGGACCTCGAACTGGGAGTAGAGGTACACCTCGCCGTCCACCGGGTCCACGAAACGGTGCAGGCCCTCGCCGGTGTTCATGTAGAGGGCGTCGGCCACGATCGTCAGTTCATTGTGTGCCGACAGCCGCGGCAGCTGGATGCGCACGCCGTCGTTGACCGCGGCAACGTCGAGCTCGGCACCGTTCAGGGTCACCGAATGCACCGCGTCGGTGACGGCGTCGATGAACGTGGAGCCGCCCTCGGTGGCGTCGAAACGCACCGTGGTGGTCGATCCGAAGACCCGGTCGCCCCGGGTGAGGTCCAGGTCGACCTCGTAGGATTCGACGCTGATCAATGCGGCGCGTTCACGCGCCTCGTCACGGGTGAGGTTCAATCCTGGCACGGCAGTGGCTCCCTGGTTTGTTCGCTGTTCTGGGCGGGGCTCAGGAAACGGATTATCTGAAACGTTTCCTGAACATCATGGATATTGTCTCACTTCGGACCGTGTTTGGCGTCACGTGGCCGCCAGCGCGCCGGGGCGCGGGCGCCGGCGGGTCCCCGTCCCGGGGTCGCCGGTGGGCAACCCGTCCATCGTCGGGCGCGGCCCGATAGGATCGGGGAACGGGCGCCCGCGCGCCACATCGTCGACGAGCAGGAGATCCACCGTGTCCCAGACCCATGTCTATGTCGGTTGCGCCACCGCAGGAACCGTTGACGTCTTCGCCTTCGATCCGCAGGCCGGCACCCTCACGCCCTCCGCGCACTCCGTCGAGGTCGACGCGGTCCGCTCCCTGGCGGCCAACGCCGGCCGCGGACTGCTCTACACCGGATCCTCCGGCAAACCGCCTGCACTGGCGGCGCTGCGGATCGATCCCACCAACGGTGCCCTGACCCCGGCGGGGAGGGTGGAGCTGGCCGACAGCACCGCCTACATCAGCCTCGACGCCGACGGCGCAACCATCCGCAGCGCCTCCTACCACCAGGACGTGCTCAACAGCGTGGCCCTGGACGCCGACGGCCTGCCCGTCGCCCCGGCCACCCGCGCGCCCAGCCCCGGCGAAAAGGCGCACAGCGTCCGCTCGTCGCCGGACGGCCGCTTCGTCTATGCCGCCGCCCTGGGGAGCGACCGCGTCGTCTGGTATTCCGTCTCCGCGGGGGCCACCGAGGGGCACGACGGCGGTGCCTCCACCGCGGGCTCGCTCACCCTGGCCGGATCGGTCGACGCCGCCCCGGGCTCCGGACCGCGGCACCTGATCTTCAACGCCGACGGATCCCGCGTCTACGTCGTCCACGAGATGTCCGGCGAAGTGGCCGTCTACGAGCGGGACGCCGGCACCGGCGCCCTGACCGAGACCCAACGGATCGACTCGGTGCCCGCCTCCCTGGGCCTGGTCCCCGGTTTCGCCCGCAACCCCGGTGGCCCCGTCCCCGGACCCGACGCCATCTGGTGCGCCGACATCCGGTTGGGCGCCGACGGCAGGTACCTGTTCACCACCGAACGTTCCACCTCGACGGTGAGCACCTTCGAGGTCGACCCCGCCACCGGGCACCTGACGTACCTGCGCACCACCGACACCGAGCAGCAGCCCCGCGGGGCGGCGGTCGACGCCACCGGCACGCACCTGCTGGTCTGCGGCGAGAAATCCGGGCATGTCAGCGCCTGCCGCATCGACCCGGCCGACGGGACGCTGACCGCCACCGACCGGGCCGCCACCGGAGCCGGGCCCCTGTGGATCGAGGTCGTGGCGCCCGAGTAGGCTGGGATCCGTTCCCCTCCCCGCAAGACACGAAGGACACCATGCGCGTTCACATCGCCACCGACCACGCAGGACTCGAACTCAGCGCCCACCTGGTCGCCCATCTGGTGGACTCCGGATTCGACGTCGTCGACCACGGTCCCGATTCCTACGACGCCGAGGACGACTACCCGGGGTTCTGCATCGACGCCGCTGAGGCCGTCGCGGCGGAACGCGGGAAGGGCCTGGATTCGCTGGGCATCGTGCTGGGCGGTTCGGGCAACGGCGAGCAGATCGCGGCCAACAAGGTCAAGGGCATCCGCGCCGCCCTGGCATGGAACCTGGACACCGCCCGACTGGCCCGCCAGCACAACGACGCCAATGTCGTCGCCGTCGGCGGCCGCCAGCACAGCCTCGCCGAGGCCACCGCACTGATCGACGCCTTCCTGGCCGAGCCCTTCAGCGGCGCCGCACGCCATGCCCGCCGCATCGGCCAGATCGCCGCGTACGAGACCACCGGCACCGTCCGGGGCTGAGCATGCCCGAAGGCCACTCGGTCCACCGGCTGGCCCGCCAGCTCGACGACGTCTTCGCCGGCCACCGGCTGCGCGTGTCCAGCCCGCAGGGGCGCTTCGCCGCCGGCGCCGCACTGCTGGACGGACGCGAACTCCTCACCACCGACGCCCACGGCAAGCAGCTCTTCGCCCACTTCGCCGGCGGGCACGTTCTCCGCGTGCACCTGGGCCTCTACGGGGCGTTCAGCTTCGGCGGCGACGAGACCTTCCGCGGCGCCTCCAGCATCGGGGCACCACGCCGGATCGGGGAGCGGGAGGCGTACGATGACGGCACCGAAGCCGCGTACGAGGGCCCACCTGAACCGGTGGGACAAGTCAGGGCACGCCTGGTCTCCGAACACGGCTGGGCCGATCTGCGCGGGGCCTCCGTCTGCGAGGTGCTCTCCATCCCGGAGACCGACTCGGTGCGCGCCCGCCTGGGCCCGGACCCGTTGGCGCCGGGCACCCCCGCATCGGGCCGCGACGAGTTCGTCCGCCGCATCGGCGCCACCGGCACGGTCATCGCCGCCGCCCTGATGAACCAGTCCCTGGTCGCCGGGGTCGGTAACATCTACCGCGCCGAATCGCTGTTCCGGGCCGGCCTGGACCCCTGGGCCCGGGGCCGGGACATCCCGCAGGCGCGGCTGGCCGCGTTGTGGGACGACATCTGTGCCTTGATGGCCGACGGGGTGCGCGACGGGCACATCATCACCACCCGCCCCGGCGACCGCAGGGCCCACCAGGGGCCGGTCTGGCCGGACCATGCCTATTACACGTACCAGCGCCAGGGCATGCCGTGCCTTCTCTGCCGGACGCCGATCGGGCTGGCCGAGTTGTCGGCACGGAAGCTGTATTGGTGCCCCGGCTGCCAGGCGGCGACCAGGACCGCATAACGTTTCCGGCCGGGCTCTGGCCTTCCGGTGGGCGGAGTGCTTCCATGGGGGCATGAACGCAACCCAGCTCCTGGCCGCTTGCTCGCCGGATGCGCTCTGTTCGGAGGCGTCGACGGTGACGTATGGTCCCGCACTTGCGGTGCTGTTCGCGATCGTGCTGATGCTCATCGGCACCTGGTACCGCCACCACCACGTGCACCGGACGCCATGCCACCGGTCGATCCGCCGGTACGTGCGCCGAAATGAATAGGCAGCGGCCGGCAGCGGTCCATCTCCGCGGACTGCGCCGAGGCGGACCGTTGGTCGCGCGTGTCTGCGGGCCCACGCACAAGGGCCGCCCGCAGGCGGCCCTTCGCTGTGGAGGGGATGACGGGAATCGAACCCGCATCATCAGTTTGGAAGACTGAGGCTTTACCACTAAGCTACATCCCCGCAGTTCCGGGCTTCTCGGCCCTTGCTCGCACAACATTAGCAGTGCCATCAGACACCCGCCAAATTGACGCCACCCGTGTCGGCCACCCATACTCACGTTGCATATACACGACTTGACCATGCGGGTTCTGGTCGGGACCAAGGACGTGGCCATGGCAGCACCCCGGAAATTGCCGGACGAACGGACCTTGCTGGAACTGCGCGAACGCGGCATGACCCTGGCCGGCATCGCCGAGCTGTACGGGGTGACCGAAAGCGGTGTCCAGCGTGCCCTGCACCGGGCCGATGCGCATGCCGGCCGCCAAACCTACCGCGACATCCTGCCGTGGGCCATTGACGCCGCGCACCGGTCGACGGCCATCATGGGGCACATCCGCGTGCTCGCCCGCCAGCGGTCCGGACTCGACGTCCCGGAATCGAGCCTGCTGGCCCTGCAGGGCTGGCTGGACCGGCTGGAGGAGAGCGGCCTGGTGCTGAACTACCATCCCGAGGCCCCGCCGAATCCGGCCTCGCGTACCGGCGGCTTCTACTACATGGACCGCGGCCCGGACGACGAATGGATCATCCGCCAACCGGTCCCCGGCAACCCCGGCGGGAACTAGGCGCCAGCTGGCCTCCATGGGCCGAGGAAGCAGGGCTCCAACAATTAGCTGTTCGGCGCGGATTCTGCGTAAACTGGCCACTGCACCAATCGGGGTGTAGCTCAGCTTGGCTAGAGCGCGCGCTTTGGGAGCGTGAGGTCGCAGGTTCAAATCCTGTCACCCCGACTCTGAACCTTCAGTCCCGTGAGCTTCATCCGCGGGGGCAAGTGTGCAGTTTCGTATCAGCCCAGATCATTCAGGAGAGCTACGTAGTGAAGAGCGCCGTCGAAAACCTCACGCCCACCCGGGTCAAGCTCAATGTCGAGGTTCCCCTCACCGAATTGCAGCCGAACATCGACGCGGCCTACAAGTCCATCGCGGAGCAGATCAACGTCCCGGGCTTCCGCAAGGGCAAGGTCCCGAACCGCCTGATCGACCAGCGCGTCGGCCGCGGCTACGTCCTGGAAACCGCGATCAACGACGGCATGAACGGCTTCTACCAGGAAGCCGTCCGCGAATCCGAGATCGTCCCGCTGTCCCGCCCCGAGGTGGACATCACCGAGGTTCCCGAGCCCACGGCCACCGAAGGCAACCTGGTCTTCAACGTCGAGGTCGACATCCGCCCGAAGATCGAGCTCCCGGAGTACTCCGGACTCGAGATCCAGGTCGATGCCGTCGAGGCCACCGACGCCGACGTCGACACCGCCCTGGACGAGCTGCGCGGGCGCTTCGGCACCCTCAAGGTCGTCGACCGCCCCGTCGCCGACAACGACTTCATCACCCTTGACCTCAAGGCAACCGTCGGCGACACCGAGGTCGACTCCGCCACCGACCTGTCCTACCAGGTGGGCTCGGGCACCATGCTCGATGGCCTGGACGAGGCGGTCACCGGCCTCTCGGCCGACGAGGATGCCACCTTCGAGACCAAACTGGCCGGCGGCGAGCACGCCGGCGAGACCGCCCAGGTCAAGGTCGTCGTCAAGGCCGTCAAGGAGCGCGAGCTCCAGGTGGCCGACGACGAGTTCGCCCAGCTGGCTTCCGAATTCGACACCATCGCCGAACTGCGCGAGGACCTGGCCAAGCAGGCAGCCGACTCCAAGATCGTCGAGCAGGGCGTCCAGGCACGCGACAAGGTCATGGACAAGCTCACCGAGCTGATCTCCGTGCCGGTTCCCGAGTCCGTGATCACCGAGCAGGTCGAGCAGCACTTCGAGCAGGGTGGCGGAAACCCCGGCGAGGAGCACGACACCGACGAGCACCGCGCCGAGGTCAAGACCAACACCGAGCGCGCCTTCCAGAACGAGATCATCCTCGACGAGATCGCCGAAAAGGAAGAGATCGGCGTGGAGCAGTCCGAGTTGATCGACTACATCGTGCAGTCCTCCAGCCAGTACGGCATGGACCCGAACCAGTTCGCGCAGATGCTCGACGGCGCCGGGCAGGTCCCGATGATGATCGGCGAGGTCCGCCGCCGCAAGGCCCTGGCCAAGGTCCTCGAATTCGCGAAGGTCACCGACACCGACGGCAAGGTCGTCGACCTCACGGACTTCGTCCGCCCGGCCGGCGAAGCCGACGGGTCGGCCTCCTCGGCCTCTTCGGCGTCCTCCGCTTCGGCGGACTCGGCCGAGTAGCAGAACGACCCTGCGGCAGCCGAGAAGCTGCCCCGGCGGGATTGCCCTCACGGGTGGTCCCGCCGTCGTTCATTTAAGCCATGGGCACCTGCTTTTAAGCCGTCGGCGATGCCCGCATCGCGGGGTATGCGCCGTCAGCGAACAGCAGATGATCCCGGGCGCGGCAGGCGTTGGCACTGCAGTAGTGTCAAGGAAAGCAAGCGCTACCGTACGTGGCTGGATCAGCCACGTCGCATGGCACCCATGGAGAGGTATTCGAAAATGACGACGGAATCCCACACCCCGAAGATGGCCTCGGTCGATGCAGCCAGCCGCGAGGACTACATCTACAACCGGCTGCTCAAGGAGCGCATCATCTGGCTCGGCTCGGAAGTGAGCGACGAGTCGGCCAATGCGATCTCCTCCCAGCTGCTGCTGCTCTCCGCCGAGGACCCGGACAAGGACATCTACCTGTACATCAACTCGCCCGGCGGCTCGATCACCGCGGGCATGGCGATCTACGACACGATGAACTACATCCCCAACGACGTCGTCACCGTGGCCACCGGCCTCGCCGCCTCGATGGGGCAGTTCCTGCTCTCCTCCGGCACCAAGGGCAAGCGCTACGCGACCCCGAACGCGCGCATCCTCATGCACCAGCCGTCCGGCGGTATCGGCGGCACCGCATCGGACATCCGCATCCAGGCGGAACTGATCCTGCACATGAAGAAGGTCATGTCCGAGCTCACCGCCGAACAGACCGGCCAGTCCCTGGAGACGATCCTGAAGGACAACGACCGCGACAAGTGGTTCACCGCCACCGACGCCCTCGAATACGGCTTCTTCGACCACATCGCCCAGAGCTCCGTGTCGGTCTCCGGCGGCGGCGGAGTCAAGAACTAGCCATCCCGCCGACGAGCATCCCCACAGACCCCAGGAGAAGAACATGAATTTCAACGGCTACGAAGGCACCGCAGGCGAGATGCCGTCCGCCCGCTACATCCTGCCCCAGTTCGAAGAGCGCACCCCCTACGGCTTCAAGCGCCAGGACCCCTACGCCAAGCTGTTCGAGGACCGCATCGTCTTCCTCGGAGCGCAGGTCGACGACGCCTCCGCCGACGACGTGATGGCCCAGCTGCTGGTCCTCGAGTCGATGGACCCCGAGCGCGACATCACCTTGTACATCAACTCGCCCGGCGGCTCCTTCACCGCCATGACGGCGATCTACGACACGATGCTGTTCGTCCGCCCGGAAATCCAGACCGTCTGCCTCGGCCAGGCAGCCAGCGCCGCAGCCGTGCTGCTGGCCGCCGGCGCACCGGGCAAGCGCCTGGCCCTGCCGAACGCACGCGTGCTGATCCACCAGCCCGCCATGGGCGGCGGCGAGCGCGGCACCGCCACGGACCTGCAGATCCAGGCCGAGGAGGTCATGCGCATGCGCTCCTGGCTGGAGACGACCCTGGCCGAGCACAGCAACAAGACCCCGGAACAGGTCGGCAACGACATCGAGCGTGACCTGTTCATGACCGCCGCCGGCGCGAAGGAATACGGACTGATCGACGAGGTGCTCAGCCCCCGCAAGATCAAGCCGCAGGCCATCACCAGCTAGCGGCACCGACCGGGCGCCCCGCAGGTTTTTCGCACCACGGGACGCCCGGTCGCCTATTCTGTCGGTCACCTCACCTAGAGTTGTAGGTAGACCTTTTCCGTGGGGCGCCCGCCGCACGGTTTCAGCACCACGTTAGGGGAAGAACACCATGGCTCGTATGGGTGAAAGCTCCGACCTGCTCAAGTGTTCCTTCTGCGGCAAAAGCCAAAAGCAGGTACGCAAGCTCATCGCCGGTCCGGGCGTCTACATCTGCACCGAGTGCATCGAGCTGTGCAACGAGCTGATGGAGGAGGAGCTGGCCGAGATCGAGGCCGGCCCCGACTTCGAGCTGCCGCGCCCGCGGGAGATCTTCGATTCCCTGCAGGAGTACGTGATCGGACAGGAAGGCGCCAAGCGCTCCCTCGCCGTGGCGGTGTACAACCACTACAAGCGCATCCAGGCCGGCTCGGGATCCTCCGCCGCCGCACAGCTCAGCGAGGTCGACGCCCTGGACGACGTCGAGGTCTCCAAGTCGAACATCCTGCTGATCGGCCCCACCGGCTGCGGCAAGACCTACCTGGCCCAGACCCTGGCCCGCCGGTTGAACGTGCCCTTCGCCGTCGCCGATGCCACCGCCCTGACCGAGGCCGGCTACGTGGGCGAGGACGTCGAGAACATCCTGCTCAAGCTCATCCAGGCCGCCGACTACGACGTCAAGAAGGCCGAACAGGGCATCATCTACATCGACGAGATCGACAAGATCTCGCGTAAGTCGGAGAACCCGTCCATCACCCGGGACGTGTCCGGCGAGGGCGTCCAGCAGGCACTGCTGAAGATCCTCGAGGGCACGGTCGCCTCCGTGCCGCCGCAGGGCGGACGCAAGCACCCGCACCAGGAATTCATCCAGATCGACACCTCGAACGTGCTGTTCATCGTCGCCGGCGCCTTCGCCGGGCTCGAGGAGATCATCGGCTCCCGCGCCGGCCAGAAGGGCATCGGTTTCGGCGCACCGCTGACCGCCCTGAAGTCCGAGGCCGCAGCCTACGCCGACGTCCGGCCCGAGGACCTGCTCAAGTTCGGCCTGATCCCCGAATTCATCGGCCGGCTGCCCGTCATCACGACCGTGGAGAACCTGGATCGCGAATCGCTGATCAAGATCCTGACGGAGCCGAAGAACGCCCTGGTCAAGCAGTACCAGAAGATGTTCCGCATCGACGGCGTGGAGCTGACCTTCGAACTCGACGCCCTGGAGGCCATCGCCGACATGGCCCTCGAACGGGGCACCGGGGCCCGTGGGCTGCGGGCCATCCTCGAGGAGACCCTGGCCGCGATCATGTTCGACCTGCCCGGCCGCGACGACATCGCCGAGGTCGTCATCAGCGCCGACGTCGTCCACAAGACCGGGGAGCCGACGCTGATCTCCGCGGAGGTCGTGACGAAGCGGCGGAATAAGTCCGCGTGACCGGATCGTTGTACTGGATGGGTCCGGCCGCGCCGCGACCCACCAGACCACGCCCACAACAGGAGGATCCACATGTCCGAGAAAACGTCCGTTGACTTCTGGTTCGACCCGATCTGCCCGTTCGCCTGGGCCACCTCGCGCTGGATCCTCGAAGTCGAGAAGGTCCGTGACATCGCGGTGAACTGGCATGTCATGAGCCTCGCGGTGCTCAACGAGGACAAGGACGTCGACGAGGACTACCGCAAGGGGCTCGAAAGTGCCTGGGGCCCGGTCCGCGTGATCATCGCCGCCGCGGAAGCCCACGGGTCCGGTGTCGTCGGCGAGCTCTACACCGCGATGGGCGAACTCATCCACTACGAGGGCGTGAAGGACCGCGCCCAGGTCGTCGAGCGCGCCCTCGAACGCGTCGGCCTGCCCGCCGAGCTGGCCCAGGCCGCCGAGACCGACGCCCACGACGCGGCCCTGCGCGCCAGCCACGAGGAGGGCATCTCGAAGGTCGGCCAGGACGTCGGCACGCCCGTCGTCGCCCTGAACGGCACCGCATTCTTCGGCCCCGTGATCACCCGGGTCCCGGAGGGCGAGGAAGCCGGACGGCTCTTCGACGCCTCGGTCACGCTGGCGTCCTTCCCGTACTTCTTCGAGATCAAGCGCAGCCGCACCGAGAACCCGCAGTTCGAACAGGCGAAGCAGTACGCGCAGTCCAACGCCTCCTGACCCTCCTGCCGTTCCCCGCGGGGAAGATGACGGCACCGGCGCATCGGGCCCCGACGGAATCCGCCGGGGCCCGATGCGTGTCTACGCGCGGTGTGGCTAGGCCTGTGCGGGATCCTCCGCCGGGGCCAGGACGACGTCGGTGACGGCCAGCTCCTGCGCATCGGCGAGCAGCTCCAGCTCCACGGCGTTTCCGGCGGCGAGCAAATCCCCGAGCCCGGCGCGGACCTGGGTGATCACGGCTTCCGGGCCGTGCACGACGCCGGAGAGGACCTGGGTGCGCTGCTTCACCTTGGCCTCCGACTTGGCCTTGCGGATGCCGCCGAGCGCGGCACCGACGGTCGGGAGCACCGCGGTGTCGGCACCCTCGACGGCGCCGGCGAGGTGGCCGTTGGTCGGCCAGCTGGCGCGGTGCACCGACCCGGAACGCCACCAGCCCCAGACCTCTTCGGTCGCGAACGGCAGGAACGGGGCGAACAGGCGCAGCACCGCGTCCAGCGTGGTGGCCAGGGCAGCCAGCACGGATGCCTGCTCCTCCTCGCCGCGTGCCCCGTACGCCCGGTCCTTGACGAGCTCGACATAGTCGTCGGTGAACGACCAGAAGAACGACTCGACGATGTCCAGGGCCCGGGCGTAGTCGTACGTGCCGAAGGCACGGCCCGCCTCCTCGATGACCTCGGACAACCGAGCCAGCAGCGAGCGGTCCAGGCCGTTCGTGACCAGATGGGCATCGCCGTCGAGCACATTGTCCTGCGTCGCGCCCAGATTCAGGACGAACTTGGAGGCATTGAGGATCTTGATCGCCAGCCGGCGGCCGATCTTCATCTGCGCGACCTCGTACGCCGTGTCGGCGCCCAGCTTGGCCGAGGCGGCCCAGTAGCGCACCGCGTCGGCCCCGAAGTCGTTGAGGACATCGGTGGGGACGACGACGTTGCCCTTGGACTTGGACATCTTCTTGCGGTCCGGGTCCAGGATCCAGCCGGAGATCGCGGCGTGCTTCCACGGGACGCACCCGTGCAGGGCATCGCCGCGCACCGCGCTGGAGAACAGCCAGGTGCGGATGATGTCGTGGCCCTGGGGGCGCAGGTCGAAGGGGAAGACCTTGGCGAAGAATTCGTCGTCGCGGCTCCACCGGCCCACGATCTGCGGGGTCAGCGACGACGTGGCCCAGGTGTCCAGGACGTCGGCGTCGCCGGTGAAGCCACCGGGCACGTCGCGCTGGTCGTCGCCGTAGCCCGGGGCGGTCTCGGCCACCGGGTCCACGGGAAGTTGCTCGTCGGCGGGCAGGATCGGACGGTCGTAGTCCGGGTTGCCGTCGGCGTCCAGCGGGTACCAGACCGGGATCGGGACCCCGAAGAAGCGCTGGCGGGAGACCAGCCAGTCGCCGTTGAGGCCGTTGACCCAGTTGGTGTAGCGCGAGCGCATGAACTCCGGGTGGAAGTCGATCTCCTGGCCGCGGCGGACCAGGCGATCGCGCCGTTCGGCGTCCCGGCCGCCATTGCGGATGTACCACTGGCGGGAACTGACGACCTCGAGGGGCTTGTCGCCCTTCTCGAAGAAGTTCACCGGGTGGGTGATCTTGCGCGGTTCGCCGTCGAGCAGCCCGGCCTCGGCGAGCATGCCGGCAACCGTCTCCTTGGCGGAGAACACGGTCTTGCCGGCGATTCCCGCGTAGGCCTCGCGGCCGGCGTCGGTGGTGATCCACTCCGGCGTTTCGCCGATGACGCGTCCGTCGCGGCCGATGATGGCCCGGGTCGGCAGCTGCAGTTCGCGCCACCAGGTCACGTCGGTCAGGTCGCCGAAGGTGCAGACCATCGCGATGCCCGATCCCTTGTCCGCCTTGGCCAGCGGGTGCGGATGGACCTCGACCTCGACGCCGAACAGCGGGGAGGTGACCTTCTTGCCGAACAACGGCTGGTAGCGCTCGTCATCGGGGTTGGCCACGAGGCCGGCGCAGGCGGCCAGTAGCTCGGGACGGGTGGTCTCGATGAAGACCTCGGTGCCGTCCTCGGCGAAGAACGGGTAGCGGTAGTAGGCGCCGGGGACCTCGCGGTCTTCCAGCTCGGCCTGGGCCACCGCCGTGCGGAAGGTGACGTCCCACAGGGTGGGCGCCTCGGCCATGTACGCGTCGCCGTCGGTGAGGTTCTTCAGGAAGGCCCGTTGGGACACGGCACGCGAGGTGTCGTCGATGGTGCGGTAGGTCAGGTTCCAGTCGACGGAGAGTCCGAGCGTGCTGAACAGGTGCTCGAAGACCTTCTCGTCCTCGACGGCGAGCTCCTCGCAGAGCTCGATGAAGTTCCGGCGGGAGACCTGGTCCCAGTCGCGCTGGTTCTTGGCCGGGGTTGCCGGCGGGCGGTAGCCCGCGTCGTAGGCGATCTTCGGGTCGCAGCGCACCCCGTAGTAGTTTTGCACGCGGCGTTCGGTCGGCAGGCCGTTGTCGTCCCAGCCCATGGGGTAGAAGACGTTCTTGCCGTTCATGCGCTGGTAGCGGGCCAACACGTCGGTCTGCGTGTAGGAGAACATGTGTCCCACATGCAGTGAGCCGGATGCCGTCGGCGGGGGAGTGTCGATCGAGTAGACCGATTCGCGGGTGGTCTCGGGGTTGAATGCGTAGGTCCCCTCCTCGCGCCAGCGCGCTCCGAGCCTCTCCTCGAGGCCCTCCAGCGCCGGTTTGTCGGGGACGGAAACGGTTGCGGGCGTGTCTGTGCCCAAGTTCTGTTCAGCCATGTCAGCCATTCTCCCATGTCGGCGCGGCGCCCTCGACCCGGCCCCGCCCGGCCGTACTTCTCCACATCCCGTCGTCATTCGCCCCAGGCCGCGGCCTTTCGGCCTACCATCGGGGCATGGGCAAGATCAGATTGCAGCGGGCCTACGAGGCACCCAACGGCGGATACCGGATCCTGGTCGACCGGCTGTGGCCGCGTGGCGTGGCGAAGGAGGACGCCGAACTCGACGAGTGGGCCAAGGACGTCGCCCCCTCCCAGGAACTGCGCACCTGGTTCAACCACCGGGACCACCGCTTCGAGGAGTTCCGCGAGCGCTACGTCGCGGAACTGGAGGACGGTCCGGCCACGGAGGCCGTCGAACGGCTCATGGAGGTGGCCAAGGAGCACGACGACGTGGTGCTGGTCTACTCGACCAAGGACGAGGAGCACAACAACGCCGTCGTCCTGCTGGATTTCCTAGACGAGAACCTGTAGCCATCGGACGGGCCCCGGGGCGGCTCACGTCCGGGGTCAGCCGCCCGGCGGGCCGATGGGGTTGGGCGGGCTGCCCAATTTCGGCAGGAAGCCGCTCCACGCCAGACGCCGGTCGCGGTGCGGATCCACTTGGATCCGGTCGTGGTCGTCGATGATCAGCGTGGACCGGGCGCGTTCGCTGTAGGCCGGCCAGGACGCATCCGTCGTCCCGGTTTCGGCGAACCGCAGCCATCGCTCACGCATCCGCTTCCCCGCCTCGGCATAGGCGGTGCGTCCACCGAGCGAGGTGATCGTGCGTGCCAGCGGAACGTCCAGGCTGCCGAAAAGGGTGAACATCTCGACGCCGTGCGTGGCGTCCAGGCCGGCCAGCCGCAGCAGGCGGGGAGCGACGTCGAACCGGTAGGCGTGCACCGGGGCGAAGCATGAATGGAAGTCGGCCACGAGCGTTGTCGGATACCAGAACCCGTAGTCACCGGCGAAGTCGGCCGCGGCAGGCCAGCGGGGGAGGCCGGGATAGGCGTCCCGCATGGGGATTCGCGTCGTGGCGGGTGCGCGTTCGAACAGCGCCTTGATGCGCAGCGCCGACGCGGGCAGGATGTCCAGATCGCCGCGGAAGATCCTTCCTTCGTGCTCGTTGGTGCCGATGATCAGCGGGACACGCGCCGCACGGCCTCCACGGATCGCGGCGATGGGGCGTTCGGTCAGGAGATCCCCATCGACCACGGGTGCGAAGCAGAACGCCCCCGGATAGGCCTCCGGGGTGCGTTCCTGGAGCAGGTGCGCCGCCGCCAGCAGCTCCTGCGTGGGCGCGTTCAGCACCCGGTCAACGGCCCGCGCGCCGGCCTCGCCGGCGTCCGGGGCCCCTCGTGTGGCCGGTCCCGGGCGCGCCTTCCGGCCGCCGTCGCCGAGGATGGCCACGAATTCGGCCGCCCAGCGGGCCGCCAGCGACGCGGGATAGACGGCATTGGACGGCGCGCTCTGCGCGATGGCCCGCTGGAAGAGACCGCGTGCCGCCGGAACCGCCAGAAGCGTGGTCACCGCGTTGCCGCCTGCGGACTCGCCGAAGACCGTCACCCGGCCCGGATCGCCGCCGAACGCGCCGATGTTCCGTCGAACCCACTCCAGTGCCGCCACCTGGTCCCGCAGGCCCAGGTTTCCCTCGATCGGCCGTTCGGGCGTCGAATACCCCGTGAAGTCCAGGTAGCCCAGCGGCCCGAGGCGGTAATTGAAGCTCACATACACGACCCGACCGGAGCGCACGAAGCCCTCGCCCGAGAATTCCCTGGACGAACCCCGGTAGTAGCCTCCGCCATGGATGAAGACCATGACCGGTAGGGGGCCCGCGCTGCGATGGGCCGGGGCGTGGACATTGATGCTCAGGCAGTCCTCGTCGCCGTGGTGTGCGAAGGCTGCCGCGCCGATGCGCACCCGGCCTGGCTGCGGAGCCATCGGGCCGAAGCCCGAGGCGTCGCGGATGCCATCCCACGCGATGACCGGCGCCGGCGCCCTCAGCCGCAAGCGGCCGACGGGCGGAGCGGCGTAGGGGATGCCACGCCACGCCAGGAGGTCGTCCTCGTGCACCCCGCGAATGGTGCCGCCGGTGACCCCGACGTCCAGGCCCATCCGGGCACCATCCTCCTGGGGAAGACCGGACGGCCGATGGACGGTGCCGCGCTGCGGGCGGCTCTCGTGGTAGGGCATGGGTGGTGGCCGCCTCCGGTGTTCCGGGCACCGGGACGGGGATTCGCGCCGGCGATTCCTCCAGTGCACACCCGATCCGCTCTTGAGGGAAGCCACGGACGCACGGTGGTCGTGCTGTCGGCTGCCGGGGCGGAGCCTCCCAACGGGGCACGACGGGTGGGGTACCGCGTCATCTGCGTGCCGTCCCACGGTGACCGTGCCTACTCTGGTGTCATGACTTCTACACCGGAACAGCACCAGCACGCAGCAGTCGTCACCGGAGCGAGCACCGGGATCGGCGAGGCCACGGCCCGCCTCCTGGCCCGGCACGGCTGGACCGTCTACGCGGTGGCGCGCCGCGCCGAGCGGCTCGAGGCATTGGCCGACGGCACCGGGATCATCCCGGTGCCCGCCGACATCACCGAGGACGACGACGTGGCCCGGCTGCTGGCCACGGTCACCGAACGCGGTGGCATCGACACGCTGGTCAACATCGCCGGAGGTGCCCGCGGCGTGGACTACATCGCCGACGCCAAGACCGAGGACTGGGAGTGGATGTACCGGGTCAACGTCCTGGGCACCATGAAGATCACCCGCGCGTTCCTGCCGATGCTGCGCGCCCACGGTGAGGGGACGGTCCTGAACCTGACCTCCACTGCCGGCCTGGCCGGCTACGAGGGCGGAGCCGGCTACAACGCCGCCAAGTTCGCCGAGCGGGGCATGACCCAGGCGCTGCGCCTGGAAGAGGTCGGGAACAATGTCCGGGTCATCGAGATCCTTCCCGGTCTGGTGCAGACGGAGGAGTTCTCGCTGAACCGCCTCGGGGACCAGTCGGCGGCCGACAAGGTCTACGCCGGGGTGGAGAAGCCGCTGACCGCCGACGACGTGGCAGAAGTCGTCGTGCACTCCGTGACGTTGCCCCACCACGTCAACCTGGACGAAATCGTCATCCGCCCCGTGGCCCAGGCGGCCAACCACAAGATCGTGCGCACGCAGTAATGGCATCGTCCCTGCACGTTGTCGCCTGCTCGCACGGCACCGACAACGCCCGGGGCCGCGAACTGATTCGTGGTCTGCGCCAGCAGGTGGAGGAGCAGCTGGCCCAACGGCCGGCGCCCGAGGCCGGACGGATCCTCGTGCACGAAGCGTACGTGGATGTGCAGGACCCCGATCTGGGAATGGTCCTGGCCGGGCTGCCCGCCGGGGAACCCGCCGTCGTCGTGCCCCTGTTGCTCTCCCACGGGCACCATACCGGCGTGGACATTGCCACAGCCGTCGCCCGGCGCCCGAACACCACCGCGGCAGCACCCATCGGCGCCGATCCCCGGCTGGCCCACGTCATGTCAACGCGGCTGCGGGAGGCCGGGTACCGCGACGGCGACCAGCTCGTCCTGGCGGCGGCGGGCACCCGGGTGGCGGCAGGCCAGGACCAGGCGCGAGCCAGCGCCCAGGCCCTGGCTGCCGCCCTGGATGCGGGCGTGGCCACGTCGTACTGCTCGGCCGCCACCCCCGGCGTGCAATCCGCCGTCGATTCCCTCCGGCAAGCCAGTCCCGATGCACGGGTGGGTGTCGTGTCGTATTTGCTGGCGCCGGGATACTTCCAAGACCGGTTGGCCGGCGTCGATGCAAATTATGTGACGGCCCCGCTGCTGCCGGACGTCATCGTGGCCGAATGTGTCGTCGACAGGGTCGAAGAAGTCCTCTCGAGCGGCGTTTTCGACTGAGCTGATGGTCACCGGGCGTCACGGGGCAACACATGACGCGGTGGCCGCGACAGGGGGAAATCACCGCGTCTACGCTCGCTGCCATGACTCAGGCAATCGACACCCAGAACGCCCCGCCACGGAGCCGTCCCCGCCCATCGGCCAAGCCCCAGGGGCAATGGAAGGTGGACGGCACCACCCCGTTGAACTCCAACGAGGAGTGGAAGCAGCAAGACGACGGGCTCAACGTCCGCGAACGCATCGAAACCATCTACGCCCGCGACGGCTTCGACTCCATCGATCCCGGCGATCTCCATGGGCGGTTCCGCTGGTGGGGGCTGTACACCCAGCGCAAACCGGGCATCGACGGCGGCAAGACCGCCTCGCTCGAACCCCACGAGCTCGAGGATCGCTACTTCATGATGCGCATCCGCATCGACGGCGGGGCCCTGGACACCGACCAGCTGCGGGTCATCGGCGGCATTTCCACCGAGTTCGCCCGCGACACGGCGGACATCACCGATCGGCAGAACATCCAGCTGCACTGGGTCGATGTGAAGGACGTCCCCGAGATCTGGCGCCGGCTCGAGTCCGTGGGACTGCACACCACCGAGGCCTGCGGCGACGTCCCGCGCGTCATCCTCGGCTCGCCGGTCGCCGGCATCGCCGCCAATGAGATCATCGATCCCACCCCCGCCATCCGGGAGATCGCCGACCGGTTCATCGGCAACCCGCTGTACTCCAACTTGCCGCGCAAGTTCAAGACCGCCATCACCGGACACCCTTCCCTCGACGTCGTCCACGAGATCAACGACATCTCCCTCGTCGGCGTCCGCCACCCCGAGCTCGGCGCCGGGTACGACCTCTGGGTCGGCGGCGGGCTGTCAACCAGCGGCCGGCTCGCCGAGCGGCTGGGCACGTTCGTCAGTCCGGAGCGGACCGCCGCGGTGTGGGAAGGGGTCGTCGGGATCTTTCGGGATTACGGCTATCGCAGACTGCGCAACAAGGCACGACTGAAGTACCTGATGGCCGATTGGGGCCCTGAAAAGTTCCGCCGGGTGCTGGAGACGGAGTACCTGGGCTACCCGCTGCCCGACGGTCCCGCACCGGAACGCTCGCACGAACCCGGCGACCACAGCGGGGTGCACGAGCAGAAGGACGGCCGGTTCTACATCGGTGCCACCACCGAGGTCGGCCGGACCTCCGGGACCCGGCTCACGCAGCTGGCCGACCTGTTGGAGCGCCACGGCTCACACCGCCTGCGCACCACGCCGCACCAGAAGATCGTCGTCTTGGACATCGAGAAGGACGACGTCGAGGACGTCATCGACGCGCTGCGCGGGCTCGAGCTGGAGGCCCGCCCCTCGGTGATCCGACGATCCGCGATCGCCTGCACCGGGATCGAATTCTGCAAGCTGGCCATCGTGGACACCAAGGACACCGCGTCCGCCGCCGTGTCCTCGCTGGAGGAACGCCTGGCCGACCTGGACAGGAAGATGCCGCGCAAGCTCGGCCTGCACGTGAACGGTTGCCCGAATTCCTGCGCCCGCATCCAGACGGCAGACATCGGCCTCAAGGGCCAGCTGCTCCCCGACGGCAACGGCGGCCAGCAACCCGGATTCCAGGTCCACCTCGGCGGCGGCCTGGCGGATGACCAGCGCGCCGATGGCGGCATGGGACGCACCGTGCGCGGGCTGAAAGTGTCCGCCGGGGAACTGCCCGACTATGTCGAACGACTCGTACGCACGTTCATCGAGGAGGCCCAGGACGACGAAACCTTCGCCGAATGGACCAGCCGCGCCGAGGAGGGGAGCCTGCTGTGAGCGATGCCCAGACCACCCGCAGCACGGCGGACACCGACGCATTGCGTGCCCTCGCCGAGGCCGGAGCGAGCGAACTGGGCTTCGATGCCAGCGCATCCGAGGTCATCGCCTGGGTCGAGCGGAACTTCTCCACCGGCGAGGCAGCCGTTGCCTGCTCCATGGCAGACGCGGTGCTGCCGCACCTGGTCTCCCAGACCCTGCCCGGGGTTGACGTCCTCTTCCTGGACACCGGCTACCACTTCGTGGAGACCCGGGCGACCCGCGATGAGGTCGCCCGCAGCCTGGACGTCAACATCGTCGATGTCCTGCCCGAACGCACCGTCGCCGAGCAGGACGCGGTCGAGGGCAGGGACCTGTACGCGACCGATCCCGGCCGCTGCTGCCAGCTGCGCAAGGTCGAACCGTTGACGCGGGCCCTGTCCGGTTACCGGGTCTGGTTGACCGGCGTCCGCCGCGACGAGGCACCGACCCGGATCAACACGCCGCTCGTGGTCTTCGACGAGGCCCACGGGCTGGTCAAGGTCAACCCCGTCGCCGGGTGGAGCTTCGATGAACTCAACGACTACGCCACCGAGCACCGGCTGCCCCGCAACCTGCTGCTGGACGCCGGCTACCCTTCCATCGGCTGCCAACCCTGCACCCGTCCGGTCGCCCCCGGGGAAGACCCGCGCGCCGGCCGCTGGTCGGGCCAGAACAAGACCGAATGCGGCATCCATGTCTGACGCGCACGCCGACCGCGGGCAGGGCCCGCAGCCGGCCCCACACACCATCCACGCCCCCAACACTGCGAGGTACCCCTCATGACCGTGACCCAGGAACTGGCCAACGCCCCCGCCGGGCCGCACCCCACGACGGCACCGCGGCAGGTGCTCGACGCGCTGGAGGCCGAATCCATCCACATCCTCCGCGAGGTCGTCGCCGAATTCGACCGCCCGGCGATGTTGTTTTCCGGCGGGAAGGACTCGGTGGTCATGCTGCACCTGGCGGCCAAGGCCTTCTGGCCCGGCAGGGTCCCCTTCCCGCTGCTGCACGTCGACACCGGCCACAACTTTCCCGAGGTCCTGGAATTCCGGGACCAGACCGTCGAACGGCTCGGCCTGCGCCTGGAGGTTGCCAGCGTGCAGGACTACATCGACTCCGGGGAACTCAGCGAACGGGCGGATGGCACCCGCAACCCCCTGCAGACCACCCCGCTGCTCGATGCGATCGCCGGCCACCGGTTCGACGCAGTTTTCGGCGGGGGCCGCCGCGACGAGGACAAGGCCCGCGCCAAGGAACGCATCCTGTCCCTGCGTGACGAATTCGGGCAGTGGGATCCACGCAACCAGCGGCCCGAACTCTGGAACCTCTACAACGGCCGCCACCCGGTGGGACACCATGTGCGCGCCTTCCCGATCAGCAACTGGACCGAACTGGACATCTGGCGCTACATCGAGCGCGAGGCCATCGCCCTGCCGGGCATCTACTACGCCCACGAGCGCGAGGTGTTCACCCGGGACGGCATGTGGCGCGCGGTCGGGGAGTTCAGCGAGCCGACCGCCGCGGAGGAGGTCGTGCGGCGCACGGTGCGCTACCGCACCGTGGGGGACATGTCCTGCACCGGCGCGGTCCTCTCCGATGCCGGCACGGTGACCGACGTGGTGGCCGAAGTGGCCGCCTCCACCCTCACCGAACGGGGCGCGACCCGCGCCGACGACAGGATCTCCGAAGCGGCGATGGAAGACCGCAAGAAGGACGGATATTTCTAATGAGCACCACCACCCTCGAATACCGCGCTGCGGACGCCGCGGCCACCGGCACGCTGTTCCGCTTCGCCACCGCCGGCTCCGTCGACGACGGCAAGTCGACCCTGGTCGGCCGGCTCCTGCACGATTCCAAGGCCATCCTCGCCGACCAGCTCGAGGCCGTCGCCCGGACCTCCACCGAACGCGGGTTCGGCGGCGGGGCCGGGGGACTGGACCTGGCGCTGCTGACCGACGGCCTGCGCGCCGAGCGGGAGCAGGGCATCACCATCGACGTGGCCTACCGCTACTTCGCGACCGACCGGCGCAGCTTCATCCTCGCCGACTGCCCCGGCCACGTGCAGTACACCCGCAACACGGTGACCGGCGCATCCACCGCGGATGCCGTCGTCGTGCTCGTCGACGCCCGCAAGGGCGTGCTGGAGCAGACCCGCCGCCACCTCAGCGTCCTGTCCCTGCTGCGCACCGCACACGTGGTCGTCGCGGTGAACAAGATCGACCTCGTGGGCTACGCGCGGCAGGTGTTCGAGGAGATCGAGGCCGACGTACTCGGCGCCGCCGCCGGCCTGGGCATCGACGGGGCCCGGGTCGTCCCGGTCTCCGCGCTGGTCGGGGACAACATCGTGCTGCGCTCGGATCTGACGCCCTGGTACACCGGCCCCACGCTGCTTGAACTGCTCGAGACCCTGCCCACCCAGGAGGAGACCACCGACGCGGACCTGCCGTTCCGCTTCCCGGTGCAGACCGTGCTGCGCCCGCAGGGTGCGCTCGCGCCCGGGCTGGATGCCGACGCGTTCCGCGACTACCGCGCCTACGCCGGCCAGGTAGCCTCCGGCAGCATCTCCGTCGGCGACGACGTCACGGTGCTCACCGCCGGGCAGGAACCGCGCACCACCACCATCGCGGGGATCGACACCGCCGACGGGCCGCTGCCGGCCGCCGCGGCACCGGCCTCGGTCGCCCTGCGCCTGGCCGACGAATTCGACATCAGCCGCGGCGACACCATCCTCGCCGGCCCGGTCCCGGCCGCCCACCGCGAGTTCACCGCACGGCTGTGCTGGCTCTCCGACACCCCCCTGCGCGCCGGGACCCGCGTGCTCGTCAAGCACGGCACCGCCACGACCCGCGGCATCGTCACCGCGGTGACCGGACGGCTCGACCTGGACTCCTTCGCCACGGGCCCCGCCGACACGCTGGGGCTCAACGACATCGGGACGGTGGGGCTCAAGGTCTCCGCGCCGCTGCCGGTCGAGGCCTACGCGGCCAACCGGCGGGCCGGCGCGCTGCTGGTCATCGGCCCGCAGGACGGCAACACCCTGGCGGCCGGCCTGGTCGTTGGAGGCGGGACGCCATGAGGATCACCGGAGAGTCCGAACGCGGCGGCAGCCCTCGTCGGGGCGGGACGGGACGACGGCGGCGCGTTGCCGGTGTCGGGGCCCTCGCCCTGCTCGTGGCCGCCGCCACCGCCACCATCTGGGTGCCGTCGCCGTCGGCCCCGGCCGCTGCTGCCCCGGGGCCCGGCACCCCGGCCGAGGGGCTGCGGCTGGGCTACTTCGCCAACGCCACCCACGCCCCGGCCCTGGTCGGGCTGCAGAAGGGCTACCTCAAGGACCGACTCGCGGCCGACGGGACCACGCTGTCCACCCAGGTCTTCAACGCCGGGCCGGCGGCCGTCGAAGCGCTGAACGCCGGCGCCATCGACGCAGCCTACCTCGGCCCGAACCCCGCCATCAGCTCCTTCGCCGCCAGCGGCGGCCGGTCGCTGGTCGTCGTCGCGGGGGCGACGTCCGGCGGCGCCCAGCTGGTGGTCCGCCACGGCATCGACTCCCCGGCCGACCTGCGCGGCACCACCCTGGCCAGCCCGCAGCTCGGCGGCACCCAGGACGTGGCCCTGCGCGGCTGGCTCACCGACCAAGGGTACGCCGTGGACACCGACGGCGGGGGAGACGTCGCCATCAACCCGACCGGGAACGCCCAGACCCTCGACCTGTTCGCCGCCGGACGGATCGACGGGGCCTGGCTGCCCGAGCCCTGGGCCTCCCGGCTCGTGCTCGAGGCCGGCGCGCAGGTCCTCGTCGACGAACGCGACCTCTGGGACGGCAGCCTCGCCGGGACCGCGGGGCAGTTCCCCACGACCATCCTCGTGGTCGACGCCGACTACGCCGCCGAGCACCGGCAGACCGTCAAGGACCTGGTCGCCGGGCACGCCGACGCCGTCACCTGGCTCAACGACGCCGGCCAGGGCCAGAAGCTCGACACCATCAACGCCGGACTCGAGGAATCCGCCGGCGCGGAACTGCCCCGCAAGGTCCTGGCCCGGGCCCTGAAGACCACCGAGTTCACCACCGACCCCCTGGCCGGGGACTTCGAAAAACTGCTCGAGGACGGTGTGGCGGCCGGCACCACCGAACCCGCCGACCTCACCGGGCTGTTCGACCTGGACGCCCTGAACTCGCTGCCGGGCACCCACGTCGACGACGCCGGCCTCGGAACGTCAACCGCCACCCCGAACGGAGGAGCACAGTGACCACCACCACCGCACCGGAAGCGCCCAGCGTCCTGATCGAGAACCTGGCCAAGGCGTACCCCGGCGGCCCCACCGTGCTCGAGGGCATCACCACCAGCATCGCCCGCGGAGAATTCGTCTGCATCCTCGGCGCCTCGGGCTGCGGGAAATCCACCCTGCTCAACGTGCTCGCCCAACTCGAACCGCCCACCACCGGCGCCATCGAGGTGCCCGACGACGGTGCCGCCTTCATGTTCCAGGAGGCCTCGCTGCTGCCCTGGCTCACCGCCCGCGGCAACGTCGAACTGGCCCTGCGGCTGCGCGGCGTCCCCGCCCGGGAGCGGCGGCAAGCGGCCACCGAGCTGCTGCACCTGGTCCACCTCGGCGAAGCCGGCGGCAAGCGCCCGCACCAGCTGTCCGGGGGCATGCGCCAGCGCACCGCCCTGGCCCGGGCGCTGGCCCAGGACCGCGAATTGCTGCTCATGGACGAACCCTTCGGCGCGCTGGACGCCATCACCCGCGACTTGCTGCACGACGAGCTCGAACGCGTGTGGAAGGCCACGGGCCGGACCATCGTCTTCGTCACGCACAACGTCCGCGAGGCGGTCCGCCTCGGCCAGCGGGTGCTGCTGCTCTCCTCCCGGCCGGGACGGATCGTCGAGCAGTGGCAGGTCACCGATTCCATCCGCAACGACGCCGCGGCGGCCGCCGCCCTGACCCGCGACATCACCGACCGGCTACGCCAGGAGATCAGCCACCATGCCTAGCAACCCCACGCTGCTGGACGACCAGCCCGCCACCGGGGCACCGCCGTCGTCCCCCTCGGCCACCACCATCGGGGACCTCGAGGCGGGACTGGACCGGCTCCAGTCCCAGGGCCCGCCCGCCCGCCGCGACCTGGTGCGCTCCCTGCTGCCCGTGGCGGCCGTCGTCGCCCTGCTATGCGTGTGGCAGATTCTCTCGTGGGCCGGGCTCAAGCGCTCCGACCTGCTGCCCGGACCGCTCACCGTCGCCGCCTCCCTGGCCGACGCGTTCGCCGACGGGACCCTGCAGCGGGCCGTCGCCACGTCCCTGCTGCGCGGGGTGAGCGGTTTCGCCATCGCCATCCTCATCGCCACTCCGCTGGCCCTGCTGCTGGCCCAGGTGCGGACCCTGCGGGCCGCGCTCGGCCCGCTGGTCTCCGGGCTCCAGGTGCTGCCCTCGGTGGCGTGGGTGCCGGCGGCGATCATCTGGTTCGGGCTCACGGACGCGACGGTCTACTTCGTGGTCCTCATGGGAGCGACGCCGTCGATCGTCAACGGCCTGCTCTCGGGCATCGACCAGATCCCGCCGCAGTACCGTTCCGTCGGCACCGTCCTGGGCGCCACCCGCCTACAGCACACACTGCTGATCACCCTGCCCGCGGCGCTACCGGCCTACCTCGGCGGGCTCAAGCAGGGCTGGGCGTTCTCCTGGCGCTCGCTCATGGCCGCCGAGATCATCGCCGTCGGCGGGAGTATCGGCTTCGGCCTGGGCTCGATGCTCCAACAAGGCCGCGACCTGTCCAGCATGCCCCTGGTCATGGCAGCGATCCTGGCGATCCTCGTCGTCGGCATCGTCATCGAACTGCTCGTCTTCTCACCCCTGGAACGCCGTCTGCTGCGTCGGCGCGGCCTGCTCACCCAAGGAGCGTCATGATCGACCTGTACCCCACCTCCCTGCGGCTGCTGGGACGCCGCGTCCTCGTCGTCGGCGGGGGAGCGGTTTCCGAACGCCGCACCCGTGCCCTGCTCGACGCCGGTGCCCGGGTCACGCTCGTCGCCCCCGAAGCGGTTGAGGGCCTCAGTTCGCTCGCCGCAGCGGGCCTCATCGACTGGCAGCGGCGCGGCTACCGCGACGGCGATCTCCACGGCATCTGGTTCGCCCACACCGCCACCGGCGACCCGGCCACCGACGCCCGCGTGGCCGCCGACGCCGAGGAGGTCCGCGTCTGGTGCGTCAACGCCGGGGACCACCTGGCCTCCAGCGCGTGGACGCCCGCCGTGGCACGCATCGACGACGTCGTCGTCTCCGTCAACGCCGGTGGCGACCCGCGCCGGGCTTCGGCCATCCGCAATGCCATCCGCGTCGACGCCCAATCCGGCAGGCTGCCGTGGCGCCGCCACCGCGACCGCCCCGACCCGAAGGCCACCGGCCGGGCGGCGGGCCGGGTTGCCCTCGTCGGGGGTGGCCCGGGCGACGCCGGACTGATCACCCTGCGGGGCCGGCAGCTGCTGGCCGAGGCCGATGTCGTGGTTGCCGACCGGCTGGGACCGCGCTCACTGCTGGGCGAGCTCGCCCCCGGCGTCCGGGTCATCGAGGTCGGCAAGGCCCCGGGCGCACACACGGCCACCCAGGAGCAGATCAACCAGGTGCTCGTGGACGAGGCGGTCGTCGGGCACCTGGTCGTCCGGCTCAAAGGCGGCGACCCCTTCGTCTTCGGCCGCGGCGGCGAGGAAGCCCAGTACTGCCGGAGTCGAGGCATTGACGTCGAAATCGTCCCCGGCGTGACCAGCGCGCTCTCGGTGCCGGCCGCCGCCGGCATCCCGGTCACCCACCGTGGCGTGGCCGCCGGCTTCAGCGTCGCCACCGGGCACGCCGAGCTGGGCGAACTGCCCGCCCGGCCCGACCACACCATCATCCTGCTCATGGGGGTCGGCCGCCTCGCCGAGTCCGTGGCCACCCTGCTGGGTCGCGGCCTGGCGGGGGAAACCCCCGTGGCCATCATCGAAAGCGGCTGGACGCCCGAGCAGCGGGTCACCATCGGCACCCTGGAGACCATCACCGCCCAGGCCGCCGACCGCCGCGTGGGCAACCCCGCGGTCATCGTGATCGGCGATGTCGTGCGCCTGAGCACCTATGCCGCCCCGGCACCCGTCCTGCCCGAACCCGCCACGGCCGGCCGCTGACGGCCGCCGCCCCCTGCCCACCACCAGCACAACCAGGAGCCCCCATGACCGGAGCAACGACCACCGACCACACGCCCATCCCGGCGCGGCTGCGCGAACGCGCCCTGCGCGTGGCCATCATCGGCGCCGGACCGGCAGGCGTCTACGCCGCCGACCTGCTGACCAAGAGCTCACCCGTCGCCTCGGGCGCCCTCGCCGTGTCGATCGACCTCTTCGACCGCTATCCGGCGCCCTACGGTCTGATCCGCTACGGCGTCGCCCCGGACCATCCGCGCATCAAGGGGATCGTCAAGGCCCTGCACAAGGTCCTGGACCGAGGCGACATCCGCTTCTTCGGGAACGTCGAGTACGGTACCGACCTGACCCTGGAAACCCTGCGTCTACACTATGATGCGGTCATCTTCGCCACCGGTGCCATCAAGGACGCCGACCTGAACATCCCCGGCATCGAGCTCGACGGCTCCCATGGGGCCGCCGACTTCGTCTCCTGGTACGACGGGCACCCCGACGTGCCACGCGAATGGCCGCTGGAGGCGAAGGAGATCGCCGTCATCGGCAACGGCAACGTCGCCCTGGACGTCGCCCGCGTGCTCTCCAAGCACGCCGAGGACCTGCTGGTCACCGAGATCCCCGACAACGTCCATGCCGGTCTGGCAGCGTCGCCGGTCACCGACGTGCACATCTTTGGCCGCCGCGGCCCGGCCCAGGTGAAGTTCACCCCGCTGGAATTGCGCGAGCTGAGCCATTCGCGCGACGTCGACATCGTGCTCTACCCGGAGGACTTCGAGTTCGACGCCGCCTCCGACGAGGCCATCAAGACCAACAACCAGGCCAAGACCATGGTCAACACGCTGACCAACTGGCTCGTCGGGCAGGAGGACCGCGAGGAGCAGGAGGAGGCCGGCACCCGCACCCCTGCCTCGCGCCGCCTGCACCTGCACTTCCTGCACACCCCGGTGGAGATCACCGGTGACGACGGGAAGGTGGAGGGGATCCGCTTTGAACGCCAGGAACTCGACGGGACCGGCAACGTGCGCGGCACCGGCGAGATCGTGGACTACCCGGTCCAGGCCGTCTACCGCGCGGTCGGCTACTTCGGTTCCGCCCTGCCCGGGCTGGCCTACGACGGCCGCACCGGCGTCGTCCCCAACACCGGGGGCCGGGTGCTCGATGACGACAACGAGCACATCCCGGGCCTCTACGCCGCGGGGTGGATCAAGCGCGGGCCGGTCGGGCTCATCGGGCACACCAAGGGCGATGCACTCGAGACGATCACCCTGCTGCTCGAGGACCTGGATGCCCTGCCGCCAACGGCCCAACCCGGGCCGGATGCCATCCCGGCGCTGCTCGCTGACCGGGGCGTCGACTACACCGATTGGGACGGCTGGATCGCCCTCGACGCGCACGAACGCTCCCTCGGCGAGGCCGCGGGCACCATCGAGACCGCCGCGGGGCCGATCACGCGTGAACGCATCAAGGTGGTCGAGCGCGAGGAGATGGTGGAGGCCGCCGTCGGCGGCGGGAAGGCCAGCGCCGGCATCCGGGCCTGAGCGGACCGCGGGTCGGCGGCCTGACCGGCCGGCGGCTCGCGGTGTTCACGCCGTTGCTTCGTCCGGAAGGTCGCCGCGCAACCAGCTGATGTACCGGGCCAGGCTGCTCTCCACGATCGGCTTCGCCCCGGCCGCGATGAGGGCGAAGGCGTTGTAGAGCCTGTCGTACTCCCAGGGGGCGGTCTCCTCCAGGATGCGACGGATGGCCCGTTCGGGCAGGGGGATGTTGTTCACGTAGCTGCGCATCGCATTCACAGAGGTCCGGTCGGCGCCGATCTGAATCGTGTCGCCGGTCAAGAGCGCGCCGCGACCGTGGGCACCCGCCGCCCAGTGGGCGACCGAGCTGCCCGCGAAGTGGCCGCCGCACTGGATGAAGGTCAGGCCCGGGAGGACTTCGAGTCGCCCGGACCACAGTTCGATCACCGGGTCCGGCCGACGGATCCACGCCCGGTCGGCGGAGGCGACGAACACGGGGGCCTTGCCGAACGCGTGGCTCCATTGGATGGAGGCCCCGGTCAGGTGCGGATGGCTGGCCGAGATCACCGCCACGCCACCCAGCTCCCGGATCGCCTCGATGGCCGAATCGTCGATATATCCCGGCGGCTCCCAGAGCAGGTTGCCCGCCGGGGTGGAGACGAGCAGCCCGCGTTGCCCGATGGCGAATTTCGGGACCACTTCCAGGCCCTGCAACCCGGGCTCCAGCTCCGCGATCCGCAGGCGGTGGCCCCGTTCGGCGAGCTCGTGCTGGGCGGTCCACTGCTGGCCGGAGGCGGGCACCCATTGCCGCTCGTCCTCGCAAATGGCGCAGAAGGTCGGCGGACACGGGGTGTCGGGGTATTCAATGCCGCAGGTGGCGCAACTCCAGAGGGTCATGTCTGCCATTCTCGGTGCGGCCCCATGCCCCGGGTCAAGGGCAGTCGGGCCTGGGGCAGACGCCCCGTCGTTCGGCCACCGTCGGCGGTAAACATTCAGCATAGATTTCACGCCAAGGGTTGTCTTGATCACATTCCGGCAGTATGCCTATGTCATGCCACTCGTCTGGGGGGAGCGGCCCACATGATCCATTCGGATGAGGAGACTTCGGCATGCGCTACGGAAAACGATTGGGACCGCTGGCGGCGGCGGGGGTACTGACCCTGGCCCTGGCATCGTGCAGCGGGGGCGGAAGCACGAATGCGGGAGGGGCCAGCGGCCCCGCCTCGGAGAACCTGGACGGTCACGGACCCATCACGTATGTCCAGGGCAAGGACAACTCCAATGTCGTCCGGCCCCTGGTCAAGAAGTGGAACGCAGCACATCCGGACGAGAAGGTGACGTTCAAGGAGCAGACCGACCAGGCCGACCAGCAGCACGATGACCTGGTGCAGAACTTCCAGGCCAAGAACTCCGAGTACGACGTCGTGGACGTTGACGTGATCTGGACCGCCGAGTTCGCCGCCAAGGGATGGTTGCAGCCGCTGAAGGACTCCATGGCCATCGACACGTCGGCCATGCTGGAGCCGACGGTCAAGAGCGGCACCTACAACGGCACCCTCTACGCCGCCCCGCAGACCAGCGACGGTGGAATCCTGTACTACCGCAAGGACCTGGTCAAGACACCACCCAAGACGTGGGACGAGATGATGGGCATGTGCTCCATCGCCAAGAAGAACGACATGGGATGCTACGCCGGCCAGTTCGCCAAGTACGAGGGACTCACCGTCAACACCGCCGAGGCGATCAACTCCGCGGGCGGAAGCATCCTCGGTGACGACGGCAAACCGACCTTGGACACGCCCGAGGCAAAGGCCGGGTTGGAGAACCTGGTCAAGGCCTACCAGGACGGCAACATCCCGAAACAGGCCATCACCTACCAGGAGGAACAGGGACGCCAGGCCTTCGAGGCCGGCAACCTGTTGTTCCTGCGGAACTGGCCCTACGTCTACAACCTGGCCAAGACCGACGCCTCGTCCAAGGTCAAGGACAAGTTCGGGCTGGCTCCGCTGCCCGGCAAGGACGGACCCGGTGCCTCGTCGCTGGGCGGGCACAACATCGCCGTCAGCGTCTACTCCAAGAACAAGGCCACGGCCCATGACTTCGTCGAGTTCATGACCAGTGCCGAAACGGAGAAGTTCTACGCGACCCAGGGATCGCTCGCACCGGTCCTCACCGACCTGTACGACGACCAGGAACTGGTCAAGCAACTGCCGTACCTGCCGGTGCTGAAGACCTCGATCGCCAACGCCGTACCGCGGCCGGTGACCCCGTTCTACCCGGCGGTCACCAAGGCCATCCAGGAAAACGCCTACGCGGCCATCAAGGGTGACAAGACCGTCGACCAGGCCCTGCAGGACATGGCGGACGCCATCAGTTCGGCCGGCGCCTAGCCCGCGGGACACCTCCGGGGCCGGGCCCACACCCGGCCCCGGGACCTTACCTGCGAACGGTTGCGGCACCGACGGCACCTCCCCGAAAGGGCAAGCGCCGCCGCCGCCCCTGCCGTCCGCCCAGGCTGAAAGGACTTGAGATGGCAACCGAGGCAGCGGGACGGACACGGAGCCGCGGCAGGAAACAACCACCGGGGGCACCGCCACCACAACGCCCCGCGGGATCGGGCCGGGAAACCGCGGCGCCGGAACCGTCCGACCGCCGTGCGAAGAGCCAAGGCAAGTGGGCCACGTGGCTGATCCTGCCCAGCCTGATCCTGCTGGCGTGCGTCATCGTGTACCCGGTCATCAGCGCCATCGCGCTCTCGCTGCAGAAGGACCAGGGGCTGGACCCCGCCACCGGGATGTTCGTCGCCGGTGGCTTCGCGGGGCTGGGCAACTACATCGGCTGGCTGATGCAGCAGTGCCCGGCCATCGGTGGTGGGACGGTCTCCTGCGCCCCCGGCACGCTCGGTGCCCAGTTCTGGAGCGCCACCTACAACACGTTCTTCTTCACCGTCATCACCGTCGCCATCGAAACGGTCATGGGATTCTGGATGGCCATGATCATGGCGCGCACCTTCCGCGGACGGGGCCTGGTCCGGGCGGCAGTACTCGTCCCGTGGGCCATCCCGACGGCAGTCACCGCGAAGCTGTGGTTCTTCATCTTCGCCTACGAGGGCATCGCCAACAGCCTCTTCAACGCCAACATCCTGTGGACCGGCAGCGAGGGCCCGGCCCGCACCGCGGTCATCATCGCCGACGTGTGGAAGACCACTCCGTTCATGGCCCTGCTGATCCTGGCCGGCCTGCAGCTGATCCCCAACGACGTCTACGAGGCGGCCAAGATGGACGGCGCCACCGCCTGGCAGCGCTTCACCCAGATCACGCTGCCCTTGGTGAAACCGGCGTTGATGGTGGCCATCCTGTTCCGTGTCCTGGACGCGCTGCGGATGTTCGATCTGCCCTACATCCTCACCGGCGGCGCCAACGGAACCACCACGCTGTCCATCCTCGTCGTCGACCAGATCCGCCAGGGCTTCAACGCCGCGGCCGCACTCTCGACGATCACCTTCATCATCATCTTCATCGTGGCGTTCATCTTCGTGCGCTTCCTCGGCGCGAACGTCGTGCAGAACACCAACATCGTGGACACGAAGGAGAAGTCATGAGCACCGCACCGGCAACCACGGCGCCCGCGGCGGACGGCGCACCCCGGGCCGCGGCTCGAACGCGCCAGCGCTGGACCTCGACCCGGACCTACATCAACGCCGGGATCATCGTGCTGTGGTGCCTGGTCCCCTTCTACTGGATGGTCCTCACCGCCTTCCGCGACGTCGGCTACACCTTCGACCAGAGCTTCTGGCCCACGCACGTCACGCTGGACAACTTCGTCACTGCCTTCTCCACCGACCTGGGCAACCACTTCGGCCGGTCGCTGTTCAACAGCTTCTTCATCGGCATCTGCACCACCGCCATCGGCCTGCTCTTCGGCGTCTTCGCCGCCTATGCGTTGGCCCGCCTGAACTTCCGCTTCAAGTTCATCGTGCTCGGCTTCATCCTGGGGGCCTCGATGTTCCCCGGGGTGGCCATCGTGACCCCGTTGTTCCAGCTCTTCACGAACATCGGCTGGATGGGCACCTACCAGGCGCTGATCATCCCGGACATCTCCTTCGTGCTGCCGCTGACCGTCTACACGCTGACCGCGTTCTTCCGAGAAATGCCGTGGGAACTGGAGGAGGCCGCACGGATCGACGGCTGCACGCAGGGCCAGGCCTTCCGCAAGGTCATCATGCCGCTGGCCGCGCCGGCGGTCTTCACCACCGCGATCCTGGCCTTCATCTCGGCATGGAACGAATTCCTGATCGCCAGCCAGCTGTCCTCCGACGCCACCGCACCGGTAACGGTCGCCATCGCCAGTTTCGCCGGCGCCCAACCCCATCAGGAGCCCTACACCGCGGTCATGGCCGCCGGGACGATCGTCACCGTCCCGCTGGTGATCATGGTGCTCATCTTCCAACGCAAGATCGTCGCCGGCCTGACCGCCGGCGGCGTGAAGTAGGGGAGGGGCCATGCTGTTCCCCGCCGAACGCCGGGCCGCCCGGAAGGCCGAGAACCTGGACATCCTCATCGGCTTCCTGGCCTTCTTCGCCGTCGTGCTCGTGGTCGTGATCATCGCCACCGAGGTCACCGGCGGGTCCGCCCTGCTCTGGTCCCCGGTGCTGCTGGCCCTGGTGCTGGCCATCTGGGGGCTCTGGCGGCTGCGCAGCCGGCTGCCGGAACCGACGATCGAGCGCAAGACCTACTAGTCCGTGCCGGGCACGGGTGATTGAACCCTGATAGCGGTATCCTCGGTTGCATTGCAGCGCAGCAGGTATGACAAACGAAAGGGGTCGGCTTTTCGCGACATTGCCACTTCGACTAGCTAGCTTGTGATGCGGTGGATGTGGGCAAACGAACTGCATTGAATGAACGCAGCGGGCTGCTGTGGTTCGTGCTTTGAAGGTGAGACGGAGGATGGAGGAAATGGTTGAGGGGGACAACCCTTGGGATGATTTCCGCCTCAATTTTGTGACGCTGGTGATGCCTGTAGATATCGAGCTTCGGCACGACCTAGATAACAGCGTCGTTGAAGGAACCTTCGAGAACCGCAGTTACAAATTGGTTCACGCCGTGGAGTTAACGAATTTCTCGATGGCAGGGTCGAATACGCCAAGCGCGGAAAGTTTCTTCCTCCTGGAGTTTGTCCTCGAGGAAACTCGAGAAAATCACGAAGACGGACTGGCGACTGCACGACGGATGGTCGATTTCGGTATGCGGCTCGTCAACTTCTATTTGCGTTGCCTCGCACTAGCAACGGAGGACCGACGAGTTCGGCTGCTCACCCGGTCCACGATGTCTGGGACGGCAAGGTTCATTTTCTCGCGACATGCAACTCTCGACGGTTCGGAGAACACAGATGTCGACAAAACGGCGCTTATAAGGTCTTTCAATCTTGATTCTGTCGACGAACCCCCACCGTCGCTTGAACCTGATCTGGTGATGGCCCGAATGGAAGAGTTCCTTCAATTGGCGGGTTCGGGCCATCCAATGGACGACGTTGTGTTCTGGCAATTGCGCGCCGAAAATTTGGGATTCGAAATCGGCGACTACGAGATGGCTGTCGTAGCGCTTCAAACGTCAGTTGAGCGTCTAATCTATGGCGTGAGTAGTGCCATCGCCGTCGATGAAGGAAAGGATCTGGCTGGTGTTGCTGAGGTTGGAGAGAAGAACTTCTCGACCGTGTTAAAGGGTTTAGGGCATAGCCTTGGTGGTGGTGCCTGGTCCACTGGTGATAGCAGCCTGCCACTTGGTAAGTACTATCGGGACTGCTACGGGCTTCGAAACAGGGTGACGCACGGGGGAACGGCGGTAGGTGAACGCGATTTATCGGCTGCATTCGAGAGCTATCAAGAATTGCGATCTGATATTGAACAAAGGCTCTTGAAGAAGAAGAATTTGTTTCCCCGCACTGCCTTGATGGTCTTCGGTACACGTGGAATCGTCAACAGGGGTCAGATGTCGAATAGCTTTCGAGCGATTTGCGAACGCATTCATGGGGAAGGTAATCCACGGTCATTTTGGAAGCACTCTGACGAAAGATAGTCGCAACTTCGAACATTCGAACTAATCAACCTCTGTCCCTTTGACTAGAGATGAAGGTGAAGAGAAATTATGTGCGCTTTGAAACCCAAAAACTGGCTTGCGGACAATCGCCGTTCGAAGCTCCCTCGAATTTCCGTCACGCCGAGGGGCGGATGAGGGGTCTTAACCGGACGGTGAACTGGTCTGAAGCATCGTGGAAGCAGCCCGGGTTCCAGCCGGAAGCGAATGTGGCGCTAGACTGGACGCACCAGCTACGACCCGGCCATCACCGGCGAGCTTCCGGAAGAACGGCCCGCGCACGCGGACCCAGTAGAACCGGGCGGATGGGCGCGTCAGAGCCCGCAGAGCGGTTCGTGCATCGCGTCCCCAGGGGCCGGCGCGGACAAGCGGGGTGGTACCGCGAACACCGGCGACCGAGCGCCGGGAATCGTCCCCGCATCGAGACGAGCAGGCGCGGTGACCCCACGCCCAACCGATGCGAGGACTGCCGCTGATGAGTATGTACCCCAAGGCCTCCACCGATCCCCGGGGCGTGACGCCCACGTCGCCGCGCTTCCCCGAGATCGAGGAACGCGTGCTGAAGTACTGGGAGGCGGACCACACCTTCCAGGCCTCCATCGACGCACGCCCGGCCGGGAAGGACGGCTCCAACGAGTTCGTCTTCTACGACGGCCCGCCCTTCGCCAACGGGCTGCCCCACTACGGGCACCTGCTCACCGGCTACGTCAAGGACCTCGTCGCCCGCTACCAGACCCAGCGCGGCAAGCGCGTCGAACGCCGTTTCGGCTGGGACACCCACGGGCTGCCCGCCGAGCTCGAGGCGATGAAGCAGCTGGGCATGACGGACAAGAAGCAGATCGAGGCCATGGGCATCGACAAGTTCAACGCCGCCTGCCGCTCCTCCGTGATGAAGTACGCCGGCGAATGGCAGGAGTACGTCACTCGCCAGGCCCGCTGGGTCGACTTCGAGAACGACTACAAGACCCTGAACGTCGAGTACATGGAATCGGTGCTCTGGGCGTTCAAGCAGCTGCACTCCCAGGGCCTGACCTACAGCGGCTACCGGGTCCTGCCGTACTGCTGGAAGGACGAGACCCCGCTCTCGAACCACGAGCTGCGCATGGACGACGACGTCTACAAGGACCGCCAGGACCAGACCGTCACCGTGACCTTCGAACTGCTGCCCGGCGACTCCGCGATCTCCCGCGACCTGGCCGGCACCCAGGCCATCGCCTGGACCACCACGCCCTGGACCCTGCCCACAAACCAGGCCCTCGCCGTCGGACCGACGGTGCGCTACGCCGTCGTGCCCGTGGGCCCGAACGGCGCGCAGGCCGCCGGGGAGCGGTTCCTGCTGGCCGAGGACCTCGTCGCCGCCCACGCCAAGGACCTCGGGTACGACGACGGTGCTGCCGCGGCGGCCGCCGCCACCGCCACGTACGCCGGCACCGAGCTGGAGGGGATCGGCTACCGCCGGCTCTGGGACTACTTCGCCGATGCGGAGACGTACGGGACGGGCAACGCGTGGAAGATCCTCGTCGCCGATTACGTGACCACCACCGACGGCACCGGCATCGTCCACCAGGCCCCCGCCTACGGCGAGGAGGACCAGAACATCTGCGAGGCCAACGGGATCCCCGTGGTGCTCTCCGTGGACGAGGGCGCCCGGTTCCTGCCGCTGTTCGCCCCCGGCCCGCTGGCCGAGATCGCCGGCGTGCAGGTCTTCGACGCGAACAAGGCCATCACCCGGGTGCTGCGCGAATCCGGCCGCCTGCTGCGCCAGGCCAGCTACGTGCACTCCTACCCGCACTGCTGGCGTTGCCGCACCCCGCTGATCTACCGCGCCATCTCCTCCTGGTACGTCGAGGTCACCGCGTTCAAGGACCGGATGTCCGAGCTGAACCAGTCGATCAACTGGATCCCGTCCAACGTGAAGGACGGCCAGTTCGGCAAGTGGCTGGCCAACGCCCGCGACTGGTCCATCAGCCGCAACCGGTACTGGGGCAGCCCCATCCCGGTCTGGATCTCCGACAACCCGGATATCCCGCGCACCGACGTCTACGGTTCGCTAGCCGAGATGGAGGCCGACTTCGGCCGCCTGCCGCGCAACAACGAGGGCGAGGTGGACCTGCACCGCCCGTTCATCGACGAACTCACCCGGCCCAACCCCGATGACCCCACCGGGGCCTCCACCATGCGCCGCGTCGAGGACGTGCTCGACGTCTGGTTCGACTCCGGCTCCATGCCCTACGGGCAGGTGCACTACCCGTTCGAGAACGGCGAATGGTTCGACACCCACAACCCCGCCGACTTCATCGTCGAGTACATCGGGCAGACACGCGGCTGGTTCTACATGCTGCACATCCTCTCCACCGCGCTGTTCGACCGCCCGGCGTTCCGCAACGTCATCAGCCACGGCATCGTGCTCGGCTCCGACGGGCAGAAGATGTCCAAGTCGCTGCGCAACTACCCGGATGTCACCGAGGTGCTGGACCGCGACGGCTCCGACGCCATGCGCTGGTTCCTCATGTCCAGCCCCATCCTGCGTGGCGGCAACCTGATCGTCACCGAACAGGGCATCCGCGACGGCGTCCGCCAGGTGATCCTGCCGCTGTGGAACGTCTACAGCTTCTTCACCCTCTACACGAACTCCGCGAACGGCGGATCCGGGTACGAGGCCCGGCTGCGCCATGACGGCTACATCGACCCGCTGGACACCTACCTGCTGGCCAACACCGGCGCCCTGGTCACCGAGGTCGGGACCCGGCTGGACGAGTACGACGTCTCGGGGGCCTGCGACGCGCTGCGCTCCTACCTGGACATGCTCACCAACTGGTACGTGCGGCGCAGCCGCGACCGCTTCTTCGCCGAGGACGCCGACGCGTTCGACGCCCTCTACACGGCACTGGAGGCCGTGTGCCGGGTGGCCGCCCCGCTGCTGCCGCTGGTCACCGAGGAGATCTGGCGCGGGCTCACCGGTGCCCGCTCGGTGCACCTGACCGACTGGCCCGAGGCCGCTGCCTTCGGCGAGGACGCCGGACTGGTCGAGCGCATGGACCGCATCCGGCAGATCTGCTCCACCGGCTCCAGCCTGCGCAAGGCTGCAAAGCTGCGGGTGCGCCTGCCCCTGCAGCAGCTCACCGTCGTCGTGCCCGGTGCCGCCGCGCTGGAATCCGGAGCGGACACCATCGCCGACGAGCTGAACCTGCGCCACGTGCGCCTCGTCGACGCCGCCGACGCCTCCCCGGAGGAATTCGGGATCGAGCAGAAGCTCGTCGTCAACGCCCGGGCCGCCGGTCCGCGCCTGGGCAAGAACGTCCAGGTCGCCATCAAGGGCTCCAAGTCCGGGGACTGGTCGGTCACCGACGGCGTCGTCACCGCCGGCGGGCTGCAGCTCGAACCCAGCGAATACACGCTCGAGACGGTCGTCTCCGACGCGCACGACGGCGGATCCACCGCGGTCTCGATGCTCCCCGGGGGCGGGTTCGTGGTCCTGGACACCGAGCTGACCGCCGAGCTGGAGGCCGAGGGCACCGCCCGCGACATGGTCCGCGCCATCCAGCAGGCCCGCAAGGACGCCGAACTGCACGTCAGCGACCGCATCCTCACCACCGTCAGCGCACCGCAGGACGTCATTGACGCCCTGCACGCCAACGCCGAGCTGGTGCGCCGCGAAACACTGACCGTCGAACTGGACCTCGTCCCGGGCGACGTCGACACCACCATCTCCGTAGAACGGACGGTTGCCTGAATGAACCCCGAACACGATGCCTTCTCCGTCGAAAGCGTGTACGCCGAACTGCTCGGCCGTGCGCCGGAGAACAAGATGGAACCGCGCATGGAGCCGATGTTCCGGGCCATGGAGGTGCTCGGCGAACCCAACAAGGCGATGCCGATCATCCACGTGACCGGGACCAACGGCAAGACCTCCACCGCGCGGATCATCGAGCAGCTGCTGCTGGCCCACGACCTGCGCGTGGGCCGGTACACCAGCCCGCACCTGTCCCATGTCACCGAACGCATCAGCCTGGACGGCGCCCCGGTGCCGGACGAGGTGTTCGTGCGCATCTGGGACGAGATCCGCCCCTACCTGGCCATCGTCGACGCCGAACTCGAGGAGCAGGGGCTGGTCCCGTTGACCTACTTCGAGGCGCTGACGATCCTGGGCTACGCCGTCTTCGCCGATGCCCCCGTCGACGTCGCCGTGATCGAGGTCGGGCTCGGCGGGATCACCGACGCGACCAACGTCGGCGACGGCCAGGTCTCCGTGGTCACCCCCATCTCGCTGGACCACACCGACCTGCTCGGCGACACCGTGCACGATATCGCCCTGGAAAAGGCGGGCATCATCAAGCCGGGCGGCTTCCTGGTCTCCTCCGCGCAGGAACCCGAGGCCGCCCAGGTGCTGCTGGAGGCCGCCCGCGAGCTGGAGGTCCCCTTCCGTTTCGAGGGCGTCGAATACGGCGTCGAATCACGCACCCTCGCCGTCGGCGGGCAGACGCTGGTCATCCAGGGGCTGGCCGGCCGCTACGAGGACCTGGCCCTGCCACTGCACGGCGCCCACCAGGCGCAGAACGCCGCCGTCGCCGTGGCCGCCATGGAGGCCTTCCTCGGTGGCGGGGAGACGGCGCTGAACGAGGGCCTGGTCCGCCAGGCGTTCGAGAACGTCGCCAGCCCCGGCCGGCTGGAGCTCGTCCGGTCCGCGCCGACCATCCTCGTCGACGCCGGACACAACCCGGAGGGCCTGCGCGTCTCGGCCGACGCGGTCAAGGAGGCCTTCGGGTTCAGCACGCTGGTGCTGGTCGTGGGCATCCTCGCCGAGAAGGACGCGCCCGCCATGCTCGAGATGCTCTACACCCAGTACGGCGACCTGGTCCAGGACATCTGCCTGACCCAGTCCACCTCCCCGCGGGCCATCCCGGCCGGCGAACTGGGCGAGCTGGCCCTGCGCGCCGGGTTCAACGAGCAGGACCTGTACATCACCGAACGCCTCGACGACGCCCTGGAATGGGCAGTCGCGCGCGCCGAGGCCACCGACGACCTGGCCGGCGGCGTCCTGGTGACCGGGTCGATCACGGTCGTCGGCGAAGCACGCACCCTCCTGGGCAAGTAAGCAGTTAGGAAAGTAAGCACCCATGGCACGCATGACCAAAGCCCAACGCGAATGGCGCCCCGGCATGAAGAAGAAGCGCCGCTCCACGCGGGTGCTCTTCGCCTCCACCGTCCTGACCCTGGAAGCCGGCGTGGCCCTGTTCGCCACGCTGGCCGTCTTCGGGCTCTACCGCGACACCATCAACCCGCTGCTGATCTTCCTGGTCGGCGGCTGGATCATGGCCGTGTGCATCCTGGCCTGCGCGTTCCTGTCCAGGCCGCTGGGCTACTGGATCGGCTGGGCGGTGCAGATCATCCTGATCCTGCTCGGCTTCGTGGACCCGTCCATGTTCGTCGTCGGCGTCCTGTTCGCGGCGTGCTGGTGGTACGCCGTCACGAAGGGCCGGACGATCGACCGGGAGAACGCCCGGCGGGATGCCCTGCAGGCCCAATGGGAAGCGGCGCACCCGGAGCCCGACGCCGACCACTAGACTCGATACCGAACCCCCTCACCTACGAAGGAGCAACCGCGTGTCCACAGAACGCACCCTGGTACTGGTCAAGCCCGACGGCGTCAAGCGCCAGCTGACCGGCTCGATCCTGGCCCGTGTCGAGGCCAAGGGCTACCGCCTGGCCGAGCTCAAGCAGGTCACCGCGACCCGCGAGATCCTCGAGGCCCACTACGCGGAGCACGCCGGCAAGCCGTTCTACGAGCCGCTGGTCGACTTCATGCTCTCCGGCCCGGTCGTCGCCGCCATCTTCGAGGGCGAGCGCGTCATCGAGGGCTTCCGGTCGCTGGCCGGCACCACCGACCCGACCACCGCGGCGCCGGGCACCATCCGCGGGGACTTCGGCCGCGACTGGGGCGAAAAGGTCCAGCAGAACCTCGTGCACGGCTCCGACTCCGTCGACTCCGCCGAACGCGAGATCGGGATCTGGTTCTCCTAGCCACCGGGACCACCACGCACGACGCCGGCCAGGCACCTTCGCGGTGCCTGGCCGGCGTCTTTTCGCAGCGGGGGAGGAGGTCAACGGTCGAAGTGTGTGGCCGGTTCTTCGATGCCGATGCCCTCGACCATGGAGGTCGCCACGTCGCGCAGCTTGATGTTGCGCGTGTTCGATGCCGAGACGAGCAGGGCAAAGGCGTCGTCCTGGCTGCACCGGTTCTGCCCCATGATGATCCCCACCGCCAGGTCGATGCTGGTCCGCGATTTCATGGCCTCCAGGGCGTCGTGTTCCGCGTCATGGTGGTGGGCCAGCCGGATGGAGATCTGCAACGCCTGGGCGGTCTGGTCGGCATAGGCCCGGGCGGCGGCGACACGCTCAGGGGTGAACCAGTGCGGCTGCCCGGCATAGATGTTCAAGGCAGCCCGGTCGGGGCCTTCGAGGTCGAAGGGGATGGCCAACACCGAATGGATGCCGTGGCCCCGGGTGACGGTCGAGTAGTCGGGCCAGCGGACGTCCGTGGCGAGGTCGGGGGCGTGGACCAGCTGCTGGGTGCGGGCCGCCGTGAGGCAGGGCCCGTCCCGGTAGTCGTATTGCAGTTCGTCCATGGCCTGGGCGGTGGCACTGCTGCTGGCGATGGTCCCGGCCTTCTTGTGCCGCAGGAGGGTGACGCCGCACAGCACTTCGGTGCCTGACTCGGACAGCTCCAGGGCCGCCAGGCGCGTCAACGCATTCAGGAACGCTTCGAGGGTGTCCGATTCCAGGATCTGGCCGTGGAGGTATTCGCTGACGGTCATCTCGGGTGGCATGGTCATGATGGGACTCCTCCGGTCGGTGGGATGTTCTCGATCCTGCCCCCATTATCCGCATGTCGACCCGCCACTGCGAGTCACCCGGCGCCACGCGAGTCCTGCGCCCTCCCTGCCGGTCGGGGCTAGTGGTCCGCATGAGAGATGGTGCCGACGCCGGCGGGGGTCCGAAGGGCAGGAATGGCCGAACGATCGGGAACATCTGCAGACCCCGGTGGCCTGCCGCTCGATGAGAGTCGGCCTGGGGGGAGGGGGCTATCCGAAGAAGACGCCGGCGAAGGCGAAGAGGATCGAACCGGTACACAACACGGCCAGGACGACGGCTATGACCCAGTGCCATTCGGCCAGGAACCGCTTGAGGCCCGACGGGGCCGGAATGACCCCGAGGATGATGTTCCGGGCCGTAGTGTAGACGAGCAGCACGATCATCATCGCCCACACCACGATGCAGTAGGGGCACAGCACGTGGATCACGTACAGCGCCTGGAACCACAGCCAGCAGATCATCACCATGGCCAGCGTGATTCCGGTCTGCAACCCGATGAAGTACCAGCGGGGCATGCGTGCCCCGGCGATGAGCGTGACGCCGATGGCCAGCACGACGGCAAAGCCCGCCACGCCGATGAAGGGGTTGGGGAATCCGAAGAGCTCCGCCTGGTGGGTCTGCATGACGGTGCCGCAGGAGACCCAGGGGCTGATGTCACATGAGGTGACGTAGTTCGGGTCCTTGTAGATCTCCAGGCGCTCCAGCGTCAGCGTGCAGGCGGCGATCCAGCTGACGAACCCCGTCACCGCGAGGATCCACCCGAAGACGCGGTCCCGGGCAAACCCCGGCATGGCGGCCTCGGCGGCCGGGGCGTCGACGACACGTTGGTCGGCAGGGCGGTGGGCTTCGTGGGCCACGTGGGCACTCCTCGGTTCCGGTTCGCTGCGCACCGGCTGGTGGCACCTTCCCCTCGATTCTAGGGTGATCACCGGTCGGCACGATGTTCCATATGAGACAATGGCCATGGTTGTCGGCGAATCCACAGTTTGCCCGCAGCCCAACTGCAGGATTCCGGACCCGCAGCGATGAATCACCGCAGGCATCGGCGACGAGGCCCACGGATGAATACCGCTGGCGGCCGCCGCAACAGAAAGCGGCTTGCCCGGTCGACTGCGTTGGTTTTCCGGGCACGCCGCACCCGCCGACGTTGGTGCACCTCGGGAAATAAGAACACTGACTTCCGGGAACCGGGAGGCCACCGAGGCCACGGTTCCCGAACCGATCGCCGGCGTCCCGGCTGTGGAAGGGTACTCCGGCTAGGAGTATGGCCTTTCATGGATGCATCGAACGAAGAACTGAATGGGCCGGCACAGTCGTCCCTTCCCCTCGATTCCGCAGTACCGGCCGAGAGCACCTCGGCCGGGTCCCCGGCGACAGAGGCCAAGGCCCCCGCCAAACGGGCACCCCGCAAGCGCGCCGCCCCGAAGAAGGCCGCCCCGGTCGAGGCTGCAGCGCAGACCGATGAGGCAGCGACGTCGACCGATACGGCCGCGGAAGCGCCGGCCCCCAAGGCGGCCCGCGCACCACGCACCCGCAAACCGGCCGTGAAGAAGACGGCCGCAGCGGAACCGGCCACCGAGCCAGCCACCAAGGATACGGAACCGGCGGACGCCGCCGTCGAGGTGCCCGAGAAGCCGACCCGCGCCCCGCGGGCACGCAAGAGCACGGCGAAGGCGGAAGCGCCGGCAGCCGAGACCCCCGCCTCCGAGGAGGTGCCCGTGCCGACGGCCGTCGATGCGCCCGAGGCCGCTCCGGCCAAGACCCGCCGGACGCGCAAGGCCCGCTCACGCGCCGCCACGGCAGACGAGACCGCCCTGACCACCGAGGACGCCCCGACGACCCCGGAGCCCGAACCCGCCACGACGGAGACCGAGGAGCCACCGGTCCAGGGCACGCCCGCCGCCGATCCCTTTGCCGTGACGGGTTCACCGGTTTCCATGCTCTTCCAGGCCCCCGACCTCTCCGCCGTCGTCCCGGCGACACGCACGTCCGGGACCACGGACTCCGACGAGGACGTCGACGCCTCGGGTTCGGGCAACCGCCAGAGCCGCCGCAACCGCTCGCGCTCGCGTGAGGAGTCCCCGAACCAGGGCGACGCCGGTACGGAGGCCACCACGGACGCCGACGAGGGCGACGGATCCGTTTCCCGTCGGCGGCGGCGTCGCCGCCGCGGGGACGCGGACCTCGAACTGACCGGCGGCCACGACGATGATCCGCCCAACACGGTCACCCGCGTGCGCGGCCCCCGGGCCGCCGCCGAACCTACACCGTCCAACAAGGTCACGTCCGTCAAGGGATCCACCCGGCTCGAGGCCAAGCGCCAGCGCCGCCGCGACTCCCGCGACGCCGGACGCCGCCGCCACGTCATCACCGAGGCCGAGTTCCTGGCCCGCCGCGAATCGGTCGACCGCCAGATGGTGGTCCGCCAGAACGAGGACCGCATCCAGATCGGCGTCCTCGAGGACGGCGTCCTGGCAGAGCACTTCGTCTCCAAGACCCAGCAGGACTCGCTGATCGGCAACGTCTACGTCGGCAAGGTCCAGAACGTGCTGCCCTCCATGGAGGCGGCCTTCATCGACATCGGTCGCGGCCGCAACGCGGTGCTCTACGCCGGCGAGGTGAATTGGGACGTCGCCGGACTGGAGGGCCAGCCGCGTCGCATCGAACACGCCCTGAAGTCGGGGGACTCGGTCCTGGTTCAGGTCACCAAGGACCCGGTCGGCCACAAGGGCGCCCGGCTGACCAGCCAGATCTCCCTGCCCGGCCGCTACCTGGTCTACGTGCCCGGCGGCTCGATGACCGGCATCTCGCGCAAGCTGCCCGACGTCGAGCGCAACCGGCTCAAGAAGATCCTCAAGGACCACCTGCCGCAGAACGCCGGCGTCATCGTGCGCACCGCCGCCGAGGGCGCCAGCGAACAGGAGCTGATGAACGACATCAACCGCCTGCGCGCCCAGTGGGAGGGCATCGAGTCCGCCTCGACTTCCACCAAGACGACCCCGCCGGAACTGCTCTACGCGGAGCCGGACCTGACCATCAAGGTCGTCCGCGACGTCTTCAACGAGGACTTCACCAAGCTCATCGTCTCCGGCGAGGAGGCCTGGGACACCATCGAGGCCTACGTGATGTACGTGGCGCCCGACCTGATCGGCCGGCTGGAGAAGTGGACGTCCGAGACGGACATCTTCGCCTCCCACCGCATCGAGGAGCAGATCCACAAGGCCCTGGACCGCAAGGTCTTCCTGCCCTCCGGCGGCTCGCTGGTCATCGACCGCACCGAGGCCATGACCGTGGTCGACGTGAACACCGGCAAGTTCACCGGTTCAGGCGGCAACCTCGAGGAAACCGTCACCAAGAACAACCTCGAGGCCGCCGAGGAGATCGTCCGGCAGCTGCGCCTGCGCGACATCGGCGGCATCATCGTCATCGACTTCATCGACATGGTGCTCGAGGCCAACCGGGACCTGGTCCTGCGCCGCCTCGTGGAATGCCTGGGCCGCGACCGGACCAAGCACCAGGTCGCCGAGGTCACCTCGCTGGGCCTGGTCCAGATGACGCGCAAGCGCATGGGCACCGGACTGCTCGAGGTCTTCAGCGAGAACTGCGAGGCCTGCAACGGCCGCGGGGTCGTCACACACGACGAACCGGTCGAACACCGTCGTGCAGCGAGCACGAACGCGCCGGGCGATTCGAACAACCAGAAGCGCAACGACCGCAAGCCGCGCAACGACCGACGCCACGGCAAGGGTGCCGACGCCGACCACGCCACGGAGTTCACGGCACCGGAACCGAAACAGCAGGACCCCGAGGCCGAAGCGAAGGCCGAGGCGGCACGTGCCGCGTTTGCCTCGATCGCCGCGGCGGCCCACGCCGCCCACGACCAGGACGGGGCCGCGGCACAGCAGCCGGGCGGCGCCGGCGCCCCCGCCTCCGAAGGGCCCTCCGACGGCCAGCAGGAGGGCGGTTCGCGCCGGCGTGGACGCGGCAGGTCCCGCGGGCGGGGACGCTCCGGGTCCGAGGAGGCAACGCACCAGGACGGCTCCGGGGACGCGCAGCTCGCTGCGGCCTCCGGCGACTCCCGCGATTCCAGCGCCGCGGCCCCGGCCGAGCAGGCCCCGCGTCCTGCCGAGCCGGCCGGTGGCGATCTCGCCGACGACGGCCCGGTGGTGAGCATCGCCGGCGAGCCGGTCAGACTGCCGCGGGCCCGTCGCAGCCGTCGGGCCACGGCGCCGACGCAGGCCCCGGACCTGACCCTCGAGTCCCTCAATGAGGCCTTCGGCGTGACGTCCGAGCCGGAGCGCCAGCAGGCGCCCACGGCAGCCACCGCACCACCGGCCGAGGCGGAGGCCACGCCGGCCCCCGTGCAGTCCACGCCGGCACCCGCTGCCTCGGCACCGAAGGTTGCGGCCGCGATGGCTCCTGCCGCCGCCCCGGCGCGTCGTCCGCGGCGCAGCCGGTCAGCGTCCAGCGCCCAGGGCGGAGCCAACATGCCGATCGAGCGCAAGGAGGCACCGGCGTCCTCCTCCGCCGGCGCCACCAGCCACGTTGCCAAACTCGACGCGGGCGCCTCTGCAGTGAAGGACACACCGGTCGAGGCCCCCGTCATGCTCGGGGTGGGGGTACCCGCCGAGGAGCTGTAACCGGCCCGCGACGGGGAGCACCCCGTCACCGGCAGGGCATGGACGGGCGGGTTCCGGGCACACCGGGACCCGCCCGCCGTGCATCCGGGGAGGCCCTGCTGTCATGACCCTCCGCCGGCCCCCGGTTCACCGCCGCTTGGCCCGCGCGCCGCGGACGATGCCGGCAGTGGCGGGGATCGCATCCCGTCCCCGCCAGGGTCTTGACGACCCGCCGGGACCGGGTGTATTTGCCCCGGCAGGACGGAATAGCGTAATCTAGATCCTCGGTGCATGCGCCGCTCATCGGATTTTTCCGCTCGGCGTGACAGCACAGCGCTTATCCCCGTTCACTTGAAACGGTGGAACGTGCGCGGTAAGAGTATTAGACGTCGAGAGAAGTGAGTTCCCAAGTGGTGTACGCAATTGTCCGCGCAGGCGGCCGGCAGGAAAAGGTTTCCGTAGGAGACTGGGTCACCCTTGACCGCGTCCCCGAGGCAGCTGGTGGAACCATCGAGCTCCCCGCGCTGCTTCTGGTCGACGGCGACAAGGTCACGTCCGCTGCCGCAGACCTGGCGAAGGTCACCGTGACCGCCGAGGTCCTCGAAAACCTCCGCGGCCCGAAGATCGTCATCCAGAAGTACAAGAACAAGACCGGCTACAAGAAGCGCCAGGGTTTCCGTGCTGCGCTGACCAAGGTCAAGGTCACCTCCATCGCCTAAGGCGCCGGAGACCAGATAACCCCCGATTCAAAGGTAGGCACATCTAATGGCACATAAGAAGGGCGCGAGCTCCACTCGCAACGGCCGCGACTCCAACGCTCAGTTCCTGGGCGTGAAGCGCTTCGGCGGCCAGGTCGTTTCCGCCGGCGAGATCATCGTCCGCCAGCGTGGCACGCACTTCCACCCCGGCGCCAACGTCGGCCGCGGTGGCGACGACACGCTGTTCGCACTGGCAGCCGGCTCGGTTGAGTTCGGTACCCGTCGCGGCCGCCGTGTCGTGAACATCGTCGACGCCGGCTAAGCAGGGCGTTACCGCATTTCGCTAGACTGGAGGGTGGGCCGCACGGCCCGCCCTCCAGTTGTCTTTTTACCCCGGCCGTCCCACGGGCATCCAGCACCGTGGCGGCCACCCTATAGAGGAGTTCCTTCAGTGGCAGCGTTCGTAGACCGCGTAGTCCTAAACGTTTCCGGCGGAAACGGCGGGCACGGTTGCGTGTCGATCCGCCGGGAGAAGTTCAAGCCCCTGGGTGGCCCCGACGGCGCAAATGGCGGCAACGGCGGCGACGTGATCATCCGCGTCGACAGCCAGACCACCACCTTGCTCTCCTACCACCATTCCCCGCACCGCAACGGCGGAAACGGCGAGCCCGGCAAGGGCGACATGCACCCGGGCAAGAACGGCGAGGACCTGGTCCTGCCGGTCCCGGACGGCACCGTCATCAAGGACCGGGCCGGGAACATCCTGGCCGACCTGGTGGGGGAGGGGAGCGAATACATCGCGGCCTCCGGGGGCCTGGGCGGCCTGGGCAACGCCGCGATCTCCTCGCAGAAGCGCAAGGCACCGGGTTTCGCCCTGCTGGGCATCCCCGGGGATGAGCAGGACATCGTCCTGGAGCTGAAGTCCGTGGCCGACATCGCGCTGGTCGGGTACCCCTCGGCCGGCAAGTCCAGCCTCATCGCCGCCATGTCGGCGGCCCGTCCGAAGATCGCCGACTACCCGTTCACCACCCTGATCCCCAACCTCGGGGTCGTCGAGAGCGGCGACGTCCGCTTCACCGTGGCCGACGTCCCCGGGCTCATCCCCGGGGCCAGCGAGGGCAAGGGGCTGGGACATGAGTTCCTGCGCCACGTCGAGCGGTGTGCCGCACTGGTGCACGTGCTGGACTGCGCGTCCCTCGAGTCTGACCGAGACCCCATCAGCGACCTCGAGACCATCGAGGCTGAGCTGGCCGCCTACGCCACCGACGCGAGCTTCGCCGGGGCCGACGGCACCGTGGTGCCGCTGAACGACCGGCCGCGGCTGGTGGCGTTGAACAAGACCGACATGCCCGACGGGGCCGAGATGGCGGAATTCGTCCGGGCCGACCTGGAAGGCCGCGGCTACCAGGTCTTCGAGGTCTCCGCCCTCGCCCGCACCGGGCTGAAGGAACTCGGCTACGCCATGGGCGAGCTGGTGACCGCCGCCCGCAAGGAATCCTCGGCCACCGCCCAGGCCAAGGTCGAGGTCCCGGTCCTGCGGCCGCGAGCGGTCAACCGGACGGAATTCACCATCCGCCGGGAAGAGCGCAACCTCGAACCGCTCTACCGCGTGGAGGGCGAGAAGCCGATCCGTTGGGTCAAGCAGACCGACTTCACCAACGACGAGGCCGTCGGCTACCTGGCGGACCGCCTGGCCAAGCTCGGCGTCGAGGACAAGCTCTTCAAGACCGGTGCCAGGCCGGGCGACGCCGTCGTCATCGGCGACGATGACAACGGTGTGGTGTTCGACTGGGAGCCGACCATGGCCGCCGGTGCCGAATTGCTGGGGTCACGCCGCGGCGAGGACGTCCGGTTGGGCGATATGAGCCGGCCGACCCGCGAACAGAAGCGCCAGGAACACCAGGATCGCAAGGACGCCCGGGCAGCGGCCCGCGCAGACCTTGAGGCCGAACGCAAGGCCGGCGTCTGGACGGAGTCCGTCAACTACAAGAATGAGCGGTCGTCCAGGGACAGCGGGCAGTGACCCGGCAAAACCGCATCCCGTCCTCGATCAGGCAGCGTTCCGAACTCACGGAGGCAACGCGCCTGGTCGTCAAGGTCGGGTCCTCCTCCCTGACCACTGTCAACGGCGGGATCTCGGAGAACGCACTGAAGGGGCTCGTCGGCGAGCTGTCGAAGGTGCGCAACGGGGGAGTCGAGCTCATTCTCGTCTCCTCGGGCGCCATCGCCGCGGGCATCGCGCCGCTCGGCCTGGGGCGGCGCCCCCGTGACCTGGCGACCCAGCAGGCTGCGGCCAGCGTCGGGCAGGGTCTGCTGATGGCCAAGTACACCCAGGCCTTCGGCTCCCACGGCATCACGGTCTCGCAGGTCCTGCTGACCGCCGACGACCTCATCCGCCGCCAGCAGTACGCGAACGCGTTCCGGGCGCTGGGTCGACTGCTCACCCTGGGCGTCGTCCCCGTGGTCAACGAGAACGACACCGTGGCCACCCACGAGATCCGCTTCGGCGACAACGACCGGTTGGCCGCCTTGGTGGCCCACCTCGTCAAGGCAGACGCGCTCATCCTGCTCTCCGACGTCGATGCCGTCTACGATGGGCCGCCGTCCGCCGGGGCCAGCCGCATCCCGACCGTCGAGAGCGCAGCAGACCTCGAGGGCATCACGATCGGCTCCGTCGGAGCCTCGGGAGTCGGCACCGGTGGCATGGTGACCAAGGTCGAGGCCGCGACCATGGCCGCGGAGTCCGGCATCCCCACCCTGGTCACCTCCACCGCGCAGGCCGGCCCGGCGCTGGCCGGAGAAGACGTCGGGACCTGGTTTTCCGCGCGCGGTGGCCGCCGCCCTTTGCGCATGCTCTGGCTGGCCCACCTCGCTTCCACACGCGGAACACTGGTGCTCGATGCCGGGGCGGTCATAGCGGTCACTTCTGGTTCGCGGTCCCTGCTTCCCGCCGGCATCACCGGTGTCCGTGGCGAGTTCGAGGCCGGCGACCCGGTGGAGATCGCCGATGCCGACGGCGTCGTGGTCGCCCGGGGGCTGGTCAACTACGCCTCGACCGAACTGCCGGAGATGCTGGGCAGGAGCACCCGGGAACTCTCGAGCTCGCTCGGCACACACTATGAGCGCGAAGTCGTCCACGTCGACGATCTGGTCCTGGTCGGGCCCCGTGCGCGGGGCAAGAACCGGTAGCCGACCCGTGTCGCCGGCCGGCCTTAACACGATTGCTCAACAATCGACCGGCAGTGCGCTCCCGCAGCTAAGCTGGTTGCATGAGCCAGAGCGTCGCCGATTCAACCACCACCGCCGAGAACGTCGTCCATGAGGTATCCCTCCGGGCAGACCGGTCCCGGACGGCTGCGCGGAAGCTCGCGCGCGCGAACCGGGATTGGAAGGACCGCGGCCTGCTGGCCATCGCCTCGGCATTGGACGACGCGCGGGTTGCGGTCATCGAGGCGAATGCCAAGGACCTGGACCGTGAGCGCGCCGCGGGAACCAGCCAGGGCCTCCTGGACCGCCTGAAGCTCGATGATGCACGGGTGGACGGTCTGATTTCCGCGCTCCGGGAGCTCGCGGGTCTCCCCGACCCGGTCGGCACGGTCGAGCGCGGGCAGACCCTGCCCAACGGACTCCGGCTACGTCAGGTCCATGTCCCGATGGGGGTCCTGGGTGCCATCTACGAGGCCCGGCCCAACGTCACCGTCGACATCGCGGGCCTGGCCCTGAAGAGCGGCAATGCGGTGCTGCTGCGCGGCGGATCCGCCGCAGCCGAATCCAACCGGGCATTGCTGTACCTGATCCGCGACGCCCTTGAATCGGTGGGCCTGCCCGCGGATGCGGTGCAGAGCGTGGACGACTTCGGCCGTGCCGGCGCCCAAGCCCTCATGGGGGCCCGCGGGAAGGTCGACGTGCTGATACCCCGGGGAGGGCGTGCCCTGATCCAGTCCGTTCTGGAACACGCGAAGGTCCCGGTCATCGAGACCGGAGAGGGCAACGTCCACATCTATCTCGATGCGTCAGCCTCCGCCGAGTCGGCAGCGGCCATCCTGCTCAACGCGAAGACGCAGCGCCCCTCGGTCTGCAACACCGTCGAGACCCTGCTGCTCCACTCCGGGGCCGCGGCCTCGCGCCATGTCCTGGAAGAACTCGCGAAGGCTGGCGTCACGCTGCACGCCGACCAGCGCGCTCTCGCCCTCGCCGACGGACTGGGCGCAGTGCCGGCCACCGAGGACGATTGGGCGAGCGAATACATGTCCCTGGACCTCGCGGTCGCCGTCGTCGACGACCTCGATGAGGCCATCGAGCACATCCGGCGTTGGACCACCGGGCACACCGAGGCGATCCTCACCAATGACCTGGCGCATGCCGAACGGTTCATCTCGGAGATCGATTCCGCAGCGGTCATCGTCAATGCCTCCACCCGTTTCACCGACGGCGGCCAGCTCGGGCTCGGCGCCGAAGTCGGCATCTCGACACAGAAGATGCATGCCCGGGGTCCGATGGGATTGCGCGAACTGACGACCACGAAGTGGATTGTTCAGGGAGACGGCCACATCCGTTCGTAGAGACTGCCCCGGGTGGGTAGAATGGTACGCAGACATCAGACGAACACCGGATCGTCCCAGTTGGGGCGGCGCCGGTCGATGACGGGCACAAAGGAGAAACATGCTCACGCAGGTCTTGGGGACAGTACTGGCGAGTGGTGCTGAGGCCGAGGGGGTTAGCAACCTCCCGTACATCGTCGGCGGCGGAATCTTCGCCTTCTTCCTGTTGCTGTTGTTCGTTTGCGTGTCGTTCACCAACGTCGGCCACCGCCACGAGGCGCACGCCGAGGTCGACGATACGCACAAGCAATTTTCCAACAAGCACGGCCACCAAGATCACTAGCAAGGCAGAGGCGGACGGGTCGGAACGGCCGGTCCGGCTCGGGGTGATGGGCGGGACCTTTGATCCCATCCATCACGGCCACCTGGTGGCTGCCAGCGAGGTAGCCGCCGAATTCGATCTGGACGAAGTCGTCTTCGTTCCCACCGGCCGGCCGTGGCAAAAGGCCGACCGTGAGGTCTCGGATTCCGAGCACCGTTACCTCATGACCGTGGTCGCCACCGCGTCGAACCCCCGGTTCACGGTCAGCAGGGTCGACATCGATCGGCCGGGTCCGACCTACACCATTGACACATTGCGGGATCTGCGTCGGCAAAGGCCAGACGCAGAACTGTTCTTCATCACCGGAGCCGACGCGATGGAACAGATCCTGTCGTGGAAGGACATCGACGAGCTCTGGAGCCTGGCACATTTCGTCGGGGTCACACGACCCGGGCATGAGCTTCCGGACCTGGGGCGCCAGGATGTCAGCCTGCTGGAGGTTCCAGCCATGGCGATCTCGTCCACTGCCTGCCGCGACCGGATCAAGGACAACAAACCGGTCTGGTACTTGGTGCCCGACGGGGTGGTTCAGTACATTGCGAAGTACGAGTTGTATCACTACGACGGCATCGCCTGAGGGGCGAAGCCGGGAACGGACCACATGAGCGACGATCTGGGGCGTGCACCGACACGGCGCTCCCTCCGTGAGCAACGACGAGCCGGCGAGGCCGCCGACAAGGCCCGCGATCGGGATCCCTCGACGGATGATCAGCCCGCCACAGATGCCGATTCCAGCGCCTCGGACGACACGAACCAACTCGACCGCGTCTCCAAAGCCAACCGGAGCCGGCGTGCCGCCGACGTGCCCTTCGACATGGTGCCCGAGCGGGCCGAACGGGGATCCTTGCAGCGAGCACGCGACCGTGAGGCCCTGCGAGCCCGGCGCGAGGCGGAGGCCAAGCGTGCAAACGCCGTCCAAGCCTCCCCCGTGGAGCCCTCCGCAGGGGACGACCCGGCACCGTTGACCCGGCGTCAGCTCCGTCTGCAGGCGCTGGCAGCCGCACGAGCTGGCCTTCCGGCACCGGCCCCCGGGGACACCGAGCCGGCTCAGCGCGTACATGACGCCGACGACCGCAAGAGCCCCTCGTCCGGTAGCCAACTGAGCGTCGAGGAGGCCTTGGAGGCCCGTCGGCAGACCGTCGGCACCCAGCCTGAGGACCAGCCGGCCGTCGAGGACGGCGACGACCTGGAGGTCATTGCCCGGCAACGCGAACTCGCGGCACGGGCAGCAATCATCAGCCGTCGCGTGGCCGAGAGGGAACGCCTGAAGCAGTCCACCTCCGAACGCAAGCAACAGTCCGCGGACCCGTTCACGGGTGCCATGAACCGCCTCCGGCATGAACAAGCCGAACGGGACCTGGCCAATACGGGGATCAACGCACCCCAAACCAACGGGTTCCAGCTCCAAATGCCCACCTCGGCAGAACGTCCGGGGTCCGCTGCGACCGCCATGGGCCAGGATGGCTACACGTCGACACCTGCTGTCGGTTCCAGCGCGGCATCCGCCGCGGAGCCGACGGAACCGGGAACGCAATCCAGTGGCCAGCCCGTCAGTGCTCGCTCGGCCCAAGGCTTGGAACCTCTCGATTACCTGACCGCAGGCGTCCGCCGGGTCAATACGTGGACGTTGGCGGTGGTTGCCGCACTGGTGGTCGGCGCGGGGGCACTCGTCACGGGGATTGTTATGATCAGCACCCATAACTAGCCATCAACAGACCGCCAGCACCACCATCCCAAGGAGCCTCATGGCTGCAACAGACCATTCACTGTCCATCATCCGCACCGCTGCCCACGCGGCAGCCGACAAACTCGCCGAGAACCTCGTCGCCGTGGACGTCAGCGAACGACTGGGCATCACCGATGCATTCCTCATTGCCTCCGCAGAGAGCGAACGCCAGGTCAACGCCATCGTCGATGGAATCGAAGAAGCGCTGATCGAAAAGCATGATGTGCGTCCCGTGCGACGCGAAGGCCGAGGACTCGGACGCTGGGTACTTCTGGACTACGTCGACATCGTCATCCACGTGCAGCACCAGGAAGACCGCGTCTTCTATGCCCTGGACCGGTTGTGGAGCGACTGCCCCGCCATTGAGCTCCCGGTCGAGGTGCCCGCATCGGGAGGTGCGGAAAACGTCGTTCCCGAATAACCGCACTGCCTCGATTTGCACGAGCTAATTTCAGTGCCCTATGATGAATGAGTTGTCCACAGGGAAACCTCGCGGACAGCACACATTCGGGGGTATGGCGCAGTTGGTAGCGCGTCTGCATGGCATGCAGAAGGTCAGGGGTTCGAATCCCCTTACCTCCACGAATGTAATGTCTCGGGACATCGGTAGAACGATGTCCCGGGACATTTCTCGTTAACGGGTTCCCCGTTCTGGGGGTTATAGGTCATCGGCTTGTGTTCGACCCGGATGCGTCATGGCCGGACAGCCCATCGCGGGCGTGCCCAGGGTCCTTCCTCGGCCGAGGTATCTCAGGGCGCGACCACATCGGCCGGTGACGCAGCGCTGTCGCCCGAACTTCCCGCCGGTGAAGGCCGCCACTGGAATCGGCCCGCGATCGGCAGCAGGCATGGTCGACAGGCAGGGCCGCCATGGGGCTCCGTCAGTCGATGGGTGAGCGCTACTTGTCGTCGTCGAGCGGTTCCACGTCGTCGGCGGTCTGGGGCATCTGAGGCATGGTGTCCGTCGTCAGGGCCACCGGAGGTGTCAGCACCGATGCATAGTCATGCTCGCTGGAGTAGTGAAGGAATCCCAGATGCGCCTCATAGCGGTCCAGGACGTCGTTGATGACCTGCTGCTGCGTGAGCCCGACGAGGTCGTATCCTTCGGTTCCGGTCTGCGTGAACACCTCCAACCTGAAGTAGATGTCGATCTGCCGGGACATGCTCCGCCCGCCGAACATGGGTACCGGCGCTTCCACCGCGGCAACCTGGTAGTGGAAGTTCCGGTGGTGATCCATGTTGACCACGAGGGTGTTTTCCTCGATGTTGGTTTCTTCGTTTGTCGTCGTCGTCAGCTCCGCCTGGTAGCCGAGGTCGGTGAATTCCTTGACCACATCCTGCAGCGCGGGGCGGACGACGCGTTCGGCGAACTGGGCGACCTGCTTCTTCGATGGGTACGAGCGCAGCTGGGCCAGGCGTTGGCGCCACGTCTTCTCCGGCGTTTGGCCGCCGTGCACCGCCGCGGTGCGCCTTCTCAGCACCTGGCCCTCTCGTTCGGCCCGCTCCATGCGCAAGACCTTGGAGAAGGACGCCATGACGAGGTAGGCGATGACCGTTACCGGCAACGCGAAGATCAGCGTTGCGTGCTCCATGGTTGTCACTCCGCCGGCAATGAGCATCGCTACCGCCAACACGGCGGTTATGAGGGCCCAGAAGATCCGCAGCCATTTTGCCCCGTCGACTGACGGGTCGGGGATGGAGGAGGAGAAGTTCGACATGACCATGGCGCCCGAATTGGCGCTGGTCAGGTAGAAGAGCAGACCGGAAAGGGTCGCCAGCCCAATGAGGAAGGGAGCACCGGGGAACATTTCCAGCAGCGCATACCAGCCGTGTTCCGGATTCTTGATGGCGAGGTCGGCGAAGGCCTTGTTGCCGTCCAGGACCTCGCTCATGGCGCTGTTTCCGAAGATCGAGACGATGAAGAAGTCGCAGAGCACGGGTGCGGTGATGGCTGCGATGACGAATTCACGCAAGGTGCGGCCACGGGAGATCCGGGCCAGGAAGAGCCCGACGAATGGACCCCAGGCCAGCCAGAAGGCCCAGAAGAACAGGGTCCAGCCGGCCATCCAGTCCGCGCCACCGTCTGTGTAGGCGAAGGTCTGAAGCGTCCGTTCGGGTAGCGAGAAGACGAATCGGCCGATGTTCTCGACCATCGCGTTGAGCAGGAATGAGGTCTTACCGGTGATCAGGATATACAGCATCATCGCGCCGGCTGCCCACAAGTTGAGCTCGGAGATGATGCGGATGCCCTTGTCGACGCCGGACGTGCAGGCCGCAACCGTCATGATCACGGCGACGAGGACCAAGGCGATCTGCAGTGCAAGCCCCTCGGATAGGCCAAAGAGCCATGCGAACCCGACGTTGAGCAGCACGACGCCGATGCCCATCGATGTCGCGACGCCGAACACGGTTCCCACGAGGGCGAAGATGTCGATCACATCGCCGGTCGCCCCGCGGACGCGTTTGCCCAACAGGGGATAGAGCGCCGCCCGGATCGACAGCGGCATGCCCCACCGATAGGCAAAGTAGCCCATGGCCATGCCCAGCAGCGCGTACATCGACCAGCCGGCAATGCCGTAGTGGAACATGGTCCACACGACGGCATCCTGCGCGGCCTCGGCCGATTCCGGTGTGGCCGCCGGAGGGGCCATGTACTGGGTGATCGGCCCGGTGACCGAATAGAAGAGCATGTCGATCCCCACGCCTGCGGCAAAGAGCATGGCCACCCAGGTGAACAGGTTGTATTGCGGGCGCGAATGATCCGGGCCGAGCCGCACGCTGCCCTCCTTGGACAGTGCCACCCACAGGACGAAGAGGATGACCAGGGTGATCGTCAGGACGTAGAACCAGCCCAAGTTCGTGGCGATCCACGTCACGGCGGTCTGCATGACGGCCGCGGCCTGGTCCGGCAACACCATGGCCCAGACGGAGAACGCCAGCACGATGGCAGCCGAGATGATGAAGACTCGCCAGTTGACCCGGGGTTCCCGGTGCTCCGCCAATTCGGTGGGGCCCTTGCTCATCTCGCTGGTGGAAATGGGCGGGCGGCGTTCTTCGGCCGCGGGATCCCTGCGGCGTTCGGTCACACCGAAGCGGCTGCGTTCGACTGGCCCCCGGGGCATTTCGGGGGGCGTGGTCTGGGCATCCTCGGCGTCCGGCACTCGATTCTCCTTCGCTCTCGGGCATGGCGGTACTTCCCGCGCTCAACGGCCCGTTCGCCCGGCTCGGCACCGGGGACCGGCCGTAGGCGCGAGAAACCCCGCCGACGTGCGGCTCCCTCATGTTAGGCAGCATTGGTCGGGCACAGGTAGTTGGCGGGTCCAGGTGTCCACACACCCAGCGCGGTTGGGCAACACCGGGAGGACGTAGATCAGCCGAGGTAGGCAGCCAGCTGGTGCAGGGAAGCACTCATGCCCAGATGATGGTCCTCGACCGAGATTCCCGCCGGCACGTCGTCGGCGCGGAACTCGACGAGAGCTCCATCCGGTGTGGGGGACACGGACCACGCCATCGTCATCGATCCGGCGAATTCGGGATCGGCCGCCTCGAATTCAACCGACTGGACGACCCGTTCGCCGGGGACCACGTCGACAATGCGCGAGACGACGAGGTCGGTATCGTCCGTCGACTTCCCTGGGTTCGCCGAGGCATTGAGGTAGCGCATGATCATGCGCAGTTCCCCGCCGGGACGCAGGTCCATGGCCAGAACCGTGCATTCCATCTCGGGCGGTGGCAGCCAGGTTTCCAACGCGGCCCGGTCGGTGAACGCTGCATAGACGCGTTCCGGGCTCGCCTTCATGGCCAGTGATACCCGATCCGTGCGTCTCATGTCCCCTCCTAGAAGAGCTGCCGCCAGTTCGTTGCGGCCAGATCGAGGAGCTCGTCACCGCGGCCCGATAGGACGGTCCGCACCGCATACAGGGCGAAGCCCTTGGCCTGCTCCGCGGTGACGGCCGGCGGCATGGAGAGTTCCTGCCGGTCGGTGACTACATCCACCAGCGCCGGACCATCGTGGTCGAAGGCCTTCGTCAGGGCGGCGTCCAGGTCGGCAGCGCTTTCCACCCGCACTCCCATGACACCGATGGCATTGGCGACGTCGGCGAAGTTGGGGTTGTCCAGGCCGGTTCCATAGGTGACGAAGCCTGCGGCCTTCATCTCCAGTTCCACGAAGTTCAGCGAGGAATTGTTGAAGACGACCATCTTCACCGGCAGCTTGGACTGGACCACCGTCAGCAACTCGCCCATCAGCATGGACAGTCCGCCGTCCCCGCACAACGCGACAACCTGGCGGCCGGGGGACGCGGACTGCACGCCGATGGCCTGGGGTAGCGCATTGGCCATGCTGCCATGCGCGAACGAGCCGATCAGCCGGCGTCGTCCATTCATGCGAACGTAGCGGGAGGCCCACATGACGGGGGAGCCGACGTCCGGCAGGAACACGGCGTCGTCCGAGGCGAGGTGGTCGATGCGCCGGGCGACGAATTGCGGGTGCAGCGCCTTGCCCTTGCGCGTCTTGGAGGCCAGGTCGTCCAGCTTCTCGCGGGTCTTGCGGTAGTGCTTCTGGGCGTCTTTCAGGTGCGCGCGCCGCGTCTTGCGTTTGAGCAGCGGCAGCAGGGCGCCGGCCGTGTCGTCCACCGACCCCACCATTCCGAGGTCGACGGGCGCGCGCCGTCCCAGCTGCTCTCCGCGTATGTCGACCTGGATGATCTTCGCGTGTCCCGGGATGAACTGCTGGTAGGGGAAGTCCGTGCCGAGCATCAGCAGGGTGTCGGCGTCGTCCATGGCGCGGTAGCCGGAGGCGAATCCGAGCAGCCCGGTCATGCCCACGTCGAACTCGTTGTCGTACTCAAGATGTTCCTTGCCACCCAGGGCGTGGACCACGGGGGCAGCCAGCGCGTCGGCCAGGGCAAGCACGGCGTCGTGGGCGCCGGCCACGCCGGCGCCGGCCAGGATCGTGACCTTGGAGCCGGCGTTGAGCAGGCCGGCCGCCTCTTCCAGTTCCCTCCGCGAGGGAACGACGACGGGATTGGTTCGGCGGATCCGTGTCACGCGATTGCTGGTTGCGGGGGCAAGGGCCACGTCCCCGGGGACCACGAGAACGGCGACACCGCGCTTCTCGATGGCCGTCCGCATGGCGATTTCCATCAGCCGGGGCATCTGGTCGGGGGAGGAGACCATCTCGGTGAAGACCGAGCATTCCCGGAACAGCTCCTGCGGGTGCGTCTCCTGGAAGTAGTTGCTCCCGATCTCCGCGCTGGGAATGTGGGCGGCGATGGCCAGCACCGGAACCCTTGTCCGGTTCGCCTCGTAGAGTCCGTTGATCAGGTGCAGGTTCCCGGGGCCGCAACTGCCGGCGCAGACGCCCATCTCACCGGTGAGCGCGGCCTCGGCGCCCGCGGCGAAGGCGGCGGTCTCCTCGTGGCGCACCGCGGACCACGCGATGGTGCCGTCCTTGCGCATCGCGTCGGTGAGCCCATTCAGCGAGTCCCCGGCGACGCCGTAGATGCGCTGGACGCCGTTGGCCCGGAGGGTAGCGATCATGTTTTCTGCGACTGTGCCCATGGCAGGTTTCGTTCCTTCCGCTGCGGTTACGCCCACCCTACGCCGCCCGCTGTGGGGAGCCACACGTGCCGCGTGGCACGACACGCCGGGCCGGGACGACACGCCCTCGGATCCGGACTGTGTAGGACGAATGCACAGCCTGTGGATGGGTCGAACGGAAGCCCGGATTCTCGCGGGAAACGGGGACCCGTTTCTCCACAGTCCCTGTGGACTAAATCGCCGGGGAATGACATACTTGTAAGACAACATATAGGGGTTGCTTGCCGCAGCTTGCACTACATGTAGTATTGAAATCTCCGAAGGCGCCCCACAGGCCGGGACCGGTTCTAGCACGGTTTTCGCCCTATTCGGCCCGCTTTTGGACCCCGGTCAGCCGGGGCACATATCGAAGAAACCACCATCTTGTACGAGGGGACCAACGCCATGACCGTCACGGTTTACACCAAGCCAGCATGCGTGCAGTGCAACGCCACATACCGCGCGCTGGACAAGAAGGGCATTGCCTACCAGAAGGTTGACATTTCCCAGGATCCCGAGGCGCTCGAGCGCGTTCGTGCCCTCGGCTACATGCAGGCCCCCGTGGTCATCACCGAGGCCGACCACTGGTCCGGCTTCCGCCCGGACAAGATCGAGGAACTCTCGGAGCTCGCCTCGAGCGTCGCCTAAAGCACCACCCATCACCACCAGTTGGAGGCCGGCATGATGTCCGCCGACACCGTGGTGGCGACCCACAGGTCTCCGGTCGCCACCACGCGCACGTCCCTGATCTACTTCTCATCCGCTTCCGGATACACGAAGCGGTTCATCGAGAAGCTGGAACTCGATGCGGCGCGCATCCCCCTCCATGCCAGGGACCCCGAGTTGCTGGCCACCGAACCGTACGTTCTCGTCCTCCCCACCTATGGCGGGGAAAAGGGTGAACGGTCGATTCTCCCGCAGGTCATCCGCTTCCTCAACAACGAGGGCAACCGGAACCTGCTGCGCGGCGTCATCGGCGCCGGCAATACGAACTTTGGAACCACCTACTGCCTGGCGGCGGACAAGATCTCCGCCAAATGCGGGGTTCCAGTGCTGTACCGCTTCGAACTCATGGGCACGTCCGAGGATGTGGCCCATGTACGCCAAGGATTGGAAGAGTTTTGGAAACAACAGTCGCAGAGTCGACCGTGAAGACCGAGAGCAAGGAAGTCCCCGAAGCCTTCAAGGGGCTGGGCTACCACGAGCTGAACGCCATGCTCAACCTCTACGACCGGGATGGCAACATCCAGTTCGAGGCGGACCAGGCAGCGGCGCGGCAGTACTTCCTGCAGCACGTGAACACCAACACCGTCTTCTTCCATGACCTGGACGAGAAGCTCGAATACCTGATCAAGCACGAGTACTACGAGCGCGAAACCCTCGACCAGTACACGATGAACTTCGTGCGCGAGCTCTACTCACACGCGTACAAGAAGAAGTTCCGCTTCGAGACCTTCCTCGGTGCGTTCAAGTTCTACACCTCGTACACGCTGAAGACCTTCGACGGCAAGCGCTACCTCGAACGCTACGAGGACCGTGTGTGCATGGTCGCCCTGCACCTGGCCCGCGGCGACGACCAGCTGGCCATCCAGCTCGTCGACGAGATCATCGACGGCCGTTTCCAGCCTGCCACCCCGACCTTCCTCAATGCCGGCAAGGCCCAGCGCGGCGAGCTCGTCTCCTGCTTCCTGCTGCGCGTCGAGGACAACATGGAGTCGATTGCCCGCGGCATCAACTCCTCGCTGCAGCTGTCCAAGCGCGGCGGCGGTGTCGCCCTGTCGCTGACCAACATCCGCGAGCATGGGGCGCCGATCAAGCAGATCGAGAACCAGTCCTCCGGCGTGATCCCCGTGATGAAGCTCCTCGAGGACAGCTTCTCCTACGCCAACCAGCTCGGTGCCCGCCAGGGCGCCGGCGCGGTCTACCTGCATGCCCACCACCCGGACATCTACCGGTTCCTGGACACCAAGCGCGAGAACGCCGACGAGAAGATCCGCATCAAGACCCTCTCCCTGGGCGTCGTGGTCCCGGACATCACCTTCGAGCTGGCCCGCAAGAACGAGGACATGTACCTCTTCTCCCCGTACGACGTCGAGCGCGTCTACGGCATGCCGTTCTCCGATGTCTCGGTCACCGAGAAGTACTACGAGATGGTCGACGACTCCCGGATCAAGAAGACCAAGATCAGTGCCCGCGAGTTCTTCCAGACTCTCGCCGAGATCCAGTTCGAATCCGGCTACCCGTACGTCATGTTCGAGGACACCGTGAACCGGGCCAACCCGATCAAGGGCAAGGTCACCATGAGCAACCTCTGCTCGGAGATCCTGCAGGTGTCGTCCCCCTCGACCTACAAGGACGACCTGGGCTACGACGTCGTCGGCAAGGACATCTCCTGCAACCTGGGTTCGATGAACATCGCCAAGGCGATGGACTCCCCGGATCTGGGTGCCTCGGTCGAGACGGCCATCCGTGCACTCTCCGCCGTCTCCGACATGTCCTACATCGGATCGGTTCCCTCGATCGCCGAGGGCAACCAGCAATCGCACGCCATCGGCCTGGGGCAGATGAACCTGCACGGCTACCTGGCGCGCGAGCGCGTCCACTACGGCTCCGAGGAGGGCCTGGACTTCACGAACATCTACTTCTACACGGTGGTGTTCCACGCACTGCGGTCCTCGAACAAGCTCGCCATGGAAAAGGGCGAGACCTTCGGGGGCTTCGAGGATTCCCAGTACGCCTCCGGGGAGTTCTTCGACAAGTACACCGAGGCCGAGTGGGTCCCGCAGACCGAGAAGGTCCGCGAGCTGTTCGCCAACGTGCACATCCCCACCCAACAGGACTGGTTGGAGCTGAAGGCCTCCGTCATGGAGCACGGCATCTACAACCAGAACCTGCAGGCCGTCCCGCCGACAGGCTCGATCTCGTACATCAACAACTCGACTTCTTCGATCCACCCGGTGGCCTCGAAGATCGAGATCCGCAAGGAAGGCAAGCTGGGCCGCGTCTACTACCCGGCGCCCTACCTGACCAACGACAACCTGGACTACTACCAGGACGCGTACGAGATCGGCTACGAGAAGATCATCGACACCTACGCCGCCGCCACGCAGCACGTCGACCAGGGCCTCTCGCTGACGCTGTTCTTCAAGGACACCGCCACGACACGTGACATCAACAAGGCGCAGATCTACGCATGGCGCAAGGGCATCAAGACGCTCTACTACATCAGGCTCCGCCAGCTCGCGCTGGAGGGGACCGAGGTGGAGGGCTGCGTTTCCTGCGCACTTTAGTAGCAGGCATTGTAGCAAGCTAACCCAGCTTCGCAGACATGACTGGCGAGTACGACGGCGGGCAACCTCCCGCCGTCGTACTCCCGTCCCACCAGCAATAGGGCACAGCCCACCAGAAAGTCAGGGGATGAAATGACCGACCAGGTCAAGCTGCACGGCCACGTCGAGGCCATCAACTGGAACCGCATCCAGGACGAGAAGGACGTGGAGGTGTGGAACCGCCTCGTGAACAACTTCTGGCTGCCGGAGAAGATCCCGCTGTCCAACGACGTCCAGTCCTGGAACACGCTCACCGCCGACGAGCAGCTGCTCACCATGCGTGTGTTCACCGGCCTGACCCTGCTGGACACCCTGCAGGGCACCGTCGGCGCCGTGTCGCTGATCCCGGACGCGATCACCCCGCACGAGGAGGCCGTCTACACGAACATCGCGTTCATGGAGTCGGTGCACGCCAAGAGCTACTCCTCGATCTTCTCCACGCTGGCCTCGACGAAGGACATCGACGAGGCGTTCCGCTGGTCCACCGAGAACGTGAACCTGCAGAAGAAGGCCTCGATCATCGAGTCCTATTACCACGGCGAGGATCCGCTCAAGCGCAAGATCGCCTCCACACTGCTGGAGTCCTTCCTGTTCTACTCGGGCTTCTACCTGCCGATGTACTGGTCCTCGCGGGCCAAGCTGACCAACACCGCCGACCTGATCCGCCTGATCATCCGCGACGAGGCAGTGCACGGCTACTACATCGGCTACAAGTACCAGAAGGGCCTGGAGGGCCTGTCCGAGGAGCGCAAGACCGAACTGAAGGACTACACCTTCGAGCTGCTCTTCGAGCTCTACGAGAACGAGGTCCAGTACACCCACGACCTGTACGACAGCGTGGGCCTGAGCGAGGACGTCAAGAAGTTCCTGCACTACAACGCCAACAAGGCGCTGATGAACCTGGGCTACGAGGCCATGTTCCCGTCCTCGGTGACCGATGTGAACCCGGCCATCCTGTCGGCCCTGAGCCCGAACGCGGACGAGAACCACGACTTCTTCTCCGGCTCCGGTTCCTCGTACGTCATCGGCAAGGCAGTGAACACCGAAGACGAGGACTGGGACTTCTAGTGGGGCTTTACCTTGGTCTCCTTCCTGCGAAGGAGGAGATCAAGTGGGTCACGCTCGAAGAACGAGAGCATTCACACCTTGGAGTCGCGGACTACAAAAAGGCAAAAATCCCCGAATTTGGCAGCCGCGAGCGGGAAATGGCCTGGCTCTACACGTATGTGCTCGAGACCTTCCAGCCGATGTCCGTACAATCCGTATGTGTCGTTCATGGAGCAACTTCCCAGAGCGGGTCAGAGTCAGTACTCTATCGGGCGCAGGTTGAAGGCGTCGTTCTAGCTGCTCTCGGTTCGCTTAAGCGTGAAGTCATAAGCGCCAAAAAGCAGCGAATTGGCACCGCTTTCGGGTTGAAAAGAGGAGCATCCCTATCGGGGGTACCCCACTTGGAAGAATTGAGGGAGGCTCGTTCGTTGCCGAAGTACATGGATGAGCCCCTAGCTGCTGCACTCTTAGCCCGGCGATAGGGCGACTGTTGCACACTCGTTTGGAGCTGTTGGGCAAGGGCCATTTTGGCGAAGTCTGGAAGGAATTTGATTCCTACACTGGTCGCATTTGTGCAACCAAATGTATCCCACTCGGCAGGTCTGGATTTTCAGACAATTTGGACGAGGCCAAACTGATGGTTGCCAGCAGTTCGCGATACACCGTTGAGGTCTTCAGTGCGACTCGCGAGGGCGATGAATTTGTGATTCGGACTGAGTATCTGCCGAATGGCAGTCTTGCTAGTAGATGTGAGCAAGGCACGGTTCCGATGAAGGACTTTTACACGTGGTTTCCAGCCATCTGCAGAGGAGTCTCGTTTCTCCATTCAAAGGGCATCCTGCATCGGGACATCAAGCCAGCGAACGTGCTATTCGACAAAGATCTCAACGCGAGGCTCTGCGATTTTGGTCTAGCCCTCTTGGAGGGCACACAGCCCGACCATGCGAGCATGGCGTACCTTCCCACACTGACGCCTGAATCGGACTCTGTAGCTACAAAGGCGGGCGACATATATGCGCTGGGGTGCCTTGCCTATCGGATGCTATTCGGAGAGATCGAATGGAAACGTCAGTTAAGAGATTCAGCTCGCGGGGAAAAGCCTTTGGCTTCGTTAAAGAAGGCGGCTCGAGAAGGAAATTTCCCGAACCGGACGTCGTTCCCTCCCAATGTTTCCAAGCGACTTCAGCGAGTCCTCCTGCGGGCGCTGGACCCGAACCCCGCTAAAAGGTTTACTTCAGTTACGGAACTTTGCGAAGCCGTTGAAAGCGCGATTCCGCCAGTCTACTGGAGTCTGGACACGGACAACGTCGGTTGGGTCGGTGAGTCCAAGATGACCAACGACAATCGGATTTGGCGGGTTCGCCTATCCGAGGGCCACATCGAAACGAAACGTTCGATAAACGGGTCTCAATTCCGCCGTGTGAGCAAGTTTTGCGCACCGATCGGAAACTTGAGTGACCACAGAGTCTTGTCGGAAGCTTTTCGGAACATCGAGAATAGTGTCGCTAAATGACGGTTGGCCAGCTTAGGGGATTCGCTGACTGCTAGTAACTCCTTCGAACGAGCAAATTTCAATCGTGACGGCAGACGAACTAGTTGAAGCGGCCCCATCGCTCGGGCAGTTTCAACTGCGCGACAAGAAAGTCCCTACTTCGATGCCAGGGCACCGGCAGCGAAGAGCAGTGCGCTGCGGACCAGATGCCGCCCGGGGAGGAATGCCACGACGTCAGAGTAGTGACAGGCCCCTAACTGGCGTCCCCGACAGCCGTTGGAATCGGTGCCCTTCGAAGCCACGACAGGTAGTGATCGGCGAGGCACGCGGCCACAGCACCCGCGGCATACGCGATCAGGTCCCCGGCGACAAACGTCGTCCCCAACACCAGCCGGGCCGGCGGGAAGACCGAGCCCAGGTCATGGGGGAGCGGCGTCAGCTGTAGGAGCTCCACGGCCCAGCAGAACCCCAGCGCGGTCACGGCGACGACGGCGGGACGCCACCTGGGGGCGATGAAGGCCATGAGCAGGTAGACCATCACCGCATACAGGACCCCACCGGCCGCGTCTCCCGCCCAACCCCCAACCAGGAACCGGGCGGTCAGGCCCACCGGGATCACGCACGCTCCGGCGACCACCAGGATCAGCCGACGCCGCGTGGTGGGGGAGGCTGTGCCGGACCGGTGCATGCGGGAAGTCTACCGTTGCCCGGCACGACACCGGGGCGGCCGCGGCGTATGGTCGAAAGATGAGCGCTGCACTCCAGGGAACCGTCTTCCTCAATGACCATTTCTCCCGCGATCTCCCCGAACTCTCCATTCCATGGAAAGCCGAACCGACCCCTGACCCGCGCCTGCTGGTCCTGAACAGCAGACTCGCCGCGGACCTCGGATTGGACCTGGAATTCCTCCGTAGTGACAATGGCCTGGGACTGCTGACCGGCACGGCCGTGCCCGAAGGGGCCACCCCCGTTGCCCAGGGGTACGCCGGACACCAATTCGGTTCTTACTCGCCGCGTTTGGGCGATGGCAGGGCCCTGCTGATGGGCGAACTCCGCGGACCCGACGGGACCGTGCATGATCTGCACCTCAAGGGATCCGGACGCACTCCGTTCGCGCGCGGCGGTGACGGGTTAGCCGCAGTGGGTCCCATGCTGCGCGAGTACCTGGTCAGTGAGGCGATGCACGCCCTCGGCATCCCCACCACTCGGTCGCTGGCCGTCGTGGCCACCGGAGCCACGATCCACCGGGACACCCCGCAGCCGGGCGCGGTCCTGGCGAGGGTGGCGGCCAGCCATCTGCGGGTGGGATCGTTCCAGTACGCCCGGGCGATGGGCGACGAGGATCTGCTGCGCCGCCTCGCCGACCACGCCATCGCACGGCTGCACCCCGACGCCGCGGAGGCCGAACATCCCTACCGCGCGCTCTTCGATGCCGTCGTGTCCGCCCAGGCCCGGCTGGTCGCCCAGTGGATGCTGGTCGGCTTCGTCCACGGCGTGATGAACACCGACAACATGACCATCTCCGGCGAAACCATCGACTACGGCCCCTGCGCGTTCATGGACGGATTCGACCCCGCAGCGCTCTACAGCTCGATTGACGCCGAAGGGCGGTATGCCTACCGGAACCAGCCGGTCATCGCCGAGTGGAATCTGGCCCGCCTGGCGGAGTCACTGCTCCCGCTGCTGCACGACGACGAAGACCAAGCCGTCGAGGTGGCCATGGGCTCGCTGCGGACATTCCGCGACCAGTACAGCGCCGCCTGGTCGTCCGGAATGCGCGAAAAACTGGGATTGGCCGCGACCGACCCGGCCGACGATGCGGCCACTCCCGTCGTGGACGGTGTCATCGCCCTGCTGCAGCAACACGGCGTCGATTACACGTCCTTCTTCCGCCGCCTCGGTGCGGCGGCCCGCGGGGACAGCGCCCCGGCGCGGGCCCTGTTCACCGACCCGACGGACTACGACGCGTGGGCCAACACCTGGCTCGCCTTGGGCCCGGACGCAGATCGGATCGACCGCATCAACCCCGCGTATATCCCGCGCAACCACCTGGTGGAGGAGGCGCTGGCCGCGGCGACGGCCGGGGACATGGACCCCTTCCTGCAGCTGCTGTACGCGGTGACCGATCCCTACCGCGAACGCCCGGGACTGGAGCGTTATGCCGCCGGTGCACCCGAGGACTTCGGCCCCTACAGGACCTTCTGCGGCACCTGAGGCCGCTCGCCCCTAGCGTGCGGTCGCGCCGGGGCGATGTGGGGGCCGTATTGCCGCTAGTCTGGAAAATCCAGCGACCACCGGCGCCGTGCTGAAAGGATGGATCCATGACCGAAACCTCCACCGGGCACGGGGCGACCCCCGATGCCTCCGCCGACCACCTCGAACGGCTCCCGGACGGCTCGAGGCCGACCTCGTTCTACGTTCCGTTGGGCGGCGGGAAATACCGCTCCACCATCCACACCCAGGGTGCCTGGAATGCCCACGAGCAGCACATGGCACCGGCCACCGGGCTGTTGGCCCACGAACTCGAGAGGTTCCAGCCGCGCGAGGACATGCGCATGGCCCGCGCCAGCCTGGACATCCTGGGCATCATCCACGGGGGCGACATCGAGATCACCACGCGCATGGTCCGGCCCGGCAAGACCATCGAACTGATCGAGGCCGAGATGCTCTGCCAGGGCCGCACGGCGATCGTCGCCCGCGCCTGGCGGCTGAAGACCCACGACTCCACCGCCGTCGCGGGCATCGAGGACCCGACCGTGACCCACCCGGAGGACCTGCCCGCGTGGGACGGTATGGACATGTGGCCCGGCGGCTACATCGAGCAGCTCGAATTCCGTGTCGAACCGGGCCTGCGCCTGGGCCGCGGCATGGTGTGGATGCGCAACCCCAACGCCATGGTCGACGGCGTGCCCTCCGGAGACATGGTCCGCCTGCTGGGCATGGTCGACACGGCCAACGGGGTGGCGCCGCGTGTGGCACCGGGCCCCGAGTCCTGGATGTTCCCCAACGTGGACCTGCAGATCCACATGCACCGCCGCCCGACCGGCGAATGGCTGGGGATCTCCTCGCAGCAGACGTATGGAACCGACGGCATCGGCCTGACCTCCGCGGTGCTGCACGACGTCGAGGGACCCTTCGGGCGCAGCGAGCAGATCCTCACCGTCCGCCCGATGCCCGTCCGCTAGGCCCGGCGCGGAAGGCGGCGGGATCAGGCGGACGCGAGCAGCTGGCGGACCCTGGACTTCGGCGTGGGAACGAAGCCGGCGTCGACGTACCGCCGGCGCAGCTGGCCCTCGGCCCGGTAGAGCGCCCAGCCGCGGCGCAGCAGGAACGGGACCGGCTTGCGGCGCTCCCTGACATCGCGCACGAACCGGCGCACCGCCGTCGTGATCGGGGAGACGTCGATGTAGTAGGCGCGCACGTCCACGCCGGCCGCCAGCAGCGGGGCGCGGATCTCGTCCACGAAGATCCCCTCGGCAACGGCCGGTCCGCCGGCCAGGTGCACGCTCTTGTAGCCGCTGTAGCTCGAGGTGGAGATCGAGTAGTCGGGGACCTGCATGGCCCCGGTGCGCAGCAGGGACAGCACGGCGTCGGCAGCGGCGTCGCAGTTCCAGGTGCCCGGATGGTCCCAGTCGACCTCGCCGTAACCGGTGCGCGGCAGCGGCGTGGCGGGGGAGTCCTCGGCGAGCTCACGGTAGAAGTTGTCCAGTTCGATGTGGGGTCGACCGTACCGCTCGGCGAGGTAGGACTTCCCGGAACCGGAGGAGCCGCCGAGGAGGATGAGCGTCATGGATCGTTCAGGCACGGCCCCCATTATTCCTCGCGGCACGCCCACATCTAGAATCGAGGGCATGAGTGCCTGGAATCCCGCAGCAGATCACCCGCTGACCGTCTGGCGCTCCGGACCCACCGGTGACCCCGGGGATGACCTGCTCGAGGGCATCCGGCTGCTCGAACGCGTCCGCGACGGCGATGGCGGGGCCACCCTGCGCCTCTACCGCCCGGAGCCGACGGTGGCGTTCGGCCAACGCGACATCCGCCTTCCCGGGTACGACGCCGCCACCTCCTCCGCACGGGAGCTCGGCTTTGCGCCGGTGGTGCGCAAGGCCGGCGGACGGGCCGCGGCCTACCATCGAGGCACGCTGATCGTCGACCACGTCGAGCCCGCCGGGCAGGCCATGATGGGCCACCAGGAGCGGTTCCGGGTCCTGGGGGAGCTGTATGCCAACGCGCTTCGCTCGTTGGGCATCGACGCCGCGGTCGGGGAGATCCCCGGGGAATACTGCCCGGGGGAGTTCAGCGTGCACGGCGTGCCCGGCACGGCGTCGGTGGCCACGGCTCCGGTGAAGCTCGTGGGCACCGCCCAACGCGTGGTGGCCGGCGCCTGGCTGTTCGCCAGCGTCTTCGTCGTGGAGGACTCGGCCCCGCTGCGCCGCGTGCTCGAGGCCGTCTACCGTGACATGGCGTTGCCGATGGACCCCTCGACGGCCGGGGCCGCGGAGGACCTGGTGCCGGGGACGTCGGTGGCCGATGTCGAGGCCGCCCTGCTGGCGGCCTACGGCGAGCACACCGAACTGCTCGATCCGGGGGCCGTCGGGCGGTCGTAGTCCGCACGGGCCCACTGCACCCCCACAGCCCACCGGGCGCGCGGCGTTGTTCACAACCGCGCATTCATCGGATCCGGGGACCCGCCGGGTACCGATGCTGGTGTGCATGGCAGCGGCCCCGACGGGGTGGCCGGTGCCGCTGAGGAGGCATCATGTGTACCATCTGCAGCGCCAGAGCCCGGGAGCTGGAACCGGGGACGGCACCGCCGCCGGGGGACTGGTTCGTCGAGCACGCGATCGGACGACGCGGTGTCCCGGTCGCCTACACGGTCGGTTTGACCGGCATGGACCAACCCGAGCTGATCATCCGCGAGATGGCCTACGGGGTAGCCCACGGGATCCTGCATTCCCTGGTGGACCGGCTCGGGGAATGGCCTGCACGGTTGCAACCGGGGGCCGCGACTGGTCCCGGCGGACGGGAGCTCCTCCTGCGGCGCTATGCCTACAGCATCGAACTCACGCAGGCGATCGTGCGCTACGAGGGAATCATCGGGGTCCTGCAGGTCGTCCCCGCGCCCGTGGCGCCGCCGGCGGCGCTCCGCCCGTCCTGCGTGCTGGACCTGGCCCGCGGCAAGGCCGGCGCCTGAATGCATGTCGAGTCGGAGGAACCAGCCGGGCGCTTGTCCTGCAGCATGGGGCCTTCCACGGTCGGGCATCCGGAACTGGTCATGAGGGGAAGCCATCCGCGGTCCCGCGCGCACCTGCTTCTCGGAGCCCGACCACGCTAAGGCAAGGGCATCACGGTGTTGGATTCTGTTGCGGACACGCCCTGGTGGGGCCGCGCCCTGGCCTGCGGCTGAAACCGGTGGTGGCGGGTCTCGAAGAACCCGCCACCACCAATTCCGCCCGACCGGTTCACCCGGCCGGCCTCGGCTATTCGCCGCGGTCGATCCACTCCTGCAGGTGCGGGGCCTCGGCCCCGATGCTCGTGGAATCGCCGTGGCCGGTGTTCACCACGGTGTCCGGAGGCAACACCAGGAGGCGGTCACGGATGGACTCGACGATCGTCTCGAAGCTGGAGTAGCTGCGCCCGGTGGCGCCCGGCCCGCCCTTGAACAGGGTGTCGCCGGAGAACAGGGTGCCGTGCTTCTCGGCGTGGAAACACGTCGACCCCGGGGAGTGGCCAGGGGTGTGGATGGCCCGCAACGTCGTGCCGGCGATCTCGAAGGAGTCGCCGTCGTTGATCTCGGCATCCGGCGTCGTCCCCGGGAAGACGTCCTCCCAGAGCATCTGGTCCTCCGGGTTCAGGTAGATCGGCGCCCGGACGGCGTCGGCGAATTCACGAGCGTACCGGATGTGGTCATCGTGGCCGTGCGTGAGCAGGATGGCCTTGACCGAACGCCCGCCCACGGCCTCGACGATGGCCTGCGGCTTGTGGGCCGGGTCGATGACGACGACCTCGGTCTCATCACCGATGATCCACACGTTGTTGTCGACGTCCCAGGTCCCGCCGTCGAGGCTGAACGTCCCCGAGGTGACCAGGTTCTGGATCTGCGCGGGCATCAGAGTTCCACCACCGAACGCAGCACCGTGCCGTCGTGCATCTTGTCGAAGGCGGCTTCGATGTCGCCCAGGCCGATGCGCTTGGTGACGAACGCATCCAGGTCCAGCCGTCCGAGCTTGTACTGCTCGACCAGCATCGGGAAGTCACGCGAGGGCAGGCAATCGCCGTACCAGGAGGACTTCAGCGACCCGCCGCGGCCGAACACATCCAGCAACGGCAGTTCCAGCTGCATCTCCGGCGTCGGAACGCCCACCAGCACGACGCGACCGGCCAGGTCGCGGGCGTAGAAGGCCTGCTTGTAGGTTTCCGGCCGGCCCACCGCCTCGATGACCACGTCGGCGCCGAAGCCGCCGGTCAGTTCGCGGATGGCCTCCACCGGGTCCTGATCCTTCGAGTTCACCCCGTGCGTGGCGCCGAGCTTCTTGGCCAGTTCCACCTTCGCCGGGTCGATGTCCACGGCGATGATCGTGGTCGCCCCGGCCAGCTGGGCGCCGGCGATGGCTGCAATGCCCACCCCGCCGCAGCCGATCACGGCCACGGATTCCCCGCGCTTGACCTCCCCGGTGTTAATGGCGGCGCCGATGCCGGCCATGATGCCGCAGCCCAGCAGGCCAACGGCTGCCGCATCGACGTCCTCGTCGACATTCGTGCACTGGCCGGCGGCGACCAGCGTCTTCTCGGCGAACGCCCCGATGCCCAGGGCGGGGGAGAGCTCGGTGCCATCCTCGAGCGTCATCTTCTGGGTGGCGTTCGCGGTGTTGAAGCAGTACTGCGGCTGGCCCTTGGCGCAGGCACGGCATTCGCCGCAGACGGCCCGCCAGTTGAGCACCACTCGGTCCCCGACGGCGACGTTGGAGACGCCTTCGCCGATCTGGCTGACGACGCCGGTGGCCTCGTGGCCGAGGAGGTAGGGGTAGTCATCGCCGATGCCGCCGAGCTTGTAATGCAGGTCGGTGTGGCAGACCCCGCAGGTCAGGATGTCCACTACGGCCTCTCCCGGGCCCGCATCGGGGATGACGATCGTCTCGATTTCGACCGGCGCGTCCTTGGCCTTGACGACGACGGCCTTGACCTTATGTGGCATGTGGTTTCCATCCTCTCGGCCGCGGATCACGGCCCGTTTCGGTAAAGAAAAGGTGCCCGTGCGGCAGGGCCACGGACACCTTTCATCCTGTCATAGAGCGGTCAGAGGCGCTCGCGCACCTGATCAATACGGGGGTTCGTTACGGCCGATCCATCCGCAAAGAGCAGCGTCGGCACGGTCTGGTTGCCGCCGTTGACCGCTTCGACGATCTCTGCGGTGCCCTCCACGTCCTCGATATTGACCTCGCGGTAGGTGATGCCCTCGGCATCCATGGCCTTCTTCAGGTTCCGGCAATAGCCGCACCAGGAGGTGGTGAACATGGTGACGGTTCCGGCGTCCGGGACGTATTCAGCGGTCTTCACATCAGTCATATCCAGCACAACCAGCGTTGTGAGACCCTTATTCCATGTGTGGCAGATATGTGATGGCACGGGCCATCGGTGACCTGGTGGCGGACGCGGAGGCGGAGGCCGATGCCGCCCTGGAACTGCGCAGGTCCTGGAACGTCGCGCCGACCGCGGATGTCCCGGTGGTGCTGGAGCGTCTGGTCGATGACGAGGTGGTCCGCCAGATCCACGTGGCCAAGTGGGGGCTGGTGCCGATCTGGGCCAAGGACCCGTCAGTCGGGGTGCGTGCCTTCAACGCCCGCAGCGAGACCGTCCTGGAAAAACCCACCTTCCGCTCGGCCATCAAGGCCCGCCGCTGCGCCATACCGGCGGAGGGCTACTACGAATGGAAGAAGACCGGAACCGGCAAGGCCGGCACCAAGCGCCCCTACTTCGTGCACCCTGAAGACGACTCCCTGATCTACTTCGCCGGCATCTACGAGTGGTGGAAGGACGCTTCCAAGGCAGAGGACGACGGCGACCGCTGGCTGCTCAGCTGCAGCATCCTCACGATGGCCTCACCAGAGCCCACGGGCGAGTCCGAGGTACTCGACGGCTTGCACGACCTGCATGACCGGCTGCCCATCCCGCTGGACCGCGCCGCGTTGGCCGAGTGGCTGAACCCCGGCGACAAGGAGGCCGGGTCTCGCGTCGAACAACTCCGCGCCGAGGCCTATGCCGTCGCGGGCCAGTGGACCTTGCGCGAAGTGGCCCCGGCCGTGGGCAACGTCAGGAACGACGGCCCCGAGCTGACCGAGCCGTTGGCCGGGCTCCTCCCGGAGTAGCCGGCTGCCATGGACGCCCACGAGCTCGAGGAATTCACCCACCTGCGGCGTGCCCGTGACCTGATCGACCGCGACTTCGCCAGCCCCCTGGATGTGCCGACCATGGCGTCCCGGGCCCTGATGTCTCCGGCCCACTTCTCCCGGCGGTTCAAGGCCGCCTACGGTGAGACGCCCTATGCCTACCTCATGACCCGCCGCATCGAACGGGCCATGGCGTTGCTGCGCGGTGGGGTGACCGTGACCGATGCCTGCATGGCGGTGGGGTGTACGTCGTTGGGATCGTTCAGCTCGAGCTTCACCCAGATCGCCGGTGAGACCCCGACGCAGTACCGCACACGGGACCATGCTGCGATCGAGGCCATGCCCGGGTGCCTCGCCCGAATCAACGCCCGGCCGTCGTCGGTCAAACCGAGCAGGATCCGAGAAGTGCGCCCGAACGCCGAAGCCTAGTCTTGGTGGCATGAACATTTCACTCCAGTACTGCCACGTCACCGTCCACGACGTGGACGAAGCCATCCCGTTCTACCGCGACGCCCTCGGCCTCGCGGTGCGCAACGACGTCGCCGGCGGCGGCCACCGGTGGGTCACCCTTGGATCCGACTCACAGCCCGGCGCCGAAATCGTCCTGTCCGACCCGCATGCCGGGCGCTCGGAGCAGGACGGCAACGCCATGCAGGAACTGCTCGCCAAGGGTGTGCTCCCCATGACCATCTTCACCACCGACGACGTCGATGCCCTCTTCGAGCGCGTCCGGGCCACCGGCGCCGAGGTGCTCCAGGAGCCGATCGACCAGCCGTGGGGTCCCCGTGACTGCGCCTTCCGCGACCCGTCCGGGAACATGGTGCGCATCAACCAGGCCGCCTGACCGTCAGCTGGCATGTCTGTCCGTGGTGGGTCGTCGAAACGGGCGATCCACCACGGCGCGATCAGGACTTCCTACCCGACGGGAGCTTGAAGCCCAGGAGCCTTCCCTCCTCGGCGACCACGGTGACGCCCTGCTCCGCATTGTCGACGTCCTTGACGGCTCCGACGGTGTAGCCCTTGGCCTTCTTGCCGGTGGCCTTGCAGGAGGCATACAAGTCTCCGCCCGCTCCGTGGTCTGGCGATTCCTCGTCGGGTTCAATGGGCAGGTTGTAGTAGACATCCACGGTGCAGAAGAATGTCTCACCTGCGGCTGCCCGCCGGTTATTGCCGCTCGTGGCGTCTACGATCAGGTTTCCGCTGGCCTTTCCTGTCAGGACATAGTCCCCTCGTCCAGCCGTGATCCTAATGAGCTCGTCGTTCTGGGTGATCTTCACGGGCTTGGTCTTCCAGGCGGTCTTTCCGGTAAGTGGATCGAATCCGACCAGGCGGGCTTTAGCTTTGCGGTACTTGCCGTTGCCCGGTACCTGCAGGCTACCCGAGAGAAACTCGCAACGGATCGGGAATGCTTTGCCGTCGTATAGGCGGGTGTTTGATTTGCCGAGGCCAAAGCTGCACCAGGGGTCTGAGCCTCTTGATGTCCACAGGATCTTGCCCGTTCCCGCATCGATCCCGGCCAACACATCCGCGGTTTGATCGATCGTGTAGGAATCGAGCTTATAGAACTCGCTATCGCTCAAATCGGAACGTGGCCGGATGCCGACAGCACCAATAAAGAGGTCCTTCTTCTTGGCATATTCGAACCACCACCCCCAGTTGGTAGTGGCTCCGCCACCGAAAATGGTCTTCATATCCTTCTTCCAGAGGACCTTGCCCTTGGTGGTGCGCGCGAGTTGTTCCGAATCGTCCCCGAGAGCTATGAGGCCAGCCGTGCCGACTGGCCGGCCCTCATCGCCCAGGGGGCCGGCATCTTTGCCGTACTCGGCCCTGCCCGTCGTCAAATCGACGCGGACCAATTCTCTGGTGCCGTTGGAAAGACGCCACCGTCGGTAGCACAGGTCAGTTCCGTCGTCGCATTTTTCGGGACGGGAAGTGGCCAGTTCCGAAGACTTGCCCCGATAGACCTCCTTGCCGGTCTTCAGATCGACGGCAACTGGAATCGTCCAGTTATAGGTCCCGTAGTCCTCGTCGGGGATCTGGCCGCGCTGGAGGAAAATGACGCGGACACGGCCTTGGGTGTCTTTGGTGACGGCGGGGGCATTGACGACACCGGAAGCGACATCTCCCGGATGGTAGTCCTTGCGCCAGAGCTCCTTGCCGTTCTTGACGTTCAGAGCCACCAATTCCATGAGCTGGCCCTCGCCGGTGATGACGAGGGCGACGCCGTCTTGCAGTACTGGTTGTCCGATGGGCTCAAGCTTCTTGGTCCAGACCCGCTTGATCTTCTCGGTGCTGCGCGGGGCGATTGATTCAGCTGCGGTGGACTTCGCGTTGTGAGTATTCGAGGATGCTGATGCCTCTGGTGATTCCGGTGACGCAGTGCAGGCCGTGGTGAGGACCAGCGGAAGCAGCGCGAGTGAGACGAGACTGGTGGCTATGCGTTTTCCCATGTCTCGACGCTAACGAGGCACCGATGGCCAGAACAGGGATCCGCTGGAATGTGGATAAGTTCCGTTCGGTGAAGTGAAGACGCGGTGTCCTGCCCTCGCAGCCAAGATGGGTGGCCGACGTCATGCGCATGCATCGTGCCCGGTCAGCCCACTGTTTCGGTGGTTCGGCCCCAAAGTGTCGTACAGACTTCCTACTCTGATCTTGCTTAGAACATAGATTCGAATAGAATGGAGTGGTCGTCATGCCCCTGCGGATCCGCGGCCCCGTCCGTCACATAGTGCCCCGTGACCCACGTTGTTTTCCGGGGCGGTTTGGAGGTAACAGATGGGGCTTTTCACCCAGTCAGTCGACGTGGAATGCAGCACCGCAGGCCTGCCGCTGCGCCTGCGCTGGCAGGGACGGGAGTACCGTGTTGCAGCGGACCCCGTCCGCTGGTTCGAGCGCCGTCGTTGGTGGGCCGAGGAGGTCCGCGCCGAACGCGGTCGCGGTCCGGGACTCGTGGACCACGAGATCTGGCGTCTCCAGGTCAGGCTGGCCGGCCGTGGCCCGCTGCTCACCTTCGAGGTATCCCGGGACGTGGAAACCGGTCGTTGGCGGCTCATCCGCATCCATGACGCCCTGTTGGAGAGCGCGTGAGCTTCATCCACCTGAACGTGGCTTCCGCGTTCAGCGCACATTACGGGGCATCCTGGCCACAGGACCTGGCCCACCGGGCCGCCGCCGAAGGGGCCGACGCCCTGGCTGCCACCGAACGCGATGGCCTGTACGGTGCCGTCAAACACCTCAAGGCCTGCCGGGAGACGGGGCTGGACCCCATCCTCGGGGTGAACCTGGCCGTCCTGGGCCCGGCAGCCAACACCGCGCGGCACCCTGTGCACGCACCACGTGGCCGTCCGCGGCTCCAGGTGCAGGGGCGGGTCATCGTGCTGGCCCGGGGGAATTGCTCCGGTGCCGGGTACCGCGCCCTGTGCCGGTTGGTTTCGCTGGCCCACGAGGGGACGTCGGCACACCGCGGTGCCGCCGGTGGCAAACCGGTCGGGGTGACCCACGCCGACCTGGCGACCTGCGCCGTCGATCCGGAGGAGGGGACGGTGCTCACCGTGTTGCTGGGGCCGGATTCCGACGTCGGGCAGGCCGCCCTGGGACGAGACCCGTCCCGGGCGCGCTCCGCTCTGGGCCGGTGGCTGGCCCGGTTGGGCCGTGCCGCGGTGCGCGTGGAACTGGTCACCCACCTGAACACGCCGGGAGAGCGGCTCAGCAGTGCCCACGCGATCCGGATGCTCCGGGCCGCCCAGGCCCTGGATGTGCCTGCGGTCCTCACCAATGCCGTGCGCTATGCCGATCCCGATGGGGCTGCCACCGCAGACGTGCTCGACTCCGCCCGTGCCCTGAGCTCGCTGGAGACCCTGACCGACCTGCAACCGAACGGACAGGGATGGCTCAAGAGCCCAGGCCGCATGCAGGCCCTGGCCCGGGAGATCGCCCGGGAAGCGGGGGAGGGGGCGTTGGCTGCCGAACTGCTGCGTGCCACCGGCGCGTTGGCCGATTGGGCGCGGATGGACCCCGTCTCCGACGCCGGCTGGGGGATCCCCGTCGTACCCGAGGCCAGCGTCATCGGCATCACGGGACGCCCCGATGCAGAACTCGCGGCACGTTGCGAAGCGGGCATCACCCGGCTGCTGCCCCGCGATGCCGGGTCCCGGGCGTTGCGGGATCGGTTGGCCCTGGAACTGGGAACCATCACCGACTTGGGGTTCAGCACCTACTTCCTCACCGTCGCAGAAGTCAGCGCGATGATCGCCGACATGGGGGTGCGCAACGCCGCCCGGGGGTCGGGAGCCTCGTCCCTGGTGAACTTCCTGCTGGGCATCAGCCAGGTGAACCCGCTGGCACACGACCTGCTCTTCGAACGGTTCCTCTCCCGGGACCGGACCACCCTGCCCGATATCGACATCGACGTCGAATCCGCCGAACGGCATCGGGTCTACGAGCACATCTTCGAACGTTTCGGCTCCCAACGGGTCACCTTGATGAGCATGCAGAACGGCTACCGCGCCCGCGGTGCCGTCCGTGATGCCGGGCAGGCGCTCGGCATGGAGGACGGAGACTTGGATGTGATCGCCAAGCAGCTGTGGCGCTTCTCGGCCAGCAACTTCCGCGAGGCGCTGGAGGAGAAACCCGAACTGCGGCCCTTCGCCGAGAGGATGGGTGCGGAACGGCAGCTGGACCTGCTGGTGGACCTGACCGAACGGCTGGATCGGCTGCCCCGGCACATCTCCATGCATCCGTGCGGTGTCATCCTCGGCGACAACACCTTGTTGGACCGCACCCCGGTCCAACCCAGCGGGCTCGGCCTGCCGATGAGCCAGTTCGACAAGCACGACATGGATCCCATGGGGATGCTCAAGCTCGATGTCCTGGGGGTGCGCATGCAATCGGCGATGGCCTACGCAGTCTCCGAAGTCGTCAGGATCCACGGGGACGGCGAAGCCGTCGCCACCGCAGGGGCCCACCCGCGTGGCCCCGGCGGCGCGCTGCCGGAGTTCCTCGACGCGGACGGAGCGATCGCCCTGGAGCGCGTGCCGCTGGATGACGAACCGACGTACGAGCTCATCCGCACCACCGACACGCTGGGGTGCTTCCAGATCGAGTCCCCGGGCCAACGCGAACTGATCGGCAAGCTCGCCCCGCGCGAGTTCAACGACCTGATCATCGACATCTCGCTCTTCCGACCCGGCCCGATGCAATCGAACATGGTCAAGCCCTACCTGGAGAACCGGCACGGTTTCGCCCCGGAGAACTACCCGCACTCCGACCTGAAACCCGCATTGGCGGAAACCCACGGGGTCACGGTCTTCCACGAACAGGTGCTGCGCATCTTCGACGTCATGACCGGCTGCGGCCTGGCCAAGGCCGATGTCTACCGCCGGTTGCTCGGCAACGAACAGGCAGAGCCACGGGTCGAGGAGCTCTACCGCGCCCGGGCCATGGAACGGGGTTACCCACTGGGAGTGATCGACGAGGTCTGGAAAACCCTGAAGGCCTTCGGCTCCTTCGGTTTCTGCAAGGCCCACGGCGCCGCCTTCGCGGTACCCACCTACCAGTCGGCGTGGCTGAAGGCCCACCATCCGGAGGCCTTCCTCGCCGGCATCTGGGAGCACGATCCCGGCATGTACCCCAAGCGGCTCCTGGTCGCCGAGGCCCGCCGGATGGGCATCCCGATCCTGCCGCTGGACATCAACCGCTCCGATGCCTCCTACCGGGTAGAACGGGCCCAGGGCCTGCTCCCACCGGCCACCGTCCCTCCGGTCTACCGCGCCCCGGGGACGAGCCGGGCCGGGCGGCTGGGCATCCGCTTGAGCCTGAGCGGCATCCATGGCGTCTCGGGTACCGAGGTCAAGCGGGTCGTCGCCGGCCAGCCCTACGATTCCCTGGACGATGTGCGTGACCGCTCGGGGCTGAGCCGCTCCTCGTTGCGCACGTTCGCCGCCCTGGGGGCGTTCGATTCCCTCCAACAGGCGGCCGGACGGGGCAACCGGGCCGATCTGATGGTCCACCTCGCGGGGCGTCCGACCAAGACGCTGGCGCAACGCCACCGCCCGATCACCGGGCAGCTCCCGTTGCCTCTGGGGGATGTTGAACTGGGCGGGCTGGCGGTGGGGGCGGCCGAGCCCAGCCTGGAGGAGACGGTCCGCACCGAGCTGGACCTCATGGCCGTGGACGTCAGCGGACACCTCATGTCCTCACACGCACCCCTGCTCTCGAAGCTGGGAACGACGCCGGCGCAGGACCTGCTGGGGCTGCGCAACGGCACCGAGGTCCTGGTCGCCGGGGTCCGGGTCGCCACCCAGACGCCACCGATGCGTGGCGGACGCCGCGTGGTGTTCATTTCCCTGGACGACGGCACCGGCTGCGTGGACTGCACGTTCTTCCACGAGGCACAGCAGAACTCCGGCCCCTTGCTCTTCGCCACCCGTTTGCTGCTGGTCCACGGCCTCACCCGGCGCACGGGGCCGCGCGGGATCAGCTTGCAGGCACTGCAGGCCTGGGACCTGGCCGACCAGGATTCGCTTCCTGCCCCCGGCCATCTGTCCAACCCTGACCGGGTGAAGGAGACCTTCACCGGTCTGCGGGGCAAGTCCGACAAGCACGACGGCGGTGCGCAGCCGCTGGCACGGAGGATGGAAGCAGAGGACCTGGACCACCGGGGACCTGGCAGCGTTCCGGAGGACTGGCCGGAATTCGACGTCGGCTAACCCGGACACCGCCCACGACGTAGGCTGGGGCAGAACCAGCCCGAGAGCCACCACCACGAGGGGATGCGCCGCATGACCAGCCCGGAACTCAGCGCGTGGTCGGCCACCGATCCCCGCTACCGCAGGTCGGAGGACTCGGCGTTCCTGGGGCGTGGCGCCGCCGTGTGGGAACGCACCACGACCCAAGTCCTCCGCTGGCGCGTCAAGTCGGCCAGCGGATTCACCGTGGACTCGGCGGAACCGGTATCCACGGGAGACCGGTTGGACATCCGTGTCCACCTGCTCGGCAGGGTCATAGTCGAGCCCGTCGAAGTCATCTCCGTGGTCCTGGAGCCCGAACGCGTCGGGTTCGCGTACCGGACGATGCCGGGACATCCCGTCCAGGGAGAAGAGGCCTTCATCGTGCATCGCCACGACGACACGGTGAGTCTCACGATCCGGTCCCTCACCCGGGCCGCCCCGCAGCAGCCCTGGCACGCCCTCTACCCCCTCCTGCTCATCGCCCAGCGCGTAGTTCGCCGGCGATACCTTCGTGCCCTACGTTGATCGGTGCAACGAAAGGGCGGAGTGGCACGCGGGCCATTACAGCACGGTGAAACCAGCCGGTAGCGCACGCCGTCCCGTGGCAGCCAGCAACATGGCGCCTCCCTGCCCGTTCCGCGCCGCGAGCTGGCCCATCAGATCCAGGCTTTCGCTGGCGGCGCGCTGTGGGACGTCCAGCGGCAGGCCCAAGGCGACGGCGAGATCACAAGTATGGACGGTCAGTTCGAAGGTCCGGGTCGGCAGGTAGTCCTGCAGGTGCATGCCGCCCACGGGTGTCGCGACCGTGGCATCCGCTCGTTCGCTCGCGATCCTGGCGAGGACCCGCGAGGCGATGCCGGACACCGAACGGACCACATCCGGTCCCAGGGCCGCTCCCGCTTCGCGTCCCCGCTGTGCGACGGCCGCGGGGTCGCCTCGTGTGGCCAAGGCGCTCGTGAAGTATTGTGCCGCAGAGGGGACGACCACGGATGCACATGCCTGGTCCAGATAGGCCTCGACGGTCAACAGGGCCCTGCTGGTGTGACCCACGAGGTCGCGGACCGTCCACTCGCCGAGGCCCACCTCGTCCCACCTTCCGGCACAGGACCGGGTGGTCTCCACAAACCACATCGTCGCCTCGCGGAAGGCATCGCGTCGCCCATCCCATGAGCTGTCAGCCATCGCCGGGTCCTGCTCCCTGCCGTTTCGCCATGGCAGGAGACTACCGAGCCGGGCCACGGCGTGCCAGAGCGCCCGGGGCGTCGTCCCTCCTGCGGATTGGTTCGGGCGTGAACACGTCGGTTAAGCTGGATCCCGGCTGGCTGTGGTCACCGTATGCCACAAGTCATGAAGCCCCCAACGAACCAGGAGACCCACGTGTCAGAGCAGATCACCCTCAGCGTCGACGGAGAACAGCGAGAGGTGGCTGCGGGCACTACCGGCGCCGAGCTGTACTTCGATGACCGCGACGTCGTCGTCATGCATGTGGACGGCGTCCTGCGCGACCTGTCCCGAGAACTGGAAGCCGGCACCGTCGTCGAGCGTGTCACGATCGATTCCCCGGCGGGCCTGGAGGTGCTGCGCCACTCGACGGCACACGTGATGGCCCAGGCGGTCCAGCAGCTGCGCCCCGGCGCCAAGCTCGGCATCGGCCCCTACATCACCGACGGCTTCTACTTCGACTTCGATGTCGACGAGCCGTTCACGCCCGAGGACCTGAAGGCCCTCGAGAAGATGATGCTCAAGATCGTCAACCAGAACCAGAAGTTCTCCCGCCGTGTCGTCAGCGAGGACGAAGCCCGCCAGGCCATGGCCAACGAGCCCTACAAGCTCGAGCTGCTGGGCAAGTCGAGCGATGCCGACGAGGTGGGCGACGGGGCCAACATCGAGGTCGGGGCCGGCGAAATCACCATCTACGACAACGTCGACCGCAAGTCGGGGGAGACCGTCTGGTGCGACCTCTGCCGCGGCCCTCACCTGCCCAACACCAAGCTGATCTCCAACGCCTTCGCATTGACGCGCACTGCGGCCGCCTACTGGCTGGGCAACGAGAAGAACAAGCAGCTCCAGCGCATCTACGGCACCGCCTGGCCCACCAAGGCCGATCTGAAGGCCTACCAGGAGCGCCTGGCCGAGGCCGAGCGCCGCGACCACCGCAAGCTGGGTGCGGAGCTGGACCTGTTCTCCTTCCCCGACGAACTCGGGTCGGGCCTGCCGGTCTTCCACCCCAAGGGCGGCATCATCCGCCGGGCCATGGAGGACTACTCGCGCCAACGCCACGAGGAAGCCGGTTACGAGTTCGTTTACACCCCGCACATCACCAAGGGGCACCTCTACGAGGTCTCGGGGCACCTGGACTGGTATCGCGACGGCATGTTCCCCCCGATGCACGTCGACGAGGAACTCAACGAGGACGGCTCGGTGCGCAAGCCCGGCCAGGACTACTACCTGAAGCCGATGAACTGCCCGATGCACACGCTGATCTACCGCTCACGCGGCCGGTCCTACCGTGAGCTGCCGCTGCGCCTGTTCGAATTCGGCTCCGTCTACCGCTACGAGAAGTCCGGCGTCGTGCACGGCCTGACCCGCGTGCGCGGCATGACCCAGGACGACGCCCACATCTTCTGCGCCCGCGACCAGATGAAGGACGAACTGACCAGCACGCTGCAGTTCGTCCTGGACCTGCTCAAGGACTACGGCCTGGACGATTTCTACCTGGAACTCTCCACGAAGGACCCCGAGAAGTACGTCGGCACCGACGAGATCTGGGAAGAGGCCACCCGGACCCTCGAGGAAGTCGCCACCGCGTCGGGTCTTGAACTCGTCCCGGATCCGGGCGGAGCGGCCTTCTACGGCCCGAAGATCTCCGTGCAGGCCCGCGACGCCATCGGCCGCACCTGGCAGATGTCCACCATCCAGCTGGACTTCAACACCCCGGAGCGCTTCGAGATCGAGTACCAGGCGGCCGACGGTTCCCGCCAGCGGCCGGTCATGATCCACCGGGCACTCTTCGGGTCCGTGGAACGGTTCATGGGCGTGCTGATCGAGCACTATGCGGGCGCGTTCCCTGCATGGCTGTCTCCGGTCCAGGTCCTCGGGGTACCCGTGGCCGAGACGTTCAACGACTACATGCAGGACATCGTCGCCCAGTTGAAGGCCCGCGGCATCCGTGCCGAGGCCGATCTGGGCACCGAACGGTTCCCGAAGAAGATCCGCAACGCCTCCAAGGACAAGGTGCCGTTCGTGCTGATCGCCGGCGGCGAGGACGCGGAGGCGGGCGCTGTTTCCTTCAGGTTCCGCGACGGCAGCCAGGACAACGGGGTACCGGTGGCTGAGGCCATCGAGCGCATCGTCGCCGCCGTGAAGAACCGGGAGGCGTAGTCCATGAGGATCCCGGAACACGACGAGGACATCACCGACGACTTCGAACTGGCCGGGGTCCCCGACTCCTTCCAACGGCTGTGGACGCCCTACCGGATGGCCTACATCAAACGCGGCCAGGGCCAGGTGACCGACGAGGACGATTGCCCGTTCTGCACCGGGCCACGGCGCAGCGACGAGGAATCGCTCATCGTGCACCGCGGCAAGACCGCGTTCGTGGTGCTCAACCTCTTCCCCTACAACTCCGGACACCTGCTGGTGTGCCCGTACCGGCACGTCCCGGACTACACGGACATCACCGTGGAGGAGACCGCCGAGATGGGGGCCCTGGCCCAGCAGTCCATGCGCGTGTTGCGTGCGGTGGCCAAGCCGACCGGCTTCAACCTGGGGATGAACCAAGGGGTATCCGGTGGCGCTGGGATCGCCGCACACCTGCACCAGCACGTGGTCCCACGCTGGAGCGGGGACGGGAACTTCTTCCCGATCATCGCCCAGACCAAGGCCATCCCGGCGGTCCTCGGGGACATCCGACAGGACATCGCCGACGCCTGGCCCGACCACCAATAGGCCATCGGGCGCAAGTGTCTGGCTGCCGCCCCAGCGGCCTACCGGCAGGTAGCCGGGCGAACGCTCACGCGTGACGTCACGGTGGGCGGTGATGGGCGGCACAGAGGCTTAGGATGGAACGTACTTTCCCACCGTTTTGAAAGGACCCGACGTGTCCAGCACTGAAAACACCCCCGCGCAGCCTTCCACCACAGGCAGCTCCCGGGTGAAGCGCGGCATGGCCGAGATGCTCAAGGGAGGCGTCATCATGGACGTCGTCACCGCCGAGCAGGCCCGCATTGCCGAGGATTCCGGCGCCGTGGCCGTGATGGCCCTCGAGCGGGTTCCGGCCGATATCCGCGCCCAGGGCGGCGTTTCGCGCATGTCCGACCCAGACATGATCGACAGCATCGTCGAAACCGTCTCCATCCCCGTCATGGCCAAGGCCCGCATCGGACACTTCGTCGAGGCGCAGGTCCTGCAGTCCCTCGGCGTCGACTACATCGACGAGTCCGAGGTCCTGACCCCCGCCGACTACGTGAACCACATCGACAAGTGGGACTTCACCGTCCCCTTCGTCTGTGGAGCCACGAACCTCGGAGAGGCATTGCGCCGGATCAACGAGGGCGCGGCCATGATCCGCTCCAAGGGCGAGGCCGGCACCGGTGACGTCTCCAACGCCACGGGCCACATGCGCAAGATCCGTTCCGAGATCGCCCGCCTGTCCTCCCTGCCCGAGGACGAACTGTACGTGGCCGCCAAGGAACTCCAGGCCCCCTACGAGCTCGTCCGCGAAATCGCCCAGACCGGCAAGCTGCCGGTCGTGCTGTTCACCGCCGGCGGCATCGCCACCCCGGCTGATGCAGCGATGATGATGCAGCTCGGCGCAGACGGCGTTTTCGTCGGCTCCGGCATCTTCAAGTCCGGCAACCCGGCAGAGCGTGCCGCCGCCATCGTGAAGGCCACGACCTTCCACGATGATCCGTCGGTCATCGCCCAGGTCTCCCGCGGACTGGGTGAGGCCATGGTCGGCATCAACGTCGAGGAGCTCCCCGAGCCGCACCGGCTCGCCGAGCGCGGCTGGTAGACGCCCGGCAGCACCACGAGGATGGCGGTTCCCCCGGGGGGCCGCCATCCGGCGTTAAAGCAGCAGTTCGGCCGGTGCCGATGGTATTACTGGCTCTTCCCAGATGAGGGTGTAGGTCGGCCGGGCGCGTCGGTCCGCAGATAGACGTCGAGGTCTCCCGACGATGGAGGTTCCTACGCCATCCATCCGATAGACCTCGACGTGACCGACGCTACCCCGCCGGCCGGCTTCGGCCGCCCTGACCTGACCGCCTTCGCGTCTCATCCCCATCGACCCTGATCGGGTCTGCTGATCCTCTCGACGAGAACGCAGCGACATCATAGCCACCCAACCCCGACCGTCCGGGAAGCCGGGGCACGTCGCATGGCCTGTGCTGCGGGCGTGTCGAGTGGGGCGTCCAGGGGCGACGCAGGAGCGTCGACGCGACGTGCTGAGAGGTGGTTCTAAGGCATGGCGATAGGTCAGGAACGGCGTCGCTCCCTGCGCAGGAGGGAGCGCAGAGTCTCGGCGTTCGCGTAGCCGACCCGTAGCGCGATCTCGGCGGAGGTGAGGTCCGTGGTTGCTGAGAGGTGCCGAGCTCGTTCGATGCGAAGCCGTTGGACGAAGCCGAGCGGAGTGAGGTTGAGCGCCGCACGGACTCGTCGTTCGAGGGTGCGCCGGCTGGTGCCGAGCGACTGCGCGACGAAGGCGACGTTGAACGGTTCGTCCAGGCGGGCGCGCACGAAGCGTTCGAACTCGACGACGATCGGGTCCTCGTGCCGGAGATGTTCGTAGGCGACGAAGGCCGCCTGCGACGGACGCTCGTCGATGATGAGGAGCTTGGCGACATGTTGGGCCAGGTCGGGGCTGATCGATCGCACGAGTGAGAGCGCGAGGTCGATGTGGGCGAAGGCGGCGCCGGCGGTGACGAGGTTCCCGTCGACCACGACCATGGTGTCGAGATCGAGGGCGACGGTCGGATAGCGCTTCAGGAACTCCGGCCCCAGGAACCAGCTGGTCGTCGCCCGCCGATGATGCATCCGTCCGGTCTCGGCGACGGCGAACACGCCGGTGCACGCCGCGGCGATCCGGGTGGTCGCCTCGTCGAGGCGCCCGAGCGAGGCGATGACCGAACGAGCATCTCGGCTCTGGAGGGCGTCGTTGGTAGCGGCGGCCGTAAGGGTTCCAAGCGCAGGGACGACGACCACGTCGAACTCTCCGGACTCCGACAGCGGGTGGTCCACCGACAGGGTCATCGATGCCGTCGTGGTCACTCGCCGTTTCGGTCCGAGGATGGCGAGTTCGATCGGGTCGATCCGCGGGTCGACATCGCCGCGGGCTCCGTCGGCCACCCGCACGATGTCGATGATCGACGCGATAGCCGAACCGAAGCAGCCGTCGATCGCGATCAGTCCGATACGCATGACGTAAACAATAGCAATACTGCCGTATACGCCACTTCTCACATGCCCTTGCTCGTCATACACTGAACTCGCTTCACCAAGAAACCTCGACACCTAGGAGAACCCCTCATGTCAACACCCGCATCACTTCCGTATGCCTTCGTCGCCAAGATCGTCGCGGCCGATGGACAGCACGACGCGCTCGCCGATCTGCTCGCCGGCGCTGTCGCGCTCGCCAACGAAGAAGTAGGAACGATTGTCTGGTTCGCGGTCAGGACCCACGCCGACACCTTCTGGATCTTCGATGCATTCCCCGACGAGGCCGCTCGCGACGCCCACGCCAACGGCGCCATCGTCGCAGCCCTGATGGCCAACCAGCACCTCCTCGGCGCAGCACCCGAGATCCTGGCGGCCGACGTCCTCGCGTCCAAGCTCCCGTAGTCCGCCAACGCACGAGACGATCGCGCCCCGCCGAGCCGTCGCCAGGTCGCGACGCAACGCCACGCTGCGTTGCCGAGCGGTGCGAGGCCTATCGGCACACGGACAGGATGCCGGCCGCGAGCGCTCAGCCTGCGAGGGGTCCGTCGCAGAGGAGAGCGACGTCGGTGTCGGGCAGAGCCGTGAGGCCAGCGCATCGCGCGACCACCAGAACCGAACAGCCCCTGCCCTGCGTTTCCGCAGGTCAGGGGCTGTTCGCCGGAGCCGCCTGTTGGAATCGAACCGACGACCGAATCACGTCGGCTTTGCGTCTATCGCTTGATGCGCCCACTGGGCGAACGAGCCGCTGACCTGCGCAAACGCCGAGCGTGGGGGACGCCGCCATCCGATGGTGACCGACGACGACCGACCAGTACCGACCGTTTCACCGGAGCTTGCGGCGGCGTCGAAGCCGAGCAAGCTCCATTCCTTTAGCTCACCGCCCTCCTCCTCGCCGGTCCCGTCGTCGTCGAAGACGTTTCAGGGGTCTTCTCAGATGACTGTGTAGGTCGGCCGGGCGCGTCGGTCCGCAGATAGACGTCGAGGTCTCCCGACGACGGAGGTTCCTACGCCATCCATCCGAAAGACCTCGACGTGTCCGACGCTACCCCGCCGGCCGGCTTCGGCCGCCCTGACCTGACCGCCTTCGCTCGACTCGACGGCCTCGGTCTGAGCGTGACCGGACAACGACTTGAACCGGATCGTGCGGTCCTCGCGTGCCGCGTGGTGGAACCAGATCAGTGGTGCCGACGGTGCGGCAGCGAAGGCGCTGCTCGTGACACCGTGATCCGGCGGTTGGCCCACGAGCCGCTGGGCTGGCGACCGACCGTGCTGGAAGTTGTAGTGCGCCGCTACCGCTGTGCCGACTGCGGACACGTGTGGCGCCAAGACACCACGCCGCGGCGGAGCCACGCGCGAAGCTCTCGCGCACCGGGCTGCGGTGGGCGCTGGAAGGGATCGTGGTCGCACACCTCACCGTCGCCCGTGTCGCCGAGGGACTCGGGGTCGCGTGGGACACCGCCAACAACGCGGTCCTGGCTGAAGGCAAGCGGCTGCTGATCAACGACCCCACGCGGTTTGAGGGCGTGAAGGTCATTGGCGTCGATGAGCACGTCTGGCGCCACACCAGGCGTGGCGACAAGTACGTCACCGTGATCATCGACCTCACCCCGGTCCGCGATGGCGCCGGCCCAGCAAGGCTGCTGGACATGGTCGAGGGCCGGTCGAAGGCGGCGTTCAAGACCTGGCTCGCCGACCGCGACGACGCCTTCCGTGACGCGGTCGAGGTGGTCGCGATGGACGGCTTCACCGGGTTCAAGACCGCCGCTGCAGAGGAGATCCCGGACGCGGTCACGGTGATGGATCCCTTCCACGTCGTGCGCCTGGCCGGTGACGCCCTCGACAGGTGCCGGCGCCGGGTCCAACTCGCGATCCACGGGCACCGTGGGTTCAGGGACGACCCGCTCTACAAGTCGCGGCGCACGCTGCACACCGGCGCGGACCTGCTCACCGACAAGCAGAGCGACAGGCTACGCGCGCTGTTCGTTGATGACGCTCACGTCGAGGTCGAGGCGACCTGGGGTGTCTACCAGCGCATGATCGCCGCCTATCGCCACGAGGACCGGCAACGTGGCCGCGAGCTCATGGAGAAGCTGTTCACCGACCTCAGCGCCGGCGTCCCCAAGGTGCTCACCGAGCTCACCACCCTGGGCCGGACCCTGAAGAAGCGAGCCGCTGACGTGCTCGCCTACTTCGAACGACCCGGCACCAGCAACGGGCCGACCGAGGCGCTCAACGGACGGCTCGAACACCTGCGCGGCTCCGCACTCGGGTTCCGCAACCTGACCAACTACATCGCCCGAAGCCTGCTCGAGACCGGCGGCTTCAGACCCCAACTCCTACACCCCCGATTGGGATGAGCCGTATTACTGGACCAGGTGCCGGCCCTTGCCGATCAGATCCATCCCGTTCGCCCGGAAGAAGGCGGACGCACCGGGGGTCGAAGCGGCCAACAGCTGGTCCGGACTCCCGATGGACCCCAGCGGTCGCGCCAGGGCAGCCAACAAGGCGGTGCCGACACCCTGCCGCCTCGAGGACGGCCCCACGGCCAGCGCATGGACGGACACGTCGCCTCCGTCGTGCCGGTAGGCCATTCCCCGCCCGGCCAATTCACCGGTCCGCGTGCGGGCCACCGCGTGCTCGATGTGCCCGGGATCGACGATGGCGAGCTCGTCATGGTCGGGGCCGGTGGCTTCGGGCAGGTCCGGCGTCAACTGGACGGCTCCGTCCCAGCCGTGCCGTTGGCTGGCCTCCGCGGCAACGTCGTCGAACCCCCCGGCGTGCCAGAACACCGGCGGGGCGTCGCGGAACCCCAGGTCCACCAGGGCGGTGTCCCGTGCGGCGGCGTTGAGCCAGACATGGACCTCGCGCGCACCCAGCCGGGCACCTTCGGCCAGCCCGGGGCGAAGGCCCGCAGCCTCCGGACGGGCGGGAAAGAGCAGCACCAGGCGCTCCCTGCTGGGCTGCCACACCCACTGGCATCCGTGGGTGGTGAACTCGCGGCCACCGGTCGCCGCCGCGAGCGAGCGGTTCCAGTCGGCAAAGGCGGCCTGCGCGCCGGCAATGGTCGTCACCGGGCGGCCGCATCGAGTCCGCGACGCACGAGCAGGGGCTCGAGCCGCGCCGGGCGGCCCCGGAAGTCCTCGTACGACTCCAGGGGGTCGCGGGTGTTGCCGCGGGCGAGCAGCCCGGCACGGAATCGGTCGCCGTTCTGCCGGGTCCCCCCTCCATGCTCCGCGAACCATTCCACCGTGTCGGCGTCGAGCACTTCGCTCCAGATGTAGGAGTAGTACCCGGCCGAATATCCGCCGTCGAAGATGTGCTTGAAGTAGCCGGTGCGGTAGCGCGGGGGGACGACGTCGGGATCGAAACCGGCCTCGCGCAGTGCCCGGTCCTCGAACTCCAGCGGATCGCCCGGGTCCTCCCCGGGGGCCAGCGAGTGCCAGGCGAGGTCGAGGACCGCAGCCGCGAGGTACTCGGTGGTCGCAAAACCCTCGCCCCAGAGTCCGGCGGCGTGGATCCGGTCCAACGCGCCGTCGGGCAGCGCCTCGCCGGTCTCGACATGGCGGGCGTAGCCGGCGATCAGTTCCTCGTCGTACTGCCACATCTCGTTGACCTGCGAGGGGTATTCCACGAAGTCGCGGGGGACCGCGGTGCCGGCCAGCGACGGGTAGACCCCGTCGGCGAAGAGCCCATGCAGGGCATGTCCGAACTCATGGAAGAGGGTGCGGACCTCGTCAAGGGTGAGCAACGCGGGCTGGCCGTCGGCCGGTGCCGGGATATTGAGGTTGTTGGTGACCACGGGCCGCTCTTCGAACAGCGAGGCGCCCACCCGGATGCTGTTCATCCACGCGCCCCCGGCCTTGGTCGGGCGGGCGAAGTAGTCGCCGAGGAACAAGCCCAGGGCGCTGCCATCGGCGTCGGAGACCTCCCAGACGCGGACGTCCGGGTGGTACACCGGCAGGTCGTGCCGTTCGGTGAACCCGATGCCATACAACCGGGTGGCCGCCGCGAAGACACCATCGTGGACGACCCGGTCCAGCTCGAACCACGGCTTCAGGGCCGCGGCATCCACCGCGTAGCGCTCGCGGTGGACGCGGGCGGAGAAGTAGGCGCGGTCCCACGGGGCCACGACGCCTCCGGCGACCTCGGCCATGACGGCCGCTTCCGTGGCGGCATTGGCCACCGCCGGCGGGACCAGTGCCGCGAGGCGTTCGCGGACCGCCTCCAGCGACGGGGCGGTCTGTGCCTCGAGCACGGAGGCCGCGTGGTTCGGGTACCCGAGCAGGCCGGCCCGTTCGGCACGCAATCGGGCCATCGACGCGGCCAGGTCCAGGGTGCGGTGCTGCCCGTCCTGGCCCCGGCCGATGGAGGCCTCGAAGAGCCGCCGGCGTGATGCTGCGTTTTCCAGGCGGGCCAGTGCCGGCTGGTGGGTGGGCAGGACCAGCGTGAGGAGGTAGCCGCCGTCGTGCCCTGCCTGGGTTGCGGCGCGGGCGGCGGAGGCGATCTCGGCCTCGGAGAGCCCGTCCAGCTCCGCGGCATCCCCGAAGAGCACTGCCGCGTCGTTCATCCCGGCGAGCAGTGCGGTGGAATACCGGGTGGACAGTGCCGAGATCTCCGCGTTGAGCCCGCGCAGGCGCGCTTTCCCCGCGGCATCTAGGCCCGCCCCGGCGCGGCGGAAGGCCCGCAGGGTTTCCCCGCTGAGCCGTTCCTGCTCGCCCTCGAGACCTCCGGCCGAGTCGACCGCCTCCAGGCGCGCATACAGTGCGCCATTCAGGTGCAGCGCGTCGCCGTGTTCGGTCAGCAGGGCCTGGATCTCCCCGTCCGCATCGAGGATCTCGGGCGTCCCGTGGGAGGGCTTGACGTTGGAAAAGGCCATGACGGCCCGGCGGAGGGTCTCGCCACTGGCCTCGAAGGCCTCCGTGGTGTTGGCGAACGTCGGGTCCTCGGGCGAGGAGGTCAGCGCGTTGATGGCCGCGAGCTGCTCGGCGATGCCGTGCCGGACGGCGTCGACGTAGTCCGGCGCCGTCAGCGTGTCGAACGCGGGCATCTCGAACGGCAGCTGGCTGGCGGAGCGCAGGGGGTTGGTCATGAAGGCAGTTTTTCACACCCGCCGCCGCTGCGCGACGCATACCATCGAGGCATGAGCCCTGCCGTCGACACGACCTCCCCCGGATCCACGGTCCCGGCGGCCGCCCGACGCCCTCGCCGCCCGGCCGCGGGCCTGGTGCTCGCCTGTGCCGCGGCCCTGGCGCTCTCGGGCTGCACTCCCGTGTCCGGCCCCGGTCCAACCGGTTCCACGGCGCCGCCCGCAGCGCCTTCCGCGGCGGAGACGAACCGGCGGCCGCCGGTGCAGGACCCCACGCCGACTGCCGCCCCGGAGGCGGTCTCCGTCGTCGTCACCGGGGATGTGCTGCTGCATCCGCCGTTGTGGAAGCAGGCCCGCTCCGATGGAACGCCGGCCGACCCGGACTTCGGCCCGCTGCTGGCGGGATTGGAACCCTACCTGGACGACGCCGACCTGGCGGTCTGCTCCCTGGAGACGCCGGTCGGCGAGACGGACGGGCCCTTCAGCGGCTACCCGTCCTTCGTCGTCCCGCCGCAGATCCTCCCGGCGCTCGCGTCCACCGGGTACGACGCCTGCACCACCGCCACCAACCATGCCGTCGACGGCGGGACCGCCGGGCTGGAACGCACCCTCGACGCGCTTGACGATGCAGGTCTGCGCCATACGGGGACCTACCGCAGCGCTGCCGAGGCGGCCAGGCCGCTCGTCCTGGACGCCGGGGGAGTGCGCGTCGGGATCGTCACGGCAACCTACGGCCTCAACGGGCTGCAGGCGGACACCCCCTGGCGGGTCGACCTCATCGACACCGACCGGATGATCGCCCGGGCCACGGCAGCCCGGAAGGCCGGCGCCGACGTCGTCCTCGCCGGGTTCCATGCCGGCCAGGAGTACTCGAACCGCCCCACCGCCGACCAGCGCTCCACCGCACGCACCCTGGCCGAAAGCGGGGTCTTCGACTTCGTCTATTCCCACCACACGCACTCGGTCCTGCCCTTGGAGAAGCACGACGGCGTCTGGATCGCCTATGGGCTCGGCAACAGCGTCTCCGCGCACGCGACGGACCTGGCGGTGAACCGCGAGGGAGTGAGCCTGAAACTCGAATTCACCCGCGACGGGGACCACTGGAGGACCGCCCCGCCGCGCTGGGCCGCCCACATCATGGCGCAGGACCCGGTGCGCTGGTGTGCGCTGCCCGCAAAGACGCCCTGCACCACGGCCGGAACGGACGCGGCCTCGCTGGAACGCACCCGCGCCACGCTCACCGCGCTGGGCGCGGACGACGACGGGGCCGGGCCCTGGCATCCCGGCACCCGCTGATCCGGCCGGCCCGCAGGGAGTGAAACGGGGGCTCCGGGAAGGGAACGTGTCGCCGGCCGCGCGGCGGTGCCCCGTGCCGAACTATGCTGGAGCGTCCCCATTCTTCGGCCGCCGTCGCGCGGCCCGACCTCCGGCCGGTGCCGGAAGAGGCGGTTGTGCATGCTCACTGTCGGTGTCCTGGCCCTGCAGGGCGACGTGCGCGAACACGTGGCAGCGCTCGAATCCTGCGGCGCGCGGGCCGCCCCGGTCCGGCGTCCGCAGGAGCTCGACGACCTGGACGGGCTGGTTCTGCCCGGTGGCGAATCGACCACCATCGACAAGCTGGCCCGGATGTTCGGGGTGTCCGAGCCCCTGAAGGAACGCATCGCCGACGGGTTCCCGGTCTACGGATCCTGCGCTGGAATGATCCTGCTGGCCGACCGCATCCTGGACCCCGCCACGGACCGGCAGGGCGCGGCCCAGCAGAGCTTCGGGGGGATCGACATGAGCGTGCGCCGCAACGCCTTCGGCCGGCAGGTCGAGTCGTTCGAGACCGACCTGGACTTCGCCGGACTCGAGACGCTGCCGCGCCCGGACGGATCGCCGGCCGACGCCCCGGCCGACCCGGTGCACGCCGTGTTCATCCGTGCCCCGTGGGTGGAAAGCGTCGGCCCGGACGTCCAGGTCCTGGCCTCCGTACAGGTTCCCGGCGGGCAGCACGGCGCGGATGCGCCAACGGACAGTAGAATCGTTGCAGTACGTTCGGGATCGCTGCTGGCCACCTCCTTCCACCCGGAGGTCACGGGGGAGCGCCGGATCCATGAACTTTTCATCCAGCTGATCAAGGGAGAAGCGTAAGCATGTCAGGCCACTCCAAATGGGCAACGACCAAGCACAAGAAGGCCGTCATCGACTCGCGGCGTGCCAAGTCGTTCGCCAAGCTCATCAAGAACATCGAGGTCGCCGCCCGTGCCGGCGGCGCCGACATGGCCGGCAACCCGGCCCTGGAAGTCGCCGTCTCCAAGGCGAAGAAGACCTCCGTGCCCAACGACAACATCGACCGCGCCGTCAAGCGCGGTGCCGGGCTGACCGGTGAGGTCATCGACTACGCCGAGATCATCTACGAGGCCCGCGGCCCGCAGGGCTCCGCCCTGCTGGTCGAGTGCCTGACCGACAACAAGAACCGCGCGGCCTCCGAGGTCCGCCTGGCCATCACCCGCAGCGGCGGCACCGTGGCCGACCCGGGCTCGGTCGCCTACCTCTTCGCCCGCAAGGGAGTCGTCTCGCTGCCCAAGAAGGACCTGACCGAGGACGACATCCTCATGGCGGTCCTCGAGGCCGGCGCCGACGAGGTCAAGGAGTCCGGCGACAGCTTCGAGATCCACTCCGAACCCACCGACCTGCGTGCCGTGGTCACGGCACTGGAGGAGGCCGGGATCGAGTACGAATCCGACGAGGTCGAGTTCGTCCCCTCGATGCAGGTCCAGCTCGACGCCGATGCGGCCCGCAAGTTCCTCAAGCTCGCCGATGCCCTCGAGGATCTGGACGACGTGCAGAACGTGTACTCGAACGCGGATCTCTCAGCCGAGGTCATGGCCGAGCTCGAAGCGGACGACTAGCCCCGCCGTGGCATTGCGTGTGGTCGGCGTCGACCCGGGGCTGACCCGCTGCGGCCTGGCCGTGGTCGACGTCGAACCCAACCGCCGGGCCACCCTGGTCGACGTCACGGTGGTCGGGACGACGCCCGACACGCCGCTGGACCAGCGGCTGCTGGCCATCGCCGAGGGCATCGACGCGTGGCTGGACCGGCACCACCCGGATGTGCTGGCGGTCGAACGCGTCTTCAGCCAATTGAATGTCAGCACGGTCATGGGCACGGCCCAGGCCTCGGGCATCGTCATCGCGGCCGCCGCCCGGCGCGGCATCCCGGTCGCCCTGCACACGCCCACCGAGGTCAAGGCGGCCGTCACCGGCAGCGGCCAGGCCAACAAGGCGGCGGTCGGCAAGATGGTCGCCAAGATCCTCCGCCTGGACGCGCCGCCGCAACCCGCCGACGCCGCGGACGCCGCGGCCCTGGCCATCACCCACGGCTGGCGGGGGGCGGCCCCCGGCGCGCAGGCCTCCGCCGGGGTCAGTGGTGGCTCCAGCGGGCTGACGGCGGCCCAGCGCGCCTGGGCCGCCGCCGAGGCCACGGCCCGGTCCACCCGGGCGCCGCGCCGCTGAGCGCTGGTGGACCGGTGACCGGGTAGGGTATTCGTAGATATGTTCGGATGCCGCGATGCGGTCCCCGACACCAGCACGACGCCGGAGGAAGGCTTTCCATGATCAGTTCCCTGAACGGCGTGGTCACCCATGTGGCCCTGAACAGCGCCGTCATCGAGGTCTCCGGGTTCGGGATGCTCGTCCAGGCCACGCCGCAGACGCTGTCCGGCCTGCACCTGGGCCGCGAGGCCCTCGTCCACACCTCGATGGTGGTCCGCGAGGATTCGATGACCCTGTTCGGCTTCGCGACCCCGGGGGAGCGGGAGGTGTTCGAGGTGCTGCTTTCCGTCGCCGGCGTCGGTCCCCGGTTGGCCCTGGCGGTCCTGGCCGTGCACACTCCCGAAGACGTCCGCGTTGCCTCCTCGAGCGGGGACACCAAGGCCTTCACCCGTGTCCCGGGCATTGGCCCGAAGGGTGCCCAGCGGATCGTCCTGGAACTCGCGGGCAAGCTGGCCCCCACCGGCGAGGCCACGGCTGCCGCACCCGCCACCGCCGTTCCCGTCTGGAAGGAACAGGTCCTGCAGGCCCTGGTCGGCCTCGGCTGGACGGAAAAGGACGCCGACAAGGCCCTGACCGCCACGGCGAAGGCCGAACCCGAACTCGTGGCCGGCGGCCAGGTCGGGGAAATCCTCAAATCCGTCCTCCGCGATCTGGGCCGCGGAGCATCGGCCGGCGGACGCTAGGCTACGACCATGTCCGAGAACCAGCAGATCACCGCCTCGACGTCGGAGCCGGAAGAGCGGGCAATCGAGGCGGCACTGCGCCCCAAGAACCTCCACGACTTCGTCGGCCAGGCCCGCGTCCGCCAACAGCTGTCCCTGGTGCTGGAGGCCTCGAAGATCCGCGGGCGTTCCGCGGACCACGTCCTGCTGTCAGGCCCCCCGGGCCTCGGCAAGACGACGCTGGCGATGATCATCGCCGGGGAAATGAATGCCCCGCTGCGGATCAGTTCCGGGCCGGCCATCCAGCACGCCGGCGATCTCGCGGCCATCCTCTCGTCCTTGACCGAAGGCGAGGTCCTCTTCCTGGACGAGATCCACCGGATGAGCCGTCCCGCCGAGGAAATGCTCTACATGGCGATGGAGGACTTCCGGGTCGACATCGTCGTCGGCAAGGGGGCCGGTGCAACGGCAATCCCGTTGGAACTTCCCCCGTTCACACTCGTCGGCGCCACGACCCGGGCCGGCCTGCTACCCGGCCCGCTGCGTGACCGGTTCGGCTTCACGGGACATCTGGAGTTCTACTCGACGGACGAATTGGAGCTGGTCCTGCGTCGCTCGGCGATGTTGATGGACATGTCGGTGAATTCCGCGGCCTTCGCGGAAATCGCCATGCGCTCCCGGGGGACCCCGCGGATCTCCAACCGCCTGTTGCGGCGGGTGCGGGACTGGGCGCTGGTCCATGGCATCGAGCAGATCGATGCCCGGTCCGCGTCCGCGGCCCTGGACATGTACGAGGTCGACGCCCGCGGCCTGGACCGGCTGGACCGCAACGTCCTGACGGCCCTGTGCACCAAGTTCGGGGGAGGGCCGGTCGGCTTGTCGACCCTGGCGATCGCGGTCGGTGAGGAAACCGAGACGGTTGAAACCGTCGCCGAACCCTACCTGGTGCGCGAAGGCCTGCTGGGGAGGACCCCCCGCGGACGCATCGCCATGCCGGCGGCCTGGGAACACCTGGGGCTTGCCGCACCAGCACATGCAGCGCTCTTCGACGGGCCCGGGGGTCAATTCGGGCGCCCAAGCCCGACCGGAGAAGGCGAATCCGGGTCGTTTGGCCGGGAGGACGACGGCCGGCTCTGAGGCCCCGGTCACTGAACGTCCAGACTCGACCTATACAATGGTGACTTGCCCTCCAGTGCGCCCTGTAGCCAGCGTGCACGGAAGTCCCCAGAACAGAAACAGGTAGTAACCCTTGACCTCCACGATATTGGCCCAGGCTGCAGCACCATCGGGCTTCGACCCGATGACCCTCATTCTCATCCTGGCGTTCGCGTTCCTCATCTTCATGATGTTCCGCGGGCGCAAGAAGGCACAGAAGCAGCAGCAGCAGCTCCGTTCGCAGCTCGAGCCGGGCTCGGAGGTCATGACCAACTTCGGTCTCTTCGGCACCGTCCTGTCCATCAACGCCGATGACAACAAGGTCACGCTGGAACTGTCACCGGGTACCACGGCCACCGTGCATTCCCAGGCCATCGCCAAGGTCGTGCCCGTCGCCACCGCCGAGACCGCCGAGCAGGCGGACGCGCCGCTGATGGAGGACGAGGCCCCCGCCGGGCAGTCGAACCACGGCGAGACCCCGGAGGAGACGCTGCGTCGCCTCGACAGCGAAGGCAAGAACCAGAACGACTAAGTGCATCGCGGCGTCGGTCCCCGAGGGGGCCGACGCCGCGTTCTGCCGTACTTCGATGCCTTCCACGGGTGTCTTGAGCAGAAAGTCCCACCATGACTAAGACTGGCCCGATCAAGCACGCACGCCGCGCGCTGTTGTGGCTCGGCGTGATCATCATCGCGCTGTCGGCGGTGCTGGTTTCCGGCGTCGCCACCAACCAAGCGTCCTTCGCCCCCAAGCTCGCCCTCGACCTCGAGGGCGGGACCCAGATAATCCTCTCCCCGAAGGTCCAGGGCGGGGCTGCCATCAACCAGGACCAGCTGGAGCAGGCGGTCAAGATCATCCGCCAGCGCGTTGATGGCTCCGGCGTGTCCGAAGCCGAGATCACCACCCAGTCGGGCCGCAACGTCGTCGTCTCCATGCCCGGTGTTCCCGACGAGAAGACCCGCGAGCTGATCCAGGCCTCGGCGAACATGGAATTCCGCCCGGTCATCAAGGCAGGTAGCTGGGATGCGACGCCGAGGGCCGAACGCACCAAGGCAGCGGACCTGCCCCAGCCGACCAAGAAGCCCGCCAACGGGTCGGATACGAACTGGATCGACGCCAGCCTGCAGAAGAAATTCGAGGCCTACGACTGCACGGCGGAATTGGCCAAGTCGGACATCGAGTCCGCCGACCCGGACAAGCCGACCATCTCCTGCGACCCGGACCAGCACGTCAAGTACATCCTGGGGCCGGTGGCCATCCCGGGCACCGACATCGCCAATGCCACCTCGGGCATGCAGACCTCGCAACAGGGGTTCAACACCGGCAAATGGGTGGTGAACCTCGAGTTCAACGGAGACGGAACCACCAAGTTCCGTGAGGTGACCGAACGCCTCGTCAAGATGGAGGGTTCGCAGAACCAGTTCGCCATCGTCCTGGACGGCAAGGTGCTCTCGGCGCCGACGACCAACGCACTGATTGCCGACGGCAAGGCGGAGATCAGCGGCAATTTCACGGAGGAATCGGCCAAGGCGCTGGCTGAGAAGCTCAAGTACGGTGCCCTGCCCATCAGCTTCGAGATCCAGAGCGACCAGCAGATCTCCGCCACGCTGGGATCCGATCAGCTGCGCATGGGACTCATCGCCGGCATCATCGGCCTCGTCCTGGTGGCCCTGTACTCGTTCTTCCAGTACCGGCTGCTCGGATTCGTCACCATGTTCTCCCTGGTCGTCGCCGGCATCCTGACGTACCTGGCCATCGTGTTGCTGGGGTGGGCCCAGAACTACCGGCTGTCGTTGGCGGGCATCGCGGGCATCATCGTCTCCATCGGCCTGACCGCCGACTCGTTCATCGTGTACTTCGAACGCATCAGGGACGAACTCCGCGACGGCAGGAGCCTGCCCTCCGCCGTGGAAACCGGCTGGAAGCGGGCCAAGCAGACCATCATCGCGTCAAAGGCGGTCAACCTGCTGGCGGCGGTGGTGCTGTACATCGTCGCGGTCGGCAACGTGAAGGGCTTTGCCTTCACCCTGGGCCTGACGGCGATCGCCGACCTCATCGTGGTCTTCCTGTTCACGCACCCGACGCTGCAGCTGCTCGCCAAGACCCGCTTCTTCGGAGAGGGGCACCGGCTCTCGGGCCTGGACCCCTCGCTGCTCGGCGCCGAGGCGCTCTACAAGGGAGCCGGCCGGTTGCGCGAATACCGGCCCACGCCGGATGCGGGCAAGCGCAACGGCGGTGCCTCCAAGGAGGCCGCCCGACGGCAGACCATCGCCGAACGACGACAAGCGGCCCGCTCCGGTGCAGACCAGTCCTCCGCGACGAAGGAAAACGACAATGCCTAATCTCGCTTCATGGGGCAACGACCTCTACACCGGCCGGCGGTCCTACCCGTTCATCGCCAAGCGCTACCTGTGGTTCGCGATCGCCGGGGCGCTTGTCATCATCGCGATCATCATCCCCGTCGCCAAGGGCGGCTTCAACCTGGGCATCGAATTCCGCGGCGGTTCGGAGTTCACCGTCTCCCAGGTCTCTCACACGGACATCAAGCCCGGGGAGGACGCCGTCAAGGCATCCGCGCCGGACCATGAACCGACGGTCACGAACATCGCGGCGAACACCATGCGCATCCAGACCGACCGGCTCTCCAATGACCAGACGCTCGAGGTGGCCGACGCCCTGGCCAGCGCCTACGGCGTGTCGGCCTCCGAGGTGACCTCGTCCTACGTGGGCCCCTCCTGGGGGGCAGACGTCTCCCAGCAGGCCTTCTGGGGGCTCATCGCGTTCGTGGTGCTCGTTGCCCTGCTGATGGCCATCTACTTCCGGACGTGGAAGATGTCATTGGCGGCAATCATCGGCCTGTTCACGGTCGTCATCGTGACGGCCGGCATCTACTCGCTCTCGAACTTCGAGGTCACCCCGAGTGCGATCATCGGCTTCCTGACGATCCTGAGCTATTCGCTGTACGACACGGTGGTGGTCTTCGACAAGATCCGGGAGAACACGGCCCACACGTTCAATCAGACGGAACGCACGTTCATCGAACAGATCAACCTGGCGGTCAACCAGACACTGGTCAGGTCGATCAACACGTCCGTGGTGGCAGTTCTCCCGGTGGCATCGATCCTGTTCATCGGCTCCTACCTGCTCGGGGCAGGCACCCTGAAGGACCTGTCGCTGGCCTTGTTCGTGGGCATCATCGTGGGCACGCTGTGCACGATCTTCGTCCAGGCCCCGCTCTACGCGGTCTTCCGTCATGGGGAGCCTGAGGTGCGCAAGCACAACGCCAAGGTCCTGTCCAAACGCGGCGACGGCACGGTCTCACAGGCGGCCACCGCCGGATGACGCCGGGGCCCCGGGGCTGCATGTGACCCCGGGCCTCCCCGGGTGCTATAACTTTGAATAACGGACGGGCCACGGATGGGACTACCCACCCGTGGCCCGCCAGTACCCAGACCCGGGCGCATGATGCGATCGGGATCAGCGAGAGGAGCTGCCATGGCGGAACCCACAGCCCGGGCAGCGCGCGAAGCCGAGGAACCAGCAGCGACGCCGCCGACACCGCCGACGGCGCGCCGCCGCGGGGGGACCATGTCGCGTCTGGCCCGCTTCGCCGGCAGGAGCACCTCCGGGCAGCCCCCCATCCTGGAGCCACTGCTGCGCACCGTGCGTGCCAACAGCCCGCGCGAAGACCTCGACCTCATCACCCGTGCGTTCACGATCGCCGAACGCTGCCACGAGAACCAGAAGCGCAAGAGCGGGGATCCCTACATCACCCATCCCGTCGCCGTGGCGACCATCCTCGCCGAGATGGGCATGACCGGAACCACCCTGGCTGCGGCGCTGCTGCATGACACGGTCGAGGACACCGACTACTCACTGGACGACCTCAGCCGGGAATTCGGCGACGAGGTGGCCATGCTGGTCGACGGGGTCACCAAGCTGGACAAGGTCCAGTTCGGAGACGCGGCACAAGCCGAAACGGTCCGCAAGATGGTCATCGCCATGGCCCGCGACATCCGGGTGCTGCTCATCAAACTCGCCGACCGGCTGCACAATGCCCGCACCTGGCGCTACGTCTCACCGGAGTCCAGCGCCAAGAAGGCCCGCGAGACGCTGGAGATCTTCGCGCCGCTGGCGCACCGGCTGGGCATGAACACGATCAAATGGGAACTCGAGGACCTCTCCTTTGCCGCCCTGCATCCCAAGGTGTACGAGGAGATCGTGCGCATGGTGGGGGACCGGACCCCGGAACGGGAGAAGTACCTGACCACTGTCAGGACGTTGATCGGCGAGGACCTGCACCAGGCCCGCATCAAGGCGACGATCACCGGACGGCCGAAGCACTACTACTCCATCTACCAGAAGATGGTGGTGCGCGGTAAGGAATTCGACGACATCCACGACCTGATGGGCGTGCGGGTCCTGGTCGATTCCGTCCGGGAGTGCTACGCGACCCTGGGAAGCCTGCATGCGCGGTGGAACCCGCTGCCGGGGCGGTTCAAGGACTACATCGCGATGCCCAAGTACAACATGTACCAATCGCTGCACACCACGGTGATCGGCCCCGGCGGCAAGCCGGTCGAGATCCAGATCCGCACGCACGACATGCACCGCCGCGCCGAATACGGCATCGCAGCCCACTGGATGTACAAGTCGGGTGCGGCCAAGACGAAGGCCATCGGGCAGGACGGCCAGGACATGAACTGGCTGCGCAGCGTGATGGACTGGCAACAGGAGACACGAGATCCCGGTGAGTTCCTGGACTCGCTGCGTTTCGAGATCAATGCCGCCGAGGTCTTCGTCTTCACGCCCAAGGGCGAGGTCATGTCGTTGCCCGCCGGATCGACGCCCGTGGACTTCGCCTACGCCGTCCATACCGAAGTCGGCCACCGGACCATCGGCGCCCGGATCAACGGCAAACTCGTTCCGCTGAACAGCGAACTGCACCACGGCGACTGGGTCGAGGTCTTCACCTCCAAGGCCGAGGGGGCGGGCCCCAGCCAGGACTGGCAGGGATTCGTCAAGAGCCCCCGCGCCCGGAACAAGATCCGGCAGTGGTTCACCAAGGAACGCCGCGAAGAGGCCATCGACAAGGGCAAGGACCAGCTCACCCGGGCCCTGCGCAAGAACAACCTGCCGCTGCAGAAGCTGATGACGCACGATACGCTCACCGCCGTCGCCCAGCAGTTGCGCCACAGCGACATCGCGGCCATGTATGCGGCGGTCGGGGACGGGCACACCTCTGCCCAGAACGTCATCGAGCACCTGACCGCCCTGGTCGGCCCCGATCATCCGGATGAGGCCGATTTCGACGAGACGCCGTCGTTCACCCCGGGGACCTCGCGGCAGACCTCCGATGCCGGTGTGGTCGTGGCCGGTGCCGGCGACGTCATGGCCAAGCTCGCCCGCTGCTGCACGCCGGTGCCCCCGGATGCCATCCGCGGCTTCGTTACCCGTGGGTCGGGTATCTCCGTCCACCGTGCCGACTGCGCCAACCTGCTGGCGCTGGGGGAGGCGTCCGAGCGCATCGTGGACGTGAAATGGGCACCCACCCAGTCGAGCGTGTTCCTCGTCGAGATCCAGGCCGAGGCGCTGGATCGCAAGTCGCTCCTTTCGGACGTGACCAAGGTGCTCTCCGACAACCAGGTCAACATCCTCTCCGCCAGCGTGGTCACCGGACGCGACCGGGTCGCAATTTCACGCTTCTCGTTCGAGATGGGCGATCCGAAGTACCTCAACCACATTCTTAATGCGGTCCGGCGCATCGACGGCGTGTACGACGTCTACCGGACCTCCGAGGGCAAGCGCCGGAACTAGTCGAGCGCTCTCAGTTGCGGCAGGCCCTGCACCAGTTCCAGGGCCGCCCGTTTCCCCGGTCGGCGTCCGGTCGCCTCGATCGCGTCGAGGAGTTCTCCACGCGAGCAGCCGGTGCGCCGGGATCCGAGCATCCGGCTGAGGACCCGTCGCGCGGGCGCCGGGGGCGCGTGGAAGGCCACATCCAGGGCGGTCCGCACCGGAGTGGTCACCTGCATCTGGCCGATCCTCAGGACCTCCTCGTCGGTCAGCAGGCACTCGTGCAACGAGATGCAGATGTCCGGGCGGTGCAGCGGCAGCCGGTGGAACCTGGCCACCAGCAGCTCCAGCTCCGGTGGCTGGGGGATGAAGCCGTGGACCCACGCCGCCGTGAGCCGGCCGATGACGGCCACTTCGCGCAGCCGTGGGCCGATGTGCGAGGCGACCGCCGCGGTCCGGACCTCGGCCGACTTCGGCTGGGCCATGCAGACGTAGGCCCCGGGGAGGACGATCCGGAGCACGCCCTCGGTCTGGAGAACGGAAAGCTCGGGGGCGGTGAACGGTTTCCCCGGTTGGTAGATGGCCGTTTCGGCCGGGCCGGACAGCAGGTCTGTCATGAGGACACTCTGGCAAAGGTGCCGTCGCGGAGAAAGGGCCGGCCACCAGTCTGTGGATACTGGTGACCGGCCCCTCACAGGCGTCCGGCGGGTGGCGGAAGCCGTTGTCCCCTCCCCGCCCGTGGCGCTCTACTCGAAGTCCTCCGCGGACTTCTGCAATGTCTCCAGCCAGGCGCGGCGAGCGGACAACGCCTCTTCTGCATCGCGGATCTTGCGGTCGTTGCCGGAGGCCCTGGCGGTTTCGAGGTCCGACTCGAGATCGGCGATGGTGTCCTCGAGCTGGGTGAGCATGCTATTGGTCCTGGCCTTCGTTTCCGGGTTGGAACGACGCCACTTCTCGTCTTCGGCGTCGCGCAACGCGTCCTCCACGGTGCGCATGCCGCCCTCCATCCGCTGCATCGCCGAACGCGGCACCTTGCCGGCGGCTTCCCACCGGTCGCGGATCGGTTCGAAGGCCTTCTTCGCAGCTGCCAGGTCCTTGATCGGCAGCAGGGCGCGGGCCTCGGCCAAGATGGCCTCCTTCGTCGCCAGGTTTGCCTCGAATTCCTGATCGATCTCCTCGTTGGCCCGGGAGCGAGCGTTGAAGAAGACGTCCTGGGCCGCACGGAATCGAGCCCACAACGCGTCGTCGTCCTTGCGGGAGGCTCGTTTGGAGGCCTTCCACTCGTCCATCAGCCGGCGGTACTCCCCGGCCGTGGGGCCCCAATCGGTCGAGCCGGAGAGGGCCTCCGCCCGGGCGATGAGGTCCTCCTTGGCGCGCTTGGCGTCCGAGTTGTCGGCGTCGAGCTGGGAGAAGAAGGCCCTGCGGTGCCGGTCGAACGTCGTGCGTGCGCCACGGAACCGCTTCCACAGCGAATCCTCGGTGGGCCGCCCCAGACGGGGACCGTTCTTCTGCGCGGTCTTCCACAGTTCGAACAACTCGTTCATGCGGTTGCTGCCCTGCTTCCACTGCACGCTGGCGGGGTCCTGGGCGGCCAGCGCCTCGGCCTCCGCCACGATGGCCTCGCGGGCCGCCAGCTCGCGGGCACGGTTCTCCTCCTGTGCCTGGCGTTCGGCCTTCTGCCGTTCGGCGACCTCGCCCCGGACGACGTCGAGGCGCTGCTGGAGCGCCTTCAGGTCTCCGACCATGATGCGCTCGGACACGAGTTCCTGGAGGTGGTCCAGGGTCTTGTTCATGTCGGCCGAAGGAGCCTGCGCGGCCACCCGCTGCTCCAGCAGGAGCAGCTGGCTCACGACGTCGTCGTGCTTGCGCACGAAGTACGCCAGCGCTTCCTCCCGGGTGGCGTCGGGGTACTGGCCGACGGGGAATTCCTCGCCGTCGACGAGGACGAAGACGTGACCGTCGTCGGTGACGCGGCTGAACTTGCCGGCCTCGGCCAGATCGCTGCTGTAGGCGGGAGGGGCGGGGACCACCGGGGCTGTCGCGGCCGGCTGCCCGGCCGCGGCCTTGCCCGGCGTCGGCCTGGCCGGCGGACGGGGGATCGCAGCAGGTGTCGGTACGGGCCGCGGGGTGGCCGCGGGCCTCGGGGTCGGGCTCGGCCGAGTCTCCTCCGGGACGGTCGGTTCGGTGGTGCCGGTTGCCGCGTCCTCGGGGACGGTCGGTTCGGTGGTGCCGGTTGCCGCGTCCTCCGGGACGGTCGGTTCGGTGGTGCCGGTTGCCGCGTCCTCGGGGGCCGCCTGGTCGGGGGTGTTCGCTTCGACGCCTGCCGCTTCGTCGGGCTGCTGGGCGTTGTCGTCGGATTGCTTGGAGCTGGTCACCGCTAAAACTCTTTCGTTGGGGATCGTCCCGGAAGTACCCCGGGAGCCATGTTTCCCCCGTCACTTTACCGAGTCGCCGCGGAAACACGGTAGTTTGACGCCCACCGGGTCGCCATGCCGGGAGCGAACGTCCTAGAATTGTGCGGTTACTGCCCATTTCCCGTCCCGCTGGTGGCGGCCCGGGCAGTGCCCGCCCATGAACTTTCGCGAAGGAGCTTCCACCGATATGGCACGCAAGGCCTCCCTGTCCGGTTTTCCCGAATGGCTGCCCAACGAACGCCTGGTCGAGCTCCACGTGCTGGACACGCTGCGGCGCACCTTCGAACTGCATGGCTTCGGCAACATCGAGACCCGTGCCGTGGAAACCGTGGGGCAGCTGCTGCGCAAGGGCGAGATCGACAAGGAGGTCTACGGGCTCTCCCGCCTGCAGGCCGACGAGGGCGAAGCCGCCGGAACCGACCCGAACGCGTTGGCCCTGCACTTCGACCTCACCGTCCCCTTCGCACGCTACGTGGTGGAGAACGCCGGGCACCTGGCCTTCCCCTTCCGCCGCTACCAGATCCAGAAGGTCTGGCGCGGCGAACGCCCCCAGGACGGCCGCTTCCGCGAATTCACGCAGGCCGACGTCGACGTCGTGGGCGACGGCGCGCTGCCGTTCCGCTACGACGTCGAACTGGCGCTGGTCATTGCCGACGCGCTGGGGGCGCTGCCGATCGGAGAGTTCACGGTGCGGGTGAACAATCGCAAGCTGGCCGAGGGCTTCTACCGCGGCCTCGGCCTCGAGGACACTGCGGCCGTGCTGCGCAGCATCGACAAGCTGGAGAAGATCGGCGCCGAGAAGGTGGCCGAACTGCTGGTCGCCGAGATCGGCGCCACCGACGAGCAGGCCCACGCCGCCCTGGCGTTGGCCTCCATCCGGACCGCCGACACCTCCTTCGTCGACCAGGTGCGCGCCCTCGGCGTCGAGCACGAGCTGCTGGACGAGGGCCTGGCCGAACTGACCGAGGTCATCGAGGCCGCCAGCCAGCGCGCGCCGGGCACCGTGGTCGCCGATCTGTCCATCGCCCGCGGCCTGGACTACTACACCGGCACGGTCTACGAAACCGTGCTGGTCGGCCACGAGAAGCTCGGTTCCATCTGCTCGGGCGGGCGCTACGAGTCACTGGCGTCCAAGGGCAACCGCGTCTTCCCCGGCGTCGGGCTGTCTATCGGCGTGTCCCGGCTGGTCTCCCGGCTGCTGGCCGACGGCGGCCTGCAGGCGACGCGCGATGTGCCTAGCGCCGTCCTGGTGGCACTGAACGACGACGATTCCTGGTATACGGCGCAGGACGTCGCCACCGCGCTGCGCGGACGCGGCATCGCCGTCGAGGTGGCCGCCAAGGCCGAGAAGTTCGGCAAGCAGATCCGTTACGCGGACCGCCGGGGGATCCCGTTCGTCTGGTTCACCGCAGCCGACGGCTCCCACGAGGTCAAGGACATCCGCAGCGGCGACCAGGTGGCCGCCGACCCGCAGACCTGGACACCGCCGGCCGAGGACCTGCAGCCCGGAATCACCACCTCCTGACCCCCGGTTGCCCCGGCGCCGCCGGCTGCCGGTAAACTCGAAGGCAATCCACGATCCACAGCGCGTGCCGTGGCCCGGACATCAACCGGTTCGCACGCGAAAAACCCCTCGAAAGGACATCAGTGCTGCGCACTCACGACCTGGGCACGCTCAGGGCCGAGCACATTGGACAATCCGTCACCCTGGCCGGCTGGGTGGCCCGCCGCCGGGACCACGGAGGGGTTGCCTTCCTGGACCTGCGTGATGCCTCCGGAGTGGCCCAGATCGTCGTCCGCGACGAGGCCGACTTCCACTCCCTGCGCAACGAGTTCGTCCTGCAGGTCACCGGCACCGTCGAGCGCCGCCCCGAGGGCAATGAGAACCCGGCGCTGGCCACCGGCGAGATCGAGGTCATGGCCGAGTCCGTCGTCGTGCTCAACACCTCGGCCCCGCTGCCGTTCCAGGTCGACGAGCACGTCGAGGTCGGCGAGGAGGCGCGCCTGCGCCACCGCTACCTGGACCTGCGCCGTCCGGGCCCGAATGCCAACATCCGGCTGCGCTCCGAGGTCAACCGGGTGGCCCGCGAGCTGCTCCACGGTGAGGGATTCGTCGAGATCGAGACCCCGACGCTGACCCGGTCGACCCCCGAGGGCGCCCGCGACTTCCTGGTGCCGGCACGCCTGGCCCCCGGATCCTGGTATGCGTTGCCGCAGTCCCCGCAGCTGTTCAAGCAGCTGCTGCAGGTCGGCGGGTTCGAGAAGTACTACCAGATCGCCCGCTGCTACCGGGACGAGGACTTCCGCGCCGACCGCCAGCCGGAGTTCACCCAGCTGGACATCGAGGCCTCCTTCGTCGAACAGGACGACATCATCGCCCTGGGCGAGGGGATCGTGAAGGCCCTCTGGCAGCTGATCGACGTGGAGATCCCGACCCCGATCCAGCGGATGACCTACGCGGACGCCATGCAGAGGTACGGCTCCGACAAGCCGGATCTGCGCTTCGGGCTGGAACTGACCGAGCTGAAGGACTTCTTCAAGGACACGACCTTCCGCGTCTTCCAGGCACCCTACGTCGGCGCCGTCGTCATGCCCGGCGGTGCGTCGCAGCCGCGCCGCACCCTGGACGCCTGGCAGGAATGGGCCAAGCAGCGCGGCGCCAAGGGCCTGGCCTACGTGCTGCTCCAGGAAGACGGCACGCTCACCGGCCCGGTGGCCAAGAACCTCACCGACTTCGAGCGCGAAAACCTCGCGGCCACCGTCGGCGCCAACCCGGGTGACTGCATCTTCTTCGCCGCCGGCACCTCCGCCGAGTCGCGCGCCCTGCTCGGCGCGGCCCGCGTGGAGATCGGCCACCGCACCGGATTGATCAAGGACGGCGACTGGGCCTTCGTCTGGGTCGTCGATGCCCCGATGTTCGAATCGGCCGAGGCCGCCGTGGCGTCCGGCGACGTGGCCGTCGGTGCCGGCAAGTGGACCGCCGTCCACCACGCCTTCACGTCCCCGAAGCCCGAGTTCCTGGACACGTTCGACCAGGACCCGGAGAACGCGCTGTCCTACGCCTACGACATCGTCTGCAACGGCAACGAGATCGGCGGCGGATCCATCCGTATCCACCAGCGCGACGTGCAGGAACGCGTCTTCAAGCTGATGGGCCTGGACGAGGAATCGGCGCAGTCGAAGTTCGGCTTCCTGCTCGAGGGCTTCAAGTTCGGCGCCCCGCCCCACGGCGGCATCGCCTTCGGCTGGGACCGCGTGGTGCAGCTGCTGACCAACTCCGACTCGATCCGCGACGTGATCGCGTTCCCGAAGACCGGCGGCGGCTTCGACCCGCTGACCCAGGCCCCGGCCCCGATCACCGCGCAGCAGCGCAAGGAAGCCGGCGTGGACTCCAAGCCCGAGCCGAAGAAGACACCGAAGGACGAGGCGGCCGACGCGGCCAAGTAGCCGCAGCCGGACCCGCGTCCTGCAGGGGCGCCCGCATCACCGGCGGGCGCCCCTTTCGCGTACACCGGCCATCCCCTTTCCGGAACCACCACCACAAGGAACATCGTGCCGAGCACCGAACAACAGATCACCACCGTCCTGGACCAGGAGCGCCTCGCGGCCACGGGGCGGGGACTGGTGCAGCTTTTGCTCGTCAGCCTCGGGCTGATGGTGGCCTTCCTGGGCCTGCGCATGGCCTTCGCCGATGGATGGACCGGTGGTTCCTTCCACGGTCCCGCCGTCCCGTTGCTGCCCGTGGTCGCCGGCGGCATGGCCATCGGCTACCTGGGCCGGACGCTGTGGACGCGCGGCAGGTTGCGGGCGGCGCTGGTGGCCGCGGCGGCGGCGATCGTCGTTCTGGCCGGCGGCATCACCCTCGTCGCCAACCTGCCCGAGGACATCTTCCCCGGACCACCGAACTGGGTGCTGGTGCTCGCCGGTGCGGTCGTGGTCACCGGCGGTCTCCTGCTGGGAGAAGGCCCGGCCAGGATGCTGGACGACGACGGGGCAGGGGATTCGCTGCACCGGTCCACCCGCACGCAACAGCTGTTGCGCGGACGCTACGGGTTCAAGCGGTCATGGGCGGAGACGGCGGTGGAGGGATTCCGTCCGGAGCGCGCCGCCGCCGGCGCTCCCGGAGCCGCCGGCGATCTGGCCGGGCACCCGGAGGTGGCGGCCGCGGAACTGGCTGCCCGCGAACCCGACGCCGCCCGGCGGAGCATCTGGATCAACCGCCTGGCGTGGCTCATCGCCCCGGTCATCTGTGTGGCCCTGGTCGGCATCAGCCTGCTGACCGGGGAGGGAGCCACCGCCGAGCGGATGCTGCCGCTGGTGCTCGGCGTCGTGGTCCTGGCCTGGTCGGTGTGGCGCTACCGGCCGGCACGCCGGGAAGCCGACGCGGCGGCGCTGCTGGACCGGCGTCGGGCCCGGGCCCGGCGCATCGCCCTCGTCCTGGAGACGGCCCCGCAGCCCTAGCCGCCGGTTCAGCCCGGCAGGTCGGCCGTGTCGACGATGAGGGTGAACGGTCCGGAATTCACCAGGGACACCTCCATGTGCTCCCCGAACACCCCGTGTTCCACGTGGGCCCCCAGATCGCGCAGCCGGTCCATGAACTCCTGGTACAGGGGTTCGGAGACGACGCGCGGCGCGGCGGCCGACCAGCCCGGCCGGCGGCCCTTGCGCACGTCACCGTAGAGCGTGAACTGGCTGACGACCAGCAGGGGCGCGCCCGTATCCGAGCACGACTTCTCGTCCTCGAGCATCCGCAGCCCGAAGATCTTCTCCGCCAACCGGGCGGCCTCGGCAGACGTGTCGGCGGTCGTCACCCCCAGCAGCACCAACAGGCCCGGCCCCTCGATGGCGCCGACCACCGTTTCGTGGACCTCGACCGCGGCCCGTCCCACCCGTTGCACTACAGCTCTCACACCCATGTCCCTTGTCCGTGGCCCGTTGTCGTGTCCACCGTATCGGGCCACGGCACCCACCGCGGCAGGCACTAGGGTGGACGGGTGACCGATTTGCTCAGCCCCCAGAACGACGCCGAGGACGGGCCCTGCCGCGGCGGCTCGCGTCCGCGCCCACCGCTGGCGGTGCGCATGCGCCCCCGCACGGTCGCCGAGCTCGTGGGACAGCAGCACCTGCTCAAGCCCGGGTCGCCGCTGCGCCAGCTGGCCGGGGTCGACGGTCCCGGTCCGTCGGGCCCCGCGAGCGTCATCCTCTGGGGGCCGCCCGGCACCGGCAAGACCACCATCGCCCACGTCATCGCCCGCGCCCCCGGACGCCGGTTCGTCGAACTCAGCGCCATCACCGCGGGGGTCAAGGACGTTCGCCGGGTCATGGACCAGGCGCTGACCGACCGCGACATGAACTCCATCACCACGGTCCTGTTCCTGGACGAGATCCACCGCTTCACCAAGGCCCAGCAGGACGCCCTGCTCCCCGGTGTCGAGAACCGCTGGGTCGTGCTCATCGCGGCGACCACAGAGAACCCGTCGTTTTCGGTGGTCTCGCCCCTGCTCTCACGCTCGCTGCTACTGACGCTGAAGCCCCTCGAGGAGGACGACATCCGCGGCCTGGTCGTCCGGGCCGTCGAGGACCCGCGCGGACTCGACGACACGGTCGCCCTCGAACCCGAGGCGCTGGAGCACATCGTCCGGCTCTCCGGGGGCGATGCCCGTCGTGCCCTGACGGCCTTGGAGGCCGCCGCCGGCGTCGCCTGGGGCGAAAACGCCGGCGTTCCCGGCCCCGAGGACGATGGCGAGGACGACGGCGATGCCCCGGCGGAGGGGGAGGAGGCACCACCGTCACGGATCACCGTGGACACCTCGCATGCCGAGCGGGCCATGGATGCCGCCGTCCAACGCTACGACCGGGCCGGGGACCAGCACTACGACGTGATCAGCGCGTTCATCAAATCCATCCGCGGTTCAGATGTCGACGCCGCCCTGCACTACCTGGCGAAGATGATCGAGGCGGGGGAGGACCCCCGGTTCATCGCCCGGCGCATCATGATCAGTGCCTCGGAGGACATCGGCATGGCCGACCCCACCGCACTGCAGACCGCCGTGGCCGCGGCCCAGGCGGTCCAGCTGATCGGCATGCCCGAGGGGCGGATCATCCTGGGACAGGCGGTCGTCCACCTGGCCACCGCCCCGAAGTCGAATGCGGCGTACAACGGCATCAACGCCGCCATCGCCGACGTACGCGCCGGCAAGGGCCACGGCATCCCCGCCCATCTGCGTGACGCCCACTACCCCGGGGCCGGCCAGCTCGGCCACGGCAAGGGGTACGTGTACTCCCACGACGCCCCGCATTCGATCGCCGAACAGCAGTACGCCCCGGACGACCTGGTCGGGCGGGACTACTACACCCCGAACGCCAACGGCAACGAGCGGGGAATCGGGGAGCGCCTGGCCCGGATCCGGCGGATCATCCGCGGCCGCTGAATGCGCGGCGGTGGCCCCCGCGATGCTAGGATGGATCCTTGGCTGGCAAGCCGATCCCATCCGCATCACCCTTCGGGGGGCACTTTGTGCCGCGGTGGAGGTCGCGTTGTAGTACCAAGGGAGCGGCTTCCCTTAACTCTCCGACATGGAGGCCAGTAACACACAGTCGCCGAAAGAGAAGAAGGACACCAGTGGCTAACAACACCCGTGCCCGCCGTAAGGTTCGCCTGTCGCGTTCCCTCGGCCTCGCCTTGACCCCCAAGGCAGAGAAGTACATGGAGCGTCGTCCCTATGGCCCCGGCCAGCATGGACGCGCCCGCAAGAAGCAGGATTCCGACTACGCGGTGCGTCTGCGCGAAAAGCAGCGCCTGCGCGCCCAGTACGGCATCCGCGAATCGCAGATGGCCCGCTACTTCGAGGAAGCCAAGCGCACTGCCGGCCAGACCGGTGAGAACCTGGTGGAATTCCTGGAAATGCGCCTGGACGCCCTGGTCCTGCGGGCCGGGTTCGCCCGCACCATCGCCCAGGCCCGTCAGCTCGTCGTCCACCGCCACATCGTGGTCGATGGCCAGCGCGTTGACCGTCCCTCGTTCCGTGTGAGCGAAGGCCAGCTGGTCGCCGTCCACCAGCGGTCCGAGACCATGGTTCCGTTCCAGGTTGCCGCCGCCGGCGCGCACCGTGACGTCCTCCCGGCCGCACCGGCCTACCTGGACGTCAAGCTGGAATCGCTGCAGGCACGCCTCGTGCGCCGCCCGAAGCGCTCCGAGGTCCCCGTGACCTGCGAAGAGAACCTCGTCGTCGAGTACTACGCCCGCTAGGAACCAGCAACAGCTGAATTCCGGGGCGCGGTATGCGCACCACACGGAGCCCGTGACCAGCCGGTCACGGGCTCCGTGTGTTGGGGCCGGCGTCGTACCGGCGAGACCCGGTACGACAGGGTACCGCCGACGGGCACTTTCCGGGGCGCCGGGGTGTGCCGCGGGCCGTGGGGACGCGGAAACGGTACTGTTGGTCATTGTTGATTAGCACCTAGCAGGAGGAGCAGTTCCATATGACCGGGTCCGATATCGCCGGCCTCATCGCGGCAGGGGTCTTCGCCATCCTCGTCGCCTTGCTGGCAGTCCCCGTGCTGAAGCTCGGAAAGGTCTTCGACGAACTGCGCCTGGCCGTCCGCGAGCTTTCCGACGGCACCAGCCCGCTGCTCGAGGAAGTGACCACCACCGTCGCCTCCACCAACGCCCAGCTGCAGAAGGTCGACGGGATCACCAACAACGTCTCGGATGCCTCGGCCAACGTCACCGCCCTGTCTTCGTTGGCGGCCACCGTCCTGGGTGGGCCGCTGATCAAGGTCGCGGCCTTCACCCACGGGGTCCGCAGCGCGATGAACGCACGAACCGGCGGCACGGGCCGCCGCAGCCGCTAGGAGGCGAGCATGATCAAGAAGCTCTTTTGGGTCGGCATCGGCGTCGGCGTCGGTGTCCTCGCGGCCCGCAAGGTCGGCAGCATGAAGCAGAACCTGGGCCGTGATGGCCTGAACCGTTCGGTCGGACGGCTCGCCGATGCCCTGTCCTTCTCCGCGGAGGCCTTCCGGGACGGCATGCACGGCCGCGAAACCGAACTGCGCGCCGCCCTGGGCCTGGACCACCCGCAGGCCGGCGGGCCCAGCCACCGCGGCTGAGGCCCGGCACACCGCTTCCCACCCATTCCACGAAGGGATCATCAGCAGTCATGAAATCGCAGGAAATCGCCAGCCGGTGGATTGAGTTCTTCGCCGCCAAGGGCCACACCCCGGTGCCCAGCGCCTCGCTGGTCTCCAGCGATCCCTCGTTGCTGTTCACCGTCGCCGGGATGGTCCCCTTCATCCCGTACCTCACGGCCCGCGAAACCGCACCCTACAACCGGGCGGTCAGCGTCCAGAAGTGCATCCGCACCGCCGACATCGAAGAGGTCGGCAAGACGGTCCGCCACGGCACCTTCTTCCAGATGGCCGGGAACTTCTCCTTCGGCGACTACTTCAAGGCCGAGGCCATCACCTACGCCTGGGAACTGCTGACCGGATCCGTCCAGGACGGCGGCTTCGGCCTGGACCCCGAACGACTGTGGGTGACCGTCTACGAGGACGGCGACGAGCGCGACGACGAGGCCCGCCGGGTCTGGCGGGACGTGGTCGGCATCCCCGAGGAACGCATCGTGGGCACCGGCAAGGAGGACAACTACTGGAGCACCGGCCAGCCCGGTCCCGGTGGCCCCTGCTCCGAGATCTACTACGACCGCGGCCCCGCCTACGGGCTGGAGGGCGGCCCCGCAGTGGACGAGACCCGGTTCATCGAGATCTGGAACCTGGTGTTCATGCAGTACCGGCTCTCGGCGGTCCGGTCCAAGACCGACTTCGACGTCGCCGGGGAGCTGCCGCAGAAGAACATCGACACCGGGCTGGGCCTGGAGCGGTTGGCGATGATCCTGCAGGGCGTGGAGAACATGTACGAGACGGACCAGATCCGCCCGGTCCTGGACCGGGCCGCCGAACTGGCCGGACGCGCCTACACCTCGACCGAGGATCCGGCCGACCCGCACCACACCGACGATGTGCGACTGCGCGTGGTGGGCGACCACATCCGTTCGTCCCTGATGCTGATCAGCGACGGGGTTTCCCCCTCCAACGAGGGCCGCGGCTACGTGCTGCGCCGCCTGATCCGCCGTGCCGTGCGCGCCATGCGACTGCTCGGCGTCGAGGACCCGGTGCTTCCGGAGCTGCTGCCGGTGTCCCGGGATGCCATGAAGGGTGTCTACCCGGAAGTGGAGACCGAATTCGCCCGGATCTCCCGCATCGCCTACGCCGAGGAGCGCGCCTTCCTGCGCACCATCGCCAGCGGCACCGCACGCCTGGAGCAGGCGGTCACCGCATCCCAGGCGGCCGGCACCAACCTCTCCGGCGAAGAGGCGTTCGCGCTGCACGACACCTACGGATTCCCGATCGACCTGACCCTGGAAATGGCCTCGGAAGCCGGCCTGGCCGTCGACGAGGCGTCCTTCCGCTCGCTAATGGCCGAACAGCGCCAACGCGCCCAGAAGGACGCCAAGGCGAAGAAGGCCGGGCACGCCGACCTGACCGTGTTCTCGCAGCTGCACGATGCCGGCGACACGATGTTCACCGGCTACGACGAACTGACCAGCGGCTCCACCGTCCGCGGCATCGTCCGTGACGGGGAACTGGTCCAGTACGCCGAACAGGGCCAGGAAGTCGAGCTGGTGCTCAACGAGACGCCGTTCTACGCCGAGGCCGGCGGGCAGGCGGCCGACGTCGGACTCATCACCGGCGACGGATTCGTCGTCGAGGTCCTCGACGTGCAGGCACCGGTCAAGGGGCTCTCCGTGCACCGCGCCGTCGTCCGCGAGGGCGAGCTGCCGGCGGACGCCCAGGTCACCGCCGACGTGGACACCCAGCGTCGCCGCTCGGGGGAGCAGGCCCACTCGGCCACCCACCTGGTCCACGCCGCCTTGCACCAGATCCTCGGCCCGGAGGCCCTGCAGTCCGGCTCGTTCAACAAGGCCGGATACCTGCGCTTCGACTTCAGCTGGACCGAGGCGCTTTCCGCCGCGGCCCGCTCCGAGGTCGAGGAGGTCGCCAACCTGGCCATCCGCAACGACTTCGGCGTGCAGACCACCGTGATGCCGCTGGCCGAGGCCAAGGATCTGGGGGCCATGAGCCTCTTCGGCGAAAAGTACGGCAACACGGTGCGGGTCGTGGAGATCGACGGTGCCTGGTCGCGCGAGCTCTGCGGCGGCACCCATGTCGCGAACACCGCGCAGATCGGCACCCTGACCCTGCTCGGCGAACAGTCGGTGGGCTCAGGAAACCGCCGTGTCGAGGCGTTGGTGGGCATGGAGGCATTCCGCCACGGCGCCGCCGAGCGCGCACTCGTCAGTGAACTGACCGACCTCTTCCGGGTTCCCTCGGGCGAACTGACGGACCGGATCCATTCGACGCTCGCCAAGCTCAAGGCCGCCGAGAAGGAAATCGAGAAGCTCCGGTCCGAGCAGCGCCGTGCCCAGGCAGGGGCCCTGCTGTCGCAGGCACGCGACGTCGCGGGCGTGAAGGTCCTGGCCCACGACGCCGGCCAGGTGGCCTCCGCCGATGACCTGCGGGCCCTGGCCCTGGATCTGCGGTCGCGGATGGGATCCGAACCGGCGACGGTGGCCCTGACCGGCATCGCCAACGACCGCCCGCTGGTCCTGGTCGCCACCAACGAGGGTGCCCGCGCGGCCGGCGTGAAGGCCGGGGCGCTGGTGCGCACCGCTGCTGGCATCCTCGGTGGCGGCGGCGGTGGAAAGGACGATGTCGCCCAGGGCGGCGGCTCCGACGCAACCAAGACGCCGGACGCCCTGGCGGCCCTCCTCCGCCAGATCTCGGAGCGGTCCTGAGCGGCGCGGACGTCGCGGGCTATCCGCGCGGCGTCAAACTGGGCGTCGACGTGGGCATGGCCCGTGTCGGGGTCGCCCTCTGCGACCCCGACGGCGTCCTGGCCACGCCCCTGAAGACCTTGAAGAGGGACCCGAAGAAGAACAGCGACGTCCGCGTCCTGGCACGCCTGGTCCGCGAGCATGCCGCGGTACAGGTCTTCGTCGGGCTGCCCCGCTCCCTGCGGGGCCGGGAGACGGCATCGACCCGGATGGCACGCGAGTACGCGGACCTGCTGGCCGGAGAGCTCTCCGGCCAGTCCCTGGCGGCCCCCGTGCACCTGGTCGACGAGCGTCTCACGACCGTTTCGGCGCATCGCGCGCTGCATGAATCCGGGCTGGACGGGCGCAAGCACCGGCAGGTGGTGGACCAGGTCGCCGCGGCCGATATTCTGCAACAGGCACTGGACATGCAAAAATCACTACAGCGGGACGTCGGCGACGTCGTGGTGCATGGCGCGCCGACCGCGAGCACGGAACTTGACTGAAGGACATCATCTGATGAACGAGAAGCATCCCGGAGGTCCCGGCGCAGAGGCCGGAGGCTCCCAGGAGAGCGCCGGCGGCGCCGACGCGCCCCACGGGCACGCGCCGTTCCGCCGCCTTCGGTCCGGCCGACGCCGCGCCGAGGCCACTGCCCCGCTGGACTCCCGTCCCGACACCGACGCCTCACCGGCCGACGGGCGTGCCTCGCGGCACGCGGCCGCTGCCCCCTCCAGCGACGAGACCGCACCGGAGCCCGCTCCCGGCCACGGCGATGCGGCGCCGGAGCCGTCGGCGCCCATCGATCCGCTCGTGGACCTTCCGGCCCGCGACCACCACCACGCCGAGGTCCTGGAGGCCCACCCCGTGGACGGGGTCGCCCCCGACGACGCGGCCAGCGCCCTGGGCCCGGCCACCGGGGATGCCGACGCCGCGGACCCCGGGCGCCAGACGCCCGACAGCGACATCGAGGACGCGGACTCCACCACAGACTTCCTGCTCAACGGCCAACGCACGGCTCCGGGCGTCCGCAAGCTCCGCCGTCGACGCCGCAACATCGTCATGGCCATCATGGTGGGGGTCTTCGCCGTCATCCTGGTGGGCACCGTGCTCATCTTGCAGAACATCCTGGGCATGTGGGCCCCGGAGGATTATCCGGGACCGGGCGAAGGGCAGGTCACCTTCACGGTGGAACCGGGATGGGGACCCGGGCAGATCGGCGGGCACCTGGCCGACGAGGGCATCGTCTCGGACAAGCAGATATTCATCGACTCGATCCAACAGGTCGATGCCGAGAACAAGACGATCCACCCCGGCAAATACGAGCTCAAATACAAGATGCCCGCACTGGATGCCGCGACCATCCTGGTCGGCGAGGCGTCCGAGAAGGTCAACTACATCGCCATCAAGCAGAACGTGCGCACCAGCGCCGTGTTCGAGGCGATCAACAAGGCCACGGGCATCCCGGTGTCCGAGCTGGAGGCCTTGAACAAGAAGCCCGAGCAGTTCGGCCTCAAGGCGCCCGTCACCAACCTCGAGGGTTTCCTGCATCCCGGCGAATACCGGTTCCCGCTGGAGACCAGCGCCAAGGACATCCTGCAAGGGATGGTCGACGCGACCGTCAAGGAGCTCACCAGCCAGGGCGTGACGGATCCGGCACAGCAATACAAGATGCTCAAGATCGCCAGCATCCTGCAGGCCGAGGCCCGCCCGAAGGACTACAAGACCGTCTCCGGCGCCCTGGACAACCGGTTGAAGCCCGACAACACCGAAACGGGGGGATACCTCCAGGTCGACTCCAGCGTCATCTACGGGTTGGGTCAGTACTCGCTGCAATTCACGAAGGAGGAGAAGGCCGACAAGTCCAACCCGTACAACACCTACGCGCACACCGGCCTGCCCCCGACACCGATCGGCTCGCCGGCCGACAAGGCCATCGAGGCGGCGATCCACCCGGAGAAGAACGACTACTACTACTGGGTCACCGTCAATACCCAGACGGGAGAGACGAAATTCGCCAAGACCTACGAACAGCACAAGGTCTACCAGCAGGAGTTCCGCGACTGGTGCCAGGCGAACGAGAAGATCTGCAAGTGACCGTGCCCGGCCGCGCCGCGGTGTTCGGCCAGCCGATCGGCCACTCCAAGTCCCCGGCGCTGCATCGGGCCGCCTACGCCGAACTCGGGGTCGAGATCGAATACGGTGCCATCGACGCGGGTGCCTCCGAAGCCGGACGCCTGGCCGAGATGCTGCGAACCGAGCCGGGTTGGCGGGGGGCCTCCGTGACCATGCCCCTGAAGCAGGCCATGGTCCCGCACATGGACGGCATCTCCGACCGCGTCCGGCACCTGGGCGTCCTGAACACCGTCGTGGTCAGCGGATCCCCCGGATCCATCCACCTCCAGGGGGAGAACACCGACGTCGAGGGGATCGTGCGTGCCCTCACCGATGCCGGCGCAACCCGGGTGGACCGGGTGGCAGTGCTCGGCGCCGGCGGCACCGCCAGCGCGGCCACCGCCGCCCTCCATGTTCTCGGCGCCAGCCACCTGGACTTCATCGTCCGCAATCCCGACCGCGCTTCGGGTGTCATCGAGCTGGCTACCGGGTGGGGGTGCACCGCCGAGGTCATCGATGCCGCCACCGCCGCAGCGCGGATGCACGGGTACGACGCCGTCGTGTCCACGCTGCCACCACACGCCGCCGACGGCTTGGCCCCGCAACTGGGCCTGGAGTCCTTGCGGACGGGCACCGCGCTGCTGGATGTGGCCTACGACCCGTGGCCCAGCGCCCTGGGCTCCGCCTGGTCCGCAGCCGGTGGTTCGGTGGTGGGCGGACTCTCCATGTTGCTGCACCAGGCCGTCGAGCAGGTGCGCCTGTTCACCGGCATCCCCGGGGCCGACTGGCCCCAAGTCACAAATGTGATGTGTGACGCAGTAGGGCTCCCGCACCCGAACCGTTGACCCCCGGGCATGGCAGTATGGACTTCATGTTGCGTTGGTTGACGGCGGGCGAATCTCATGGCCCCGCACTCGTAGGAATCCTGGAGGGCCTGCCCGCGGGCGTGCCCCTGACCACCTCGGATGTCCAGGATGCGCTGGCCCGGCGCCGGCTGGGATACGGCCGCGGTGCCCGCATGAAATTCGAAAAGGACCAGGTCACCTTCGTCGGCGGCGTCCGCCACGGCCTGACCCAGGGCGGACCGGTGGCCATCGAGGTCGCCAATACCGAATGGCCCAAATGGGAAAAGGTCATGAACCCCGACCCGGTCGATCCCGCCGAACTGCAGTCCCTGGCCCGCAATGCGCCGCTGACCCGGCCGAGGCCCGGCCACGCAGACTTCACGGGCATGCAGAAATACGGCTTCGACGATGCCCGCCCCGTCCTGGAACGGGCCAGCGCACGCGAGACCGCCGCCCGGGTCGCCCTGGGCACGGCGGCGGCACGCTTCCTCGCGGGCCTGGGCATCGAGCTGATCAGCCACACCGTCGCCGTGGGGTCCGTCTCCGTTCCCGAGGGCGCCGCACTGCCGATCCCCTCCGACGTCGTGGCACTGGATGCGGACCCGCTGCGCTGCTTCGACCGCGACACCTCCGACGCGATGGTCTCGGAGGTCGACGCCGCCCACAAGGACGGCGAGACACTCGGCGGCATCGTGGAGGTCATCGCCTACAACCTGCCCTCGGGACTCGGTTCCTACGTGCACTGGGACCGCCGCCTCGACGGCCGGCTGGCCGCCGCGCTCATGGGCATCCAGGCCATCAAGGGCGTGGAGGTCGGGGACGGCTTCCTCACCGCGGCGCGTCGCGGGTCTGCAGCCCACGACGAGATCCTCCGCGATGACGATGGCACGATCCGGCGCGCCTCCAACCGGGCCGGTGGCATCGAGGGAGGCATGAGCATCGGTGATCCGTTGCGCGTGCGCGCCGCGATGAAGCCGATCGCGACCGTTCCGCGGGCCCTGCGCACCGTCGACGTCGCCACCGGCGAGGCGACCACCGCCCACCACCAGCGCTCCGACGTCTGCGCGGTCCCGGCGGCAGGAGTCGTCGCCGAGGCGATGGTCGCCCTGGTCCTCGCCGACGCCGTGGCGGAGAAGTTCGGCGGGGACTCCCTGGAGGAGACCCGGCGGAACCTGGAGGCCTACCTGGCCGCCATCCCCGCGGAGCTGGGAACGGGCCGCCCCTGATGTCTGCAGACATCTTCCTGATCGGCCCCATGGCCACCGGCAAGTCCGTCGTCGGACGCCAACTGGCGGCCCGGCTCGGCGTCGCGTTCATCGACACCGACGCCGAGGTCATCGCCTCCCACGGAAGCATCGCCGACATCTTCGCCGCGGGCGGCGAACCGGCCTTCCGCGCCCTGGAGGCGGAGGCCCTGCGGGCCGCCGCAGCCCGCCCTGAACCGGCAGTCATCGCCACCGGGGGAGGGGCGGTGCTCGGCGAGGGGAACCGCGAACTGCTCCGCGCGGGATACACGGTCTACCTCGAAACCGATCTGGAGACCGTCGGCTCACGCATCGCCGGCGCCCCGGGCCGTCCGCTCCTGGAAGGCAACCCGCTGGACCGCTGGGTCCAGATCTTCACGGCACGCGAGGCCCACTACCGCGAATGCGCGACCGTCACCGTCGACGCCCGCACCGGAACCGTGGCCGAACTGGCAGAGAACATCCTCGGCGCCTACCGGCGTCGTGCATCAACCACTGGAGGCATCACCACATGAGCAGCGCTTCGACCCGGATCTCCATCACGGGTTCGGCCCCCGAGCAGAACTACGATGTCGTCGTCGGCGGGGGCCTGCTGGGGGAGTTGCCGGACCTGCTCGGTGAACGCGTCCGCAAGGTCATGATCATCCACCCGCGGGCCCTGCGCAGCACCGGGGACACCGTGAAATCGGACCTGGAGGCCGCCGGATTCACCGCGATGACCGCGGAGATCCCCGACGCCGAGGAAGGCAAGCACATCGAGGTGGCCTCCTTCTGCTGGAAGGTGCTGGGCCAGAACGACTTCACCCGCTCCGATGCCATCGTCGCGGTCGGCGGCGGCGCGGTGACCGACCTGGCCGGCTTCGTCGCCGCCACCTGGCTGCGCGGCGTCAAGGTCGTGCACGTGCCCACCAGCCTGCTGGGCATGGTCGACGCGGCGGTCGGCGGCAAGACGGGCATCAACACCGCCGAGGGCAAGAACCTCGTCGGCGCCTTCCACCCCCCGGCCGGCGTGCTCGTGGACCTCGACGCCCTGGCGACCCTGCCCCCGAACGAGCTGGTCACCGGGTTGGCCGAGTCCGTCAAATGCGGCTTCATCGCCGATCCGCGCATCCTGGAGATCATCGAGGCCGACCCGCAGGCGGCCTCCACCGCGGGCACGCCCGAGCTGCGCGAGATCATCGAACGGTCCATCGCCGTGAAGGCGCGGGTCGTCTCCGCGGACCTGCGCGAGTCCGGCCAACGGGAATTCCTGAACTACGGCCACACCCTGGCCCACTCGATCGAGCTGGCCGAGCGCTACCAGATGCGCCACGGCGCGGCCGTCTCCATCGGCCTGGTCTTCGCCGCCGAGCTGGCCCGTTCCATGGGCCGCATCAGCGACGCCCTGGCCGACCGCCACCGTGACATCCTCGCCTCCCTGGGCCTTCCGGTGACCTACCGCAGGGACCGCTGGGCCGCCCTGCTGGACGGGATGCGCCGGGACAAGAAGGCCCGCGGCGACCTGCTGCGCTTCGTCGTCCTCGACGACCTGGCCAAGCCGGGCATGCTCGAGGTGCCCGACACCTCGCTGCTGTTCGCCGCCTACCAGGAGATCGCCGAATGAGCACCCCCACCGACTGGATCGCCACCGGCATCCCGGGACTGTCCATCGACCCGGACACGCTGCTGGCGCAGGTCGTCGACGAGGACGCGGCACGCGGGGCCTTCGCCACGGCGAACCCCGTCGAACAGGTCATGATCGAGGTGGCCCGCGGCGATGTCGGCGCCGCCGCGGAGCTGGTCACCGAAACCCGGCTGGCCGACCCGCAGAACTTCCCGATGCGCGTCGTCGATGCCGACGTCGTGCGCGCCAGCGGCGACCCGGAGCGTGCCATCAAGCGGCTGCGCAGCCTCATCGACGAGTTCAAGGACACCGACCACGAGGCGGTCCTGCAACAGCAGCTCGGCGTCCTGTACTTCACCGTCGGCGACTACCACGCCGCCGTGACCCGGTTCCGCCTCGCCCTCGAATTGCGCACCGCGGCCGACGACGAGCCCTTCCGCATCGAGATCTCGCGCCGGTCCCTCGAGGCGGCGCAGGCCAGGGCCGCGGCCGTGCGCTAGAATGGCTATGGTTTTTTGACAATTGCGACCTGGACCGCCGCACCGCTGGATACCGCGGTGACGGGCCCGGACCGGGACTGAACAGAGAGAGTACCCGTGGCTACGACCAACGACATCAAGAACGGCACGGTCCTGAAGATCGACGGCCAGCTGTGGACCATCACCGAGTTCCAGCACGTCAAGCCCGGAAAGGGCGGCGCCTTCGTCCGCACCAAGATGCGCAACGTGCTCTCCGGCAAGACCGTGGACAAGACCTTCAACGCCGGCCTGAAGATCGAGACCGCCACCGTGGACCGCCGCGACTACCAGTACCTGTACCAGGACGGCGCGGACTACGTGTTCATGAACACCTCCGACTACGACCAGCTCACGGTCGAGGGCAAGGTCGTCGGCGATGCGTCGAACTTCCTGCTCGAATCCGAGATGGTCACCATCGCCATGCACGAGGGCGCCGTCCTCTACGTGGAACTGCCCCCGTCCGTGACCCTGGAGATCACCTACACCGAGCCTGGCCTGCAGGGCGACCGCTCCTCCGCCGGCACGAAGCCGGCCACCGTGGAGACCGGATTCGAGATCCAGGTCCCTCTTTTCCTGGAACAGGGCACCAAGGTCAAGGTCGACACCCGCACCGGCGATTACCTGGGACGTGTCAACTAGTGAGTGCCCGCACCAAGGCCCGGCGACGGGCGCTGGACGTCCTGTTCGAGGCCGAACAGCGCGACGTCTCGCCCCTGGAGGCGATGAGGTTGCGCCGTGAGACCACCGACATCACCGTCAACGAGTACACGTTGACGTTGATCGAGGGGGTCATGGCCCATGGTGAACGGATCGACGAGATCCTCAGCACCTATGCCAAGGGGTGGACGCTGGACCGCATGCCGTCCGTGGACCGGACCATCCTGCGCCTGGGCACGTGGGAACTGCTGTACAACGACGATGTCCCCGACGCGGTCGCCGTGGCCGAGGCCGTGGCGACGGCCCAGGTCTTCTCCACCGATGACTCGCCGGAATTCATCAACGGCCTGCTCGGCCGCATCCAGCAGCTCAAGCCGACGCTGCTGGCCTGAGCTCCGCCCGGCACTGCCGGGAACGACCGAGGACGACGACGGGTGCCTCCCCCACGCGGGGGAGGCACCCGTTCGTGCGTGCCGGCACCGTTCAGACCACGCCCGGGGTCTCCGGGCTGCCGGTCAGGGCCGTGCGGTACCGCAGGATCAGGGCCAGCAGCCTGGCCTCGTCGCGCAGGGCGGCCTCGCGCCGGGTACCGGAGATGATCTGGTTGCGGGTGGCCGCCAGGCGCACCGCCGTCCGGGTGAAACCGCGCATCGTCCGTCGCCTCCCGGTGGCTGCCGCCCAGCCGGCGGCCTGCCGGCGTCCGTTGCGCGTGGAGAACATGGCGACCTCCTCCGGGCTGAACCATCCGGCCTCGGCATAGTCGCCGAGCCTGCGGCTGAACAGCCGGCGCTCGGCCCGCCGCAGCAGCAGCACGGCGATGACGGCGCTGACGAACAGCGGGACCTGCAGCAGCAGGTAGAACGTCCAGAAGTCCTGGAAGATCAGCCCCATGCCGCCGTTCCACAAGAAGTGCCCGATCATGGCCGGCAGCAGTCCCAGCAGGAAGTAGACCGGCCAGAGTCGGCGCGCACCGCGTTGGGCCGCCAGCCCCAGGGCGAAGCCGGTCCAGGCGGTGAACATCACGTGGGCGAACGGCGAGAACAGCCCGCGCAGGACGAACACCTGGACCATCGCCGTCCCGGCCTCGGAGTAGGCGTCGGAGAAGTAGAGGATGTTCTCCGTGAACGCGAACCCCGCGGCAATCGTGCCGCCGTAGACGATGCCGTCCACGGGGCCGTCGAAGTGGGAACGGGCCACGGCGAAGATCAACAACACCCCGATGCCCTTCATCGTCTCCTCGACGATGGGGGCCTGGACGACCGCGCTGAACAGGTCGGGGCCGGTGGCGGCGGCCAGCGCCGCGAAGGCCTTGCCGAAGGCCTCCCCGAAGATCAGGCTCCCGGCGATGGAGGCACCGGCGCCCCAGGCGAAGGCGCACCACAACGCCAGCCGCGGCTCCGGATCCCACCGGTCCACCCACCGCAGCGCGACCAGGCACACCGCCAGCGGGAACAACGCCAGCAGCCCGACGACAAACAGCGTCCCGGTGCCCAGCACGGAGCCCAGCCAGATCGCGACGCCGAGCAGCAGCAGCACGCTGAGGACCGCCACGACGACCAGGCCCGGGCTGTAGCGGCGCGGGGGCCTCGCCTTGGCCAGGCGGGCGGCCAGCCAGCCATCGACTGCCGGCTCGTCGCGGGGCCAGGCGGGGGTGAGCGGAGCGGAAGGATCCGTGCCGTGCCTCCGCGGATCCCCGGGTGGGTATGCGCTCATGGGATCAGCATAGTCAGGCCCGTCCGCGCCGGCATCCGGCGTCCCCGGTGGCCCAGATCACGCACCTTCCGTCACAGTGCCGTCGCATTACCCGGGGCCCGCGGCACGACTGAGGCACCGCCGTCGTCCTGTGATAATTTTGAGCGGGCAGTCACCCTTTAAATTCCGTCCAGTGAGGCGGGGAAGGAGGCGGCATCATGGAAACATTCGGCGCCACCCAGGGATCCGGGCCCACCGGACCCGCCAGCGTTCGTACAGTTCTCTCCGAAGCCGACATCTCGCGCGTGCTCACCCGCATCGCGCACGAAATCATCGAAGCCAACAAGGGAACCCGGGACCTGGTCCTGCTGGGCATCCCCTCCCGCGGCTTCCCCCTGGCCCAGCGGCTCGCGGAGCGCATCGCCCGCGCCGAACCCGGCACCGACCCGGCGGCCATCACCGGCCAACTCGACATCACCATGTACCGGGACGACCTGCGCCATTCGACCACCCGCACCCCGGCGCCGACGCGGCTGCCGGCCGGTGGCATCGACGGCAAGGTCGTGGTCCTGGTCGACGACGTGCTCTACTCCGGGCGCACCATCCGCGCCGCACTGGACGCGCTGTCCGACCTGGGCCGGCCCCGGATCGTGCGGCTGGCCGTGCTGGTGGACCGCGGCCACCGCGAACTGCCGATCCGCGCCGACCACGTCGGCAAGAACCTGCCCACCGCCGCCTCGGAGAAGGTCAGGGTGCGGGTGGGCGAAATCGACAGCGAGAACGGCGTGCCCGTCAACGACGTCGTGATCGTGGGGCAGCCATGAGGCACCTGCTCTCCACCGCCGACCTGGCCCGCGAGGACGCCATCCGCATCCTGGACATCGCCGAGGACATGGTGGCCGTGGGCACCCGCGAGGTCAAGAAACTCCCGGCCCTGCGCGGACGCACCGTGGTCAACCTCTTCTTCGAGGACTCCACCCGGACCCGGATCTCCTTCGAGGCCGCCGCCAAGCGGCTCTCGGCGGACGTCATCAACTTCTCGGCGAAGGGCTCCTCGGTCTCCAAGGGCGAGTCCCTGAAGGACACCGCCCAGACGCTCAAGGCCATCGGCGCCGACGGCGTGGTCATCCGGCACGGCTCCTCCGGGGCCCCCGCCCGGCTGGCCGCCGCCGGCTGGATCGACGCGCCCGTCGTCAACGCCGGGGACGGCACGCACGAACACCCGACCCAGGCACTGCTGGATGCCTTCACGCTGCGCAACCACTGGTCCGCCGTCCGCGGCGTGGCATCGACCGGATCGGACCTGGCCGGGATGCGGGTGGCGATCGTGGGGGACATCCTGCACTCCCGGGTCGCCCGCTCCAACCTGTGGCTGCTGCGCACCCTGGGCGCCGAGGTGACGATGGTCGCCCCGCCGACCCTGCTGCCCGTCGGCTCCGGCTCCTGGCCGTGCACGATCAGCTACGACCTGGATGCCACGCTGGCCGGGGGGATCGACGCGGTGATGATGCTGCGCATCCAGGGGGAGCGCCAGCACGCCTCGTTCTTCCCCAGCGCCCGCGAATACTCCCGCCGCTGGGGCTTCGACGACGCCCGGCTGGCAGCCCTGGACACCCAGCCCGGCCGCGAGACCGTGATCCTGCACCCCGGGCCGATGAACCGCGGGCTGGAGATCTCCTCTGCCGCCGCCGATTCGCCGCGCTCCACCGTCCTGGACCAGGTCTCCAACGGCGTCGCCGTGCGCATGGCCGTCCTGTACCTCCTGCTGTCCGCGGACCCGCAGCGTCCCGGCGCCCTCTGAGAATCGAGAACCACATGAGCACCACCACCTACCTGATCCGCGGTGCCGCCCTCGCCGGCGGCGCCGCCACCGACCTGCTGCTGGACGGCGGGACCATCGTCGCCACCGGGACCGCGGCCTCCACCCACGCCGCGGCCGCGACCGCCGAGGTCATCGACGCCACCGGGCTGATCGCCCTGCCCGGCATGGTCGACCTGCACACCCACCTGCGCGAGCCCGGCCGCGAGGACGCCGAAACCGTCGAGACCGGCACGCAGGCGGCGGCGCGCGGCGGATTCACCGCGGTGCATGCCATGGCCAACTCCACCCCGGTCGCCGACACCGCGGGCGTCGTGGAGCAGGTGCACAACCTGGGCCAGCGCAGCGGCTGGGTCGACGTGCGCCCCGTCGGGGCCGTCACCGTCGGTCTGGCCGGCACGCAGTTGTCCGAGCTCGGGGCGATGGCCGACTCCCGGGCACGGGTCCGGGTCTTCTCCGACGACGGCATGTGCGTCTGGGACCCGGTGCTGATGCGCCGTGCCCTCGAGTACGTCAAGGCATTCGACGGGGTCATCGCCCAGCACGCCCAGGAGCCCCGGCTGACCGAGGGCGCCCAGATGAACGAGGGGGAGGTCTCCGCGGTGCTGGGCCTGGCCGGCTGGCCTGCGGTGGCCGAGGAGTCGATCATCGCCCGGGACGTGCTGCTGGCCCAGCACGTCGGATCGCGCCTGCACGTCTGCCACGTCTCCACCGCGGGATCGGTGGAGATCATCCGCTGGGCCAAGTCCCTCGGCATCGACGTCACCGCCGAGGCCACCCCCCACCACCTGCTGCTCACCGACGAGCTGGTGCGCAGCTACGACCCGGTCTACAAGGTCAACCCGCCGCTGCGCCGCGAGGCCGACGTCCTGGCGCTGCGGGCCGGGCTGGCCGACGGCACCATCGACGTCATCGGCACCGACCACGCCCCGCACCCCTCCGAGGCCAAGGACTGCGAATGGGCGCAGGCGGCCATGGGGATGACCGGGCTGGAAACGGCGCTCTCCGTCGTGCAGCACACGATGGTCGACACGGGCCTGATCGGCTGGGACGATGTCGCCCGGATCACCTCCGCGACCCCGGCGGTGATCGGCCGGCTGGAGGACCAGGGGCGCCCGCTGGCCGCCGGCGAGCCGGCGAACCTCATCCTCGTGGATCCCTCGGCCCGCTGGACGGTCAGGCCGGAGCAGATGGCCACCAAGGGCCGCAACTCGCCCTTCGCCGGCATGGAACTGCCCGGCAGCGTCCGCGCCACGTTCTTCCGCGGCCACCCCACCGTGCTCGACGGCGCCCTGAACACCCCCCTCGCCTACACCGGGGCCGCCTCGTGAACGAATACGCCCCCTACCTCATCGGGATCGTCGTCGTCGCCGCCGTGGCCATCGCGCTGATGCGTGTGGGCTGGCGGCACCGCCAGGGGCGCCAGGCCGACGTCGCCACCCCGCCGGCCGTCCCCGAGGACCTGTCCACCCCGGTCGCCGAAGCCGCCGGGCAATACGTCTCCACGACGACGGCGGGGGACTGGTTGGACCGGATCGGCGTCCACGGCCTGGGCATGAAATCCACCGCCATCCTGACCGTCCACCCCGAGGGGGCGCTGTTCACCCGCAGCGGCGCACCCGACGTCTTCCTCCCGGCGGCCGACCTGGAATCGGTGCGCCGCGAGGCCGGCATGGCCGGCAAGTTCGTCGAGGCCGGCGGACTGCTGGTCCTGGGCTGGCGCCTGGGGACACACCACCTGGACACCGGCTTCCGACCCCGACGGGCCCAGGACATGACCGCCCTCGTGGCGGCCATCGAAGCACTGCTCCCCGGAACCGGCGCCCCCGCGCCGGCCGATGACCACACAGCACCGAAGAAGGACAACGAATGAGCGCGATGACGACCACCGAACCCGCAGTACTGGTCCTGGAGGACGGGCGCACGTTCCGCGGCCGCGCCTACGGCGCCGGCGGCACGGCGCTGGGCGAAGCCGTGTTCGCGACCGGGATGACCGGATACCAGGAGACCATCACCGACCCGTCCTACGCCCGGCAGTTGGTCGTGCAGACCGCGCCGCACATCGGCAACACCGGAGTGAACGAGGCGGACAACGAATCCCGCCGCATCTGGGTCGCCGGCTACATCGTGCGCGACGCCGCCCGCCGCCCGTCGAACTGGCGCTCCGAAGGCACCCTGGACGACGAGCTGGCCCGCCAGGGCGTCGTCGGCATCCAGGGCGTGGACACCCGGGCCATCACCCGCCACCTGCGCGAGCGCGGGGCCATGAAGGCCGGCATCTTCTCCGGGGACGCGGCCCGCGCCGCCGACGCCGAACTGCTCGCCCAGGTCACCGGCCAGGCGCCGATGGCCGGCGCCCGGCTCGCCGAGGAGGTCAGCGTCGATGCCGCCTACACTGTCGAGCCCTCCGCGCACGGCTGGACCGGTGAACCGCGCTTCAGCGTCGCCGCCATCGACCTGGGCCTGAAGGGCATGACCCCGGTCCGGTTCGCCGAACGCGGGATCCGCGTCCACGTGCTGCCGGCCGCCTCCACCTTCGAGCAGATCACCGCCACCGGTGCCGACGGCGTCTTCCTCTCCAACGGCCCCGGGGACCCCTCCACCGCAGACGACCAGATCGCCACGCTGCGCCGGGTGCTCGACGCACGGATCCCGTTCTTCGGGATCTGCTTCGGCAACCAGATCCTGGGCCGCGCGCTGGGCTTCGGCACCTACAAGCTGCCCTACGGGCACCGGGGGATCAACCAGCCGGTCATGGACCTGGCCACCGGCAAGGTGGAGATCACCAGCCAGAACCACGGGTTCGCGGTGGACGCGCCCCGCGACGGGGCGCACGAGGCACCCGAGTCCAGGTACGGGCGCGTGGAGGTCTCGCACATCTCGCTCAACGACAACGTCGTGGAGGGCCTGCGCTGCCTGGACCTGCCGGCCTTCTCCGTCCAGTACCACCCCGAGGCCGCTGCAGGACCCCACGATTCCGCCTACCTCTTTGACCGCTTCATCGACCTGATGGCCGCCCACGGCGCCACCACCACGACCTCCCAGGAAGGGAACTAATGCCCAAGCGCGAAGACCTCAAGTCAGTCCTGGTCATCGGGTCGGGCCCGATCGTCATCGGCCAGGCCGCCGAATTCGACTACTCCGGCACCCAGGCGCTGCGCGTGCTGCGTGAGGAGGGCCTGCGGGTCATCCTGGTGAACTCCAACCCGGCCACCATCATGACCGACCCGGAGTTCGCCGACGCGACCTACATCGAACCGATCACCCCCGAGGTCGTCGAGAAGATCATCGCCAAGGAGCGCCCGGACGCCATCCTGCCCACCCTGGGCGGGCAGACCGCCCTGAACACCGCCATCGCCCTGGACAAGTCGGGGGCCCTGCAGCGCTACAACGTCGAGCTCATCGGTGCCAACATCGAGGCCATCGAGCTCGGCGAGGACCGCGAGAAGTTCAAGGGCGTCGTCGAACGCTGTGGTGCCGAGTCGGCGAAGTCGATCATCGTGCATTCGATGGACGAGGCGTTCGCCGCCGTCGAGCAGTTGAACTACCCCGTCGTCGTGCGCCCCTCCTTCACCATGGGCGGGCTGGGCTCCGGCATGGCCTACAACGCCACCGACCTGCGCCGCATCGCCGGCGCCGGCATCCAGTACTCGCCGACCTCGGAGGTGCTCCTGGAGGAGTCCATCCTGGGCTGGAAGGAATACGAGCTGGAGATGATGCGCGACAAGAACGACAACGTCGTCGTCGTGTGCTCCATCGAGAACTTCGACCCGGTCGGCGTGCACACCGGCGACTCGATCACCGTCGCCCCGGCGATGACCTTGACGGACCGCGAATACCAGAAGCTGCGCGACATCTCCATCGCGGTCATCCGCGAGGTGGGCGTGGACACCGGCGGCTGCAACATCCAGTTCGCCATCGAACCGGACACCGGCCGCGTCGTCGTCATCGAGATGAACCCGCGCGTCTCCCGCTCCTCGGCGCTGGCCTCGAAGGCCACCGGCTTCGCCATCGCCAAGATCGCCACCAAGCTCTCGCTGGGCTACACGCTCGATGAGATCCCCAACGACATCACGCGCAAGACCCCGGCGAGCTTCGAGCCCACCCTGGACTACGTCGTCGTGAAGGTCCCGCGCTTCGCCTTCGAGAAGTTCCCGGCCGCCGACCCGACGCTGACCACCACCATGAAGTCCGTCGGCGAGGCCATGGCCATCGGGCGCAACTTCACCGAGGCGCTGCAGAAGGCCCTGCGCTCGCTCGAGCAGCGCGACGCCCAACTGACCTTCACCGCCCCGGACCCGCTCGAGGTCCCGGGCCTGCTGGCCCGCAGCCGAGTCGGTTCCACCGGCCGGCTGGCGATGGTCCAGCAGGCGCTGCTGGGCGGGGCTTCCATCGAGGAGACCTACGAGGCCACGTCCATCGACCCGTGGTACCTGGACCAGCTGGTGCTGATCAACGAGGTCGCCGAGCAGATCCGCACCGCGGGCGCCCTCACCGAGGACGTGCTGCGCCTGGCCAAGCGCCACGGCTTCTCCGACGAGCAGATCGGCGCGCTGACCCACACCCCGGAGGCGGTCGTGCGCGGGGTCCGCCACGCGCTCGGCGTCCGCCCGGTCTACAAGACGGTCGACACCTGCGCCGCCGAATTCGCCGCCTACACGCCCTACCACTACTCCTCCTACGACGAGGAGACCGAGGTCGAGGCCCACGAGAAGCCCTCGGTGATCATCCTGGGCTCGGGTCCGAACCGGATCGGGCAGGGCATCGAGTTCGACTACTCCTGCGTCCACGCCACCATGGCGCTGCGCGAGGCCGGCTACGAGACCGTCATGGTCAACTGCAACCCGGAGACCGTCTCCACCGACTACGACGTCTCCACCCGCCTGTACTTCGAGCCGCTCACGCTCGAGGACGTGCTGGAGGTCATCCACGCCGAACAGGAGACCGGGGGAGTGCTCGGGGTCTTCGTCCAGCTCGGCGGCCAGACCCCGCTGAAGCTCGCGCAGGAGCTCGCCGACGCCGGCGTGCCGATCCTGGGCACCTCGCCGGAGGCCATCGACCTGGCCGAACACCGCGGCGCCTTCGCCCGCGTGCTGGAGGAGGGCGGGCTCATCTCCCCGAAGAACGGCACCGCCGTCTCCTTCGAGGACGCGAAGAAGATCGCCGACGAGATCGGCTACCCCGTGCTGGTCCGCCCCTCCTATGTGTTGGGCGGACGCGGCATGGAGATCGTCTACGACGAGCCCAACCTGGAGCGCTACATCGCCCACGCCACCGAGATCACCGAGGACCACCCGGTGCTGGTGGACCGCTTCCTCGAGGACGCCATCGAGATCGACGTCGACGCCCTCTACGACGGCACCGACATCTACGTCGGCGGCATCATGGAGCACATCGAGGAGGCCGGCATCCACTCCGGCGACTCCGCCTGCGTGCTGCCCCCGATCACCCTGGGCACCGACGTGCAGGCCCGGGTCGCCGAGGCCACCCTGGCGATCGCGAAGGGCGTCGGGGTGCGCGGACTGATCAACATCCAGTTCGCCCTGGCCTCCGACGTGCTCTACGTGATCGAGGCCAACCCGCGCGCCTCGCGGACCGTCCCGTTCGTCTCCAAGGCCACCGGCGTCCAGCTGGCCAAGGGGGCCGCCCTGATCGGCACCGGCGTGTCCATCGCCGAGCTGCGCGACGTGCACCACCTGCTGCCGGCCACCGGCGACGGATCCCAGCTGCCGGCCGACTGCCCGGTCTCGGTGAAGGAGGCCGTGCTGCCCTTCGCCCGCTTCCGCACCCCGGAGGGGAAGGTCGTCGATTCGCTGCTCGGCCCGGAGATGCGCTCCACCGGCGAGGTGATGGGCATCGACAAGTACTTCGACACCGCCTTCGCCAAGAGCCAGGCCGCGTCGAACTCGCCGCTGCCCACCGGCGGCCGCGTCTTCGTCTCGGTCGCCAACCGGGACAAGCGCTCGATCGTGCTGCCGGTCAAGCACCTGGCCGACCTGGGCTTCGAGATCGTCTCCACCGGCGGCACCGCCGAGGTCCTGCGCCGCAACGGCATCACCGCCACCGTGGTCCGCAAGGTCCGCGAGGGCGCCGAGGAGGGCGACCCGACGATCACCGACCTGATCACCGACGGCAAGATCGACATGATCCTGAACACGCCCTCCGGCGGAGACGCCCGCGGCGACGGCTACGAGATCCGGGCGGCGGCCACCTCGGTCGGCACCCCGGTGATCACCACGGTCGCCGAATTTGGGGCGGCCATCCAGGCCATCCAGGCGATGCGCGAATTCGAATGGTCGGTCACCAGCCTGCAGGAGCACGCCGAACGCCTCAACGCCTCCCGCGCGGGGGCCTGAACCATGGCACCCGGTTCCAGAGCTCCAGGGCACGACGGCGGCACGCGGGATCCGTTCGGCACCCGCCTGGCGCGGGCGATGGCCGAGCACGGCCCGCTCTGCGTGGGCATCGACCCCCACCCGGGGCTGCTCGCCGACTGGTCGCTGCCCGATGACGCATCCGGGGTGGAGCGGTTCGCGCTGACCGTGGTGGAGGCGATGGCCGGGCGGGTGGCGATGGTCAAACCGCAGGTCGCCCTGTTCGAACGCCATGGTTCCGCCGGGATCGCGGCGCTGGAGAGGACGTTGGCCGCCTGCGCCGAGGCGTCGCTGCTGTCCCTGGCCGACGCCAAGCGCGGGGACATCGGCTCCACCATGGCCGCCTACGCCGACGCCTGGCTCGCCGACGGTTCGCCGTTGGCCGCCGACGCGGTGACCCTGAGCCCCTACCTGGGCTTCGGGTCGCTGCGCCCGGCGCTGGATGCGGCCGCACGGACGGGGCGCGGCGTCTTCGTCCTCGGGCTGACCTCCAACCCGGAGGGCGCCGGCGTCCAGCACGTCGGGGGAGCGGCCTCGGTGGCCCGGTCCATCGTGGAGGCCGCCGGTGCCGAGAACGGCGACGCCACCCCCTTCGGGTCCACCGGCCTGGTCATCGGCGCCACCGTCGGCCCGGCCCTGCGGGACCTGGGCATCGACCTGGCGGCCAGCCACGCGCCGATCCTCGCCCCCGGGCTGGGGGCCCAAGGCGCCACGGCCGCGGACCTGCGGGCCGCGTTCGGGCCCGTCTGGGACCAGCTGGTACCCACGTCCAGCCGCGACATCCTCCGCCACGGACCCACGGAGCGGTCCCTGCGGGACGCCGCGGCGCGGGTGCAGGGGGACCTGCGTTCCTGAAGCCGGCGGGCACCGCGCCATTGCGCCCGGTGCCCGGGTTCGCTAGGTTCGGATCACGTCGTCGAAGATGGCGTGTGGTGCCTAGTCACGACCGATTCCTAGCCGGCAGGGGATTACGCTATGGTTTTGAAGTCATTATCGGAGGAGGACCGCGCCAAGGCGCGGGCCAAGGCCCTGGTCTCGCGGACCCGCCGGGCCGAAGTGAAGAACGACTTCGGCAGCGGCAAACTCGGGATCGCGGACCTGCTAGAACTGGCCCGGACCGACGAGGCAGTCGGGCGCTTGCGCGTCGCCGACCTGCTCGAGTCGGTGCCCGGCGTCGGAACGGTCAGGGCCGCGGCACTGATGGAACGCATCGGCATCTCGGCGAACCGCCGGCTGCGCGGCCTGGGCCGCAAGCAGCAGGCCGCCCTGCTGGCCCACTTCGCCGACACGCCGCCGCACGCAAAAAAGTAACAAAGGACACCATGCCGGCTTCCAGCCACCCGACAGTCACCGTTCTCGCCGGCCCCACCGCCGTGGGAAAGGGCACCATCTCGACCTACATCCGCGACCACTACCCGGAGGTCTGGCTGTCCGTCTCGGCCACGACCCGCGATCCGCGGCCCGGCGAACAGGACGGCGTGCACTACTTCTTCGTCGGCCCGGAGGCCTTCCAGGAGCTCGTGGCAGCCGGAGACATGCTCGAATGGGCGGTCGTCCACGGGCGCAACAGCTACGGCACCATCCGCACCAAGGTCCAGGAGGCCGTCGCGGCCGGGCGCAGCGTGCTGCTGGAGATCGACCTGCAGGGTGCACGCCAGGTCAAGGAGTCGATGCCGGAGGCGAAATTCGTCTTCCTGGCGCCTCCGAGCTGGGACGAACTGGTCCGGCGCCTCATCGGGCGCGGCACCGAATCGGCGGAGGAACAGCAAAGACGTCTCGATACCGCTAAACTGGAACTTGCTGCCGAGAAGGAATTCGACGTCACCATCGTGAATGACGACATCCAGCGTGCAGCCGACGAGCTGGTTTCCCACATGGGGCTGACACCGCACCAGCGGTAGGCAGTACCCGCCGGCACCGACGAACACCACACAGAATTTGGAGGATTCGTGTCCACGAACCTTGAAGGCATCATCAACCCGCCGATCGACGAGCTGCTGACCACCACCGATTCGAAGTACGCCCTGGTCATCAACTCGGCCAAGCGCGCGCGCCAGATCAACGCCTACTACTCGCAGCTGCACGAGGGCCTGTTCGAGTACGTGGGCCCGCTGGTCGACACCCAGCTGAACGAGAAGCCGCTCTCCATCGCCCTGCGCGAAATCAACGAGGGGCTACTGCAGGTCAACCCGATCGCCGCCGAGACGGCCGAGTAGCACCGACGCCGTGACGGCCCAGCAGCGCATCGTCCTTGGAGTAGGCGGCGGCATCGCCGCCTACAAGGTCGCGGCGCTGCTGCGGTTGTTTAAGGAGTCCGGCCGGCACGTCGACGTGGTGCCCACCGAGGCATCGCTGCAGTTCGTCGGCCGGGCGACCTGGGAGGCCCTCTCGGGCCGACCCGTGCACACCGGAGTCTTCGAGGCCGTCGAGGACGTCAACCACGTCCGCCTCGGCCAGGAGGCGGACCTGGTCGTCATCGCCCCGGCCACCGCGGACCTGCTGGCCCGCCTGGCCGCGGGGATGGCCAACGACCTGCTCACCAACACGGTGCTGGCCAGCCGCGCCCCGGTCATGGTCGCCCCGGCGATGCACACCGAGATGTGGGACAACCCCGCCACCACCGCCAACATCGCCACGCTGCGCTCGCGCGGCATCACCGTCATCGACCCCGACGTCGGCCGACTGACCGGCAAGGACTCCGGCCCCGGCCGCCTACCGGACCCGCAGGACCTGTTCGCCGCCGCGCAACGCCTGCTCGACGTCGCCGGCCACGGCACCTCCAGGCGGCCCGGCCTGCCCCTGACGGGGCGCACCGTCGTCGTCTCGGCCGGGGGCACCCGCGAACCGCTGGACCCGGTCCGCTTCCTGGGCAACCGCTCCTCCGGCAAGCAGGGCACCGCCATCGCCCGTGCCGCCCTCGCCGCCGGGGCCACCGTGCGGCTGGTCGCCGCCCACCTGGAGACCGACGTCCCCGCCGGCGTCGAACTGAGCACGGCCTCCACCGCACTGCAGTTGCGCGACGCGGTCACCGCCGCCTGTGAGGGGGCGGACGCCGTCGTCATGGCGGCCGCCGTCGCGGACTTCCGCCCGGCCAACTATGCCGGCTCCAAGATCAAGAAGAAGGGCGACGACGGCGCCCCCACGCTGACCCTCGTGCGCAACCCCGACATCCTGGCCGGGCTGGTCGACCGGCGCCGCGGGGATCCCGCCTCCTCCCCGGCGGTGATCGTCGGATTCGCCGCGGAAACGGGCGACGACGAGGGTTCGGTCATGGACCATGCCCGAGCCAAGCTGGCCCGCAAGGGGTGCGACCTGCTGGTCGTCAACGAGGTCGGGGCCACGCTGGGCTTCGGCACCGAGGACAACACGGTCACCATCCTCTCCGCTGACGACGCCCCGGAAATCCAGGTCGCCGGCACCAAGGACGAGGTCGCCGAGGCCGTTGTCACGGCGCTGGCCGACGCCCTGAACCGGTAGAGTGGGCGGGTGACTTCCCAGAATCCCGCCCTGCGTCTGTTCAGCTCCGAATCGGTGACGGAGGGCCATCCCGACAAGATCTGCGACCAGATCAGCGACGCCATCCTCGACGCCATGCTCACCCAGGATCCGAACTCGCGCGTGGCCGTGGAAACGCTGACCACCACCGGGCTCGTCCACGTGGCCGGGGAGGTCACCACCGCCGGATACGTCGAGATCCCGCAGCTGGTCCGCCAGACCATCCTGGACATCGGCTACGACTCCTCGGCCAACGGCTTCGACGGGGCCCGCTGCGGCGTCTCCGTCTCCATCGGCCAGCAGTCGCAGGAGATCGCCGACGGCGTCTTCAACTCCTGGGAGATGCGCGAGGGCACCGGTCTGGACCCGCGCGACGCCCAGGGCGCCGGCGACCAGGGCATCATGTTCGGCTACGCCTCCGACGAGACCCCCGTGCTGATGCCCACCCCGATCTGGCTGGCCCAGCGTCTGTCCGAGAAGCTCACCCAGGTCCGCAAGGACGGCTCCCAGCCGCTGCTGCGCCCCGACGGCAAGACCCAGGTCACCATCGGCTACGACGGGAACACGCCGGTGTCCGTGGAGACCATCGTGGTCTCCGCCCAGCACGCCCGCGAGCTGGACCTCGAAGCGCTGCGCGCGGACCTGCGGGAACTGGTCGTGGCGCCCGTGCTGGCGGGCACCGAACTGGACGTCTCCAACACCCGCATCATCCTGAACCCCTCGGGCCCGTTCATCATCGGCGGCCCCGTCGGCGACGCGGGGCTGACCGGACGCAAGATCATCGTCGACACCTACGGCGGCTTCGCCCGCCACGGCGGCGGCGCCTTCTCCGGCAAGGACCCCTCCAAGGTCGACCGCTCGGCCGCGTACGCCATGCGCTGGATCGCCAAGAACGTCGTCGCCGCAGGCCTGGCCCGCCGGGCGGAGATCCAGGTCGCCTACGCGATCGGCGTCGCCCGCCCGGTCGGACTCTACGTCGAGACGTTTGGCACCGAGACCGTGGACCCGGCCCGGATCGCCGACGCCATCCACGAGGTCTTCGACCTGCGCCCGCTGGGCATCATAGAGGACCTGGACCTCAAGCGCCCGATCTACCAGCGCACCGCAGCCCACGGCCACTTCGGCCGCGAGGAACCCGGGTTCACTTGGGAGCAGACCACCCGCGTCGACGCGTTGCGCAGCTACTTCAACCTCTAGGGGGCCCCGGTGGACCGGTCCGTGGACGAACCCGGGCAGCCCACGCTGCTGCAGGGCTTCGACCTCCGCGGGCCGCTGCCCGGAGGCATCACCGCCGCCGCGACGCTGCCGGTGGCCCGGGTCCTGCTCGAAACCCAGGTGCCCCACCTGGACCGGCTCTACGACTACCTCGTGCCGGCCGAACTCGACGCCGCCGCGGTCCCGGGCGTGCGGATCCGGGCCCGCTTCGGCGGGCAGGAACTGGCCGGCTACCTCGTCGACCGGCTCGCCGAGACCGAGCCGGGCGTGAAGCTGCAGCCGCTGGGCAAGGTCGTCTCGCCCGAGATCGTGCTGCGCGACGACGTGCTCACCCTGTGCCAGGCCGTCGCCGCCCGCTACGCCGGCACCGTCGCCGACGTCATCCGCTCGGCCATCCCCCCGCGCATGGCCCGGGTCGAGACCGAAACGGTGTCGTCCGCCGTGCCGCCCGCCATGTCCAACGGCCACGTGTCCGACTTTCCGCCGGAAACCGGCTCCCCTGCCGGCCCGAACTCGGACTCCAACACGGGGGAACCGTCGCCGTGCCTGTCCCAGTACGACGGCGGCACCTCCTTTCTGCGGAACCTCGCCACCGGCGGGTCCCCCCGGGCGGTGCTCACCGTCATCCCGAACCAGCCCGGCAGTTGGCCGGCGCTGGTCGCCGAGGCGGTGGCGGCGTGCCTGGAGTCGGGCCGCGGCGCCCTGGTCGTCGTGCCCGACGCCCGCGACCTGGATCGGGCAGCCGCAACACTGGTCGCCGCCCTGGGGGAGGCGAACGTGGCCCGGCTCAGCGCCGAGGACGGTGCGACGCCCCGCTACCGGGCCTTCCTGCGGATCGCCCGCGGGCAGGCCCGGGTGGCCGTCGGCACCCGTTCGGCCGCCTACGCCCCGGTCCACGACCTGGGCCTGGTGGTGCTGTGGGAGGACCAGGATTCCAGCCATGCCGAACCGCGGGCGCCGTACCAGCATGCCCGCGAGGTGCTGTTGCTGCGGGCCCAGCACACCGGATGCGCCCTGCTCGTCGCCTCCAGCTCCCGCAGCGCCGAGGCCCAGCGGCTGGTGCTCACCGGTTGGGCGCCCGAGCTGGCCGCGCCGCGCCCGGTCTTGCGCGCCCAGGCGCCCCGCGTGACCGCCAGCTCCGACTCCTTCGAGCAGGAGCGTGATCCGGTCCTGCATGCCGCCCGCCTGCCGCGCATCGCCTGGTCCACCGCCTCCCGCGCGCTCGAGCACGGGCCGGTCCTGGTCCAGGTCGCCCGCACCGGGTTCCTCCCGGCGGTGCGCTGCGAACGCTGTCGCGAACCGGCGCGCTGCACCGAATGCGCCGGCCCGTTGGCCGTGGAGCAGTCGGGCTCCGTGCCGGGGTGCCGGTGGTGCGGGCGCAAGGCACCGGGCTGGACCTGCCAGACCTGTGGCGGCCACCGGCTGCGGGCCGCCGCGATCGGGGCCGACCGGACGGCCGAGGAGCTGGGCCGGGCGTTCCCGAAGGTCCCGGTCATCAGCGCCACCGGCGAGCACCCGCGGCGCAACGTTCCCTCCTCACCGTCGCTGGTGGTCGCCACCCCGGGCGCCGAACCGGTCGCCGAGGGAGGCTACGCGGCGGTGCTGCTGCTCGACGGGGACCGCATGCTGGCCCGGGACGAGCTGCGCACCGGGGAGGAGGTGCTCCACCGCTGGCTGGCCGCGGCCTCCCTCGCCAAGCCGTCCCGCGAGGGCGGCATCGTGGTGGTCGCCGCCGCCGATTCGGACCCGGTCAAGGCCCTGGTCCGCTGGGACGCCGCCGGCTTCGCCGAACGCGAGCTGGGCCTGCGCCGTGATCTCGGGTTGCCGCCCGCGGTGCGCACCGCCGCCCTGTCCGGGCCGGCGACCGCAGCGGACGCGTTCGCCGGCGCCTTGGAGCTCGATGAGGGGGTCCGGCTGACCGGCCCGGTGATCGAGGAGGACGGAGTGCACCGGTGGCTGCTGTTCTTCCCTTACGGCCAGGGCGGCGCGGTCACCGCCGAGCTGCGCCGGGTCAAGGCCCGGTCCTCGGCCAACCGCGATCCGGTCGTCAACGTCCGGGTCGACGCCCAGGGACTTCTCTAGGGGAGTTCTCGCCTAGTTGAGAAGAAACGCCTCGATGAACCGTGCGGCTTCCGCGGGACGTTCGTAGTGGATGAGGTGGCCGACGCCGGCGATCACCTCGATCCGGGCATCCGGGAACTCTGAGGCCAGCGCATACTGTCCGGGCACCGAGCCGAGGTCGTCGAGCTCCCCGACGACCAGCATCGTGGGCATCGCGATCTCCGGCGCGACATCGCGTACCGTGTCGCGGATCGAGGAGGCGAAGGCCTCCTGCAGGCTGCTCCGGTTGGCGAAGCGGCTGAAGTAGCGCCGGTGCTGGTCCACCACATACGCGCGAGTGGCCGGGTCGCCGGACGTGCCCATCATGGCCGACATGACGTCCACGACCAGCCGGCTGCGCAGCACGGCCAACCCCAGCGGTTCGGGGAGCATGCGCCCGGCGGCATAGTAGCCGGCGGCCAGGCGGGAGAACAGCGCCTGCCTGCCCTCGAGCGCGGGCTCGCAGATCGGGTTGACCAGCACCAGACGGGCAAACGCGCCGGGATGCGCTGCGGCATGCAGGGCCGCGACGATGGAGCCGAAGGAATGGCCGAGCAGGATCGTGGACGCCGGCAGGTCCAGGTCGGTGCGCAGCACCTCGATGGTGCCGGCGTAGGCCGCGGCGTCGTGGACGGAACCGGTGAAGGCGGTGGAGTCGCCGAAGCCGGGCAGGTCCGGGACGACGACGGTGTACCCGGGAAGGTGGCGTACCAGCAGGTCGAGTCCGTGGTGGTCGCCGCGGAAACCGTGGACGGCCAGGATGATCCCGCGCGATGGGCCCGCCGCGGGGTAGGTCCGTACCCGGATCTCGGACCCATGGTGGTGGTGGCGGGTGGTCCATGGGGTGCGGCGGACGGGGGTATCGCTCATGTCCCGAGCCTATCGGTCCGGCGCCCCCAGTGAGGAGCCGGGGCCGCCAGGCCGCAGGGGTTCAGCGCAGCAGCCGCCAGGCGGTGCCCTCGTCGACGACCAGGTCGGTCATCAGCCTCCCCTCCAGGGCGCCACGCAGGGCCGCGAGCTTGCCGCGCCCGGCGACGACGGCCAGGCGCTGGGGGATCCGGCGCAGCTCGGCGAGCCGGGGCCCGGTGGCCCGGTCGTTCATCGCGATGCCCTCGTCGCTGCCGTCGCTGCGGTAGAACACGGTCGCCACGTCGCCGACGACGCCCTGTTCGCGCAGGGCACGGGCCTCGGCGGTGCTGACATATCCGCCGCGGTAGATCTGGCTGGGGACCGCCGAGTCGATGGACCCCAGCCCGAAGACCGCCAGGCGGATGTCGCGATGGGTGTCCAGCACCCGGATCACCGAGCGCTCCTTCCACATCGCCGCCCGCGTCTCCGCCCGGTCGAAGAACGCCGGCACCGGGAATTGCTCCACCCGGGCCGTGAAGGCGGTGCCGAAGCGGAAGAGGATGTCGCTGGCATAGGAGATGCCGGTGGTCTGCGGGTTGGCGGCGCCGTTGAGCTGGACGAAGACGGTGTCGTGGGTGGGCTTGTGCACCAGGTGCTTGCTCAGCGCACTCAACGTCGACCCCCAGGCCAGCCCCACGGTCATGCCGGAGGAGATCAGCGGCTGCACCACGTGGGCGGCATGGGCGGCGACCCGCTCGAGCACCTCGGCCTCGCTGAGCGAACCGTCCGTGGGGACCACCTGGGCCCGCACCCCGAACCGGTCCTCCAGGTCCCGGACCAGGGACGTGGCCCGCCCCCGCGGAGGATTGAGCTCGATCTTCACCAGTCCGCTGCGCTTGGCCAGCGACAGCAGCCGCGAGACGGTCGACCGGGAGACGCCCAGGTCGCGGGCGATGGCCTCCATGGTGAGGTCCTGGACGTAGTACAACTGTGCGGCACGCAGCGCATCGCGCTCGCGGCGGTCGCCATTCGTGTGGCGTGCGCCCTGCACGTTCGGGTCACGGCGCGGACGCGCCGGTTCGGTGAGATGGCCGTCACGACCCATGGATTCCCTGCCTTTTGCACATATGTGCAGTGTGATTGACGGTAACGTGCTGTGCTCATCAGACTACTTGGCGGTAGCCCGATTCGGGATGTCCAGCACCACCTCGCAGCAAAGGACCGATCAGAGTGTCATCCACGCAAGCAGCCCGCCCATCAGTTTCCGGCCTCCGCGACCGCCCGCAGGCCCAGGTCCTCGTCGTCGGCGGCGGCATCAACGGCGTCGCGACCTTCCGCTACCTCGCGCTGCAGGGGATCGACGTCGCCCTGGTCGAGCGCGGGGACTACTGCCAGGGGGCCTCCGGCGCCTCCTCGCACATGATCCACGGCGGCATCCGCTACCTGGAGAACGGCGAATTCCGCCTGGTCCGCGAGTCCGTCCGGGAACGCAACACGCTGCTGGCCATCGCCCCGCACTACGTCAAGCCGCTGCGCACCACCATCCCGATCTTCTCCACCTTCTCCGGGATCCTCAGCGCGCCGGCACGGTTCCTCACCCACCGCAACTCCAAGCCCCAGGAACGCGGTGCCCTGCTCATCAAGGCCGGGCTGATGATGTACGACGCGTTCGCCGGCTCCGGCCGCCTGACCGAACGCCACCGCTTCCACGGCCGCCGCCGCGCCCTCGCGGAACTTCCGGCGATGCGCCCCGACGTGAAATACGCGGCCACCTACTTCGACGCCTCCGTGCACAACCCGGAGCGGCTGACCCTGGATGTGCTGCACGACGGGCTGGCGGCCAACCCCGACTCGCGCGCCTCCAACTACCTGTCCCTCGTCTCCGAGCACGACGGCGTGGCCCGGCTGCGCGACGAGCTCACCGGGGAGGAATTCGACTTCACGGCACCGGTCATCGTCAACGCCACCGGTGCCTGGGTCGATGCGACCAACGATGCCCTGGGCCAGGGAAGCCGGTTCATGGGCGGGACCAAGGGCTCGCACATCGTCCTGGACAGCCCGGAACTGATGGCCGCCTGCGCCGGCCGGGAGATCTTCTTCGAGCACAGCGACGGACGGATCGTGCTGATCTACCCGATGGGGGACCGGGTGCTGGTCGGCACCACCGACCTCGAGGCCGACATCGCCGAGCCGGCGCGTTGCACCCCCGCGGAGGTCGACTACTTCTTCGGGCTCATCAACCACGTCTTCCCCGGGGTTGCCGTCTCCCGCGAGGAGATCGTCTACCGGTTCTCCGGTATCCGCCCCCTGCCCCGCCACGACGACACCCAGCCGGGATTCGTCTCCCGTGACTACCGGATCGAGCACCGCAGCGGCGCCCAGGGCACCACCGTGCTCAGCCTCGTGGGCGGCAAGTGGACCACGTTCCGCGCGCTGGCCGAGCACCTGGGGACCGAGGTCCTGGAGGCCCTGGGCCGTACTGCAGGGCCGGGCACCCGGGACCTGGCGATTGGTGGCGGCGTCGGCTACCCCCGCAATGACGTCGAACGCGAACGGTGGATCTCCGCACGGACCCAGCGGGTGTCGCGGGAGCGCGTGGCCGTCCTGCTCGAACGGTATGGGACCCGGGCCGACGAGGTCCTCGCCGCCTCGGGTCCGGACGACACGCTGCTGCGCCACTGCGCCGAACTGAGCGTCGACGAGCTGGGGCACATGGCCCGGCACGAACAGGTGGGCCGCCTGGTGGACGTGTTCATCCGCCGCACGTCGCTGGCCTTCCGCGGCCTGGTCACCGCGGAGCTCATCGCCGAATGCGCCGACGTGCTGGCACCCGTGCTGGCCTGGGATGCCGCGCGGGTCGAAGCCGAATGCGCCGGTGCCCGCCGCGTCCTGTCCGAGGAGCACGGCGTGTCCTTCGCCCCGGCGGCCGCCTAACCGCACCTCCGCCTGGCGTGCACGCACACGCCCGGCCCCCGATTTCCGCACCGGCCCAGGCCGGGGAGCCGGAATGCAGCGGGAGCACGACACGATGCCCCGCACCACCACTCAACCTAGGAGTCAACGATGTCTCTGCAAGCGTTCAGCGCCGAAGCACTCGGCACCATGCTGCTCATGCTGCTGGGGTGCGGCGTGGTCGCCAATGCCGCGCTCGCCAAGGCCAAGGGAAACAACGGCAATTTCCTGATGGTCAACTTCGGCTGGGGCCTGGGCGTCTTCGCCGGTGTCTGGGTCGCTGCCACCTCGGGGGCGCACTTGAACCCGGCGGTCACCGTGGGATTGCTGGTCAACCCCAATGTCGAAGAGTACGCACCGGGCATCGACAAGACGTTCCTGAACACGCTGCTCTACTTTGCCGCCCAGATGATCGGCGCGTTCCTCGGCGCCTGCCTGGCCTATGTGTCGTACAAGCAGCATTTCGATGCCGAAGAGGACCCCGCGGCCAAGCTCGGTGTCTTCGCCACGGGACCGGCGATCCGCAGCAAGGGGTGGAACCTCCTGACCGAAATCATCGCGACCTTCGTCCTCGTGTTCGTCATCGCCGGATTCGGCCTGACCCCCAACGGCCTGGGCCCGTTGGCAGTCGCCCTGCTCGTGGTCGGCATCGGCGCCTCGCTCGGCGGACCCACGGGCTACGCGATCAACCCCGCACGCGACCTTGGCCCCCGCATCGCCCACGCGGTGCTTCCCATCAAGGGAAAGGGCCCCAGCGACTGGGGCTATGCCTGGGTACCCGTGGTCGGGCCGCTGATCGGCGGTGCCCTCGGCGGCGTGGTGGGAGCCGCGCTCTTCGCAGGGCTCTAAGCCCGGCCCTGAAGTACCCGGGCCGGTCCCGGACACCGTAGTTCGATCCAGTACCACCACCGTGAAGGCAGACACCATGACACAGCACATCATCGCCATCGACCAGGGCACCACAAGCTCGCGTGCCATCATCTTCGACCACGATGGGGGCATCGTTTCCGTCGGTCAAAAGGAACACGAACAGATCTTCCCGAAGGCGGGCTGGGTCGAACACGATGCAACGGAGATCTGGGCCAATGTCCGCGAAGTCGTCGGCAGCGCCCTCTCCAAGGCGAGCCTGACCCGCCACGACATCGCCGCCGTCGGCATCACCAACCAGCGCGAGACCACTGTCGTCTGGGACAAGAACACCGGAAAACCCGTCTACAACGCGATCGTCTGGCAGGACACCCGGACCCAGGACATCGTCGAAGAGCTCTCCGCCGACGGCGGAGGGGACCGCTACAAGGACCGTGTCGGGTTGCCCCTGGCCCCGTACTTCTCCGGCACCAAGATCAAATGGATCCTCGACAACGTCGACGGGGTGCGCGAGCGGGCCGAGGCGGGGGACCTGCTCTTCGGCAACACCGATACCTGGGTGACATGGAACCTCACCGGCGGAACCGACGGCGGCATCCACATCACCGACGTCACCAACGCGTCCCGCACGCTGTTCATGGACCTGGAAAGGCTCACGTGGGACCGGGACATCCTCGCCGACTTCGGCGTCCCGGCCTCGATGATGCCCGAGATCAAATCCTCCTCCGAGGTCTACGGCACCGTGCACACCAACCAGCTGCTGCGCGAGGTCCCGGTTGCCGGCATCCTGGGCGACCAGCAGGCCGCCACCTTCGGCCAGGCGGCGTTCTCGGCGGGAGAGGCCAAGAACACCTATGGAACCGGCTGCTTCCTGATCTTCAACACCGGCGAGGAGATCGTGAAGTCCTCCAACGGGTTGCTCACCACGGTTGCCTACCAGATCGGCGACGAGAAGCCGGTCTATGCACTCGAGGGTTCCATCGCCGTCGCCGGGTCCCTGGTGCAGTGGCTGCGGGACAACATCGGCATGATCTCAACGGCCGCCGAGGTCGAGGACCTGGCCGCGGAGGCCGAGGACAACGGCGGGGTCTACATCGTCCCCGCCTTCTCCGGCCTCTTCGCCCCCTACTGGCGTCCCGACGCCCGCGGTGCCATCGTCGGGCTCACCCGCTTCGCCAACCGCCACCACATCGCCCGGGCCGCCATGGAGGCCACCGCCTTCCAGACCCGGGAGGTCCTCGACGCCGTGAACGCCGATGCCGAGGTCCCGCTGACCGAGCTGCGTGTCGACGGCGGCATGGTGGCCAACGAGAGCCTCATGCAGTTCCAGGCCGACATGTTGGGGGTCCCGGTGGTCCGCCCGGAGATCATCGAGACCACCGCCCTCGGCGCGGCCTACGCCGCTGGACTGGCCGTCGGCTTCTGGAAGGACCGCGACGAGCTGCGCGCCAAGTGGGCCGAGGACACCCGGTGGGAACCGGCCATGGAGCAGGACGAACGCGAGCGCCAGATGCGGCTGTGGAAAAAGGCAGTGACCAAGACGTTCGATTGGGTCGACGAGGACGTGCAGTAACGGCACGACGACCACCCGGCAGGACCCCGGCGCCCTTGCGGTGCCGGGGTCCCGCCGTGCTGTAGACTGGCCGCATGTCAGCAGTCCTACGTCTTTCCTAGCCGGGACCACCATCCCGGCTGCCCCTTGGATGCCAAGGGGCTTTTTCGTGTTCGGCTTCCGTGACCTTCCCGAAGGCGGCGGCAGCCGGGACTGGACGACCCACATATTCTGCACTACCAGAAGGCGAACACATCGTGAGCACAGAGGCACCCGGAACCGCGGACACCGGCACCAGCTACAGCTTCAGGGACCTTGAAGCCCGGTGGGAGCCCGTGTGGGAGGAACTGGGGGTCTTCACCCCGAAGGACGACGGCTCGGCCGAGCGCCGCTACGTCCTGGACATGTTCCCGTACCCCTCGGGCGACCTGCACATGGGCCACGCCGAGGCCTTCGCCATGGGCGACGTGGTCGCCCGGTACTGGCGCCAACTCGGATATGACGTGCTGCATCCGATCGGCTGGGACTCCTTCGGGCTGCCCGCCGAAAATGCTGCCATCAAGCGCAACGCCCACCCCGCGGAGTGGACCTACGCCAACATCGACACGCAGGCCGCCTCGTTCAAGCGCTATGCCATCAGTGCCGACTGGTCCCGCCGCCTCCACACCTCGGACGCGGAGTACTACCGCTGGACACAGTGGCTCTTCAAGCGCTTCTACGAAAAGGGCCTGGCCTACCGCAAGGACCACCCGGTGAACTGGTGCCCGAAGGACCAGACCGTGCTGGCCAACGAGCAGGTCGTCAACGGTACCTGTGAGCGGTGCGGCACGGCCGTGACCAAGAAGTCGCTGAACCAGTGGTACTTCAAGATCACCGACTACGCGGACCGGCTGCTCGATGACATGGAAGCCCTGAAGGGGCACTGGCCCGAACGGGTGCTCGCCATGCAGCGCAACTGGATCGGGCGCTCCGAGGGCGCGCACGTCGACTTCGCCATCGAGGCCCTGGAGGCTTCGGAGGACGAGCGCAAGGTCACCGTGTTCACGACCCGCCCCGACACGCTGCATGGTGCCACGTTCTTCGTCGTGGCCGCCGACGCCGCCCTGGCCGACGAGCTCGTCGCCCCCGAGCACCGCGACGTCCTGGCCGCCTACCAGGAAGAGGTGAAGGCCCTCTCGGAGATCGAACGCCAGTCCACCGAACGCACCAAGACCGGTGTCTTCCTGGGCCGCCAGGCGATCAACCCGCTCACCGGGGCCCGGCTGCCGGTCTGGGCCGCCGACTACGTGCTGGCCGACTACGGCACCGGGGCGATCATGGCCGTTCCCGCCCACGACCAGCGCGACCTCGACTTCGCCCGCGCCTTCGACCTGCCCGTCCGGGTGGTCCTCGACACCGGGGAGGAGGACCCCGCAGTCAGCGGCGTGGCGACCTCGGGCGAGGGCACCCTGGTGAACTCCGGGGAACTCGATGGGCTGGGCAAGGCCCAGGCCATCACCCGCGCGGTGGAAATCGTCGAAGCCGCCGGAACCGGCCGCCACACGGTCAACTACCGGCTGCGCGACTGGCTGCTCTCCCGCCAGCGCTTCTGGGGCACGCCGATCCCGATCATCCACTGCCCGGACTGCGGCGAGGTCCCGGTCCCCGATGACCAGCTGCCCGTCAGGCTGCCGGACAACCTCCGCGGCGAAGACCTGGCCCCGAAGGGCACGTCCCCGTTGGCCGCGGCAGCCGACTGGGTCAACGTCTCCTGCCCCTCCTGTGGCGGGGCCGCCCTGCGCGACACCGACACCATGGACACGTTCGTGGACTCCTCGTGGTACTTCCTGCGCTTCGTCTCGCCGCACTACACCGAAGGACCCTTCGACCCCGAGGCGGCAAGGAACTGGATGCCGGTCGGACAGTATGTCGGAGGCGTCGAGCACGCGATCCTGCACCTGCTCTACGCCCGCTTCTTCACCAAGGTCATCCACGACCTCGGGTTGCTCGAAGCGACCGAGCCGTTCTCGGCCCTGCTGAACCAGGGCCAGGTCCTCAACGGCGGCAAGGCCATGAGCAAGTCATTGGGCAACGGTGTGGACCTCGGCGAGCAGCTGGACCGCTTCGGCGTCGATGCCGTGCGCCTGACCATGGTCTTCGCCTCCCCGCCGGAGGACGACGTCGACTGGGCGGATGTCTCGCCGGCTGCCGCCGGCAAGTTCCTCGCCCGGGCCTGGCGCATGGCCCAGGACGTGTCCAGTCCGGCCGGCGGCGACCCGGAAACCGGTGACCGGGCGCTGCGCACGGTCACCCACCGCTCCGTGGCCGAGGCGGCCGAGTTGTTGGACTCCGGCAAGTTCAACGTCGTCGTGGCCAAGCTGATGGAAATGGTCAATGCCACCCGCAAGGCCATCGACTCCGGGGCCGGGTCGGCCGACCCGGCGGTCCGCGAGGCCGCCGAAGCCGTTGCCGTCATCCTGAGCCTCTTCGCGCCGTACACGGCCGAGGGCATGTGGGAGCAGCTCGGCCACGAGCCCTCGGTCGCCAACGCCGGATGGCCCGTCGTCGATCCCCACCTGCTGGTCCAGGACACGGTCGTGGCCATCGTCCAGGTCAAGGGCAAGGTCCGGGACCGGCTGACGGTTCCCGCGGATATCAGCGAGGAGGACCTGCGCGAACTCGCACTCGCCTCGGAGCCGGTGCAACGGGCCCTGGACGGCCGCGAACTGCGCACCGTGATAGTCCGTGCCCCGAAGCTCGTGAATCTCGTCCCGGCCTCCTAGGGTAGGGACATGGTTCCAGCCCAGCGTCGCGGCGATCCACCCGCGCCCCGCGCCGAGAGGCATCCCGGGTTCCTGGATCGGCTCCTTCCACGCGAGCGCCGCCAACGCGAACGCCTCCACCGATCCCGGATCGCCGTCGTCACCGACACGGCGGCGGCGCTCCCGCAGGAGTGGGTCGACGCGCACGCTGACCGCCTGCGCGTCCTGCCCATGCCCGTGATGATCGACGGTCAGATCTACACCGAGGGCTTGGACGACGTGGAAACCGCCCTGGCACTCGCGCTGGCCACAGGTGCCTCCGTGCAGACGTCCCGGCCCGCCCCCGGCGTGTTCCAGCGTGCGTACGAATCCCTGGCGCATGCCGGCTTCGAGCACATCGTGTCGCTCCACCTCTCCAAGGAACTGTCCGGAACGGTGGACGCGGCCCGGTGGGCGGCAGGACAGGTCGAGGTGCCGGTGACGGTGATCGACAGCCGGACGGTCGGCTTGGCACAGGGTCTTGCCGTCATGGAAGCGGTCCTCGCCGCCGAAGCGGGACTGCCCCTCACAGCCGTCGAGGCTGCCGCCGGGCGGGCTCAGGACTACACGATTTGCTTCGTCGTGCCAAGCCTGGAGCAATTGCGCAAGGGCGGGCGCATTGGTGCGGCAGCCAGCATGTTCGGCACCCTGTTGGCCGTGAAGCCCCTGCTGGCGATCCAGGACGGGCGCATCGGAGTGCGGGAAAAGGTCAGGACCATGCCACGGGCGATGGCCCGACTGGTCGAGATCTCCCGGGATGCGGCAGACGGCGCGCCAGCCGGGGCCCGGGTGGCCGTGCACTACTTCGGCAATGCCGAGCAGGCCCACGAACTCCGGGCCGAACTGGAGAGCTCCAGCAGCGGTGAAGTGCTGTGCGAGCCCCTGCCCTCCGTCCTGGCGGCACATGCAGGTGCCGGCGTACTGGCCGTGGTCATCGCACCGATAGCCGATCCCGGGGCCACCGTGTCGGCCGGGGACTCCGCGGCCCACGATATGGAATCCCAGCAGTCGCCCGGATCGCCGGGGGAGGCCGGCACCGGGGAATAGTCCCGTTGGTGCGGTTGCGGCGGGCCGCGCCGTCGCCTCGGGGAAGCGCTACCCGGATCCTGATCCCCACGCGCCCCCTCCACAGGCCAGACCGGACGCACCTTCTCCACACGTCCGCCCCGACGCCCGGCAGCGCTGGCCCGGATTCCTAGGCTGTCGGCATGGTCCGACACCGTTGGGAAATGCGCACCGACCCGATGCCGGGCCGCGAGACCGGCGTGCGCTTCCGCTTCCGGCTCGGCCGCGGGGCCATCATGTGCCTCTTGTTCACGGCCGTGATCTGGATCGCCGCCAGCTTGCTCTTCCATCCGCCCGAGGGAGCCGGGGAACGCCTGGGTGCCGTGGACATGGATCCGAGTGCCGCAACGGGGGACACCGCGTCCGGTCCGGCACCAGTTCCGACGCCGGCCACCGCAACACCTGCCGGGAGCGGCAGTGTCCCCACGGGCGCCGAAGCCCCGACGAGCCAGCCGCCCCAGGAAGTCGTCGTCCACGTCGCCGGCGCGGTCAAGAAGCCCGGCGTCTATCGCTTCCCTTCCGGGTCCCGGGCTGCGGACGCCGTCAAGAGGGCCGGCGGGCTGGCTGCGCGCGCCGTGGCCTCGGCCGTGAACCTGGCCGCGCCCCTGCAGGACGGCCAACAGCTGTACCTGCCCACACGGGACGAAATCGCCGCCTCCGGTACCGCTCCCCGCCCGGAACCGGCGTCCACCGGTGATGCCGGCATCGGCGCGGGGGAACGCCTCGACATCAACACCGCAGATGCCACGGAGCTGGAGGAGCTCCCGGGCATCGGTCCGGCCCTGTCGGCCAGGATCGTGCAGTTCCGGGACGCCAATGGCCCATATGCATCGCTGGAGGAACTCGACGCCGTGCCGGGTATAGGTCCGGCCATGATGGCCCGCCTCGAACCGCTGGTCAGGTTCCGGTGAACCCGGCCGCCGGCAGTCCCCCGTCCACGGTTGAACCACGGCGCGTCGGTGCACCCGCCGGCCGGCAGGGCAGTGCCTCCGGGCCGGGCCATCGACCCCTCCGGCTCCGCTGGGCGGCCGGTTCCCTGCGGCGCGTCGGGCGATGGTTCACCCCCGACCCCGGGGCGGAGGTGGGATCGGTCGATGACGGTCGCCTTGATCTGCGCAGCCTGTCGACGGCCGGCGGAGCGTGGGCGGCGGCCTGGCTCCTGGTGCAGCAGGACCCCCGTCTCTCCGTGCTTTGCACCGCCGGCCTGGCTGCCCTGTTGGCCATGCTCTACTGGTTGCTGCTGCGCAACCGCGGGATGATCGCCTGGTCCCACCATTGGTGGGCACCGGTGGCCGCGGCCGCGGTGGGGGTTTTCCTGGTGGCCGCCGGGATTTCCACGCACACCCTGGCGCAGCGGGATCCGACGTTGGGCGCCCTAGCCGATGCCGGAGCGACGGTCCGCTTCGAGGCCGAGGTGACCGGCGATGCCCGCTCGATGCAGTCCCCGCACGGCACCACGTCCGGCGAGACCCTGGTCGGATCCGAACCGTCGACGGATGACACCGAGACGACGATCCTCGTCGACGTCCGGGTGCACCGATACACCGCGGCGGGAACCTGGCACGCCGGGGCCGCGGACGCCGTCCTGGTCCTCCGTGCCGACCAGTGGCAGCAGGAAGGCACCCCCGGCCTCGGCCAGATGGTGGCCGGGCTCGGACGCCTCACCCGTGCGACTCCGGGGGAACGGCAGGGTTACTGGTTGCGGGCCTCCGCCGGGTTGGCCGTCGGTGCGGGAACCGAGCGGACACCACGGACGGAGCGCTGGCGTGAACGCCTGTCGAACGCCGCCGAGGTCCTTCCGGGGGAGGGGCCCGCACTGCTGCCCGGCATGGTCATGGGGGATCGGAGTGCCCAATCCGCGGAGCTCTCCGCCGACATGAAGACCGCCGGGCTGGCCCACCTGACGGCAGTCAGCGGAGCCAATGTGGCCATGCTGCTGGGAACCGTGCTGTACGCTTGCCGGTTTTGCGGAATCGGCCGCTGGCCGTCGTTGTTGCTCTCACTGCTCATGCTGGCGGGGTTCGTCGTCCTGGTCCACCCCGAACCCAGTGTCATCCGTGCGGCGGTCATGGGCGCCATCGGCGCCCTGGCGGTCTACGCCGGACGCGGCAAGCAGGCCCTGACGGCGCTCTGCGTCTGCGTCGTCCTCATCCTGGCGTGGGACCCGTGGTATGCGCGTGAACCCGCCTTCCAGCTGTCCGCCCTGGCAACGGCCGGGATCGTGCTGATGGGGCAGCGACTGGCACAGCTCTGTCGGCGCGTCATGCCCGGCTGGCTCGCCGATGGCGTCGGCGTGAGCACCGGCGCCCAACTTTTCTGCCTGCCCGTGCTCCTGGGGATGAGCTCGGCCTTCAGCCCCTATTCCGTCCCGTCCAATGTCGTGGCCGCACCACTGGTGCCGGTGGTGACGGTCGTGGGGACTGCCGGGCTGGTCCTGGCTGCCGTCCCTGGCCCGTGGTTCCAGCCGTTCGTCTGGGTGGCCGGGCTTCCGGCAGGCTGGATCGGCGGCCTGGGCCACCTGGTGGCCGGACTCCCGGGTGCTGCGCTGCCGTGGCCAGAGGGGCCCGGCAGCCGGGCCACCGGCGTCCTGGTCTCCGTCTTGGGGATGGTGGCGGTATGGCTGGCCTCCACACCGCCGGCGGATGGGGACACGGTGTCCGGCGGATGGCTGGGCACCGGCGGGCCGGTCGCAGCCCGCGTGCGGCGTCTGGTGCACTCCATGCCCTTCTTCCGTAACGTGTCGGGCTGGGGGCGCCGTGGCGCCGCTCTCGGAGTCGCGGCCGCCGGGGTGGGGCTGCTTGCCGGGCTGACGGTTCCGGCCACCGCGTGGCTGCCCGTCGCGTCGGGCCCCTGGCAGGTCGCCGCCTGCGACGTGGGCCAGGGCGATGCCTTTGTCCTGCGCTCCGGCGCGGACAGCGCCGTGCTGGTGGATACCGGACCCGACCCGACGATGGTCGACCACTGCCTGACATCCCTGGGCATCCACGCCATCGACGCACTATTCATCACGCACCTGCACGCCGACCATGCCGGCGGGTTGGCGGGCGCCGTCCATGGGCGGAAGGTCGGGCAGGCGTATTTCTCCACCGGAACCGGCCGCACCACGCTCCCCGGTCTTCCCGCGGGGTACCGTGCCAGCGAACCCCAGGCGGGCGCAACCGGCGTGGCGGGAACCGTCAGCTGGGAGGTGCTCGGCCCCCTCGAGGACCCCCATGGCGAGGAGGAGAACAATGCCTCCCTGGTCATTGTCTTCACGATCAAGGGCCAGACCGGGCGTCCCTTCACGCTGCTGGCGACCGGTGACATGGAAGCCCGGGCCATGGGGGAGGTGATCCGCGCCCATCCTGACCTGCGCGTCGACGTGCTCAAGGTCAGCCACCACGGAGCGAAGAACGGCGGGAGCGCCGTCATCGCCGCCAGTGGCGCCCGGGTGGCCCTGATCGGAGTGGGGGCAGACAACACCTATGGCCACCCGGCGCCCAGCACGCTGCAGGCGTTGCGGGGTGCCGGAATGCAGACGTACCGCACCGACCTGAACGGCACCATCCGCTTGCAGGAGACAACCGACGGCCGGCTGGTCGCCCATGGGCGGAGACCGCGTTGAGGTGACGATAGGATGCAATGTCAGACTCCAATGGAAGGCGGAACATGGTGGCCAACAAGCCCGCAGGCAGCTCGCGGTCCTCCGGAACCAGGGCGGGGACCGGGCCGAACTGGCGTCAGGCCGTTCCCGCCCCGCTCATCCTCCTGCTGGGCCCCGAAGCCTACGTTGCGGGGCGGGTCCTGGACTCGATTCGCCAACAGGTCAAGGAACGGGATGGCGGAGCCGAAGTCACGACGTTCGACGCCTCGACCTACCAGCGCGGCGAGCTCCTCCTGGCGGCCAGCCCGTCGTTGTTCGGCGACTCCAAGGTCATCGAGGCGATGTCCCTGGCGACGATGAACGAGGATTTCCTCGAGGACGTCCAGGCCTATGCCGCGTCGCCGGCCACCGACGTCGTCATGGTCCTGCACCACTCCGGCGGCAATCGCGGCAAGAAGGTCCTCGACGCGCTGAAGGCAGCCGGCGCGGTCGTCATCGACTGCCAGCCGCTGAAGAAGGACGCCGAAAAAGTCGACTTCGTCTCGCAGGAATTCAAGGCGGCCCGCCGCCGGATCCTCCCCGAAGCCACGCGGGCGCTCGTGGCCGCCGTTGGCTCGGATCTGGCGGAGCTGGCGGCCGCCTGCACGCAGCTGGCCCAGGACACCACCGGGGACATCGACCAGGAAACCGTGGACCGCTATTTCGGTGGACGCGTGGAGGCGACCGGCTTCAAGGTGGCCGATGCCGCGCTCTCGGGCCGTGGGCCGACGGCGCTGGGTACCCTACGACACGCGTTGGCTACCGGCACCGACCCGGTGCCCATTGTCGCGGCCCTGGCCATGAAGTTGCGCCAGGTCGCCAAGGTGGCCGGGCAGCGGAAGTCCTCGGGCATGCTGGCCAAGGAACTCGGCATGCCCCCGTGGCAAGTCCAGCAGGCCCAGGAACAGGCCCGCTACTTCTCCCACGACGACCTCGTGCGGTGTCTTCGCCTGGTGGCCGAGGCCGACGCACAGGTCAAGGGTGCATCCCGCGATCCGCAGTACGCCGTCGAGCGTGCCGTCACCGGCATCGCGCTGGCCGCCCGGCGTTGACGCCGCCCTCCACCGATCGCGTCGGCGGGGCCCTGCCGGTTAACGGCTGAGGCCGCCACCGGTTACCCGGTGGCGGCCTCAGCCGTTGAAGCTGTGGACGTGCCTTAGAGCGCGTTGACCTTCTTGGAGATGGCCGACTTGCGGTTGGCTGCGTTGTTCTTGTGCACGACGCCCTTGCTGACTGCCTTGTCCAGCTTGCGGCCGGCGGTGGCAAGGGCAGCGGAGGCCGCGTCCTTGTCGGCGGCGGCAACGGCCTTGTCGACCGAGCGGATGGCGGTCTTCAGCTCCGAACGCACGGCGGCGTTGCGGGCGCGGGCCTTCTCGTTGGTGAGAATGCGCTTCTTCTGGGACTTGATATTAGCCACTTGTATAAACTCTCTTGCTATCGCGGAATGTGGTCGGTGAGGGATCCCTCCCGAGCCATCGACTGAGCGGCGTGGGGATACCTATGGCGACCCGGGAGAAGTGCCCGTCGACCTGCGCGGACACACAGCAAGCAATCTTAGCAGGGATGCCCGGTCCCCGCGATTCGGGATGCGGCCCGGCGGGTCGGCCCCGGGGTGCCGGCGGCCCGCGAAACCTGGCCGTGGCGTCAGGATCGGGGGAGCGCCTTGGCCACCTCGTCAAAGGCGGCACGCCCGAGGACGGCACCCTCGCGGCGGATCCCGGCGGGATCAACACGGATGATCCTGTCGATCTTCGCTTCGCTGGGCCGCCGTTGCCGATCCCACGGACCGGTACCGATGTCCACGTAGTCCCGGTCGTCATGTCCCGGATGATCATGGTCCTTCGAGGTGAGCATGAGCCCGAGCAGGATATCGCCGTCGTGCCCGATCAAGAGCACCGGCCGGTCTTTCCCCTGCGTGTGGTCCTCCTCGTAGGGGACCCACGTCCAGACGATCTCACCGGGGTCGGGCCGGCCATCGGGCTGCGGCGCGTAGCTGGTCCTGACCCGGCCGGTGTAGTCACCGGGGTAGGCCCGATCTCTTCAACCGCCGCCGGCGCCGCCGCCGTTCGTGCCGCTTCCCGTGGTCGGCCGCCGTGGGCCACCGTGCCCTTCCGCGGGGTGACCCTCCGTCCGGTGCTGGTCCGCGGGACGGGTCTGGCCCTGCTTCTGGCTGGACTGGAATGCCCGGAACGCCTTGGCGCCCAGTCGCACCAACCGGTTGATGGCTCGTGGATTGATCTGCATGGGGCCACGCTAACAGCGCGGCGGCCCGCGGGGGCGCAAGCCGGTGAGCCCGAATCATGGAAGAATGGTGTTTTGCGGTCCGCCCGCAAGCAGTTCGTCATTCAACAGTCCCAGAGCGAGGTCACCCACGTGTCACCCATGGCCCGCACCGCCCCGGTGCCTGCCGCAACCGATCCGGCGATCATCAGGAACTTCTGCATCATCGCCCACATCGACCACGGGAAGTCCACCCTGGCCGACCGGATGCTGCAATCCACGGGAATCGTCTCCCACCGTGACATGAAGGCCCAGTACCTCGACCGCATGGACATCGAGCGCGAACGCGGCATCACGATCAAGTCGCAGGCCGTGCGCATGCCCTGGGAAGTCGACGGGACGGCGTATGCGTTGAACATGATCGACACCCCCGGCCACGTCGACTTCACCTACGAGGTGTCCCGCTCGCTGGCGGCCTGCGAGGGCGCGGTCCTGCTCGTGGACGCCGCACAGGGCATCGAGGCGCAAACCCTCGCCAACCTGTACCTGGCCATGGAAAACGATCTGACGATCATCCCCGTGCTCAACAAGATCGACCTGCCGGCCGCCCAGCCCGAGAAATATGCGGCGGAGCTCGCCGGCCTGATCGGCGGGGACCCCGAGGACGTCCTGAGGGTTTCCGGCAAGACCGGTGAAGGCGTCGAGGTCCTCCTGGACAAGATCGTGCGGGACCTTCCGGCTCCGGTGGGCGATGTCAACGCCCCGGCCCGTGCCATGATCTTCGATTCCGTCTACGACACCTACCGCGGCGTGGTCACCTATGTCCGTGTCGTCGATGGCCAGCTCTCGCCCCGCGAGAAGATCCAGATGATGTCCACCCGCACGACCCACGAGCTGCTCGAGATCGGCGTCTCCTCGCCGGAGCCGACACCGAGCAAGGGACTCGGGGTCGGCGAGGTCGGATACCTGATCACCGGCGTCAAGGACGTCCGCCAGTCGAAGGTCGGCGATACCGTCACCACCTTCAACAAGCCGGCCCAGGAATCCCTCGGCGGTTACGAGGACCCCAAGCCGATGGTGTTCTCGGGTCTCTACCCGATCGACGGTTCCGACTATCCGGTCCTGCGCGATGCGCTCGACAAGCTCCTGCTCAATGATGCGGCCCTGACCTTCGAACCGGAGACGTCCGTGGCCCTGGGCTTCGGCTTCCGTGTCGGCTTCCTGGGGTTGCTGCATCTGGAAATCACCCGCGAGCGGCTGGAGAGTGAATTCAACCTCGACCTCATCTCCACGGCACCCAACGTGGTGTACGAGGTGATGAAAGAGGACAGGAGCATGGTCACCGTGACCAACCCCAGCGAGTTCCCGGCCGGCAAGATCATGGAAGTCCACGAGCCGATGGTCGCGGGAACGATCCTGACGCCGAACGAGTTCGTCGGCGCGGTCATGGAACTGTGCCAGTCCCGCCGCGGCCAGATGCGCGGCATGGACTACCTCTCCGAGGACCGGGTCGAACTGCGTTACTGGCTCCCGTTGGCCGAGATCGTGTTCGACTTCTTCGACATCCTCAAGTCCAAGACCCGCGGCTACGCGTCGCTTGACTGGAAGGCGGACGGCGAACAGGTCGCCGACCTGGTCAAGGTCGACATCCTGCTCCAAGGCGAACAGGTCGACGCCTTCAGCGCGATCACGCACAAGGACAAGGCCTATTCGTACGGGGTCATGATGACCTCCAAGCTCCGCGAGCTCATCCCGCGCCAGCAGTTCGAGGTCCCCATCCAGGCTGCCATCGGTTCGCGCATCATCGCCCGCGAATCTATCCGTGCCATCCGCAAAGACGTCCTGGCCAAGTGCTATGGCGGCGACATCTCGCGCAAGCGCAAGCTGCTCGAGAAGCAGAAGGAGGGCAAGAAGCGCATGAAGATGGTCGGACGCGTCGAGGTCCCCCAGGAGGCGTTCATCGCGGCACTGTCCTCCGACGGATCCAAGGACAAGGCCAAGAAGTAGCGCCCATGCCCTCTGCACTACCCCTCGGGGATCCGGCTCCGGCCGATGGCCTGCTCCCGGCCGGATGCATCGAAGGCGCCACGGAACGGGATTTCTGCGTCTACGTCCACATCCCGTTCTGCGCCGTGCGGTGCGGCTACTGCGATTTCAACACCTATACGGCCCACGAACTGGGATCCGGTTCCAGCCAGGACACCTACGCCGCCGCGGCGTCGTCGGAGCTGGCCTTCGGTGCCGGCGTCCTGCGGGCCAGCGGGCTTCCCGACCGCGAAGTCTCGACGGTCTTCTTCGGCGGTGGCACGCCAACACTGCTTCCGGCCACCGACCTGGCCTCCGTGCTGGCGACGATCCGTGCCACGTGGGGGCTGCGGGAGGGGGCGGAGGTCACGACCGAGGCCAATCCGGATTCCGTGACCCCCGAATCGTTGGCGACGCTGGCCCAGGCGGGCTTCACGCGTGTTTCATTCGGCATGCAGTCGGCGGTTCCGCACGTCTTGAAGACCCTCGACCGGACGCACCGGCCCGAGCGCGTCGGCCAAGCGGTCCGGTGGGCCCGCGAAGCCGGACTCGAGGTCAGCGTGGACCTGATCTATGGAACCCCGGGGGAGACGCTGGCCGACTGGCGGACCTCCGTGGAGACCGCCCTGTCCTACGAGCCCGACCACATCTCGGCGTACGCGCTCATCATCGAGGACGGCACCCGGCTGGCCGCACAAATCCGTCGGGGCGAAGTGCCCGACATCGATGACGACGACCACGCCGACAAGTACCTTCTGGCGGAGGAGTTGCTGACGGCCGCCGGTTTCGGCTGGTACGAGGTCAGCAACTGGAGCCGCAGCGAAGCCACGCGGTGCCGCCACAACCTGGCCTATTGGAAGGGGGCCGACTGGTGGGGCGCCGGACCCGGTGCGCATTCCCATGTCGGCGGGCTGCGGTGGTGGAACGTCAAGCACCCGGCCGCCTACCAGCAGCGTGTGGACGCGGGGATCTCCCCGGCCGCTGGTCGCGAGACCCCTGACGAGCAGGCCAGGCTGCTGGAGCGCACCATGTTGCTGACCCGGATCATCGACGGTCTGCCCACCAGCGCATTGCCCGCCTCCGGACGCCAGGCGGTGGCCGGCCTCATCTCGGCGGGTCTGGTCGAAGGACCGGCAGCGGTGCAGGGAACCGTCGTACCGACCTTGCGGGGCCGGTTGCTGGCCGACACCATCGTTCGCCGGCTGCTCGACTTCTGAAAGCCGGCTGCGTGAATTACAGGACCCCCGGGACATTGCGTCCCGGGGGTCCCATGCGTCGAGGCTGGATTAGTCGATGAGACGCAAGTTGATGGGGTACCGGTAGGGGCGGCCGCGGTTGACCTCGATGCCTGCCACCACGCCGCTGACCGTGACGTACACCCAGATGGCCACGGCGACGATTGCGAACACGCCGCCGATCACCGGGATGAGCATCAGCAGGTTCGACAGCAGGGCCAGAACCGTCAGGGGCAACGTGAAGTTCAGCGCCTCCTTGGATTCCTGCGCCGTGAACGGGCCACGGTCGCGGTACACCAAATAGATGATGCCGGAAGGAATGCAGCCGAGGATCCCGCCGAAGTGGGCGATGGTCGCCCACTGCCGGTCCTCGGAGGGCGTCAGCGGCAGTGGTGCCGCCGATGAACCCTCGAACCGTCCCGCGTCAGCCGGGCCGTCCTTCGGGTTGCGATCAATGCCGTTCATGGTCCGACGTTCCTCCCGTCCGGTGTGGTGTACCACCCCAGTTTATAGGCCACCCGCGATTTGGCGCACCGACCTGCAGCCCTGCGGCGCGGCGTCCCGTCGCCGTCCGGGTCAATGGCGGCCCGTGGTCAGGAAATCGATGACCTCCTCGACCCGCCCCAGCAGGCTGGCTTCCAGATCCGAATAGCTGTTCACATGCCCGAGCAGGCGCCGCCATCCCAGGGCGACGTCGGCCTGCGTGGCGTGGGGCCAGCCCAGTCCGCGCAGGATGCCGGTCTTCCAATCGGTGCCGCGCGGCACCACCGGCCACGCGGCGATGCCCAACACCTGGGGCCGGATGGACTGCCAGACATCCACATACGGGTGGCCGACGATCAGTACGTTGGAACGGGCACCCGGAACCCGCATCGCGTCGGCGGCAATCCGCTCCTCCTTGCTTCCGTGGACCAGGTGGTCCACGAGGATCCCCAGTTTCCGTCCCGGCCCCGGGGAGAATTCCGCCACGGCCGATGCCAGGTCGTCGACCCCGTGCAGTGGTTCGACGACGATTCCCTCGACACGCAGGTCATGTCCCCAGACCTTCTCGACGAGCTCCGCATCGTGTTTGCCCTCGACCCAGATGCGACTGGCCAGCGCGGTACGCGCCTTCAGGTTCTCGACCCTGACCGAGCCGGAAGCGGTCCGCGCACCCGCAGGCCGGGCAGCCGTCGTCGGCCCGGTCACCTCGACCGGTTCGCCTTCGAGCAGGAACCCGAACCCCGTCGGGAAGGAGCGGGTCTTGCCGCGGCGGTCCTCCAGGACGACCACGCGCATGCCCCCCGAACGCTCGATCCGCACGATCTCACCGACCCAACCGGATTGGACGTCTTCCAGGAGCATCCCCACGGCTGCGGGCACCTGGCGCAATTCACGCGGCTTCGGGGCGGAAAGATCCTGGGCCCCCCACTGGTGGATATTCAATTCCTGACACGGCCTTTCGCTGGGATCGGGCGGTCGCTGTGGCAGCCCGCAGGCGCCGGAGCGCGCGGCCACCATGCTAACAAGCGGTGGATCGTATTAGACTTAGCACTTAGGCGTGTCGAGTGCTAAGCGACACGTACCCTCACATCCGTCCACCACCAGAGCCAGGAGGATCGAATGACTGTCCCACGACGCCTTGAGGTCCTGCGGGCCATTGTGGAGGACTACGTCCATTCGCGCGAGCCGGTCGGCTCCAAGGCCCTGGTGGAGCGGCACCGGCTCGGGGTGTCCGCGGCGACGATCCGCAACGACATGGCGGCACTGGAAGAGGATGGGCTGATCATCGCCCCGCATACCTCCGCAGGCCGCATCCCCACCGAACAGGGCTACCGCTACTTCGTTGACCAGATCGATGCCGTCCGCCCCCTCTCGGGCGCGGAGCGCCGGGCCATCCAGCACATGCTCGAGGGAACCAACGACCTCGACGAGGTGCTGGAGCGCACGGTCAGGTTGCTGGCACAGCTGACGAACCAGGTGGCCGTCCTGCAGGTGCCGCAGTTCAGCGACGCCACCGTACGACACATCGAGCTGGTGGGGCTGGGCGCCGGACAGGTGCTCACGGTCCTGATCACGAACACCGGCAAGGTCGACCAGCGGGTGGTCCTGGTGCCGCCGGATACCACCGACGATGCGCTGGCCAGCCTCAAGGCCGCGTTCCTGACGGCCACCTCGGGGCAACGGCTCGAGAACATCGGCGACCTCACCGCCACCGCCTGCGAGCACCTGCCGCAGGCGATGCGGGTACCGGCGAGGATCCTTGCCGAGGCGCTGGGGTCGTTGGGCGACAATTCCGTGATCGACCGGATCATCTTGGCGGGCACGGCGAATCTGGCCCGTTCCACCGGCGACTTCCCGCTGACCATCACCCCGGTCCTGGAGGCCCTGGAGGAGCAAGTCGTCCTGCTGCGCCTGTTCTCCGAGATGGAACAGGATGCACGCGGGATCACGGTGCAGATCGGACGGGAAAACCCCTACGGCGGGTTGGCGGAGACCTCGGTGGTCGCCACCGGCTACGGCCCCGGCTCCTCTGCCAAGGTCGGCGTCCTGGGCCCCACGCGGATGGACTATCCCACGAGCATGGCCGCCGTTCGCGCGGTGGCCCGATACCTTTCCCGCATCCTGGCCGGATAACGGCCCGGGAACGCGGGGAACCAGCATGTACAGAATGTCGGAAAGGACACAGCACACACTGTGAGCAGCCACTACGAAACCCTCGGCGTCACGCGAGACGCCTCCGCCGAGGAAATCAAGAAGGCCTACCGGAAGCTGGCCCGCAAACTCCACCCGGACGTGAACCCGGGGCAGGATGTCGCCGACCAGTTCAAGGCGGTCACCCATGCCTACGAGGTGCTCTCGGACCCGCAGAAGCGACAGGTCTACGACACCACGGGCAACGAGAACGGCACCGCGGGCGGCGGAGGTGGTGGCGGCGGCTTCGGCGGTTTCGGCGACATCTTCGAGCAGTTCTTCGGTGGGGGACAGGCGCAGGGCCCGGCCTCGCGCACCCAGCGCGGCCGCGACGCCCTGGTGACCGCATCCATCGAGCTCAAGGACGCCGTCCAGGGCACCGTCTACACCCTCGACATCGAAACCGCAGTCACCTGCACCGTCTGCAACGGCAGCTGCTGCCAGCCCGGGACCTCCCCGGAGACCTGCACGATCTGCCACGGCCAGGGACAGGTCCAGCGCCCGGTGCGCTCCTTCCTAGGCCAGATGATGACCGTCGAGACCTGCAGCGCCTGTCGCGGTTTCGGGACCACGCTGCCCAACCCGTGCAACGAGTGCATGGGCCAGGGACGGGTCCGCGAGCGGGTCAGCAAGCAGCTGAAGGTTCCCGCCGGCGTTGCCACCGGCACCCGCATCCACCTGGCCGGACAGGGCGAAGCCGGCCCCGGCGGCGGCCCGGCCGGTGACCTGTACGTGGAGATCAACGTCAAGCGGCACGCGGTGTTCGAGCGTGAGGGCAACGACCTGCACGCGACACTGCGGATCCCGATGACGGCGGCCGCGTTGGGCACGGAGCTGAAGCTGGACACCTTCGACGGCGAGCAGGAGATCCGGATCGAGGCGGGCACGCAGTCCTCCGATACGGTCAAGCTCTCCCAGCTGGGGGTGCCCCGCCTGCGCGGCGGCGCCCGCGGCGACCTGCTCGTGCACGTGCACGTGGAGACGCCCACGAAGATCGACGCCGAACAGCGCGAGCTCCTCGAGCGCCTTGCCAGCCTGCGTGACGAGGAGTTCGCCGAGGGCCGCCTGGCCGAACGTGGCGGCGTCTTCTCCCGGCTCCGCGACAAGCTGGGCCACCGCGCCTGATGAGCAACCAGGCGTTCCTGCTTGACAACGGGTTCGCGCCGGCAACCGGCCCGGGCGACCTTGTCGTGCTCGACGGCGCCGAAGGCCACCATGCGGTGACCGTCAAGCGGGTTCGCGCCGGCGAGCAGATCGACCTGCTCGACGGCGCCGGCACCCGGGCCAGCTGCACGGTGGTCTCCACCGACAAGGCGAGCCTGTCCGCCCGCGTGGACCGGCTGGCCCACGAGGGCTCCCCGGCGGTGGAAACGGTGTTGGTCCAGGCGCTGTCGAAGGGCGACCGCGACCTGCAGGCCGTCGAAGCGGCAGTGGAACTGGGCATCGACGCGGTCATCCCCTGGCAGGCCGACCGTTCGGTGGTCCGCTGGCCGGCGGCCAAAGCCGAGAAGGGGCGCCAGAAGTGGGCCGCGATCGTCCGCTCGGCGTTGAAGCAGTCCCGCCGCACCCGGCTGCCCGAGGTCGCCGGTGTCGTCACGACCGCCCAACTGGCCGAACAGCTGCTGCGCGCCCGGACGGACGGCACCACCCGGCAGGCCATCATCCTGCATGAGGCAGCGACGCAACCGCTCGCCGCCGTCGTCCGTGCATTCCTGGACGACGGCGAGGCGCGGGCCACCGCGGGGGAGGGCGCCTCCGCGATCGCCTCGGTCATGCTCATCGTGGGTCCCGAGGGGGGCATCTCCGATGGGGAGGTCGAACGGCTGGTCGCCGCCGGCGCGCGGACCGCGCTGTTGGGCCGGAACGTCCTGCGGGCCTCCACGGCGGGACCCGCGGCGCTGGTGCTCACCCGCCACCTGGCCGGACTGCTCGACGGCTGAGGGCGCCGGTGGCCGCTACTTCACCGTGAAGTTCTTGGTGTCCCGGCTCAGCCGCTTCGCATCGTCCTTCGCCTGTCCCCACACGGCCAGCGTGTAGGTGCCGGGCTCGAGCACGACGCCCACCTGGAATTCGTTGTCGGCGAGCTTTCCGCCACCCAGGTGCAACGATCCGCCGGCGACCCGGGTCCCCTCGCCATCGACGACCTTCTTCAGCGTCCACCGGGTACCCCCCGGGAACGTGGCCGAGATGCCGTGGATCGTGACCTTCCCGGCGGTCAGGGCGGTATCCTGCTGCGGGTCGATGATCCAGATCGGCGCCCGCAGGGACGCATCGCGCTGGATGGGGCCGGACAGCTTGACGTGCCCGAAGGCCTCGTAGCCCGAATGCCCGTCCACCAGGATGTCCACGCTGGCCGGGGTGTTCTGGGTCAGCAGCCCGGCTGCCGACGCGGCCGCCGTCGCCGTGTAGACCAGCTGCTGGATCGCCCGCTCCGCCAGGCCCGCGTCGACGCGGCGCGCAAAGGCGTCGGCGGAAATGTCCACGGTGATCACATTGCCCGGGTTGATCGACGTGCCGATGCGCGAGGCCTTGCTCCAGAGATTGAAGTAGTCCGGATCGAGCGGTTCATGTTCGGTGAGGTACTTGATGGCCGTGGTGACCGGATCGCCCTGGTCCTCGGCCTCGGTGTACTGCCGGTACAGATAGACGGTCGAGTCGCGTTCGCCCAGCCAGTAGATCGGCGACAAGCGCGGGGCGCTGAGCGATTCCATCGGGGCCGTGCTGCGTTGGCTGGAGACGGCCGGCGGTTGGCTCGATGGCGCGGGCATGCTGCTGGGGGAGCCGGCGGGTGTCCCCACGCAGGCTGCCAGGGTCCCGAGGGTTGCCACCGCAGCCAGCATGGCCAGACGCACCTTGGTACGTTGGCCATTGGACGGGACGTTCACGGGATTCCTTCAGTGGATGCAGGTTCTGGGCGGCCAGCGGGCGCACTCGTACCGGGCCGACCATTAAGCTTGGCACACGCGGGCACGGGGCGGGCGCCTGCGGGGATGCCAAACGGGGACTGTTGCAGGACTGATATATACAGCTGCATGAATAACGACGGCTCCCGGGGGCGTCCCGTAGGATGGAGTGGCGCCGGAGGACCGCCGAGCAACGGCCCCGGCGCAGGAAACCCACACGGTAACGGGAGGACAAGCCACCAGGATGACCGACGAGGACAACTACGCCGCTCCGGAAGCCGCCGACGGCACGGTGATCACGTTTTCCAGCACCGAGCAGATGGTCGCGGCGCTGGGCGCCAACGACGAGGTGTTGCGGATCCTGCAAGGTGTCTACCCCTCGGCCGAACTCCATGTACGCGGCAACGAATTGCGCGTCACCGGCGATCCGGGCCAGGCCGCCCGGGCCGAGCAGGTCGTCCAGGAGGCCCGTGGGCTGGCCACGAAGGGCACCCGTGTCTCGGCCCAGCTCGTCGAACAACTCGTGCGCATGGTGGAATCCGAGGGTGCAGTCCGCCCCTCGGCCCCGGAGACGTTCGGGCTGAACATCCTGTCCGGGCGCGGCAAGCGCATCCGGCCGAAGACCGTGAACCAGAAGACCTACGTCGATGCGATCGACGAGAACACCGTCATCTTCGGCATCGGCCCCGCCGGGACCGGCAAGACCTATCTGGCGATGGCCAAGGCCGTCCAGGCGCTGCAGGCCAAGGAGGTCAACCGCATCATCCTGACCCGGCCGGCCGTCGAGGCCGGGGAGAAGCTGGGCTTCCTGCCCGGCACGCTCACCGACAAGATCGACCCCTACCTGCGTCCCCTGTACGACGCCCTGCACGACATGATCGATCCCGAATCCATCCCGCGCCTCATCGCCGCCGGCACCATCGAGGTCGCCCCGCTGGCCTACATGCGCGGACGGACGCTCAACGACGCCTTCATCATCCTCGACGAGGCCCAGAACACGACGCCGGAGCAGATGAAGATGTTCCTCACCCGGCTCGGATTCGGGTCCCGGATCGTCGTCACGGGCGACGTGACGCAGGTGGATCTGCCCGGCGGCACCCGTTCGGGCCTGAAGGTCGTCGCGGAGATCCTCGATTCCGTCGACGACATCGCGTTCTGCCAGCTTGATGCCACCGACGTCGTCCGCCATCGGCTGGTCGGCGACATCGTCACCGCCTACGAGCGGTGGTCCGCCGCCTCGCAGACGAGCCCCGAGGCGGCCCGACGCCACGCGGCAAAGGCCAGCAACCTCGCTGCCCGTGAACGGATGGCGGCACGACGCCAGCGTGCGCCGCGGCCCGACGAGCCCACCACGGATTCGGAGTCCTAGGCCATGAGCATCGAAGTCAACAACGAATCGGGCGTGGACGCCGATCTCGAGGAGCTCTCACGGCTCGGACGCCACATCCTAGACGCCCTGTATGTCCATCCCCAGGCGGAGGCATCCATCATCCTGGTCGACGAGGGGGCCATCGAACGCCTGCACATCGACTGGATGGACCTCGAGGGCCCCACCGACGTGATGTCCTTCCCCATGGACGAGCTGCGCCCCGGTTCCCCGGGCTCCACGAGCCCGGCCGGCATGCTGGGCGACGTCGTCATCTGCCCGCAGGTGGCCGCCACGCAGGCGGAGCGGGGCGGGCACTCCACGGCCGACGAGATCCTGTTGCTGGCCACCCACGGGATGCTGCACCTGCTCGGCTTCGACCATGAGGAGCCGGAGGAGAAGGAAGAGATGTTCTCGCTGCAACGCAGCCTGCTGGAGGCGTTCCTCGGCCGGGATGCCCCGCGCGAGACCACCGAATGATCGCCGCCCTCCTGCTCATCCTGGCACTGGCCTTCGTCTGGTGTGCCGCCATCCTGACGGCGGCCGAGGCGGCCTTCCTGGTGCTGCCGCGCCAGGAGGCCGAGGACATGCTGGCCGAACGGCCCCGCAAGAACCTGCGGGCCATCCTGGCGGAACCCACCGCGCATACCCACGCCGTGCGCTTCTGGAGGATCTGGTTCGAGACCGCCGGTGCCGTCGCGATTGCGCTGCTCTACCACGACCTGCTGGACAACATCTGGCTCGCCGGTCTTCTGGCCACCGCCACGATGGCCGCCGTCGGATTCGTCCTGGTCGGCGTTTCCCCCCGACGCTACGGACGCGTGCGCAGCAGCAGCGTGGTCCTCTTGACCGCGCCGCTGGTGCGCGCGCTGCGGATGGTCCTCGGCCCCATCCCCGGATGGCTGGTGCGCGTCGGCAGCAGTGTCGCCAAGGAGGCCCCCGTCCAGGAGGAGGCGTTCTTCACCGAAGAACTCTTCCGTGACATGGTCGACCGGGCGCACGAGGCCGACATCATCGAGGATGTCGAAGCGGACCTGATCCACTCCGTCTTCGAACTCGGCGATACCCGCGTCCGGGCGGTCATGGTCCCCCGGACCGACATGGTCACCGTCGACTACGGGACCAGCCTCCCGGACGCGATGAGCCTGTTCCTGCGTTCGGGGTGCTCGCGCATCCCGGTCATCCGCGACAACCCCGACCAGATCGTCGGGATCGTCTACCTCAAGGACCTGGCCGCCCGCCTCCACTCCCGTCCCGGCGACGACCACACGGTCGAGCAGGTCTGCCGCGACGTGCGCTACGTCCCGGAGTCGAAGTCGGTGGCGGAACTGCTCCAGGAGCTGCAGCGCGAGTCCACACATGTGGCCATCGTGATCGACGAATACGGGGGAACCGCCGGCCTGGTCACCCTCGAGGACCTCATCGAGGAGATCGTCGGCGAAATCGACGACGAGTACGACGACTCGTCCGTGGAGTCCGAGGAACTCGAAGACGGGGTCTTCCGGGTCAGCGCCCGGATGGGCATCGACGACTTCGCCGACCTCTTCGACCGCCGCATCGACGACGATGAGGTCGACAGCGTCGGCGGCCTGCTCGCCAAGACGCTGGGCCGCGTGCCGATCGTCGGCTCGGAGGTCACCGTCGACGGGATCCGGATCCACGCGGAACGACTCGCCGGCCGGCGCAACCGCATCGGCTACGTACTGGCCTGGGTCGACGAACACCCCGAGGCCGCAGACAATGACGAGGGATCGATGGGCCGCCTGGCCGCAGAAGACGTTCCCCGCGAGAGCAAGGACTGAACCATGGCAGAACAGAAGCCCCGGAACAACGGCGCGCCGCGACGCGGCCGAGGCGGCAACACCCCGGCAGCGCAGCGTCCTTCGTCAAAGACCACCCAGGGAAGCGGACCCCGCCGCCCGGCGGCGTCCAAGGGGGGCCAGAAGGCCCACACCTCCGACGCGGTGGTCCGCGAACCCCAGGTGGGCCCCTCCAACACCGGCACCGGCACCGGGCTGGCCCGGGAATGGCCGGAGACGTTCCGCGCCGGCTTCACCTCCTTCGTGGGCCGGCCCAACGCCGGCAAGTCGACCCTGACCAACGCCCTGGTGGGCCAGAAGATCGCCATCACCTCCGCCAAGCCGCAGACCACGCGGCACACCATCCGCGGCATCGTCCACCGCGAGGACGCGCAACTGGTGCTCGTCGACACCCCGGGATTGCACCGGCCGCGCACCCTGCTGGGCCAGCGGCTCAACGACCTGGTGGCCGAGACCCTCTCGGAAGTCGATGCCATCGGGTTCTGCATCCCGGCCAACGAGAAGATCGGCCCGGGCGACCGGTTCATCGCCACCCAGTTGGCCCAGCTGCAGCGCAAGCCGATCGTGGCCATCGTGACCAAGGCGGACCTGGTCGACCGGTCCGAGCTGGCCCGGCAGCTGGTGGCCGTGACCGAGCTGGGAGCCGAGACCCTCGGCGAGGGGGGATGGGCCGCCGTCGTCCCGGTCTCCGCAACCGGTGACTTCCAGGTCGAGGCCGTCGCCGACGTCCTGGCCACCGCCATGCCGCTCTCGCCGCCGCTCTATCCCGATGGGGAGCTCACGGACGAGCCCGAGGCGATCATGATCGCCGAGCTCATCCGCGAGGCCGCCCTCGAGGGGGTCCGCGACGAGCTGCCCCACTCGCTGGCCGTCGTCGTGGAGGAGATCATCCCGCGCGAGGGCCGGCCCGAGGACAACCCCCTGCTGGACATCCACGTGAACCTCTTCGTCGAGCGTTCCTCGCAGAAGGCCATCATCATCGGCCGCGCCGGGACCCGGCTGCGCGAGGTCGGGACGCGGGCCCGCAAGGGGATCGAGGCGCTGATGGGCACCCGCGTCTACCTGGACCTGCACGTGAAGATCGCCAAGGAATGGCAGCGCGATCCCAAACAGCTCGGCCGCCTGGGGTTCTAACCGGCAAGGCCCCCTGCCCGCCGCGCCCCCGGGTGCGCCGCCGAAACATTAAGCACGCCCCGGTAGCCCCGGCGCGGCACAATGCTAGGGTGAGGAACATGCATGCGGGAAACCTTCTACTAGGCAGCCGCGGCGGGACGAATCTGGACACCAGTCACTAGGGCCGACCCCCCGCTGCGGAGTTTCGTGCTGCCGGCCTGAATTTTCAACGACCACTGAAAAGGCCCCCTAGAACCATGCAGAACCTGCAAAAACCCTCCGGAATGCCCGTCCACAAGTACGTCCCGTTCCAGGACCAGATCAGCGTCGAGCTGCCGGACCGCACGTGGCCGGACCAGATCATCACCGAGGCACCGCGTTGGTGCGCCGTGGACCTGCGCGACGGCAACCAGGCCCTCATCGATCCCATGAGCCCCGAACGCAAGCACCAGATGTTCGACCTGCTGGTGCGGATGGGCTTCAAGGAGATCGAGGTCGGGTTCCCGTCCGCGTCCCAGACCGACTTCGACTTCGTCCGCCAGCTCATCGAGCGCGGGCGCATCCCCGAGGACGTCACCATCCAGGTCCTCACGCAGTCCCGCGAACACCTGATCGAGCGCACCTACGAGGCCCTCGAGGGCGCTAAGCAGGCGATCGTCCACCTGTACAACTCCACCTCCGTGCTCCAGCGCCGCGTCGTGTTCAACCAGGACGAGGACGGCATCGTCGACATCGCCCTGACCGGTGCCCGGCTGTGCAAGAAGTACGAGGAACAGCTCACCGACACGAAGATCACCTACGAGTACTCGCCCGAGTCCTACACCGGCACCGAGCTCGCGTTCGCCAAGCGCATCTCCGATGCCGTGGCGGAGGTGCTGGAGGCCTCGCCGGAAAAGAAGATGATCCTGAACCTGCCGGCCACCGTCGAAATGGCCACCCCGAACGTGTACGCGGATTCGATCGAGTGGATGCACCGCAACCTCGAGCACCGCGATTCGATCATCCTGTCCCTGCACCCCCACAACGACCGGGGGACCGGGGTCGCCGCCGCGGAACTGGGCTACATGGCCGGCGCCGACCGCATCGAGGGGTGCCTGTTCGGCAACGGTGAGCGCACCGGCAATGTCGACCTGGTGACACTGGGCATGAACCTCTTCGGCCAGGGCATCGACCCGATGATCGACTTCTCCGACATGGACGAGATCCGCCGCACCGTCGAATACTGCAACCAGCTGCCCGTGCCCGAGCGTTCGCCCTATGGGGGCGATCTGGTCTTCACCGCCTTCTCCGGCTCCCACCAGGACGCCATCAAGAAGGGATTCGAGCACATGGAACGCGATGCCGCCGCAGCGGGCAAGGGCATCAACGACATCCCCTGGGCCGTGCCCTACCTGCCCATCGACCCGCAGGACATCGGCCGCTCCTACGAGGCCGTCATCCGGGTGAACTCGCAATCCGGCAAGGGCGGGGTCGCGTACGTGCTCAAGCACGACCACAGCCTGGACCTGCCACGCCGTGCCCAGATCGAGTTCTCCGGGGTCATCCAGCGCAAGGCCGAAGGCGACGGCGGGGAGATCAGCCCGGCGACCATCTGGCAGGAATTCCAGAACGAATACCTGCCCGCGGACACCTTCGAGGGCCGCTCCTGGGGCCACTACCGGTTGGGCGCCACCCGCACGCGCACCGACGAGGACGGCTCGTTCACCCTGGAGGCCCTGCTGGAGGCCGATGGCTCGGTGCAGGAGCGGTCCGGTACCGGCAACGGGCCGATCAACGCGCTCGTGAACATCCTGGCCGCGGACGGGGTTGACCTGCGCGTGCTGGACTACACCGAGCACGCCCTGAGCGAGGGCGGCTCGGCCCAGGCTGCCGCCTACGTCGAGTGTGCCGTGGGCGAACGCGTCCTGTGGGGCGTGGGCATCGACGCGAACACCACCACCGCCTCGCTGAAGGCCGTCATCTCGGCGGTCAACCGGGCCATCCTGGACGCCAACGCCGCAAAATAGAACGCTGCCGCGAGGCAGCTGCGGCCGACGGGGCACGGGTTCTCTGGGATACTGGAGCCGTGCCCCGTTCCAGTTTTGCCGCCAAGTCCTACCGGACCCAGGGACTGGTGTTGCGCACGCACAAGCTGGGGGAGGCCGACCGGATCATCGTGCTGCTGACCCCCGGCCACGGGCAGGTCCGCGCCGTGGCCAAGGGCGTCCGGCGCACCAGCTCCAAGATGGGCGCCACCCTGGAGCCCTTCATGTTCGTCGATGCCCAGGTGATCCGCGGGCGCAACCTGGACATCATCACCCAGGCCCAGCTGCGCCACCCCTATGGGCAGTCGCTGTCCCTGGACTATGCCCGCTACACCAGTGCCAGCGCGATGGCCGAGACCGCCGAACGCCTCACCGAAGCCGACACCGAGTCCGCAGCACCGCAGTTCCGGTTGCTGCATGGGGCCATGGCGGCGATGTCACGCGGCGCCGAGGACCCCGGGCTGCTGCTGGATTCCTACCTGTTGCGGGCCCTGTCGACCGCGGGCTGGGCCCCGAGCTTCACCGATTGCGTGCGGTGCGGCAAGCCGGGCCCCCATACGGCGGTGAACATCCCCCTCGGCGGTGTCGTCTGCGCCGATTGCCGGCCCGCCGGCTCCAACTCGCCGGCCCCGGCGACCGTCTCGCTGCTGGCCGCCTTGCTCACCGGCGACTGGAATGCAGCACACGACGCCGATGCCCCCGCCCGCAAGGAGGCCGCCGGTATGGTGGCGGGGTACCTGCAGTGGCATCTGGAACGGGTCGTCAAGTCCCTCAAACTCGTGGAAAGAACCTGATTGATGAAGCGAACCCCCCGCCCGCGTGCGGCCCGCACCACCGCCGTTGCACCGTGGCCGCACCCCAGCGGGGCGGTCCCGCCGCGGATTCCGGCCGAACTGGTGCCGCGGCACGTGGCCATCGTCATGGATGGCAACGGCCGGTGGGCCAACCAGCGGGGGCTGCCCCGCACCGAGGGGCACAAGGCGGGGGAGGCCGCCCTCCTGGACGTGATGGCCGGCGCCATCGAGATGGGCGTCAAGTACGTTTCCGTGTACGCCTTTTCCACGGAGAACTGGAAGCGCAGCCCCGATGAGGTCAAGTTCCTCATGGGCTTCAACCGTGACGTCCTGCACCGCCAACGCGACCAGCTCGACGCGTGGGGAGTACGGGTCAGATGGGCCGGACGCCGTCCCCGGCTGTGGCGCTCGGTGGTCAACGAGCTGCTCGCGGCCGAGGAGCAGACCCAGGACAACGACGTCTGCCACCTGACCATGTGCGTGAACTACGGCGGACGGGCGGAGATCGCCGACGCGGTATCGGCCATCGCCGAGGACGTGGCCGCCGGCCGGCTCTCCCCGCGTGGCATCTCGGAGAAGACGATCGGCCGCTACCTAGACGAACCGGACCTGCCCGACGTCGATTTGTTCCTGCGCTCCTCCGGCGAACAGCGGACCTCGAACTTCATGCTCTGGCAATCGGCCTACGCCGAGATGGTGTTCATGGACGTGCTCTGGCCCGACGTCGATCGCAGGACCCTGTGGGAGGCCATCGGGATCTATGCCCGGCGTGACCGGCGGTTCGGCGCGGCCCTGGACACGCCGACCGCCTGATCGCTCAGGGCCGCGGCAGGTAGCCGTCGCTGAAACGGCCGACGGCGTCGTAGGCCCTGCGCCGGGTCGGCGCCGCCGAGGTGAACAGGTCGTGCATGCCGCCCTCGATCCGCACGATCGAGACCTCGTTGCCCAGCTTCAACGCCCGCTGCCTGACCGTTTCGACCTCGATGACCGTGTCCGTCACCAGCATCTCCGGTTCGAACACGGTGCCCAGGTGGGTCTTGCTCGAGGTCATGACCAGGACCGGGCACCGGATGTCCAGCCCGCGGGCGACTTCCGCGTGCCCGGCGAGCACGGCTGAAATCCATCCCGCCGTCACCGGGAAGGCATGCCGGGGCCGCCACAGCGGGTGCACCTCCCATTCGCCGTGGGCCCGGTTGGAGAGCGACTGCCAGTAGTGGTCGACCTCGGGGAGCTTGATGCGTGCCTTCGGCCTGACCCTGGCCAGCGGCTCGAGCAGCCCGGCGGCCGCGTTGCGGACCAGCCAGCTGCCCTGCATCTCCAGCCAGGGGGAGTTGAGCACCAGCGCCGACAGGACGCCCGGATTCCGGTTCGCCCACAGGCTGGCGATCAGGCCGCCGGTGGAGTGGGCGACGACCACGATCCTCCCCACCCGGCCCACGTCCTCACGAATGGTTTCCAGCGCAGCCTCAATGTCGGCGTCGTACTCCGGAAGTTCGGTGACGAAACCCGGGGTCTGCCACGCGCGCAGGCTCCTGCCGTAGCGCCGCAGGTCCAGGGCGTAGAAGCGGTAGCCGCGCCCGGACCAGTAGCGGGCCAATTCGGGGTTGTAGAAGTAGTCGGTCCAGCCATGCAGGCCCAGCACGATGTCGACCGGGGCCCCGCTGCGGCGGGTTCCCCGGGCCCGGTCCAGGCCCTGGCGCACGTTGAGCATGGCATCGCGCCAGTGGGGTTTCTCCTCGGGTAGGGGTTGGTAGCGCACCAGGGTCGCGCTGAACGGGCCCTCCTCGTCGTGGCCCGGGCAGATGCTGGTGTAGCTGAAGCCGGGCCCCAGGTCGTCGTCGAGCCACTGACCGGGTTCGGTGTCGACCGAGTACTGTGCTTCGTCGCTGCGCATGTGATGAGCATATCCAGCCCGGAGTTGGCAGCTGTGCCGCACGCAGGGAAGACTGGGACCATGCGCATCTACCCCGCCTTCTTCCGTGTCGTCTTCTCGGGCATGGACCCCGAGAAGGCCCACCAGATCGGCTTCCGGCTCATCCGGCTGGCCGAATCCACCGGTGCCTCGTCGGTCCTGCGCCGGATCACCCGGCCGCACCCGGGCCTGCGCCGCACCGTGATGGGCATCGACTTCCCGTCGCCGTTCGGGCTCGCCGCCGGGTTCGACAAGGAAGGCCACGGCATCGCCGCCCTGGCCGACCTGGGATTCGGGCACATCGAGGTCGGCACCATCACCGGCCGGGCCCAGCCGGGCAACCCGAAGCCCCGGCTGTTCCGGCTCGTGGAGGACCGGGCGGTCATCAACCGGATGGGCTTCAACAACGACGGCGCCACGGCGGTCGCCGCCCGCATCCGTTCCGCGCTTCCCACCCTGGCCCGGCGCTTCGGGCCCACCCGGCCGATCGTGGGCATCAACATCGGCAAGACCAAGGTCGTCGAGCTGGGGGATGCCGTGGACGACTACCTGGCCAGCACCCGGGCGCTGGCCGCGAACGCGGACTACCTGGTGGTCAACGTCAGCTCCCCGAACACCCCCGGGCTGCGGCTGCTGCAGGGCATCGAGACGCTGCGCCCGCTGCTGGCAGCCGTCGGCCGGGAAGCCGATGCCTCCGCAGGGCGGCACGTGCCGCTGCTGGTCAAGATCGCCCCGGATCTGGCCGACGCGGACGTCGACGACGTCGCCGCCCTGGTCCTCGAGCTGGGCCTCGATGGGGTCATCGCCACCAACACCACCATTGCCCGCACCGGGCTCGTGACCGTACCCGACCGGATCCGCGCCTACGGCGCCGGCGGCCTCAGCGGAGCCCCGCTGAAGGTCAGGTCGCTGGAGGTCCTGCGCCGCCTCCGCGCCGTGCTGCCGGCCGGCACCGCCGTGGTCTCCGTCGGGGGAGTGGAGACCGCGGCCGACGTCCTCGAACGCCTCGATGCCGGGGCCGACCTGGTGCAGGGCTACACGGCGTTCCTCTATGAGGGTCCGTTCTGGGCGTGGCGCATCAACCGTGGACTGCGGCGGGCGCTGTCCGCCCGCTGAGCACACGATCCAACCGACCGGACGACGACGGAGGGTCCCACCGATGACTCGATGGGACCCTCCGTCGTCGTATCTGCCGGGGGAGTGCTACTCGACCTTCGCCCCGCGGGCGACCTGCGGCTTCGGCAGGCGCAACTTGCGGAACTGCAGGCCGCGCATGGACGCATACCAGAGCACGCCACGACCCTGGCTGCCGAACTTCGCGACCAGGCGCTTCTTCAGCTGGCGGGTCATGATGAACGAGTCGATGATCGTGATGCCCAGCACGATCCACAGGCCGAACGTGATGTAGGCCTGGACCTGCACGTTCTGGGTCATCGTGAACGCCACGACCAGGAACACCAGGATCACGATCATCAGGAATTCACCGACCATCCACCGGGCATCGACGAAATCACGGGCGAACCGCTTCTGCGGTCCCTTGTCCCGGGCCGCCAGGTAGCGTTCGTCGCCGGTTTCGTTGGCCAGGCGCATGCGTTCCTGGGCGGCCATCCGCTGCTCGCGCGCCTGCGCCTTGGCCACCTTGCGGTCGGTGGGAACCAGCGGGCGCTTGTTCTGCGCCTCCTGGCTGCTCCGACGCGGCGTCGGGGCACCCTTGCCCACGGTCGGACGTTCGGGCTCTTCTGGGGTGGCCTGCGGCTGTGCGGCATCGGCTTTTTTGCTTCCAAACACGCCCCAAGTCTAGCGGCGGGCGGCCCGCAACCGAAACGCGGGCCGGTTGTAGGCTGAAGCCATGACTACTTCCGATTCCACCACCGGCTCCGTCGATCACGGCGTCGACCTGGACGCCCTCACCGAGCGCGTGAACCGCGCCTTCGACCAGACCGTCTCCGAGCTGAAATCCCTGGTGGCCATCCCCGGCATCGCCTGGGAGGCGTTCGACGTCGCCGAATTGGCCCGCAGCGCCGAAGCCGTCGCGGCGCTCGTCCGCTCCACCGGCATGGACGACGTCCAGATCCTGTCCGTTAAGACCGCCGAGGGTGTCCCGGGTGCTCCAGCCGTCGTCGGACGCCGTCCGGCCCAACCGGGCAAGCCCACGATCCTGCTCTACGCCCACCACGACGTCCAGCCGCCCGGTGACCTCGACCTCTGGGAGACCCAGCCCTTCGAGGCCACCGAGATCGACGGCCGGCTCTTCGGCCGCGGCGCCGCCGACGACAAGGCCGGCATCATGGTCCACATCGCCTCGTTGCGTGCCGTGCTGGACGCCGTGGAGGACTTCGGCGTCGGGGTGACCTACTTCTTCGAAGGCGAGGAAGAGGCCGGCTCGCCATCGTTCCGCCCCTTCCTCGAGCAGCACCGGGATCTGCTGGCCGCAGACGTCATCGTCGTGGCCGATTCCAGCAACTGGAAGGTCGGCGTCCCGGCCCTGACCACGAGCCTGCGGGGAATGGTCGGCGCCGTCATCGACGTCCGCGTCCTGGACCACGCGGTGCACTCGGGCATGTTCGGTGGCCCGGTGCTCGACGCGCCGACCCTGGCGGCACGCCTGATTGCCTCGTTCCACGACGCGGAAGGCAATGTCGCCGTCAAGGGGCTGCTGGCCCGGGACACGGAGCCCGTCGACTATCCGGAAGCCGATTTCCGCGCCGATTCCTCGGTGCTGGAGAGCGTGCGCCTGGCCGGATCCGGAGCCCTGGCCGACCGGCTCTGGAACAAGCCGGCGCTATCGGTGATCGGCATCGACGTGCCCTCGGTCGCCGTCTCGTCCAATACCCTGCAGCCCTCGGCACGTCTGAAGATCAGCGTCCGGCTCGCACCCGGGCAGGATCCGCAGGCCGCGGCCGACGCATTGCAGCGCCATGTGGAGGCCCAGGACCTCTTCGGCGCCCACGTCGCCTTCACCGCCGTCGAACAGGGCAATGCCTTTTCCACCGACACCTCGGCGGCCGCCGCACGGGCCAGCCTCTGGTCCCTCGAGGCGGCCTGGGGTGTCAAGCCGGTCGAAACGGGGATCGGCGGATCGATCCCGTTCATCGCCGATCTGCTCGAGCTCTACCCCCAGGCCCAGATCCTGGTCACCGGCGTGGAGGATCCGGACTCGCGGGCGCACAGCGCCAACGAATCGCTGCACCTCGAGGACTTCCGCAAGGCCATCCTGGCGGAGGCCCTGTTGCTGGCACGCCTTGACGCAGAGGGCCTGCAATAGGGCCGGTCCGTCGTACCATGGAGGATGAGAGGTCGGTACGCTACGGTGCCGCTCTCCGAGACAAGCACTATTGGAGGATCAGATGACCGCCACGACCAACGATTCCACCGTCGGTTCCACCGAGGAACTCGAGACCCACGAGGTGCTCCTGTCCGATGTGGCCGCGGACAAGGTCCGCAGCCTGCTGGAGCAGGAAGGACGCACGGATCTGCGCCTGCGCGTTGCCGTCCAGCCCGGCGGCTGCTCGGGCCTCATCTACCAGCTCTACTTCGACGAGCGCATGCTCGACGGCGACGCCGTGCGGGAGTTTGATGGCGTCGAGGTCATCGTCGACAAGATGAGCGTGCCCTACCTCAGCGGCGCGTCCATCGACTTCGAGGACACCATCTCCAAGCAGGGCTTCACCATCGACAACCCGAACGCCGGCGGCTCCTGCGCCTGCGGTGATTCCTTCCACTAGGAACCAGCGCCGACCGGAATCCCGAGTCCACGTAACCATCGGTTGACACGGGGTTTCGGTCGGCATTCCGTCGGGCAAGAGGGTAAGCTCTACGATGAGTAGTAAAACTATTGGTCTCGCCAAGCCGGTGCCGGATGCCTTGCTGCGCCCGGAGCCATGTGCGGCTTGGACGAAACCGCGTATCGCACCAACAAAGAGGAAGGGCCGTCTGTGAGTTCGCAAGACCGAACCAGCAGCAGTCGCAGAGGCAGGGCCAAGGTACTGGCCGTTGCCGGCGCGGGGGCGTTGCTGTTGACGGGTTGTTCAGAACAAGTCCAGCGTGGCTGGCTCCCGAACGAAACCCGGGACATCACCAACCACACGGGCATGATCGAAGACCTGTGGGTCCACAGCTGGATCACGGTCCTGCTCGTCGGCATCCTGACATGGGGCCTGATGATCTGGTGCATCGTGGCCTACCGGCGTCGCAAGGGCGAAACCGGATACCCGCGCCAGCTCAGCTACAACCTGCCGATGGAGATCCTGTACACGGCGGTTCCGCTGATGATGGTCCTGACCTTCTTCACGTTCTCGGACACCACCCAGCGCACCGTCGACGCTCCCGTGGATTCCCCGCTGGTGGTCGACATCCAGGCCAAGCAGTGGTCCTGGGACTACAACTACAGCTACAAGGGCGAAGAGAAGTACGACGCCAACGTGCAGGCACACCTCGACGGCTCGGCCGGCAAGGAAGCCGGTCTTGCGACGCTCTACCTTCCGGTGGACGTTCCCGTGACACTGGAGCTCAACAGCCGCGACGTCATCCACTCCTTCTGGGTTCCCGCGTTCCTGCAGAAGCTCGACATGATACCGGGCAAGACGAACCGCATCTACCTCACTCCGCAGGAGGAGGGCACCTACGCCGGCAAGTGCGCCGAGCTGTGCGGCGAGTACCACTCGGAGATGCTGTTCAACGTCAAAGTCGTCTCCGAGCAGGAGTTCCAGGCCAAGCTGAAGGACATGAAGGACGGACACATCGGCGCGGATTACAACCGCAAGCCCGATGAGGTCACTTCCATCATGATCCCGCATGAGGAAGGGAAGTAGGTCGCGATGACTACCTACGAATACGCGACGGACGAGGCAAAGCCCCTCGCCCCCCGGGTCGTGCCGGTCTCCAAGGGACGCATCGTCGTCAACTGGATCACCTCCACCGACCACAAGACGATCGGCTACATGTACCTGATCGCCTCGTTCACCTTCTTCTGCATCGGCGGCGTCATGGCGCTGCTGATCCGCGCCGAGCTCTTCGAGCCCGGCATGCAGATCCTGCAGACCAAGGAACAGTACAATCAGCTGTTCACGATGCACGGCACGATCATGCTCCTCATGTTCGCCACGCCGCTGTTCGCCGGCTTCACGAACGTCATCATGCCCCTGCAGCTGGGCGCGCCCGATGTGGCCTTCCCGCGGCTGAACGCCCTGGCGTTCTGGTTCTTCCTGTTCGGCTCCACCATCGCGGTCGCCGGCTACATCACCCCGCAGGGTGCCGCATCGTTCGGCTGGTTCGCCTATGCGCCGCTGTCGAACACCACGTTCAGCCCCGGCGTCGGTGGGGACCTCTGGGTCTTCGGCCTGGCCCTGTCGGGCTTCGGAACGATCCTCGGCGCCGTCAACTTCATCACGACCGTGATCTGCCTGCGTGCCCCCGGCATGACGATGTGGCGCATGCCCATCTTCACCTGGAACGCGCTGATCACGTCGCTGCTGGTCCTGATGGCCTTCCCCCCGCTGGCCGCAGCCCTGTTCGCCCTTGGCGCCGACCGGCGCTTCGGAGCGCACATCTACGATCCCGACGCGGGCGGGCCGATCCTGTGGCAGCACCTCTTCTGGTTCTTCGGCCACCCCGAGGTCTACATCATCGCGCTGCCGTTCTTCGGCATCGTTTCGGAGATCTTCCCGGTGTTCAGCCGCAAGCCGATCTTCGGCTACAAGGGCCTGATCTTCGCGACCATCTCCATCGCCGCCCTATCCGTGGCGGTATGGGCCCACCACATGTACGTCACCGGCTCGGTCGCCCTGCCGTTCTTCGGCTTCATGACGATGCTCATCGCCGTTCCGACGGGTGTGAAGTTCTTCAACTGGATCGGCACGATGTGGCGGGGGTCCATCACCTTCGAGACACCCATGCTCTGGAGCATCGGCTTCCTGGTGACCTTCCTGTTCGGCGGCCTGACCGGCATCATCCTCTCGGCGCCGTCGCTTGATTCGCACGTTTCGGACACCTACTTCGTCGTCGCGCACTTCCACTACGTGGTCTTCGGCACCGTGGTGTTCGCCATGTTCGCTGGCTTCTACTTCTGGTGGCCGAAGTGGACCGGTCGGATGCTCAACGAACGGCTGGGCAAGATCCACTTCTGGATGTTGTTCATCGGCTTCCACGGCACGTTCCTGATCCAGCACTGGCTCGGAGTCATGGGCATGCCGCGCCGGTACGCCGACTACATGCCGGAGGACGGGTTCACCACGATGAACCAGTTCTCCACCGTGTTCGCCTTCATCCTGGGACTGTCGATGATCCCGTTCTTCTGGAACGTCTGGGTCACCGCCCGTTCGGCCAAGCGCGTCGAGGTCGATGATCCGTGGGGCTTTGGCGCTTCGCTGGAGTGGGCCACCTCGTGCCCGCCGCCGCGTCACAACTTCCACTCAATTCCGCGGATCCGTTCGGAGCGGCCGGCCCTTGACCTCCACCACCCGGAGCTCTCGGCCCGCGCGACACCGACCGCCAGCATGGCCAAGGTCTTTGGCCCGGCCGACCAGAAGGACGTGTAGGCATGAAAGTTGAAACCGGACTCTTCCTGATCCTGGCGATCTTCTTCCTGCCAGTGTTCATCGTCTACGGGATCATGACGGACTGGGACGAATGGGTCGGCATCATCGCCCTGGCGTTGGCCATGGGCCTCGGCCTGATGATCGGGTTCTACCTCTACACGACATCCAAGCGTGTCGGTCAGCGGCCCGAGGACCGCGTGGACGGTGAAATCCATGAGAACGCTGGAGTCATCGGCCGGTTCGCTCCTTGGAGCTGGTGGCCGTTCGTCCTCGGCCTCGCCGCGGCGATCGGATTCCTCGGCATCGCCGTTGGATTCTGGATCACCTACATCGGTGTCGGCCTCGTAATCATCGCGCTGATCGGCTGGGTCTACGAATACAGCCGCGGGGACCACGCGCACTAGGTCGCCGCACACCGCGAAAGGGCGGTTCCTTCCCCTGGGAAGGAACCGCCCTTTCTGTGTGCCCGGGCAGGGCCATGGCGCCCGCTTCCGGTGCGCGCGAGCGTCAACAACGCGCCGGTGGACGGCGGGATCGGCTACGTCGCCCCGTGCGGCCGGCGGTAGAATCGGCATGACGGTCCCCGACAGAAGTGCGAGTTCGAGATGCCCCATAGGCCACCGGTTCCGGTGACGGGACGACTGGATGACGCCTCACCGCTCAAGAAGCACCTGCAACTCAAGGCGATCCTGCGCCACCATGCCACCGAGGTCTGCGATCCGGGCCGGCCCATACCGTCCGAGCGGGAACTCACCCAGCAATTTGGCGTCGCCAGGATGACCGTCAGGAACGCCATCGACGCCCTGGTCGATGACGGCGTTCTCGAGCGCATTGTCGGGGTCGGGACCTTTGCCGCCTTTCCCAAGGTCGACCTGCAGGTCAAGCTCACCTCGTACAGCGAGGAAATGGAACGCCGCGGCATGGTCCCCACGGGGCGGGTCCTGCGCTTCGACGAGATTCCCGCCTCCGGTCAATTGGCCCGCGAGATGGAGCTCGACGACGGGACTCCAGTGGTGCGCCTGCGCCGCCTGCTCCTGGCCGACGGACTACCCATGAACCTCGACGAGAACTACCTGCCCTCGCACCGGGTCCCGGGCTTCCTCGACGATTCCGCGCCGCGCCAGCTCTACGCCTCCCTGAACGAACGCTATGGGCTGGTCATGCAGTGGGGGGAGGACCAGGTGGAGGCGACGGCCGCGACGCCGCAGGACGCGAAACACCTGGGTGTCGATGTCGGCACCCCGCTCTTGAAGATCCAACGCCACGCCTACGTCAAGCGGGAATTGGTCGACTATTCCGTATCCCTCTACCGGGCGGACCGCTACAAACTGTTCGTGCCCCTGCAGCGCCCTGGAACGCGTCAGCGGCACTCGTACGAGGCCGACGGCATTTAGGAAGTACAGAGGGCATCGACGGGCCGCCCAGGGGGTGCCGGGGCGGCACGGAGGCACCTGACGTCCGATTGGACGGAATCGCCGTCCGCGCCGGGGACACCGCCGGTGACAGGGCAAGCCCGGCGAAGCTGCTGGATGTATTGCAAAGGGACCCCGATCTACGATCGGGGTCCCTGGTGCGTGCAGTCCACGGCTAGCGCTCGATGGAGGCATTCTCCGACGAGGCTTCGATGGCCGGTGCATGGTGGCCGTGGGCGGCCTCCAGCTCGGCCGGAGTCACCGGTGCGACCCGGTCCTCGAAGAAGAACTTCGAGATTGCTCCGCGTGCCTTCTCGGAGCGGGTCACGTGGCCGACGCGGTCGGCCTCGGGCGGAAGCACCTCGTGGGACTCGAAGGAGACCAGCTTGTAGAGCTTGTACTCGTCGAGCGCGACATGCTGCTCGCTGAAGCCACCCTCCGGCGACATCTCGATGACGCCGGCTTCCCGGCCGTGAAGCACGATCTCGCGGTCCTTGCGCTGCAGCGACAAGGCGATGCGGCGGGCGACGATGAAGCCGAGGATCGGCCCCAGGAAGAACAACGCGCGCAGCCAGTACGTGACGTCGTTCAGCGAGACGTGGAAGTGCGTCGCGATGAGGTCGGAAGATGCTGCGCACCACATCACGCAGTACCAGATCACACCGGCCACGCCGACTCCCGTGCGGAAGGGGGCGTTGCGGGGACGGTCAAGCAGGTGGTGCTCGCGGTTGTCCTTGGTGATCCACCGTTCGATCCACGGCCACGCGAACATGGCACCGATGAGGATCGCGGCCGGCACCATGGGCAGCAGGACGTTCAGGATGAGGTTGTTGTCACCCCACGGGAAGGGGATGATCCACTCGAAGCTGAAGTTGCCCAACACGCCCGGCATCAGACGCAGCGCGCCATCGACCCAACCGATGTACCAGTCGGGCTGGGTGCCGGCGGAGACGGGGGAGGGGTCGTAGGGGCCGTAGTTCCAGATCGGGTTGATCGTGAAGAAGCCCGAGATGGCGGCAACGATGCCGAAGACAATGAAGAAGAATCCGCCGGCCTTCGCCGCGTACACCGGACCCACGGGGAAACCGACGACATTGTCGTTCGTGCGTCCCGGTCCGCGGTACTGGGTGTGCTTGTGCACGACCACCATGAACAAGTGGATGCCGATCATCAGCAGGATCATCGCCGGCACCAGCATGATGTGCAGCATGTACAGGCGGCCGACGATCGCGGTGCCCGGGAACTCACCTCCGAACAGGAATGCGGAGATGAACGTGCCAACCACTGGAATCGCCTTGATGACGCCGTCGATGATGCGCAGGCCGTTGCCGGAGAGCAGGTCATCGGGGAGGGAGTATCCGGTGAACCCGGCAGCCATGGCCAATACGAGCAGCGTGCCGCCGACGACCCAGTTCAGCTCACGCGGACGGCGGAACGCGCCGGTGAAGAAGACGCGCAGCATGTGCACGGAGACAGCGGCAACGAACAGCAGCGCCGACCAGTGGTGCACCTGTCGCATGAACAGGCCGCCGCGGACATCGAAGGAGATGTCCATCGTCGAGGCCATGGCCACCGACATCTGGACGCCCTTGAGCGGGTTGTAGCTGCCATTGTAGGTGGTGTGCGCCATCGAGGGATCAAAGAAGAACGTCAGGAATGTTCCGGAGATCAACAGGATGACGAAGGTGTACAGGGCCACCTCGCCGAACATGAACGACCAGTGGTCCGGGAAGATCTTGCGCCCGAACTCCTTGACGATCTGGGAGGCGCCGACACGGGTGTCGACGAAGTCGGCAATGCGTCCGGTCGAGGTCTTGGGACGGTACTCGGTAGTTGAGGACATGATTAGCCACGCTCCCAGTAGCTCGGGCCGACGGGCTCGTGGAAGTCACTCTGGGCGACCAGGTAGCCCTCCGAATCGACCGTGATCGGAAGTTGCGGAAGTGCGTGACCGGCCGGTCCGAAGATGACCTTGCATTCCTGCGTGAGGTCGAAGGTGGATTGGTGGCACGGGCACAGCAGGTGGTGTGTCTGCTGCTCGTACAAGGCGACGGGGCAGCCGACGTGGGTGCAGATCTTCGAGTAAGCGACGATGCCGTCGTGGTGCCAGGTCTGGCGTTCGGGGGAGATGTGCATCTTCTCCGGGTCCAGGCGCATGAGCAGCACGACTGCCTTGGCCTTTTCGTTCAGCGGGTCTTCCATTTCGTTCAGCCCGTCTGGGATGACGTGGAATGCCGAGCCGATCTGCACGTCCGATGCCTTGATCGGTGTGCCGGAGGGATCACGAACGAGCTTGATGCCCTTGTCCCACATGGTGTGTCGCAGGCGGTCGACGATCTGGCCCGCGCTGGCGCCGGTGCGATCGAGGTCACGGAACATGAAGATCGCGGGGATCGGGGCCAATGCCACGGCGGCGATCAGCGAGTTGCGGATCAGCGGACGGCGCTTGATGCCCGTCTCCTCGATGATGTCGCCCAGCATCGTCTCCGCGACCTGGCGGTCTTCCTCGGTACGGACCTCGTGGCGCATCTCGGTGATCTCGTGGTCCGGCATCAGGGTCTTGGCCCAGTGCACGATGCCCACGCCGATGCCGAGCATCGCAAAGGCGGTGCCGATGCCCAGCAGGGTGTTCTGCAAGCGGATCTCGCCGATGGATTCCGCGTGCCCGACGACGAAGTAGGCCACGAAGAACAGCAGTGTTCCCAAAACGGAGAGCACGAACAGCAGCGTTACCTGGCGTTCGGCTCGTTTTGCGGCGCGGGGGTCAACGTCAGCGAGGCGTGGCCGGTGCGGCGGCAGGCCCGGGTCCTGGAACGTGTCCATGGAACCCTGACCGGCCTTAGCAACGGTGCCCGGATCGTTCGGACTGCCGTGACTATGGTCGCCCATGTTCTCTCTCATCCTTTTTCTCAAATTCCTTGGTACGAAGTGTGGTGTGCGGGCCGAGGCCCGCTGCGCCGGATCAGGAAGGCCGCGAGGTCAGCCAGATCGTGAAGGCGATGACGATGCCGAGACCGGCGGTCCAGATGAGCAGGCCCTCGGAAACCGGTCCGAGCGAACCGAGCTGGGCACCACCGGGGGAGCCCTGTGCTTCGATTTCCTTCAGGAACGTGATGACGTCGCGCTTCTCGTCGGGGGTGATGTTCGAGTCGTTGAAGACGGGCATGTTCTGCGGTCCCGTGGCCATGGCCTCGTAGATGTGCTTCTCGCTGACACCGGCCAGCGACGGAGCGAACTTGCCGCGCGTCAGGGCGCCACCGGCAGCGGCGGCGTTGTGGCACATGGCGCAGTTGACGCGGAAGATCTCCCCGCCAGCGGCCGAGTTCCCCTTGGAGGTGTCCAGCAACTCCTCGTCCGGCACTGCGGGACCGGCGCCCAGGGAGGCAACGTAGGCTGCGAGCTGCTTGGTCTCCTCGTCGGTGAACTGCTTGGGCTTTTCCTGGGCCTGCGGGCCATTCATCTGCATCGGCATGCGGCCCGTGCCAACCTGGAAGTCGACGGCTGCGGCGCCGACGCCGACAAGCGAAGGGCCACTCGGGCTGCCTTCGGCGTTCATGCCGTGGCAGGTGGCGCAGTTGGCCACGAAGAGCTTGTTGCCTTCATTGACGTCGCTGGCGCTGTACGTCGTCGCAGCCTGGGCCTCGTTGACGCTGCTTGCCGCGGCATACAGGCCGCCCGTGATGAGCAGACCCATCAACAACAGCGCTACGGCGGCGAGCGGATGGCGGCGCCTTTGCGAAAGAGCCTTCACTTGCTGGTTCCTCACTTGGTTTGGTTGGTGGTGCTTGGTGTGGCCCGGGAGCCCCTGGCTACTTCAGGAAGTAAATGATCGCGAACAGGGCGATCCACACGACGTCGACGAAGTGCCAGTAGTAGGACACGACGATCGCGGAGGTTGCTTCGAAGTGGCCGAACTTCTTGGCCACGAAGGCACGTCCGATGATCAGCACGAAGGCGACGAGACCGCCGGCAACGTGCAGACCGTGGAAGCCCGTGGTGATGTAGAAGGCCGATCCATAGGGATTCGAGCTCAACGAGACGCCGTGGTGGACGAGTTCGGTGTATTCGTACGCCTGGACGGAAACGAAGATCGCCCCGAGGATGAACGTGACGATGAACCACTCGACCATTCCCCACTTGCGGAAGTTCAGCAGGCCACCGAGGCGGCGCGGCTGAAGGTCCTCAGCGCGGAAGACCCCGAGCTGGCAAGAGAAGGAACTGGAAACCAGGATGATCGTGTTGACGAGTGCGAACGGGACGTTCAACTTAGCTGTCTCGTTCGCCCACAACTCCGGCGAGGCCGCGCGAAGTGTGAAATACATGGCGAAAAGCGCGGCGAAGAACATCAGCTCGCTGGAAAGCCAGACGACGGTTCCGACCGACACCATGTTGGGACGGTTAGGCGCAGGGTGCGCCTGGGCATTGAGGGCATGAGTCGCAGTTGTCACAGAGCCATTATGTCTATAAAAGTGCCGCTTACACCAATGCATCCACGCCCGAGTCGCCCGTTTTTGCGCCGGTCAGGCCCAAGTTCCGCGGAATATCAAGGGAGAAACAATTCCGCACTTTCTACAAAACGTAGATAACCTTGTTGCGTGTCAACGATTTCTTCGCAGTCCAAGTTCCCCAACTGGCCAACTATCCTCACCTCGCTCATCCGCGGGGAGGACCTTTCGACGGCGGATGCCGCCTGGGCGATGAGCGAGATCATGGGTGGAAACGCCTCCGACGTGCACATCGCGGGCTTCCTGGTCGCGCTGCGTTCTAAGGGGGAGTCAGTGGCGGAGCTGACCGGGCTGGTCGAGGCGATGATCGCCAGCGCGCGGCCGCTGGATCTTCCGGGCGAAAAGCTCGACATCGTCGGAACGGGCGGGGATCGCCACAATACGGTCAACATCTCCACCATGTCCTCCCTGGTGTGCGCGGGCGCGGGTGCCCGTTTGGTTAAACACGGCAACCGGGCGGCGTCCTCCTCCTCGGGATCCGCTGATGTGCTCGAGGCCCTCGGGGTCCGCTTGAACGCCCCGGCGGAGCGCTTGGGGCCGATTCTCGAAGAGGCCGGCATCACCTTCTGCTATGCACAGATGTTCCACCCGTCCATGCGCTACGCCGCGGCCGTCCGCTCGGGTCTGGCGGTGGCGACGGCCTTCAACTTCATGGGACCGCTGACCAATCCGTCCCTCCCGACGGCGTCGGCCATCGGTTGCGCCGATGAACGCATGGCCCCGCTCATGGCCGGGGTCCTCGCGGCGCGCGGATCCCGCGCATTGGTCTTCCGCGGGGACGACGGCCTCGACGAGCTGACCACCACCACGACGAACCACGTGTGGGAGGTGCGCGACGGCGCCGTGAACGCCTCGATGTTCGACGCCGGCGATCTGGGCGTGGGCCGGGCGACCCTGCAGGACCTGCGAGGCGGCGACGCCCGGCACAATGCCGCCGTCGTGCACGAGGTCCTCGCAGGTACGCGTGGTCCGGTCCGTGACGCCGTCGTGCTCAATGCAGCGGCGGGACTCGTGGCCTTCGACCTCTCGGCCGATGGAACCCTGAGGGATCGGCTGGAGGCTGCCGCGCGCCGGGCCGAGGAGTCCATCGACTCCGGGGCCGCGCGGGATGCGCTCCAGCGATGGATCGATGCGACGAACGTGGGGGAGTAGACCTCACTCGCCGGCGGGTGGAAGTCCCCCGCAAGAGCAGGGGCCGTTGGCTGCCAACACGAGATACCCGGTGCTGGCGGCCGACGGCCCCTGTTCGTCCCGCCGGCGTTCCGTCGGGACGGTACCTCGGTCGGCTACTCGAGCCCGAGGGAGAACGCTGCGTCCAGGTCGTGCTGGGAATACGAGCGGAAGGCGATGTGCGTTGTCGTTTCGACGACACCCTCGACCTTGGATAGGCGGTTGGCGATGGCCTCGGCCAGATCTTCATGGTTGCGGACCCGGGCCACGGCGATGAGGTCCCAGTCGCCTGCGACCGAATACACTTCGCTGATCCCATCCAGCTCGGAGATCTTCTGCGCGCATTCGGGGATGCTGTCGGCAACTGTCTGGATCATTACAAACGCGGTGATCATCACGTGTTCCTCCACCTTCTGGCACCGGGATCATCCGGCCTTTGACTCGTGGTACGAGCCTAGTTCACCGTGTCGCCGACGCGCACTTTGCGACGTCCGATCATCATGCCGACCAGCCGTCGCCCCAGCAGCAGTACGCCCAGGACAATCGTGGCGACGATGATGAACGGTACGGCCGCCGTCGCGCCAAACACGACCCGGAGGATCAACCCCAGGGCCACCGTGCCGATCCAGAGGACCACGCCGTGCGGCCAGAGCCGGTTAGGCTCCCGCCACACCACGGTGACGCAGGAGAACACGACCAAGGCGATGAGGAAGGGCGCCGCCGTCCCGAAGATCCCGGCGGCGTCGAGTCCTTCGGCATGGGAACGGCGTCCGAGTGCCGCGAAGAGGACCACCAGGACCGCGTCGATGACCAATGGAGGCACCCAGGATTTCAGCTTCAACATGGCATCGAGCGTACCGGTCCGGGAACGGCGGCAGCATCCCCGGCAGGGCGGGCGGAGCCACCGATTTCCACCCGATTCACTGTTGTTCAATCAATACACTGATATACACTTAACTCACAGCGATTCACCGGCACCCATCCGCCATCAGGGAGACAAGCATGGACAATCCGTTTCGTCCCACCGCCGGGGCAGAGCCACCGCAGCTGATCGGCCGCACGGGAATACTTGACGAATTCATCTACGGCCTGCGCATCCGCCACGGCGCGCCGGGATTGCTGTCGATCTTCACGGGGGCACGGGGCATCGGCAAGACGGTCATGCTCGGCGAAGCGGAGGACGAGGCGCGCATCCGCGGCTGGGCCGTGGTCTCGGAGACGGCCACCCGCGGCTTCCTCGGCCGGATCGGCGAGGCGATGCGCCACCATAACGAGGAACTGGGGGAGGGGCCTCCGGGCCGACGGATCACCGGGGTGCGGGTCGCCGGCTTCTCGGTCACCACCGAGCTCCCGCCCGAGCAGCAGGCCACCTGGCGGGACCTGGGGGCGGAGCTGCTGCGGCGTCTCGACGAGCAGGGGACCGGGCTGCTGATCACCCTGGACGAAATCCATGGCGCGGACCGCGACGAGTTGGCGCAACTCGCAGCCTCGGTGCAGCACTTCATCCGCGACGGGCTGCCCATCGCCCTGGTCTTCGCCGGTTTGCCGGCCGCCGTATCCGATCTGCTCAACGAAGGAGTGGCCACCTTCCTGCGCCGCGCCGATCGCATCGACCTGCACGCCGCCGCCATCGACGATGTCGCGGATTCGTTCGAGGACACGTTCGCCGCGTTGGACCACCCGTTGCCGACGGAGTTCGTCCGCCGCGCCGCCGAGGCCACCGGCGGATATCCGTTCCTGATCCAGCTCATCGGCTACCACCTGTGGCAGCTGGCGGAAGCCACGGACCAGGAACTGGGCTCCGAGGACGTGGACCTGGCGATCGACGCGGCGCGTCGTCGCAACACCAAGGTGGTCATCGGGGCAGCGCTGGCCACCATCTCGCACAAGGACATGGAATTCCTGCATGCCATGGCCCTCGACGAGGGCCCCTCCTCGACCGGCGACATCGGCGAGAGGCTGGGCAACCGCCCCAACACCATCGGCAATTACCGGGCACGGCTGATCGATGCGGGCCTGATCCAGCCGGCGGGCCACGGGATCGTCGAATTCGCCATTCCGGGACTGCGCGAACACCTGCTCACGCGCTGAGATCCCACCGGGCGACGGCCGGTTTGTGGGACCGGCACAAACGGCGCGCCCAAATCCTGAACGCCGGTCTCCCGTGAACGGGAGGGGAAACGGCGAGACTGGGTACATGACTCGTATCGCAATCACCGGCGTCGGCGCAGTATCGCCGCTGGGAACCGACGCCCCCAGCACCTGGACCTCCCTGAAGGACGGCGCGTCCGGCGTCGTCGCCCTGGAGACCCCCTGGTCCGAACAGCTCTCCACGCGCTTCGCGGGTCTCGTGGACGATTCCTTCCAGGAAGCCCTGAGCGTCCGGGAAATCAAGCGTATGGACCGCTCGGAACAGTTCACCATGGCCGCCGGTCGCGAGGCGTGGAACGACGCCGGTGCCCCCGAAGTGGATTCCGAACGTCTCGCCGTGGCGATCGGCACCGGGATCGGCGGAATCGGCACGACGACGGTGCAGGAACACGTGCTGGCCGACAGCGGCCCCCGCAGGGTATCGCCCCACACGGTGAACATGCTCATGGCCAATGGCTCCGCGGGATGGCTCTCCATCGACCTCGGGGCGAAAGCCGGGGCGCGGACGCCTGTCAGCGCCTGCGCATCCGGTTCGGAGGCCATCGCGATGGCCCGGGAGATGATCCTGGCTGGCAGCGCCGACATCGTGGTGGCCGGCGGTACGGAAGCAGCGGTGACGGGATTGACCATGGCCTCCTTTGGCCAGACGCGGGCATTGTCCAAGCGCAATGACGATCCGGCCGCGGCCTCCCGCCCCTTCGACGTCGACCGCGACGGCTTCGTCCTGGGCGAGGGAGCGGCCGTACTCGTGTTGGAACGCGAGGACCATGCGGTGGCCCGAGGGGCGCGCATCCACGGCTACGTGGACGGCGCGGCGATCACCTCTGACGCCCACGACATCGTCGGGGCCGATCCCGACAACCAGGCACGTACGATCCGCATGGCAATGCGCAGCGGGGGAGTGGGGGCCGGGGATATCGGGTTCGTCCACGCCCATGCCACTTCCACGCCGGCGGGTGATCTCAACGAGACCAAGGCCATCAAGGGTGCGGGCCTGGCCCATGTGCCCGTGACATCGACCAAATCAATGACCGGCCACCTCCTGGGTGCCTCGGGGGCGCTGAGCACCCTGGCCACCGTGATGGCGATGCGCGACGGCACCATTCCGCCGACGACCAATCTGAAACGGCAGGACCCGGACATCGATCTTGATGTCGTGGCCAATCAGGCCCGTCCAACGCAGGCCCGCGCCGCCGTCGTCAATTCCTTCGGTTTCGGCGGACACAACGTCGCCCTGGTACTCTCCCGCGAATAGGGAATCGGACATGACCGCGATCCGACAGGGCTCATGGACGGCGTATGTCGATGACGAGGGAGAAGCGCGCAGGTGGGTTCGTCCCCATCCGCCACGATCTGCACCGAGGCGGGTCCCTCAGGAACGACTGGTGTCCGATTCGGCCTCCACGAGCTCTGCGAGTTGCCGGGTGACCGTGCCCCATCCTTCGTGGAAGCCGAGTTCTTCGTGCTGCTTCCGGTCCGCGGAGTGGCGGTGCATCGCCGTTGCCGTGTACTCGGTTCCCTCAGGGTGGTCCTTCATCGTGAAAACCGCTGTCAGGAACGACGTTTCGGCGGGCCTCCAGCCGCCGAGCAGGGCGTCAGTGAAGACAATCCGTTCCATTTCTTCCACGGCCAGGAAACACCCGGTGATGTGCGGCGCGAACGGTGCACCGTCCAAGCTGATCTCAGTGCGGAAGGAACCGCCCGGACGTAGGTCCATGTCGATGACGCAACAGACTTCGGGTTCCGGTACCCACCATTTTTCGAAGCTGCGAGGATTTGCCCAGGCGTTCCAGACGGCCGATCTTGGGGCCTTGATGACGCGGGAGATCGTCAGGTCGAGGTCCGGGTTGAAGTGATTGCTCATGCGATTGGCTCCCGGGGTTGGCTGGTGGCAACGAAGTGCTCCAAGCGGTCGGTACGGCGTTCCCAGACCTCGCGCTGCCTGGCCAGCCACGATTCGGCGACGGCCATCGCCGCCGGTTGAAGGGTGCAGGTGCGCACACGTCCGACCTTGCTCGTGGTGATCAATCCCGCCAGCTCGAGCTGGCGGATGTGTTTCATGAAAGATGGCAGCGCCATCTCGAAGGGCACTGCCAGCTCGCCGACGCTGACCGGCCCGGCGGAGAGACGGTCGACTACGGCCTGTCTCGTCGGGTCGCCCAAGGCGTGGAACACCCTGCCGACTGGTAGTGCATACTTAGCCATAAGGCTAAGTTATATCCTCGAGGCATCGCGCACAAGGGAGGGCCGGCGCAGGGGAGTGGCACCATCGTCATGGTCGACACGACACGGCACCCGGGGGAGCACCGGAGTGGAAGTGACGCAGGGAGGCAACCATGCGAACGAGTCGCAACACAACGAGCCTCCGGGTCGAGGACAGTGATGCTGCCAGGAATTTCCATGCGGGCTTCCTGGGGCAGGGGGCCATGCTAGCCACGCTGAGCAGCACAACGTTCTCAATTCTCGTTGACTTCGACCCTAGCTTTCGAGAACCGGCGTCCCTGCCATGGCATCCGAGCTTGTTAGCAGCTGATCCGAGGCAAGCTTCTTCCGTCCGGTCCGGCCGGGTGTCCACCCGGACCGAAGCGGGCACCAAGGGTGGGGTTTGCCGAAGTCTAGAATGTCCCGATCAGCTCTGCGGATCGTTCGCCCGTCATGACCCTAGGTGTCTCGGACTTTCGCCTTCATGGTCGACAACTTCGAGTGGCGAAATCTTCACCTCAGCCCATCGCCAGCGCCAGCATGTGGTCGCGGTTCGGAAGCCCCGTCCTGCTTCCGCGCTGTCAGGTCGAGAGCTTCCAACACCCGCGCGTTGTTCGCCGAGTCAGCGAGATCATAGCGGAGCGGCGTACCGTTGAGGACGCTGTCGGCAAAGTGTTCGCCCATCCGTACGAAGTGGTTTTGGCCCTTGACTTCGTGACAGATAACGTCCTGCCCGAAGTGGTGCTCCTCCAAAACCGAGTCCTCCTCCAAGAGCCCAAAGGGATTAGCGATGTAGAGTCGCCCCTCGGTGCCCGTCAGCTCCAAAAAGTTGCGGCGCTCGAGGTTCACGCCGGTGTCAAAAAGTGCGGTTGCGCTGTCCGGGAAACGCAGCAGGCCCGCGATGCTGGTGTCGATTTGCCCGCCGTCCTTGGCGTCGCGGTAGTTGCCAAAGGCTACGGTATGGGCTGGCTCCTGCTCAGTGACCATCCGACTCACGTTCACGCAATAGCACCCTGCGTCGAAAAGGGCGCCACCACCGAGCCCGGTATACCAGCGGATGTTATCGTCCCCGCCCGCTTCGAAGGAGTGTCCGACGTGGATGAATGTCAGCTTGCCGACGGCATTGGCGGCGAGCAGCTCTTGCAGCTTCTCGAAACGCGGATGAAATCGGTACATGAAGCCCTCTAAGACTTTGAGCCCCGTCTTCTCGGCCTTGCGCGCAATCTCCTCGCACTCGGCGGCGCTCATCGCCAACGGCTTTTCGCAGAGGACGTGCTTGCCGGCGTCCAAAGACTTCAAAATCCACTCTAGGTGCAATGCATTCGGCAGCGGAATGTACACAGCATCAATATTCGGGGAAGCGAGCAACGCCTCATAAGAACCAAAAGCCTGGGCGATGCCGTACTTAGCGGCGTACTCCCTGGCCTTATCCTCGCTCCGGGAAGCGATACCTACGACCTCACCGTTTCGTGTCTCCTGCAACGCCGGAATCGTCTTGCGGACGATGCGGGCACTGCCTAGGACGCCCCATCGCAATTTCTTGCTCATTGAACCCTCCATTTTCACAGCCTACCTCGCGGCAACGTAACCGAGGCCCAGCGCCTCATCCCGCGCTGGGCCTCGGCCTTCGTCCCCTCGAACTCGGTGAGGCCGTATCCATATGCGTCCGGGAGCAGAGATTGGCCGCCAGGAGATTCCCAGTAGACCGCGGGAACTAGGGCACTAAGCGGTCCCTCCTCGCCGTCGGCAACGGTTGGGCGGTGGCAGTTGTGGTCGCGCCAGCGAATCAGCACGACTCGGTGTTTCTGCGGCCCACACTGGATCCGGCGTCGGCGTGGACCAGGCCGACGCCGAGGACCGTAGGCGGACAAGTCAAATTCAAGATTTCCGAGATCAGAAGAGGGGCCAGGAGTCGTACCATAGGAGCAAGTCACGGGCTCAACCGGCTAGTCCAGGCTAGCCACTACCCCTCAGAAAGGCATTGTGGGGAGCATTAATAACTAGATCACGGGGTCAGCGCTGTCCTCAGCCGCCCGGAGTGCGCGGAGCACGTTGCCGCCAGCGAGTTTGGCGAGATCCGAGTCGGACCATCCAGATTCGACAAGAGCGGCGAAGAGCCGCGGATAGCCCGACACGTCCTCCAGCCCTTCGGGCATCGGGTCGTTCCCCATATAGTCGCCGCCGAGGCCGATGTGGTCGATGCCAGCAACCTCACGGACATGTTGGAGATGCTCGACGACCTGAGCCAGCGTGGCGACCGGCGGCGGCGACTTCTTAGCGAGTTTCGTCATGAGTTCGTCGTAGGCCGGGTGCCCCTTGGCTACTCCCTTACGCTGAGCCTCCCTTCTGGCCTCGGCGTGCCACTGGGCGACCGCTGATGAGACAAATGCGGGTAGGAACGTCACCATACATACACCTCCGCCAGCCGCCAGGCTCTTCAGCACGTCGTCGGGCACGTTGCGTACATGGTCGCAGACCGCGCGGGCAGAGGAATGGCTAAAGATGGCGGGGGCAGTGCTGATCCGTAGCGCGTGCCGCATCACATCCGGCGAGACATGGGAAAGATCAACTAGCATGCCGAGCCGGTTCATCTCGCGCACAACCTCCTCGCCGAACTCCGAAAGCCCGCCCAGGACCGGCTCCTCTGTTGCTGCGTCGGCCCAGTCGAGGTTCTTGTTGTGGGTGAGGGTCATGTAGCGCACCCCTAAGAGTCGCATCATTCGGAGCACAGCTAGCGAGCCGTCGATGCAGTGCCCGCCCTCCATCCCGAGCAGTGAAGCGACCCGTGCGCCGGAGTTCTCAACCTCGTCGGCGGTGGTCGCCAACACTAGCCGGTCGGGATATCGAGCGACGAGGCGCCGGATCAGATCGATCTGTTGCAGTGTCGCGGTTACGGCCGCCGCCCCTTGGTATAACTCGGGGGAGACGTAGACCGACCAGAACTGTCCGAACACACCGCCAGCATCCAGACGGGCCAGGTCGGTGTGGAGATCCGGCGCCCCCTTGGCCAAGTCGACGTGGTCCAGGTCACCGTACTGCTGCCGGATAGCCCAGGCGAGATCATTATGGCCGTCAATCAGCATCGTCATGGTCACGAGCTTCACAGTCTTTGTAGGCTACTGCAACTCCCCTCCATCTCACCGCGTCGTAATGGCCCGATAGTAGCGGACGAGGGCCGGTACTGCGGTGAGTTCACCGTGCGGTCGGCCGATCCCAGTGAGCTTTTCGACGAACGCCTGGCTACTCCTAGCAAGCAACCTTTCCACGCGGGTGTGGATGGGCGTGATCGAGCACGTCGTCTCATCCGCATAGGGATACACCGGAATGGGCAGCGGACGGGATGTTCCCTGGAACTGCTGGCGGGGCGTCATGCGACACTGTGGCGTCTGGCCACAGATGGGGGAGCGAGGGACTCCGCGGCATGGTCCAGGGCGGTGTCGGCAAGAAGTGCGCGGTATATTTTTTCCGTGCGGTTCAGTATGGCCAAAATCGCTGCCTCACGGATGAGGTAGGACAAGCTGCTGATGCTCCCTCCCGGCGGTGGTGCATGTACCGGGCTTTGGTCGTGAGCGTTCCCAGTTCGTGGTTGTGGAAGCGCAGTCCATTTTCGAGTGCGTCGACGGGGGAGTCCCACACCTCGGCGAACGGGAAGGGGCCGATAGTCATGAGCACGGTTCGGGCAGATATTTGCCGCCCCCTCAGCCCGGTAAACAGGCCTGAATTTTCCACGTTGTTCCCCGCATAAACAAAGGTGTTCGGCGAAGTATTTGAGTTCGGCGAAGTATTTGAGATGGACCGACAAGTCTTCCCATGCGCTGATGGCCAGGTTCAGGTTGTGGATTTCTTCGACAATGACCAGATCGGTCTTGGCCATGCTGAGGACCTGGCAGACGGCGTCGGCGATGTCAGTCACGTTCCGCTGAGGCCGTTGTGGCAATCCCAAGTAGTTCGAGAAATCGCTGGCCAACTTCCGAGGAGACCCTTGTGGGGGGAGTGGCGATGTAAACGACCGGCATCCGGTCCCGTTGGGTCGGGAATTTCCGTTTGCCCAGAAGTCTAATGGCATACCGAGAACTGGTGCGAAATCATGAAAAGTTAACGGCCAAGCCTCTGCCAATGGCTGAAGCGTGAGCAAGTCCGATCCATATACGCGCGAAGCCAAATGGCACACGTTGTGACCGGGCGCCGTATCTTGTACCGCTGCTGAGGTCGACCGCGTCATGGCCCAACTTTATCGATTCACCTTCCGACGGTCCATGTGTAGTGAGATTGGTCCACTTTAGATGAGACAGGACAAATAGATACGCGTCCTTCGCAGGGTAGTCTAGGTTATCAACCGCCTCGGAAACCTGACATAATGTAGATTATCGGCGTTTTAAGTAGACTCGTCCGGTAGTGCGTCTTCGCGGTGGTTCATCCGAAGCTGCGCCTCGTTGCCGCTCTCGGTACTCGCCCTTGATGGCGAAGTACGTTCCACGGACAACGCCCGTCGGCTTCCACTCCTGCCGGGCGAACCTGAACATCGCGGCCAGTTGTTGGGGTACGTCCATGGAAGACTTGAGTCCGACGGCATGTTTTGCTCCGTCCTCGATTCCAAACATCACGTTGATCTTCAGGCCGGATTCGTAGAACACATAATCCATCCGGTTGCCGCCCGCTTCGAACGACGTGGCTCCCAGCGGCCGTGACGCGATGGAAATGTTCCGTTTACTGGCGAGAATGCGCTGCCCGCGATCGATCGTTTCGGGTGCATCGTCGGCGGCCGTCATGGCAAAGACCTGGTCGTGCTTGTTCTTGAAGTAATGCGCCGCGTTGGCCCTCAAGCCAGCCAGGCCCTGATCGACGGGTGACGATTCCAGCCCCTCCCTTTCCGCTCGATCTCCAGACCCGCTTCTCCCCCGCAAAATCTACTGATTGGGATCACCAATTGGTCGGTTCGCGCCCATCAGGTAGCCATGTCCACCATCAAACCGGACGGTATGAAACGACGACGCAGCGGCGACCAACCCGAACCCAAATTCGCGGTGCATCTTGATCGACGCCGTGTTGCCTGCGCTCACGACGTACCAGGCAGTCGCCGCTCTCTCCCAGATCCATTCCACACGGCGGCGGGTCAGCAGGCTCCCGACGCCTCGTCGGCGATAGGACGGAAGAACCGTCACCCCACCCAGGTAGTGACCCGCCGGCGCCGGCCCGTCCGGGTAGTCCCAATGGTGGGTCTTGCCCCAACCCACCAGCTGCTGGCCGCACTCCGCGACGAGCAGCAATCGTCCGTCGTCATCAGCGGCGGCGAGGTACGAACTTGGGTCTCCGGAGGGTCGTCCGGCGTGGACGTTCAATTCCATGATGACCGGCACGTCGTCACCGACGGCTTCGCGGATGACGACCTCTGGCGAGGCCGGCCCTGCCTTCCTGCCGGTTCGGGAGCCATCGTCGTTCACCACGTCAGGCCCGCCCCGAAGATTCCTGCAGGGTCCTGGGGCGCGGGGCAGGACGCAACCCCTCGGCCCGCTCCCCCATGCCTACGCAGCTGCCACCTCCCGCGCCGGCACGCAACGGGCAATCCACCGCCTGCCGAAAGAAGGCTCCGCGAACCTGGGTGGACACCGTGCAGATCGCCGGTTTCATCTGCTCGGCGGGCAGGTCTGCGGAGAGGTCCAGCTGGCCACGGGTCAGCTCCCGGGCGAAGGCGCCCAGGGCACGTTGGACGGCTTGAACTGGTGCCAATTCCTCACCCCTTCCCTTACACACGCGTTGTCAACAGAATAGACTTCCAGGATGGATGCATCAGCACTCAACACACTGGTCCTGGGCCTGGTCGGCCTCATCGTGTTCTTCTACCTGTTGTACACGACAGTACGGGCTGCCGTCCGTGCTGGTATTCGGGATGCCCGGGCCGACCCTGCGGCGGGCAGCGCGCAAGGGGCCGCCGTCGACGAGAGCCGCCCGGCCCATGATGCCTAACCCGCCGGCGGGGCATTCTTTGTAGACTGCGTGCATGCCCACCCCCGCAGCCGGCACCAACGGCCGATGAATCCCACTCCGCTTACCTGGGGCAACCGCAATTCCTCCCGTAAGATCGCCGGCCGCATCCACGAGGCTGCCGCCAGCGCCGGCCTCGAGCTCGACCACGGGCAACTCCGCCTCGTCGACGCCATGGCAACCGCGGCCTCCGACGCCCTCTCGCGGCGCGCGCCGGTCCGCCAGGACAACCACTACATCTACGGTCCACCCGGCCGCGGCAAATCATGGCTCCTGGACCTGCTCCATGGTGCCTTGCATACCGACGGCAAGCGTCGAATGCACTTCCACGATTTCTTCCGGGAACTCCATGCCCGGACCCACGGCGCCGAACAGGAGGTTGACGGCGGCGAACCGCCCATCGACCAGGCCCTGGACGACATGCTCGGGCACACCCGTGTGCTCTGCTTCGACGAACTGCACGTTCACGATCCCGGTGACGCGATGTTCTTCGCCCGGACCCTCAAGGCCATTTTCGCCCGACGCATCCTGCTGATCGCGACGTCGAACTACGCCCCTGACGACCTGTTGCCGAACGAGTACTTCCACCATCTCTTCGAACCGACGAAGAACGGGATGTCGGTGACGCGGCTCGACGCCGGAACCGACTACCGCACCCTCGCCTCCACTCCCCGGGATGGCCACGGCTACACCTCGGGCCATGTGCTGGTCCCCGGCTCGGAAGGGCAATTGCACGCGGCCGGACTCACGGTTCCCCGGTCCCATGAACGGGGGGAGGTCAAGCCGACCACTCATTCGTTCCCGGCCCTCCGCGCAGCGAAGGGCCAGATCTGGTTCGACTTCCGGGCGATATGCGATGCGCCGTCGGCCGCCTCCGACTATCTTTTCCTGGCCGAACATTTCGACCACGTCGTCATCGACGGTGTCCCGGCCCCGGACAGGGTGGGCCCCAGCGCGTGGAAACGCCTGGCCAATCTCATCGACGTCCTCTATGACCGCGACATCCGCACCGACCTCATCTGCATGTCGACGCCGGACGCGGCGGCCGCCGGCGGGCACCCCGTCGACGCGGCACGGCTGGCCAGCCGCCTGGCCGCCCTCCACACGCCCGGCGACCACCCGGCCCGGCAATCCGAACCGCCCGCCACGAACCACCCCGACAGGTAGCCCCCGCCATGCCACCGAACGTTCAGCCATCCCCCCTGCACTCCCCCGACGAGCTGCTCGACCGCGTCGCGGCGATGGTCGGCCGCTTCCAGCGGGACGAGGCAGGAATCCCCCTCCCCGCCACGCTGCCGCCCATCGTGCAACTCGGTCATCCGGTCCTGCGCTCGGGCACCCCCGAGTACACCGGGGAGCTGCCCGACGAGCTGCTGGCGGGCCTGCTCCAGGTCATGCGCGCGACCATGCATGCGGCGCCGGGGGTGGGGCTGGCGGCCCCGCAGATCGGGTTGCTGTTGCGCATCGCCGTGGTGGAGGACCGATTCCCCCTCGACGCGGCGAGTGCCGCGGTGCGCGAACGCGTCCCGCTGGAGTACTTCGCCGCGATCAACCCCTCCTACGCGGCGCAGGGGGAACGCACGGCCTCGTTCTATGAGGGGTGCCTGTCCTTCTCCGGCTACCAGGCGGTGGTCGAGCGTCCGGCGGACCTTCTCGCCACCTACTCCACGGAGCTCGGCGAGACGGTGCGGCGCGAATTCACCGGCTGGCCGGCGCGCATTTTCGCCCACGAAACCGACCACCTTGACGGGACGGTCTACATCGACAAGGCCATCACCCGCAGCCTCACCTCCAGCACGGAGCACGCCGAACGATGGGCGGCACCCGGCATCGGTGCCGCCCGCGCCGGGCTGGGTTTCTAGGCGGGGATCCTAGACGGAGGCAGCCGCCGGGGCACCGCCGTCGTTCCCGGTCCCTGACTGGACGGGAAGGTAGCGGGACCACCAGTCCAGGATCGCCTCGAAGCGCTGGCGTCGGTGCCAGGGGGTGCCGCCGCGGGAGAGCTCGTGGTTCTCCCCCGGGAAGAGCAGGAACTCCGCCTCGACGCCGTGGCGCAGCAGCTCGACATAGTAGCGCTGGGCCTGCTCCAGCGGGCAGCGGTAGTCCTCCTCGGAGTGCAGCACCAGGGTCGGGGTGCGGACCTGGGAGACCTTCGCCATCGGGCTCTGCTCCAGCGTGGCGGCGAGGTCGCGGCCGGTGTACTCCTCGCTGAAGAACCAGCCGATGTCGCTGGTCCCGGTGAACGAGAGCGGATCCAGGTAGCCGCGCTCCACGATCGCCGCGGCGAACCGGTGGTCGTGGGCGATCGTCCAGGCCGTGAGGTAGCCGCCGTAGGAACCGCCCAGGACCCCCACCCGGCCGCCGTCCAGCGCTGGCTCGGCGGCGACGGCACCGTCGAGGAAGGCCAGCACGTCCTGCAGGTCGACAGTGCCCATCGCCTCCTTGATGGCCAGCCCGTGGGCGCGTCCGTAGCTGGCGCTGCCGCGCGGGTTGCACTGCACCACCGCGTAGCCGGCCCGCGCGTACACCTGGGCCTCGTCGAAGTAGCCCCAGCCGTACTGCGCATATGGGCCGCCGTGGATGTTCAGCAGCACGGGGTGTGGGCCCGGGCCCTCGGGCAGGAAGAGCCACCCGTGCACCGGATAGCCGTCGGCGGAGTCGAGCATGAGCTCGCGCGGTTCGGTGATGCGGGCCGCCTCCCGCAGGCCGGCGGCGAAGTCGGTCAGCCGCCGCACCCCGCCGTCGTCAGGGACCCCGATCTCACCGGGGGTGGTGGGATCGGTGTAGGAGAGCACGACGGCGCCGCCCTCCTCGGCGACGCCTTCCACCACCTGGTTCCCGGAGACCAGCACCTCGGTCTGCCCGGCGGCCGAGACCACGTGCACCTCCGCGGAACCGCGCACGCGCGCCAAGACGGCGATGTCACCGGGCCCGAACGGCACCAGCGAATCGTTCTCGGTGTAGTCCACCGTGTCCGGGTCGGTCAGCCGGCGCGGTTGGCCCGAGCCGATGTCCGCCGCGGCGAGGACGTAGACGGCGACGCTGCGGGCGACGAAGTCGATGCCCGACTCCCCCAGCTCGCTGCCCAGCAGGAACAGCGAGGAACCGTCGCGGCCGAACCGCACGCAGTCGTAGGCGGTATCCGCCGTCGCCGAACCGGCGACGAGCTCTGGCTCCGGCCGGCCCTCTTCCGCAGTGTCCAGCCCGGCGACGGCGACGCGGTGGATCATCGAGCGCAGATCACGGTCGGCCCCCTCGTGCAGGGCGGCGGTGAAGTAGACATGGGCGCCGTCGGGTCCGAACTCCGGGTTCGAGCAGTCTCGGTCAGGCGGCGTGATGAGCCGGGCCGGCGGGAACTCCCCGGTGGCCGACGAGTCGTCGGAGGCGGCACCCTGGGCGGCCCGGCCGACCGGCTTGACGAAGGGCTCGGCGTCCAGGTCGGGAAGGTCGAGCAGGTGGATGCCCGAGCGCTTGTCGTTGCCGAATCCCAACCCGTTGAACCGGTACTTGAAGCCGGTGATGCGCCGGGGGTCCTCCGCGCCGGCGTCGACCCCGTCCACGGTCCCGTAGCGCCCCTCGGCCGGTGTCCGGCTGGTGAAGGCCACCCGGCGCGAATCCGGCGAGAACGCAAAACCGCCGACGCCGAGGTGGCGATCGGTGACCAGGCGCGGTTCACCGCCACGGGCCTCGACGATGGCCAGCTGCATCCTGCCCTTGGCGTCGGGTCGCAGGAAGGCGATCATCCGCCCATCGGGCGAGAACCGCGGGGCGGTGTCACCGCTCCCCCGCGTCAGCCTCCGGGGCTTCTGCACCTGGACGCCGGCAGCGGGCAGCTCGAGCGACCACAGCTGGCCGACGCCGGCGTCGGCGTCGAAGCTCGGATGGCTGGCGGAGAAGACGGCCACGCGGCCGTCGGGGCTCAACGCCGGTGCGGATACAGTGGTCAGGAGCTCAAGCTGGTCTGGTTTCACCCAGCGAGCGTATCTGAAAGACTTATTGAAGGAAATAGCCGTGACCGATGATTCCATCGTGCTGAGTTGCCCGGTCTGCACCGAACCCCTCACGGCAACCCAGCCGACAGGCCGAGCGTTGGCCTGTCCCGCCGGACACCGATTCGATGCGGCCAAGCAGGGCTACTTCAACCTCCTCACCGGCCGCGGGACCTCCTTCCGCGAGGACACGTCGGCCATGGTCGAGGCCCGGGCTCAGTTCCTGGCGGCGGGCCACTACACCCCATTGGCCGAGGCGCTGGCCGAGGAAGCCGTGTCCGCGCACCACGGGCGGATTCCCCGCATCCTCGATGCGGGGGCCGGGACGGGGTATTACCTCGATGCGGTGGCCCGGGCCTTCGACAAGGCCCCGGGCGGCCGCCCGGAGTCGCTCGCGCTGGACATTTCCCGCTATGCGATGCGCCGGGCGGCCAAGCTGCCCCGAACCCGGGCGCTCGTCTGGGACCTCTGGCGGCGGCTGCCGGTCGCGGACGCCGGCGTCGACCTGGTGCTGGACGTGTTCGCGCCACGCAACGGCGCCGAGTTCGCCCGCGTCCTGGCGCCGGGCGGCCACGCCCTGGTGGCCACTCCCCTGCCGGAACACCTCGGTGAGGCGATGGGCCCACTGGGATTGCTCTCCATCGGCACGGGCAAGGGGGAATCGGTCGCCGATGCCCTCGGGCAGGACTTCGAGCCGCTGCACACACGGATCGTCAGGACCCCGCTTCATCTTTCGGACGATGACGCCGTCCGCCTCGCTTTGATGGGCCCCGCGGGCCACCATCATGACGCGGCCGGGATACGTGAACGCCTGGCCGTCCACCCGGTCCCGCAGGTGGTGACCGCCGCCTTCCGGATCCAGGTATTCCGCCGCCGCTGACGCCACCGGAACCGCCGTGCGGATCGAACATACCTCCCAAGGCTGACGATCCGGGGCAGCCCCATCAGGCAAGATGGAAGGACCGAGGGCGGAAGGTGCCCTCCCGACGTTGATGCAGGTGCCGATATGTTCGAATGGGTCATCTCAAACGCCTGGGTCTTCTGGCTGGCGTTGTTCCTCATACTGGCGATCATCGAGATGATGTCACTGGACCTGTACTTCATCATGCTCAGCGTCGGTGCTCTCGGCGGCGTGTTCGTCGCCCTCGCCGGCGGGGATTTCTGGCTTCAGGCCCTGGTCTTCTGTCTCTTGTCGCTGGCCATGGTCCTCTTCGTCAGGCCCATCGCACTCCGCCAACTCCACAAGGGCCCAGCGGACCGGCTCACCAACGTCGACCGGCTGGTCGGACAGGACGCCCTCGTGCTCGAACCCACCACCAAGATGGGTGGCCGGGCGAAGATCGGCGGCGAGACCTGGAGCGTGCGCAGCGAGGACGACACGGCCCTGGCACCGGGCATGTACGGCACGGTCGTCCGGATCGATGGTGCCACCGCATTCATCACCACCCGTGCCCAGGCACACGGCCACTAGAACTTCGACGGTTCCGACGCCGTGGTCCCACGGCAGCGGATCCGCCAACAGCCCCTCCGGGGCCACACAGAATAGGGGAACCACATATGACAGGCCTAGGCATAGTCCTGGCGGTACTCGCGGTCTTCGTGATCATCGTGCTGCTGCGGTCCGTACGCATCGTCCCGCAGGCACGGGCAGGCATCGTCGAGCGGCTGGGAAAGTACCAGCGCACGCTCGGTCCGGGCCTGACGCTGCTGATCCCCTTCGTTGACCGGTTGCTCCCGCTGCTGGATCTGCGCGAAAACGTCGTCAGCTTCCCCCCGCAGCCCGTGATCACCGAGGACAACCTGGTGGTCTCGATCGACACGGTCGTCTACTTCCAGATCACCGAGCCCCGCGCCGCCACCTATGAGATCGCCAACTACATCCAGGCGGTCGAGCAGTTGACGACCACCACGCTGCGTAACGTCGTCGGCGGGTTGAACCTCGAGGAGGCGCTGACCAGCCGCGACCAGATCAACGGCCAGCTGCGCGGGGTCCTCGATGAGGCCACCGGGAAGTGGGGCATCCGCGTCTCGCGCGTCGAGCTCAAGGCCATCGATCCGCCCCTGTCCATCCAGGACTCCATGGAGAAGCAGATGCGCGCCGAACGTGACCGCCGCGCCGCGATCCTGACGGCAGAGGGCACCAAGCAGTCCCAGATCCTCACTGCCGAAGGGCAGAGGCAGGCCGCCATCCTGGCTGCCGAAGGCGATGCCAAGGCCGCGATCCTTCGCGCCGACGGCGAGGCCCAGGCCATCGAGAAGGTCTTCGACGCCATCCACGCCGGCAACCCCGATCAGAAGCTGCTGGCCTACCAGTACCTGCAGACCCTGCCGAAGCTGGCCGAGGGCAGCTCGAACAAGCTGTGGATCATCCCCAGCGAGGTCGGCGAGGCGCTCAAGGGCATCGGTGGCGCCCTGGGCAACTTCACGGATGGGGACAACGGCCAGCCTGCTCGTCCGGAGCAGCCGCGCCAGCCGTAGCCGCCTGAATCCCGGACATCGCGGGGCGCGGAGGGCACCCTCCGCGCCCCGCGATGTTGGTTGTACCGGCGGCCTCGCCGGTCGGAACGCGTATACTGGTGACTTTGAGACTTCCGCCGAAAGGCCTGGGAATGTTCACCCGGTCCTCGGCGTTCTTAACGTAGACGTCAGCAGCAGCACGCAGTAGGGAGAAAACATGAGCGATCGCAGTCTTCGCGGAATGCGCCTGGGCGCACAGAGCATGGAGACCGAAGCCGGTGTCGAACCGGCACCGCGCCAGCGCGTGGAGTACCGGTGCGCGGATGGGGAGCAGGTCTTCGTGATGTTCTCCACCGAGGCCGAAATCCCTCCCACGTGGGTCTCCAAGACCGGCAAGGAAGCATTGCTCGTCAACGGCGAACAGCCCGACACGTCCAATGACAAGCCGGTGCGCACCCACTGGGACATGCTCCTGGAACGCCGTTCGGTCGATGAGCTCGAGCAGATCCTCAAGGACCGGCTTGACAAGCTCCGCGCCGCACGGGGCGAAAAGGTCGACGCCTAGGGGCCACGCCTCCTCCACGTCCGAAGGGCCGGTCTGCGCACCATCTGGTGCGCAGACCGGCCCTTCGCGGTTGGCGGACGCTGCGGGGTCTAGAGCTTGCCGGTGAGCTTCTTCCAGCGCGCGACCAGGCCCCAGCGGGTGACATTGAGCATCGCCTCGACCACGATGTTCCCGCTCATTTTCGACACGCCGAGCTCCCGCTCGACGAAGGTGATCGGGACCTCGACGATCTTCTTGCCCATGAGGGCAACGCGGAAGGTCATGTCCACCTGGAAGCCGTACCCCACCGACTCGACGTCGTTGAAATCCAGTGCCTCAAGGGTTTCCCGCCGGAAGGCCCGGAACCCGGCGGTGATGTCCCGGATGCCCAGACCCAGCATGAGCCGGGAGTAGGTGCTGCCCGCCACCGAGATCAGCTTGCGGTAGGGCGGCCAGTTCACGACGCTTCCGCCACGTACCCACCGGGATCCGATGACGAGGTCGGCGTGCTGTGCCGTCAGGGCCTCCAGCAGGCGCGGAAGCTGCTCGGGCTGGTGGGACCCGTCGGCATCAAGCTCCACCAGCACGTCGTAACCACGTTCCAGACCCCACGTGAACCCCGCCAGGTAGGCGGCACCCAAACCGGCCTTGCCCTCCCGATGAAGGACATGGATCTGCGGATCGGACTCCCCCAGGTTCCGGGCGAACTCGCCCGTACCGTCCGGGCTGTTGTCGTCGACCACCAGGACATCCGACTCCGGGACGGACTCCCGCAACCGCTTGATGGTGATGGGGAGCGACTCGATCTCGTTGTAGGTCGGAATGATGGTGATTACCCGCACGCGGTTACCCTTCTGGACTGTTTCGGCGTTGGACCCGGCTGCGGACCCGGGGTCCGCGCCCCACCAAAGCACCGGTGGGGGAAAGCCAATGTCCTACTATACGGGCCGAGCGGGCGCGGGCATGGAAAGACCCCGGGAACTTCGGACCAAAAAGCACGCACGCAGGCGAAATCGATTTGTTTTCTACTGTTCCCGGGGCCTTGCCTGTGTTGTTTGCCGAGATGCCGGCGCGACGTCGTAGGCCTAACTACCATCGCCGTTGAGAATCCAGCCTATCCGCTTACGACCACCTGTCAACTGTGCTCTGACTAGTTGTTTTGGATCCATCCCCTAGTCAGGACCGGCGCGTCGCCGGCCCATCCGATCGCCGCGACCGAGATGCCCCGATCAGGACCGCTGGTAGATCGTCCGGCCGCGACGCACGGTCCGCAAACATGTGGGCAGTTCCTCATCGAGCACCGGAAGCATCGGGGTTCCTGCCCGGGCATCAGTGCTCCACGATGAGACCCGTGCATCGGGGGTCTGGACTGCCAGTTCCGAAGCGGCCCAGATCGCAAACGTCGCCTCCGATCCGGGGACGAGCTGGCCGGCCAATGGATCCGGATCGCCAAAGGCCCGGTAGCCTGCCCGGGTGTGTGCCACGAAGGCAGCCCGCGCCGACACCCGGGCCGTCTCGGTGTGGTGTGCGAGGCATGCCCTCACCGTCGCCCACGGACTGGTCGCCGTCACCGGGCTGTCGGACCCCAGGCAGACGGGCACACCGGCAGCCAGCAGCCGGCCCACCTCGTTCATCGCCGCAGAACGGTCCGCCCCCAGACGCTGCTCGTACTCGGCGCCGGGTCCGCCCCACATGGCGTCGAAGAGCGGTTGCATGGACACCGTGACCCCCAGGTCGAGCATGAAGGCGATGGCCTGCTCGTCGATCATCTCGGCATGCTCGATCCGGTGCCGTCCCCGTTGGATGGCAGCGGCGCCCAGGCGCTGCTCCGCCCTGCGGAAACCCGCCACCGCCTCGTCCATTCCGGCATCGCCGATGACATGGAACGCCGCCTGGATCCCCGCCTCGGTGCAGGCCTGGACATGCTTCGCGATCGTCTCGGCATCCAGGTAGAGCGTTCCCCGGCTGGAGGCATCGTCCGTGTAGGGAGCCCGGAGGTAGGCGGTCCGCGAGCCCAGGGACCCGTCGATGTTGAGGTCACCGCCGAGCCCGGCCATGCGGTCGCTGCCGAACCCCGCGAGCACTCCCCGTGCCTCGTCGGCCGAGGACACGGCCTGTGCCCAGTAGATCCGGACGGCCGGTAGGTCATCGCCCTCGGCGTCGAGCAGCGAGTTCAGTGCCGTGATGTCATCGCGGGTGCCGATGTGGGGTGCGCCCATTTCGGCGACCGCGGCGTACCCGTTGGAAGCCAGGTGCCGCAGGGCCAGGCGCTGGTAGCGCGTCCGTGATGCGGCGGTGAAGGCAAGCACCTGGGCGCGAACGCGGGTATGGGCATCACGGACGGCCAAGGGGCCCCCCTCCCAGCCGTCCAGCCCGTCGAGGCCGGCCTGCCGCGCCAGGGTGCGGTTGACGAGCCCGGAGTGGACATCGACACGGGTCAGGTAGACCTCCCGGCCCGGGGCCGCGTCTTCGAGTTCGTCGATGGTGGGGATGCGGCCCTCGGGCCACAGGCTTTCATCCCACCCCGAACCGACGATCGGCCCCGGTTCGGCGGCCGCCCGGTTCGCCACGGCCTCAAGCAATCCGGACAGCGAGGGGCAATCGGACAAGTCCAGCGAGGCCAAGGCAACACCGGTCTCGGTCAGGTGCGTATGCGAGTCCACGAAGGCCGGGGCAATGAGCGCGCCCTCCAGATCGACCACTTCCATGTTCGTGTCGAGGAGCGCCTCGGCCGCGGCCTCCTGGCCGACCCAGGCGACGGCGCCGCCATCGGTCAGCATGGCGGTGGCGAACGGATCGGCCGCACTGTAGATGGCTCCGTTGCGGTACATGACCAGTCCGGGCATGTGTACTTCCTTTCCTGCAGGGGGCGACCGGTGGATCGCCGCACATTCGTGGGGGGCGCGGAGCCGGGCGCCGGCGGGGTCGCCGTGGGCTAATCGGCCACGCTGGAGTAGGCGACGACACCGCGGCGGATGGCGTCGACGGCTGCCCGGCACCGGCCGGCCAACACCGGCGGGAGATCCGGGACCTTGGCCAGCTGGTCCAGGGTGTCGATGACCTGTTTGGCCCACCGGACGAAGTCCCCGGCCGCGAGGTCGGTGCCACGCAGGCAGTCCTTCAGGTCCTTGCCGCGCGCCCAGTGGTACATCGGCCAGACCAGGCCCGAGTCCGGTTCACCGGTTTCCGGGAGCCGGTTGGCCACCTCCAGGTCGGTGAGTTCGGACCAGTTCTGCACGGCCACGGTCCAGGCGGCCTCGACGGCGCGGCTCGGCATCTTCGGATGCGCCCCGGAGGTCTCCCGTTTGGCCTGGTAGACCAGCGTGGTGACGAACCCCGCCAGTTCGGCTGCCGACAGGGCGTCCATGCACCCCGATTCAAGGACCAGGGAGGTCAGCAGGTCGCGTTCACCGTAGATGCGCCGCAACCGGTTTCCGGCTGGCGTCGTCACCAGGACGCCCCCGTCCGTTCCCCCCTCGGGGCGGGCCAGGTAGCCGTAGTGCTGCAGGATGGAGCACACCCGGTCGAACGTCTTGGCGATGGTGTTCGTCCGGCCGGCGATCTGCCCGGATAAGCGGTCCGTTTCGGTCTTGAGCTTCCACCAGCGCTCGGCCCAGCGGGCGTGGTCCTCGCGTTCGCTGCATCCGTGGCAGGGATGGCGCTTGAGTTGGCGGCGCAGCTCGGTGATGCGTGCTTCCTGCTGGTTGGTGCCCGGGAAGTCGAAGCCCCCGGCACCGCGGCGCGGCGGGCGGTGTTCGTGCAAGGCGTTGCGCAGCGAGGCCGCGAGGTCCTTGCGTTCCTTGGGGGTGCGGCCGGTGAAGGACTTCGGGATCCGGATCCTCGAGATGACCTCGACGGGCCCGTCGAGGTCCTGGACACCCACCCGGCGGATCTGCCGGTCCTCGGTGAGCACCGTCGGCCGCGGATCGCGCAGGGAATCCGCCAGGGCGATCACCACGCTGCGGCCGAGCCGGCGCGGTCCGGGCACGTCGATGACGTCTCCGGGTACCAGCAACTCCAGGGACTGTTCGGCGGCGGAGCGGCGCATCCGGTGCGCGGTCCGGGAGGCGTCCTTCTCCGCCTGCGCGAGCTCGTGGCGGATGCGCGCGTATTCCTCGAAGTCACCCAGGTGGCAGGCCATCGATGCGGCGTAGCCGGCCATGGATTCCTCGCGGCTGCGGACCTGTCGGGCCAGCCCGACCACCGAGCGGTCTGCCTGGAACTGCGCGAACGAGGACTCCAGGATGCTCCGGGCCCGGCCCATGCCGAATTGCGAAGAGAGGTTCAGGGACATGTTGTAGGTGGGCCGGAAACTGGAGTTCAGCGGATAGGTGCGCTTGGACGCCAGCCCGGCGACGGCGGCCGGATCGGTGCCGGGCTGCCACAGGACCACGGCGTGGCCCTCCACGTCGATGCCGCGGCGTCCCGCGCGACCGGTCAGCTGAGTGTATTCACCGGCGGAGATCGACACGTGGGATTCCCCGTTGAACTTCTCGAGCTTCTCCAGCACGACGGAGCGCGCGGGCATGTTCACCCCCAGGGCGAGGGTCTCGGTCGCGAAGACCGCCTTGACCAGCCCCTGGGCGAAGAGCTTCTCGACCACCTCCTTGAAGATCGGCAGCAGGCCGGCGTGGTGGGCGGCGAAGCCGCGCAGCAGGCCCTCGCGCCAGGCCCAGAATCCGATGACCTCCAGGTCATCCGGAGGGATCTCCTGGGCGACCGCGTCGATCTCCCGCTCGATCCTCGCGGATTCGGCCTCGGTGGTCAGGAAGAAGCCGGTGCGCACGCATTGGGCGACGGCGGCGTCGCACCCCTTGCGCGAGAAGATGAAGACGATGGCCGGCAGCAACCCCG
>JAFEMX010000006.1 GCA_016892645.1 Micrococcaceae bacterium RIT 802
CGACCCGGCTACCATGGGAGGCATGACTTCTACCCCGGCCCAGCCCAGTTCTGCAGTGATCGACTCCGCCGCCCCGGTACGCATTGCCTCCGCCTCCGGCCTCGCCACCATCGCCGCCGACGGCACCGTCCTGGACGTCTGGTTCCCGGCCCCGGTGCTCGCCCCGCTGGACGAGGCGCCCCAGCTCTCCGGCGAGCTGGCTGCCGCCGCCAAGGATGATCCGGACCGCGGAACCACCCAGCAGGTCGTCGAACTGGAGATCAACCTCGACGTGGCCCCCGCCGACACCGCCGATGTCTGGCTGCGCCTGCACCTGCTCTCCCACCGGCTGGCCGCCCCCAACACCATCAACCTCGACGGGATCTTCGGTTTCCTGGCCAACGTCGTGTGGACCAACTTCGGGCCCTGCCCGGCGGAGGACTTCGAACGCATCCGCCTGCGCCTGCGCAGCCGCGGCCAGGTCACCGTCTACGGGGTGGACAAGTTCCCCCGCATGGTCGACTACGTGGTGCCGCAGGGCGTGCGGATCGCCGACGCCGGCCGCGTCCGCCTGGGCGCCCATCTGGCGGAGGGGACGACGGTCATGCACGAGGGCTTCGTGAACTTCAACGCCGGAACGCTCGGCTCGTCCATGGTCGAGGGGCGAGTTTCCGCCTCCGTCGTGGTCGGCAACGGGTCCGACGTCGGTGGCGGTGCCTCCATCATGGGCACCCTTTCCGGAGGCGGCAAGGAAAAGATCACGATCGGCGAACGGGTGCTGCTCGGCGCCAATTCCGGTGTGGGCATCTCCATCGGCGACGACAGCGTCGTCGAGGCGGGCCTCTACGTCACCGCGGGCACGCGGGTACAGCTGGGCGGCCAGAGCGTGAAGGCGCTCGAACTCTCCGGTGTGCCCAACCTGCTCTTCCGCCGCAATTCCACCACCGGTGCGGTCGAGGCCCTGGCGCGTGAGGGGCAAACCGTGGAACTGAACTCTGCGTTGCATGCCAACTGACCTGCGGGACAGCGTCTTCTCGCTCTCCACCCACTCCACCGGCGCCCGCCCGCCGGCCGGACCGCTGCACCGGCGCCATCGGGGGCTGCGCGCCTTCATGGCGATCGTGCTCGGTGCGGGGGTCGTCTCCGGCGGCGTCTACGCCGCCTCCCGCTTCCTGGCCCAGGAGCAGACCCTGGTCCGCGAACGGTGCACCGCGGTCGTCGGACCGGACGAGCACCAGCTGGACCCGGACCAGGCAGCCAACGCCGCCCTGATCGCCGCAGTGGCGGTGCGGCGGGGCATGCCGGCCCGGGCGGCGACGATCGGTATCGCCACGGCCGTGCAGGAATCCAAGCTGCGCAACATCGACTACGGGGACCAGGCCGGGCCCGATTCGCGCGGCTTGTTCCAGCAGCGGCCCTCGCAGGGATGGGGGACGCAGCAGCAGATCATGGATCCGTTGTATGCGGCGAACCGGTTCTACCAGGAGCTGGAGACCTTCGACTACCGGTCCATGCCGATCACCGAGGCGGCGCAGAAGGTCCAGCGCAGCGCCTTCCCGGAGGCCTACGCCGACCACGAGCCGGAGGGCCGGGCCTACGCCTCCGCCCTGACCGGCTACTCCCCCGCGTCGCTGAACTGCGTCCTGCGCCGGCCCACTGCAGCCGGCGACCCGGCAGGGACCGCCGCGCAGCTCACCGCAGCCTACGGCGAGCTGCCTATGGACCCCGAGGCCCACAGCCTGACCGTCAGCGCCCAGGACCAGCGCGGCTGGTCGGTGGCCCAGTGGGCCGTGGCCAACGCCTCGGCCCGGCAGATCGTCTCCGTGAGCTACTCCGGGTTGTTGTGGAACCGCGCGGAGCACCAGTGGGTTCCCGCCACCACGAAATCCTCGCGCGTGGTCATCACCTTCGCCGACTCCGCCGCAGAATAGCCGCCGCCACATAGCAGCCGCCGGCGCCCGGGCATCACAGCAGGAAGCGGATCACCGGTTCCAGGAAGCTGCGGTACAGCTCGGCATCGCGGGGCAGGTCCTGGCTGAGGATCACCGTATCGGGGTCAACGAACCAGGCCCGGCGCTGGGCCAGCGGCAACTCCACCATCTTCAGGTGCATCGTCCGCGGGGCCCGGTCCAGCTCCAGGGCACGCTCGATGATCATCTCCTCCAGCAGCCGGCGCCGGCCACTGGCATGGTGCTCCGAGCTGACCTGCGTGTATTCGGCCTGCCGTTCACGGCTCCAGCTCAGGGCTGACCCGTAGTGGGCGCGCAGGATCCGCTGCAGGGTGGGCGAGTCGGCGAAGTAGGGGAAACCGGGCGGGGAGAACATGCCGTCCACCGCGGGATCCTGGTGCAGGATGCGGTGCCACCAGTCCTGCCATTCCTGCCGCAGTTCGGCGGCGCGGTAGCCCGAAACCTCGCCGGCGGCGTGCGGTTTGACGACCGGGGCCAGCGGGGCGATCTCCGGCGACCCCGGGTGTTCGATGCCCGCCAGGTCGCGCACATACAGCGCGAGCAGCATCTGCCCGTGGGTGTGCGCCGAAACCTGCCATCCCTCGCCACGGAATTCGTACATCTGGTCGTCCTTTGTCCGGGAACCCCTTCCAGAATAGGCCCGGGCACCGGATCCGGGTAGCACCGCGCCAAAACGGCGGCTGCCCTCCCCCGAAAGGGTGGCAGCCGCCGTCGTGCAGTGGGAAGGGACCGGGTCAGCGCCTCGGGTAGTTGCGCTCGGGCTCGCCCACGTAGAGCTGGCGCGGGCGCCCGATCTTCAGGGCGGGGTCCTGGGCCATCTCGCGCCACTGGGCGATCCAGCCCGGCAGGCGCCCGATGGCGAACAGGACCGTGAACATCTTCTCCGGGAAGCCCATGGCCTTGTAGATCAGGCCGGTGTAGAAGTCCACGTTCGGGTAGAGCTTGCGCTCGATGAAGTAGTCGTCCGCGAGGGCCTTCTCCTCCAGGCGCATGGCGATCTCGAGCAGTTCGTCGTTGCCGCCGAGCTTGCCCAGGATGTCGTGGGCGGTGGCCTTGATGATCTTCGCGCGGGGGTCGTAGTTCTTGTAGACCCGGTGCCCGAAGCCCATCAGGCGGACGCCGTCTTCCTTGTTCTTGACCTTCTCCATGAAGTCCTCGGGCTTGATGCCGTCGGCCTTGATGTTGCGCAGCATCTTCAGCACCGCCTCGTTGGCGCCGCCGTGGGCGGGGCCGAAGAGGGCGCTGATGCCCGCGGAGATGGAGGCGAACATGTTGGCGTTCGACGAGCCGACGAGGCGGACGGTGGAGGTCGAGCAGTTCTGCTCGTGGTCCGCGTGCAGGATCAGCAGCTGGTCCAGCGCCTTGACCAGGTCCGGGTCCAGGTCGTACGGCTCGGCGGCGATGCCGAAGTTCAGCCGCATGAAATTCTCGACCAGGTTCATCGAGTTGTCCGGGTAGAGCAGCGCCTGCCCGACCGACTTCTTGTGGGCGTAGGCGGCGATGACCGGGACCTTGGCCAGCAGGCGGATGGTGGAGAGCTCCACCTGTTCGTCGTCGAAGGGGTCCAGCGAGTCCTGGTACCAGGTCGACAGGGCGGAGACGGCCGAGGAGAGCACGGGCATCGGGTGCGCCTCGCGCGGGAAGCCGCCGAAGAAGCCCTTGAGCTCCTCGTGCAGCAGCGTGTGCCGGCGGATCCTCTGGTCGAATTCCTCCAGCTCGGTGGCCGAGGGGAGGTTCCCGTAGATCAACAGGTATGAGGTCTCGAGGAAGCTGGACTGCTGGGCCAGCTGTTCGATCGGGTAGCCGCGGTAGCGCAGGATCCCGGCGTCGCCGTCGATGTAGGTGATGGCGGACTTGGTGGCCGCCGTGTTCATGAAACCGGGGTCGTACGTGACGTTGCCGGTGCCCTTGAGCAGCGAGGCGACGTCAAAGCCGTCATTGCCCTCGGAGGCAGACACCACCGGAAGCTCGAGCTCGTTTCCCGCATACGCCAGGCGGGCGGAATTGTTATCCGTCATGGTTTCTCCTTACCGGAGTACATAGTTGTACAAACAAGCAGTAATCAGGGCCAACGCTACCGCCAGGGGGCCCCCGTGCACTAATTGGCGCGACGTCCCGTGGCGTGCGCCGCGACCTTCAAACGGTCCGCCGCGACGGCGATCCGTTCGTCGGTGGCGGTCAGCGCGATGCGCACGAAACCGTGGCCGGCCTCCCCGTAGAACGTGCCCGGCCCGGCGACGATGCCCAGGTCGGCGAGCCGTCCGATGGTGGTCCAGGTGTCCTCGCCGGCGGTCGCCCACAGGTAGAGCCCGGCCTCGGAGTGCTCGATCCGCAGGCCGAACGCCTCCAGCGCCGGGACCAGCAGTTCCCGCCGGGCCCGGTAGCGGTCCTTCTGCTCCGCCACGTGCCGGTCGTCGCCCAGGGCGACTCGCATGGCCTCCTGGACCGGGTGGGGCACGATCATGCCGGCGTGCTTGCGCGAATTGACCAGGTGCGGCATCAACTCGGGCGCTCCGGCCACGAACGCCGCCCGGTAGCCGGCCAGGTTGGATTGCTTGGACAGCGAGTAGACCGAGAGCAGGCCGGTGTGGTCACTGCCGGACACGCGGTCATCGAGGATCCCGGGGATGCCGACGCCGTCCCAGTCGCCCCAGCCGAGTTCGGCGTAGCACTCGTCGGAGGCGACAACGGCCCCCAGCGACCGGGCCTGGGCGACCAGCGAGGCCAGCTCATCGACGCCGCGCACGATGCCGGTGGGGTTGCCCGGGGAGTTCACCCAGATGAGCTTCACGCGCCCGCGCACCGCCGGGTCCAGGCCGTCCAGGTCGTCGGCGGCCACCGACTCGGCGCCGGCCAGTTGGGCGCCGATGTCGTAAGTCGGGTAAGCGACCAGCGGCCGCACGACGACGTCGCCGGCCCCCAGGCCCAGCAGCAGGGGCAGCCAGGCGACCAGTTCCTTGGAGCCGACGGTGGGCATGACGTGGGCCGGGTCCAGCCCGGTGGTGTTCCGGCGCCGTGCATACCAGTCGGCGATGGCCCGGCGCAGGGCGGCCGTGCCGTGGGTGGTCGGGTACCCGGGCGCGTCCGCCGCGGCTGCCAGGGCGTCGCGGATCAGCGCCGGCGTCGGATCGACGGGAGTCCCGATGGAGAGGTTCACCACCCCATCGGGGTGCCGGCCGGCGCGTTCCTGGTAGGGGGCCAGGGCGTCCCACGGGTAGTCGGGCAGGATCAGCATGCGGCCGGCCGCGGCTCAGGCACCGGCCTGCGGCGGCAGGGCGGAGATGATGGGGTGGTCGGTGTGGGTGTTGCCGATCTTGGCGGCACCGCCCGGGGAGCCCAGCTCGTCGAAGAACTCGACGTTGGCCTTGTAGTACTCGGCCCACTCCTCCGGGGTGTCGTCCTCGTAGTAGATCGCCTCCACCGGGCACACCGGCTCGCAGGCGCCGCAGTCCACGCATTCATCCGGGTGGATGTAGAGGGAACGTTCACCCTCGTAGATGCAGTCGACGGGGCATTCCTCGACGCAGGCTTTGTCCTTCACGTCCACGCACGGCTGCGCGATGATGTACGTCACGGTACCCGGGGCCTTCCTTTGCTGTTCGCCTCAAATCCTCGCGGCACCCGACGGCGCCGCCACCTTCCAGCTTAGTCCCGATGCCGCCCCGGGGCCGAAGGGCCGGCACGCGGGCACGGTTACGATGAGGTCATGTCCGCCGACTTCTTCGAAACATTGCGTCCCGGGGAGCGCATCGTGGTCCGCTTCCGGCTCGCCGGGCAGTCCCCCGCGCTGCACGACGGCGGTGCTGCCGCGGCATCGCGCGGACCGCACCTGAGCGACGTGATCGGCAACTTCGTGTCCCTGGATGACACGGGGGTGGTCATCAAGACCCGGTCCGGCCCGGTCACCGTTTCCCGGGATGACGTCACACACGCCAAGCGCGTTCCCCCGCCGCCCCCGCGGCGGCGGGCGGCCCGGGAGCGCTAGGAGGCCCCGCCGTCGTGCTCCTGTTCGGCGGGCAGCGCGCGCATCCGCGAGAGCGGGGAGAGCAGCAGCGGCGCCACCCCGGCCAGGCTGCCGGCGACGCCGATCCACAAGGCGGCGCCGATCCCCAGGGCGGTGCCGAGGAAACCGGCCAGCAGCGACGCCACCGGCATGACCCCCCAGACGATGAAGCGGATGGAGGCGTTCATGCGTCCGAGCAGCCGCGGCGGGCAGATCGTCTGGCGCATGCTCACCTGGATGATGTTGTAGACCAGCACCCCCATCGTCATGACGAACATCGCGGCGGCCAGCACCGCGAACGAGGGGCGCAGGCCGCCGGCCAGGATCGACAGCGGGAAGCCGGCCATGCCGCCGGCCGTCAGCAGGGTCCCGGCCACCAGGGAGGGGCCCTCGCCCAGTCGGGCCGCCACCCACGGGGTGAGCGAGGCGGCGAGCAGCCCGCCGACGGCGCCGGCGGAGTAGATGAACCCCAGTTCGACGGTGTTCAGGCTCAGCGTGCGCAGCGCGAGGATGGGCAGCAGCGTGAAGATGATCGTGCTGAAGAAGTTGATGGTGCCGGTGGTCGCGGCGATCGGCCCGATGAGCGGATGCCGGACCACGTAGCCCAGGCCCTCGCGGATCTCCTCGACCAGCCCCACCCCGGGCTGGCGGACGGCCGGGCGTTCGTCGTCGTTGACGCGCCCCAGGCACAGGGCCGAGACGAGGTAGCCGATGGCCTGGCCGACGAAGAGCACCGGTGCTGCCAGCAGGACCAGCAGGCCGCCGCCGACCGCGGGTCCGGCCAGGCGGGAGACCTGCCCGGTCGTCTCGAGCTTGGCGTTGGCCTCGGAGATCTGCTCGCGCTGGACCAGTGCCGGGATGTAGGACTGGTAGGACACGTCGAAGAAGACGTTCGCGATGCCGACGACGGCGGCGATGATCCACAGGTGCCAGATCTGCAGCAGGTCCTGGTACCACAACAGCGGGATGGCCAGCATGGCGATCATGCGGACCAGGTCGGCCCGGATCATGATGCGGCGCTTGAAGAAGCGGTCCACCCACGCCCCCACCGGCAGCCCGACGACCAGGAACGCCACCGTGTTGGCCGCGTTCAGGACGCCGACCTCCCATTCCGTGGCCTGCAGCAGCGACACGGCGAGGACGGGCATGGCGACGGCGCCGAGTTGCGCGCCGAATTGGCTGAGCGTCTGGCCCAGCCAGAAGACCAGGAAGTTCCCATCCCGACGCAGGGTCGCAGGAGGTGTTGACGGGGGTGATTGATGCGACGGCACGGTCCCCCCGTTGACCCGTTGCTTACCGTCTGGAGCCGATTGAGACTGTGGCCCGGAAGCGGTCATGAAAGCCTAGCTATGCGATTTGGTGATTTCAATCACTTAAGAAATTTATCGTATGCTGAACATATGGCATCAGATGACGAGCTGCAAGCACGTGCGCGGGCGCTGAGTTCGCCCATCCGTCTCCGGATTCTGCGCCTATGCCTCCACAAATCGCGGACCAACAAGGAAATCGCGGACCTTCTGGACATCAATCCGGCCACGTCGTTGCATCATGTCCGCACCCTCCTCGGCACCGGTTTCCTCGAGGCGGAGGAGCCGCGGCGGGGCAAACGCGGGGCCAAGGAAGTGCCGTACCGCAGCACCCGCATGTCGTGGGGCACCAAGCTGCCCGACGCGGCCCCCGTGCTGCTGGAGACGTTCCTGCAGGAAATCAACGGCCTCGCCCCCGACGAGATCCAAGTGATGCGGGTGGGCCTGAAGCTGACGGAGTCCGACCAGCGCGAGCTGCTCTCGCGCATCAAGGACGTCATCTCCGACTACGCGCTGCGCCCGGCGGATGATGACGGCGTGGCCACCTCGCTGTTCGTCGCCCACCACCTGGACCAGACGGCCAACTGATGCCCCTGCGGCCCCCGCCGGGGCGGCCCGGCGGGCCCGCGGATGGTGGATGGGCCCCGGCTCAGCTCCGGCGGGCGCGCGAGCGCAGGCCACCGGCGGTGAACACCAACGCGACGAGGGTGGAGACGGCTATGCCGTAGGTCCACAGCGCGCCGGCCAACGCGGGTCCGGGAAGCGTCTCGCGGTTCGACCAGCCGATCAGCAGGTGGTTGTGCACATCGAGCCCCGTCCAGGCGACGAGCACGTAGGTGATCACGCCGGAGGCGGCGGCGGCCCACACCCGCTCGGAGTAAAGGCCCGCGACGACCGCCAGGGAACCGGCCATCAGCAGGGCCAGGACGGCCCCCCAGGGCAGCGGGGTGTCCCCCGCGTAGAAGATCTGCGCCTGCAGGATCGTCCCGAAGACAGCCGCCAGCACCCCCGTCACGATGGCGACGAGGGTGCCGAGGAGCAGCGGGGCGACCCGACTGCCGGACGTGCTAGGCGCGGGCACGGGAGCGGGCGGCCTTGCCGCGCTCGCTGGCGTTGAGGATGAGCTTGCGGATGCGGATGGCCTCCGGGGTCACCTCGACGCATTCGTCCTCACGGGCGAATTCGAGGGATTCCTCGAGGGTGAGCTGGCGCGGCGGGGTGAGGTTCTCGAACGAGTCCGAGGAAGCGGCACGCATGTTGGTGAGCTTCTTTTCCTTCGTGATGTTCACGTCCATGTCGTCGGCGCGCGAGTTCTCGCCGACGATCATGCCCTCGTAGACCTCGGACGTCGGCTGGACGAAGAAGCTGCCGCGTTCCTGCAGGTTGATCATCGCGAACGGGGTCACGACGCCGGAGCGGTCGGCGATCATCGAACCGTTGGTGCGGTATTCGATGTCACCGGCCCACGGCTCGTAGCCGTCGGCGATCGAGGCGGCGATGCCGGCGCCGCGCGTGTCGGTGAGGAAGCGCGTCCGGAAGCCGATCAGGCCGCGGGCCGGGACGGTGAATTCCATGCGGACCCAGCCGGTGCCGTGGTTGGCCATGTTGACCATGCGTCCCTTGCGGGCGGCGAGCAGCTGGGTGACGTTGCCCAGGTATTCCTCGGGCACGTCGATGGTCATCAGTTCCATGGGCTCGTGGATCTTGCCGTCGACGGTGCGCGTGACGACCTGCGGCTTGCCCACGGTCAGCTCGAAGCCCTCGCGGCGCATCTGCTCGACGAGGATGGCCAGCGCGAGTTCGCCACGGCCCTGGACCTCCCAGGCGTCGGGACGTTCGGTCGGCAGGACCTTGAGCGAGACGTTGCCGACAAGCTCCTTGTCCAGGCGGTCCTTGACCTGCCGGGCGGTGACCTTGGCCCCCTTGACCCTGCCGGCCAGCGGGGAGGTGTTGATGCCGATGGTCATGGAGATCGCCGGATCGTCCACGGTGATCAGCGGCAGCGGCTTCGGGTTCTCCAGATCGGTGAGCGTCTCGCCGATCATGATGTCCTCGATGCCGGCGACGGCGACGATCTCGCCCGGTCCGGCTTCCTCGGCGGGGACGCGGCTGAGGCCCTTGGTGGCCAGCAGCTCGGTGATCTTCACGGTCTTCAGCTCGCCGTCCTGGCGGGCCCAGGCGACCTGCTGGCCCTTGCGCAGGGTGCCGTTGACGATGCGCAGCAGGGCCAGGCGGCCCAGGAACGGCGAGGCGTCCAGGTTGGTGACGTGTGCCTGCAGGACCTCGTTGGGCGTGTACGCCGGGGCGGGGACGTGCTGCATGATGGTCGCGAACAGCGGCTCGAGGTCTTCGCTGTCCGGCAGTTCGCCGTCACCGGGCTGGTTCAGCGAGGCGCGGCCCGCCTTGCCGGAGGCGTAGACGACCGGCACGTTGAGCACCGAGTCCAGATCCAGGTCCGGCACCTCGTCGGCGAGGTCGGACGCCAACCCGAGCAGCAGGTCCATGGAATCGGAGACGACGCCGTCGATCCGGGCGTCGGGGCGATCGGTCTTGTTCACGACCAGGACCACCGGCAGCTTGGCCGTCAGGGCCTTGCGCAGCACGAAACGGGTCTGCGGCAGCGGGCCCTCCGAGGCGTCGACGAGAAGCACGACGCCGTCGACCATGGACAGGCCGCGCTCGACCTCGCCGCCGAAGTCGGCGTGGCCGGGGGTGTCGATGACGTTGATGGTGACGTCGTGGCCGTTGGCCGCCGGGCCGGAGTAGAACACCGTGGTGTTCTTGGCCAGGATGGTGATGCCCTTTTCGCGTTCGAGCTCGCCGGTGTCCATGACGCGTTCCCCGGAGTCGCCGTGCGCCGAGAAGGCACCGGTCTGCGACAGCATGGCATCGACCAGCGTCGTCTTTCCGTGGTCGACGTGGGCGACGATGGCGACGTTGCGAAGATCTTTGCGCGTTGCGCTAGTGGTTTCCGGGGAAAGATCTGACATGCGTTAAGGCTCGCTTCAAGTTGTGTTTTTTGGGGTCGGTGACGTGGGGCCACGGCTGACCCAAGAGTCCAGTCTAGACCGTGATGAAAAATTGACCCAAACAAGCTGGCGCGTCGCACTTCCCCACGGGACGATCGGGCGAGGATGATCCGCATAACCCCGCCGCGTCGACGGGGCGCATGGAGGGGGAAATCACATGACGATGGGCAGATGGGGGAACCGGCCGGCCGTCGTCGGTGCCTTCGCCCTGCTCGCCGTTGTCCTCCTGGTCCCGTCGGCCGCCGACCCGGCGGCGGCGCGTGGCGCCGTCCCCGTGGGCGTACGCGGCCCCGCGGGTTCCTTCGGTACCGTCCCGCCGGCGCGAGGCCGACCCGCCGTGGAGAACGTGGTCTTCAATGCCGACAGCGGCAGGCGTGAACTCGTGGTCCCCGACCCCTCGTCCATCGCCGTGCTGATCGGTGATTCGCAGGCCGATGGGGCCGCCGGCGTACCCGGCAAGCAGACCTGGCCCCAGGTGGCCCTGAGCGCTGCCGGCTACACGGTCGCATTTCGCGGGCGCGGCGGGACCGGCTACGCCACCGGCAACGGCCGGGACCCCGACTACGTGACCGCGTTGCGGCAGGAGAGGTGGCTGCTCCCCCATGGCGACGTGGGACTCGTCGTCATCGAGGGTGGCGGAAATGACGCCCGCACCGGAGCGTCGGATGCCGTCATCGCCTCCTCGCAAGCTGCCTTGGTGGCGGAGCTGCGGCGCAGCTATCCGCACGCGCCCATGGCCGTCGTCGGCACGCTGGCGCGTTCGGCACGCGACGGCGGCGGCCGTCGCCACCAGGTGGATGATCTGGCGGGGCGGACGGCACGGGCGCAAGGAGTCGCCTTCATCTCCGTTGGGGACTGGCTGACGGTGCATGACCTGGCAGCGCATCTGGCCGACCAGGTCCATCTCGATGCCGAGGGGCATCGGCTCGCGGCACGCTATCTGCTGCAGGCCTTGCGGAATGCCGGCCTCGACCGGCAGGCCGGACCCGGCACGCCGTGAGCGAGGCACGCCCGACGGACCGTTAGCGGCGGGCGCCGCACCTCCCCCGGGGTGCGGCGCCCGCCGTGCGGGCCGACCGCGGTGGCCGGCGTGCGCCTTTAGGAGGCCTCGCTGTCGGCCAGCAGGCGGGCCCGCAGCTCGCGACGCTCGCGCTGGGCTTCGGGGTCCGGCACCGGGACGGCCGCCATCAGGCGCTGGGTGTACAGGTCCTTCGGACGCCGCAGGATGTCGTCGCGGCTGCCCTGTTCGACGATGGCCCCGTGGCGCATCACCACGATGTGGTCGGAGAGGACATCGATGACGCCAAGGTCGTGGGTGACGAACAGGCAGGCGAATCCCATTTCCGCCTGCAGGTTCTGGAAGAGGTCCAGGACCTTCGCCTGCACCGAGACGTCCAGTGCCGAGGTGGGTTCGTCGGCGACCATGAGCTGGGGTTCCAGGGATAGTGCCCGGGCGATGCCGACCCGCTGCTTTTGCCCACCGGAGAGTTCGTGCGGGTAGCGGTTGCGGTAGTTGCGCGGCAGTTCGACCTGGTCCAGCAGGGTCTCGATCTTCTTCTGCAGGGCGGCCCCCTTGGCGACCTTGGCCAGGAACATCGGTTCGCCGATGGATTCGCCGATCGGCAGGCGCGGATTCAGCGAGCTCGAGGGGTCCTGGAAGACCATGCCGATCTGGCGGCGCACCTCGAAGAGCTCCCGGGACGTCGGCTTGAGGCCGAAGAGCTCGGTCCCATTGACCTTCAGGGACCCCTCGGCCACCGGGAGCAGGCCGACGGCGGCCCGGCCGATGGTGGTCTTCCCGGAGCCGGATTCGCCGACCAGGCCGACGACCTGGCCCTGGTGGACGGTGAGGTTGGCTCCTTCGACGGCCCTGAAGGCGGGGACCCGCCCCTGTTTCGGGTATTCGATGGCCACGTCCTTGAGCTCGAGGACGACGCTGCGCTCATCGGCCACGGCTGCCCGTTTGGCGGCTTCCTCGGCCTGGGCCAGGAGTTCGCGTTCGCGGATCTGCAGGGTCTCGTGGTCCACCGAATCCAATTCGGTGCCGGTCGCCGCGGCGACGGCTGCGGCAATGTCCACCGCCGACGCGGCGTCGGCACCTGTACCGAGCTTCGGCACCGCCGCGAGCAGTGCCTGCGTGTAGGGGTGCTTGGGCTCGTTGAAGATCTCGTGCGAGGTGCCGTGTTCGACGATGCGGCCCTGCCGCATGACGGCAATCCTGTCGGAGAGGTCGGCGACGACGCCCATGTCGTGGGTGATGAGCACGATGGCGGAATTGAGCTTGTTGCGCAGGTTGCGCATCAGGTCGAGGATTTCTGCCTGGACCGTGACGTCCAGGGCGGTGGTGGGTTCGTCGGCGATGAGCAGCTTGGGATCGCAGGAGAGCGACTGGGCGATCATGGCGCGCTGGCGCTGCCCACCGGACAGCTGGTGGGGGTAGGACTTGAAGGCCTTCGCGGGATCCGGCAGCTCGACCAGCTCGAGCATTTCCAGCGCCCGCTTCTCGGCCTGCGCCGGGGAGATCGGGTTGTGGAGCCGCAACGTCTCGACGATCTGGAAGCCCACCGTGTAGACGGGGTTCAAGGCCGTCATGGGCTCCTGGAAAATAACGGCGACGTCGTTGCCGCGGACCTGGCGCAATTTGGAACCCGAGAGCCCCAGCAGCGACTGCCCGTTGAGTTTGACCTCGCCCCGGACCCGGCTGTTCGAGGGCAGGAGGCCCAGCAGCGCCATGGAACTGGCCGATTTGCCCGAACCGGATTCACCGACGATGGCCAGGACTTCGCCGGCGTTCACGTGGTAGCTCAGGTCGATGGCGGCAGGCACCCATTCCTTGTCCACGCCGAAGTCGACCGAGAGGTTCCGTACTTCCAGCACCGGCTGGTTGCCGGCCAGCGTGGCGTCCGTTTCGGGGAGGTTCTTCTTGCTCATCTGGTTCTCATTTCCTTCCGGCGGCGTACTCGACGCGGAATCGGCCGTGGGCACGTGTGGCGCCGATTACATGGCTGCCGATAATCCTGAAACTATGGGGGTTATGACTTCTGCTTCTCCGACAACCGGCGACTTCACTTTCAGCCCCCGTGGGCCGCGGGTCCTTGCGGTGGCCTTGCTGGTCCTGGCCGGAGCGGGTGCCGTCGCCATCCTGGCCACTGGCAGCCTCTATGCCTGGCCCGCTTGCCTGCCGATGATCCTGGTGGGCTATGCCGCCTGGCTGATGTTCTGGCTCCCCCGTGTCGTGGTCCACGACGCGGGCGTGACGCTGGTCAATCCACTGCAGACGCTGGTAGTCCCCTGGTCGACGATCATCATGGTCGATACGAAGTACGCCATGACGCTGATGACACCGAAGCACCGCTACGCGGCCTGGGCGGCACCAGCTCCCGGAGTGATCTCCGCACTGCGTGATGCGCGAAGCTCCGCGAAAACCGAAAGAAGGGACGGCACCGGCGCCCGCTACCAGAGCGTGCGTCCCGGCGACCAGCGCAGCAGCGATTCGGGGGCCGTCGCCGCTGTCGTGCGCCGGCGCCTCGAACGCCTGGCAGAGGCCGGGGCCCTGGACATCGAGGCAACGGCGAACACCAAGGCCACGCGAAGCATTCACTGGTTCCATATTGCTGCCCTCCTGGTCCTGGTTGTCCTGAGCCTGACGGTTCCTGCTGCGTTGATCTGACCGGGTGGGGTACCGGGGCATGGAGCCCCGGGACCTCAGGCCCGGTGGGACGGGCCGTCCCCCGGATCGCCGGATCCCGGACCCGGTTGCGCCGATCCGCCCTCGGTCCGCTCCGCAATGGCTGCCGCTGAGGCCGAGTCCTTCACGGCCGAACCGTGGATGCCACGGTCCTTGGCCTTCTTGGAGTTGAACTTCTTCTGGCGCGGATCGAAGGCGTCGCGCAGACCATCGCCGATGAAGTTGATCGACAGGCAAATCGCCACGATGAACAGGCCCGGGAACCAGAACAGCCACGGCCGGGTGCTGAAGGCCTCCTGGTTGTCGGAGATCAGCGAGCCCAGCGACACGTCCGGTGGGCGAACGCCGAGGCCGAGGAACGAGAGCGCGGTTTCCAGCAGGATGGCCGAGGACATCAGCAGCGTGACGTTGACGATGATGACGCCGACCGCGTTGGGCAGGATGTGCTTGAACATGATGCGGGTGTTCGAGGCTCCCGCGATGTGGGCGGCGTCGACGAACTCGCGTTCACGCAGGCTGAGGAACTCACCGCGGACCAGTCGGGAGAGCCCGGTCCAGATGATGACGCCGATGAAGGCACCCAGGGTGATGGTGGCCATGTTGCCGCTCACGTGGGCGCCGGCGATGCGGCCGAGGACGGCGGCGAGGATGAGCAGCGGGATGATGATGATGATGTCCACGATGCGCATCAGCACGGCTTCGATCCATCCACGGAAGTATCCCGACAGGGCCCCGACGACGACGCCGAGGAAACCGCCGACGGCACCGATGACGAACATGATGATGATCGACTGCTGGGTGCCGCGCATCGTCATGGCGAAGTAGTCGCGCCCGATTCGGTCCTGCCCGAAGGGGTGATCGCCCCAGTTGAAGAGGTTCATGAAGGTGGGGTGCCCGCCGTTGATCTGCGTGCTGAAGTCCTCGTAGCCGTAGTGCCACCATCCGGGAATCCCGAGGAACCCGATGGAGGTGAACGCCATCAGTGCGATCAGGACGAAGACCACGATCGACACGACGGCGGGGGTGTTGCCGATGAAGCGCTTGCGGACGATCGCATTCTGGGACAGTCCCCTGACCTCTTCGGGGACGGCGTCCGCCTCGAGGTCCTCCGGTAGCTGCCCGGAGGGGGTGGTGGGATTGGGCGTGGTCATGCTTTAACCCTTACGCGTGGATCGAGTACGGAATAGGCCAGGTCGGCGATCAGGTTGAAGACCAGGGCCAGCAGGCCCGTGATCAGGAAGACGCCCATGACCGGGTTCGGATCGGGAATCGGCAGCAGTGAGGCGACGAAGAGGTTGCCCATGCCGGTGAAGGCGAAGACCCGCTCGGTGATCACCGCTCCGCCGATGAGGCCGCCGATATCGAAGGCCACGAGGGTGGCCAGCGGGATCAGCGCGTTGCGGAAGGCGTGGCGCATCACCACGGTCCGCTCGGGCAGTCCCTTGGCCCGCGCGGTGCGGATGTAGTCCATCTGCATGATTTCCAGCATCGAGGCCCGGGAGTAGCGCGAGTAGCTGGCCAGGGACACCAGGAGCAGCGCGATGGTCGGCAGGAGCAGGTGGGTGAAGTTGTCCAGGTTGTGGATCCACCAGTTGCCTTCGAGGTTTGGCGTCGAGGAGCCGATCGTCGCGATCGGGCGGCCACGGATGCGGCCGTTGCTGAAGTAGTTCGGCCACTCGACCATGAAGCGGTCCAGCAGGACCAGCCCGGCCACGAAGAACGCGGTGAGCGACGCGGCCCGCATGGACTGGCCCCGGTCGAAGCCGCCCATGAAGTAGCCGACCGCGCAGCCGACAAGGATGGTCACCACGGCCAGCCCCAGGACGCCCCAACCGGTGATGTTCGAGAACATCGGGTTCAGCACGTAGTAGGCGATGAGCCCGATCGGGACCATGATCAGTGACGAATAGAGCGCCTTGCGGTTCTTGATGCCTGCCGTCAGCTGGGTGATGAGGTAGGCGACGCCGAGGCCGAACACCAATATCAGGATCGGTCCAAGGCCGGGCGCGCGGAACCAGCCGGTGGCCGAGAGCGCAACCATGAGTCCGGCCGTCACGGCGGCACCGATCGCGAAGCCGATGAGGCGCCGCACCACACTGCCGCTCATGAAGAGCACGACGACGATGCCCATGCAGATCGCGGTGATGATCACGCTGGTTGGACTGAAGACCGGGTTCCGGAGGAAGTCATTGAAGCCGATGGCCCCGAATTCCTTAAGCAGGACCGCGATCCAGAAGATCGGCAGGGAGAAGAACAGGAACGCCATGAAGGTGACCGAGTAGTCCAGGGTGCTGTACTGGCGCAGGGCGGTGATGATGCCCAGCGCGATGCCGATGACGATGGCCAGCACCGTCGCCGCCGTGATCAGCAGGATCGTCTGCCCCATGGCCCTGCCCAGGGCATCTGCGACCGGTTCGCCATTGATGGCCAATCCGAGGTCGCATTTACCGACAAACGGCACCACGCACTGGGCGGCACCGCCCAGCCACTTGAAATAACGCAACGGCGGGGGGGTCCCGAGGTCCAGCAGGGCAACCCGCTGGGCGATCAACTGGTCCTTGTTCGGAGCATTGCTCGCGCGGAGGTCCTCCAGCGGGTCGCCTGCGGCGGCCGTGAGCTGGTAGACGACGAACGAGGCGCCCAGGAGGATGAGCACGGCGGTGACAAGCCGCCGGATGATGTAGGTCACCATGGAATGTAGCCTCTTGGTAGAAGATCCCGGGGATCACCCGGTGGTACTTTCGCTGAAGTGTAGTTCACCTCACAGCACCCGGGAAGCAGGGAAATCCCAATCACTTCCCGCGGCCCGGTCAAGGAACTATGTGGAACGGGCGATGCCCGAACCAATCGGTGGAAGCCCTTCCACCGCTGCATTCGCTGGCGCAATGAGGCGCCGGGACCACGGAGCTTGGTCCCGGCGCCTCATAGGCACTTGCGTCCGGTTACCTGACGCTGCTACTTCTTCAGGTTCCACTCCCAGAAGTTCCACCAGACGCCGGTCTGGTTGGGCATGTACTTCACTCCTTCGATGTCCGAGGAGTAGGCATCCACACCCACCGACTGGAACAGCGGCAGGCCGTAGTACGAGTCCCAGATCAACTTGTCGATCTTGACCTGCAGTTCGGTCTGCTTTGCCTTGTCGGTGGTGACGATCAACTCGTCCATCAAGGCGTCGGCTTCCTTGCTGGAGAACTTGTTGAAGTTCGACGAGGAGCCCGATCCAAAGATCTGCGGAACACCCGAGACGCCAACACCCGAGGAGATCCAGCCGAAGATGGTGGCATCGTAGGTACCGGTGCCCAGGGCGCTGCCCCATTCGGAGGCGCCGAGTCCGCCATCGACGACCTTGAAGCCCGCCTTCTTGGCCGAGGCCGCGATCAGTGAGTACGAATCCGAACGGTTGGGGTTGTCCTTGTTGTACATCAGGCGAACCGTCGGCGTCTTGCCGTCAAGCAGCTTCTTCGCACCGGCTATGTCGGCATCCTGGTAGTTCGCCGACCCGTTGTTCTTCGCCGACTCCTCGTAGCCGTCGTTGGCCGGAACGAACAACTGGGAATCCAGCGGCTTGGCCTCCGGATTCAGCTTCTTGATGATGGTGTCGACGATCTGCTGGCGCGGGACCGTCTTCATGAAGGCCTCGCGGACTTTCGGGTCCTTGAAGACACCCGAGTAGTTCAGGTCGAGGTGGTCGTACGAGAGCTGGTCGCCCTTCTCCACCACGACCTGGTCGCCCAGTGCATCGAGCTGTTCGAGCGTGTCGGCGGAAGCCTGCGGCGCGATGATGTCCACTTCACCGTTCTTGAGGGCCTGCACCTGGGCTGGGGCCTCGCCGATGTAGCGGACGACGATGGAATCGACCTTCGGAATCGGCCCGCCGGTGAATTCCTCGTTTCGGACCAGCGTCATCGACTGGTTCGGGACGATCTTGTCGACGATGAACGGGCCACCGGAAACGTACAGCGACTTGTCCGTCGGCATCGACTTGGTGTCATAGCCGGTGTTCCAGAACTTGGCGACCTTCTGCAGGTCGGCATTCGGCTTCACCGGATTGGCAGGATCGCCCTTGGGCAACGTGGTCAGCAACTTGGTCAGTTCCTCCGTGCTCATGCCGGCCTTCTTGGCGGCCACATGTGCGGGCGTCAAGACGTCGAAGGAGATCTCCCAGTCGGCATAGGGCTTGGAGTACGTCAGTGTGACGGATCGGTTGTCGTCGCCGATCTCGGGGACGTCGGTCAGCCCCAGTCCGTCGGTGGTGCCCGCGTAGTCGAAGTAGTTCGTGCCGCTGGTCACCTCGCCGGCATCATTGGTCTTGGCGTCATTGAAGTGTCCCGACATGATCGCCCAGGCGAACACCATGTCGTCGGCATTCATCGGCTCGCCGTCGGACCAATTCACGCCCTCGTTGATCGTGTACTTCACCTTCAACGGATCCTCGGACAGGACCTCGTACTTGCCGAACTTGTCGTTCTTGACAATCTTCAGGTTGTTGTCGATGTAGTTGAAGTGCGACCCTGCCGTGCCGGTGGCATAGGCGATCTTGGAGTTGATGTCGACGTTGCCCTTGGCGGTGTTCGAGTTGAACGAGCTGAACGCGTTCACCTCGACAACGCGGACCTCGCCACCATTGCCGGCGCCTTCGCTGCCGGCGGACGATGAATTGCTGGTGCCGCCCGTATTTGCTGCGCAAGCGCTCAGCGCCAGGGCGGCGGTCGCGCCGATCGCGACTGCCTTGGAAATACGCGTGAAACGCATTCCGCCTCCTTGTGTTAGGTGTGTTCTCCAGCCGAGCTCTGCACTTGACTGCGACGTCGCCACGAATCGTGGCTCGCCTCACATAAGAGAAACCATAGACTGCGCACGTGCCTCTTGGATATAAAAATCTCGCTTCAGAATCCGTCGTTATGGAGTCGCAACTTTGGGAGAGATCCATCACATTTGGCGGATTTCCATGGATGCGGTCGATTCACCCGCGAAAACTCAAGGATTTGCTTCAGATTGGTGTTTGTCAACTACTCATCCCCGCCGACATGCGGATCCCTGTGAGGCTTGTAAATTTTCTCAACCACTCCCGGCGTGTCCCGTTCCTCGGCGACGGGCCGGGAACGCCGTGGTGGCCGACGAACCCGGCATGGGCAGTGGTGCTACCCTGCGGATTCGTTCGGCATCGAGGCGATGAAGACCATCTCGCGTCCGGGTCGGTCGGGTGCCTCCCGGACCTCCTCGACGACGAAACCGGAGGCGACCAATCGCGCCTCGACGGCCTCCCGACTCCGGAACCGCAACGTTGAATCCGACGTCACGACGTCGCCGTCCGACGCGAAGACGTGGGTCCACCGGAAGCTGACCCATTCGCCCTCCACCGCGAGCAGGTCGCACCAGGCGTCCACCCGGCCCACCCCGTCGACGAACGCGCTCGTGGCAGTGTCCTCCCGGTTCCACCCGAGCCAGGCGCGTCGTGCCGGATCCCGCACCTCGAAGACCAGTCGTCCACCCGGGGCCAAGGCCCGGCGCACGCCGCCCAGCGTGCCATCGAGCTCGTCGTCGGCGAGGAACACCTGGGCCACGTTGGCGGTCATCACGGCCAGGTCGGCCGACAGCGGGGGCAACGTCTCGGCCGTGCCGTGGATCCAGCGCACCCGGTCCGCACCGGGTTTGGCCCGGGCGACGTCCAGTGACGCGACGGCTGGGTCGACGCCGACGACGTCGATGCCGCGGGCGGCCAACACGATGGCCAGGGTGCCGGTGCCGCAGCCGACGTCGAGCACGCTGCGGGCATTGAGTTCCCCGGCGATGCCGACGTAGGCGTCCAGGTCGCTGCGGTCCGGATCCAGGGCGTCGTAGATCGCGGCCAGCCGGGGGGATCCGAAGATCTCATCGGACATAGAGGTTCCCCGGTCGTGCCGAGTTTCGCGTTACCGGGCCGGTCAGCGCCACTTCACGCCGTCGTCGTGCAGTTCACGGATCCGGTAGGCGATCATCCGGCCCAGCAGGTCTGCGGGGATCGGCTGGTCGTAGGGAAGCCGGACGGATCCCTTCCCCGTGCCGTACCCGTCCAGCTCGCCGAGATGTGCCTGCAGCGTGCTGGGGGTGAACACCAGGTTCGCGTGGTCGCGGTGCCCGCTGAAGACCAAGAGGATGACGTCGAGGGAGTAGGCGGGGTTTCCCCATTTGAGCTCCTCCGTTGCCGCCGGGGCGTGCGAACGCACCAGCTCGCGGAGTTCGACCAGCCGTCGGCGGGCGTCGGTGGGGAACGAGTCGATGTACTGATCGACGGTTTCGGGTTTCGTCGCCATGCCGACAGTCTGGCACGGAGCCGGCTATCCGGCGATGCGCAGGACCAGCTTGCCGCGGGCAGTTCCCTCCTGGGAAGCGGCAAAGGCCTCCGGGAGTTCGGACAGGTCCACGGTGCGGTCGATATCGACCGTCAGCTTGCCGGAGGCGACCCGGGCCAGCAGCTCGGCGAGGCGGGGGCCGTCGGGACGGACCCACAGCCAGCGTCCGCCCTGCTCGATGACCGTGGGATCGGCGATGGAGACGTGGCGGCCACCGTCCTTCAGGACCGCGAGGGTCGTTTCCACGACCCCACCGGCGAAGTCGGCGACGGCGTCGAATCCCTGTGGCGCGATCTCCTGCAGGCGCTCCAGCAACCCGTCGCCGTAGGCCACCGGGGTCGCGCCGAGGGCCGCGAGCTTGTCGTGGTTCGCCGGTGAGGCGGTGCCGACGACCTCGGCCCCGGCGGCCACCGCCAGCTGCACGGCGAGGGATCCGACTCCTCCGGAGGCCGCGTGGACCAGCAGCCGGTCCCCCGCACCGATCTGGAGCGCCTCGATGCTGCGCAGCGCGGTCAGGCCCGTCAGCGGCAAGGCTGCGGCGACCTCGTCGCCCACACCGTCGGGCACGGCGGCGACGTCGGGGGCGAAGACGGTCACGTATTCGGCGAACGTGCCTCCGGAAACGACCTGTTTACGGGCGTAGGTGGCGACCCGGTCACCGATGCCGAACTCGGGGACGTCCGGGCCGACGGCGTCGACGACTCCCGCGGCATCCCATCCGGGGATCACCGGGAAGCTGGCGTCCATCAGCTGGTCGAGTCCACCGGACATGACCTTCCAGTCGACGGGGTTGATCGAGGCGTAGGTGACCCGGATCCGGACCTCCCCCGGCCCGACCTTGGGCTGGGGCCGCTCGGTCAGTTCCAGGACGTCGTTGTTGCCGTATTTGCTGTAGGTCATTGCACGCATGTTGAGGCCAACCTCGTCCGCCGGTGGGTTATTCCGCGGGGGCCGGGCGGAAATGGCGTCGGCACCGGGCCTGGTATGCCTCGGACCCGCCGATGAATGCTGCGGAGGCAACGTGCGCGTTCGCAGCCCCTCCGGGTGCCGTGCGCTGGTGGAACGCGGCATCGGCGCCGCACACGGTGCACACGGCGGTCAGCTTCGTGACGTCCTCGGCGAGCGCCATCAGCTCGGGGATCGGCGCGAAGGGCCGGCCGTCCAGCATCACGCACAGTCCGGCGACCACGACCGTGGTCCCCCCGGCGGCCAGCTCGTCGACGACCGGTACCAGGTCGGCGCCGAAGAACTGCGCCTCGTCGATCGCGAGCAGGTCCAACGGGCGTTGGCCGGCGATCCTGCGGATCGTGTCCACATCGCCGGCGGCGTGGGAGGGGACGCTCAGGCCCACATGCGAAGCCACGGCCCCGGCCCCGTGGCGTTCATCCAGTGCGTGGTTGACGACCTCCAGGTGCAGCCCGGCCAGCTGGGCGCGGCGGACGCGGCGCAGCAGCTCCTCCGACTTGCCCGCGAACATCGGCCCGGTGACGACCTGGAGCCTGCCCTGCCGCGGTCCCATCGTCATTCCCTCCCGCCGGACGGGTCCGCCGGGCCGGGTGCGGCCCGCCAGCCGTCGAGGACCCTGAGCAGCCGCGCCGGCTCGTCCCCGACCAGCCGGACCCCGAGGTCCCTGACGGCGTCCACGGCTTCACGGGCGGTGATCTCCTCATGGACGGTGGCGCGCCCGGGGGCACGCACCGTCCGCGTGCCCTCCGTGATGGTGACATGCCCGGAGTCGGTGTAGCGGGCGGCCACCAGGGACCGGGTGAAGCGTCCGGACCCGGCGTTGGTGGAGGTCATCACGTGGCCGGTGCGCACATCGACCGGCTGGACCGTCAACTCGTCGGTGATGTGCTGGAGCTCCCCGTCGCGATTCAGCGTCCACCGGCCCGTGCCGTCCACGTCGGAATGTTCCAGGGTGAAAAGGCGCCCGCCCTCATCGCGCCGTGCCCCGTGCGCCATCGGGATCGGGCCGCGGACGCTGAAACCGAAACCGGGGTCCGTGAGGAACCAGGAGCCCCCGACCGACACGGCGACGGTCATGTGGGTGCGGGTGTTGTGGGGCGAATGCACCCGTCCGAGGTGGCGGAGGACCCGGAAACCCAGGTCCTGGAGCGCCGCGGCGAAAAGCTGGGCGTGCTCAAAGCAGTAGCCGCCGCGCCCCCGCCCGACGAGCTGGCGCTGCACCGTTGCCGGGGCGACCCCGGGATGGTTGCCGAACAGCACGTCCACATTGGCGAAGGGAATCGCCCGCACGTGCGCCTGATGCAGCTCCTCCAGCAATTCCAGTCCGGGGTGCCCCCTGCCGACGCCGATCAGCGCCAGGTAGGCATCGACGTCGAACTCCTCCTGGTGCCAGGAAGCCCCGGTGAGCGCCTCGTCCTGCATGCAGTGTCCTCCGGTTCGGTCGGTGTTGGGAGCAACCCTATCCCCGCACCGGGCCGGCCGGTGCGACGCCATCCGTCGCGGCGGGCCGCCGGGCACCGTAGGGTGAAGCCATGCACGTTCTCGACCGCGGATCAGACGTCCCCGACCCGCTCGCCCCGTACCTGCACGTCGACCGGTCCCGGCCGCTGCACGACTGCTGGGTGACCGGCCACATGGTCGCCGGCCTCGACGGGACGGCAGCGGTGGACGGGAAGGTGGGCCCCTTGTCCACCGGCCCGGACCAGGCCCTGTTCCGCAGCATGCGCGAGATCGCCGACATCGTCCTGCTCGGCGCCGAAACGGTACGCCGCGAAAAATACGGGGCCGTCCGCCTCGGCGCACCGGCGCAGGCCCGGCGGCGCGCCCTCGGCCAGCCGGCAGTGCCCCCGGTCGCCGTCGTCAGCCGGAGCCTGGACTTCGACTGGTCAGCACGGGTGTTCGCCGACGCCCCGCCCGATGCCCGCACCCACATCATCACCTGCGCGGCCGCGGACCCGGCGCGCCGAGCCGCGGCGGAGCAGGTCGCCACCGTCGTCGTCGCCGGCGAGGAGCGCGTCGACCCGGCCGCGGCCGTGCGGGCCCTGGCGGAGCTCGGCCACCGGGTGGTGCTCTGCGAGGGCGGCCCCACCTGGCTCGGCGAGCTCGTCGCGGCGGACCGGCTCGATGAGTTGTGCCTGTCGATCTCCCCGCTGATGGGCGGTGACCCGCTGCCGGTCGCGGTCACGCCGCCGGGTGCCGGGACCGCCAGGTTCGGGCTGAAGGGCGTCATGGCGGAAGACGACACCCTCTTTCTCCGCTACGAGCGGGCCCGACAGGAAGGACACGGCGATGAGTGACAACGCCTTCGGCCGTTCGCTGGCCTCGCTCGATGCCGCGCTGATCGTGGTCACGACCGTCGCGGAGGGCGAACGGGCCGGTTGCGTGGTCGGATTCCACACGCGGTCGAGCATCGTGCCGCAGCACTTCAGCCTGTGGTTGTCCAAGGCCAACCACACCTACCGGACCGCCCTGCGGGCCACCCACTTCGCCGCCCATTTCCTCACGGCGGACGACCTCGCGCTGGCCGAGGCGTTCGGCACCCGTTCCGGTGACGACACCGACAAGTTCGCGGGCATCGACGTCGACATCGACGACCACGGCCTGCCGTTGCTCCGGGCCTGCCCCAACCGGACGGTGCTGGAGCGGATCACCCTGCTCGACGACGGCGGGGACCACGTGTGCCTCACCACCCGGGTCCTCGCGGCCCAGGCCGACGGGCCCTTCGTCCCCCTGCGCATGTCCGACGCCCTACACCTGGACCCCGGCCATGGGAGCGAGGAGCGGGCCATCCAGCCCTGACGCCGGCGGCGTCCCCCTCCGATTCAGTGCTGATGGAGGTAGGTGCGCATTTCAGCGATCCTGGCACTCTTGGCGGCACCGGTGAACCGGAGCATGTGGGCGAAATCGACGCGGCCCGCCGAACTGGTCAGGAACCCGTCACAGGCGGCGAGCCGGCCGTGGGTGACCGTGGACAGGATCTCGATCCGGTCCGCGGTGATGGGTGCCCAGGGAATGCGCCCACCGGCCGCGGCGTCGTCCTCCGCCCCGCCGATGAGCTTCCACGTGGCATCGTCGGCCAGCCAGGGTGCCATGGCCTCTTCGTGACCGCAGGCCCAGTTGACGACGAATTCGCCGACCAGGAGCAGGCGCGGTGAGTTGCCGCAGTCGGTGGGGAGGATGATCTCCACGGTTCTCCTTTTCGTGACGGGTGCCGGCCTGGTCACCGACCGCCGGAATTCACGCGCAGGACGGCCTCGCTGCCGGTCATCCACGCGGCGAAGGTGGCGCTTCCAAGCTCGAAGGCCACGAGGCGGGAGTCCCACCGGCCCGTTCCCCGGGCCGTGCGTCGGATCAATGCCAGGCCGCCGGCCAGGTTCGCGGCTCCCCACCCGGCATTGACCCACTGCGATGAATTCCGGCCCGCGACGGGTGTGAGATGGCGGCGGCCCGTGATGGCCGTCGCGAGATGCGGCAGGCTATTGGCACACAGCATCCCGGCGATGAACATCTTTGATTCGGCCTTCGTGGGTCCCATCCCCCACACGCTAGGCGGATTCCGCCGCACTGTGAAGGGGAACCCGACACGTTCCCCGGGACGACCATGAAGCCGTCCAGGGCGGCCGCTGGGGCACTTGGCGACGGTCCACCGCCGGGAGGCGGCAGGGTGCGCAGTCCGAAGTGCTCTAGCGTTGCAACCATGATTCGTCGTCTAGCAGCCCGTGCCTTTTGGGCGCTGAGCCCCTGGAAACTGGATTCCCAGTCCGCGCCATCCCGCCCCACCCTGCTCATTGGGGCACCACACACCTCCAATTGGGACTTCGTCCTCATGTTGGGCATCGCCTGGCGGTTGGGCATCCGGGTGCACTGGCTGGGCAAGGAGAGCCTGTTCGGCGGATGGTGCGGTCCGATCATGCGCGCGATCGGCGGAATTCCGGTGAACCGTGCCGATCCCCGCCGCGTCGTCACCGAAGTGGTCGAGCGGGTGCATTCGGGCGAGGTCTTCGGGCTGGTCGTCACCCCCGACGGCACCCGGGGAGCCCACACGCATTGGAAATCCGGTTTCTACCGCATCGCCCGGGAGACCGGACTGCCGGTGACGCTGGGCTATGTGGATCGCACGACGATGACGACTGGGCTGGGCCCGACCATGGATCTCACCGGCGATGTCGCACAGGACATGGACCGCATCCGCTCGTTCTATGCAGACAAGGCCGGTTTCCACCCCGGCAACCGAGTTCAGCCCCGGTTGCGCGAGGAGGAAGAGGCCAACTAAGCGGTCATCCCGCTGCCGGTACGAGTTAGCCGTAGGCCAGGTACTTCCCGGGTTTGCCGGGTTCGACCAGTTCGAACTGCAGGACCAGGTCGGTGCCCTCGATGAGACCGACTTGCTGGGTGAACTGCTCATGGGTCACGAAGGCAGTTCGCGACAGCTTCCACTCCTCGGCGAACCACGTCCGCAGCTTCTCCAGCAGGCGCGCGTCGACCCCGGAATCCATCTGCAACTGGCGGGTCCAGAAATACACGACGGCGTCCATGTCCGCCCACGTCTGCCCGCCGACCGACTCCACCGTGGACTTGGCCAGGAACGTGGCGGTCGGGGGAAAGATGTAGACGCACCCCAGGCAGGTGGTTCCGTCGGGGTCCAGCACGGTGTAGGTGAAGGCGCGACGTTGGGCATGGCGCTCTTCCAGGTCGAGGAGGTCCGCTCGGTTCGCCTCCACGGTGAAGTCGTCTGCCGGCCACGACGACTGCTCCCAGAGCCGCAGATACCCGCGTGACTCCATGACTGCAGCGTGGTCCGACGCCGCGTCGTCGGCCACGATCGGACGCAGGGCGAACTCCGGGGTGTTCAGCCTCTCCGGGATGTTCCGGTGTGGATCGGTGATGCCCATGGCTGCCTCCCGTTGGCCCTCTGCCTGACAAGCACCGAGCCTACTGCGCCCGCCGGCACTATGGCGGACAGCCATCGCCTCGGCCAACGCACCGACGTCGGACAAACATACAGACCTGATCCCGACATGGCTGTCGGTGGAGACAGCTCCCGACCGCGGCCTATCCGGCTCGTAGTCGACAAAGACGTTCATGGCCCTCCCCCTGCCCGGACACCCATCTTGCGAAGTCGCCGGCCCCGACAAGGCTCCCCAATCGTTGTTCCCGTCGTCGTCGCCTCCCGGGCTCGACAGACTCCCCGGCATCGTTGCACGCATCGCGCGTCGCGTTGGATCGGACGGGACTCCCCCAAACTGACGCCGTCGTCCCCATGAAGTGCTTGAATGGCAGGCATGGAGGCGAAGGGATGCTCGATTCAGCCATTGTCTGTGCACACGTGGGACGCGTTCGCCGCCATGGTGGAGCGGCACAACGGCATCTTCGGCGGATGCTAGTGCACTTACTTCCACGACTGTGCCAATCGCGGTCCGGGGTATGAAGGCAGCCGCGCGTTCAAGAAGGAACTGGTCGAGGCCGGGCGGGCCCATGCGGCGTTGGTGGTGGTTGGGGACGAAGCCATCGCGTGGGCGGAGTACGGCACCCCCGATGAACTGCCGAACATCCATCACCGCAAGCAGTATCTCGCCGAGGCCGGCACCCTGCCCAACTACCGCATCACCTGTATCTTCGTCGACAAACGCTACCGTCGACAGGGGTTTGCCAAGGTGGCCCTGGACGCGGCTATCGATCACATTGCGGCCCAGGGCGGCGGGGTGGTCGAGGGATACCCGCATGAGGTGGGCGAGAAGAAGATGAACAACTCGTTCGTCTACAACGGGACACGCACGATGTACGAGGAAGCCGGATTCGAGTTCGTCCGTTCCAAGGGGCTGAAGAACACCGTCATGCGGCGCACGATCCGACCTGCCTGAGCCTACCGACACGTATCACCCCACCAACTCGGCGAAATCGGACACCACCGTCTGGAAGCGGAACTCCACCGTGTTGCGGCGCCAAACAGCCTCACGATCTTGTGGGCGCAGCGGCAACCACGCATCGATCCAGGTCCAGGCGGCCGCGTCACCTTTCGCGGTAGCAGTGAGCACCCTGGCCTCAGCGGGAGCAGACATAGTCTAGGAACCCGTAGCAAAAGGAGAGATCCCATGCCCGCTGTACTCGCTGCCGGACGGCGGCACTCCGTAGCCTGCCGCGCAGACGGGACTGCCATCGCCGCCGGCGACGGCCGGGCAGGCGAGTGCGACGTAGTTGATTGGTCAGGTCTCATCGCCGTAGCCGCCGGAAACGTGCACTCCGCACCCAATACCGGTCGCTCACATACCGTCGGTCTGAGGGTCGACGGAACCGTCGTCGCCACCGGGTGGGACAGCGATGGGCAGGGCAACGTCTCCCGTTGGAGCGAGATCGTTGCCGTCGCAGCAGGGTGGAGAACAACTCTCGGTCTCCTAGCCGACGGAACCACGGTGTCCACCGGCCGCACTGCGGAGGGCCAATGCGAAGTTCGAGCGTGGACAGGGGTCGTCTCGATCGCTGGCGGAGATTGGCACTCAGTCGCCGTCCGGAGCGACGGCACGGCCCTCGCGGCAGGCAACAACCAGCGCGGGCAATGCAGCATCGGCGGGTGGCGGAACCTGGTCGGCATCTCCGCCGGCTACCTGCACACTGCGGGTCTCCGGGGCGACGGCACGGTCGCTGCCACCGGCGATAACAGCTGGGGCCAATGCGACGTCGACCAGTGGAGTTGCGTCACGGAAATCGCGGCTGGCAGCGTACACACCGTTGCCCTTGGCGAAGATGGCCGGGTCCACGCTGTCGGCGACAATCGCTTCCGGCAGTGCGAGGTACAGGCGTGGACCGGTGTCACCGCCATCGCTGCCGGGTCGGCCCATACCCTCGGGCTCTTGGCGGACGGAACCGTGGTGTCTGCGGGAAGCAACGACAACCAGCAGTGCGACGTGGGCACCTGGCAGCTGCACCGACGCTGAGGCAAACACCCTGACCGGCACAGACACCCCGAACAAGTTGTTATAACAACTTCGCGCCGGCTGACGAAGAGTGAAACCGGAGTCGTCGACGGCCGAAAACTGAGCCGGTGTGACTGTTGAAAACCATGCCCGAGTTAATCATCGGTCGTCGCCAGCAGCGTGAAGCAGCCTCGTCGCTGCAGCCCTCACCCGGTTTCGGAGTTCGTCGGGGCGATCGACCACGACCTCGCAGTCAAGAGCCGCTATGACGGACGGTAGCCAGTCGAGGTTCTCGGCATGGATCTTGGCCTGATGCCAAGGCAGGGCGTCCTCGCGCCCCCGGTCCGCCGCGCGGTCCAGTCTTTCGAGTCGAGCCACGCTGCGCGGTAGATGCCGCCGGATGTGATCCTCTGTCGCTCGGATGCGCAGCACGACCTTCCATCGATAGTCCGCATTGGCAAAGAGCTCGAGGAGGCGACCTTCCACGTCGGGTTGCTGCGGCGGGGCGAAGGTTCCACGAATCGACCGAGCCGTTCGAATCCGGTCCACCCGGAACGTACGTTCCTCCTGCTTGTCCGTGTCGAACGCCACGAGATACCACCGGTCCGAGTGCGCGACCAGGGCATAGGGGTGGATCGTGCGCCGCGACGGGACACCTTCCCCGCTGAGGTAGCGCACGTCGAGGACGCGTCGGAGGTTCACGGCCTCCGCCAGGGTCAGCATCACGGCTGGGTCGGGCGCCACTCCCCCATGCTGGGACGTGCGCGTCATCACCCCGAGCAGGGTGTCGATCCGCTTCGCATCAGCGGTCGGCATCGCTCGTTTGATCTTGGACAGGGCAGTCTGCGCGGCAATCTCCGGTTCGCGTGATGCTGCCTGCGCACGGGCGAGCCCCAGAAAAACCGCGACCACTTCCTCCCTGCTGAACATGAGCGGGAGGACGCGCTGGCCGGGCGCGAGCCGATAACCGCCGTAGCGCCCTCGCAGCGTCTCGACCGGCACTCCCAGATCGTACAGACGCGCCACATCTCTGCGGATCGTCCGCTCGTCGACGCCGAGGCGTTCTGCCAGCTCGGCAACAGTGCGCTGTTGCGCGGACTGCAGTAGTTCGAGCATTTGCAAGGTTCGCTCGGTTGGGCCGACCATGACACCCATCATTCCCCAGATACCGGACAAATGTCGCCCGGTATGGGCACTACCGTCATGTCCGTGGTCCGGTTCGTAGGCCGCATTCACGTTCACAACAGGAGGAGACGGCAATGCAGTTTGCAGCCACCCGCATCATCACCGACGACGTCGACGGGCTCGTCGCGTTCTACGAAGCAGCAACAGGAATCACCGTGGAGCGGCTTCACCCGATGTTCGCCGAGTTTCGCACCCCATCCGGCACGCTAGCCGTCGCCAGCACCGCAACGGTGCCGTTGCTCGGCGACAATGCCGCCGAGGCTCGCGCGAATCGCAGCATCACCTTAGACTTCCTCGTCGACGATGTTGACGCGACCTTCAAGCCTCTTCAGGGTGTCGTCGAAGTATTCGTCAATGAACCGACGGACATGCCCTGGGGCAATCGTTCGCTCCTCGTCAGGGATCCGGACGGCAACCTGATCAACTTCTTCACACCCATCGGCGAGACGGCCCGGGCCCGATTCGCGAACGGGGCCCAGGAGTAGAAACTGGTTTAGATAGGGGGCAAAGCAGCCACCGCAGTCGCCTCCGGGGGGACGCAGCGCCGCGTCGAAGATTGTGGAAAGGCGAACAACCGCGTCGTGCCCACCCTCGACCGAATGTCCTCCATGTGGGGTCGACATCGGCCCGGGGGCTTCTTGCTGCGCTTGTTCTTCCGGTTTTGCTGCGTCGGCCATGAGCTGGGTGGCTAGGCTGGGAGGATGGCGACAGTTATCCTCGTGCGGCACGGCCGCACCACAGCCAATGCCACCGGGCTGCTGGCCGGTCGGGCCGTCGGAGTCAACCTGGACCAGATCGGGCGGGACCAGGCGGCGCTGACCGGCGACCGGATCGCGGCCGTTCCCGTGGTCGCGGTGGTGTCGAGCCCACTTGATCGTTGTCGGCAGACCGCCCAGCTCATCCTCGATCGCCAGACTGGAGCGCCTCACGCGCCAGTCGATCCGGCGATTAATGAGTGCGATTACGGACAGTGGCAGGGTCGGCCCCTCAGCGAGCTAGCCAAGGAGGATTTGTGGACTGTGGTGCAGTCGCAACCGTCCGCCGTCGTCTTCCCCGGCGGTGAATCCATGGCCGGGATGCAGGCTCGATCCGTAGCAGCAATTCGACGCCATGATGCAGCCTTCGAAGCCGAGTACGGGCCCGAGGCCGTGTGGGTGGCGGTGAGCCACGGTGACATCATCAAATCAGTTCTTGCCGATGCGCTGGGCATGCACCTTGACCTGTTCCAGCGTATTGATGTCGGTCCGGCTTCAGTATCGATCGTGCACTACGGCGCTAGTCGGCCCAGCGTCCACGCGACCAACACCACCGCAGGCGATCTGTCGTGGCTGTCGAACCACGTCCACTCCGGCGACGCGCCGGTGGGCGGCGGTGCAGGGCATAAGGCGCCATGAACCACTTGCGCCTAGAATACTGGCATGCCTACACGTGTTCACGAGTTTGACTGGCCCGACCGGGTCGTCGTCGGCACCATCGGACTTCCGGGCGCGCGTACCTTCTACCTGCAGGTGCGCGCAGGGACGCAAGTCGTGAGTATCGCCCTCGAGAAGCAGCAGTCGGCTCTGCTCGCGGAGAAGATCGACGAAATCCTCGACGAACTCTTCACCCTCGACGGCAATCCCTTCAGCGTTCCCACGGGCACTCCCATTGAACTTGTCGACAATGACCAACTCGACGTTGTCCAGGAGCAGTTTCGCACCGGGACCATGGGCCTCGGGTGGGACCCCACCACCGCCCAGGTCGTCATCGAGGCCCGCCCCATTGCCGAGGTCGATGCTGGCGACGGTGGCGAATGGCTTCAAGAGGACAGCGCGGACGAGTCCGAAATGCTCCGCGTGCGCATACCGGTCGGCACCGCCCGCGCATTCGCCAGACGCACCCGCGAGATCGTGGGCGCCGGGCGTCCGATGTGCCCGCTCTGCGGTTACCCCATTGATGCCGACGGACACACCTGTACCCTTCCCGAGGCGTGATGCCAGCGCCGGACCTCGTGACCGCTGAACTGAATCTCACCGGCCGCATCACGACGGCTTCAAATGCAACTTTTCTGGGCAGCATCGGCGACGTGGTGGTCGTCTACAAGCCGATAGCCGGCGAAAGTCCGCTGTGGGATTTCCCCCAAGGGTTTCTGGCCCACCGGGAGGTGGCCGCCTACCTGGTGTCACAGGCCCTCGGCTGGAACATCGTCCCGCGGACCTGGCTGCGTGATGGACCGCTCGGTGACGGAATGGTGCAGCTCTGGCAGGAACCGGACCCGGCCCACAGCGCCGTGGAACTGGTCGCAACGGATCAGGTGCCGGAGTCTGGCTGGAAACACGTCCTCGAGGGACAAGACGAGAACGGACAGATGGTCGCCCTCATCCACGAAGACACTCTGGCGCTCCGACGGATGGCGGTCTTCGACATCATCGTCAACAACGCGGACCGCAAAGGCGACCACATTCTTGCCATGAGTGACGGACACCGGCACGGAGTGGACCATGGGGTCACCTTCCACCACGACCACAAGCTGCGCACGGTGCTGTGGGGATGGCTGGGAGACCCGTTGAATGCCGACGAGCTCGACGGCGTCGCTCGCGTGAGCGAGGAACTCCGCGGTCCGCTGGGCCGGGAGTTAACCGGCTTGCTCAGCGCCGAGGAAATCGCGTCGCTCGCGGAGCGTTGCACCCGGCTGCTCTCGGCAGGACGGTTTCCGGCCCCCCGGGGTGAGATGCCAGCGGTTCCTTGGCCCCTGTTCTAGCTCGAGCCACACCCGGATCGGGCTTCAGTGGCCACCCGCCGCGTGCAACTTCCGCGCCGCTGCCGTCCTGAGCCGGTGGCGGAGTTCTTCGGGGCGATCGACCAGCACCTCGCAACCGACGGTCTCAATGACCGGCCGTATCCGGTCGAGGTTTACGGCATTGATGTCCATCCGACGGCAGGGCGGGGCAATGTTATGCATCCGTCCGTCCGGCGCAGCCCAGTCGTTCAAGCCGCGCCGCGGCGCAATGATGGCGGCTCCCAGATAGTCCTCGAGCACCGCATTAAAGACCACCTGAGGCAGACTCAGGGCTGCACGACTCATCTGCCGTCCTGCGAACGGTTCACTAATTGCTCGCAGTACATGCCGCATCCCCTGCGCAACGGGAACTCAACCACGGCGTCACGGTTGGATCCAGATTTTTCAGCGAGGCTCCGTCACGCCTGGCGCGATCACTTCGAGCCCTGCGGCTCGGGAAGCTTCACCAAGCCTGCGGTCGTACGTGAGGATCGCTGACGCATCAAGTCGCATCGCCGCTTCAAGATGCAGGGCGTCGAGCGTGCGGAGGTACGGCATCGGCAAGAAGCCCGCGCTGCGGTAGACAGCCCTGTCAAGCGCGGCGAGTCCGACACCTTCGAGGACACGAGTCACATCGGACTGTTCGAGTTTCTCCCGGACCGCGACACGGCGCAGTTCGGTCTCGAGCAGGTCGCTGGAGACGAGGGTAGCCTGCGTCCGGTCAAGCCAGTCCAGCACCGCCGGACTCTCGGGCTGGTCGATCAACAGCGCACCAAGAGCGGAGGTATCGACGTAGACTACTGGATGGCTGGTCACAGGCGATCGCCGCGCACGTCGTCGAGGATCGCGCTGAGGCTGTGCTCCGAGGTCTTACGTTCAATGGCCAGCCCCCTCCAGCCACCCTCGCGACGGGCGGGCCGGGTGATTTGCAGCGTGGCTGCGGGCGCATCCAACGGCACGATTCGCCCCACGGGCACCCCACTGTTGGTCAAGATGAACGAGTGGCCCTCGCTCACCGCGCGGAGCACGCGGCCGGACTCGTTGCGAAGCTCGCGTTGTGACAAGCTCTCCGCCTGGGGTTCGCCGATGCTCATGTACTAATCGTAGCACCCGTGCGACGTGGGGCAGGAAGTTGTCACCACGCCGAAACAGGCGGCTCCCGCACATCGGACAGCCTGAACTAGCATCAACTACGCGTTAGTCCGAGTCGGCGATTTTCAGGTGACCCGACTACACCTCCAAGCGGAATTCCAGCACGTTCCGTAGCCGAATAATGTTTAGGCGCGGGAACGCCTGCGCCAGCTCAGTGACGGCAGCCGCAAGGCTCGATAAAGTACGTACCATGACTACGTGGAGGTATGTCGCGAGCCGAGTCCGCGACCAAGCATCCTCCGAGGAGTCATGGGAGATCAGGGAACTCTTCCTCGAGTAGGACGGCAGATTCTCGTTCACCGACCAGGCGATCGCGCCCGCGGGCGCCACGATCGAGGAACTAGAGCGTGACCTCGAGGCCATGCTTCGCGATAGTCAGCAGCAGCCTCATCTTGATCTCACTGGCAATGAGCCGCGACTCGCCAACGAGGGCGAGAAGATGGGCCGCCCGGCCGGATAGATACCGCCGACGCTGCTGCTTACACTGGGTTGAATCGCATCGCCCGAATAAGCCAGACCACCTGCTCAGTAGTGGTATCGCGCTTGGAGGATGACAAGGTCGTCGCCGTCAACAAGGTAGACCAGCCTGTGTTCATCGGTGATGCGTCTCGACCACGAACCTTGGGCGCCGTATTTGAGCTGCTCGGGCTTCCCTATACCGTCGAATGGCTCACGCAGGCAGGCGTCGATGAGCGTGTTGATCCGCTTGAGGATCCGTCGATCCGCCGTCTGCCAGTGCCTGTAGTCCTCCCACGCAGAGGAATCCCAAACGAGGCGCAATTAGTCCTCGCGATCGAGTTCGTGCACCTCGGTCTGGCCCGTCCGAGCACGCTCGTAGGCGTCGAGCAGCCGGCGGGCATTGGCGGGCGAACGAAAGAGATATGCCGTCTCCTGCCACGCCGCGTACTCGGTGGCGGGCATCAGTACGGCATTGCCTCCCCGGGAGACGATTTCCACGGCGTCATGGTCGTCGTTGATGCGTTGGATCAGCGGGAACAGGGTCTTGCGCGCCTCGCTGGCACTGATGGACACGAGGAAGCTCCTATCGCACGTGGAACTGGAAATGGTACAACACTACGGTACCACTTCGATGCTGTCGGTCCATCCCATCAAGCCAATGATGGGACTCAATAGGACCGCAGCCGGATCGACGGCCATGTCTCGGGGATCCGGAGATCCACTGCTGCTTTGTCTGCGGTCGGGCGTCACTCCGGAACACCGGTGGCTGGATTGCGCGGACCACCCTTGACTTCGCCATCACTCCCATTAGATCTCGCACCAGCTGAAGGCGTGGTGGAGTTTCGGCTGGGAGCGCCCTGGTTACAGCTCGGCGAAGAGCCGACGACGCGTTCCGGGGCCGAGGTTGTGACTCGATTCGGAGTAGGTGACGCCGCTGTCGAACGGGCACGCTTGATCAGCTGCGTCATCGAGGTCGGGCCGTTGGAAAATGTTCCGGGCGCAGTCGACTATTTCGATTTCCTCGACCCCTGCGGCAACAACCTCAGCTTCTACTCCGAGGTGCAGCCGTGCTGAGTGATCGTCGCCAGATGGAATCCTGTTGAGTGCCGAATGGCGACCTCGCGATGGAAAACCTGTCGCCCGTCGACGGGACCCGTTCGCCGTTCACCGTGTCCATGCGCTGAGGAGGCAGACGTTAGACCGGAACCCCACTACACATTGAATCTGAATTCGACCACGTTCCGTAGCCGAACAACCTCTGCCTCGGACCCGCCATGCGCCCTCGTCCAACCGAGCCAAAATAGCCACGGATCGCCGGCAGGTCGACCACGAGAGTGTCCCAGACAGCCCCGTAGTCCGTTCCTTCATAGTGATGGGCCAGACGGTCACGCATACGCTTGATGAGCGACCAGGGCACATCGGGATGCAGAGCTGTCGTCTCCGTGCTCAGTCGCGCAACGTTTTCCCCGATCTTGATGATCAGGGACTCCGCTGCCAGGCCAGGGACGTTCTGCGGGTCGTCGACGAACCAGGCGTGTCCACGGGCAACCAGAACCGCGCCGACGTCACACAGGCGCACGATCTCCCGCAGCGCAGCTGCATCCCGCCCCGTCATACGGCAACGGCCGTGGTCAGCACCTCATGATCAGCTCGCAGGCCGCCATCAGTCACCACGTCGACCTCGACTCCGAGCAGTTCCGTCGCCCGCTCAGTGAACGCGGCCAGCGCCATCAATCCGACGCCGGGCGAGCGTGTCACCAGGATGTCGAGGTCACTGCCCGGTTCGTCTGCCCCGCGCACGACCGACCCGAAGACGCGAAGGTTCGTGAGGCCGTAGTTCCCGGCCAACGTCACAAGCTCGTGACGGTGCTCAGCCAGCGCCTGATGAGGCAGCGGGCGGGCGGCGCGTCGCAGGCGCTCCAACATAACCGCCGAAGCCCTGCGTCTGCCGGCCTCGTACGCCGCGATGTTGGGTTGTGCCACTCCTGACCGGTCGGCCAGCTCAGCTTGGCTGAGACCGGCCTCCTCACGCAGTTGTCGTACGGTGTTCACCATGCAACTATCATATCGCGTGATATATAGACCCGCGGGGCTCGAGACCCCTAACACGTTCAATCGGACTCCACCGCTTTGCAATGCTGAGACCCTGTCGACGCGCCGGCACTTCGGGCTATCCAGACTCCCCGGCGCGTTTCGCGATGTGCGATTAACCGAGGCTCTCGAAAACCATCGTTGCCTGGATGCGGTCACCGCCACCGATTCCCTTGCTCCCGCTACTCGCAGTGGTAATGGTGTGGAGTCGATAGCCCTTCGCGGCCTGCTCGTTGATGGCCTGCTCAAGGGAGGACAGGTTGCCTGAACCGGTTCCCCAGAGTTTCTCTTTGAGGATTACCAGTACGACGACATAGTGCATGACGTGACTTCTTCCGTTGCTGGTCAATTTGGAGTCATGCTCCTCGATGCTGCGAGGTCCGGGCATAAGCGTGCATCCCAAAGGTCCTGAAGGAAGTAAGCCCTGCCAGCCGAAGCGCCGAGCGCACGGCTCCGCAGCCTTCTGCGTGATCCGCACTTCGACTTGCCGAACCTTGCCCGCGTTCCGAATGAATGCCGCCAAGACGCCAGGTGGAATTCTCAGGGCGCCGTCGCCTCGGCGAGACGTCGCGGCTGCCGCCGCCAATGTACCCCTGCGATGTTTGCGGCGACCTGCCCACAGAGCCCGGCTGTTCTGCCTTAGCCCGGAATTCGACAGGGGATTAATCCAGACACTCAACCCGACGAAACTCGCTGTCAATCATGGCGTGACCCCAGTTAGCTCATGATGGGCGTTCTAGACAACGCAATTCCTGGCCTCCAGCTTGTAAGTCGATCGAATAGCAGATTCGGCAGAATCGTGGGGAAGCTGACTACACGTTGAAACGGGAATTCCACCACGTTTCGTAACCGATCAACATCACCGGCGCCTGCGATCCCAGCTACGTCCTCAGGCTCCGCGGCCGGCGGCCCTCGCGTGGCGGCGTCACTAACGGGGGCGCCGAAATGGGTAGGGCCACCACCACCGATGTTGCGATCGGCGCTCAGCCCTGCGTCGAGCAGTGTCCAGATAATCATCACGCGCTGGGACAAAGACCGACTCAGGCAAACTCAGCGGCGCACGATTCAACTCACTTTCTGCCAGCAGATGGCTAATTGCCCTCGGCATCAGCCGCATCCCGCCAGAACCTTTCACGGACCGCATGAGCTGTCCGCCCTGCTCAGTGAGCCTCATCCTCCAGGATGGATCGACCTCAGCAAGGCCGGAACCCACCAGGATAGATATTGCCGTCTCAATCTGTGTGCTTGAAGGCACGTCGGCCTGCAGCATGTCCCATCCTGACAGCAACCCGCGTATCGATGAGGGGTGCTTCCCTCGACGGAGCAGGGTCATAAGCGTCGCGGCGTCCTCCGTGTCTCTACGGTCCATGAAGTTCAGGCTAGCCAGCTTCGAGCCCCCCGCCGAATCGGGAACAGCCACCGTTCCCGAAGTACTTGACGTTCCCGTCGGTCCAGGAAGCGAAGGAAGAAAGGCCCGAGATGCGATCAGCATCCCGAACCTTTCTCAAGCAATTGGTCGAGGCCTATACATTGAAGCGGAACTCCACCACGTCGCCGTCCTTCATGACGTAGTCCTTGCCCTCGATGCGCGCCTTGCCGGCGGCCTTGGCAGCGGCGGTGGATCCGGCGGCGACGAGGTCGTCGAACCCGATGACCTCGGCCTTGATGAAACCGCGCTGGAAGTCGGTGTGGATGACGCCCGCGGCCTGCGGGGCCGTGTCTCCCTGGTGGATCGTCCAGGCGCGCGATTCCTTCGGTCCGGCGGTCAAGTAAGTCTGCAGTCCCAGGGTCTTGAAGCCGACGCGGGCCAGCTTGTCCAGGCCCGACTCGGCATAGCCGGCCTCCGCGAGCATCTCGGCTGCCTCGTCCTCGTCGAGTTCCACGAGGTCGGATTCGAACTGGGCATCCAGGAAGATGGCCTCCGCCGGCGCGACGAGTTCGGACAAGCGCGAACGCAAGGCGTCATCGGCCAGTCCGTCCTCGTCCATGTTGAAGACGTAGATGAACGGCTTCGTGGTCATCAGCTGCAGCGAGGCGATCTCCGCCAGGTCCAGCTTCGCGGCGGCAGCACCAGCGAACAGGGTGGTCCCGGATTCCAGGACCTCCTGGGCGGTCTTGATGGCCGCCAGCAGGGAGGCGTCGGCCTTCTTGGCCTTGACCTCCTTTTCCAGGCGCGGCAGCTGGTTTTCGATCGTCTGCAGATCGGCGAGGATCAGCTCGGTGGCGATCGTCTCGATGTCGCCGGCCGGATCGATCTCGCCGTTGACGTGCACGACGTCGGAATCGGAGAACGCACGGGTGACCTGGCAGATGGCGTCGGCTTCGCGGATGTTGGCCAGGAACTTGTTGCCCAGCCCCTCCCCCTCGGACGCGCCCTTGACGATGCCGGCGATGTCGACGAACGACACCGTCGCCGGCAGGATGCGCTCGGATCCGAAGATCCCGGCCAGGACCTTCAGCCGGTCATCGGGCAGGGACACCACTCCGACGTTGGGCTCGATCGTGGCGAACGGGTAGTTCGCCGCGAGAACCTGCGCGCGGGTCAGTGCATTGAACATGGTTGACTTGCCGACGTTGGGCAGTCCGACGATTCCGATTGTTAGAGCCACGGGAGACAACTCTACCTGCCGCAAACTGTCGGCGCAGGCTGGCAGAGTGGGGGCATGGACGCTTTCGCATGGGTTGTGTCGACTCTCACGCTGTTATTGGGACTGGTACTCGGGGCCGCTGGCCTGTGGGTGCTGGGCTTCCGCGACCGTTTTGCGGCCCTCACCGACGAGAACCGCCGGACCTCCCAGGACCTGGCCGCCGCCCAGTCGGCCTTGGCCACGGCCCGCGGTCAGGTGGAGTCGCTGCAGTCACGCGCCGATGCCGACCGTGCACGGGAGGGTGCCGACCGCCAGGTGCTGCAGGTCCTGGCCCCGGTGGCGGACAAGCTCCACCAGGTCCAGCAGCAGGTCACCGTCCTGGAACGCGACCGGGTGGAACAGTACGGCCAGCTCAGCCAGCAGCTGAGCATGGCCGCCGAACAGGATGCCGCCATCCTGAGGACGACGTCGTCGCTCGCCGGTGCCCTGCGCAACACCTCGGCGCGGGGCACCTGGGGCGAGGTGCAGTTGCGACGCGTGGTCGAAGCCGCGGGCATGTTGTCCCGGGTGGACTTCAACGAACAGGTCACCACGTCCACCGGCAAGCGCCCGGACATGGTCATCACGCTGCCGGGCGGAAAATCCGTCGCCGTGGATTCCAAGGTGCCGCTGAACTCCTACCTGTTGGCGCAGGAGATCGACCTGCTGGCCGAACCCGCCCGCGAGACGGAGCGCCGTTCGCTCCTGGAAGCCCATGCAAAGGCATTGCGGGCGCACGTCGATGACCTGGCCTCGAAGTCGTACTGGGAATCCATTCCGGGCAGCCCCGAGCTGGTGGTCTGCTTCCTGCCGGCCGAGTCGTTCCTGGCCGCGGCGGTCACCAGTGATACCGAGTTGCTGGACCATGCGTTCTCCAAGAACGTCGCCCTCGCGGCACCGGCCACGCTGCTCTCCATCCTCAAGGGGCTCTCGTTTGCCTGGCGGCAGGAGCTGCTCACGGAGAATGCGCGGGCGCTGTTCGATGAATCCCAGGAGCTGTACAACCGGTTGGGCACTCTGGGAACCCACGTGACCAGGCTGGGGTCCTCCCTCAAATCGAGCGTGGAGAAGTACAACTCGTTCGTGGGGACGCTGGAATCGCGGGTCCTGCCCTCGGTGCGCCGGATCCAGAACCTCGATCCCGGCCACGGCGTCAGCTCGGTGGACGGTGCGGGCTTGTCGGTCGCGCCGCTCGAATCGACGCCGCGGGTGCTCAGCGCCAGCGAATTGCTGTCGGCCGAGCCGGATCCCGAGGACCAGGACGGCCGGAGCAGCGCAACCGCCTAGCGGCCGCCGTGGCCGCCGAGCCCGCGTGAGGAGTCGCCGGCTTCCTTGAGCTTGGAGCGCAACTCCTTGGGCAGCGAGAAGAGGATGTCCTCCTCTGCGGTGACGACCTCCTCCGCGGGGCCGAAGCCGTACTCGGTCAGCAGGTCGAGCACCTCGCGGACCAGCACCTCGGGCACGGAGGCGCCCGAGGTGATGCCGACGCTGGAGACGCCCTCGAACCAGCCCTCGTCGATCTCGTTGGCGAAGTCCACGCGGTGGGCGTCCTTGGCCCCGTATTCGAGGGCCACTTCGACCAGGCGCACCGAGTTGGAGGAGTTCGCCGATCCGACGACGATGACCAGCTCGGCTTCGGGGGCGATCTTCTTGATGGCCGTCTGCCGGTTGGAGGTGGCGTAGCAGATGTCGTCGCTGGGCGGGTCCTGCAGGTTGGGGAAGCGTTCGCGCAGGATGTGCACGATCTCCATCGTCTCGTCGACCGAGAGCGTGGTCTGCGACAGCCAGATCAGGTGGTCGGGGTCCTCGACCTCGACCGTGCGGGCCTCGGCCGGGTTGTTGACGATCGTGGTGCTTTCCGGTGCCTCGCCGTAGGTGCCCTCGACTTCCTCGTGGCCCTCGTGGCCGATGAGCAGGATGTGGTTGTCGGCCTTGGCGAAGCGGACGGCCTCACGGTGGACCTTGGTGACCAGGGGGCAGGTGGCGTCGATGGTGCGCAGCTGGCGGTCCGCCGCCGATTGCACGACGGCGGGACTCACCCCATGGGCCGAGAAGACCACCAGGGCCCCCTCCGGGACCTCGTCGGTCTCCTCCACGAAGATGGCGCCGCGCTCCTCCAGCGTGGAGACCACATGGACGTTGTGCACGATCTGCTTGCGCACGTACACCGGTGCGCCGTAGTGCTCCAGGGCCTTCTCGACCGCGATCACGGCACGGTCGACGCCGGCGCAGTATCCGCGCGGCGCGGCCAGCAGCACGCGCTTGGGACCTTCGACGGGGGCGGCTGCGGCGATTTCCTCCGGGGAGCGACGACGACGGGGCACCCGGGGCATGGGCACGGATACCGGGACGGCAGGGCTGATGGACATGCCCTCCATGCTATCCGTTCCGGCGTCTGTCCTCGATGAGTCGGATCACAACGCCCAGGACCACCACCGCGCCCCCGGCGACGAGGGACAGGATGCCCGCCGTTTCCAGGCGGCCGCCCACGACGCTGGAGGCGTGGGCCCGCACGGCCTCGCCCAGCAGGGCGCCGGCCTCCGCGACACTGGGGGTTTGCCCGGGTTGCAGTGCCGGATGCCCGCCGTCAGCCGACAACCACTGCCCGGGGGCGTTGAGCAAGACGATGGCCCAGATGCAGGTCAGGAGCCCGCCCAGGACCACGACCGGGCCGCGTGCACGCGGCCGGGCCAGCAGGATCGAGGCAATGGCGGCCAGCGCCGCCACCGCGGCCGCCCACCCCCAGAATCCCGCCGCCCAGACCAGGGCGGCGATGCGCGCCGAGCCCTCAGGGCCAATGCCCGGGATGTCCAACTCCACGGACGCCTCGACGTCCGTGGGCAGCATCCCGGCCAGCATTCCGAGGCCCAGTCCGCCCGCATCGTCCTTCAGCCGCTGTACCCCCTGCGTGGCCAGCGGGCCCAGCTCCAGGACCACCGGTGCAGTCTCGGCCTTGCCGGTGCGCACGGCCTCCAGCCGGTCCACATACGCCTGACGGGACGCGTCGATGCTCGTCATCCACGCCGGCTGGAAGCCGCTGCTGTCCAGCACCGCTGTCACCGCACGCGCACTGGCGCGTTCCAGCACGTCCTCCAACGCAGAGGGAACCGGCACGCCCGCAGGGAGCTGGTCCAGGATCCCGTGCAGGACCAACGGAGGAAGCGCTGCTCGGACGGCGTCGTCCTGGGGCAGGCTTCCGGCGATCTCCCGGGCGGGTCCGGACGTATGCGCCAGCCGGTCGACGGCCGAACCGGCCACCGCGGCAAAGGCCAGCAGTGCTGCCAGCACCATCAACAGCGCGGATGCCGCAGTGCGCACGCAACCCCCTCGGATCGGTCGATTCACCCGGCACGCCCTCCCCGGGGTGCCCCATTTATCCCAGCCTACTGGTATGCATGTACATGGACCCGGACGACCGCCGGAGCCACCACGAGACCGGGAGCAAGAGCAGTGGAGAACCCGAACCTGCCCGCCGAGGACGGCCCGCGCCCCGACGGCGGGGGCACCCTTCCCCGGATGGCCGGCGACACCACCCCCGAGTCCCCCTGGCCGCTGCGCGTCTTTTCCGAAAAGCTCAAACAACACATCGAACGCGCACCGGCCGCCTGGATCGAGGGCCAGCTCCTCGAGGCCAATGTGCGCAACGGGCATGCCTACCTGACCATGCGCGACGTCGATGTCGAGTACTCGCTCTCCGTGAATGTCTGGTCCTCGGTGATGCGCCGGCTGGAAACGAAACCCGAGGTCGGTTCACGCGTGGTTGCCCGGCTGGCCCCGAACCTGTACCTGAAGACCGGCCGGCTCTCCATGGTCGCCTCCGACGTCCGGCCGGTCGGGCTCGGGGACCTGCTCGCCCGGCTGGAGCGGCTGCGGCACGCCCTGGCCGAGGAGGGGCTCTTCGATCCCTCCCGGAAACGCCGGTTGCCGCTGCTGCCGCAACGGATCGGCCTGATCACCGGCCGGGACTCGGACGCCGAGAAGGACGTCATCCGCAATTCCACGCTGCGGTGGCCGGCCGTCGAGTTCGTGGTCCGCAACACCGCAGTGCAGGGAGTCAACGCGGTCTCCGAGGTCATGGCCGCCCTGCGCGAACTGGACGCCGACCCCTCCGTGGACCTGATCGTCATCGCCCGCGGCGGAGGCGCCCTGGAGGACCTGCTGCCCTTCAGCGCCGAGGAACTCGTCCGGGCCGTCTCCGACGCGGGCACCCCGGTCGTCAGCGCCATCGGCCACGAGGCCGACCGCCCCATCCTCGACGATGTCGCGGACCTGCGGGCCTCCACCCCGACCGACGCCGCCAAGCGCATCGTCCCGGACCTGGGCGAGGAGCTGCTCGGGATCGAACAGGCCCGGGCACGGATGGACCGTGCCGTCGCGTTGTTCATCGATCGGGCCGGGCAGCAGCTCGAGTCCCTCCGCACCCGTCCGGTGCTGGCCCATCCCGAGGGCATGGTGCAGGTGCGCAGCGAGGACCTGGAGCGGCTGCGGGAGCGTTCACACCGCTCCATCGACACGCTGGTCCGCCGCGGGCACGACGCCGTGGCCCACCTCCGCGCCCAGGTCAGGGCGCTCTCCCCGCAGCAGACCCTGGACCGCGGCTACGCCGTCGTCCAAACGGCGGCCGGCGCCGTGGTCCGCTCCCCCGCGGATGCACCCACAGACACCGGGCTGGCCATCCGGCTGGCCCGCGGAAAGCTCACCGCCGTCGTCCTCTCGACCGAGGACGATCCCCAGGAAGCGGCGGCAGACAGGAAGGCAGCAGGATGACAGAGACCGAGGCCAACGCGGACATCGCCGGGCTCAGCTACGAACAGGCGCGCGAGGAACTGGTGGCCGTCGTCTCCCAGTTGGAGGCCGGTGGGGCCAGCCTGGAGCAATCTCTGGCCCTCTGGGAACGTGGCGAGGCGCTGGCAGCGCGCTGCGAAGCCTGGCTCGAGGGGGCCCGCGCACGTCTCGATGCCGCCCGTGACCGGGCCGGGCGCGGCGACGCCCCGGAGGGCGACGCCGGGGCCTGACACCCCATGGTGCACCACCCTCCTGCGCTGTAGCCTTGGCCGAGCGGACGACAAGGAGTCGACATGTTTCGAGCACGGGTCCACAGCCTGAACATCTCACTCGACGGCTATGCCGCCGGCGGCCACGTGACGTTCGACGAGCCCATCGGCGGAGCCGGGGCGCTCTTTTCCCGGTTTGACGGCCGGGTCATCGACGGGGTCCACCGGGCCGACGCGCCGATCACCCTGGATCGTGCCATGACCAGCCTGTGGGGCCAGGGCATCGGCGCCGAGATCATGGGGCGGCGCAAGTTCGGCCCGCAGACCGGGGACTGGCCGGACGACGGGTGGCGCGGCTGGTGGGGGGACGAGCCGCCGTTCCGCACACCGGTGTTCGTCATGACCCACCATCCACGCCCGTCGATGGACTTTTCCAACGGGACCAGCTTCCATTTCGTGGAGGGGACACCCCACGAGGTGCTCCAGCTCGCCCGGGACGCGGCCGGCGGCGGCGATGTCCGCCTCGGCGGCGGCCCCTCGACCGTCCGCCAGTTCCTGGAGGCCGATCTGGTCGACTTCATGCACCTCGTGGTCGTGCCCGTCGTCCTGGGATCGGGCGTCGGACTCTGGGAGGGGCTCCCCGGCGTCGAGGAGCGCTTCACCGTCGAATCGGTGGCGTCACCGAGCGGCTTGACCCATCAATTCTGGAACCGGAACGACGCCGGCTGACCGGCCGCGGCGTCAGTCCACGTCGCGGTCGTCCTCCAGCCGCCGGCGCTCGGTCTCGACGTCGAAGTCCGCGGCCGGCCACTGGGGGTCGATGCCGGCCAGTGCCTCGAGCAGCAGGTGCTGGACCGCCACCCGGGCATACCATTTGCGGTTGGCCGGCACGACGTACCACGGTGCATGGTCGGCGTCGGTCTCCCGGATGGCCCGCTGGTAGGCCTGCATGTACTCGTCCCACAGCAGGCGCTCATCGATGTCCCCGGGGTTGTACTTCCAGTACTTGTCCGGTCGATCCAGGCGCTCGGCCAGGCGCTGGTACTGTTCCTCGGGCGAAATGTGCAGCATGACCTTGATGATGCGGGTGCCCGCGTCGGCAAGGCGCTGCTCGAACTCGCGGATGGCCCCGTAGCGGCGTTCCAGCTCCTCGGGCGCGGCCAGCGAGCGGACCGTGCCGATGAGCACGTCCTCGTAGTGCGAGCGGTCGAAGACCCCGATCATGCCGGCTGCCGGAAGCCGGCGTTCGATCCGCCAGAGGAAATCGTGGCGTTTCTCCGCCGCGGTCGGGGCCTTGAAACCGTGGAGTTGGACGCCCTGCGGGTCGACGGTGCCGATCACGTGCCGGACGATGTCGCCCTTGCCGGCGGTGTCCATGGCCTGGAGGACCAGCAGGACCCGCGCCGGGTCGTCCCCGCTGCGGGCCTGGGCGAACAGGCGTTCCTGGAGGTCGTCCAGGCGTTCGTCGGCGGCGGCGAGGGCCTTGCGTCCGTCGGACTTCTTGCCCGGGAACCCCGGTTTAGCCCCCGGGTCCGCGTCCTGCAGCGAGAAACCACGGCCGGCACGCAGCACCTGGGACACCGGGTGGGTGAACCCATATGCGGCGCCGGGGAAGTCCTCGGATTTCTTCTTCTTGCCCACCAGTGGCCCCTTTGCGGTTGCTCCCACCGGCGGGTCGTCCGCCGATGGGCACCACTATGCCATCCCCGGGTGAACGGGGTCAGCGGCGGATGTCGTCCAGGAACTCGGCGATCCGCCCGATGGCTTCCTCCAGGTCCCGCACCGAGGGCAGCGTGACGAGGCGGAAGTGGTCGGGGGTGATCCAGTTGAAGGCCCGGCCGTGGGAGATGAGGATCTTCTGCTGCTTGAGCAGGTCCAGGGCGAACTGCTCGTCGTCGTCGAACCTGAAGACCTCGCGGTCCAGCTTCGGGAACAGGTACATCGCGCCCCTGGCCTGCTGCACGGAGACGCCCTCGATGTCGTTGAGCATCCGGTAGGCGGTGTCGCGCTGTTCCTTGAGCCGGCCCCCGGGCAGGATCAGGTCGTTGATGGACTGGTAGCCGCCCAGGGCGGTCTGGATGGCGTGCTGGGCCGGGACGTTGGCGCACAGGCGCATGTTGGTGAGCAGGTTGATGCCCTCGATGTAGTCCGTGGCCAGGTGCCGGGGACCGGAGATCGCCATCCAGCCGGCCCGGAATCCGCAGACGCGGTAGGCCTTGGACAGGCCCGAGAACGTCAGGATGATGACGTCGTCGGCCAGTGCGGCCGTGTTGTAGTGGACGGCGTCGTCGTACAGGATCTTTTCGTAGATCTCGTCGGAGAAGACGATCAGGCCGTGTTTGCGGGCGAGCTCGAGCATGCCCTCGATGACGTGCTTGGGGTAGACGGCGCCGGTGGGGTTGTTCGGGTTGATGATGACCAGGCCCTTGGTGCGCGGGGTGATCTTGGCCTCGATGTCCTCCAGGTCGGGCAGCCAGCCCTCCTCCTCGACGTTGAGGTAGTGCACGGGCGTGCCGCCGGCCAGCGAGACCGATGCGGTCCACAGCGGGTAGTCGGGCGCGGGGATGAGGATCTCGTCGCCGTTGTTCAACAGCGCGTTCAGGCTCAGGGTGATCAGCTCGGAGACGCCATTGCCCAGGTAGACGTCGTCGACGCCGATCGTCTGGATGCCGCGTGTCTGGTAGTACTGCGAGACGGCGGTGCGTGCGGAGAAGATGCCGCGCGAATCCGAGTATCCCTGCGCCTGGGGCAGGTTGCGGATGATGTCCACCAGGATCGCGTCCGGGGCCTCGAACCCGAACGGCGCCGGGTTGCCGATGTTCAGCTTCAGGATGCGGTGGCCCTCGGCCTCCATGCGCTGGGCGTGTTCAAGCAGCGGGCCCCGGATGTCGTAGAGGACGTTGTGGAGCTTGTTGGACTGCTTGAACTCGGGCATTGGCCCAGCATATGACAACGGCACCGTGCGGTCTGTGATTGACCGCACGGTGCCGCGACATGATCTGTCGTATTCCGGCTGGGGCTACTTCCCGGCCAGGCCCTTGTCCTGCAGCCATTGTTCGGCCGCATCGGCGGGGTCGAGCTTGGCGTCGCCGGAGACGTACCCGTTGAGTTCGATCAGGTCATCGGTGGTCAGCTCGCCGGAGACCTTGTTGAGCACGTCGGCTGCCTGCTGGCTGACGACGCCGGTGTTGACCAGCGGCAGGACCTGGTTGGCGATGAAGTTGTCCTTCGGGTCCTCCAGGACCACCAGGCCGTTGTCCTTGATCGCCGGGCTGGTGGTGAAGATGTCGGCGGCCTGGATCTGGTTGGTGATCAGCGCCTTGACGGTCACCGGCCCGCCGCCGTCCGAGATCGGCTCGAACGACTTGGGCGTGCAGTCGTACTTGGACTTCAGCCCGGGCAGCCCGTAGGCGCGTTCCTTGAATTCCGGCGGGGCGCCGAGGACGATCTGGTCGCAGACCTTGGCCAGGTCGGCGATGGACTTCAGGTCGTACTTCTCCGCGGTGGCCGCGGTGACGACGAGCGAGTCCTTGTCCTCGGCCTTCGCGGCCTTCAGCACGCCGAGCCCCTCGGGAACCGCCTTCTTCAGCGCCTCGGTGATGTCCCCGGCCGAGGCCGCCGTGGCGTCCTTGTCGAAGTAGGTCAACAGGTTCCCGGAGTAGTCGGGCACGATGTCGGCGGAGCCGTCCTTCACGGCCCCGACGTAGGCTTCCCGGGCGCCGATGCCCGGCTTGGTGGTCGCCTCGATGCCGGCCCCGTTCAGGGCGCCGGCGTAGATCTCGGCGATGATCTTGCTTTCGGGGAAGTCCGCCGATCCGACGACCAGGGGCCGGTCCAGGGCCGAGCCGGATGCCTGCGGGCTGTCCGAGGCCAGCGGGTCGGATCCGCTGCATGCCGCCAGGCCCAGGGTGGCGACGAGGCCGAGGGCGGCGCCGAGGGCCAGCCGGCGGGATGGGCGGCGACGGGTGGTGGTGCGGGTCATGGGGTGCCTCCTGTTGGGGTTCTCAATCCGGGCGAGACGGCAATCCGTTGGACCAGCGCCAGCACCGCATCCACCACAATAGCCAATGCTGCAATGACCACGGCACCCCCGAAGACCTGTGGGTAGTCACGCACGGCGATGCCGTCGATGAGGAAACGGCCCAGACCGCCGAGGTTGATGACCGAGACGACGGCCACGGTGGCGATGACCTGCAGCACGGCCAGGCGCAGGGCACCCATCAGCACCGGCAGCGCGTTGGGGACCTCGACGCGGAAGAGCACCTGGGTTCCGGTCAGCCCCATGGCCCTGGCCCCGTCGACGACCTGCGGGTCCACCGCCGAAATTCCCGCCGCGATGCCGGCCAGCAACGGCGGCACGGCGAGCAGCACCAGTGCCCAGATGGGCGGCATGATGCCCAGGGTGCCGGACAGCAGGATGAACAGCGTGACCATGCCCAGGGTGGGCAGGGCGCGCAGCATGCCGGAGCCGGCGATGACGGCGACGCGGCCGCGGCCGGTGTGCCCGACCAGGAGCCCGATGGGCACCGCGATCGCCAGCGCGATGGCCAGCGTGATGCCGGTGTAGGCCAGGTGTTCGGCCAGCCGGGTCGGGATGCTGCCCGGCCCGGACAGAGTCCCGGGCCGCGCCAGCCAGTCACCGAATCCCCCGAAGGCCCCGGCGGCGGGCAGGTGCACGGCGTTCATGCCGCCACCCACCGGGCCCGGCGCGGTCCGCGGCGGGCCCGCTCCCAGGGAGTCAGCAGCCGCTGGATCAGGACCAGGAGCAGGTCCATCACCAGGGCCAGGAGCAGCGTCGCGACGATGCCGACACCGATTTCGAAGGGGAAGTTGCGGCGCAGCCCGTCCATGAAGAGGGTGCCGAGGTTCTCGATGCCGATCAGCGCCCCGATGCTGACCAGCGAGATGTTGCTGACCGAGACGACGCGCAGTGCGGGGAAGAGCACGGGCAGCGACAGTGGCAGGTCGACGGTCAGGAACCGGCGCAGCGGACGGTAGCCCATGGCGTCCGCGGCCCGCAGCACCGCAGGGTCCACCGATTCCAGGGCGTCGGCGGCGCTGCGCACCAGCAGGGCGATGGCGTAGAGGGTCAGGGCGATGATGACGTTGGCCGGGTCCAGGATCTGCGTGCCCAGGATCGAGGGCAGCACGACGAACAACGCCAGCGACGGGATCGTGTAGAGCAGGGCGCTGAGCTGGACGACGCCGAGCCGCACTGCACGACGACGGCGGGTCCCGTTGGCGCGGATGAGCCGGGCTGCGGGGATGGAGACCACGGCGGCGAGCAGCAGCGGCAGGATCGACTGCAGCAGGTGGCTGCCGGCCAGCTGCGCGATCTCGTCCAGATGCCCCTCAAGCCACAACATCCTGGTCCCTCCCGCCGATCTGGCGGCCGATCTCGGCGGCATCGAGGACCCCGACGGCCGTTCCGTCCTGTTCCACCGCCAGCGCCAGCCCGGACCACGAGGTCAGGGCGGCATCGAGCGCGGCCCGGATGCTGGCGGAGGGCGGGACCTCCACAGCGGCGGCGAGGTCGGCGTCGGAGTAGTCCGCCGGAGGTGCCCAGCGCAGGTCGGTGGCGGGCCGGAACGAGAGCGCGCGGAAGCCGCGGTCGCGGCCGATGAAGTGGGCGACGAAGTCGTTGGCCGGGGCACGGAGCAGTTCGGACGGCGGGCAGAACTGCTGCAGCACTCCCCCGTTGCCCATGACCGCGACGTGGTCCCCGAGCAGGATGGCCTCGTCGATGTCGTGGGTGACGAACACAATGGTCTTGGAGAGCTGGTCCTGCAGGCGCAGCAACTCGTTCTGCAGTTCGGCGCGCACCACCGGATCCACGGCGCTGAAGGGTTCGTCCATGAGCAGGATGGGCGGGTCGGCGGCCAGCGCGCGGGCGACCCCGACCCGCTGCTGCTGCCCGCCGGAGAGTTGGGCCGGGTATCGCCGCGCCAGGTCGGCGTCGAGCCCGACCGTGGCCAGCAGTTCGTCGGCGCGGCGCCGGGCCTGTGCCTTGGGCGTGCCGAGCAGCCGGGGCACGGTGGCGATGTTCTCGGCGATGGTGCGGTGCGGCATCAGCCCGCCGGCCTGCATGACATAGCCCATGGAGCGGCGCAGCTGGTGGGGGGCGATGCCCGCGATGTCGCGCCCGTCGACCTCGATGGTGCCGGTCGTGGCGTCGACCATGCGGTTGATCATCCGCAGTGACGTGGTCTTGCCGCAGCCGGAGGGGCCGACGAAGACCGTGATGCTGCCGGTGGGGATTTCCAGGGTGAGATCGGTGACGGCGGGGGCACCGCCGTCGTACCTCTTGTCGACGTGCTCGAAGCGGATCATGCGCGGCCCCTTTCCAGGCGGTCGTGATGGGCGTTCACGGCCCAGTCGACGCGTGAGGTGCGCTCCAACCGGGCCAGGTCGGCGAGGTCGAACCAGCCGGCCTCCGAGGTGCTGCCGTCGAGCTCATGGGTGAGTTCGCCGCCGGTGATCTCCGCCGCGTACAACACCGCGACGGTCTGCAGGGGCCGTTCGGTGGGGTGCAGCCGGGCCTCGGCCGGGATGTGGCCGGCGTCGACGTCCAGCAGCCCGGTCAGGCGCACCGCATACCCGGTCTCCTCGGCGACCTCGCGGATGGCACCGTCCTCGATGGACTCCCCGAGTTCGACTCCCCCGCCGGGCAGCGTCCACCGCGGGGCGAAGCCGGGCAGCGTCGGACGCATGTCCCACAGGGCCAACAGGATCCTGGAGTCGCGCACGATGACGCAATAGGCCGCCAGACGCGTATCGAAACCGGTGCCGGGTTCCCGGGGCGCAGTGTTCATGGGTTCCAGCGTACTGTGCCGCGGTGCCCGCACACGGGGCGCCGGGCACGCATGTGGTGGAATATCCTCATGTCACCCGCCAAGAAGCCCGCCTCGAACGCCCCCTTGGACGAGGTCGACCGCGTCCTGATCTCCGAGCTGCTGGCCGACGCGAGGATCAGCAACGCGGCCCTGGCCCAGCGGGCGGGCATCGCCCCGTCGACGGCCCTGCTGCGCACGCGCCAGCTGGTGGAGCGCGGGATCATCGAGGGCTACCATGCACGGCTAAACCTGCCGGCGGTGGGACGCAGCGTCCAGGCGTTGATCTCGGTGAAGCTGCGGGTGCACGACCGGGTCCAGATCGACAGGTTCACCGGGCGGGTGCCGCAGCTGCCGGAGGTCCTGTCGATGTTCCACGTCTCCGGCGGCACCGACTACCTGCTGCACGTGGCCGTCCCGTCCACCGAGTCGCTGCGGGACTGGGTGCTGGACCACCTGGCCACCGACGAGGCGGTCGGGCACACCGAGACGACGCTGGTGTTCGACCACGTGCAGGGCCAGGCCGGCCCCCTCTGAGGTCCCCTGCGGATTCCGACCCGGCGCCTCAGCGCCGGCTGCGCCGCAGGTCCCGGGTGACGCCGGCGGCGACCGCCAGGCAGCCGGCGGCGATGACCGCGGCGAACCAGGCGACGGCGGCCGGCAGGCCGATGATCGAGGCGACGAGGCCCAGGCCGAGGACCGGCAGCGCGCTGCCGAGGTAGGTGACCACGTACACGCTGCTGATCACCTGGGCGTGCCGTTCCGGTTCGACGGCCAGGGCCACGTCGTTGAACGCGGTCCGGAAGGCGGTGCCCTGGCCGGCGCCGGCGAGCAGGCTGGCGGCGACCAGCAGCGGCAGGCTGCGCACCGATCCGGAGACGGCGATGAGCGCGATCCCGCAGGCCATGGCGACCAGTGCCCAGGGCAGCAGGTTCCGGTGTGATCGGCCCAGCAGCTGGGCGGCGGCGGACGCGGCGAGGGTCAGGGCGGCCAGGACGCCGATGCCGGCCAGCGACCCGATCCCGAACAGGTCCGAGAAGTAGCGCGGGGCCAGCGAGAGGCCGAAACCGAAGAGCGCGAAGCTCAGGAACCCGATGGACGCCGCCCGGCGGAACTGGGTGCGCGCATCGGTGACCGGCCCGATCCGGCGCGGACGCAGGGCACGGACCGCGCCGTGGCCGGGCGCCGGCGACAGGGCGGGGCGGGCCTTGAGCGCCCAGAGCGGGATGAGCACCACGAGCAGGGCGGCGGCCAGCAGCAGGAACGGGGTCCGCGTCGGGTGCGGCAGGACTCCCAGCAGCCCGCCGAGCACCGGCCCGGCGGCCACCCCCGAGGAGGAGGCCAGCAGGGTCAGCCGGCCGGCCCATTCGGGGTGGCGCGGCAGCAGTTCACGCAGCGCGGCGCTGCTCGCACCGGTGCACAGCGCCACCGCGGCCCCCTGCAGGATGCGCCCGAGGATCAGGCCGCCGAGGCCGGACGCCGTGCCGAAGACGACGACGCCGGCCACCCCCACCAGCACGGCCAGGACCACCGCGGCGCGGCGGCCGATGTGGTCGGACCAGTGGCCGTAGAGCACCAGGCCGGCCATCAGGGCCAGCACGTAGGACGAGAACGCCAGCGTCACCGCGAACGGCCCCAGGTCCAGGCGCTCCTGGAGCAGCGGATACAACGGGGTGGCCAGGTTGGCCCCGATGAGCAGCAGCACCGTGGCGGCGAAGGTGAGCACCAGGCGGGCGTTCACCGAGGCATCCCAGCCCGGGCGGGAGCTGCTGGCAGGGTGGGCGCGCATGCGCAGTTCGCTGATGACGGTCACGGGGGCCTCACGGGGGTGGTTCGGGCTGGCGGCCACACCGGTGGGTGTCCCGGGGTGGCCTGTCAATCACCATTCTGCGTTCCGGTGAACTAAATGGATGGTCAATCGCCGCGACTTTGACGATCATGATCAGGATTCGTTGCCGATGTGATCTACTGGAGCACATCATGGCTACTTTTGACGCGCTGGAATTGCGCCTCGTGATCGCCCTGCTCGAACAGCCGCGGGCGCAGATCGGCGAGCTGGCCACCACCCTGGGGGTCGCCCGCAACACCGTGCAGTCGCGGTTGAAGCGGCTGGACCGGGCCGGCGTGCTGCGCACCGGCGGCCGCGAGGTCGACCTGGCGGCGCAGGGCTACGACGTGCTGGCCTTCATCACCATCGAGGTCTCGCACCGCGAGCTCGATGCCGTCATCGCGGCGTTGCGCCAGCAGGAGCAGGTCCTCGAGGTGCATGAGATCTCCGGCCGCGGGGACATCTGGTGCCGCGTGGTCGCCCTGGACACGCACCACCTGCAGAGCGTGCTGCGCTCAATCCTGCGCATGCGCGGGGTGATCCGCACCGAGACGTCGCTGGCGTTGAGCGAGCACATCGGATACCGCGCCGAACCGCTGCTGCGACACCTCGCGGCCGGGGCCAGGCACTAGGCTGGACTCAAGACCGGCCACCGGGGACGACCGGAACGCCGAGCTTGGGAGGATCAGGCATTTGTCCGCACTGACGCAGCGGTTGCACGGGATCTCCGGCACTCCGCAGCCGGATCCGCTGGCCGCGCCCCCGGACGCCCACGGATGGCTGGAGCTGGCCTACGAACGCGCCTACTCCGAGGACCACGAGGGCGCCGCCCGGGCGGCCACCGCCGGGCTGGACCTCGTGCTCCCGCAGGTCCAGGAGGCCGGGGACCCGGTGGACGTCGACGCGGCCCTGTCCCTGCTCGGCGTGCTCGCCTCCGTCCAGCAACTCGACGGCAACACCGCGGACGCCGACACCGCGGCCGGGCGGCGGATCACGCTGCTGCGCGCGCAGGGCAGGACCCACCAGGCCGACCTCGAGGAACACCTGGGCGGCCTGCTCTTCCGCGAGCCGCGCCCGGGCGAGACGGCCATCCTGCAGGCGGCGCTGGCCACCCACGCCGCCGCGGGCGCGCCCGCCCACGTGTTGGCCGATGCCCGGCTGCCGCTGGCCGTCGTGCGTTTCGAGGAGGGCGACCAGGATGCCCTCGCCGAGCTGGCGGCCTGCGCCGACGACTACCGTGACGGTGGCCGGACCGAAAGCGAGGCCGGGGCGTTGCTCTACCTGGCCCACGGCTACGCCAAATCCGGCCAGCAGCAGCTCGCCCTCGAGGCGGCCGACCGGCTGCTGGCGCTGGAGGTGAACCGGGCGATGCGCGCGGCCATCTGGATGGTCAAGGCCTCCTGCCACCACGAGCTGGGCCATCCGGTGGAAGCCGAGGGCTGCGCGGTGGAGGCGCTGGCCCTCTATGCGGCCACCGGGGTGCGCCGCGGTGCGGTCTCCGCGGCCGCCCTCGTGGCGAACTTCGCCTCGGCCGACCTGGACCAGGACGCGGCCATCACCGCCTGGCGCATCGCCGTCGAACAGGCAGAGCGCGGGGAGTTCGAGGAGACGTGGGCCGTCCGGCTGGCGCTGGGCAACCAGCTGCTTGAGGCCGAGGAGTTCCTGCTGGCCGAGGAGGTGCTCGAGTCGCTGTCCGTTCTGCTGGACGCCCGGGGACGGCACGACGACGCCGCACGGGCCCTGATGTCGCTGGGCCACTGCCTGCGCCACCAGGAACGCGAGGAGGATGCGTTGCGGGCCTGGGAGCGGGCGGCCGCGGGATTCGAACGATCCGGCCTGGCCGGGGATGCCGCGCGGGCCCACCTCAGCGCGGGGACCCTGCTCTCCGACGCGGAGGACCCCTCGGAGTGCCTGGCGCACTTCGCCCGGGCCACCGAGCTGGCCCGGGCGACGGAGGACGACCCGACGGTCCTGCCCGTGGCCCTGCATGCCTATGGCCATGCGCTGGCCGAAAGCGGCGACCCGGCCGGGCTGGCGGTCCTGGGCGAGGCCATCGAACTGGCCGACGAGGACGGGGCGGACTGGCACCAGGCCGATTTCCGCGACACCCGGGCCCGCTCGCTGTGGGCGCTGGGCTACGCCACGGAAGCCGTCGCCGCGGCCCTGGAGGCGGCCGACCGGTTCAAGACAGCCGAGGACACCGACGGGGCCGGCAACGCCGAGCTCTTTGCCGCCCACGTGCTCTCGCAGACCGACCGCGGGGACGAGGCCGCACGGATGTACCGGCTGATCGCCGCCGAGCACCGCGACAGCGTCGCCCACTTCTACGCGGCCCAACGCGGCCTGGCCGAGGTGCTGGTCGCCCTGGGGCTGCCGGTGCAGGCCAAGGAGGCCGCCGACCTGGCCAACCGGTCGCTGCTCGAGGCCCAACAGGCCGACGGGCAGGAGGCCGACGGGCAGGAGACGGATAGCGAAGCGGATCGCGGCGCGGACGGCACCGTGGACGACGGTCCGCACGGCGGCACCGGCTAGCCGGCCAGGTCCGCCAACCGCCGGGCCGCGTCCAGGCGGGCCTGCGCCGACCGCGTCCAGGAGGCCATCCCCGGTCGCCGCGCCCCGGCGACCAGCGACACCGCCACCGCGGCGGCCCGGGCGTAGAGCGCCCGTTCGTCGACGGTCCGGGCGAACACCGAACCCCAGCGCTCGATGGTCTCCCAGATCCCCGCGTAGCCCTCGCCGAGCGCCGGCAACACGGCCAGGTGCCCCAGCAGGCACGCCAGGTCGTCGACCCGGTGGCCCGGCCCCACCGAGTCCAGGTCCAGCAGCCCGCACACGGCGGAATCGGCCATCAACACGTTGGCCTCGTAGAAGTCACCGTGCACCGGGACCACCGGCCCGGGGTCACGGGAGTCGATGAGCTCGCGCAGCCGGGCCGACAGCGCGGCGATGGCCGCCTCCTGCCCGGGCAGTGCAGTGGTCGCCGCCCCGGCGTAGCGGGCGAGCCGGTCGGACCAGGACGGCCGGCGCGGCAGTTCCAGCACCTCGTCTGGCAGCCGATCCAACAGCGCCACCAGCCCCAGCGGATCCAGCTGCCCACCGCCGTCGTACCGCAGGAACGTGGACAGCGGATGCCCGGGCATCCCCGCGGTGGCCACGACGCCGTGCACCACTTCTCCCAGCACCGGCGCGACGGGCAGCTGCGCGTCGGCGAGGATCCGGTGGCGCAGCGCCAGGTCCCGGGCCGGCTCGGGGCGCATGGCCTTCAGGTAGACGCGCCGGGTGGCGACGACGGGGCCGGGCGTGGAGAAGTCGGCGCGGAACACGGCGCGGCGCAGCGGCCGGTAGGTGACGGTCCGCAGGCGGGTCAGCCGGTCGCCGTCGCCCCAGAGCCGTTCGGCCTCGGCGGCGACGCCGGCGTGGGGCAGGCCGGGCAGCAGGGGGTCGTGGGGGTGCAACCAGCTGGCCACCCGCAGCGGGCCGGCCGTGGCGCCGGCGGCGGTCCCGTCGGCCGGGAGTTCGACGTGTCGCAACCGGGGCCCGGGCACGGTGTCGAGCACTTCGGTGGTCAGGCCAATGAACCGTTCGGTGGTGCCGTGGCGCAGCGAGTAGACGATGCTGGTCCCGGCGCCGGGGCGCAGCTGGAACTGGACCTGGCGGGCGGTGGCCAGCTCGTGCGGTCCCAGGCGCTCACCCCAGGCGCGGTGGATCGCCTCGAGCGCGTTCTCGGCCAGCACCTCGGCCTGGGCCGCGTCGCTCCAACCGGGTTGCATGGGCATCCAGCGGGGCTCGGCGTGGGACGGTGCCGGTCAGGCCCGGCGGCGCTGCAGGACGGCGTCGAGGTTGATGCCGCCGGTTTGCGGCGCCTGGCGGCGGAGGGGGGCTTCGGGGATCCGCCCGGCGGCCTCGGCCGCGTCGCCGCGCTCGGCCTGGTCGGCCAGCCGCGCCTTCTGTTCGGCCAGGCGGGTCTCCTGCAGGATGCTGGTGACCTTCTGCGCCTTCTTCTCCTCCGGGGCAGGCAGCGGCTCCGGGGCGGGGCGTTCGGCCTTGGCGGCACCGACGTAGGTCGGCTTCGGCACCTCGACCGGGGCCCAGGTCCGTGGTGCCGGGGCGGTCGGGGCGGTGCGCTCGTGGGAGTCCGTCGTGGCGCGGGGGGCGGGCGCCTCGGTGGCGGCTTCGCGGGCGTCGAAGACGGTGGTAGCGGTGCGGCGGGTGACGGGTTCGGCGGGGGCGGTGTGCATCGCCTCGTGGAACACCGCCTCCATGCGGGCCAGGACCTTGCGGCGGCGGTCCCGCACGGCGAGGGCGCGCAGTCCGATGAAGGCCCCGGCCAGCACGATCGCCGCGAGGAGCGGGACGAGGCCGGACACCACGCCGAACGGCGCCAGCACGCCACCGGCCACGAGCACGACGAGGGCCAGGGCGCCGACGGCCGCGACGCCGAGCCGGTCGTACCTGATCCGGAACGGTGCCTGCTGCGGTGCGGCGGTCCGTGACCGTGCGGGGGTTGCCATGGTGTTCCTCCGGGGGCGTGAGGGCTCGTGCGGTTCGGTGGTGCGTGCTGCGACGGTGGAATCCGCGACGCTGGGGTCCGCAATGGACGGGGCATCGGCGGCCTCGCCGGGGACCTCGGACAGGGCCAGGGCGGGTTCCGCCGGCTTCTGGCCGCGGCGGATGATCGAGGGGACGATGAAGGCGAGCAGCACGGCGATCATGGCGGCCAGGACCACTGAGCTTTCGACTTGGATGTCCACCTCCCCGACGTTACGTGGCCCAGCCCACCACGGGCCGCATTGACCGCGGTGTGTCCGCCCGGTTTCCCCTCACATTCCCCGGGCTGACGTGCGCTTCAGCGGGTGGCGCCGTCGGCGAGCCAGCGCTGCAGCAGCCCCCCGGGGACCTCGTCGGTGGTCAACGCGAACGTCCGGTGGTCGCTCCAGTGCCCGTTGATGTGCAGGAAGCGTTCGCGGACGCCCTCGTCGCGGAAGCCGAGCTTGTCGACCACGCGCAGGCTGGAGGTGTTTTCCGGGCGGATGTTGATCTCCATGCGGTGCAGCCCCAGCGTGCCGAAGCAGTAGTCGGTGGCCAGGGCGACGGCGTGCGGGGTGATCCCCCGGCCGGCATGGGCGGCGTCGATCCAGTAGCCCAGCGAGGCGTTCAGGGCCGACCCCCACATGATGCCCGAGACGGTGAGCTGTCCGACCATGACCGGCTCGTGCCGCGGCCCCTCGCGCCGGGCGATGGCCCACGGCAGGGTCAACCCGGCACGGGCCTGGCGGTTGAGCGAGGAGACCATCTCGCGGTAGGTCGGCAGCGCTCCCCCGACCACCGGAGCCGACGCCTCCCAGGGTTGCAGCCACTCGGCATTGCGGCGCTTGAGCGCCATCCATTCGGCCTTGTCCCGGTACCGCAACGGCCGCAGCAGCAGATCGCCGCTCTCCAGAGTCACCGGCCATGAACCGGTCCCGAATTCCATGCCGTCAGCATATCCGCCGCGGGGGCGCACTGGCCTACGATCGAGGGGTGGAGACCATGTCAAAGGCGGCGGCCCGCACGCATTTCCGATCCCTGCGCCGGGAACTGGACCCGGAGCGACGGCGCCTCGAGGCCGAGGGCATCCTGCGGAACCTGTTGGATTGGCTGGGGCACGACGGCGGGGCACGCACCCTGACCTCGGTCCTCTCCTACGGGGCGGAGCCGCCGACCGGGGAATTGCTGGCCGACCTGCACCGCCGCGGGCACCGCATCCTGGTGCCCATCTGCGAGCCCGAACGCCGCTTGTCCTGGGCCGACTGGTATCCCGGGGTCCCCAAGGCGCGGGCCACGGTCGCCCCCATCGACGAGCCGGTCGGGGAACGCCACCCGCTGGCGGTGATGGAGGGCGTCGACGTGGTGCTGGTCCCCGCCCAGGCGGTGGATCCGGACGGTGGCCGGCTCGGGCAGGGTGGCGGCTATTACGACCGGTTCATCGCCTCGTTGCGCACCCTGGCGCGGCCGCCGGTGCTGCTGGCCATGGTCTACGAACACGAACTGGTTCCGTCCGGCACGTTTGAGGTCGGCCCCCACGACCAGCCGGTGGACGGCGTCCTCACGGCGGCGGGGATCACCTGGATCGGCGATGAGCGGGCACCATGAGGTAGAATTGGCACTCGGTGGATGCGAGTGCCAAGACGACGCCGCGGGACCTGCCGGTCCTCCGCCGAAACCAGTGCAACGAAGGAACACGATGCCCACTTACGCCTATGCCTGCAAGGAATGCAACCACGCATTCGAAACCGTGCAGTCCTTTAGCGAGGATTCGCTGACCGAGTGCCCGGTCTGTCACGGAATGCTGCGCAAGAAGTTCAACAGCGTCGGCGTGGTCTTCAAGGGTTCGGGTTTCTACCGCACCGACTCGCGCAACAGCTCCAACGCGACGGCACCGGCCGCCGCATCGACGACGTCCACGTCGGCGGACAGCGGTTCGTCCGGCTCGACCCCCTCCAGCCCGGCAACCACCTCGTCGAGCACCGCCGGCCAGAAGGTCTCCACCGGCTCCTGACGCACCCTCCACAGCGGCGGCCATCCCGCCGCGGGGCCGCTGTGTCCCCAGCCTCGCGGATCCCCCGGGCGGCACCGGGGGCCGGCGTGGCCCACTGGGTGGATGAGATCCCGCCGCCGCCCTGCCCGGCGCCACGACCGCCCCTCCCGGTACCGGCGCTCCTGGCGCGAGGTGTTGGCCGTCTATCGCCGCCCGTTGGCCGCGGTCCTCGCCGCCCTCGCCGTGGCGGCCTCGCTGTCCGCGTTGGCCCCCGAGCACACCGAGACGGTTCCCGTCGTCGTCGCCGCCCGCGACCTGCCCTCAGGCACCGTGCTGGACGCCGGGTCGCTGCACATCGCCCAGCTGGCCGAGAAGGCCCTGCCTCCCGATGTCCTGGCTTCCGTGGGATCCGCGACCGGCCAGCAGCTCGCCATCCCGGTGGCTGCCGGGTCACCCGTCGCATCGACCATGCTGGTGGGGCCCGGCCTGCTGACCGGTGCGGAGCCGGGGACCGTCGCGGTGCCGGTACGGCCCAGCGACACCGAGACCATCGGGCTGCTCTCACCGGGGCAACTCGTCGACGTGGTCCTCAGCCAGGGCAACGGCTACGAGCGGGCCGCGGATTCGACGGTCATCGCCGAGCGCGTTCCGGTGTTGTGGGTCCCCACCGGATCGGCCGGGTCGTGGCTCGATGCCGGGGATGCCGCGGGCATGGTGGTCGTGGCCGCCTCACGCCATGATTCGGTGGAGCTGGCCGGGGCCGCCGCGCGCGGGAAGATCTTCCTCGTCCTCGTCGGTCCCGGCTGAGCGGATCAGCCCCAGTGTGGCGGCCGCTGTTCGCGCAGCCACTGGTCGTGGTCCCCCTCGCGGTCGCCCCAGCGTTTCGGGTCGTCGTCCGCGGCGCGGTTCGGCAACACCGGGCCGGCGGCGTGCCGGCCGGCCGGCTCCCCCGCCCGGGCATCCGTGGCGTCGGCGTCGGTGGCCTTGCGTCGTCCGGGTTGTCCGGGTTCCATGTCGCCCTCCTGGTTCATGGCGCCATCGGTGTCGTCCACCAGGCCGAGCAGCCGGGCCATCTTCGTGGCGATGCTCGCCGGATCGGAGAACACGTCGATGGTCCACAGCGGGATGTAGCGCCATCCCATGGCCTCGAGCCGTTGGGGACGCAGGCGGCTGCGCTCACGCACCGTCATCTGGCGATAGGAGTCGGTCCCGTCGGAGACGACCGCCAGGGGCGGTTCGGCCCCCTCGGAGGTGTCCGCCGCCTGGGCGGCCAGGTCCAGGACACCGCGGTAACGCTGCTTCACGCTGGCCCCGGCCGCCTCGAGACGGGATTTCAGGTCGGCCACCAGCGGGTCCTCCAGCGGATGGCCGTCGCCCGTGACACCGGATTCACCGGAGCGGACCCGTCCCACGAGTTCGATGAACTGCCGGGCACCACTGGCCACCCGGTCCAGGTCCAGATCCTCGGGCGCCACGGCGCTGACCAGGTGCAGCAGGTCGCGCGAGCGGGTGACCCCGATGACGAACAACTCGTCGCCGCGTTCCGAGGACAACGGGCCGAATTCGTGCAGGCTCTTGCCATGCGGGGTCCGCCCGAAGCCGAGCGAGAAGATCACCGCGTCGCGGACGAGCCCGTGGGCCCGTTCGACGGAGGAGACCTGGAAGGGCTCGGTCGTGCCCTTGAAGAAGTCCTGCGCCCAGGGGTAGTTGGGCAGTTGCAGCGAGATGGCCTCGGCGATGCGGGCGGCGTGGCGCTGGTTGGCCGCGATCACGGCCAGCGAACGGTGCGGACGACGCCGGACGTGGCTGAAGACCAGGTCCACGACCCGGTTGACCTCGGCCACGGTCGTCTCCACGCCCTCGGCTCCTGCGCCGGGCATGCCGGTGCCGTCGGGAACATAGTCCACCGACAACGACGGGGTGCCGTCGGACATGGCGCGTGCCGCGGGCAGGCGGTGGAGCGAGCCGGAGTAGTAGGCGCGCCCGAGGGTCTCGGTCAACCCCTCGTCCACGCCGCGGTAGACGGTGCGCAGCCGGCGCAGGGGCAACACGGTGGACAGGGCCTCGAAGGTGCTGGCCGGTTCCCGTGGTTCCCGGGCGGACGCGGTCGGGTCCACGGAGACGTGGAAGCCGCGCGGCTTGCCCAGCATGCCGTCGCCAAAGGCGATGACCTGCCCGGAGCGGCTGATCGAGCCGATCGCCGAACGCAGGGACAGGGCGTCGGCGTCCAGCAGGATCACGGCGTCGAACTCGACATCCTCCGGGACGACGGCGGGGATCAACAGGGGCGATCCCACCCAGACGGGCACCAGGGCGTTGACCAGGCCGACGCCGAGGCCCGCGAGGTCCTCCAAGCTCGGCTCGCCGTCCTTGAGCATCATGCGCAGTTCCCGGGAGGCGGCCCGGTGGTCGGCCAGGGCGGCCTTCCACCGCAGGGCCAGCTGCCAGCGCAGCCGAGAGGCACCCGAGGCGATGTGGGCATTGTCGGCGAGGCGGTATTCGGCTTCGAGCCGGCGCAGGCTCGCCCCGTCCGACATGGCCAGGTACTCGTCTCCGCTGATCATGGCCTCGAGGGCCGACTGCCACCAGGCCAGATCGAGTTCGGCGGCGACCTCGTCGGCACCGACCTCGCGGGCGGCCAGGTCATCGAGCAACTCGCCGAGTCCCTGCTCGCGCAGCTGTTCCAGGACCAGGGTCCGTTCCGGCAGCACGTGCAGGGCTTCCTCGCTGTCGACGAGCCCCTGCAGCCGGGCCACGAGGTCCTCGGCGGCCAAATGCTGCAGTTCCCCGCGGTCGCCCGCGGGAGCTAGTGCCTGCACCAGGTGGTCCAGACGATCGCCCGCATCCCGGTAGGCCTTGTCGAGCTCGAGCAGGCCGGTGGGCACCTTGGGGTGGCGCTGGCTCGTGGCGTAGCGGTTCCACATCTCCCGCTGCTGCTGGACCTCGACGATGGAGGCATGCAGGTCGGAAATGTGCACGCCGGGCCTGACGTACTCCTTGGCCACCCGGCGCAGGCGCGATCGGGTGATCGAACTCATCTCGATCCCGCGTTCACGCCGCCAGGAGGTGCTGGCCGTGGCGCTGATGAGGTCCTCGACGGAACGGTCGAAGATGTCGGGTTCGAACTTGTCCAGGCTGCCGCGCACGGCCACCAGCAGGTCGAGTTGGGCGCCCCACTCGGCGAACGTCGTGCCCAGCGTGATCTCGGAGTGTTCGGCGACCGTGAGCATCCGCCGGTGCAGGTCCGGCAGGTCCTCGGACAGGCTGGAGGCGATGGCAAGCGCATCGTCGGTTTCGCGGCGGTTGCGCAAACGCGCCCCGTACCAGGGACTGAGCGTGGTCGCCCGGGTGAAGCTGCCGACCTCGGCGGCGCGGCGCAGCCGGACTGCGGTCTCCCCGCGGTCGCTGATGCTGTCGAGCACCGAGCGCTTGAGGCGCACCGACGTCGACGGGGCCGGATCCATGGCCGTCAGCCGGGCCAGCTCCTGCATGGCCTGGTACGGCGAGCAGCTCCAGCGGCTGCGCACGTTGTGCAGCGAGTTCACGTGGTCCAGCAGTGCATGGCGGTGTTCGGTGAGGCGCTGGTGCAGCTTGCCCAGCTGGGGTTCGGTACCCCGCTCGTTGCGCAGGATGGCCTGGGTCAGCTGGGCGCGGAGTTCCTCGGGGCCGACCTCCGGGGACAGGCGCAGTGCCATCGATGCCAGATCCAGTTCGGCCAGCTTCTCGTTCAGGCTCCGGGCGGTGTCCCGGCGCTCGGCGACGACAAGGACGCGCTTGCCCTGGCCCGCCAGGATCGCCGCGGCATTGACAGCCGTCTGCGTCTGTCCCGTGCCGGGCGGGCTGGAGACCACGACGGACTCGCCGGCACCGACGAGGTCCAGGACCTCCTGCTGGCTCTCGTCGGCGTCGAGGACCAGGGATTCGTCGGCCGGGTCGCGCTCGTCGCTGCTCAGGACCGTGACCTCGGGTTCCGGGATCTCGACCTCCTGGCCCGCGTCGACGGCCAACAGGCGGGAGATGACCTCATGGGTCGTGTCGATCCGTGCCGGGTCGGCCGGATCGGCCAGGTCCGCGAAGGTGGAGACGAGCAGGCGGTGCTCGATCACGGTGCCGGGCAGCGAGGCGACCTGCTCGCGCAGGCTGTCCAGGGCCCGGCGGGGGTCGAAGCGGGCGGTCATGTAGGCGGCTTGCTCCAGCGCCTCGACGTCGATCGACAGGCCCTGCTGGTCCTGCAGGTACCGCACCAGGGCGGGGTTGACCTGGGCACGGCCGGCCAACTGGATCTCGTCGTCGTCCTGCCCCTCGCGCAGGGTCAGCGAGATCCGGCCGAGCATGATGGGGGCGCTGAACTGTTCGGAGCGGCCATCCTGCACGGCACGCCAGGTGGCCACGCCGGAGGCGAGGTATCCGACATCGATCCCGCGGTCCTCGGAGAGTTCACGGATCTTCGCGCGCAGCGCCCGTGCGGTGCGGCGGGCCTGGTTGTAGGAATCGACGTCCCGCAACAGCATGGACAGGCGGGTGCGGCGGCCGGCCAGGAACTGGGCCAGTCCGGAGGGGTGGGTGTGGGTGATGTCGATGCAGTTGGACGTCGACCCGGCAAAGCGCAGCAGCGTGTCGGTCCCCGCCCCTGGACCGAGCTTCTCCAGCCAATCGGCCAATGCCGCTTCGCCTTGTTGCGTCCCTACCACCGGAACACCACCTTCCTCACGTTTGAGCCCTGCGCCCCCACCCGCACCGGGTGGAGGGGGCCAGCCAAGGCGCGGTTCACGGCACACGCCACTACTTAAGGTACGCGACACACGGCCGCGGTTGTCTGATCAAAACACCACCCGGAGGGGTTAAGCACACGGAGGGAGGGGCGGGGCCCTCCCTCCGTGTCAGGGGCGCGCCGCCCGGGGCAGCGCGCCTACTCCCATTCGATGGTTCCCGGCGGCTTGCTGGTCACGTCCAGGACCACCCGGTTGACCCCGTCGACCTCGTTGGTGATGCGGTTGGAGATGCGGGCCAGCAGGTCGTAGGGCAGGCGTGACCAGTCGGCGGTCATGGCGTCCTCGGAGGAGACCGGCCGCAGCACGATCGGGTGCCCGTAGGTACGGCCGTCGCCCTGCACGCCCACCGACCGGACGTCGGCGAGGAGCACGACCGGCATCTGCCAGACCTCCTGGTCCAGTCCGGCGGTGGTCAGTTCGGCACGGGCGATCGCGTCGGCCTTGCGCAGCAGCGCCAGGCGTTCCTCGTCGACCGAGCCGATGATGCGGATCCCCAGGCCGGGGCCGGGGAACGGCTGGCGCTGGACGATCTCGGCGGGCAGGCCCAGCTGGGCGCCGACCGCGCGGACCTCGTCCTTGAACAGGGCGCGCAGGGGTTCCACCAGCTCGAACTGCAGGTCCTCGGGCAAGCCGCCCACGTTGTGGTGGCTTTTGATGTTGGCCGCCCCCTCGCCGCCGCCGGATTCGACGACGTCGGGGTACAGGGTGCCCTGGACCAGGAAGCGGACGGGCTCGCCGGTGTCGGCGGCCTCGGCCATGATGGCCGCCTCGGAGGCCTCGAAGGCGCGGATGAATTCGCGCCCGATGATCTTGCGCTTGGTCTCCGGATCGGTGACATCCTTCAGCGCGCTCAGGAAGCGTTCGCGCTCGTCGGCGATGTACAGCTTGGCGCCGGTGGCGGCGACGAAGTCGCGCTCGACCTGTTCGGCCTCTCCCTCGCGCAGCAGCCCGTGGTTGACGAAGACGCAGGTGAGCTGGTCACCGATGGCCTCCTGGACCAGCGCGGCGGCGACGGCGGAGTCCACCCCGCCGGAGAGCCCGCAGATGGCGCGGCCGGTGCCGACCTGTGCGCGGATCTTCTCGACCTGCTCCTCGACGATGTTCCCGGTGGTCCACGACGGCTGGAGGCCGGCCCCGTTGAAGAGGAAGTTCTCGAGGACGCGCTGGCCGTAGACGGAGTGCTTGACCTCGGGGTGCCACTGCACGCCATACAGGCGCTTGGACTCGTTGGCGAAGGCCGCCACGGGGGCCCCGGCGGTAGAGGCGAGGACCTCGAAGCCCTCGGGGGCCTCCTGCACGGAGTCCCCATGGCTCATCCACACGTTTTGGACGCCGGGCAGCCCCTGGAGGATCGATTCGGGCTTCTCCAGCACCGCGGTGGCTTCGGTGGCGCCGTATTCGCGCAGGCCGGTCTGTGCGACTTGGCCGCCCATCGCGTTGGCCATGGCCTGGAATCCGTAGCAGATGCCCAGGACCGGGACGCCTGCCTCGAAGAGGTCGGGGCCGACGAACGGGGCCCCCTCGGCGTAGACGCTGGACGGCCCGCCGGAGAGGATGATGGCCGAAGGGTTCTTGGCCAGGATCTGGTCGGTGGTGAAGGTGTGCGGGACGATCTCCGAGTACACGTTGGCCTCGCGGACGCGGCGTGCAATCAGCTGCGCGTACTGGGCTCCGTAGTCGACGACCAGAACCGGCTGGTGCTCTGGGGTGGGTGCTGGGTTGGTCACGCGCTCCAGCTTAGTCGCCAGCGGGCCCCGGACGCACCTTGGCCGTCGGGACGGCGTTCGCTCAGTACCGCTTGGCGGCCTCGGGGTGCTCGCGCAGTTCGCGCTCGACCTCCCCGTGGACCTTCTTCTCCATGATGAACGAGAGCAACGGCACCACGCCGCCGAGGGCGATGGTGATGAAGCGGCTGAAGGGCCAGCGCATCTTGGACCAGAGGTTGAAGTCGGCCAGCAGGTAGATAACGTACATCCAGCCGTGCACGATCAGCACGGTCGTGGAGAGGTTCAGCGAGCCGACGTAGGCCTCGAAGCTGAACGCGTACTTGGCGATCATTTCGATGCACAGCAGCAGCAGCATCACGCCGGTGGCGTAGGCGAGCACCTTGTAGAAGGTGGCGGCGCTGCGGATCTGCGCCGGCGTGCCGGCGAAACGGCGCTTGCGGGGGGCGGGGGTGGACTGGTGGGTCACTGCTGGTCCTCGGTGTTGGCGGGGGTGGATGTTGCGTGGGCCGCGGCCAGGTCGTCCTCGAGGTCTTCCTGTTCGCGCCGGTAGTCGTCGGACACCAGGCGCCACCAGAGGAAGACGGCGAAGCCGGCGAAGACGACCCATTCGATGCCGTAGAAGATGTTCAGCCAGTTCAGCTCCTGCTCCTGGGGCTGGGGTCCGACGTTGACCTGCTCGAGTCCGGCGGTCGCCGCTCCGGCATCGGCACCCGCCGGGGTGGCGACATCGAAGGCGACGATGAAGCCGCTATAGGAAGGCACGTCCCAGACGTTGATGAGCTGGGCGACCGACAGGGAGCGCAGGCCCGGATCCCCGTCTGGCTTGCCGTCGATGGGGGCCTCGGTGGGCAGGAGCCTGCCGGTGAGGTCGAGCTCGCCGGCCGGTAGCGCCGGGGGCGGCGTGGGTCCGGGCTGCCACCCGCGCACGACGGGAATCGTGTTGTGCTTCGGGGCGCCGTCGACCGCGAAGGCGGCGACCACCCAGTACCCCTTGTCTCCGTCTTGGAGCCGGTTCCGGACGAGGACCTGCTTTCCGTCGAGGAAGTGGCCACTGGCGCTGACGATCTGATCGGCCTCGGACTCGAACATCACGGTGGCCGGCTTGAAGTGGCTGGTCAGCGGGACCGCGGATTCGGTGGTGGACACCGGCGGCGGCGGCGCATCCTGCGATCGGGAAAACTGCCATTGGCTCAGGAGGACGAAGCCGCTCGCCGCCAGGAGTGCGCCGACGAGGGCGAGGATCCATTTGGGCTTCAGGGCAGTCTTGAACACAGGTCCCAGCCTACTTCGATGCCCTGTAGAAGTGCGAATGCGGGCCTCGCGGAAGCGAGGGGAACGGGTTCGGCTCGGCGCCCGACCTTCGACGCCGATCGTCAACCAGACCTTGACACCGCGCATGCGTCAAGGAAAAGTTGACGGCATGCACTTCCCGCACGCAGCGACCCAGACAGCCCCGCGCCCCGGACCACCACGGCGGCGCCGGGTCCCCTGGATCCTGGCGGCGGCCACCGTCGCCGTCCTGGTCGTCGCCGCCCCCCGGCCCTTGCCGGCCCACGCGGCCACCGGCGAGACCGCACTCTCCGCCCGGATCGCCCAGGGACCCCAGGCCCCGGCCGGCGATTTCGCCGCGGCGGTCATCGGCGACGACGGCGTGCGCTTCGCCGGACGCGGCGCCGACGACCACACGGGCTTCGAGGTCGGATCCATCAGCAAGGTCTTCGGCGGGATGCTGCTGGCCGACGCCATCGAGCGCGGCGAGGTCTCCGCCGACACCACGCTCGGCCAGGTCTTCGGCTTCCCGCCGGACGGTTCCGGGGCGATCACGCTGGTGCAATTGGCCACGCACACCTCCGGACTGCCGCGCCTGCCCACCAGCCCGCGCTTCCTGACGACGACGCTGTTCAGCCAGGTGGCCAACACCAATCCCTATACCCAGTCCACCCCGGCCACGATCGATCTGGGCCGCCGCGCCCAACCGGATCCCGGGCGCGGCTTCAGCTATTCGAACTTCGGGGCAGCCCTCCTCGGCCAGGCCCTGGCCCGCGTCGCGGGGACGACCTACCCCGAGTTGGTGGCCGAGAGGATCACCAGGCCGCTGGGGATGGACCGGACGTGGGTCCAGCCGCTGGACCCGGACACCGCCGCCGCGTCCCGGGGCACCGCACCGCGCCGGCCGACGACAGACGCCACCGGCCACCGCGCTTCAGGTCACGTGGCCGCCGCCTGGCCGATGGACGGATTCGCCCCGGCCGGTGGCATCCACTCCACCGCAGGTGACCTGGCACTGCTGGCCCGGGCCGTCCTGGACGGTACGGCGCCCGGCATGGCCAGCCTGCGCCCGCTGGCCGACACCGGCGACGGGGGCGGGGTGGGGATGGCCTGGATGAGCACCCCCGGCGATCGCCAGGTGACGTGGCATAACGGCATGACGGCGGGTTTTGCCGCCTATCTGGGGCTGTCCCGGGATGCGGGGCGCGCCGTCGTCGTGCTCTCGAACACCGCTCGGCCCGTCGACGAGGCCGGACTGCACCTGCTGCACCAGGGGCGCTCATGAGCACGATGGTGAACCTGCTGCTGCCGGTGCTGCTCCTGGTGTTCACCGTGCCCTGGTGCGTGCGCATGCTGCGCAGGCGCTCCCCGGCGCCGGCGCTGGAGCGGGTGGCCCAGCTGGCCTCGATGACGGCGCTGGTCGCCGTGGGCGCGGTGGTCATGCGCTTCGACATCGTCCCGGCCTGGAGCTGGTACCCCTCGGCCGCCGCCGTCGCGGTGGGTGCCACCGCACTGTGCGTGCGCTGGCCGGAGCTGGCCACTGCCGCTCCCCCGGCACACCGCGGACGGACCATCGCCTCGCTGGTGGCCAGCGGCGCGCTTCTGGTACTGGTGATGTATGCATCCCTTCGATGACGGCGTGCCCGGGCAGGCCTCCCGGGCCGCGGACCTCGCCACCCGGCTGGCCGATCCCGGGGCCGGTGCCGTGTCGGCCCTGCGGTTGGCCGAGGAATTGAAGAACCTGGCCGATTCCCTCCTGAGGCAGGCGGCTTCCAACGCCCATGCGGCGGGATTGAGCTGGCAGGACATCGGCAACCAGCTGGGCATTTCCCGGCAGGCGGCGTTCCAGCGGTTCTCCGCGGCCGGCGGCCCCCGCTCTGGCGTGCGCCGCGGCGAGGGGCAGCTGCTGGAGCTGGCGCGGGGCGCCTTCGACGCGCTGGCGGCCGGCCGGTTCGCGGAGGTCCGCGCATCCTTCACCGAATCGATGGCCGGCCAGGTCACCGAACCGGAGTTGGCCGCGGTCTGGAACGGGTGCATCGCCTCGCTCGGGGCCTACGAGCGGATGACGGCAGCCAGCGTGCGGCACAACGGGTCCCTGCGCGTGGTGCACTGCTCGCTGGTGTTCGCCGACGGGATCCTCGACGGACGGGTCGCACTGGACCGTTCACGGCGGATCGGCGGCCTGCTCATCACCGATCCCGGCTTCGAGCCGCCATCGGCCTGATCCCGTCCGGGTCGGCTCGTTAGACGTCGGTGAAGTCGACCGTGGAATTGACCAGGTCGGCGATGACCTCCTCGTCGTACGCACGGCGCAGCGATTCGCGGAAGGCCTGCTTCGACAGGCTCCGTGCGAGGGTCGCCAGGACCTGCAGGTGCAGCGAATAGCTTCCGGCGGGTGTGGCCAGCAACAGCACCACCGTGGCCGGGCCATCGGCGGAGCCGAAGTCCAGCGAGTGGCCGAAGGCGGTGATCCCCACGGCGATGGAGACCGCATCGGCGTGGACGGTGCGCGCGTGGGGCATGCCGATGCCGCCGGGCAGGCCGGTGGCGAGCTGGTGTTCGCGGGCGCTCACCTCTCCGACGAAGCCCTCGAGGTCATTGATCCTGCCGGCGTCGTACAGGCGCGCGGCCAGGAGCCGCACGGCTTCCTGCCGGTCGGCGGCCTTCATCTCGAGGACCACCAGGCCGGGTGTGGTGAGGTCGGTCTCGTGGTCAGTCGCGGACGGGGACAATGTCTTCCACATTCAGTCGGGTCTCGTCTGCCGATGCGTCGTCGGGCTGTTCCTGGCTGGCCCGTTCGGCTGCGACCCGGGCCTGGTAGGACGCGACCTCGCGTTCGGCCTGTGCCTCGCTCCAGCCCAGCAGCGGGGCCATGAGCCCGGCGACAACGGGTGCGGCGGCGACGCCGCGGTCCCAGGACTCGATGGAAATCCGGGTCCTGCGGGTCAACACGTCCTCGACGTGGCGTGCGCCTTCGTGCGTGGTGGCGTAGACGACCTCGGCTGCCAGGTAGTCGTCGGCTCCCGGGAGCGGACGTGCCAGGTCCTTGTCGGCGGTGAGCAGGGCCAGCACATCGCGGGCCACGGACCCGTAACGGCCCAGCAGGTGTTCCACCCGGGAGACGTGGATCCCGGCCGCCTTGGCCATGCGGTGCCGGCTGTTCCAGGCGGCCCGGTACCCCTCGGCGCCGAGCAGTGGAATGGTCTCGGTACAGGAGGCCGGGGCGTTCTGGTCCATGGAGCGGACCGCCTCGTCGATCGCGTCCTTCGCCATGACGCGGTAGGTGGTGTACTTGCCGCCGGCGACGACGACCAGACCGGGTACCGGGTGGGCGACGACATGTTCGCGGGAGAGCTTCGCCGTCGAGTCGCTTTCGCCGGCCAGCAGCGGGCGCAGCCCGGCATAGACGCCCTCGACGTCCTCCCGGGTCAGCGGCCGCTTCAGGACCTGGTTGACGTGATCGAGGATGTAGTCGATGTCCTCGCTGGAGGCCGCCGGATGCGCCTTGTCGAGCTTCCACTCCGTGTCGGTGGTGCCGATGATCCAGTGCCGACCCCAGGGGATGACGAAGAGGACGGACTTCTCGGTGCGCAGGATCAGCCCGACGGTGGACTGGAAGCGGTCGCGCGGCACGACGAGGTGGACGCCCTTGGACGCCTTCACGCGCAGCTGCCCCCGGTCGGTCACCAGATCCTGGGTTTCATCGGTCCACACGCCGGTGGCGTTGACGATCTGCTTGGCCTTGACCTCGAAGGCGTCCCCGGTCTCCTGGTCCTCCAGCCGGGCGCCGACGACCCGTTCGCCCTCGCGGAGGAAGTCCACGACCTTGACGCGGTTGGCGGCCAGCGCCCCGTAGTTCGCCGCCGTGCGCACCAGGTCCAGGACCAGGCGGGCATCATCGACCTGCGCATCGTAGTAGCGGATCGAGCCGACGAAGGCGTCGTCCTTGAGGCTGGGGGCGCTGCGCAACGTGCCCTTGCGGCTCAGGTGCCGGTGGAAGGGCACACCGCGGCTGTGTCCGGAGGCCACGGACATGCCGTCGTAGAGGGCGATGCCCGCGCCGACGTAGGGGCGTTCGATGAACCGTTTGGTCAGCGGGTACAGGAAGGGGACCGGGCGGACCAGGTGCGGGGCGATCCGGTCGATGAGCAGGCCGCGCTCCTGCAGGGCCTCGCGCACCAGGGCGAAGTCGAGCATCTCCAGGTACCGGAGGCCACCGTGGATCAGTTTGGACGACCGCGAGGAGGTCCCCGCCGCCCAGTCCCGCGCCTCGACGATCCCGACCTTGAGGCCGCGGGTCGCCGCATCGAGTGCGGCACCGGCACCGACGACTCCCCCGCCGATGATGAGCAGGTCGAGTTCGGCGTCGGCGTCGGTTCCCGCCCGGCGCAGGTCCTCCAACGAGGTTTCCCGGAACGCCGGGTCGAGCGCCCCGCGGGTCGTCGTGGCATCCGGACGGTCCTGCTGGGCGCGTTGTGTCATGTTATCCAGCTTCATATGGCGAGACGACAACGTCAACGCGCTGGAACTCCTTGAGTTCGGAATAACCGGTCGTCGCCATCGCCCGCCGCAGCGCGCCGACGATGTTCGAGGTGCCGTTGGTGTGCCGGGAGGGCCCGTACAGGACCTCCTCGAGCGGTCCGACGGTACCGACGCGCACGCGGTCCCCGCGCGGGCTGTTGCCGTGGTGGGCCTCGACTCCCCAATGCCAGCCGCGGCCGGGCGCCTCCTCGGCGCGGGCGAGGGCGCTGCCGAGCATCACGGCGTCGGCCCCCATGGCGATCGCCTTGACGATGTCGCCGCTGGTGCCCAGCCCCCCGTCGGCGATGACGTGGACGTAGCGGCCCCCGGATTCGTCGAGGTAGTCGCGGCGGGCCGCGGCGACGTCGGAGATGGCGGTGGCCATCGGGGCGTGGATGCCCAGGGCCCGGCGTGTCGTGGCCGTCGCGCCGCCGCCGAAGCCGACCAGGACGCCGGCTGCGCCGGTGCGCATCAGGTGCAGCGCCGGGGTGTAGCCGGCGGCCCCTCCGACGATCACCGGCACGTCGAGCTCGTAGATGAACTGTTTGAGGTTAAGCGGTTCCTGGTTCTGCGAGACGTGCTCGGCGGAGACGGTGGTGCCGCGGATGACGAAGATGTCGACCCCGGCGGCCAGCACGGTCTTGTAGTACTCCTGCGTGCGCTGCGGCGTCAGGGAGCCGGCCACGGTGACGCCCGCCTCGCGGATCTCGGCCAGGCGGGAGGCGATGAGCTCGGGCTGGATCGGTGCCTGGTAGAGCTCCTGGAGCCGGGCGGTCACCACCGGGTTGACGTGGGCGCCCAACGCGCGGTCGGCGGCACGGTCGGTTTCCAGCGACCTGATCTCCTCCAGCACCGGTTCGGGGTCCTCGTAACGGGTCCAGAGGCCCTCGAGGTTCAGGACGCCCAGGCCGCCGAGCTTGCCCAACGCGATGGCCATCGCGGGGCTCATGACCGAGTCCATGGGGGCGCCGATGATGGGGCTGGAGAACTGGTAGGCATCGATCTGCCAGTTGACGGATACGTCTTGCGGGTCCCGCGTGCGCCGGTGGGGGACGACGGCGACGTCGTCCAGCGAATAGGCCCGCACGCCGCGCTTTCCGCGGCCGATCTCAATCTCGTAAGTCACCGGGCAAGCCTATCAGCGCGGGTTGCATCGCCACCGCCGGAGGTCGGCCCCCGGCCGCCGGCGAGCAGTCCTCGATCGGTGCCGCGGCGCCGATTGCCCGTCGCGGCCCGCGGGGCGTCATAATTGACGGTGCCGTTCGCGGCATCGCATGCCGGCACGCGGCGGATCGACGCCGTGTGCGGGACCGGCCAGACATGGAGCACCGACCGCAGGACGGCTGTGCTCCGGACCACCCACCAGCCGAAAGGCACCCATGGACCTGAACCAGCGTGTCGCGGATCGCACCGATGAGGGCTCCGCGGGCAACGACCTCAAGCGCGGTCTGAGCAGCCGCCACCTCCAGATGATCGCGATCGGCGGTTCCATCGGCACCGGGTTGTTCGTCGCCTCCGGTGGCACGATTGCCCAAGCCGGGCCCGGCGGCGCCCTGGTCGCCTACGCGGCCGTGGGGTTGATGGTGTTCCTGCTCATGCAGTCCCTCGGCGAGATGTCGGCCAAGATCCCGGTGGCCGGATCGTTCCAGACCTACGCCACCCGGTTCGTCTCCCCCTCCTTCGGGTTCGCCATCGGCTGGAACTACTGGTTCAACTGGGCCATCACCGTGGCGGCCGAACTGGTCGCCGCAGGGATCATCATGGATTTCTGGCTGCCAGGGGTCCCGGGGTGGGTCTGGGCCGGGGTGTTCCTGGTGCTCCTGACGGGGCTGAACGCCCTCTCGGCCAGGGCCTTCGGCGAAGGCGAGTTCTGGTTGGCGCTGATCAAGGTGGTCGCCGTCGTCGTCTTCCTCGTCGCCGGATCCCTGATGATCTTCGGCGTCATGGGTGGCAGCTCCCCCGGCTTCAGCAACTGGCAGGATTCAGGCGATGTCTTCCACGGCGGATTCGTCTCGATCATCTCGGTGTTCATGATCGCGGGGTTCTCGTTCCAGGGCACCGAACTGGTGGGCGTGGCCGCAGGCGAGGCGAAGAACCCGCGCCGCGAGGTGCCGCGGGCGATCCGCTCGGTCTTCTGGCGCATCATGCTGTTCTACATCGGGGCGATCTTCATCATCGGCTGCCTGGTCCCGTTCACCGATCCCAGCCTGCTGGCCTCCGGCGAGGCCGACGTGGCCGCCTCCCCGTTCACCCTGGTCTTCGAGCACGCCGGCATCGCGTTTGCCGCGGCCCTGATGAATGCCGTCATCCTCACCGCGATCCTCTCCGCCGGGAACTCGGGGCTGTACGCCTCGACCCGCATGCTCTACGCCATGGCCCACGACCGCAAGGCGCCGGCCATCTTCGGGCGGACCAACCGGCGCGGGGTGCCGATGCCGGCCCTGCTGGCCACCTCGGCCGTGGGGCTGTTCGGATTCCTCAGCGCCATCGTCGGGCAGCGGGCCGCCTATGCCTGGCTGCTCAACGTCTCGGGACTGTGCGGGTTCATCGTCTGGGCGGGGATCGCCGTCTCGCACTACCGGTTCCGACGCGGGTTCCTGGCCCAGGGACACACCGTCGCGGAGCTGCCCTATCGGGCCGCCTTCTTCCCCGTCGGGCCGCTGGTGGCCTTCGCGGTGCTGGTCCTGGTGATCGCCGGACAGAACTACCAGGCGGTGCTGGCCGGCCAGGGCATGGAGGTGCTCTCCTCCTACATCGGCGTGCCGATCTTCCTGGGACTCTGGCTGGCCCATCGGCTGGCCACCCGGTCGCGGATCGTGCCGCTGCGCGAGATGGACCTGTCGGGGCCGGACGATGCCAGTGATCGGGCGTCCTCCCCGGTGGCCTAGGTCCTGCTCCCCCGGCCCCCGCCGCCGGGCCGGTGCGGGAAGTACCCCCAGTGGGACTCGAACCCACAACACAGAGATTTTAAGTCTCCTGCCTCTGCCAATTGGGCTATGGGGGCCCGCGGATAAATCCTACAAGAGCCCTCGGGCCTCCGGACGCAAAACAGCGCCGCGCCGTCCAGGATGCTGGTCGACGCGGCGCTGCGGTGGGTGCTACTTGGCTGCTGCGGCTTCCTGCTTGTCGGCGGCCTTCGGCTTCGGCGTGGCGGCCTCGACGAACTGGCGGCGCGGGGTCTGCAGGTCGGCGATCTGCGTGGTGTCGCGCTTGAAGACCAGGTTCGAGAACCAGTCGCCGACCACGCGGAACTTGCGTTCGAACGTCGGCATCGCCATGCCGTGGTACCCGCGGTGGGCGGCCCAGGCCGGGAAGCCCTTCAGCTGCAGGCCCATGATCTTGGCCACGCCCTTGCCGGTGCCGAAGCCGGCGACGGCGCCCAGGTTCTTGTGCTCGTACTCGCGCACCTGGCCCACGCCGTAGCGGGTGGCGTAGATGTTCGCGGCGAGCAGCTTGGCCTGTCGGACGGCGTGCTGGGCGTTGGGGACGCAGGTGCCATCGGGCAGTCCACCGGTGACGTCGGGGACCGCGGCGACGTCGCCCGCGGCCCAGGCTCCCTCGATGGGGCCGTCATCGCCGGTGATGCGCAGGTCGGTGCCGGTGCGCACGCGGCCGCGCTGCTCGATCGGGAAGTCGGTGGAGCGGACCATCGGGTTGGCCTGGACGCCGGCGGTCCAGATGAGGGTGTCGGCTTCGAAGACCTCGCCGGGGGTCTTGTCCGGCATGTTCGTCAGCTCGAGCTTGCCGTTCTCGACCTTGGCCAGGGAGGTGTTGAGCAGGACCTCGATGCCGCGCGAGCGCATGTGCTCCACGACCCATTCGGCCTGCTGTTCGGTGACCTCGGGCATGATGCGGCCCATGGCCTCGACCATCACGAAGCGGACCTCGTCCTGTTCGACGCGGCTGGTCTTGGCCACCGCGGCGCGGGCCATGTCCTCGATCTCGGTGATGGTCTCGATGCCGGCAAAGCCGCCGCCGACGACGACGAAGGTCAGGGCACGACGGCGGGCTGCCGGGTCGCTCATCATGGAGGCGCTCTCGATGCGCTCCAGAACCTTGTTGCGCAGGGTCACGGCTTCCTCGATGGTCTTCAGGCCGATGCCGTTTTCGGCCAGGCCCGGGATCGGGAAGGTCTTGGTGATGGCGCCGGCGGCCATGACGACGTCGCGGTATCCGAGCTCGAAGGGCTCGCCGTCGGTCGGGACGATGACTGCCTTGCGGTTGGCGTGGTCCACGGCCGTGACGCGGCCGGTAATCAGTTCGGCGTTGTTGAGGTGGGTGCGGTGCGAGACGACCGCGTGGCGGGCCTCGATCTGGCCGGCGGCCACCTCGGGGAGGAACGGCTGGTAGGTCATGTAGGGCAGCGGGTCCACCACGGTGACGATGCCGCCGTGGGCCTTGACCTTGTTCTGCAATTTCATTGCGACGTACAAACCGACGTAACCACCGCCGACGACGAGGATACGTGGGCGATCGGAGAGTTCAGGAGTGTTTGCCATGCCTCCATCGTAACGCGGATAACCCGTATGTGAAAGTCTTCACTATCTACTTTCGGGGAGATCGTCGAAGGGGTCGTGGCCATCCGGCGCAGCGCTCCATTCCCCGGCGGCAATGGTCCCGGTGGAGGCGGCTTCCGCGGCCCGGTTCCGCCGCCGGGCCAGGCCCACATGCACCGCTCCTGCGGCGATCACGAGCACCAGCAGGGAGCCGAATCCGATGACCAGGACCCCCGGCAGCGCGCCGCCGGGCTCTGCGGGCGTCTGGGCCTTCGGGGCGGCGACCGGCGGGACCGTCGACTTCGCCTCGGGCTTGGTCCGGGGCGTGGCGGCGCTGGGCGCGGCGGGCTGGCCCCTGCGGTGGACGTGGATCCATTCGCTGATCGTTCCCAACGGGTTGTCCTGCACCGAGGGCACCGTCGCCGTCAGCGCCGCACCGGCGTCGATCAGGCCGTAGCCGTAGAGGTTGTCGACGCCGGGCTTGCCGGCGTCCTTGGCCGTGGCCAGGATGCGCTGGATGACGTCCGCGGCCTTCATGTCGGGGTACTTCGAGCGGATCAGCGCGGCAACGCCGGAGACGAGGGGTGCCGCACCGGAGGTCCCCGACCAGTCCGCGTAGCCGCCGTCGGGCAGCCCGCCGACGAGCGGGTCCGCCGGCGCGGCGACGCCGATGCTGATCCCCTGGGTGGAGGAGTCCCAGCTGGCCTTGCCCTCCTTGTCGACACCGGCCACGGTCAGCACGCCGGGGATGGTCGCCGGGGCGCCGACCTGCTGCATGCCGCCGGCGCGGTTCCCCGCGGCGGCGACGATGACCACGTCGTGTGCCTCGGCGTACTGGAAGGCATCGTCCCAGCTGGTCGGCCAGCTCGGCGTGGTCGAGCCCAGCGACATGTTGATGACCTGCGCCCCCTGGTCCACGGCCCATTTCACGGCCTGAGGGACCTGCTGGCTGACCGGTACCCCGCCGGGGTTCTCGGAGCCCAGCCACAGCGAGCCGGAGATCAGCTCGGCCTCCGGGGCGACGCCGATGACGCCGTCAGGGCCCGGGCCGGGCTTCGGGATCTTGACGGGTTCGGGCTTTTCGGGTGGGTCCTCGTCGGCCTTTTTCGCGTCCTTGACGGCACGCTTCCAGGCGACGTCCTGCTTCTCGGCCTCGGCCTTCGCCTTCGCGATGGCCTCCGCGTTGTTGCCGTGCCCGGCCAGCAGCGTGCCGACCAGGGTCCCGTGCTCGGGCAGCGCCCCGATCGGTTCGGTCCCGTTCGGGTTCCCCGCACCGGAGAAGTCCTTGCCGCCGACGACCTGCCCGCGCAGGTCGGGGTGTGAACCGTCCGTCCCGGTGTCGATGACGGCCACCTTGACGCCCTCGCCCTTCGAGGTCTTCCACGCCTGCTTGATCCCGTAGTCGTCCAGCCAGTACTCGCTGTCGCGGATGTGGTCGGCCTGGGCGGCGGGTGCGGCGACGAGCAGCGAGCCCCCCGCGACCAGGGCAGCCAGGAAAGCAGCGACGGCACGGTGTGGACGGGGCCTCACGGGCGGTTCCTTCCGGGGGTACGACGACGGTGGGCGGCTTCGGCGGCGCGGCTCAGTGCCGGGCCAATCCGAGGGCAATGCCATCCAGAATATCGTGTTCGCTGGCCCCGGCCGTGCGCACCCGGTTCCCGGTGGCCTCCGCGACCCTCCACAGGATGGTCCGGTAGATCAGCGATCCGGCGGCGATCACGTCCACCCGGCCGGGGTGCATGTAGGGCAGCTGTTCACGGCGTTGCCGGGAAAAGGCGAGGAACTCGCTGGCGGCGGCCTCGATGACCCCGATGGGCAGCTCGGTGCCGTCGATGGCCTCGGGCTGGTAGCTGTGCAGGTCCAGCACGTGGGCGGTGATGGTGGTGATCGTCCCGGCCACCCCCACCACCCGGTCCACGTCCCGGATCGGGAGGGCGGCGAATACGTCGTCGAGCTGCCGGTTGGCCTCTGCCTCGGCGGCGGCGACCTGTTCGGCGGTGGGCGGGTCGTCGGTGAGGAAGCGTTCGGTGTAGCGCACGCAGCCCATGTCGATGCTGACGGCGCCGCGGACGCCCCGGGAGTTGCCGACCACGAATTCGGTGGATCCGCCGCCGAGGTCGATGACCAGGATGTCCTCGTCGTCGGCCGGTGGACGGACCGAGACGGCACCGGCGAAGCTCAATTCGGCTTCCTCGGAGCCTTCGATGACCTCGGGTTCCACGCCCAGGCGTTTCCGGACGCCGTCGATGAACTCCCCCCGGTTCCCGGCGTCGCGGGTCGCCGAGGTGGCCACGAACCGCACGTGCTGGGCACCGTGGGCGCCGATCAATGCGGCGTACTCGTCGACCGCGGCGAAGGTGCGCTCCAGCGCCTCGGGGGCCAGGTTCCCGGTGGCGTCGACGCCCTGCCCGAGACGGACGATGCGCATTTCGCGGGCGATGTCGAGCAGCCGCATGTTGCCGTCGTCGTCCTCGATGGCGTCGGCGATCAGCAGGCGGATGGAGTTGGTCCCGCAGTCGATGCCCGCGACCCTCATGGCCGGCCTCCCGCGGGTGCCGTTCCCGGTTCCCCGGCCGCGTCCTGCTGCGCGCCGGCCTGCCGGGCGGCGGCGCGGCGGGCCTTCTTGGCGGCCGGATCCTCGGCCTGGGTCCTGACGTGGCGGCTGCGGTCGCGGTCCGGGACGGGTGCCTCGGTGTCCCAGGCGCCGCCGCACCGGCACTTCTCCGCGGTCCACCACTCCGCGATGCCGGCGATGGCCTCGTCGCCGAGGGGGTTGACCCCCGGGCCGGCCGCCAGCGAGTGGCCGACCAGCACGTGCAGGCACTTCACGCGGGTGGGCATCCCGCCGGCCGAGACGCCGTCGATTTCCGGTACCGGGCCCACCCCGGTCCGGGCGCCGATGGCCTGGCGCGCGGCCAGGTAGTCGTGGTGGGCGGCCGTGTAGGCGGAGGCCAGGTCCTCGTCGCGGCCGAGGCGTTCGGTCATCTCGGCCATGGCTCCGGCCGCTTCGAGGCGGGAGACGGCCGAGGTGATGACCGGATGCGTGAGGTAGAACGTGGTCGGGAACGGGATCCCCGAGGCCAGGCGCGGTGCCGTGGTGGCCACCAACGGGTTGCCGCAGACGCAGCGTGCGCCGATCTCCACCACGTCGCGGGCGGGACGTCCGAGCTGGCGGCTCAGCGTGTCCAGGTCCGCCGGGGTGGGGACCCGCTGGGCGGCGTCCAGCGCCTCATGGCGCGGCACGGTGGGGTGCTCCACGGATACTCCTTCGGGAAAACGGGTCAGTCGGTGGCCGAGCGTACAACGGTGTCCCAGAGCGAGTCGACCCAGGGCAGGTCGGTGCGGACGTCGCCCACGCTCTCGGGCCCGACGGCGGTTTCCTCGCCGGTCGCGCCGATCACCATGTACTTCTTCTCGCCCGGCATGACGAGGTTGATGCGGTTGCGGGCCTGCGCCTTGACGTAGGCCGGGTCGTCCCAGCGGGCGATCTGCGTCTTGAGGTCGTCCTGTTCCTGTTGCTTCTGGGCGATCGAGGACTGCAGCTGCGCGATTTCGGTGCGCTGGTTCATGTAGGTGCCGACGCTGGGCAGCAGCAGGACGGTCACCACGACCAGGATGACGGCCAGGGCCAGCATGCGTCCGGAGAACGCCCGGGCGGGTACCGGTGCTGCGTCGTCGGCCGGGCGCTGGTGCGCTTCGGGCTGCCGGGGTGGGGAGCCGGCCCCCGAGCGGATGGCGCCGGACAGCTCGGCACGCTCGCGCAGGCGCTTCTCGCCCGGCGCGCTGGGCCGCTTGCCGGGTCGCTTGACGGCCGGGCGGGAGGGCGACGGTTTGCCCGCATCCGGTTTGGAAGCGGCGGGTTTAGCTGCAGCCGGTTTCGCGGCAGCGGGTTTGGAAGCTGCAGGTTTCGCGGCAGCGGGTTTCCGGGACGGGGTCGTCCGGGGCACCGGCCGGGCGCGCGGTGCCGAGGGGGCATCGTCGTCGTGCCCGGGGGCGGCCCCGAGGGGGACGACCTTGTTGCGGTTCACGGCGGCGGGGGCGGTCCGTCCGGCGTCGCGCTCCGGCCGGTCGGCGTCACCGGTCCCGCGCGGTGCGGGGTCCTCCGAGGCCGGGCCGCTCCCGGTGGGGCGGACCCGTGGCATGTTGGGGCGTCGGGTGGCCATGAAGCTCCTGCCGGTCTGCTCGGATGGACGGATGGGCCGGGCCGTGGCCCGCGAGGGGGCGTAACGGTCCGAGGGGAACCAACCGGCATCCGGCGGTTCCCCTCAAGACCTTACGCGCTGTGGTGCGGCGTTACGCGGTGAAACGCGGGAAGGTCGACTTTCCGGCGTAGACCGCCGCGTCGCCGAGCTCCTCCTCGATGCGCAGCAGCTGGTTGTACTTGGCCACGCGCTCGGAGCGGGCCGGGGCTCCGGTCTTGATCTGCCCGGCGTTGGTGGCCACGGCGATATCGGCGATCGTGGTGTCCTCGGTTTCGCCGGAGCGGTGCGAGGTGATCGTCGTGTAGCCGCTGCGCTGGGCCAGCGAGACGGCGTCCAGGGTCTCGGTCAGCGAGCCGATCTGGTTGACCTTGACCAGCAGCGAGTTCGCGGTACCGGCATCGATGCCGCGCTGCAGGCGCTCGGGGTTGGTGACGAACAGGTCATCGCCCACCAGCTGGACCTTGTCGCCGATGGCGTCGGTGAGCGTCTTCCAGCCGTCCCAGTCGTCCTCGTCCAGCGGGTCCTCGATGGAGACCAGCGGGAAGTCGGCGACGAGCTCGGCGTAGTAGTCGCTCATCTGGGCCGCGGTGCGCTGCTGGCCCTCGAACTGGTAGGTCCCGTTCTCGAAGAACTCGGAGGAGGCCACGTCCAGGGCCAGCGCGACGTCGGCGCCGGGGGTGTAGCCGGCCTTCTTGATGGCCTCGGTGATCAGCTCCAGCGCCGCGCGGTTGCTGGGCAGGTTCGGGGCGAAGCCGCCCTCGTCGCCCAGCCCGGTGGACAGGCCCTGCTCCTTGAGCACCGACTTCAGCGCGTGGTAGACCTCCACTCCCATGCGCAGGCCCTCGGAGAAGGTGGAGGCGCCGACGGGCACGACCATGAACTCCTGGATGTCCACGTCGGAGTCCGCGTGCGAGCCGCCGTTGAGGATGTTCATCAGCGGCACCGGCAGCACGTGGGCGTTCGGTCCGCCGAGGTAGCGGTAGAGCGGCAGGTTGGAGGACTCGGCAGCGGCCGAGGCGACGGCCAGCGAGACGCCCAGGATGGCGTTGGCGCCCAGGGTGGCCTTGTTCGGGGTGCCGTCCAGGTCGCCCATGATCTGGTCGATGGAACGCTGGTCGGTGGCGTCCTGGCCGATGAGGGCCGGCTGGATCGTGTCGATGACCGCGTCGATCGCCTGGGTGACGCCCTTGCCCAGGTAGCGGGAGGCGTCGCCGTCGCGCAGTTCGACGGCCTCGAAGGCGCCGGTGGAGGCGCCCGAGGGCACCGCGGCGCGGCCGAGCGACCCGTCGGAGAGCAGGACCTCGACTTCAACGGTGGGGTTACCGCGCGAGTCGAGGATTTCGCGGGCGTGGATGGCATCGATCAAGGCCATGGAAGGTACTCCTTCTTCGGTGGGTGGGGGCCGTACACAGCACTGGATACGCGGGGCACTTTGCCTCGCGAACCAGCCTAGCCTGTGCCGGGGGTCACCGTGGTAGTTGGTTTCGCCTCTGTCATGTACTGCACGACGGCGGTGCGCAGTGAGCGCTCGGCGTCGAGTCCGCGCTCGTGGGCCGCCGCGACGACCGAGAAGAGCAGGGCGCCGAGCTCCTCCTCGGTCTCGGGGGCGGGAACCGGGGCCGCGCCGGTACCCGGAACCGGGGAAGGCGCAACCGGGGCAGGCGCGCCCGGCCGGGCGTCGTCGTCGTGCCCGGCGGCCCAGCGCTGGGCACGCTCGAGTGCCTTATCGGCCAGGGCGAGGGCCGGCAGATGGCGCGGCAGCGAGGAGAACGGGTCGGTCCGTCCAGGGGTTTCGGCGCGCTTGGCGGCGTCCCAGGAGGCGATGATCTCCTCGATGGATTCCGGAAAGGAGTCGCGCAGGCTGCCGTCGGGGCGGAAGACGTGGGTGTTGCGCCGGATCATCTTCTCGCTGAGGTGGGCGGCGATGTCGGTGAAGTCGAAGGCACCGCGTTCGGCGGCGATCTGGGCGTGCAGCACCAGCTGGTACAGCACGTCGGCCAGTTCCCCGCGCAACTCGTCGTCGTCGGCGCCGGTCTCGATGGCCTCGAGCAGCTCGTAGGACTCCTCGACGAGGTATTCCACCAGCGAGGCGTGGGTCAGCGCCGCCGTCCACCGGCAGTGCCGACGGAGGTCCGCAATGACGCCCAGCAGGCGCTGCGGTTCCCCCGGCGTGCCGGTGCACGGTGGTTCACCGAGCTGGCCCACGTGCTGCTCAGGCCTCGTCGTCGTCCTCATCCTCGTCGTCCTCGGCCAGACCCGAGTAGGCGGAGTTGATGTATTCCACCAGCGCCTCGCGCTCCTCGAGCGGCAGGAAGGCCGCCTCGGCGGCGTTGAGCGTGAGCTCGAGCAGGTCATCGAGGTCGTAGTCGAAGGCCTCGACCAGCAGCTCGAACTCATCCGAGAGGCTGGTGCCGCTCATCAGCCGGTTGTCGGGGCTGATGGTGACGGTGAAGCCCGTCTGGTAGAGCAGGTCGATCGGGTGGGATTCGATGCCCTCGCCGAAGGCGGCGGTGGCGCCGGTCTGCAGGTTCGAGGACGGGCAGATCTCCAGGGCGATGCCCCGGTCGCGGACCCAGTTGGCCACGGGGCCGAGCGTGACCAGGCCGGTGTCCTCCCCGACCTCGGAGCCGTCGTCGTCCGTGCCGCCGAACTCGACCTCGATGTCCTCGGCGATGCGCACGCCGTGGCCGAGGCGCTGGGCGCGGCCGGTGAGCAGGGCGTCGGCGATCGAATCGATCCCGGCGGCCTCCCCGGCGTGGACCGTGGCGGGGAAGAAGTTCTCGGCCAGCAGGTCGAAGGCGTCGGACATGCGCGAGGCGGGGAAGCCGTCCTCGGCGCCGGCGATGTCGAAGCCGACGGCCCCGCGGTCGCGGTGGCGCAGGGCCAGTTCGGCGATCTCCACGCCGCGGTCGGCGTGCCGCATGGCGGTGATCAGCTGGCCGACCTGGATCGGCCGGCCGCTGGCCTCCACGGCCTCGACGCCGGCGTCCAGGCCCTCCTGGACGGCCTCGACGGCCTCGTCCAGCGTCAGCCCGCCGGAAAGGTGCTGTTCGGGTGCCCAACGGACTTCGCCGTAGACGACGCCGTCGTCGGCGAGGTCCTCCACGAATTCGCGGGCCACCCGGGCCAGGTTCTGGCGCGTCTGCATGACGGCGATGGTGTGGTCGAAGGTCTCCAGGTACCGTGGCAGCGATCCGGAGTCGGCCGATTCGCGGAACCATTCGGCCAGGGCCACCGGCTCGGTGGCCGGCAGCTCGTGTCCGGCCGCGGCGGCGAGTTCGATGATGGTGGCGGGGCGCAGCCCGCCGTCGAGGTGGTCGTGCAGCGAGACCTTGGGCAGGCTGCGGAAGTCGAAGTCGGGGTCATATGCGGTGTGGATCAGCTCTTCAGTCACGTACCCCAGCGTACTGGGCGCCCGGGCGCAGCGGAACCACGCCGACCGGCGCTGGCCAGCCCGTCCCATCCCCTGATGGCTGCCGCGAAGAACCTGACGGACACCGGGGCACATACGGCCTGGCGTCGGCTACATTGGGACCCAGTTGGATAAACCAGCGGTTCATCCGACGAGAGGGGAATCCATGATCGATCCATTGCAGGCCGCCATGATCGGGTTGGCCGGATGAGCCGCGCCGCTTCGTCGCTGGCCATCGCGGCCGCCTCGTCACTCTTCCTTGCCGGCTGCTCGGCGCCTACTGCTCCCGGGGCCGGGAGACCGTCGGTGGCGCCTGGCGAGACCACGGCTTCGCCCTCGGCTGCCCCCGCCGACTCAGCTTCCGACGATTCCCGGTCGGAGGACCTAGACGCACTGCTCGTTCCCTTGGCGGGGGATAGCGAGCTGTCCCGCGCCAGCGGAAAAGGCCAGGCGTCCAATGTCCTGGACGTCGGCTCTGTCAGCCGCGTCCACCTCTACGGTGCATGCCAGCCAGGTAGAGGAGCGCCACGTTCTGCTCCCGGGGTCACAGTAAGGGACGACTCCGGGAAGGACCTCACGATCGTGTGCGACGGTGTCGTGACGCGCATTCAACTGGTCGATGCAATGCGCGGCAGCCTGGCGGTCAAGGCCGACCCCGACACGCAGTGGAGCCTGTTGCTGGCCGTCCCGCCCTGGACGTGACGTCGGCACGACCGCCAGCCGCCGGGCGCTGCCCTCCCCGACCGCCAGTGGCCACTGCGGCCATCAGTGCTCGGCGTCTGCCGCCGCCGACACCAGCTCGGGTTCGGGAAGCGGTTCCTCGCGCCCGAGCCGGCGCAGCACGGCATTGACGACGCGGTCGACAACGAAACCCAGGACCAGGGCGATGGCGATGGACAGACCGATGCCCAGCAGCGGGTTGTCGCTCATCCAGTGGCCGCCAACGGCGCCGATGGTGGCCGAATAGGCACCCCAGGTCAGGCAGCCCATGATGTCCAGCAGCGTGAAGCGACGCAGGGAGAAATGCGTGGCACCGGCGGTGAAGTTCACCGCGACGCGTCCCACGGGGATGTAGCGGGCCGTGAAGATCAGCAGGGCGCCCCGCCGCTCCAGCTCGCGCCGGGCGAACGCAAAGGACTTCCGTGCCCGGGGGCCCCGCATCCACCGGAACCTCTCCAGGCCGATCCGGCGGCCAACCCGGTAGGCGATCTGGTCGCCGAGGATGGCCCCGGCGGCGCCCACCAGCCCCAGCAGGAAGATGTTCGGGATGCCCGAGACAACGGACACGCTGGCCAGCGCGACGATCAGCGTCTCGCTGGGCAGCAGCGGGAGCAGCCCGTCGATGGTGCAGAACAGGAAGAGAACGGGCAGGATCCACCACGCGGTGGAAGCGTGGAGGATGGCCTCGTTGATGATCTCCATGGGGCAGGTCCCTCGGCTGGGGTGGCACGCCGTACCGGGGCCGGGCCGGCAGGGTTCCGCCCGGCATCAGCGGGGCGATGGTTCCATTCTTACCCCCCGGCGGGCGGATTGCCGTCCGACCAAGGGATGATTCAGGGACGATGGGGGGTCATCCCTGATGAGCACGCCGCCGGGGCGGTTATTCGGCGATGCGGTCCAGGATCAGCCGCTGTCCGCTGCGGCTGCCCTCGGCGGTGATCGTCGTCGCCCCGTCCAGGGCCTCCAGCGCCCGGGCGAACCGGTCGGGGGTGTCGGTCAGCAGCGTCATCAGCGGTTGCCCGCGGCGCACGACGTCGCCGGGCTTGGCGTGCATGCGCACCCCGGCCCCGGCCTGGACCTGATCCTCCCGCCGGGCACGACCGGCACCGAGCCGCCAGGCGGCGACACCCACGGACAGGGCGTCGAGCTCGGCCAGCACGCCGTCGGCCTGGGCGTAGACGGTCTCCGATTCGCGGGCGACCGGAAGCGGGGCCGCCGGGTCCCCGCCCTGCGCCGAGATCATGCGGTTCCAGACGTCCATGGCCCGGCCGTCCGCCAGCGCGGCCGCCGGATCGGCGTCGTGGATGCCGGCACCGGCGAGCATCTCCTCGGCCAGCTTGACGGTCAGCTCCACGACGTCGGCGGGGCCGCCACCGGCGAGGACCTCCACGGATTCCTCGACCTCGATGGCGTTGCCTGCCGTGCGGCCCAGCGGGGTCTGCATGTTGGTCAGCAGGGCGACCGTCTTCACGCCGGCGTCGGTGCCGAGGCCGACCATGGTGCGCGCCAGTTCGCGGGCGTCGTCCTCGTTCTTCATGAAGGCCCCGGAGCCGACCTTGACGTCGAGGACCAGCGCGCCGGTGCCCTCGGCGATCTTCTTGGACATGATCGAGGAGGCGATCAGCGGGATGGCCTCCACGGTCCCGGTGACATCGCGCAGCGCGTAGAGCTTCTTGTCGGCCGGGGCCAGCCCGGATCCGGCGGCGCAGATGACCGCACCGCAGTCGGCCAGCTGTTCCATCATGGCGGCGTTGGACAGCGAGGCCTGCCAGCCGGGGATGGCCTCGAGCTTGTCCAGGGTCCCGCCGGTGTGGCCGAGCCCGCGGCCGGAGAGCTGCGGGACGGCCACGCCGAACACGGCCACCAGCGGAGCCAGCGGGAGGGTGATCTTGTCGCCCACTCCCCCGGTCGAGTGCTTGTCGGCGGTCGGCTTCACGGCCCCGCCCGGGGTGCGCAGCGAGGAGAAGTCCATGCGCTCGCCCGAGTCGATCATCGCCGTCGTCCACCGGGAGATCTCCGCCCGGTCCATCCCGTTGAGCAGGATCGCCATGTTCAATGCGGCCATCTGCTCCTCGGCGATGACCCCGCGGGTGTAGGCGTCGATGGTCCAGTCGATCTGCTCGGGCGTGAGCGTTCCGCGGTCGCGTTTGATGCGGATGATGTCGACGGCGTCGAAGTTCTCGGTGCTCATGCTGGGCCTTTCGTCGGGGTGCAGGTGGGGTGTCCGGTGTCAGCGGAGCAGGTCCTCCGGGCCGAAGGCGTCGGGCAGGACCTGCTCCATGGTCTTGATCCCGCTGACGGTCATCAGTTCCAGGTCGGGACCGCGGTGTTCGTGCAGCAGCTGCCGGCAGCGCCCGCAGGGCATGAGGATGTTGCCGTGCCCGTCCACGCAGTAGAAGGCACGCAGCCGTCCACCGCCGGTCATGTGCAGCGCCCCGATGAGCGTGCATTCAGCGCACAGCACCACCCCGTACGCTGCGTTCTCCACGTTGCAGCCGCTGACCAGCCGCCCGTCCTCGGTCAGGGCGGCGGCCCCCACCGGGTACCTGGAGTACGGCGCGTAGGCGCGGGACATGGCCTCGGTCGCCGCGATGCGCAGCCGCTCCCAGTCGGTCTCGGCCAGCGGCGTGGCCGGCAGGTGTGCGCCCACGATCGCTACTCCTTCACGTACGGAATGCCGTTGGAGGCCGGCGGCCGGGACTTGCCGGCCAGGCCCGCCACCGCGAACACGGTCACGACGTAGGGCAGCATCTGCATGAACTGGCTGGGGACCGGGGTGCCCAGGATCGTCAGCACGAAGGAGAGGTTCAGCGAGAAGCCGAACAGCAGTGCCGCGAAGAACGCACCGATCGGGTTCCAGCGCCCGAAGATCAGCGCGGCGAGGGCGATGAAGCCCTGCCCGGCGGTCATCTCCTTGTTGAACGACGACGAGGTCACCAGGGTGAAGAACGCGCCGCCGACTCCGGCGACGACGCCGGCCAGGGTCACGTTCCAGAACCGCATGGTGTTGACCTTGATGCCCACCGTGTCGGCGGCCTTCGGGTGCTCTCCGACGGCCCGCACGCGCAGTCCCCAGCGGGTCTTGAAGAGCCCGAACCACACCAGGAACACTGCCAGGTACATGCCGTAGCCCAGGATCGTCTGGTCGAAGAGGATCGGACCGAACACCGGGATGTCCGCCAGCCCCGGGATGCGGATGTTGTGGAAGCTCGGCGGCGAGTTGAACAGTGAGGAGTTGTCCTTCATCACGGTGGAGAACAGGAAGCTGGTCAGCCCGGCGACGAGCACGTTGAGCACGACGCCGACGATGACCTGGTTGACCATGTACTTGATGCTGAACACGGCCAGGACCATCGAGACCACGACGCTGGCGACGATGGCGGCCAGGACGCCCGCCAGCAGGCTGTGGGTGATGGATCCGACGATGGCCGCCCCGAAGGCACCGGCCAGCAGCTGCCCCTCGATGGCGATGTTGATGACGCCGGAGCGTTCGCACAGCACGCCGGAGAGCGAACCGAAGATCAGCGGGATGGCCAGCGTGAACGATCCGGCGATCAGGCCGGAGAAGTACACGTTGGGGTTGTTGGCGCTGCCGATGACCCAGACCAGGAAGGCGATGACCCAGACGGCGGCAAAGGCCGGAACCAGCCAGCGTGGAGCGGGCTGGGCCCGGGTGGTGAGCGCGAAGGAGTACGCCGCCAGGGCCAGGAGCACGACGGCGGTGATCCAGCCAACCAGCGTCGTTCCCAGGACGACATCGGGGACCTGGAGCGCGTCGGCGTCTGCGGAGATCCGGAACCTGGCGCTGGCGTGCGGGCTGCCGATGGCGAAGCCCACCAAGGCCACCAGGGCCAGCACGGCCAGCGTGACCGGGGCGCCCCAGTTGCGGATGGCGGGGGCGATGGAGCCCGTCCGGGATGAGGGGGTGGTCGTTGCGGTGCTCACGCTGCTCCTCCGGCCTTGGCGGTGCGCGCCGTGGACTTCCTGGATTTCTTCTGGCCCGTGTGGATGCGGAAGATCGAGCGCACCAGCGGCGGGGCGGCGATGAACAGCACGATGAACGACTGCACGACCAGGACGATGTCGATGGGGATGCCCGTGTTGGACTGCATGCCGACGCCGCCGGCGCGCAGGGCGCCGAACAGCAGCCCGGCGAACATCGTGCCGATCGGGTTCGAGCGCCCCAACAGGGCCACGGTGATCGCGTCGAAGCCGAAGCTGGCGGCGATGTCACCGGAGAGGGAGCGTTCGGTTCCGGAGATCTGCGCGGTGCCGGCCAGGCCGGCGAGGGCACCGGCGATGACCATGGCCGTGATGTAGGCCCGTGAGACGTTGATGCCGGCGGTGCGCGCCGCCTGCGGGTTCGCGCCCACGGCACGCAGCTCGAAGCCCGTGGTCGAACGGTTCAGCAGCCACCAGACGAAGGCGACGGCCAGCAGGGCCACGATGAAGCCGAGGTGCAGCCGGAATCCGGATCCGAAGATCAGCGGGTAGGCGGCCGATTCATGGATTTCGGGGCTGATGGGGTTGTTGGATCCGGGCCGCTGGAATCCCGGTGTGGTGAGCACATACAGCAGCAGGTAGACGGCGATGTAGTTGAGCATGATGGTCACGATGACTTCGTGTGCACCGCGCTTGGCCTTCAGCACGCCGGCGATCCCGCCCCAGATGGCGCCGCCGATGATGCCGGCGACCACGGCGAGCAGCAGGTGCAGGCCGGCGGGCAGGTTGAGGGTGAAACCGACCCAGCCGGCGAGCATGGCGCCCAGGATGATCTGTCCCTGGCCGCCGATGTTGAACAGTCCCACGCGGAAGGCCAGGGCCACCCCGAGGCCGGCGAGGATCAGCGGCGTGGCCACCGTCAGCGTTTCGGTCAGGGGGTAGATCGCGTTGGCGAACCCGTCGGCCTGGGTGTTGAAGAAGGCGCTGCGGAAGAGCGCTCCGTAGGCCTCGGAGACGGAGGCCCAGATGGCCGAGAGCATGTCGGTGGGCCGGGAGAAGAAGTAGCTGGCGGCACTGGTCACCCGCTCGTCGGTGGCGGCGATCAGGATGGCTCCGACCAGCAACGACAAGACGATCGCCAGGACGGAGACCAGGCCGTTGCCGGTGGTGATGCGGCGCATGAGCGATGCCTGCGGGTCCTGGGGAGAGGCTTCCGCCAGCTGGGCGGGGGTGTTGCCGGCCGCTGCACCACCGGGGGTCGATCCGGCCGGCGGCGGTGGCGGGGTCTGCGTGGACGCGGGATCCCGGTCCGGCAGGTTCGCGGGATCACTCATTCCCGTGCTCCTCTTCTGGGTTGGCCACCGGGGTGCCGGTGGAAGTATCGGTGGGTGGTACCGGGTCGATGTCGATGGCACCGGCCTCGTCGGCCGAGGCGCCGGCCATCATCAGGCCGAGGGTGTCGCGCGGGGTGTCTCCCGGGACGATCCCGACGAGCTGGCCCTTGTAGAGCACGGCGATGCGGTCGGCGAGCTCGACGACCTCGTCGAGTTCGGTGGAGACGATGAGGACGGGGGTGCCGCCGTCGCGTTCGGCGATGATCCGCCGGTGCAGGAACTCGATCGATCCCACGTCCACGCCGCGGGTCGGCTGCGAGGCGATGAAGAGCTTCAGGGGCCGCGAGAGTTCGCGGGCCATGACGACCTTCTGCTGGTTGCCGCCGGAGAGCGTGCCGGCGTCGGCCTGGGGTCCCTGGGTGCGGATGTCGAATTCGCCGATCTTCTGCTCGGCGTTTTCCGCGATGACCGAGCCGCGCATGTTCATGCCCCGGGCAAAGGGTGCCCGGTCGTACTGGTTCAGGACCAGGTTCTCGGCGACGGTGAAGGTGCCGACGAGGCCGTCGGTGCTGCGGTCCTCGGGGACGAATCCGACGCCGGAGTTGATGATCGACTTCACGCTGCGCCCGAGCAGGTTCTCCCCGTGGAGGACCACTTTTCCGGAGGCGTGGTCCAGCAGGCCCATGATGGCCTCGGTGAGCTCGGTCTGGCCGTTTCCCTGGACGCCGGCCACGGCGAGGATCTCCCCGTTGTGGATCCCGAAGCTCACGTCATCGAGCAGGACCTGCCCGTTGTCGGCCAATACCGTGAGGTTCTGGATGCTGAACGTTTCCTCGCCGGGTGTGGCCGGTTCCTTCTCCAGCGACAGGCTGACCGACCGTCCGACCATGAGGGAGGCAAGTTCGGCTGCAGATGCGGTGGGTTCGGCGTGGCCGACGACCTTGCCGCGACGGATCACGGTGATCACGTCGGAGATCTCCTTGACCTCGCGCAGCTTGTGGGAGATGAAGACCACCGACGTGCCGGCGTCGCGGAGCTGGCGGATGATGTTGAGCAGCTCGTCGGTCTCCTGTGGCGTCAGGACGGCCGTGGGCTCGTCGAGGATCAGGACCTTGGCCTCGCGCACCAGGGCCTTGATGATCTCCACGCGTTGTTGGACGCCCACCGGCAGGTCCTCGACGAGGGCGTCCGGATCGACGTGGAAGCCGAAACGGTCCGAGATCTCGCGGATCTTGCGGCGGGTGGCCTCGAGGTCCAGGATCCCCGCGGCCCGGGTCACCTCGTCGCCCAGGGCGACGTTTTCGGCGACGGTGAAGACCGGGACCAGCATGAAGTGCTGGTGGACCATGCCGATGCCTGCCGCCATGGCGTCGCCGGGGCCGTGGAACTGCACGGGCGAGTCGTCGATGAGCACCTGCCCGGCGGTGGCCTCGTAGAGGCCGAAGAGCACGTTCATCAGCGTGGACTTCCCGGCACCGTTCTCCCCCAGCAGGGAGTGGACCTGGCCGGACTCGACGACGACGGTGATGTCGTCGTTGGCCGTGAAGGTCCCGAATTTCTTGGTAATTCCGCGAAGTTCCAATTTCACGCCGTTTACCTATTCCCTTCTTCTCCGGGCTCGCCATGGCCGCGGATGTCACACCGGTCGTGGAGACCGTCGAACCCAGCGTAGTCGTGAACGCCAGATGGTGGGCAAGCGCACGCCGCCCACCTCCCGGCGTGCGGGCGGGAGGTGGACGGCGTGGAGTCAGCGGGGGTGGCCGTCGGCGGCGGCTCTGCCGCCGATGGCCATCTCCCTGCCGGCTACTTGGGGCTGGACGGGGATTCGACCTTGATCTTGCCGGAGATGATGTCGGCCTTGATCTGGTCCAGTTCGGTCTTCATCTCGTCGGAGACCTTGGAATCGAAGTCGTGGAACGGGGCCAGCGCCACGCCCTCGTTTTCCAGGGTGCCGACGTAGGGCGTGTTGTCCCACTTCTTGTCCAGGTCCTCGGTGACGACCTTGTCCACGGCCTCGCCCATGAGCTTCACCACGGAGGTGAGGATGACTTCCTTGCCGGAGGGGACGGTGTTGTATCCGTCGGAGTCGACCCAGACGACCTTGGCGTCCTTGCCGTTGGCGTTGGCGTCCTTCACGGCGTCGATGGTGCCCAGGCCGACGGGGCCGGCGACGGGCATGATGACATCGGCGCCTTCGTTGATGAAGTTCGTCGTGTTGGTCTTGCCCTTGCCCTGGTTCTCGAAGTCGCCGGTGAACGTGCCGTTCTGCTTGTCGGCGTTCCAGCCCAGGACCTTGACGTCCTTGCCCTTCTGCTCGTTGAAGTACTGCACGCCTTCGTAGAAGCCGTCCATGAAGATGGAGACGGTCGGGATGTTCATGCCGCCGTAGGTGGCGACCTTGCCGGTCTCGGAGGTGCCGGCCGCGACGTAGCCGGCCAGGAAGGCGGCCTGCGCCGTGTCGTAGATGATCGGCTTGACGTTCTTGGCCTTGATCGAGTTGTCGTCGATGATGGCAAAGTGCGCGTCCGGGTTGGCCTTGGCCAGCTTCTTGGTGGCGTCGGCCAGCAGGAACCCGACGGTGACCGTCAGGTCGCAGCCGCCCTTGACCATGGAGCTCAGGTTCGGCTCGAAGTCGGTGGCGGCCTGGGATTCGGCCTGCTTGGTCTTGATGCCCAGTTCCTTCTTGGCCTTCATCAGTCCCTCATAGGAGGACTGGTTGAACGAGCGGTCCTCGAAACCACCGGAGTCGGAGACGATGCAGCCGGTGTAGTCGGCGGCGCCGGGGTGGCTGGAAGCGGCCGCGGAGTTCTCGGACGCCTCGGGGGCGGCGCCGCAGGCGGTCAGGACGAGGGCGGAAACGCCCAGGACGGCAGCGAGCTGCCCGGTGGAGCGCTTCAGGGTGCGCGGTGACTTCTTCAAGGTTCCTCCAGTGACGAATGATGCATCGGGTCCGTCCCTCCGGGATTCGGGCGATGCACCTGCCGCGAGAGGGAGCCAACCGCGTCCGTCGTCCCAAGGCAGGAAGACGTGACGGAGAATACAGTAGCGGCCACCACGGCCACCGGGCCACCACAAGCCATTGACAGGTCAATATTGTTGACTATTTGTTACCAACAGGTAGGCAAATCAGGCGTCCCGTCCATCCGCCACGGCACGCAATGCGGCGGCCGCCATCACCCGTACCCCGACCTCGATGGCCTTTTCGTCGGGGATGTAGTCGCCCCGGTGCAGGTCGTAGGTCTCCCCGCCGGGCGTCCTGGTGCCCAAACGCATCATGGCCCCGGGGATCTTGTGCGTCATCCACGCAAAGTCCTCGCCTCCCATGGACTGGGGGGTCAGCACGATGGAGGTCGACCCGATCTCCGCGCGTGCGGCGCGTTCGATCAGGTCGGTTTCCGCCTCGGCGTTGACCACCGGGGGCACGCCCCGGGTGTGTTCGAGCTTCACGTCGACGCCGTAGGGCACGGCCACCTGCCGCACGACCTCGTCGAGCAGGGTGCCGGCGGATTCCCACGCGTCGCCGTCGAGACAGCGCATGGTCCCGGCCATGTACCCGGCGGCCGGGATGGCGTTGGGGGCCGACCCGGCATGGATCTGCCCCCAGACCACGGACACGGCGCTGCGCACGTCGATCCTGCGGTTGAGCACCGCGGGGACGTTGACCGCGATCTCGGCCAGGGCAAAGACCAGGTCCTCGGTCAGGTGCGGTCGGGAGGTGTGTCCGCCGCGGCCGGTGAGTTCGATCTTGATGGTGTCGCTGGCGCTGGTGATCGCTCCGATGCGGGTGCCGATCATGCCGGCGTCGACACGTGGCTCGCAGTGCAGGGCCAGGATGCGTGGCACCCCGTCGAGGACGCCCTGCTCGATGACGGACAGGGCTCCCCCGGGCATCGTCTCCTCGGCGGGCTGGAAGATGACCCTGATCTTCCCGGCCAGCTCCCCGGCGTCGTGCATGCGCCCCAGGGTCAGGGCCACGCCGAGCATCACGGTCGCGTGGATGTCGTGTCCGCAGGCATGGCAGACGCCGTTGCGCGAGGAGGCATAGGGCAGCCCGGTCTCCTCGAGGATCGGCAGGGCGTCGATGTCGGCCCGCAGGCCGAGGTCGATGTCGCCCTCGCCGATGTCGACGAATAGCCCCGTGCCCTCCAGGCGCTGGGGATCCAGGCCGGCGGCCGCCAGGGCCTCGGTGATGCGTTCGGTGGTCCGGAATTCCTGGAAGGACAGCTCGGGGTTCGCGTGCACGTCGCGCCGGAAGCCGATGAGCTGGGGCAGCAGCGGCGCCAGCCAGGGCCCGATGGGGGGATGGGACGGCTGCGGCGCTGGATCGTAGGTCACCTCCTGACCCTACGACGAACCACGGCCCCGGACCGAGTTTGCAACGCCGGATTTCACCGAGGCCGCCGAAACCGGCGGCTCCTAGAGGACGTCGACGTCGCCGGAGGCCTTCAGCGCCTCCACCGCCTTCTTCACGGATTGGGCATGGTCGCTGGTGGTGACTAGCAGGGCATCTCCGGTGTCCACGACGACCACGTTCTGGATGCCGATCAACGCGATCATGCGCTTGGTATCGGAGACCACGACGCCGGAGGCCTGGTCGGCATAGACCCGGGCCCCCTCACCCAGGACCGTGAGGTTGGTGGCCTCGCTGGCGGGGTTGAGCCGGCCGATCGCCGCGAAGTCGCCGACGTCATCCCAGGTGAAGTCGCCGGGGATCATGGCCACGTCGCCCAGCGCGGAGGCCGGCTCGGCCACCGCGTAGTCGATGGCGATCTTGGGCAGGGTGGGCCAGATGCGCTTCTTCACCGCATCGCGTTCCGGGGTGTCCCACGCGTCGGCGATCTCCATCAGCCCGGCATGCAGTTCCGGTTCGTTGCGCTCGAGGTGCTCGAGCATCAGGGCCACGGGGGCGACGAACATCCCGGCATTCCAGAGGTAGTCGCCGCTGGCGACGTAGCGCTCGGCCACCTGCTCGTCGGGCTTCTCCACGAATTCCAGCACCGAGGTAGCACTCGGCGCCCCCTGCACGTCCAGGCCCTGGCCGGCACGGATGTAGCCGAAGGCCGTCGACGGCGACACCGGCTTGATGCCGATGGTGACGATCTTGCCGGTCGCCGCGGTGTGGATGGCCTCGCGGACGGTTTCCTGGAAGACGTCGACCGGGCCGATCACCTGGTCGGCGGCGAAGGAGCCCATGATGATCTCCGGATTGCGCCGATGCAGGATGGCCGCGGCGAGGCCGATGGCCGCCGCGGAATCCTTGGGTTCTGACTCCAGGACGAGGTTCTGCTCCTCCAGTTCCGGCAGCTGCGCCTGGACGGCGTCCCGGTGGGCCTGGCCGGTCACGACCATGATCCGGTCGTCGGCCAGCGCAACGAGGCGATCGTAGGTTGCCCGGATCAAGGTGGTGCCCGAACCGGTGAGGTCGTGCAGGAATTTGGGGGCGGCGGCCCGCGAGAGGGGCCACAACCGGGTCCCGACGCCACCAGCGGGGATGACGCCGTGGAAACGGGCCAGGAGGTCAGCATTCATAGATCCACAGTATGCGATCAGCTGCGGGATCCGCGGGATGCCGCAGCTCGATTTACGGCATGGAAACGTCACCTATTTTCCGCGGAATTCCGGGCGTTACGCCTCGTCAGCGGGGAGGGAGTGAGGCTCGCCACAGGGGTAGGGTAAAGAAGAAGCCTGAGCGCACCCTGTGGTCTAGGATCAGGCTAGGAACGCTTACGCACCGGCGCCAATCTTTTGTGTGCACGCCACACGAACGCCCTTGCGATGCATGGAGGTTAATTCAGTGTCGAAGACATCGTCAGGCACCCTCTACCGCGGCCGCGAAGGCATGTGGTCCTGGGTAGGACATCGGGTCACCGGTGTCGTCATTTTCTTGTTTCTTTTGGTGCACGTGCTCGATACGGCCCTGGTGCGGGTTTCCCCCGGCGCCTATGACGCGGTGATCGGCACGTACAAGAACCCGTTGATGGCTGTGGGTGAACTTGGTCTCGTCGCTGCGATCGTGTTCCACGCCTTCAACGGCCTGCGCCTCGTCCTCGTTGACTTCTGGAAGTCCGGGCCGAAGTACCAGCGTCAGATGCTCTGGGGCGTGCTGATCGTGTGGGCCGTGGTCATGATCGGCTTCGCGATCCGTCACCTGTCCCTCGCCTTCGGAGGTCTTTAAGCCATGGCAACCACAGAATTCGTTGCACCGCGCTCGGGTCGCATCGACCCGAAATACAACCGCGGCAAGTCCAAGAGCGGCAACTTCGAGATGCTGGCCTGGCTCTTCATGCGCATCTCGGGCGTCCTGCTGGTCATCCTGATCTTCGGGCACCTCTTCGTGAACCTGTTGGTCGGCGAGGGCGTGCACGCCATCGACTTCGGTTTCGTAGCCGGCAAATGGGCCAACCCGCTCTGGCAGTTCTGGGATCTGGCCATGCTGTGGCTGGCCATGCTGCACGGCACCAATGGCGTGCGCACGATCATCAGCGACTACGTCGAAAAGGACCGTCCGCGGTTCTGGCTGCAGCTGGTCCTCATGCTGTGCTCCGCGGCCATCATCATCCTCGGCACGCTCGTGATCTTCACGTTCGATCCGTGCATCCCGGGTTCCACCCTCGCGGTGTGCCAGTAGCCCCGGCAAGCTTCGCCGAAACCAAGATTCAAAGAAGAGAGAGCATCCGGTATGCAGGTACATAAGTACGACGTCGTCATTGTCGGCGCCGGTGGCGCAGGCATGCGAGCTGCCATCGAGTCGGGCCAGCGGGCCCACACAGCCGTGCTGACGAAGCTTTACCCCACCCGTTCGCACACGGGAGCCGCCCAGGGCGGCATGTGCGCTGCCCTGGCCAACGTCGAGGAAGACAACTGGGAGTGGCATACCTTCGACACCGTCAAGGGTGGCGACTACCTCGTCGACCAGGACGCCGCCGAGGTCATGGCCAAGGAGGCCATCGAGGCGGTCCTCGACCTGGAGAAGATGGGGCTGCCGTTCAACCGCACGCCCGAAGGCAAGATCGACCAGCGCCGCTTCGGCGGACACACCCGCGACCACGGCAAGGCCCCGGTGCGCCGTTCCTGCTACGCCGCGGACCGCACCGGCCACATGATCCTGCAGACGCTGTACCAGAACTGCGTCAAGCACAATGTCGAGTTCTACAACGAGTACTACGTGCTGGACCTGCTGACCGTCGAGGAGGAGGCCACCCGCGAGGACGGCACCACCTACGTCCAGAAGCGCATTGCCGGCGTCGTGTCCTACGACCTGGCCACCGGCGAGATCCACGTGTTCCAGGCGAAGTCGGTCATCCTGGCCACCGGCGGTGCCGGCAAGGTCTTCAAGACCACCTCCAACGCCCACACCCTCACCGGTGACGGCATGGGCATCGCCTTCCGCAAGGGCATCCCGTTGGAGGACATGGAGTTCGTCCAGTTCCACCCCACCGGCCTCGCCGGCCTGGGCATCCTGCTCTCCGAGGCCGCCCGCGGCGAGGGCGCGATCCTGCGCAACTCCGAGGGCGAGCGGTTCATGGAACGCTACGCGCCGACCATCAAGGATTTGGCGCCGCGTGACATCGTGGCCCGGTCCATGGCCAACGAGGTCCGCGAGGGCCGCGGCTGCGGTCCGAACAAGGACTACGTGCTGCTGGACCTGACCCACCTGGAGCCGGCGCATATCGATGCGAAGCTCCCGGACATCACCGAGTTCGCCCGCACCTACCTCGGCGTTGAGCCCTACACGGAGCCGGTGCCGGTCTTCCCGACGGCCCACTACGTGATGGGCGGCGTGCCGACGAACATCAAGGGCGAGGTCTTCCAGGACAACGAGTTCACCATCCCGGGCCTCTACGCGGCCGGGGAGGTCGCCTGCGTGTCCGTCCACGGCTCCAACCGCCTGGGCACGAACTCGCTGCTGGATATCAACGTGTTCGGCAAGCGCTCGGGCATCGCCGCGGCCGAGTACTCCAAGACGGCCGGCTGGGTCGAGTTGCCGGAGAACCCGGTCGCCGACACGGAGGCACTGCTCGACGTGGTGCGCAAGGGTTCGGGAACCGAACGGATCGCCGCGATCCGCAAGGAACTCCAGGACACCATGGACGCCAACATGCAGGTGTTCCGCACCAAGGACACCATCATGAAGGCCCTGGCCGACGTCAAGGGCTTCCGCGAGCGGTACAAGAACATCAGCATCCAGGACAAGGGCAAGCGCTTCAACCTGGATCTGCTCGAAGCCGTCGAGCTCGGCTTCCTGCTGGACCTGGCCGAGGTCATGTCCGTTTCGGCCCTGCACCGCCACGAATCGCGCGGCGGCCACTTCCGCGAGGACTTCCCGGACCGCGACGACGAGAACTTCATGAAGCACTCGATGGTCTACAAGGACGATTCCGCGGAAATGGAGGGCATCCACGGCATCCGGTTCGACACCAAGCCCGTGATCTTCACCCGTTACCAGCCGATGGAGCGTAAGTACTAATGAGCAGCGAAGTTCCCGAACCAGCATCAAAGGTCGATCTGGCCCCCGGTATCGGTGGCGGCGGGGAGATCCCGCAGTTCGACATCACCCTGCGCGTGCGCCGCTACGACCCGGAGTTCTCCGAGGAGGCCACCTGGGAGGACTACGCGCTGACCATGTACGGCACCGACCGCGTGCTGGACGCCCTGCACAAGGTGAAGTGGGAGATCGACGGCTCGCTGTCGTTCCGTCGTTCCTGCGCCCACGGTGTCTGCGGCTCCGATGCCATGCGCATCAACGGACGCAACCGCCTGGCGTGCAAGACCCTGCTGAAGGACCTGGACACGTCCAAGCCCATCACGGTCGAGGCCATCAAGGGCCTGCCGGTCGAGAAGGACCTGATCGTGGACATGGAGCCGTTCTTCCAGTCCTACCGCGAGATCATGCCGTTCATGATCACCAAGGGCCACGAGCCGGCCGCCGAGCACTACCAGTCCCCCGAGGACCGGGAGCGCTATGACGACACCACCAAGTGCATCCTGTGCGCCGCGTGCACGTCGTCCTGCCCGGTGTTCTGGACCGATGGGCAGTACTTCGGCCCGGCGGCGATCGTGAACGCCCACCGGTTCATCTTCGACTCCCGTGATGAGGGCGGCGACATGCGCCTGGAGATCCTCAACGACAAGGAAGGCGTGTGGCGCTGCCGCACCACCTTCAACTGCACCGAGGCCTGCCCGCGTGGCATCCAGGTCACCAAGGCCATCTCCGAGGTGAAGCAGGCCATCCTGGCCCGCTCCGTCTAGTACACGGCCGCCAGCGACGCCGAGGCGCCGTCCACCGGGTTCTTCCGGGTGGGCGGCGCCTTTCGTCTGCCTGCTCCGGCAGCGGACCGCTCCCCCGCCCGCCCCGCGGGGCGAGGGACGGGCTGGGCGCAGTGCCCGCGGGCGGCTATGGCCGGGTCTGGGGCCAGCCCGACCCCTGGTCGGACAGCTGGCTGCCGGCCGAGCGCAGTTCGATGGCCCGGGCCCGGAGGCTGAGACGGTTCCCGTTGCGTATTGCCGCGTCGATGTCCGCGGTGGCGACGGCGCCCCAGGCGGTGGCGATCAGGTAGACCTGGCTGAGCAGGTAGAACCAGATGAAAAGGCCTAGGATCACGGCGAAGGATGCCAGCAACGGGTTCCGGGTGACGCCGCCGAGCAGTTCGGAGGAGAAATAGCGCAGGATCGACGAGCCCGCCCCGGCGAGCACTGCCGCCTGGATGACCGCACCCCGGGGCATCGTGATCCCCGATGCCAGACGGAACAGGATCACGGCCACCAGGGCGTCCAGGAGCAGCATGACCACCAGGCTGCCGGCCTGGGTCAGGAAGATCGCCAAGCCCGATTGCAGGCGCAGGAAGCCGATGACGACGTGGATGAACCCGCCGGCCAGGAAACCGAAGACGGTCGTCACCACCAGGCACAAGCCGAGCAGGACCAGCACGCCCAGGTCCCGCAACTTGACCAGCACGGGGTTCATCTGGAGGGGGAGCAGCCCGTAGACCCCGCGCATGCCCTCGCGCAGACCGGCGATCCAGCCCAGCGACGTCAGCAGCATCGTTGCCGTGGAAATCACCAGAGCCCACCCGAAGCCGCGGGACTGGAAGAGCGCGTCGGGCTTGGCCAGACCCCCGTCGCCGGTGTCGATGAGTCCGGGAGTGCTCTGGGCGACCGTGTCCACGACCAGGTCCTGCAGGTGCTGGTTGCCGCTGGCGATGATGCCGAAGATGGAGAACCCGGCCACCAGCAGGGCTGCGATGGAGAAGAACATGTTGTAGGCGCTGCCGGCGGCCATCAAGGGTCCGTGCCGTTGGGCATAGAGTGCGAAGACGCGCAGGGGCTTCTGGGCGTTCAGCCAGCCGAGGAATGCACCCAGGGCGGCGAGGCCGATCTTGACGGGGCCCTGTTGTTCCCGTCGTGCCCGACCCAGGGCCGTGCGCTTGTGTACCGCCTCGGCACGCAACCCGGAACGGTCCAGCGGTGAAATTGTCCCTTCCGGCCGTTCCTGTTCGGCCGGGAGATCGGTCCCGGGGGACACGGCGGCGGGGCCCCGCTGGGCGATGGTGCGACTAGCTAGGCGCTTGTCCGGCTTGGCCAAGGATCAATTCCTCCTGCAAGGCCCATAGGCCGTCGGCGTCGTGTTCGAACAACCCGATCCTATCCACGGGGAATTCCGCGGAGTAGCCACCGAGTTTTTCCAGCGCGAGATCGAGCTGGCGTGCGGACAGGTCGTGGGCGATCGTCAGGTGGGGGTGGAAGTCGAATTCCGTGGTGGAGGTCAGCGGGCCGGACTGCAGCGCCCGATGCAAATCGACGCATTCGTCGAACCCCTCCTCGACCTGCAGGAACACCACGGCGGTGACTGGCCTGAAACTGGCCGTGCCCCGCAGGGTGATCCGGAAAGGACGGGAACCGGCGGCGATGTGCCGGACATGTTCCCGTGCCGCGGACCAATCGGTGGCCACCGCACCGGTGACCAGCGTGATGTGCGGCGGGATGCTCTGGGCCACCGGGTCGCCCAGGGTGGCCCGCACGGCGCGCAGTTCCGAACACAGCGGTTCGGGCAACGGGATGACCACGCCGACGCTGACTCCCTCTTCCCCGGGGCCTGGCGCCCCGGGGATCTCGGTTTCCGGCTCGGGAAGCGCCATGCGCTACCGCGCGCCCTCGCCGATCGCCGCTTCACCGGAGACCGCTGCGGAGACGGCCGGCAGGAAACCGACGTTCGCGTAGACCGCCTCCAGGGTGGCGGAGGCGATGTCCCGGGCGCGCGCGGCACCCACGGCCAACTGCCGGTCGAGCTCCGCCGAGTCGTCGAGCAGTTCGAACGTCCGCCGGCGGATCGGCTCGACGCGGGAGACCACCGCGTCGGCCACGTCGACCTTCAGGTGCCCGTACATCTTGCCCTCGTACTCCTCGACGAGGTCCGCGACGGGGCGGTCGGTGATGGTCGAGAGGATCTCCAGCAGGTTCGTCACGCCGGGCTTGGCCTCGCGGTCATAGGCGATCACGGTATTGGTGTCGGTGACCGCCGACTTGATCCGCTTGGCGATGACCTTCGGCTCATCGAGGATGTTGATCAGGCCGTTCGGGCTGGCCGCCGACTTCGACATCTTGGACCGCGGATCCTGCAGGTCGTAGATGCGGGCGCCCTCCTTCTGGATCAGCGGTTCCGGAATCCTGAAGGTCTCGCCGAAACGGTGGTTGAACCGCTGCGCCAGGTCGCGGGCGAGCTCGACGTGCTGGCGCTGGTCGTCGCCCACCGGCACGGCATGCGGCTGGTAGAGCAGGATGTCGGCGGCCATGAGCACCGGGTAGGTGAACAGTCCCAGGCTGGCCGAGTCCTGGCCGCCCTTGGAGGACTTGTCCTTGAACTGGGTCATGCGCGAGGCCTCGCCGAACCCGGTGATGCAGTTCAGCACCCACGCCAGTTGCGCGTGTTCGGGGACGTGCGACTGCACGAACAGGGTCGCGGCGTCCTGGTCGATGCCTCCGGCGATGTACTGCGCGGCGGTCCTGCGGGTCCGCTCGCGCAACGCCGCGGGGTCGTGGCCCATGGTGATGGCGTGCATGTCGGGGACGAAGAAGAACGCGTCGAAGTCGTCCAGCGATTTCACCCAGTTGACCAGGGCGCCGAGGTAGTTGCCCAGATGCAGCGAATCGGCGGAGGGCTGCATGCCGGACAGCACGCGCGGACGGTGGCCGGCGGGATTCTGGAGTTCAGTCATGTGTGCGTGTTCCTAGAACTGGTAGTCGATGACCAGCGGTGCGTGGTCGGAGAAGCGCGACGCGTAGGTCGGGGCACGGTCGACGACGGCGTTTCCGGCGAGGGCGGCAAGCTCGGGGGTGGCCATGTGGTAGTCGATGCGCCAGCCGGTGTCGTTGTCGAAGGCCTGTCCACGCCAGGACCACCAGGTGTAGGGCCCGTCGATGTCCCCGGCGAGGCGGCGGGCGACGTCGTGGAAGCCGATCTCCTCGCCGAAGAACCGGTCGAAGTAGGCGCGCTCGGCCGGCAGGAAGCCGGAGCGCTTGACGTTGCCCTTCCAGTTCTTGATGTCCCGCTCGGTGTGCCCGACGTTCAGGTCGCCGGTGACCAGGACGTGGGCCGACGCGGCCTTCAGGGCGGGCAGCCGGGTGGTCATGACATCCAGGAAGCGGTACTTGTCGTCCTGCTTCGGGGTGTCGACCTCCCCGGAGTGCACGTAGGCGCTGACGACGGTGAGGGTCGTTCCGGCGATCTCGAAGTCGGCCTCGACCCAGCGCCCGGAGGTGGCGAAGTAGTCCTCGCCGATGTGCTCGCGGGTCGCCGTGGGGGCCAGCCGGGAGGCGATGGCGACGCCGGCGCGGCCCTTGGCTTCGGCCTCGGCGTGCAGGATGTGCCAATCGCCGCCCAGCAGTTCGCGCACGATCGCGTCGGGGGCGCGGACTTCCTGCAGGGTCAGGATGTCGATATCCCGCTCGGCCAGCCAGTCGGCCATGCCGCGCTTGTAGGCGGCCCGGATGCCGTTGAGGTTGACGGAGGCGACGCGCACGGCGCCGGCGTTCTTGCTGGGGTTCTGTTCCGCTGCTGTGCTCACCCGATCCAGCTTACCGAAGATCGGTCAGTCGATGACCTCGCCGGAGAGCGGGGCAGTGCCGTTGGAGGGTTTCATCATGTCGCGGGCGTTGTGCGCGGTGATCTCGATGGTCTCCAGGGCGCGGTCGACCATGCCGCGGGCCTCGTCGCCGGGCGTGTCGAGGTGCTCCTTGATGACGCCGGCCTGGACCTGGACGATCTTGAAGGAGTGGTCCAGCTTCAGGTCCCGGGTGCGGGTTCCCTCGTCGACGACGACGGTCTCGGAGGGGCCGGGCTGCTGGGCGCGGGCGGCCATGGAGGCCGAGGCGTTCTGCAGGTGGCTGCTGACCTTGCGGGCGCCGCGGCGCAGCCCGAACACCAGGAAGGCGGCCAGCAGCAGCCAGGCGAACGAGATGACGGCGACGATCCAGCCGATGACGTCGTTCTGGTTCGCGGCGAAGACCACCGCGACGAGGAAGACGGTGACCATCACCGCCAGCGACAGGGTGCTGGCCCTGAGGGTGATCTTCTTGTCCGGGGCGGTACGGGCCGTGCCGAGGGGTTCCATGTCCTCCAGTATCCCAAACCCACGGACCGTCGAGGGACGAGTTTCCCGTGGGCGAACACCACCACCGGTGGACGACGGCGGTGTCCCCCACCCGGGTGCCGGTCGGCACCTGGCTCAGGGTGCGGTTGCCGCCTCCAGGAAACGGTCCTCGGCGCCGTAGTCGAAGAACCCGTCGAAGTAGGGGTCCGCGTCGAACAGGTGCCGCGGCTGGGCGGCCATCCAATCCAGGGCCGGTCCGATGGTCTGCGCGTAGCCGCCCACCGGTGTGTACCCCAGGGCCGTGGCCGCGGTGGTGTCCAGCACGATGCCGGGTCGGGTATCCCAGGGGTGGGCGCCGAGCCCGGCCGGGGCGTCCGGGCCATCGTCAGGCAGCAGCACCTCGCGCCAAGTGTGGCCGAAGTGTGCGGCGACCGCGCGGGCGATGTCCCGCCCGGTCGGCGCGTCCGGGTCGGCGCTGTTGAGGATCCGGGGGCCCGGCGGCGCGTCGGCGATGCACTGCACCAGGGCGGCGGTGTTCACCGCCGCCGTGGTGTGGTCGGTTCCGGTGCCGGCACCGGCAAGCAGGACGGCCGGCCGCCGGTCCAGGACCCGCCGGGCGAACACCCATTCGCGCGGACGGACCGCACCGACCCCGTGGACCTTGGAGGCGCGGATGACCGTGGCGTTGGCGCCGCTGTCCAGCAGCACGCGCTCGGCGGCGACCTTGTTCGGTCCGTAGCCCGCGGGCGAGTCGTGTGGCATGTCGCCCGGGGCCAGGGTGGGATGGTCCTCGGCGATGGGCCCGGCGAAGCGCGGGCCCCGCGGTGAGTTCACGTGCCGCCCCGCGGCGTCGACGTACACAGCCTTGCTGGAGAGCATCACGGTGGTGCCGACGTCGACCAGGTAGGGCAGCAGCAGGCGGGCGTCGGCGGCCGTGTAGGCCAGGGCATCGACGAGCAGGTCGGCACCCCCGCCCAGCAGCGCGGCGAGGGCCCCGGCGTCGTGCCGGTCCGCGGCCGTGAAGCCGACGCCGAGTCCGGCCAGGTCCGCGGGCAGATGTGCCGGCGTCCGGCCGGTGACCTCCACGGCCCAGCCCGCCCGGGCCAGGCGGGAGGCGATGGCGCGGCCGAGCAGGCCGGTTCCGCCGAGGACGAGCGCGCGGCGCCGGTTCCCGGCCCCGCGGGCCCCGTTCACCAGGTGACGAGGCAGAACGGGTGGCGCTGGGGGTCCAGGTAGACCCGGTAGTTCTGTCCGCCGGTGTTCATCGAGGTCGCGCCCAGCTTGAGCACCGCCTCCTCGGCGATGTCCAGGTCGTCGACCCGGATGTCCAGGTGAGCCTGTTGCGGATGCGTCTGCCCCGGCCAGTCGGGTGCCTGGTAGTTCTCCACGCGCTGGAAGGCGATGGCCGGCCGGTCGGGTGCGTCGCCGATGGTGATCCATCCGTCGTCGTCGTGCTGCACCCGCACCATGCCGAGCATCTGCTCGTAGAAATCGGCCATGATTTCCGTGTCCTCGCAGTCGATGACGACCGCATGCCAACTGCCGATCACGGCTCCTCCTTGGGTTCTGGTGTGGAACAGACTACCTGCCAGCGGGCGCGGGCACCCAGCTCACTTCAGGAACAGGGCACGCAGCCGGCGCGTGGTGAGCGTCATCCCGACGATCACCATCAGCACGTAGTAGAGCAGGTGCACGGCGGTCATGACCCCGAACGAACCCACCGACAACTGGCGCAACAACTCGACTCCGTGCCAGAGCGGCAACGCCTGGATCAGCCATTGGATGGGTTCCGGGTAGACGCTCAGCGGGTAGAACGTGGCCGAGAACAGGAACATCGGCAGCATGATGAACGTCACCCAGTCCAGCTGCTGGAACGTGCGGATGTAGGAGGTGATGCCCATGCCGATGGAGGCGAACCCGAAGGCGATGAGGACAGCTGCCGGGACCATCAGCAGCGCCCACCAGGTGGTGATCAGCCCCATCGCCGCCATGACGATGGTGAACCCGGTGGCGTACAGGAAACCGCGCAGCAGGGCCAGGAAGATTTCGCCCAGGGCCACGTCCAGGGGGCCGAGCGAGGTGTAGAGCATGTTCTGGTAGAGCTTGGCGTAGTTCATCTTGAAGAACACGTTCATGGTGGAGTCGTACAGGGCCCCGTTCATCGCCGAGACCGTCAGCAGGGCCGGGGCGATGTAGGCGGCGTAGCTGATCTCCGTGCCGTCGGGGCCCTGGACCGTGCCGATGAGGGCACCGAGACCGATGCCCATCGAGAGCAGGTACAGCACCGGCTCGACGAAGCCGGAGATCATGATCGCCGCGTTGGAGGTCTTGGTGGCCACCAGCCCGCGCACGATCACGGCGCGGACATTGCGCGAGTACAGGGAGGCGAAGGGCCGCCTGTCGGCGGTCAGTTGGAGGTCTGCGTCCCGGACCAGGCTCATCTCAACCCTCCAGCCGTCGGGCGTAGACGCGTCGGGCCAGCACCAGTCCCCCGCCGGCCAGGGCCAGCAGGTAGAGCACGTGGAGCGCCGAGAGCCACCCGGGTTCGGCGTAGCCGTAGGAGAGCACGCGGCCGAGTTCGGTGGCATGCCAGACCGGGGAGATCCAGCCGATCCACTGCAGGAACCACGGCAACGTGGACAGCGGGAACAACGTGCCGGAGAACAGGAAGAGCGGCATGACGATGAACCGCTGGACCAGTGCGAACTGGCCCTTTTCCACGGTGATCGAGGCGGAGAAGGCCATCAGCGGCAGGCCGAACGCCACCCCGGCCAGGGAGGCGGTGATGATCGTGGCCCACGCCCAGCCGCTGGTGGCGGCCCCGAAGAACAGCACGATCACCAGGTAGACGGCGCTCTGGGCCAGGATGCGGATCGTCACGGCCAGGGCGTGCCCCTGGCAGATCTGTTGCGGCGTCAGCGGCGTCGCCAGCGGCCCGTAGTAGGTCTTCCACCACTTGAAACCCGACATGACCGCGTAGCTGAATTCCCCGGCCGCGGTCATCATGGCGGCCGAAGCCAGCAGGGCCGGGGCGATGAACTGCAGGTAGCTGACCCCGCCGAACGCCCCTCCCCCGGAGTTGGCGTCGACGAGGGAGGCCAGGCCGATCCCCATCGCGAACAGGTACACCAGCGGGTTGCCCACCGAATAGGCGATGACGATGTCCAGGTAGCCCCTCATGCCGCGCAGGTGCTGCTCGGCCAGGTACCAGGTCCCGAAGCGGCGCGCCTTGGCCGCGCTGGTCGCCGGCGGGTGCGGGACAAGCCGGGAGTTCAGGTAGGCCGGGCCGTCCCGTTGCCCGGTGGACGACGACGGCACCGGCACCGTGGCAGGGGGCTCGTCCCGTTCGCCGGTGGCGGGATCGCGCTGCTGGCTACTCAATGAGGCTCCGTCCGGTCAGCCGGAGGAACACGTCCTCCAGCGAGGAACGGCGGACCAGCGAGGTCAGCGGGGACAGGCCGCGGTTGCCGATGGCCTCCAGGGCCGCTTCACCGTCGTGGGCGTAGACCAGCAGCCGGTCCGGCAGGACCTCGATGCGCTCCCCGATCCCCTCCACCGCCTCGGCGGCCCCGGCGTTGCGGTCGGCGCCGAAGCGCAGTTCGAGGACCTCGCGGGTGGAGTACTGGCGGATCAGCGCGGACGGCGACCCCTCGGCCATGATCCGCCCCCGGTCCACCACGATGAGGCGGTCGCAGAGCTGTTCGGCCTCGTCCATGTAGTGGGTGGTGAGGATCAGGGTGACGCCGCGCTCCTTGAGCCGGAACAGCCGGTCCCAGAGGATGTGGCGCGCCTGCGGGTCCAGCCCGGTCGTCGGCTCGTCCAGGAGCAGGACGCGCGGGTCGTTGATGAGCGAGCGGGCGATGGTCAGGCGGCGTTTCATGCCCCCGGAGAGGTCCTCGACCCGGGCATTGGCCTTGTCGGTGAGCTGGGCGAAATCCAGCAGCTCGTCGGCCTTGGGCCGCAGGTACGACAGCGGCAGTCCGAAGTAGCGGCCGTAGACGATGAGGTTGTCCCTGACCTTGAGCTCCTGGTCGAGGTTGTCCTCCTGCGGGACCACTCCGAGGTGGGCGCGGACCTCGGGGCCCTGCTCCTCGGGGTCCAGGCCCATGATCCGCAACGTGCCGCCGCTGCGTTGGGAGACCCCGCCGATCATCCGCATGGTGGTGGACTTGCCGGCCCCGTTGGGGCCCAGCAGCCCGAAGGACTCCCCGGCGGGGACCTCGAAGGAGATGGCGTCCACGGCCGTGAAGTCCCCGTACCGCTTGGTGAGCTGGTCGGCGGCGATCACTGTCGGGCGCGATGTGGTCTGTGGCACAACCGCACTCTACTGCCAAGCAGTGGTTGGCACAAATCAATCACCGCATCTAGTGCGGGCGGTACTCCGTGACCATCGGGCAGTCGAACGGGTCACGTGCGGAGAGCCCGACGGTGTTCAGGTAGCGGACCACCTGGCCGTAGGAGGCGCCGACCGAGGCGACGGTGTACGGCACCTTCAGTTCCTGGCAGTACTCGCGGACCATGACGCTGACCTCGCGCAGGTGCGGCCGCGGCATGCTCGGGAACAGGTGGTGCTCGACCTGGTAGTTCAGCCCGCCGAAGACGCCGGTGAGCATGCGGGTCCCGAAGGACGTCTTGCCCACGATGTTCCGGCTGGTCAGGACCTGGCGGCTGAAGAAGTCGATGGTCGACGTCTTGGGGATCAGCGGCATGCCCTTGTGGTTGGGGGCGAACGAGGCACCCATGTAGATGCCGAAGACGGCCAGCTGCACACCGACGAACGCGGTGGCGATCCCCCAGGGCAGGAAGATGTAGATCGCGGCGAGGTAGATGGCCAGACGCAGCCCGATCGTCGTCAATTCGCGTTTGCGTGCCTTCACCTTGTTGCCGGAGAAGAGGTACTTGATCGACTGCATGTGGAGGTTGAGGCCCTCCATCGTGAGCAGCGGGAAGAAGAGGTACCCCTGACGGCGGGTCAACCAGGCCATGAGCCCCGTGCGCGCCGCGGCGTCCTCGGGCTGGAAGGAGATCGTGTCCTGCTCGATGTCCGGGTCCTTGCCGACGGTGTTCGGCTTCGCATGGTGCCGGGTGTGCTTGTTCATCCACCACTGGTAGCTGATGCCGACGACGGCGTTGGCCAGGATCCGGCCGGCGCGGTCGTTTGCTGGACCGGATTCCATGACCTGGCGGTGGGAGGCCTCATGGGCCAGGAACGCGAACTGGGTCAGGATGATGCCCAGGGCGCCGGCGACGAACAACTGGAACCAGCTGTCGCCGAGCAGCGTGAACCCCGTGACGGCTGCGGCCAGAAAGAGGGTCAACAACATCACGACGCCGAGGTAGTATCCCCGCCGGCGGCGCATCAGGCCCGCGTCGACGACACGGTTCTTCAGCAGGCTGAAGTTCCGGGCGCCGGCGTTGCGGCGAGGCGGGGCTTTCGTCGTCGGGGATGTGGAGGCGGGGGTAAGTTCTTGAGTGCTCATGGGCAACTCCCTACTGAGCGAAGTTCTCGGCGGTGACGCCGCAGGACCCAAAGACAATGGCTCCTTGACTACCCACACTACGCACCATTGCTGTGCGTGTCCTGTCAATGACGCTTTGTCCCGCCGGATCGCCTGCCACCGCACGGGCCCGCACACGCCGGCGGGCCGCCCCGGTGGTGGTCACCGTGACGGCCCGCAGCGTCGGGCCCGTCGCGTCGGGCACGCCTGGACTGATCAGCCCTGGTCGCGGTGTTTCGGCACGTCCCCGTGGCGGCCCTGTGGATCGACATCCTCGCCGTTGAGATCCTTCGCGCCGTTCTGGCGCCTCTCGGCGTCACCGGCCCGTTGGCCGGCGGCCTCGCCGTAGGCGTCGGGGCTGTCCATGGCGAGCGGGTCGCCGGAGGCGGGTGGGGCCTCCTGCCGTCCGGCATTGGATTGGCTTTCGGGGTTGTCCTGGTGGGCGCGGTCGCCGTAGGCGTCGGCGTGGTTGCCGGCCACCGGTTCCCCTGCCGTTTCGGAGCGCTCGCCATGGTCGCCCGCACGGCGGTCGGCCGCCGATGCACTGCCGGCCCCGGCGGCCCCGCCGCGGCGGTCCCTGCCCGGCCCGCCATCGACCTGGACGTCTGCCGCGGTACCCGCTGCGCGATCGCGACCGTCCACCCCGCGGTCCGCTCCTGATCCGGCATCCTGACGGCGGCCGCCGGAGGTGTTGGTGTCCGGATCGAGCTTGTCGGCATGGCGCAGCCGCTCCTCGGACTCCCGGCGGCGTTCGGCGGCATCGGCGCCGATCTTGTCCGATTCCATCCGCTTGCGCTCCGCGGCGATCTCCGCGTCCCTGGACTCCGTCTGCAGGCGCTTGGCTTCGATGTCCCGCTCCCGGGACGCCAGCTCGGCGGCGTCGGCATCGGCCTGGGCGCGCTGGGCTTCGTTGTCGCGCTCGCGGGCAGCAAGTTGGCCCTCCTGGGCCTCGGTGCGGATCCTGCCCGCCTCCTCGCGATTGCGGTCCGCCTTCTTGCGTCCGGCGAAGCGGGCAATGATGCCGATGATGATCAGCACCACCACGACGGCAACGATGATCCAGATGATCTGTGATGTGTCCATGCGATCTAACCCCCTAAGTGGGTGGGAAACTTCGGGACCTTACATCGCCATGTCTACCATCCCTGCCCAGAGCACAACAGGTCGGAGGTCAGCCGCGGCCCGATCCGCGGAGCACCTCGAGGCGTTGGCGGAACTCGGTTCCGTCGACTTCGCCCCGGGCGTAGCGCTCCCGCAACACCGCCTCGGCGGCCTGCCGGTGCTCGGTCCGGTGCCCGAGGCGTCGGCCGACGACGAACAGGGCGATCAGGGAGATCCAGAACAGCGGGAAGATGAACCACCACCCGAATCCGCCGTGCCCCCAGCCGGGGGCGTGGGCGGCGACCTGGGCGGTGGTCGCGGTGGCGAGTGCGGCTGCTGTGCTCAACATGGTGGCTCCTGGGGTTCAATGGCGGCCGATCTGGCCACGCCATCCACCCTTCCGCGTTGCCGGCCGCCGGGCATCTGCCCCGGGGAGACACTTCCCGGCCCGCGCCTACACCACCGGGAGGCCAGGCTCCCGGTGCCGGGAGTAGCCGGGGCGAACCGGGCGCGCGTTCAGACGGAGGCGCCGTCGTCGTCCCCGGGCGAACCCGGGGTGACCAGCCCGCTTTCGTAGGCGAGGACCACCAGCTGGGACCTGTCCCGTGCGCCGAGCTTGCCCATGATGCGCGAGACATGGGTCTTGGCCGTCAGCGGGGTGATGAACAGCCGCGCGGCCAGGCCGGCGTTGTTCAGACCCCGGCCGACCAGTGCCAGGACCTCTCGCTCGCGCAGCGTCAGGGCCTCCACGCTGGCCGGTGGGCGCACCGGATCGCGGCGGGCCCCGGCCACCCGGGCGAGCAGCCGGCGGGTGACCGAGGGCGAGAGGAGGGCATCGCCACGGGCGACGGCGCGCACGGCCCGCAGCAGTTCCTCGGGTTCGGTGTCCTTGACGAGGAACCCGCTGGCGCCGGCACGCACCGAGTCCAGGATGTAGTCGTCGAGCTCGAAGGTGGTGAGCATGATGACCTTCGTCCCGGCCAGGTCGGGGTCGGCGAGCAGGGCGGTGGCCGCCTCGATCCCGTCGCCGCCGGGCATGCGGATGTCCATGAGCACGACGTCGGGGCGCAACACCCGGGCCTGGGCCAGCGCCGCCGCGCCGGTGGCTGCCTCCCCGACGACGTCCAGGTCGTCCTCGGCGGCGAGCAGCGAGCGGAATCCGGCCCGGATGAGCGCCTGGTCGTCGGCCAGCAGCACGGTGATCATGGGTCCTCCCGTGCGGGGACGGTGACGCTCACGGCGGTGCCGGGGTCCAGGTCGGCGAGGGACACGGTGCCGCCGCGGGCGGCGACGCGTTCGCGCATGCGGCGCAGGCCGTTGCCGTCCGGGGCCCCGCCCCGGCCGGTACCGTCGTCGCGCACCCGCAGCCGGGCCCCGGTGGCGTCGAGGGTGAGTTCGATGTCGACGGTGCGGGCCCCGGCGTGGCGCACCACGTTGGTCAGCGATTCCTGCACCGCGCGGAACAGGACGTTCTCCGTGCGCTCGCCCACCCAGTCCGGCCAGGGCTGCACGGGCGCGGCATACCTGACGTCGAGCCCGGCCGAGCGGACGCGGTCGATGAGTTCGTCCAGCGCGTCGAGCCGTTGGCTGGGCACCCGGGGCGCGTCCTGGCGCAGCACCGCCAGCACTTCCCGCACCTCGGCGAGTGCGGAGGCGGAACCCTCCTTGATGGTGGCCAGCGCCTCCAGCAGGGCCTCCGGGTCGGGGTTGCGGCGGCCCAGGTGCAGCGCCACCGAGGACTGGACGTTGATCATCGACAGCGAGTGGGCCACGACGTCGTGGATGTCGCGGGCGAGCACGAGGCGTTCCTCGTCGCGCCGGTGGGTGGCCTGTTCGCGGGCAATGCGCCGTTGTTCGACGCCCCGGTCCCGGCGGGAGCGGGCGAGCTCGGCGACCAACAGGATCACGGCGAACCAGGCCGGCAGGGCCAGCCAGCGGACCTGCGCTGCGGCCTGCCCCGGTCCGGACGCCCCTCCGAATGCCCCGCCGGGAGCCACTCCCGGGACCAGGCCGGCGACGGCGAGGCCGGCCGCCAGGACGGCCACCGACGCCCAGCCCCACCAGCGGGCGCGGCCCAGCACGGAGAACACGAGCCCCAGGACCAGGGACAGCAGCACCGGCCCCCAGGGGTAGCCGGCGAGCAGGTAGGCGCCGTCGACCAGGGTGATGGCGGCGACCGCGGGGCCGGGGGCGCGGCGGCGCAGCAGCAACAGGGCCGGGCCGGCGAGCAGGAGCACGACGGCGCCCCCGGGCAGCTCGAGCCCCTGGTGGCGTGCGGCGAAGCCGCTGCCGACGAGTTGGATGAAAGCCACCACCACCGGCAACACGGCCAGCGGCGGACGGCGTCTTCCCATGGTTTGAGGGTACCCGCGCACCCCGCGCGGGGCATCCGCCCGCGGCGGTAGCCGGGCACCGCCGTCGTACTCCCGCCGGAGTAGGGCCCGGACGAGGCGGGGCCCGGGAACCGCGTGGTTCCCGGGCCCCCGTCGGCAGCGGTTGCCCGGCGGCGTTCCTCAGCCGGCTTGGCGTTCGGCGGACTCCACCACGTTGGACAGCAGCATGGCGCGGGTCATCGGGCCCACGCCGCCGGGGTTCGGCGAGATCCACGAGGCGACGTCGTACGCCGCGGGATCCACGTCCCCGGTGACCTTGGCCTTGCCGGAGCCGTCGTCGACCCGGCTGACGCCGACGTCGAGCACGATCGCGCCGGGCTTGAGGTCGGCCGCCTTGATCATGTGCGGTGATCCGGCGGCGGCGATGACGACGTCGGCGCGCGCGAGGTGCGCGGCCAGGTCGGTGGTGCCGGTGTGGGCCAGCGTCACCGTGGCGTTGATGGACTTGCGCGTGAGCAGCAGGCCGATGGGGCGGCCGATGGTCACGCCGCGGCCGACCACCAGCACGTTCTTGCCCTTGAGGTCGATGTCGTGGCGGGCCAGCAGTTCCACGCAGCCCTTGGGGGTGCACGGCAGCGGGGACTCCATGGGCCGGTTGACGTTGGCCACGAGGCGGCCCAGGTTCATCGGGTGCAGCCCGTCGGCGTCCTTGGCCGGGTCCATCGCCTCCAGCACGGTGTCCTGGTCGATGTGCTTCGGCAGCGGCAGCTGGACGATGTAGCCGGTGCATTCCGTGTTCTCGTTGAGCTCGCGGACCTTGGACAGCAGCTCGTCCTGGGTGGTGTCCTCGGGTAGGTCGATGCGGATCGAGGTGATGCCGACCTCGGCGCAGTCCTTGTGCTTGCCGCCGACGTACCACTTCGAGCCCGGATCATCGCCCACCAGGATGGTGCCCAGGCCGGGGGTGATGCCGCGTTGTGCCAGGGCGGCGACGCGTTCGGTCAGTTCCGCCTTGATGGCCGCGGCGGTGGCCTTGCCGTCGAGGATTTGGGCACGTTCTGCCATGTCTACCACTGCTCCAGTTCCGCGTAGAGGGGGAATTCGGCGGCGAGCTTCTCCACCCGGGCCCCGAGGGCGGCGGTGTCGGCAGCCGCCCCGTCGCGCAAGGCGATGGCGATGATGTCGGCGACCTCGGTGAATTCGGCGGCACCGAAACCGCGGGTGGCCAGTGCGGGGGTGCCGATGCGCAGCCCGGAGGTGACCATCGGCGGGCGAGGGTCGAACGGCACGGCGTTGCGGTTGACCGTGATGCCGATGGAGTGCAGCAGGTCCTCCGCCTGCTTGCCGTCCAGCTCGGAATCGCGCAGGTCCACCAGGACCAGGTGGACGTCGGTGCCGCCGGTGAGCACCGAGACGCCCTTCGCGGTGACGTCCTCGGCGCCGAGGCGCTCGGCGAGCAGGCGGGAGCCGGCCAGGGTGCGTTCCTGGCGTTCGCGGAACTCCTCGCCCGCGGCGATCTTGAAGGCGACGGCCTTGCCGGCGATGGCGTGCATCAGCGGCCCGCCCTGCTGGCCGGGGAAGACGTTGGAGTTGATCTTCTTGTACAGCTCCAGGTCGTTGGTCAGGATCAGGCCCGAGCGCGGCCCGGCCAGCGTCTTGTGGACGGTGGAGGTGACGACGTCGGCGTGGGGCACCGGGTTCGGGTGCAGGCCGGCGGCGACGAGCCCGGCGAAGTGGGCCATGTCGACCCAGAGCAGCGCCCCGACCTCGTCGGCGATGGAGCGGAAGGCGGCGAAGTCGAGCTGGCGCGGGTAGGCGGACCAGCCGGCGATGATGACCTGCGGCTTCTCGGCGATGGCCTGGGCGCGCAGCTTGTCCATGTCGACGGTGAACGTGTCCGGTTCGACCTCGTAGGCGGCGACCTCGTAGAGCTTGCCGGAGAAGTTCAGCTTCATCCCGTGCGTCAGGTGGCCGCCGTGGGCCAGCGAGAGGCCCAGGATCTTGTCCCCGGGCTCGATCATCGCGGCCAGTGCCGCGGCGTTGGCGGAGGCGCCGGAGTGCGGCTGGACGTTGGCGTACTTCGCGCCGAACAGGGACTTCACGCGGTCCCGCGCCAGGTTCTCGGCGACGTCCACGTGCTCGCAGCCGCCGTAGTAGCGCCGTCCCGGGTAGCCCTCGGCGTACTTGTTGGTCAGCACCGAGCCCTGGGCCTGCAGGACGGCGCGCGGGGCGAAGTTCTCCGAGGCGATCATTTCCAGGGTGTTGCGCTGGCGGCCGAGTTCGGCGGTGAGGACCGCGGCGATCTCCGGGTCGACCTCGGACAGCGGCTGGTTGGTGACGGTGGTGTCTCTGCTCACGGGCTGTTCTCCTGCTGACGGGGATGGTGTGCGGTCTGGGCACGACGACGGCGCATGCCGCGTCGCTGACCCCGGGTCCAGGCGCGCGATCCGGTGGTGTGGTCCTGCCGTCGCTCCCCCGTGGTCCTCCACTTAAACGCCAGTCGCGACGCTCCCATGCTAACCGAGCCGGGCCCTGCTACCCCAAGGTTTACGCGCGCATGGCGTCGCGTGAAGACCGGCCATCGCGCGGCGGGGAATACGCACCGGCCCGCGGCCGTTCCCCCAGTAGTTGAGTATTCAAGCAAAGGGGTGCGGCATGGTCGTGGTCATCGGGGCCGGACAGGCGGGACTGAGCGCCGCCTACCACCTGGCGCGGCGCGGACTGCGGCCCGGCACCGACTTCGTGGTGCTGGACGCCAACGACGGCCCCGGCGGTGCGTGGCGGCACCGCTGGGACGCGCTGACCTTCGATGCGGCGCACGCCCTGCACGACCTGCCCGGCCTGCCCCTGGGCACCCCCGACCCCCACGAGCCGGCCTCCGCCGTCGTGTCCCGGTACTACGGCGCCTACGAGCAGCGCTTCGGGCTCGAGGTCATCCGCCCGGTCCCGGTCGCCTCCGTCACCCGCGCCGAGGACGCCGCGGACGGCCTTCTCGTCCGCGCAGCCGACGGCAGGACCTGGGCCGCCGGTGCCGTGGTGAACGCCACCGGCACCTGGGACCGGCCGTACTGGCCGTCCTCCCCCGGCCGCGCCGACTTCGCCGGCCGGCAGCTGCACACCCACGACTTCACCGCGGCCGCGGACTTCGCCGGCGAGCGCGTGCTGGTGGTCGGCGGCGGGACCAGCGCGGTGCAGTTCCTGCTCCAGCTCGATGCCGCCGGCGCCGACACCACCTGGTCGACCCGTCGCACGCCGGACTGGACGGACACCGCGTTCGACGCCGAGTGGGGCCGCGGCGTCGAGGAGCGGGTCAACGCCCGCACCTCCGCCGGATTGCCCCCGCGCAGTGTGGTCGCCGAGACCGGGCTGCCGCTGACCGGGCAGTACCGCGACGGGATCGCCTCCGGGGTCCTGGTCTCCCGGGGACCGCTGGAGCGCCTGCTCCCGCACGGGGCGGTCTTCGCCGACGGCACGACGGCGGAGATCGACACCGTGCTTTGGGCCACCGGGTTCCGGGCAGCGGTGGACCACCTGGCCCCGTTGCGCCTGCGCGAACCCGGCGGCGGGATCCGCATGGCCGCCGACGCGGTGTCGGTGGCCCGCGAACCGCGGTTGTTCCTGGTCGGCTACGGGGCGTCGGCATCCACGCTGGGGGCCACCCGGGCCGGACGGGCCGCGGCACTGGCCGCGCTGCGGTCGCTGGAACCGCTACCGGTAGGCTAGGGACGGTGAGCCAGCAATACATCGTGACCCTCTCCTGCGCCGACCGGCCCGGCATCGTGCACGCCGTCTCCGGTGCCCTGCTGGAGGCCGGATGCAACATCACCGAGTCCCAGCAGTTCGAGAGCCCCGAGTCGGGCCTGTTCTTCATGCGCGTCGCCGTCTCCACCGACGCGGGGATCGACGCCGTGCGGGCCCCGCTCGACGCGGTGGCCGCGCGCTTCTCCATGACCCTGGCCGTCCACCCCCAGGCCCAGCCGCTGCGCACGCTGATCATGTGTTCCACCGCCGGGCATGCGCTCAACGACCTGCTCTTCCAGCAGCGGGCCGGATCGCTGCCCATCGAGGTCCCGCTGATCGTCTCCAACCACACGGACCTGGCCCCGATGGCGGAGTTCTACGGGGTCGATTTCCTCCACCTGCCGGTCACCGCCGGGACCAAGCCCGACGCCGAGGCGCGCCTGCTCGAGCTGGTGCGTGAACACGACATCGAACTGGTCGTCCTGGCCCGCTACATGCAGATCCTCTCCGACGGGCTCTGCCGCGAGCTGTCCGGACGCGCGATCAACATCCACCATTCCTTCCTGCCCTCCTTCAAGGGCGCCCGGCCCTACCACCAGGCGCACGCCCGGGGTGTGAAGATGATCGGGGCCACCGCCCACTACGTCACCGCCGACCTGGACGAGGGCCCGATCATCGAACAGCAGGTCATCCGGGTCGACCACGCCAAGACCCCCGGCCAGTTCGTGGCCATGGGCCGCGACGTGGAGGGCCGCACGCTGGCCCAGGCCGTGCAGTGGGCCGCCCAGCGCCGTGTCCTGCTCGACGGGCGCCGCACCGTCGTCTTCAACTAAGGCGCCGGCGTGCCGGGTTTGTAGACTCGGGCCATGACCTACATCATCACCATCGACTCGAAGACCCCGAAGGTCGCCCCGTCGGCCTTCACCGCCCCGACCGCCACGCTGTCCGGCGACGTGGAGCTCGGCGAGCGCGCCAGCGCCTTCTACGGCGTCTCGGTCCGCGGCGACACCGCCGCCATCCGCATCGGCGCCATGACCAACCTGCAGGACAACGTCGTCGTGCATGCCGATTCCGGCTTCCCGGCCACGGTGGGCACCGGCGTCTCGGTCGGCCACTCGGCGGTCATCCACGGGTGCACCATCGGCGACGGTTGCCTGGTGGGCATGAGCGCCACGATCATGAACGGCGCAAGGATCGGCGAGCAGTCCCTCGTCGCCGCCGGCGCCCTGGTCCTGGAGGGCACCGTCGTGCCGCCGCGCTCGCTGGTGGCCGGCGTCCCGGCGAAGGTCCGCCGCGAACTCACCGAGGAGGAGGTCCTCGGGCTGCGCACCAACACCGAGCACTACCTGGTCCTGGCCGAGAAGCACCGCGAGGCCAACGCCGGCTGAGCCGCCGGGCGGGTCCGTTGCCGCCCCCGGTCCGCCGTGCCAAGCTGGGGGCATGAGCCTGCGCTTCCCCACCCCGCCCTGTGCCGAGCCGAACGCGGCATCCCCCCTGTCCGCGACGGGACGCCCGGTGCACTGGGGCGTCGTCTCCACCGGCCGCATCGCGAACACGGTCACCGCAGACCTGGCCCTGCTCGAGGACGCCGTGCTGCAGGCGGTCAGTTCCCGCCAAGGGGACCGGGCGGCCTCCTTCGCGGCCGAGCACGGCTTCACGACCTCCTACGGCGACGACGCCGGGCGGACGGGACTGGACGCGATGCTCGCGGACCCCGCGGTGGAGGCCGTCTACATCGCCACCCCGCATGGCCAGCATTTCGAGGTCGCCCGGGACGCCCTCACCGCGGGAAAACACGTGTTGTGCGAGAAGTCGCTGACCATCAACGCCGCCGAGGCGCTCGAGCTCGTGGAGCTGGCCCGGGCCCGCGGCCTCTTCCTCATGGAGGCCGTCTGGACCCGTTTCCTGCCCGCGGTGCACCGCGCCCTGGAACTCGTCGACTCCGGTGAGCTCGGGGACATCGCCTGGGTCCGCGCCGACCTCGGCTTCCCTGCCCCCTACGACCCGGCCTGGCGGCTCTGGGACCCCGCGGCCGGCGGCGGTGCCCTGCTGGATCTGGCCGTCTACCCGCTGACTTGGGCGCTGGGGTGCCTGGGCTTCCCGAACGCCGTGCAGGCGGTGGGGAACCTGAACGACGACGGTGTGGACACCCAGGAGTCCCTCACCCTGGGCTACGCCTCCGGGGCGCAGGCCCAATTGCTGTGCTCGCTCACCGGGGCCGGGCCCCGCGAGGCGGTCGTCGCCGGCAGCAAGGGCTGGCTGCGTACCACCGGCCCGCTGAACAACCCCTCCTCGTTCGAGGTCCACCCCCTCGCGGGCGAGCCGCGCACCGTGGCCTTCGAATCCGTGGGGCGGAACTATGTCTACGAGCTGCGCGAGGCCACCCGCTGCATCCAGCAGGGACTCACCGAGAGCCCGACCATGAGCTGGGCCGATTCGGTGGACACGATGCGCCTGCTCGACGGGGTGCGCAACCAGCTCGGGGTCCGCTACCTCAACGACGCCGTCGTGTGAGCCGGCTCCTGCGCTGTCCCGGGGATTCCGCTGGCCGTATACAGCACGGCGACGCGACAGTACTCTCGGTTCATGGGAGCCGAAGTCAGCAAGAAGACCTTCACGCGGGCGCAGCGCACGACGTACCGTGAGCGCCTGAACCAGAACCTCGAGACGTTCGAGGCATTCCTCGCCAATGGGCATTTCGCCGCCTCGGGAACCATCGGGCTGGAGCTCGAGCTGAACCTGGCCAACGGGGACTTCACTCCGGCGATGCGCAATGCCGAAGTGCTCGAGTCCATCGCCGACAAGGCGTTCCAGACGGAGATCGGAGCGTTCAACATCGAGCTGAACCATCCGGCCCTGGACGTGGCCGGGCGCGGGCTGCGCGAGCTCGAGGAGAGCCTGCGTGAGCAGCTCAACCGCGCCGACGCCCGGGCGGATGCCGCCGGGGCCGACCTGCTGATGACTGGCATCCTGCCCACGCTGCGCGACGAACAACTGCGGGACAAGGACTGGATGAGCGCGGGCAAGCGCTATGCGGCCCTGAACACCTCGGTGCTCCAGGCCCGCGGCGAGGACGTCCTGATCGACATCGCCGGCCGCGAGCACCTGCGCTTCTACGCCCAGACCATCGCCCCGGAGGCCGCCTGCACCTCGGTGCAGCTGCACGTGCAGCTGGCCCCGAACGAATTCGCCCCGGCCTGGAACGCCGCCCAGATCATCGCCGGACCGCAGGTCGCACTGGCCGCCAACTCCCCCGTGTTCCTCGAAAAAGTGCTCTGGCACGAGACCCGGATCGAGTTGTTCAAGCAGTCGATCGACACGCGTGCCCCGGAAATGCGCGCCCAGGGCGTGCGGCCCCGGGTCTGGTTCGGCGAACGCTGGATCACCTCGTTCTTCGACCTGTTCGAGGAGAACGTCCGCTTCTTCCCGGCCCTGCTCCCCGAGCTGTCCGGTCGACGGCCGGAGAAGAACCGCGCCGGCGCACCGCACCTGCATGAGCTCTTGCTGCACAACGGGACGGTCTACCGCTGGAACCGGCCCATCTACGATCCGGGGGCCGCCCTGCCGAACCTGCGTCTGGAGAACCGCCTGCTGCCCGCGGGCCCCAGCGTCCTGGACACGGTGGCCAACGCCGCCTTCTTCTTCGGGCTGGTCCGCCGGCTGCGCACGGCCCAACGCCCGCTCTGGTCGCGGATGGCCTTCGGGACCGCGACGGAGAACTTCCTGGCCTGCGCGCGCGAGGGTCTGCACGCCACGGTTTACTGGCCCGGGGTCGGCGAGATCCCGGTCTCCGAGCTCATCGTGCGCCACCTGCTGCCGCTGGCGGCCGAGGGACTGGCCGATCTCGGCGTCGATGACGCCGTGGCCGCGCGCTACCTCGACGTGCTGCGCGAGCGTGCCAGCACCGAGCAGAACGGCGCGCTGTGGCAGATCCATGCCCTGGAACGCCTGGAGGGCCACGGCCTCGACCGGCGCCGTGCCCTGCAGGAGATGACCCGCTTGTACTGGGAACACATGCACCACGGCGGCCCGGTCCATGAGTGGCCGCTGCCCTGACCGCCGCCCCCCGGATCTTCGACTTGCGGTAATTTCAAGTATCCAAAGATCACGTTTCGGCATTTATGCGTTCACTTCTTGACGCCAAGTCAAATGTGATGCAAACTACTTCTCATGTTGGAAACGAGAGCCGGGTCACGGACGACGCGCAAGAGCCCGGGCTCCCAATCGGCGCTTCGCCACCTGAACCAGCAGCGCATCATCGATTGCCTGCTCTCCGGACCGTCCACCCAGGCCGAACTGGCCCGGCAAACCGGGCTGTCCACCGCCACGGTGTCGAACATCGTCAAGTTCATGCAGACAGCCGGGCTCGTCAGCACCGAACCCACCACCAGCTCCGGCCGACGCGCCCTGAACGTGAAGCTGATCAGCGACGGGGCCATCGCCGTCGGCATCGACTTCGGGCGCCGCCACCTGCGCGTGGTCTTCTCCTCGTTGAACTACCAGATCGTCGCCGAGAAGACGATCATCCTGCCGTTGGGCCACCATGCCGAGGAGGGCATCGCGGCGGCCGCCGGCCTGATCACCGAACTCCTGGCCTCCAAGGGCCTGGCCCCGAGCGCCCTGATCGGCGCCGGCGTCGGCATTCCCGGCCCCATCGACCGCCGCACCGGAACGGTCGCCCAGGGCGCCATCCTGCCCGAGTGGGTGGGCCTGAACATCCAGGAACGCCTCGAGGAGACCCTCGACCTGCCCGTCATCGTGGACAACGACGCGAACCTCGGCGCCCTGGCCGAGGTCACCTGGGGCCCGCACAACGGGATGGAGAACCTCGTCTTCATCAAGATCGGCTCGGGCATCGGCGCTGGCCTGATCATCAACGGCGCCCCCTACTACGGAAACGTCGGCATCACCGGGGAGATCGGCCATGCCACGGTCCAAGAACACGGGGCCGTCTGCCGCTGCGGCAACCGCGGCTGCCTGGAGACGGTCGCCTCCACCACCGTCATGATCAACCTGCTCTCCCGCTCGGGCACGCCCCCGGAAACGGCGGAGGACGTGGTCGGGCAGGCAGCCGACGGAGGCTCCGCCGTCCTGCGGGTCGTGGACGACGCCGGCATGGCCGTGGGACAGGCGCTGGGCAACATCGCGAACCTGCTCAACCCGGAGGTGATCGTCGTCGGCGGCCCCCTGGCCGGGCTCGGCGACCTGCTCCTGGACCCCATACGACGCGGCCTGCTGCGCCATGCTGTCCCCGTCGTCGGCGAGAGCACGGCGCTGGTCATGTCGTCCCTGGGCGACCGGGCCGAGGCCCTCGGAGCCGCCGCATTGGCCTTCCAGCATGTGGGCATCCGTGCCCCCTGATCCCACCTCGGACCCCCGACGACGACACAGCACCCCCATCGACGCACCCACCGGAAGGCCGCAGGGCACCATGCAGACACCACCCACCGGGCACCAGAGCCCCCTCATCCTGGAGATGCGCTCCATCACCAAGGAGTTCCCGGGCGTCAAGGCCCTGGCCGACGTCAACCTGGCGGTCCGCGCCGGCGAGATCCACGCCATCTGCGGAGAGAACGGCGCCGGGAAATCCACCCTCATGAAGGTCCTCTCCGGCGTCTATCCCCACGGGACGTACACCGGCGACATCTACTTCCAGGGGGCCGTCCAGTCCTTCCGCGACATCAACGCCAGCGAGCAGGCCGGCATCGTGATCATCCACCAGGAACTGGCGCTGATCCCGGAGCTGAGCATCATGGAAAACATCTTCCTGGGCAACGAACCGACCCGGTTCGGCATCATCGACTGGGCCGCGGCCCGGGTGCGCGCCATGGAACTGCTCGCCCGCGTCGGCCTCGCGGATTCCCCGGACACCCCGATCAAGGAAATCGGCGTCGGCAAACAGCAGCTGGTGGAGATCGCGAAGGCACTGAACAAGTCGGTGAAGCTGCTCATCCTCGACGAACCCACCGCGGCACTGAATGAATCCGACTCCCAGCATTTACTGGACCTGATCCGCGGACTCAAGGGCAAGGGCATCACCTCGATCATGATCTCGCACAAGCTCAACGAGATCGAACAGGTCGCCGATTCCATCACCATCCTGCGCGACGGGGAATCCATCGAGACCCTGGACGTCGCCAACGACGGCGTCAACGAGGACCGCATCATCAAGGGCATGGTGGGCCGGACGCTGGAATCACGGTTCCCGGACCACACGCCCCAGATCGGCGAGAAGTTCTTCGAGGTCAACCACTGGAACGTCGCCCACCCGCAAATCCCGGACCGGATGGTCTGCAAGGACTCCAGCTTCTTCGTCCGCCGCGGCGAAATCGTCGGGTTCGCCGGCTTGATGGGTGCCGGCCGCACCGAGCTCGCCCGTTCCATCTTCGGGCGTTCCTACGGGAAGTTCGTTTCCGGGACCATCACCCTGAACGGTCAGGACATCGTCCTGCGCAATGTCGCCCAGGCCATCGACGCAGGTTTGGGCTACGTCACCGAGGACCGCAAGACCCTGGGGCTGAACCTGCTGGACGACATCAAGGCCACCACCGTCGCCGCCAACCTCAAGGAGATCAGCCCGCGCTCCATCGTGGACCGCAACCGGGAATTCGAGGTCGCCGAGCACTACCGCAAGACGCTGCGCACCAAGACCCCCTCCGTGGAGGAAGGCGTCAACAAGCTCTCGGGCGGCAACCAGCAAAAGGTGGTGCTGGCCAAGTGGATGTTCACGCAGCCGGACCTGCTGATCCTGGACGAGCCCACCCGCGGCATCGACGTCGGTGCGAAGTTCGAGATCTACGGCATCATCCAGGAACTGGCCAACCAGGGGAAGGGCGTCATCGTCATCTCCTCGGAGCTGCCCGAGCTGCTGGGCCTCTCGGACCGGATCTACACCATCTTCGAAGGCGCCGTCACCGGCGTCGTCGACAAATCCGAGGCCACCCCCGAACACCTCATGCGGCTCATGACCTCAAGCCGCGTCCCCGCCTAGGCCACTCCGGCCGGCCTCCCCCGCAAACCCCGCGAACCAAGGAACTAACAATGAATGCGATCAAGCAGCTCTTTGGCGGCAACACCCGCCAATTCGGCATGATCTTCGCCCTGGTGGCCCTGGTGGTCTTCTTCCAGATCATGACCGAAGGCGTGACCCTGACCTCCGGCAACCTGATGAACCTGCTCAACGGCAACGCCTACATCCTGATCCTGGCCATCGGGATGGTACTGGTGATCATCGCCGGCCACATCGACCTCTCCGTCGGCTCCATCGCCGCCTTCGTGGGCATCACGGTGGCCCTGGCGATCCGCGACTGGGACCTGCCCTGGTGGGCCGGCGTCCTGCTCGGCCTGGCCCTGGGTGCCGTCATCGGCGCCTGGCAGGGGTTCTGGGTGGCGTACATCGGCATCCCGGCCTTCATCGTGACGCTGGCCGGCATGATGCTCTTCCGGGGATTGAACCAGTTCGTCGGCAAGTCGAACACCATCCCGGTGCCGGAGGACTTCCAGTACCTGGGTGCCGGCTACCTGCCCGAGATCGGCCCCAACACCGGATACAACAACCTCACGGTGCTCCTGGGCCTGGCCACCGTGGCGCTCGTCGTCACCATGGGGCTGCGCGGCCGGGCCAAGGCCGCACGGCTGGGCGCCGTGGTGGCACCGATGTGGGTGCAGGCCACCAAGCTGGCCCTGATCAGCGCGGCCATCCTCTACGCCACCTACCTCTTCGCCACCGGCCGCCCCGGCACCTCGCTCCCGATCCCGGGCATCATCCTCATCGGCCTGGTGCTCTTCTACGGATTCATCTCCTCGCGCACCGTCATCGGCCGCCACATCTACGCCGTCGGCGGCAACCGCCATGCTGCGGAGCTCTCGGGCGTCCGCTCGAAGAAGGTCAACTTCATGGTCATGATGAACATGGCCATCCTCGCCGGTCTGGCGGGCATGATCTTCGTCGGCCGCTCCACCGCCTCGGGCCCCTCGGACGGAATGATGTGGGAGCTCGACGCCATCGCCGCGGTCTTCATCGGCGGCGCCGCGGTGACCGGCGGTGTCGGCACCGTCGTCGGGTCGATCATCGGCGGCCTGGTGATGGCCGTGCTGAACAACGGCCTGCAGCTGCTCGGCGTGGGCGCCGATGCCACCCAGATCATCAAGGGCCTGGTGCTGCTGGCCGCCGTCGCCTTCGACGTCTACAACAAGTCACAGGGCAAGCCGTCCATCACCGGGATGCTCTCCCGCGGGCTGCTCACCAAGAACAAGCCCCAAGCGGAGGCCGTCGAAGCCGCCGAGGACAAGATCCCCACCAGGGCCTGAACCCCACCTGCTCCACCTCTCTCACACCAGAAAAGGGAAATCAATGAAAATCATGGGCAAGGCAACAAAGTTCGCGGCGGTTACCGCGATCGCCGCGCTGGCGCTGACCGGCTGCGGCCGCCAGGACGCCAACACCGATGCCGGTGCGGAATCCTCCGCCGCCGGGTTCGACCAGGGCGCCACCATCGGCGTCGCCCTGCCGCAGAAGACCAGCGAGAACTGGGTCCTGGCGGAAAACCTGTTCAACAAGGACCTCAAGGATGCCGGCTTCAAGGCCGATGTCCAGTTCGCCAACGGCGGCGTCGCCGAACAGCAGAACCAGATCAACGCCATGATCACCAAGGGCGCCAAGGTCATCATCGTCGGTGCCATCGACGGCAAGCAGCTGGGCAACCAGCTCAAGGCCGCCAAGGAGGCCGGGGCCACCATCATCGCCTACGACCGGCTGCTGCTGAACACCAAGGACGTCGACTACTACGTGGCGTACGACAACTTCAAGGTCGGCCAGTTGCAGGGCCAGGCGCTGCTGGACGGATTGAAGGAAAAGAAGGGCAACGGTCCCTACAGCATCGAGTTGCTCGCCGGCTCCCCGGATGACGCCAACGCGAAGGTGTTCTTCGACGGCGCCATGGACGTGCTGCAGCCCAAGATCGACGACGGCACCCTCAAGGTCGGCTCCGGCCAGAAGACCTTCGAGCAGGCAGTCACCCAGGGCTGGAAGGCCGAGAACGCCCAGAAGCGCATGGACACGATCCTGACCGGCAACTACTCAGGCTCCAAGAAGCTCGACGGCATCCTCTCCCCGAACGACACGCTGGCCCGCGCCGCCCTGACCTCGGTCAAGGCCGCCGGCAAGGAGACCCCGATCGTCACCGGCCAGGACTCCGAGGTCGAATCGGTGAAGTCCATCATGAAGGGCGTGCAGTACTCCACCATCAACAAGGACACCCGCGCCCTGGTGGAGCACGCCACCTCCATGGTCAAGGACCTGCAGCAGGGCAAGGAGCTCGAGGTCAACGACACCGAGTCCTACGACAACGGAGTGAAGACCGTCCCGGCCTACCTGCTCGAACCCCAGATCGTCACCAAGGCCAACGTGAAGGAAGCCTACGTGAACGACCCGGTGCTCGGCCCGATCACCAAGTAGCACCACAGCACCCCCCGAAGGAGGGCGTGCGACGGCGGATCATCCCGCCGTCGCACGCCCTCCTTCTCATGCCGGGGTCGCTGCCCGGGGCCGGCGGCTACCGGGCGCTGGAGCTGCTGCGCCGCCAGATGGCGGCCAGGATCGCACCGGAGACGTTGTGCCAGACGGAGAACACGGCACCGGGCAGGGCCGCCTCGGGGGCGAAATAGGTCTTGGCCAGGCCCGCGGCCAGCCCGGAGTTCTGCATGCCGACCTCGATGGCCATGGTCCGGCGCGAGGGAATCGGCAGGCGGAAGAGCTTGGCCGCGCCGTAGCCGAGCAGGTATCCGAGCCCGTTGTGCAGGATGACCGCGGCGAGGATCAGCAGCCCGGCGCTGAAGATCGCCGCGGCGCTGCCCGCGACGACGGCGATGACCACGAACGTGATCGCCAGCACGGAGACCCAGGGCAGGGCCGGCAACACTGCGGCGACCAGGCGTGGGACAACCATCCGGGCGATGAGACCCAATACCACCGGGATCAGCACGATCTGCACGATCGACAGCGCCATCGACCCGGCGTCGACCGGCATGTACTGCCCGGCCAGCCACAGGGTGAGCAGCGGGGTGAAGATCGGGGCGATCAGCGTCGAGACGCTGGTCATCGTCACCGAGAGGGCGACATCGCCCTTGGCCAGGTAGGTGACCACGTTCGATGCGGTCCCGCCGGGCGCGCAGCCGACCAGGATGACGCCGGCCGCCAGGGCCGGTGACAGGCCCAGCACGGTCGAGACGCCCAGGCCGGCCAGCGGCATGATCATGTACTGGGCGATCACCCCGAGCAGCACCGGCAACGGCTGGCGGACGACCAGGGAGAAGTCGGGCAGCGTCAACGTCAGGCCCATGCCGAACATGATGACCATCAGGCCGGGGTTGATGAACGGCGCCCACCCCAGGAACGGGTCCGGAAGGAACAACGCGATGGCTCCCCCGGCGAGGATCAGCAGCGGGAACAGCGTGACGGCCACGCGGGCGCTGTGCTCCTCGGCGGCGTTCGGCGCTGCGGGGGCGGCCGCCTGCTCGGACGTGGCCGTTGCCCGGCCATCGCGGCCATCTGGATTCTCTGGTGTGGTTGACATGGGCAACATGATTCCAAGCCGGTGGGCATTGTGGGTAATTGTGACCCTCCCGCCCGGGGAGACGGCATGACCTGTGCCACGGCGCGGCGCAGGTGTCTGGACTAGGATGATGGGGCGCTCAGCGCACCACCGCACCGCACCGCCGTCGACCCGCAGCCCGGGTTGCCGGCACCCCAGCACCTGTCGAGGAAGTCAGCCATGCCCGCAATCCCCCGTTCCGCACGCCCGGCAACCACCGTGGCCGGCCTGCTCGCCGCCGCGCTCCTGTTGGCCGGGTGCGCCGGCTCCGGCGGCAACGGCGAACCATCGGCCGCCGGCGATCCGGCCAGCGGCGGCACCCTGGTATACGCGTCCGGCGACGCCGAGCCGACCTGTCTTGACCCGCATGTGGGCGGAAACTATCCGCAGGCGCTGCTGGCCGGGCAGTACCTCGAGACCCTGTACACCAAGGACGACGACGGCAGGATCATCCCCTGGCTGGCCTCCGGTGCCGAGGCCTCCGCCGACGGCAAGACGTGGACGCTGAAGCTGCGCGACGGGATCACGTTCACCGACGGTACCGCCTTCGACGCGGCCACGGTCAAGGCCAACATCGAGCACCTGCAGGACCCGGACACCGCCTCCTCCACCGGCTACCTGGCCGTGGCGAAGATCAAGACCATGGACGTCGTGGACGACACGACGCTGAAGCTGAACCTCTCGGCCCCGGATTCCGCCCTGCTCGAATCGTTCTCCATGCCGTGGGTCGCGATGGAATCGGCGAAGGCGCTGGCGCGCAGCCAGGCCGAGAACTGCGCCTCGCCGGTGGGCACCGGCCCGTTCACCGTCAAGAAGTGGACCAAGCAGGACTCCGTCGAGCTGGTCCGCAACGAGGACTACACGCCGCCGGTCAAGGGTGCCGGCCACGACGGGCCGGCCTACCTGGAGGGCATCACCTGGAAGTTCATCCCGGAGGCCGCCACCCGCTACGCCGCGTTGCAGTCGGGCACCGTGGACATCATCGACAACGCCCAACCGGACACCATCAAGTCCGCCGAGGGCTCGGACAACATCGGCCACCTCGACGCCCCGCGCCCGGGCGCCTCGAACCGGATCGAACTGAACTCCTCCAAGGCCCCGTTCGATGACGAAAAGGTCCGAGAGGCCTTCGTCCGCGCCGTCAACGTCGACGACGGCATCTCCTCGCTGTTCTTCGACACCGCGAAGCGCTCCTACTCGGCCCTGTCCAGCGTCGAGCCGATGGGCTACTCCGACCCCTCGCTCTTCGGCCGCGACCTCCAGGAGGCCAACCGGCTGCTCGACGCCGCCGGCTGGGACCAGCGCGACGCCGCCGGCTACCGCACGAAGGACGGCAAACGCCTGACCCTGTCCTTCCCGGTGAGCACCAACCAGTCGGTGCCGGCGGAGCAGTCGCTCTTCCAGCAGCTCCAGGCCACCGCGAAGGAGGCCGGATTCGAGGTCAAGCTCCACCTGCTGGACCTCTCCAGCTGGTACGGCGTGCTCGGCGAGAACGACTACGACCTGGTGTCCGCCCCGTACACGAAGGTCGGCCCGGACGTGCTGCGCACCCTCTTCCACACCTCCAACACCGTGCCCGCGCCCTCGGGCTACTTCTCCAACCACGCCCAGGTGAAGGACAAGAAGCTGGACGCCCTGCTGGAGTCCGCCAACGCCACCACCGACCAGCAGGAGCGCAAGGACAAGTACACGCAGGCCCAGCAGATCGTGCTCGGCGGCTACTACATCCTGCCGTTGTACGACCAGCAGAACCACTTCCTGTATGGCCCGAAGGTGCAGGGCGTCGGGGCCACCACCGCGGTGGCCTCCCCCACGTTCCACGACACCTGGCTGCAGGACTAGGCACGACGGCGGCGCATGGCTGATACGGCACTGCTCGGCTCCTCCGGTGGCGGCTTTCCCCGCCCGGGAGGCACCGCCGTCGTGCCTCGGGCCGGGCGCTGGCGTGGCGCCGGGTTCTGGCTGGTCCGCCGGATCGGTTCCGCCGTGTTCGTGCTGTGGGCCGTCGCCACGCTGATCTTCCTGGCCATCCGGCTGATCCCCGGGGACCCGGCCGAGGCCATCATGGGCGGGCCGGGATCGCAGGCCTCCGCCGCGGCCCTGGAGGCCGCCCGCGCCGAGTACGGGCTCGATGAGCCCCTGTGGGTGCAGTACCTCTCCCAGCTGGGCCGCCTGGCGACCGGGGACCTGGGGACGTCATACGCGCTGAAGGTCCCGGTCGTGCAGCTGCTGGCCGACCAGCTGCCGGGCACGCTCGGGCTGGCCGTTGGCGCGTGGGTGCTGGCGTGGATCCTGGCGTTGGGATTGGCGCTGTGGTCCGGGCTCGGCGGCCGGGGTGCCGCGGTGGTCGGTTCCGCCCTGGAGATCGCGGCGGCCTCCGTGCCGCACTTCTGGCTCGGCTCGGTGCTGGTGCTGCTCTTCTCCACCGCCTGGGGCTGGCTGCCACCGGTGAGCAACGGCAGCGCCGCCGGCCTGGTCATGCCCGTCGTCACGCTGGCGCTGCCGCTGGCCGGGTTCCTGGGCCAGGTGATGCGCGAATCGATGCTCACCGCCATGAACTCCCCCTTCGCCCTCTCGGCCCACGCCCGCGGGGAGTCCGAGTCCGGCGTCGTGCTCCGCCATGCGTTGCGGCACGCCGCGCTGCCCGGCGTCGCCCTGTCCGGGTGGGCGCTGGGATCCCTGGTCTCCGGTGCCGTCGTCGTCGAATCGATCTTCGCCCGCCCGGGCCTGGGGCGCAGCCTGCTGCAGGCGGTGACCCTGCGCGACGTCCCGCTGGTCACCGGGGTCGCGTTGGTTTCGGCGCTGGCCTACGTGGTGGTCATGGCCGTCTCCGAGCTGGCAGAACGGGCCATCGACCCGCGGACGAGGGACCGGTGAGCGGCATGGGCAACGCCTCGACGCGCCGCGCCGGAACCCTCCGGCGCCGGCCACGGGCCGGCTGGCTGCGGGCCGGCAACGTCCTGCCCGCCGTGGCGGCACTGACTGCCTTGTTCCTGGTGCTCGCCGCGCTGGTTCCCGGATGGCTGGCCCCGGCCGATCCGCTGGCGATCGACCCGGTTGCGGCGTTCCGCGGCCCGTCCGGCGCGCATTGGCTGGGCACCGACGAGTCGGGCCGGGACATCTATTCACGCATCGTGCACGGGGCCCGTCCCTCGCTGCTCATCGGGGCCGCGGCCACGGCGCTCGGCCTCGGCCTGGCGCTGCTGCTCGGGCTGGCCGCCGGCCTCGGTGGGCGCTGGTTGGATGCCGGGGTCGGGCGCATCGTCGAGGTCCTGCTCGCGCTGCCCGGGCTGTTGCTGGCCCTGGTCTTCATCGCGTTGGCCGGCCCGGGCGTGGCGACCACGATCGTCGCCGTCGGGTTGTCCACCGCTCCGGGCTACGCCCGCATCATCCGCACCCAGGTGCGCGCCTTGCGCACCTCGCCGATGATCGAGGCGGCCCGCGTGCTCGGCCACTCCCCCGCCCGGATCCTCGCGAGGCACCTGTTGCCCAACGCCCTGGGGCCGGTACTGGTGCTGGCCACCCTCGGCATCGGGCAGGCAGTGGTATGGGCGTCGGCGCTGAGCTTCCTGGGATTGGGCGAGGCGCCCCCGGCACCGGAATGGGGGGCCATGCTCGCCGCCGGGCGCACCTATCTGGGGTTCGCCTGGTGGATGACGTTCTTCCCCGGGTTGGCGATCGTCGCCACGGCGGCCTCGAGCACCGTGCTGGGCCGGTCCCTGCAACGCCGGGCGGTGGGCGCATGAGCGCCGCACCCCTGTTGCGCGTCGACGGGCTCGACGTCGGTTTCGGCGGCACACCCGTCGTCCAGGACGTGTCCCTGTACATCGGCCGGGGCGAATGCCTGGCCCTGGTGGGCGAATCCGGTTCCGGCAAGTCGGTCACCGCGCGTGCGTTGCTGGGTCTGGCCGGCCGCGGTTCCCGGGTCGCCGTGCGCACGTTGGACTTCGACGGAACCAACCTCTCCGGCGCCGGGCAACGCGCCTGGCGCCGACTGCGCGGATCGCGGATCGGCCTGGTGCTCCAGGATGCACTCGTCTCGCTGGACCCGCTGCGGACGGTCGGCCGGGAGATCGACGATGCGCTGCGCCTGCATACCGCACTGTCCCCAGCCGAGCGGGCGGCGAAGGTCGCTGGATTGCTGGAATCCATGGGACTCGCGGCAGCCGATGCCGGACGGCGAGCCGGCGAGCTGTCCGGGGGAATGCGCCAGCGAGCCCTCATCGCCGCGGCCATGGCCCTGGATCCCGACCTGTTGATCGCCGACGAACCCACCACGGCACTCGACGCCGAAGCCCAGGCCCAGGTCCTCGACCTGCTGGCCGGGCTGCGTGCCGGTGGGTCCTCGCTGCTGCTGATCAGCCACGACCTGGCGGTCGTCTCCGCGGTCGCGGACCGGGTGGCGATCATGCGCGGCGGCCGGATCCTCGAACAGGGGCCGACGGACCAAGTCCTCACCTCGCCGGAGCACGAGTACACGCGGATGCTGCTGCGCGCCGTCCCCGCCGGCCGTCCGCGGGGCACCCGGCTCTCCGCCCCGACCGGCAGGTCAGATGCCAGGCCACATGCCCCGGACGCCAAGTTGCTGGACTCCTCGCCGTCGATCGGAGGACCGGTCCTGGAGGCCAGGAACCTGGTGCGCGCCTTCCCGGTCCCCGGCGGAGGCATCCTTCATGCGGCCGACGATGTCAGCCTGCGGGTCGAAGCGGGGCGGACCCTCGGCCTGGTCGGCGCTTCGGGATCGGGCAAGAGCACGACGGCGCGAATCCTCCTGGGCCTGGACGTTCCGGCGTCCGGAACGGTCAAGCTGTTCGGCGAGCCATGGGTGCCGCTGCCGGAGGCGTCCAGGCGTCCCCGGCGGACACGTCTGGGCGCCATCTACCAGGACCCGCTCAGCTCGTTCGACCCCCGGCGGCGGGTGGGCGCCATCCTGGCCGACGCGCTGGCCGCAGCCACGACCGGCGGCGCGCCCGAAGGTGCCCACGACCCGGCGGGCCTGCTGCAGCTGGTCGGCCTGGAACCGGCGTTGGCGGGGCGCCACCCGTCCACGCTCTCCGGCGGGCAACGCCAGCGGGTCGCCATCGCCCGGGCCCTGGCTCCCGGCCCCCGTGTGCTCATCTGCGACGAACCGGTGTCCGCCCTGGACGTGTCGGTGCAGGCGCAGATCCTCGACCTGCTCGATGACCTGCAGGCCCGGCTCGGGCTGGGCTACCTGTTCATCTCGCACGACCTAGCCGTCGTCCGCCATGTCAGCGATCGGCTGGCCGTCATGCGCGACGGGCGGATCGTCGAGAGCGGTCCCACCGAGCAGGTCTTCGCCGAGCCACGGCACGAGTACACGCGGGCCTTGCTGGCGGCCTCGCCGACGCTCGCGACGGACACCTCCGACTGACAAGCTGCCGACTCTGTCCTTGGCCGGACGTTCTTGCTACATTGCCGGCATGGCCTCAGCGAACGCGGGCAACGTCGATGTCCACTATGTGGAGCACGGGTCCGGGCAAACCGTGCTGGTCCTGCACGGCGCCGGTGTCGATCATCGCGAGGCCGAGGCATGCTTCGAGCCGGCCTTCAGCCGCCTCCGGGGATTCCGACGGATCTATCCGGACCTGCCCGGCATGGGCCGTACACCTGCCCCCGGCACCTTGCGCAGCGCCGACGATGTCCTGGACACGTTGTCCCGGTTCGCCGACGCGGTCTGCGGCCGCGACGGCTACCTTGTCGTCGGGCACTCGGCTGGTGCCCACTACGCACAGGCCATGGCAGGAACCCGGCCGGAGCGGGTGAAGGGTCTGGCCATGGTCTGTCCATTGCTGCCAGGCATCCGCGAAGTCCCGGAACACCGGGCCGTCGTCGAAACCGATGGTATCGGCGACGACGGTTTCCGAAGCTACTTCGTGGTCCAGACCCCCGAGATGTTGGAGCGGTACGAGCGCTACATCGCGCCGGCAGCTGCGTTGGCCGACTGGGCGGCGCTCGGTCGCATCGGCGAACGTTGGGAATTCACGTGCCCAATGGCAACTCCCTATGCTGGCCCGACGTTGGTCATCGCGGGCCGGCAGGACGCCACGGTAGGCTATGCGGCCGCCATGGACGCAGCCCGGCAGCATCCGCACGCGACACTGGCGGTGCTTGCGGAAGCCGGGCATGCGCTTCCCCATGAAAAAGCTGGCCTTCTCCAAGCCCTCCTGACGGAGTGGGCCATGCGGGTCGGACACCCTTCCCTTGGGTGAGTACAACCTGAGGCCTCAGGCGTGCTGGGCCACGTCGAACTCGTTGCCTTGGGGATCAGCGAGCGTGACCCAGCGGAAGCTATCGTCGCCCCGGCGTCCGATGAGCGTCGCTCCGGCAGCGAGCAGCCGATCAACTTCGGCGTCGAGGTCGGGAGCCCCCAGATCGAGATGGATCCTGTTTTTACCGGCGGTCGGCTCGTCGACCTTCTGGAAAGCCAGCATCACCGGTAGCCCTCCGCCTTCGAGCACCACGAACCAGCCATCGTTGGTCTGGGAGACCACCGCATCCGTCTGCTCGGCCCACCAGCGAGCCAGCGTTTCGGCGTCTGTGGTGTCGATGGTGACCATGCCCAGTGTCAGTGTCATCTGCCCACCCTAAGGGTGGCACGCGGCGCGGGGAAGAGCGCGCCTGAAAGGACCCCCCACCGTGGAACGGCAAACGGCGCGCCGCCCGGTGGCCATCACCGGGCAACACGCCGTCGTCGTGCTCTGGAAACCGGCAGTGCCGGCGACTGCCCTACTTCCGGGACAGCGTGTCCAGCACGCGGTTCAACGTGGCGGACGGGCGCATGGCCTGCGTCGCGGCCTCATCCGAGGGACGGTAGTAGCCGCCGAGATCCACGGCGACACCCTGCACACCGAGCAGTTCGGCATTGATGGCATCCTCGTTCGTGGCGAAGTCCTTGGCGATCTCGGCGAAGGCCGCCGCCAGCTCCGCGTCCTTCTCCTGCTTGGCCAGCTCCTGGGCCCAGTACATGGCCAGGTAGAAGTGGCTGCCGCGGTTGTCGAGCTCGCCGACCTTGCGCTTGGGCGACTTGTTCTCCAGCAGGAAGGTGCCGGTGGCGGCGTCCAGCGTGTCGGCCAGCACTTGGGCGCGGGCGTTGCCCGTGGTGGTGGCCAGGTGCTCGAAGCTGACGGCCAGGGCCAGGAACTCGCCGAGGGAATCCCAGCGCAGGTGGTTTTCCTTCAGCAGCTGCGAGACGTGCTTGGGGGCGGAACCGCCGGCACCGGTCTCGAACAGTCCGCCGCCGTTGATCAGCGGGACCACGGAGAGCATCTTCGCCGAGGTGCCCAGTTCGAGGATCGGGAAGAGGTCGGTGAGGTAGTCGCGCAGCACGTTGCCGGAGACGGAGATGGTGTCCTCGCCGCGGCGGATGCGATCGAGCGTGTAGGCGGTGGCCTCGATCGGGGACATGATCTCCAGGGTCAGGCCCTCGGTGTCGTGCTCGGCGAGGTACTCGTCGACCTTGGCGATCAGGTTGCGGTCGTGGGCGCGGGTCTCGTCGAGCCAGAAGACCGCGGGGGTCTCGGAGGCGCGGGAGCGGGTGACGGCCAGCTTGACCCAGTCGCGGATCGGGATGTCCTTGGTCTGGCAGGCGCGCCAGATGTCACCCTGCTCGACCTTGTGTTCGATGAGGACCTGTCCGCCGGTGTTGACGACCTGGACGGTGCCGGCTGTGGCGAGTTCGAAGGTCTTGTCGTGGCTGCCGTATTCCTCGGCGGCCTGGGCCATCAGGCCGACGTTCGGGACGGTGCCCATCGTGGTCGGGTCGTAGGCGCCGTGGGCGCGGCAGTCGTCGAGGACCGCCTGGTAGACACCGGCGTAGGAGCTGTCGGGCAGGACGGCCAGGGTGTCGTGCTCGCCGCCGTCGGCGCCCCACATGTGGCCCGAGGTGCGGATCATGGCCGGCATCGAGGCGTCCACGATGACGTCGGAGGGGACGTGCAGGTTGGTGATGCCGTTGTCGGAATCCACCATGGCGATGGCCGGGCCCTCGGCCAGGCCCTTCTCGATGGCCGCCTTGACCCCGTCGCGCACGCTGTCGGAGACCTCGTCGAGTCCGCCGAGGATGGCTGCCAGGCCGTTGTTGGCGCTCAGGCCCGCGGCTTCGAGGTCATCGCCGTAGGTGGCGAAGAGGTCGGGGAAGAAGGCCTTCACGACGTGGCCGAAGATGATGGGGTCTGAGACCTTCATCATGGTGGCCTTCAGGTGGGCGGAGAAGAGCACGCCCTCGTCCTGGGCGCGGGCGACCTGGGCGGCCAGGAACTCGTCGAGCTTCGCCGCGGACATGAACGTACCGTCGATGACCTCGCCCTTCAGGACGGGGAAGGCCTTCTTGAGGACCTTGGTGGTGCCGTCCTCGGCGGTGAAGCGGATCTCGAGCTGGTCGTCGTCGGCCATCACGACCGACTTCTCGTTGGCGCGGAAGTCGCCGCCGTCCATGGTGGCGACGTTGGTCTTGGAGTCCTTGCTCCAGGCGCCCATGGTGTGCGGGTTCTTGCGGGCGTAGTTCTTCACGGACAGGGGTGCGCGGCGGTCCGAGTTGCCCTCGCGCAGGACCGGGTTCACGGCCGAGCCCTTGATGCGGTCATAGCGGGAACGGATGTCGGTTTCCTCGTCCGAGGACGGGTTGTCCGGGTAGTCCGGCAGGGCGTAGCCCTGGGACTGGAGCTCGGCGATCGCGGCCTTCAGCTGCGGGATCGAGGCACTGATGTTCGGCAGCTTGATGATGTTCGCCTCGGGCGTCTGCGCAAGGGCACCGAGTTCGGCCAGCGCGTCCGGCTGGCGCTGCTCCTCGGTCAGGAAGTCACCGAAGACGGCGATGATGCGGCCGGCGAGCGAGATGTCGCGGGTCTCGACGTCCACGCCGGCGGTCGAGGCGAAGGCCTCGACGACGGGCAGGAAGGAGTAGGTGGCCAGCATCGGCGCTTCGTCGGTGTGGGTATAGATAATCTTTGCCATGGGTGAGGCATCTCCCTGAAGGTCAACGGTTTGGGGAGATCAACGTGATGATCTCAACGTCTCCAACTTACCCGAGAGGCCCCTCCAGCCCATATTCCGTACCGGGATGAGACACCGCCGGCACCCGCCCCGCGAAGGGCGGGCACCGGCGTCGTCCTGGATACCCTGCAGTACGCGGTACGCCTACTCGGCGTCGGGGGCCTTCGCGTTCGGGGTCTCCTTCAGCGAGGTGATCTTCCAGTCGCCGTCGGCGTAGCGCCCGGTGACCGTATAGGTGGTCCCGTCGGCATCCCACTCGGTTTCGTCCACGACCTTGCCGTCCGCGTCCAGGGTCTTCTGCGCGTCCTGCATGAAGGGGACGACGGCGCTCAGCTGGCCCTTCTTGTCGACCTCGCCGATCGCGGCGACGTTCTGGGGCTTGGGCTGGCCGCCCTCGATCTTGCCGCCGTCGGCGTAGACCTTGGCGATGGCCGCCGCGGTCTTCGTGCAGGCCGTGCAGTCCTCCGTGACGGCCAGCATCTGGTCTGTCTTGCCCGTCTGCTGGGCGTAGGTCATGGCCTCGTAGTAGTAGTACGTGGTGGCGGAGAGCCCGGCGGCGCCTTCGGCCTTCATCTGCGGGTTGGTCTCGGGTGCCGGGACGGTGACGGTGTCCGAGGAGGCCGGGGACGAATCGGCGGCGGGCTCGTCGGCGGCGCAGCCGGCCAGGGCGAGGGATGCGGCGGCGACGGCAATGCCGGCGCCCAGGACGCTGGGGAACTTCATGATGCGGTGGCTCCAGTGGATCGTGGTGGACGTTCGCGACGGACGGCCATGTGGCATCCGTCACCGCCACCCTACCGGTTGCCCCAGGCCACCATTTGTGCGATTCGCCACATCCCGCGGTCCGCGCCCGGGCGCCGTGTCCAACCTCACAAGGGACCGGGGCCCCGGTATGATGTCTGAGTCGCCCCCGCGGCGAAGAACTCACGGACCGATGAAGGGCGGCGAGAATGCCCGAAGCGGCATTGGCGATCGATGGTGGACAGACGGGCATCCGTGCGCAGGTGCGCAACGCGGACGGCACAGTACGGGCCGACGTGCCGATCCACGAATCCCGCGGCATCCTCACCGACCGGCCGTTGGCCCCGCAGATCGCCGACGTGGTCGGCCAGGCACGCGCGGCCTCCGGGCTGGACTTCACGACCATTTCCGCTGGCCTCTCCGGGCTGACCGACGGCGAGAGCCTGGCCCCCGCCCTGCTGTCCGCCACCACCGGCTACGGCGTGTCCACCATCCACCTGGTCCACGATTCGGTCAGCTCCTACCTCGGCGCCCTCGGCGACGAACCCGGGGCCGTCATCGCCGCGGGAACCGGCTCCGTGACGCTGGCGGTCGGTGCCGCCGACGTCGTGCGCATCGATGGCTGGGGCTACATCATGGGCGACGCCGGCTCGGGCTACTGGCTGGGCCGCGAGGCCCTCGTCGCGGTCATGCGCGCGTTCGACGGGCGGGGGCCGCAGACCGCGCTCACGGAGGTCATGCTCGCCGAGTTCCCCGACCTGGCCCAGGCCTATGTGGATCTGCAGCGCGATCCGGACCGCATCCGCCGCACCGCATCGTATGCCGCCCACGTCGCCCGGTTGGCCGAGACCGATGAGGTGGCCCGCGGCATATGCGACAGCGCCGCCGAGGAGCTGGCCGTGGCCGTGGCCACCGGATTGCGTCGGGTCGGCGAAGACCGGTCCGAGGCCCCGGTCGTCTGTTTCCTGGGCGGTGTGCTGCGCGGTGAGCGGGTGCGCTCGCAACTCACCGCTCGACTCGCTGCGTTGTGGCCGCATCTCGAAGTCCGCGAACCGCTGGCGACCTCGCTGGAGGGCGCCGCCATGCTGCCCCGGCTCGATCCCGCCTCGGCCCTGGCCCACCAGGTCCTCACGGCCCGGCGCTAGGCGCGGCTAGAACCCGCCTCGCCGCAGGTATTTCGCGGCCGTTCGGGCACGGACGGCCTTTTCCTCCGGGCGTTCGCGATGGACCTCGCGCAGCATCTCGTGCTCGGCACGGCTGGCGGCGGGACGACGGGCGGCACGGTACCGGTGGACGACCCACCAGATGGCCGCCACCACCGCCACGACACCGATGACGAGGCCGACCATCAGGTTGCCCTGGCCATCGCCGGTGGGTTCGGCTGCTGCCATCATCTGGACCATCGTTGCATTCACCAAGGGATCCCCCTAGATCGGTCCGGGCTTCAAATCCATCGACAATCGCTGTCGATGACGTCACCACTTCGGATGAGATGCGGTGCCGCCGGCGCGGCCCGAACGGCAACGGCCGGTGCCCCGTTTGGGGGCACCGGCCGAGCTGTCGTGCTGATGGGCGCCGGGAGGCGCCGGCCTGTTAGTGGAAGAAGTGGCGTGCTCCGGTGAAGTACATCGTGATGCCGGCCTCTTGGGCCGCCGCGACGACTTCCTCGTCCCGGATCGAGCCGCCCGGGTGGACCACGGCCTTCACGCCGGCGTCGATGAGGATCTGCAACCCGTCGGCAAACGGGAAGAACGCGTCGGAGGAGGCGACGGCACCGCGGGCGCGCTCTTCCGATGAGGCATCCGCGGCTCCTGCGGCGCCACCGGCGGCATCGACGTCGGACTCGACGGAGACGCCAAGCGTGTTGGCGCGTTCTACGGCCAGCCGGCAGGAATCAACCCGGTTGACCTGCCCCATGCCCACGCCGACGGTGGCTCCGCCACGCGCGAGCAGGATGGCGTTGGACTTGGCGGCCCGGATGGCCCGCCAGGCGAAGACCAGATCGGCCAGGGTCTCCTCATCGGCGGCCTCCCCGGCAGCCAGCGTCCAGTTGGACGGGTCGTCGCCGTCCGCATCGATCCGGTCCGAGGCCTGTAGGAGCATGCCCCCGGAGATCTGCTTGTACTCGACGCCGTCGCGCTCGTAGCCGGCGGGGAGCTGGAGGAGGCGGATGTTCTTCTTGGCCGTGAGGACCTCCAGGGCGGCAGGTTCGAAGCCCGGAGCGATGACGACCTCGGTGAAGATCGAGCGGATCGTCTCGGCCATCGCGGCGGTGACGGTACGGTTGGCGGCGATCACTCCACCGTAGGCGGAGACCGGATCGCAGGCGTGGGCCTTGCGGTGCGCATCGGCGATCGGGTCATCGGCACCGGGCGTGGCGACCGCGACACCACACGGGTTGGCGTGCTTGACCACGGCGACCGCCGGCTCCGCGAAATCGAAGGCGGCGCGCAACGCGGCATCGGCGTCGGTGTAGTTGTTGTAGCTCATGGCCTTGCCATGCAGCTGTTCGGCCTGGGCGATGCCGGCGGGCGCCGAGCTGTCGACATAGAGCGCGGCGGCCTGGTGCGGATTCTCCCCGTAGCGCAGGGTTTCGGCACGTTCGAGGGCGACGCCGGCGTAGGGCGGGAACTTCGCCGGGGCCTCGTCGTCGCCGAACTGGGCGGCGGTCCAACTGGCGACGGCGGTGTCGTAGGCGGCGGTGTGGGCGAAGGCCAGCGACGCCAGGCGGCGGCGGGTCTTCAGGTCGAATCCACCGGACTGGGCGGCCTCGACGACGTCCCCGTACTTGGCGGGATCCACCACGACGGCGACCGACGGGTGGTTCTTCGCGGCGGCGCGGACCATCGAGGGTCCGCCGATGTCGATCTGTTCGACGACGGCATCCTGCCCGGCACCGGATTTCACGGTGTCCACGAAGGGATACAGGTTGACCACGACCAGGTCGAACGGTTCGATGCCCAGGTCGGTGAGCTGCTGGACGTGCTCGGGCAGGCGGCGGTCGGCCAGGATGCCGGCGTGCACCCGCGGGTGCAGGGTCTTCACGCGGCCGTCCAGGCATTCCTGGAACCCGGTGACCTCCGAGACCTCCGTGACCGGGACGCCGGCCGCTGCGATCTTCGACGCGGTGGAACCGGTGGACACGATGGAGACGCCGGACGCATGCAGGCCGCGCGCCAGGTCCTCGAGCCCGGTCTTGTCGTAGACGGAGATCAGTGCCCGGCGCAGCGGGACACGGTCAAGGACGGTTTGGCTCACGAAAAGCTCCCTGGGAAATCAGCGGGTGGGGGATGCTGCCCACTCTACCGTCCTGCCTGACGCCGGGCGGTTTTTGTTGCTGGCACCCCCACACCGCCTACTGTCCGGGTGAGGCGGTGACCATTGCCCCGTCCGGTGCGGCGACGTACCAGAGTCCGTTCAGCCCTTGCCCGAGCGTGTCGCCGGGCGCCTTGTCCTGGGCGAAGTAGTACAGCGGTCTGCCGTCCAGCGTGAGCTGCCGTCCGCCATCGGCGGCCGTGATCGTCCCGATCTTTCCCGAGACGTCCTGGGCCGTGGGCTTCTCCGCGGTTGCCTTGGCGATGGGCCACGCATCCAGGCATTCCCCGGTGCACGCGCTGGTGTCCGTCCCCTGGCTGTCCTTGGTGAAGTAGTAGAGCGTCATCCCCTTGCCGTCCACGACGATCGTCCCCAGGTCGGTCGAGGCGGTGCCCAGATCGGATCCGGTAGGGGCCGGTGCTGCCGTCGTGCTGGCTGCCGCCCCGTATCCGCCGCCTCCGCTGGCCTGCCCGGCGGTGGTGTTGCCTCCCCCGCAACCCGCGAGCACCGTCGTCGTGATCGCCAGTGCCGTGACTGCCAGTGCCAATCGGCGCGCCTGCATGGTCCGCATGGCCTTGTCCTTCCCTCGCGGGGCGCCGCGGCCGGGTGGGCCGGAGTCCGTTCCCCTACTGCTTAAGACGGATGGGGAACATCATGGGTTCAGACCGGCCGGCCGAATTCCACGGGCCCGGGCATCGGCGGTGAACCAGGGCACGTCCGCGTGCGTCCCAGGAGGTGAGGCCATGCGCAGGGCACGGAGGAACGGGCAGTCAATGGACGAGGTGGTGGTTGCCGAGATGTACCGCGAGCATGGCGAGGCGCTGCTGGGATTCGTCAGGCGCGCCTCCGGTGATCCCGACGGGGCCGAGGACGTCGTGCAGGAGACGGTGCTGAAGGTCTGGCAGGCGGCCCCGGAGATCTCGGGCAGCCTGCGTGGCTACCTGTTCCGGACGGCGCGCAACGTCATGATCGACAACTACCGACGGGCCTCCAGCCGCCCCCGTCGGTCCGGCTCGGTTCCGGCGCTGGAGTCCATGCCCGATGCCGTCGAACGGATCGATGCCCTGCTCACCCGCGTGCTCATGGAAGAGGCACTGCGCCGGATCAGCAGGGAACACCGCGATGTCGTCCTGGCCCTGCACTACAACCAGCTCACCGTGGCCCAGGCAGCCGCCGCCCTCGGCATCCCCGCGGGCACCGTGAAGTCCCGGGCGTTCTATGCATTGCGCGAACTGCGCTCGGTGTTGGAGGACATGGGGGTAGAGGGATGACCGGCATCGACGCCGCGGACGGGGGCCACGGGGACCTGGGGGCCTACCTGCTCGGCGGGCTCTCGGCCGGAGAACGGAGCCGTTTCGAGGAACACCTGTTCGGCTGCGCTTCCTGTCGCAGCGAGCTGGCGCGGCTCCGCGACCTGCCCGCACGGCTCGGGGCGCTGTCAGCGGAAGAAGCCAACCAGCTCCTCGGCGGCGACGATCCGGCGGAGACGGGGTCCGCGGCATCGGCGGCACTCCCCCTGGCGGGCGGCACGGCCGACGGTGGCCGGCGCCGCCCGGTCGGGGCATGGCCGGAGTCCCTGATCGAGCTCCGCCGGCGCGCACGCCGCCGCGCCTTCGCGCTCGCCGCCGCCGTGGCCGTTCTCGCCGGGGCCGCCGGCGGTGCGGTCGGCTACGTGGCTGGTGCCCCGCGCGGCCCCGCGGAACCGGCCCCCGGGGCCAGCTACGCGTTGACCTCGCGGCACGGGGTCCAGGCACGGGTGGATCTCGATCGGAAGGCCTGGGGCACCGAGGTGTCGCTCACCGCGGCGGAACTTCCCACGACCGGGGTGCTGGAGCTCTGGATCCTGGACGGTTCCGGCCAGTCCAACCGGGTCGGCTCGTGGATGGCCACGACCACCGGAAAGTCGGCGATCACCTGTCCGGTGCCGCTCCAGCTACCCGCGATCGAACGGGTCCAGGTCAGGTCGGGGGGCCGATCGGTGCTGGCCGAGGTCCGCCTGCCGCCGTCCGGGGCCAGCTAGGCGACGAGGTCGGGGAAATGGCGTGAGAGCTGCTCGGGGGTCAGGCAGCGGCGCAACAGCGCGTCGGCGTGGTCGTCGTCGGAGACATACACGACGATGTCCGCATTGCGTCCCTGGGCCAGTTCGTGGCGCAGGCTGGTGGTCACCGACAGCAGCACCTCATAGAAACGGCGGATCGTCGGTTCCCAACCGGAGGACTCGGCCACGCGGGTCAGCGCCTGGCTCCAGAGTTCGGCGGCCGACTCGTCGAAGAGCTCCATCGAGCACCAGTGCCAGTCCGGTGGGTTCCAGCGGGCCGAGTAGTAGCTGGCGTCGGCCTCGGTGGCCTCGCCCTCCCGCTCCAGGCGGTCCAGTTCGCTGTCGATGTCGAACCCGTCATCGTCGTCGGAGTCGGAGTCATCGACGTCGTCGTCGTCATCGTCCGCGGGGCCGTCGTCGGAATCCGTCCCCAGGTTCAGCGGGTCGGGCCCGTCACCGTCCTCCTGGACTTCCTCCGGTTCGTCGGCGACGAGGTCGGCTTCCTCCACGGGGCCGCGGTCGCGGGTGAGCGCCTGTTCGGAGTTCAGGGCCAGGACCGGCAGCTCGACGCGTCCGCTCGGCTCGGTGGACACCCCGTCGAGCGCCACCGCATAGAACACGTGGTCGGGATGATGCTCGATCACGTCCCGTGCCTGTCGCAATGCCGATCGCCGGATTGCCTCTTCCAAAGCCGTCCAATCCACTCCCATGACCAGAGCCTACTCCCGCCAGCGATCCCTGATAAGGCCTTTCACCCGGCGTGGTGTCCGGGGAAACGCAGCGGGCGCCGGACGGGTCCCTTTGGGGGTCCGTCCGGCGCCCGCCGAGGTGCCGGCGGCGTGTGAGGCCGCTATACGTACTTCAGGATGGTGGTCACCAGCTGGTAGATGCCCAGCCAGATGAACAGCACCGCGGTGATGACCAGCGCCGTGTTGGTGTGCCAGCGGTTGCGCCATTCCTTCGGCACCCGATGGGTGTTCAGCAGCGGCAGCAGCGTGATCGCCAGGAAGGGCATGAACAGCGAGCCGAGGACCCCGTAGGCCAGCACCAGCGCGATCGGCTTGCCCAGCAGGAGCAGCAGCATCGGCGGGAACGTCAGCCAGAGGATGTAGAAGCGGAAGTACTTCCCGTGCGCCTGCGAATCCTTGTGGTCCGAGCCCTTGCCGCGGATGTTGCCCCAGAAATCGGCGAACATCAGGGACACGCCGTTCCACACGCCGATGACCGAGGAGAACGCGGCGGCGAAGAAGCCGACCAGGAACGCGGTGCCGATGAAGGTCCCGTACTTGTCCTTGAGCACGTCGGACAGGTCGATCAGCCCCTTGTCCCCGGCATCGATCGTGACGCCGGCCGCGGCAACGACCTCCGTGCCGACGACCATCATGGAGATCACGAAGATGCCGGTCATGACGTAGGCCATCGTGTTGTCGATCCGCATCACGCGCATCCAGCCGGGCTTGACCCAGCCCTTCTCGCGCAGCCAGTACCCGTAGGCGGCCAGGGTGATCGTCCCGCCGACGCCACCGGCCAGGGCCAGCGTGTAGAGGACGGAACCGTGGGGCAGGCGCGGGACGAGCCCGGCGAGCATGGCGGGCACGTCCGGCACGGCGATGATGGCCAGGCCGACGATCGTGATGAACATCAGGCCCACCAGCACCGCGGTGATCTTCTCGAACACGGAGTACCGGTTGAACCAGACCAGCAGGAAGCCGGCCAGCCCCGTGGCGACGGCGAAGACGTTCTGGGGAACTTCCGGGAACATCGCGGCCAGCGGCAGCGCGGTGGATGCCATGGCCGATGCGCCGTAGATGAAGCCCCAGATGATGATGTAGGGGCCGAAGTACCAGACGGGCCAACGGCCGAGGCTGCGCCAGCCCTGGAAGATCGTCTTGCCCGTGGCCAGCGAGTAGCGACCGGCTCCCTCGACGAGCACGATCTTCAGGATGACGCCGACGACCAGCGCCCAGAGCAGGCCGTAGCCGAACTTGGAGCCGGCGACCAGGGTCGAGACCATGTCGGCGGCCCCGACGCCGGTGGCCGCCACGACCAGTCCGGGGCCGATGATCTTCCATTTTTTGGGGGGTTCGAGCTCGGTGCCTCGCTCGGTGGTTTCCTCTGACATGTGGTTCGGGTCCCTTCAGGCGTGCCGCAGTGCGTCCGCCGGGTGTGTGGTGATCGCCACCAAGTGTAGTGGCAACACTTTCCCGGCCCCAGACCATGTCGGCGCCATGGAGGCGCGGTCGCAACGGATAATCTTGACCGGGGAGCCGAACGCCATCGCCCAGGCGCCGCCGCCCCGCTCCCAGCCGCCAGGATCCAAACCCAAGGGGACCCCTACGCCATGAACGAGTACCGCGCCCTGCGCTCCGGCGACGAAATCGTCCAGCGACTGCCGTGGCGCTGGGGTGTCCAGGGACGGATCTTCATCATCGGCGGCCTCGGCTTCATGTTCGACGCCTGGGACGTCACACTCAACGGCGCACTGATCCCGCTGGTCATGCAGGAATGGGGACTCGAGCGCACGACGGCGGCATGGCTGGGAACCGCGAACCTGATCGGCATGGCGCTGGGCGCCTTCATGTGGGGCACCATCGCCGACCGGGTCGGGCGGCGCCAGGCGTTCACGTGGACGCTGCTGATCTTCTCGGTGTTCACGGTGCTCGGGGCGCTGTCGCCGAACTTCCTCTTCTTCGCCGCATGCCGGTTCCTGGCGGGGGTCGGCCTGGGCGGGTGCATCCCGGTCGACTATGCGCTCGTCGGTGAGTTCACCCCCGCGAGGCAGCGCGGCCGTGTCCTGACCGCGATGGACGGCTGGTGGCCGATTGGCGCGGCCGCGGCCTTCTTCATCTCCGCCGTCATCCAGGCCGGCACCGGGAACTGGCGGCTGATCCTGCTGGTCATGGTGTTGCCGGCCCTGCTCGTCTTCTGGATTCGCCGATCGGTTCCGGAATCCCCGCTGTTCCTGCTCCGTGCCGGCCGCCGGCGGGAGGCGTCGGCAGTCATCGACGACTTGGTGCGCCGCACCGGTGCCACCGAGGAGCCCTATACGCTGCCCGATGCCGCAATGGTCCCCACCCTCTCCGCGGGGTCGTGGCTGGACCAGCTGCGCCGCGTCTGGGCGTTCAACTGGCGGGTCACCGCGGCGGCCTGGAGCCTGTTCCTGACGGTCCTGCTCGTCTACTACCTGGCGTTGACGTGGATGCCGTCCATCCTGCTCGACGCCGGCATGGCCGAGTCGGCCGCCCTGTTCAGCACCGCCGGCATGGCAGCTGTCGGCTTGGCCGGCGTGGTCGTGGCCGCCCTGCTGGTCGAACGGGTGGGCCGCAAATGGCTTTTGGGCGTGACCGGTCCGCTGGCCGCCGTCATCCTGGTGCTGGTGGCCCTGTCCCTGTCGCAACCCCGTCTGGCCGTGGCCTGGCTGCTGGTCTTCGGGTTCATCATCCAGATCGCGATCCCGGTGCTCTACACCTATGTCTCGGAGCTGTATCCGACGGAACTGCGCGGTTCCGGATTCGGGTGGGCCTCCACCTTCAGCCGGCTCGGGGCCGGGTTCGGCCCCCTGCTCTTCGCGTGGCTGTGGCCGGTGTTCGGGTTGGCCAATGCGTTCCTCGCCGCCGGGGCGCTGGTCCTGCTGGCCGTGGCGTGGATGGCCCTGCGGGCCCCGGAAACCCGCGGTTCCGTGCTGCAGTAGCAGGTTCCCTGCGGGCCATTCCCCCGGCCACGGGGCGGGGCTAGACTGACCCCACCGGGGGTCCGCCCCGGGAGCGAACTTGGAGGCAGCGCCATGTTGGATCCAGACTTTTCCGGCCCGTCCGGCGAACACACCGGCCGCTACATCGTCGTCTTCGACGACGACGAACCGGACCCGATGGGCGTCCTGGCCAGCGGCGGCCTGACGCATATCGCCAACACCCGGGACCTGGCGGCCCTGGATACCGATGAGGCCCGCGGTGAGGCCATGAGCGGTACCGTCGGGACCTTCTTCGCCGAGCTGAACATGGCCGTGGTCACGGCAGCGGGCGACGAGCTGGCCGGGCTCCGCACGCGCGCTGTCGGCGAGGGGCCGCGCATGCGGTTGTATCCGGAACTGGTCCACCACATCATGTCCCCGACCGCGGGCCGACACCGCTCCGAGGGCGAGCAAAGCGGCCAGGAGCCGTTCGCCGAGACGGACGAATTCACCTGGGGGTTGCTGGCGACCCACGCCGCCGAGTCCCCGTATTCGGGCAAGGGCATCAAGGTCGCCGTCCTGGACACCGGGTTCGACGAGACCCACCCGGACTTCGCCGGTCGCACCGTGGTCGCCAAGTCCTTCGTCGACGGCGAGCCGCCACACGACGGGCACGGGCACGGCACGCACTGCATCGGCACCTCCTGTGGCCCTCGCCAAGTCTCCGGCGGACGTGGATACGGCATCGCCTACGAGGCCGAGATCTACGCGGGCAAGGTGCTCAGCAACGAAGGCTCCGGCTCCGACGCCGGCATCCTGGCCGGCATCGACTGGGCCATCTCGCAGGGATGCGCCGTGATCTCGATGTCCTTGGGCGCCGACGTGAACGAGATCCATCCCCCCTACGTGGCTGCCGGCAAACGGGCCCTGTCGCACGGCACCCTGATCGTCGCCGCTGCAGGGAACAACGCCCAGCGCTCAGCCGGGAACCCGGGCTTTGTCGGCACCCCGGCCAATAGCCCGTACGTCATGGCCGTGGCGGCCGTCGACGACGCGCTGGCGGTCGCCGACTTCTCCGCCCGCTCTTCCGCCTTGCAGGGCGGCCAGGTCGACGTGGCGGGTCCGGGCGTGGATGTGTACTCCTCCTGGCCGATGCCGAAGCGCTACAACACGATCAGCGGCACCAGCATGGCCACCCCCCACGCGGCGGGGGTGTCCGCGCTGCTGGCCGAATCCACCGGGTTGCGTGGCCGCGAGCTCTGGGCCGAACTGGTCCAGGTGGGCCAGCGGCTGGACGCGGCCTCGGTGGACGTGGGATCCGGCCTCGTCATCGCCCCACAGGCCGCGCCACCGGACCCGCAACCTGCAGATCCCGGCCAAGGCGACGACGCACCGTGAGCACCCGGGTGACCGTCACGTTGACCGACGCGCAGGCCGACCGGGCCGAGGAGGCCGCGGGTCGCCTGCGCTCCGCCGGCATGGAGGTCGAACAGGTCCTGGGCTCGTTGGGCATGGTCACCGGGACCGTGGCCGACGAGCGCCGTGCCGGGCTGGAGGCACTGGACGGGGTGGCCTCCGTCAGTGTCGAGCGGGTTGTTCAGCTGCCCGACCCGGGGTCAGACATCCAGTAAGCCCACGGCCTTCCGCATGTCGCATCGGGGCCGAGACGAAACCCGGTGCGGTCATGCCCCCAGACTACCGACGTGCGGGGTGTCCCGCGGCCAGGGACGACAACGTCTCGATCAGCAGGGCGCGCTCGGCGACCTTGATCCGTTCGTGCAGCGTCTCCTCGGTGTCGTCGTCGAGCACTTCGACGGCACGCTGGGCCAGGATGGGGCCGGTGTCCACTCCGGCGTCGGCGATGTGGACGGTGCACCCGGTGACCTTGACGCCGTAGGCCAGCGCATCGCGGACACCGTGGGCCCCCGGGAAGGCGGGCAGCAGCGCGGGGTGGGTGTTGATGTAGGTGCCGTCAAAGGCGGCGATGAACTCCTCGCCGACGATCCGCATGAAGCCCGAGGACACCACGTAGTCCGGCTCGTAGGACAGGCACTTCTGCGTCAGCGCGTGGTTCCAGGCGGACCGGTCAGCGTAGTCACGGAAGGGCACTTGGAACGTCTCGATGCCGGCGGCAGCCGACCGCTCCACTCCCCCGGTGTCGGCACGGTCCGCTCCGACCGCGGCGATCTCGATGTCGAGCTCCCCGGAGGCGACGGCGTCGATGACTGCCTGGAGGTTGGAACCGGTACCGGAGACGAGGACGACGATGCGCATCCTGCCAGTTTAGGTGCTGGTCGGCGCCCGACTAGGCTAAGGACATGCCTGCACCTGAAGAGGACGCCGCCGCGCGCCTGGCCGCCGTCAGCGGGTGGGTCCGCGCCGTCGTGCTGTTGGTCCTGCTGGCCTACCTTTCCTCGTCGATCGTCCTGCCGTGGAAAATCGCTTCCGTCGCCTTCGGCTGGTCCGGCGTCGTCTGCGGGATCGTCGCGTCCGTGAAGGTGCTGCGGCGCAAGCTCCCCGGGGTCCTGCGGATCACCGTCCCCCTGGCGACGCTCGCGTGCCTGCTGTTCACCATCTCGACCTCGACCCAGGTCCTCTTCTACCAGCCGACGGCCGAGTACGAGCAGTGCCTGGCGGACACGGTCACCGACCGCTCCCAGGCGCAGTGCAAGCATGACTACGAACAAAAGCTCTCGACCTTCCAAGGAGTCATCGGAACATGAGCCCCGAAGCACCCGCCCCGGACGACGTTCCCGGGCAGCCTGAACCGGACACCAAGGACTGGACGTGGACCATCACCCGTCGTTGCGCCGAATGCGGCACCGACGTCTCGGCCATGAGCCCGCAGGAGATCGCCGCTGACCTCCGCGCGTCGTTGCCCCGGTGGGCCGGGGTGTTGCGCCGCGACCACGTGGCGGTGCGGAGCGAGCCCACGGTCTGGAGCCCGCTGGAGTACGCGGCCCACGTGCGCGACGTGTTCAAGGTGATGCACTACCGCCTGGACCTGATGTACATGGAGGACGAACCGACCTTCCCCGATTGGGACCAGGATGCCACGGCACTGGAGGACGACTACGCCCACCAGTCGCCGCAGGTCGTGGCGACCCAGCTCGCCGCTGCCGGGCGCGGGCTGGCCGATGCGTTCGATGCCGTCCTGAACCGCGACCTGCACCGGCGCGGGCTCCGGGGCAACGGGGCAGAATTCACGATCCAGACGCTGGCCCGCTATGCGTGGCACGACGTTGCCCACCACATGCACGACGTCGGGGCCTGAACCGTTCGGGGTCAGTCCTCCAGAACCGGGTCGCGCTCCAGGAACGGGGCGACCAGGTAGCCGATGATGACGCCGAGGCCGACCTCGCCGGCCAGCAGCACGGCGGTCATCCAGACGTTCGGTCCCAGCTCGGTGAGCCTGCCGATGCCCAGTGATCCGCCGGCCAGCCAGCTGCCGGCCAGCGAGACCAGACCGGCGACGGCGCCTATGAACACGCCCAGCAACAGGGTCGAGACGGCCAGCGCCGCCCAGCGGACCTTGAGGCGGATGGAGATCCAGTCCTCGAAGTGGTTCTCGCCCTCGCGCAGGAACCACCATCCCGCCAGGATGCCGGAGAGCACGGGCAGGAGCATGAAGACCCAGGCGGACCCGAGGTCGCCGGCCGGCAGGGCGCCGAGCACCGGCATCGCGGGCAGCGGGCCGACGGCTGTCCCCAGCGGCCCCAGCGTGCTGCCCACGCCCAGGGTGATGCCGCCGCCGCTGATCCAGGCCAGCGACCACAGCGCCAGGTTGGGGACCACCCCGAGCTGGGCGATCGTCAGCACGGCCCCGCCGATCGGTCCGGGCTGGAGCTGCTGGTAGATGTTCGAGATCTCGAGCCAATGCATGGCCAGGGAGGCCGTCAGGCCCAGTGCCGCCAGGCCGAAGGCCGCCGCATAGCCCACTAGTCCGGCACGGATGACCGACCAGACGTAGGAACCGGCCCACCGGGAGTGCTGGCTCGTCGTGGCGATCCATTCGACGAAGTCCACGCCGAACAGCCGCCCCCACGAGCCGGCCTCGCGCCGGACGCCGACGATGACGCCCAGCCCGGCGGGGATCAACGGGACCAGTGTCGCGGCGCCCAGGTTGACCCCGACTTCCTCGGTGGGCACGGCGAAACCGGTGACCAGTCCGACGAGCAGGTAGGCGCCGAGTGCCCCCGCGATGCCCTGCCACAGCTGGTCGGTGTAGGAGGCGCGGGCGATCCGCCGCCCGGAGCGCCAGGCCAGGAAGAACGGGATGAGGGTCAGCCCCAGCGGGATGAACGTCAGCATCCCGGTCACCACGGCCGGGGAGTCGCCGCCGGCTGCCAGGTTCAGTTCCAGCGGCACCCCGTGGATGAGCAGCCACACCTGCCCGCACATGCGGAACACCGAATCGAGGCTGCGGTGGGCGAATCCATCGGAGAACCAGACGGCCATCAACGGGACGACGACGAGCGCTGCGGAGAAGAAGGCGCACTGGATGAACTCCAGGGCGCCCTGGAGCCAGAGCGGCATGGGGATGCCCTCACGCCATGATTCCCGCAGGGAATCGACGGCCGCGCTCCCGCGGCCGTTCGCCTTCCCCGCCGTCTTCCGCTGACCGGAGCCGGACTGCTGCGCTTTTTTCATCGTCTCAATCGTGCCACCTGGGCCGGCCGATCCGCGCGAGCGACGCGACCCGGGCACCGGGTACGACGGCGGCACGCACCCGGGTGCCCGGGTGCGGACCCGGATGTTCACCTTCCCGCCGCCACGAATTCGGCCCGGCATCATGCGGGCACCGCAGACTTTCTGGTGTGAGAGTCGTCGTGGTCGCAGAGTCCTTCCTTCCGCACTTCAACGGGGTCACCCACTCGGTGCTCCAGGTCCTGGCGCACCTGCGCCGGACCGGGCACGAGGCCCTGGTGGTCGCCCCGGCCGGCGGTACCGCCGAGGGCGCGCGTCCCGGGGAGACGGCGGCCCCGGGGGCCGGCATTGCCGGGGCCCGCACGGGCACGGTGCCGGGCACCGGCGTCGAAATGGTCGAGGGCTTCCCGGTGGTGCGGCTGCCCTCGCTGCCGCTGACCGGCTATGCGAACGTCCGGGTCGCCGCGGGCACCGTGGCGCGCATCCGCCGGCTGATCTCGGGATTCGGCCCCGACGTGGTGCACGTGGCCAGCCCGTTCGTGCTCGGCTGGCGGGCCATCCAGGCCGCCGGGCAGCTGGGGCTTCCCCTCGTGTCGGTCTACCAGACCCAGGTGCCGGCCTACGCGACGCGTTACGGGGTGCCCTGGCTGGAGCCGGTGTTGTGGAACCACGTGCGGGCCATGCACCAGGCCTCCACGGTGACCCTGGTGCCCAGCAGCCATTCGCTCGGTGAACTGCAACAGGCCGGGGTGCCGCGGCTGCGGATGTGGCGGCGCGGCGTCGACACGCGGCGTTTCTCCCCCACCCGGCGCGATGCCGCCCTCCGCGCCCGGCTGGCCCCGAACGGGGAGCGCCTCATCGGCTACGTGGGCCGCCTGGCCGCCGAGAAGCAGGTCGAGGACCTGGCCGTGCTCGCCGACCTGCCCGGGACCCGGCTGGTCATCGTCGGCTCCGGTCCGCTGAAGGAGACCCTGCGCCGGAGCCTGCCGGGCGCACATTTCGCCGGCTTCCTCGACGGCGGGGAGCTGGCCACGATGATGGCCAGCCTGGATCTGTTCGTGCACCCCGGTGAATCGGAGACGTTCTGCCAGACGATCCAGGAGGCCATGGCCTCGGGGTTGCCTGCGGTCGCCGTCGGGCGTGGCGGCCCGCTGGACCTCATCGACTCCTCGAGGACCGGCTGGCTGTACCGGCCCGAGGACCTGGACGGGCTGAGCCAGCGGGTGGCCGACCTGGCCCATGACGACGCCAAGCGCGCGGCCTTCGCGGCGGCGGCGCTCGCATCGGTCCAGTCACGCTCCTGGGCCTCGGTCTGCGACGAGCTGCTGGTCCACTACGAGCGCGCCATCAACGTCAAGACCCGCAGCCTGCACGCCCGGTCGGCCTGATCCGTCGTCATCGTCCACTGTTGCCCGCGTGGCACGACTCAAAAAGCCGTCAAGGCACACGGGGACCAGTTCAATGCGGTCCCACGGATATGCGGGCCGGAGACGGAGAGTCGAGCGTCTGCACCTCCCTCGTAGCCGGAATGCACGGTGAACCGGCGCATACCGCTCACGATGGTCGCCAGTTCGGTGTACAAATCATGCTTGACCCGCTAGCGGCGGTGGCGAGACGCCACATGGTGGCTGGGCCGGAGAGGATCTCGATCGACCCCTCGAGGGACTCCGGGTCCTCGGTGGCGATGGGCACGGCCGACGGTTAGCCGTGCATGGTGGCCGACACGAATTCGTGGTGCTCGTTCACCCGTCCGACGAGTTCGGACCGGTGTGCCGTGACCTCGGCGAGGACGAGCACTGGCGCCGCCGGCCGATCGGCTTCGTACGGTTTCGTAGTACGATTCACGTAGGGAAGTTCTCCGGTCGACACTGCGCCACGGCGTCGACCAAAAAGACATCCAGCACGTACTGCGGAATGCGATGGTTATCGAGGAAGTCGACGAAGAGCCCACCCGATATCTGGTACTGGGTCCGGACCGGACTGGAAAGTTTCTCGAGCTTGTGGTGATGGACGGTTCGCGTGGACCTATGGTCATACACGCGACGGCCATGAGGGCCAAGTACCGGTCTCTATTATCGAAAGGAGGGTGAAGATGTCCACACACGGAAATACGGCCGACGGCACTCCCATCACTGACGAGTTGGTGGAGAGGATGGCCGACGAGGCCCAGCATGGCTATGACACTGGCCAGATTCTGCGCAGGCGGGGCGGCCGTCCATTGATGGGATCTGCAGCTTCTTCGGTCGAGTCCGTCCGCCTTGACCCAGAACTCAAACGTGCCCTCCTGCTTCGGGCAGCCAATGAACACATCAGCGTCTCCGAAGCCATTCGCAGGGCGATTGGTCAGTATCTGCACGCCAGTTGAGGAGAGTAGCCGTTCCGTTTCGCACGCGACACGTGTCAGGTGCCGAATTCGCGGGTGATCACCCACGCCAGTCCCGGAGAAGCGAGGCCTGGTGGTCGGCGACATGCCGAGCCGAGCCTTCGCCTCCGGGTCGGGGACGATTGACCGCCATGGAGACAGCCACGCTCCATTGTGTGCGAATAACGCACAACTGTACGTAAGGCGTACACGGGTTTAGGATGGGACACAGGTCACCCCCAGCGGTGGCGGCGTCCCATCCCAAGCGAGGTTTAAGCGTTGAGCACCACGGAACAGTCCTATCTGGTCGGCCTGATCGGCGAGGGCGTCGAGCCCTCGCTCAGCCCGCCGCTGCACGAGGCCGCCGCCGACGCGCACGGCCTGCGCTACCTCTACCGACCGGTCGACCTGCTCACCCTGGGCCGCGACGCCTCCGCCGTCGGCGACCTGCTGCGCGCCGGACGCGACCTGGGTTTCAACGCCTTCAACATCACCCACCCGTGCAAACAGGTCGTCATCGACCAGCTCGACTCGGTCTCAGACCATGCCCGCCGCCTCGGCGCGGTGAATACCGTCCTCATCCGCGAGGGCCGGTTCCATGGCGAGAACACCGATTTCTCCGGTTTCGGCTTCGCCCTGCGCACTGGTTTGCCCGGCGCAGCCCTGGGCAGCGTCGTGCAGCTCGGGGCCGGCGGCGCCGGATCCGCCGTCGCCTACGCACTGCTCGACGCCGGTGCCGCTCACCTGGCGCTGGTGGACACCGACGCCGCCCGGTGCGCGGACCGCGCCACCGCCCTGGCAGGCCATTTCCCGGATGCGGCCGTCACCGCCCACTCCCCCGACGAGGTCCCTGCCCTGCTCGCCGCCGCCGACGGCCTGGTCAATGCCACCCCGATCGGCATGCACCAGCACCCCGGCCTGCCGCTGGACACCGCGGCACTGGAGGCCCGCCACTGGGTCGCGGACGTCATCTACCGCCCGGTCGACACCGAGCTGATCCGCACCGCCGCCGCCCGCGGCTGCCGCACCCTGGACGGCGGCTACATGGCCGTCGGGCAGGCCGTGGGCGCGTTCGCCCACATCACCGGGATCGAACCGGACGCCGAGGCCATGCGCGCTCACTTCCTGGACATGATCGGACGGGGGCTCTAGGCCATGCGGACCTCCATTGCCACCGTCTGCCTCTCCGGCACGCTGGAGGAGAAGATGCTCGCCTGCGCCCGGGCGGGTTTCGACGGGATCGAGATCTTCGAGCAGGACCTGGTGGTCAGCCCGATGTCGCCCGAGGAGATCCGGGCGCTGGCCGACCGGCTCGGCCTGGCCCTGGACCTGTACCAGCCCTTCCGCGACGTCGAGGGCGTCGACGAGGAGACCCTGGCGGCCAACCTGCGCCGCGCCGAGGCCAAGTTCGAGCTGATGGACCGTTTGGGCATCGACACCATGCTGGTGTGCAGCAACGTCGGAACCGCCACCATCGACGACGACGCCGTGGCCGCCGCCCAGCTGCGCCGCCTCGGCGAGGCGGCCCAACGCCACGGCATCAAGCTGGCCTACGAGGCGCTGGCCTGGGGCCGGTACGTGAACACGTACCGCCACGCGTACCGCATCGTCGAACTGGCCGACCACCCGGCGGTGGGCACGTGCCTGGACTCCTTCCACATCCTCTCCCGCGCCGACGACCCCTCGGCCATCGCCGCATTGGACCCCGAGAAGATCTTCTTCGTCCAACTCGCCGACGCCCCCGTCCTCTCGCTGGACATCCTCTCCTGGAGCCGGCACTACCGCCTCTTCCCCGGCCAGGGCGGATTCGACCTGGCCGGCTTCATGGCCCACCTGGTGCACAGCGGGTACGACGGCGCCGTGTCGCTGGAGATCTTCAACGACACCTTCCGCCAGTCCAACGTCCAGCGCACCGCCATCGATGCGATGCGCTCGCTGCAGTGGCTGCAGGACCGCACCGCGGCCCGGCTCGGCGAGGCGGCCGACCGGTTCCCGATGCGGCTGGCCTCCCTGCCGCCGGCCGCGGCACCGACCGCCATGGACTTCGCCGAAATCCGCACCGACGACGCCGAATCCGTCGCCGCGCTGCTCGCCCACCTGGGCTTCACGTTCGTGGGCCAGCATCGGCGCAAACCCGTCCAGCTGTGGACCCAGGGCGCGGCCCGCATCGTCATCAACGGCCAACGGGCCGCGGGCGCCGCCGCGTCGATCTCGGCACTGGGATTCCAGGTGGCGGACCCGGCCACCAGCATCGAGCGGGCCCGCAGCCTGCGCGCGGCACCGGTCCCCCGGCAGAACACCGCCGACGAGGCCATCCTGCGCGGGGTGATCGCCCCCGACGGCACCGAGGTCTTCTTCGGCGCCGACACCGCGGAACCGGCCTGGGCCGACGAATTCGGCGCCGCCGGTCAGGCCAGCCCGCCCGGCACCCGGGAGGAACCGGGTGCCGCGCAAGCACCGGCGTCGTGCCTGGTCACCGGGATCGACCACGTGAACCTGGCCCAGCCCTGGCAGGCCTTCGACGAGGCGGTGCTGTTCTACGAGTCGGCGCTGCGGCTCTCCACCCGCCCGGCCACCGAGGTCCCCAGCCCGTTGGGCCTGGTCCGCAGCCAGGTGATGCGCACCGACGACGGGGCCGTCCGGCTGGCGCTGAACCTGGTCCCGCAGGCACTGGACGGCGGCGGGAACGGTGACGGCCGGCATCCTTATGCCGAACATGTGGCGTTTGCGACCACCGACATCGTCGCCGTGGCGCGGCGGGCCCAGGAGTCGGGCATGGAGTTCCTGCCGATCCCGGAGAACTACTACCAGGACCTGGCCGCCCGCTTCGGACTCGAGGCGGGGATGCTGGACACGCTGCGGGCGTTGCAGCTGCTCTACGACCGCGACGAACACGGCGCGTTCCTGCACTTCTACACCGGGACCGTGGGCCGGTTGTTCCTGGAGGTCGTGCAGCGCCTCGATGGGTACGATGGCTATGGTGCGCCCAATGCGCCGGTCCGTCTCGCCTCCCAGTTCGAGCACAACCGGCTGCGGGCGGGCTGATACCCCACCACGACGAGCGAGGATGCCATGATTGCCGACACCGACGACGCGGTGCCCGACTACTTCGTGAAGTCGGCGGACAAGGTGCTGCAGATCCTGTTGGCGTTCACCTCGGCCTCGCCGACGCTGACCGTCTCGCAGGCGGCGGCGGCGACCTCGATGTCCCGCGCCGCGGCCCGCCGCTTCCTGCTCACGCTCACCGACCTGGGCTACCTGAGCACCGACGGCACGACCTTCGCGCAGACGCCCCGGGTGCTGGACCTGGGCGCCAGCTACCTGTCCTCGTTGAGCCTGCCCGACATCGCCCGGCCGCATCTGACCGAGCTGGCGCACCGTCTGGACGAGACGGCGACGCTGTCCACCCTCGATGGCCAGGACGTCATCTACATCGCCCGCGTCGCCGCCCCGCGCCTGCACAGCGTGACCGTGAACCTGGGCAACCGGCTGCCGGCCTGGGGCACCTCGATGGGCCGCGTGCTGGTCGCCGCGCTGCCCGCACCGGCGCGTGAACGCTTTTTCGCCGGGGCCGAGCTGGTCGGCTACACCTCCAACACGATCACCAGCCTCGACACGCTGCGCGCCGAGGTGGAGGCCGCCGGCACCCGCGGCTGGTCGCTCGTCTCACAGGAACTCGACGTGGGACTGCGTGGGCTGGCCGTCCCCGTGCGCCGCGGGGACGATGTCATCGCCGCATTGAACGTCTCGATCCAATCCGGGCGTGCCGGCGCCCCCGATGTCGAGGCGGACCTGGTCCCGGTGCTGCAGGAAGCTGCGGCACGGATCGCCGAGGACTTCGGCGGCCGCACCGTCTGAGGCACCGCGACGGCCCGGCAGCCGGTCAGTAGCTGGCCGGGGCCCCGCCGTCCGCTGCGGGATCCGCCGGGACGAACTTCGCCGCCAGCGCCTCGGTCCCCCGAGCCAGCAGAGCCACATCGGCGCCGACCCCCACGAAGTCGACCCCGGCGTCCATGTAGCGGCGGGCCGTGGCCTCGCCGAACGCGTTGACGCCGACGAACTTGCCCGCGGCCTTCACCGCCGAGATCGTTGACTCCACGGCCGCGACGACATCCGGGTGGTCCTGCTGGCCGATGACGCCCATGGAGGCAGCCAGGTCGGAGGGGCCGATGAAGACCCCATCGATGCCGTCGACGGCGGCGATGTCCGCGGCGTTGGCCACGGCTTCGGCCGATTCGACCTGCACGATCAGCGTGATCGTCTCCGAGGCGCCCTCCAGGTAGCCCGGGATCCGGTTCCAGCGGGCGGAGCGGGCCAGCGCGGAGCCCACGCCGCGCACCCCCAGTGGCGGGTACCTGACGGCGGCCACCGCCGTCTCGGCGTCGGCCACGGTGTGCACCATCGGCACGATGAGCGTCTGGGCCCCGACGTCGAGGTACTGCTTGATGAGCACGGTGTCGTTCACCGCCGGGCGCACCACCGGGACCACCGGGTAGCCGCGCACGGCCTGCAGCTGGGCCAGCACGGATTCCGGGGAGTTCGGCGAGTGCTCGGCGTCGATGAAGAGCCAGTCGAAGCCGGCCCCGGCGCAGATCTCGGCCACCAGCGGGGAGGCGGAGCAGACCCAGATGCCGGCCAGCGGGCGGTCGGCGGCGGCGAGGGCGTCGCGGAAGGACGGGTCGGCAGTTACGCGAAATGGCATGTGATGGTCCCCAGTTCTCCGTAGTCGGCGAAGACGGTGTCGCCCTCGTTCACCCACATCGGGCGGGTGAAGGAACCGGCGAGGATGATCTCCCCGGCCTTGAGCCCGTCGCCGTGCGGGGCGATCTTGTTGGCCAGCCAGTGCACCCCGGAGGCCGGGTGGTTCAGCACGCCGGCGGCGACGCCGGTCTCCTCGACGACCTGGTTCTTGTACAGGATCGCCGAGACCCAGCGCAGGTCCACCGCGTCCGGGGCGACCGGGCGGCCGCCGAGCACCATGGCGCCCATGGCGGCATTGTCGCTGATGGTGTCCACGATCGTCCGGCCCTCCATCTCGATCCGCGAATCGAGGATCTCCAGGGCGGGGGTGACGTATTCGGTGGCGCGGAGCACGTCGAAGATCGTCGCGCCGGGCCCGGAGATGTCGTCCTTGAGCACGAAGGCCAGCTCGACCTCCACGCGCGGGTGGGTGTAGCGCTTCCACTCGATGGTCGAGGCGTTCTCCAGCACCATGTCGTCGAAGATGATGCCGTAGTCCGGTTCGGTGATCCCGGTGGCCGCCTGCATGGCGCGGGAGGTCAGGCCGATCTTGCGCCCGGCCAGCCGGCGCCCGTTGGCCTCGCTGCGCCGGCGCCACAGGTCCTGCACCCGGTAGGAGTCCTCGATGGTCATGTCCGGATAGCGCGCCGTCAGGCGCTTCATCGGGGTGCGGTTGCGCCCGGCCTCCACCAGTTCGTCGGCGATGGCGGTGATGGTCTCGTCGTTGAGCATGTCGGCATGGGCCTTCCTGATCCTGCGGGACGACGGCGTCCCGGACCACGTGGTGCCGTTACATCCCAGCTCGTCCCCATATCGTATACGATCCACTGCGTGATGGGGGTCATGTTCCGGCGTTCCGCGGGAGCCGACGTCGCGCCATCGGCGCCGCGCCGCCGAATCCGCACGGGCCGGAACCGTGCTCATGTTCGCGCAGGGCACCATTGGCTAGACGGATCGGCCCCCGCGCCGTTAGCGTGGAAGACACCGTGCAGGTCACCACGCCGATGGCCTGCATGACGGTTCCATCGAACCGCCATCTGAGCAGTACCGATGAAAGGAATGCGCAATGGGACTCGGAGACAAGATCTCGAACAAGGCCGAGGAAATGTCCGGCAAGGCCAAGGAGAAGGCCGGCGAAGCCACCGACAATGACAGCCTCCGGGCCGAAGGCGCGGGCGATCAGGCCAGCGCCGGCGCGAAGCAGGCGGGTGAGCACGTCAAGGACGCCGCGAAGGACGTCAAGGACGGCTTCTCCGACAAATAGGGCACGACGGCGGCGCTGGATTGGCTCGCGGCCCTCGCCTCCCAGGGGGTTGCGGTGCAGCGGGCGCGCCTGGCGTTAGCGGTTGAGAAGACGTGAGGGGCGGACCCATGGGTCCGCCCCTCACGCATGTCCGGACCGGTCAGGCCCCGGGCTGGATGTTGGCCAACAGCTGCTCGAAGGGCAGCGACTCCATCGGGTCGGGGCGCTCGGCCGAGGCGCGGACGCCGCCCAGCGCGCGCACCAGTTCGGCGGCGGCGCGGGCGGCGCGTTCGCCCAGCTGGCCTCCTCCGGTGTCCCCGCCCCAGTCTTCCGGGGCCGCGAACACCCCGGTGGGCATCGCGTTGGCGCGCAGGTAGCTGAAGATCGGGCGCATGACGTAGTCGATCACCATGGAGTGGCGCGCCGATCCGCCGGTGGCCGCCAGCACGACCGGCTTGCCGTCCAGGGCCGTGGGGTCGAGCACGTCGAGGAAGGACTTGAACAGGCCGGACACCGAGGCGGTGAAGACCGGGCTCACGGCAACCAGGGCGTCGGCGCGCTCCACGTGCCTGATCACCTCGGCCAGCTTCGGCGGTGCATATCCCGCCACCATCGTCGTGGCGATGTCCACGGCGACGTCGCGTAGTTCAACGACCGAGACCTCGGCCTCGACCCCGTCGTTTGCCAGGGCCGCCGCGGCGGCCTGGCCCAGCTGGTCACCCAGCATGCGCGAAGTCGAGGGCGTCCCCAACCCTCCGGAGATGACGACGATTTCTGTGGCCATGACGGCTTCCTCCCACTCGGTTCAATGCGTTTGCATATAAAACCGCGTGGACCGCCTATCTATTCCCACTGGATTCTTCTAGTCCGCCGGATGGTGCTCCCGGGAGCTGCCGGCATCGGCTTCCGGCCGGGGCAGGAAGGTCAGGCTCAATCGCTTCACGATCCCATAGGCCAGCATGTACAAGCCGATCAGGACGCCGAACCACAGCGAACCGGCCGTATCGCCATTACCCAGTACCGCCGCATTGAGGAAGGCACAGGCCACGAGGACCAGCAATCCCCCCGTGGCCATCGCGCCACCTTGGATACGTGAACGAACCGCGAATGCGCCCTCTGGACGGCTACCGGCAGGAATTGCACTTCCGTAACCCATGACCCTCTCCTTCGAAAGCCGATCCGGCCCCGGACGAGCCGAATGGGTACTTCCACCGTAGGCCGGACCCCGACCGGAAACAAGGGACCTTGTTCCCGGGTGAAACCGCGCACGCCGGGCACCCTCTGACCCGGGCCGGGCGGGCGGACGGGACGCCCGGTGACGGGCACCGGCAGCCGGTAATGCCCCGGTAATGTCCCTGCGGCTTCCATGGAAGGCATAGCAAGGAGCCTTCCATGAGCACGATGACCACACGGGCACCCGGTCCCACCACGGATCGCACCGGATTCGCCGCAGACTTCCTGGGGCCGGAAGTGCACGTGCCCCTGCTGGATCCGTCCATCGCCGACGATGCGGTGGCGTGGGAAGGCGGCGACATGATCCCCTACACCCACTTCTCGCTCTCGCTCAGCCGGAGCCGCCGGTTCGCGAGGTGGGTTGCCTGGAACATCGACGGCTCCTGCCTCAAGCGGCTCAGCCGCGCCACGGGGTCCTTCACCAAGGACCCCCGCCTTCCGGAATCCGTGCAGACCGGCAACGAGCTCTATGCCGGCAACCGCCTGGACCGGGGCCATCTGGCGCGCCGCGCCGATCTGCTCTGGGGCGCGATGCAGGAGGCCACCCAGGCCAATCTCGACTCGTTCTACTACACCAACATCAGCCCGCAGATGGACGACTTCAACCAAAGCGCGAAGAACGGACTGTGGGGTCGGCTGGAGAACGCGGTCTTCGACGACGTGGACGTCGACGACCTGCGCGTCAGCGTCCTGGGCGGGCCGGTCTTCCGCGCCGACGACCGCATGTACCGGGGAACGGCGCTTCCGCGCGAGTACTGGAAGGTGGTCGTCTTCCTCGAGGCCGGCGTGCTGAAGTCCCGGGCCTTCCTCCTCTCCCAGGAGCTCGACCAGCTCCGGGCGCTGCCGGATCTGGACGAATTCCGGGTCTACCAGATCGGCCTGCCGGACCTCGAGCCGCGCACCCAGCTGCACTTTGACCAGCGGTTGCACGATGCGGACCTGCCACCCACGGCCACGCAGCGCGGACTGGAGGCCCGGACGCCGCTGGAAACGCCGGCAGACATCACCTGGTAGCCGGCCGGTCCCGCCCCCGGGTCCCAGTTCAGCCGGCCTCGGCTGCCTCGCGACCGGCCCGCTCGATCTCCTCCGCGCGTTCCCGGTTCGCGTCCTCGGTCAGGGCGGCCCCGGCCGCGGCATCGCGGGTCAGGTTCTCCCCCGTCGCCGGGTCGAACACGTGCAGCCGACGGGTGTCCAGCCACAGCTCGGCGGCCCGGCCGCCGCGGATCCGGCTGGCGGCGTCGAGGGTGACCACGACCTGTGGGCGCAGCTCGTCGGCGTCCAGGTCCCGGGCGAGCCCGTCGAGCAGGTCCTTGACCTCCGGAGCGGGTTCGAAGTGGATGTAGCCGTACTGCTCGTTGCCCAGCCATTCGGTGTGGCTCGGTTCCGCGGTGAACACCGTGCCGTGCACCAGCTTCGATTCCTCGACCAGGCTGGCGTCCTCGAAGTATTCCGGCCGGATCCCCAGCAGGACGATGTCCTTGCTCGCCGCCTGGGTGGCCAGCGCCTCGGGGACGGCAATGTCGCCGATGGGGGTTTTGAGGATGTTGCCCTCGGCGGTGGCGGGCAGGAAGTTCATCGACGGGCTGCCGATGAAGCCGGCGACGAAGAGATTCACGGGCTGCTCGTAGAGCTCGCGCGGCGAGGCGATCTGCTGCAGTTCGCCCTTCTTGAGCACCGCGACCCGGTCGCCCAGGGTCATGGCCTCGGTCTGGTCGTGGGTGACGTAGACGCTGGTGGTGCCCAGCCGGCGCTGCATCTGCGAGATCTCGGCGCGCATCTGCCCGCGCAGTTTGGCGTCCAGGTTGGACAGCGGCTCGTCGAAGAGGAAGGCATCTGCCTGCCGGACGATGGCCCGCCCCATCGCCACGCGTTGGCGCTGGCCGCCGGAGAGGTTGCCGGGCTTGCGGTCCAGGTGGTCCGTCAGCTCCAGGGTCGTCGCCGCCGTGCGGACCCGCTGCTGGACGTCGTCCTCGCTGAACTTGCCCTTGGCCAGGCGCAGCGGGAAGGCGATGTTCTCGAACACGGTCAGGTGCGGGTACAGCGCATAGTTCTGGAAAACCATGGCCAGGTTCCGGTCGCGCGGTGCCTTGTCGTTGACCCGGGTCTCGTCGATGTACAGGTCCCCGCTGGTGATGTCCTCGAGCCCGACGATCATGCGCAACAACGTGGACTTGCCGCAGCCCGAGGGCCCGACGAGGATCACGAACTCGCCGTCGGCGATGTCGATGGAGACGTCGTTCACGGCCGGGAACCCGTCGTCGTACTTCTTGACCAGGTTCTTCAGCGAAATCGATGCCATGGGATGTCCTCTGCTTTCTCGGTCGGGGCCTCAGCCCTTGACGGCGCCCTGGGTCAGCCCGGAGACGATCTGGCGCTGGAATCCCAGCACCAGGAGCACCACCGGGATGGTGACGATGATTGCGGCCGCGGAGATCGCGCCGGTGGGTGATTCGAACTGGGAGGCGCCGGTGAAGAACGCCAAGGCCGCCGGCACCGGCCGGGCCGCCTCCGTGGAGGTCAGCGAGATGCCGTAGACGAAGTCGTTCCAGGCGATGAAGAACGCAATGATCGCCGTAGTGAACACCCCGGGCGCCGCCAGCGGGACGATGGCCTTGCGGAACGCCTGCCAGGCGGTGGCCCCGTCGACTTGCGCCGCCTGCTCGAGCTCCCACGGGATCTGCCGGAAGAACGCGGCGAGGGTCCAGATGGAGATCGGCAGTGTCAGCGACAGGTACGGGATGATCAGGCCGAGCCAGGTGTCGTAGAGCCCGATGGTGCGCCACACGTTGAACAGCGGGGTGACGATCGAGATCACCGGGAAGATCGACACGGCCAGTGCGGTGGTCAGCACCAGCTTCTTGCCCGGGAAATCCAGGCGGGCGATCGCATAGGCACAGAGCGTGGCCAGCACGACGGCGATGGCCGTGGCGATGAGCGTGATGCCGATGGAGTTGCGCAGCGAGGTCAGGAACAGTTCCTGGGCGTCGCCGACGAGGATCTGCTCGTAGTTGACCCCCGACCAGCTCGTCGGCAGCAGCTTGCCGTTGGACAAGTCGCTGGGCTCCTTGAACGAGGTGGCCAGGATCGAGAAGACCGGGAACAGCGCGTAGACGGCGACGACAATGGTGATGACGATCCAGATGATCCGCGTCTTGGCGGTGGTCTTTTTCATCACTTGCCTCCCTGGGCGCCGGCGAGGTCGACCTTGAACAGCTTGATGGCCACGAAGCAGATGATCAGCACGCACAGGAACAGCAGCACCGAGATCGCCGAACCGAGGCCGATCTCCAGCCGCCCGATCGAGGTCCTGTAGGCCAGCAGCGAGAGCACCTCGGTGCCGTAGGCGCCGTTGGTCATGATGAACACGTTGTCGAAGATGCGGAAGGCATCCAGCGCCCGGAACAGCACGGCCACCATGATCGCCGCCTTCATGTTCGGCAGGATCACCCGTTGCATGCGCTGCCACCAGGTCGCCCCGTCGACCTCCGCGGCCTCGGTGAGCTCGTCGGGGACCTGGGCCAGCCCGGCGAGCAGCAGCAGCGAGATGAACGGGGTGGTCTTCCAGATCTCCGAGGCCATGATCACGGAGAGCGACGTCCACGTGTCGGCGAACCAGTTCAGGTCCGGCCCGATGCCCGGCACCCAGTCGAACCAGTTGTTCACGAAGCCCGAGTTGATGTCGAAGGCGTAGAACCAGGCAAAGGCGGAAACCACGGTGATGATGCCGTAGGGCACCAGGATGGCCGTGCGCACGAACCCGCGCAGCGATTTCAGCGCCTTGTGCATCACCAGCGCCAGCGCGAAGCCAAGGACGAGCTCGACCACCACGGTGATGACCGTGATCAGCGACGTGACGCCCAGATCGCGCCAGAACAGCGAATCGGTCAGGATCACCCCGTAGTTCTTCAGCCCGATGAAGCTCTTGTCCCCCGGTGCGGTGAGCCGGAAGTTGAACAGCGAGTCCCAGACGGCCTGCAGGATCGGATACAGGGTGACCAGCAGCATGACCACGAAAGCGGGCCCGGCCAGCCACCAGCCCAGCCGGCGTTCGGAACGGCGCCGTTCGGAAAGGACGACGCCGGTCTCCCGGCGACGCCTGCCGGTGCGGGTGTCCACGGGGGCGCTCATGCCCGCCCCTCCCCCGGCCGGATGCGCACGGCGTTGCTGGTTCGCCTCATAGCAGCCTCTCCCCTCGCAGGACCTCGATGATGAAGTCGGTGGTCGTCTTCGGCGTCGTGGCCGGGTCCACTCCCGACGGCGGCGCCCAGTTCTGCTGGATCCCGGTGGAGACCTCGTTGTAGTACGGGGTCTGTGGCCGGGGAGCCGACTGGCGCAGCGACTGCCGGATCGTCTCGGCCATCGGGAACTTCTCCTTGATGGACGGGTCGTCGTACGCCGTGGAATCCGAGGGCGGGTTGCCGTTGGTCACGAAGTACTCCACCTGGTGTTCCGGACGGACGATGCACTCGACGGCGTCGTAGGCCAGGTCGACGTGCGTGCTGGCGGCCCCGACACCGAGGTTGATCCCTCCCAGCGGCGGCCGCGCCTCCTTGCCGGCCTCGGTTTGCGGGTACAGCGCCCAGCCGATGTCCTCGACCAGCGACTTCTCCAGGCTGCCCGCCTTGACGCTGGCGTTGGTGGCCGGCCAGACGAACGGCCAGTTGACCATGAACGAACCCTTGTCGCCCTGGAACTGGAGCATTGATTCGTTCTCCGCCTGGGTCGCCAGGCCCGGTCCTCCCAGGCCCTCCTTGCCGATGGTCGAGACGATCTCCGCGGCCTTCTTCCCGGCCTCGGATTCGAGCCCGAGGCGGATGCCGTCGGCGGAGGCCTCGGGATTCTCCACGATGTGGCCGCCGCCGGACTCGACCAGGGCATTGACCCACACGGTCATGGATTCGGCCAGGGCGCCTTGCACGCCCAGGTACTTCTGCTCGTCCTTCGCCGCCTTGATGACCTGGGCCCAGGTGACGGGCTTGGACATGTCGAGGCCGGCGGCCTTCGCCACCGACTTGCGGTACCAGAGGATCTGGGTGTTGGCCCAGAACGGGACGGTGACCAGGCTGCCCTTCCACTTCGCGCCGGCCAGGGCGCCGTCGAGGGTGTGTTGCGTCGTCTTCTGGGCCGTGTCCTCGGGAACGGGCGCCAGGAAGCCCGGCTCGGCCAGTTCCGGGATGAATGGCGGATCCAGGCTCATGATGTCCATCGACGTATCACTGGCTGCCAGGCGCCGGGCGAGCTGCTCGCGCTGCGCCGCCGCGTCGGAGGGGAGCAGCGTGGTCTGGATGCGGTACCGGCCATCGGCTGCGGCCGTGCACTTTTCGGCGATGGCGGCCTGTCCGCCGTCATCGGGGTTGATGTACCAGGTGAGCACCGGTGTCGAATCCGCCGGACCGCAGCCGGAGAGCAGCAGTGCCGAGGCAGCCGCCGTGATTCCTGCCCACCGTGCTCCGCGCCACATGCGGCCGCGCCTCGAATGTTCTGGCATCTGCTCGAGCCTCCCCGTCGTCACTGTCGGCGGTGCCCGCACCACCTGGTCCGGTGGGGCCCTGAACCTGAGACTATGCCCTGAATGCGCTTTGCGCCACATGTGAGCCGCTCGGCGCGTGTCGCGCGGCGAGAGGCCGGGCGCCCGACCCCGGACACGACGAAGCCCGCCACCGCAGGAGGCGGTGGCGGGCCTGGGGGCCGGTCAGCCGGCGTCGTACCGTTCGTCGTCGTCGTCGGGGCGGCGGTCCGGGTCCCGGGCATCGTTGCCGCTGCCGTCCGGGACACCGCGCGGTTCGACCGTGCGGATGGTCTCGCCGACCTCGCCGGGGACATCCACCAGTTCCCCGTCGGCGCCCCCGACGGTCCGGTGTTCGGCGTCGTCGTTTCCGGGGTCGTCCGCACCGAGGAACGAGGGATCCGATGAAACCGTCTGGTCCTCGTCCGGGCCGTTCCCGGTGTGGGTCGGGTCAGTCTTTTCGTCGTTGGACATTCGTGCCACCTTCCTCGGGGAAATCAAGTGCACCGGGACCACGCAGGCGCCGGTAGATGCCGTAGGCCACCATCACGAGGCCGAGGATGACGCCCAGCCACACCGGGCTGGCCATGGAGGCCCCGTTGAGGGCCTGGATCAGGATGTAGGCGCCGAAAACGATGACGACAATGATGCCGGCCATCGCCAGCTTCGTCCCCGTCGGCTGGGCACCTCGCGGCCACCCGGAGTGCTTGTTTTCCTTGTCTTCGGACATGACACCTTCCATCGGTTATTGCGGTTCGATCAGGAATGACGCAGGGACTTGATCAACTCGTCCTTGTTCTGGTCGGAATACCCCGACAAGCCGATTTCCTTGGCGCGGGCCTTGAGCTCATCGACCGTCCAATCCTCGTAGCTGCCGGACTCTCCCCCGCGTTCGCCGACCTCGTCGCGGCCGTCACGGGCTGCGGCGTTGGCGATGCGTGCAGACTTCTGCTTCGAGTTGCCCTCGTCACGCAGTTCCTCGTAGAGATGCTCGTCTTTGATCCTGTCAGCCATCTGGTGCTCCTTTCGGCAGCTGGTCCTCCCAGCCTATGCACTGTCCGGCGGAGGTCAACGTCCAGCGTCGCGCCGTGGCACCTCGCCGGCGCGGATCAGCCGACCGTGAACTGCAACCGCTGCAGGCCGCTGGACCCGTTGGGTGCCGGATTCGCGCGTTCGGCGGTCTGGACGGTTCCCTCGGCGTCAATGGCGCGGACCGTGACGGAATGGGTCCCGGGCTGCGCATTCTTCCAGGCGTACGACCACTGGCGCCACGTGTCGACGGTGGCCTCGGCCGCCAAGTCGGCGGCCTGCCAGTCGCCGTCGTCGATTTTGACCTGCACGGCCTTGATGCCCGTGGTCTGGGCCCAGGCGGTGCCGCCCAGCATGACGGTTCCCGGTGCGACCGTCGCGAAGGGCCGCGGGACGTCGACGCGGGAGGAGAGCTTGATCGGCCCATGGTCGGACCATCCCCGGGTGGTCCAGTAGCCGGTCTTGTCGGCGAACCTCGTGACCTCCAGGTCGACGACCCACTTGGTGGCCGAGACGTAGCCGTAGAGGCCGGGGACGACCATGCGCACGGGGTAGCCGTGTTCGAGCGGGAGGGGTTCGCCGTTCATGCCGACCGCGAGCAAGGCGTTGCGCTCGTCGGTCAGCACTTCCAGGGGCGTGGAGGCGCTGAAGCCGTCGATGCTGGTGGACAGGACCATGTCGGCCCCGGCCTGTGGACGGGCGCGTTCGAGGACCTTGCGCAGCGGGTAGCCGAGCCACTTGGCGTTGCCGACCAGATCCCCGCCGACCGGGTTGGAGACACAGGTCAGCGTCAGCCACGTTTCCTCGAGGTCCATGCCCAGCAGCTCGTCGAAGCCGATGGTGAATTCCTCGTCCACCATGCCGTGCACCCGCAGGCTCCAACTTGCCGGGTCGACCCGCGGAACGGCCAACGCGGTGTCGATCCGGTAGAACTGGGAGTTCGGGGTGACGAAGGCCGGCATGCCCTTGACGTCGGACGCGACCCCCTGGGGCAGCGGCTTTGCCTTCTTGACCGGGCTCGGCAGCTTCAGGGCCTCACGGGTGGTCTCGGCGGTATTGCGGATGGCGGACAGCGCGCGCCCGCCGGCCAGCAAGGCGGCGGCACCGACGGCGCCGACGAGTGATCCGAGGAGGAAACCGCGCCGGGACGCCGGTGTCACGGTCCGGCCGGTGGCCACCGGACCGCCGGTCACCCGGCCGTCGGCAGCAGGGCTGTCGGGATCGCCGGTCACCGTGGCGTCGGCGGTCGCGGTGGCGGCGAGATGTGCGAGGTACCGCAGGGCGAGGATTCCGGCAATCGTGCCGACAACTGTCGGGACGATGTCCAGGACGCCGGAGGCCGGCCGCGAGAGCACGCTGGCCGACATGCCCACGCCCAGGAGGACGATGACGCCGCTCGCCGCTGCCGGGCGCGTCCGGGCCAACAGCCCGGTCCCCGCAGCGACGAGCGCCGCGACGATTCCCATGGACACGAAGAGCGCCAGCTTGTCGTTGGTGCCGAACAGACCGATGGCGAAGTCCTTGAGCCACGCCGGGGTGATGTCGATGAAGGTCTGGCCCAGCGCGACCAGCGGCGAGGAGGTCGTGGAGAAGAAGGCGGCGACGAGTTCGGCGACCCCGAAGAGCAGGGCAGCGGACACCAGCCCGGCGAGGGCGAAACGCCACCACCGCAGCTGCTGCCGGATGCGGCCCGGCCGCGTCGTGCGTTCGCGGGGCGTGCTGTGCGTTTCCATGGTTGACCTTCCTCGGTCTCCGGTGGCCCCGTCCGCGCCGCGGCGTGGGCCTGCTTCTATGATCGCCCGTGCGGGCCGTGCCGACGACATCTCGACGGCACGACCCGGTCCGCGGCTGTGGGGTCAGGCCTTCTTGCGGCCCAGGATGCTGCCGAGGGCGACCATCGCGGCACCCAGGACGAGGTGGAGCCAGTTGTCGGCGTCGTTCAGCGGCACGAAGTTCGCCGGCGAGCCGTGGCCGACCAGCAGGCCGTACATCCACAGCACCAGGTAGATGATGCCGCCGATGACCAGGTACCGCTTGGCGGACAGCGGTCCGCGGGCGAAGGTGAGTCCGGCGACGCCGAACAGCAGGTGGACGATGTTGTGCAGGATCGACACCTGGAACAGGCCCAGCAGCATGGCCCCCGAATGGTGTCCGGCGAAGGTCAGTTCACCGACGTTGGTGGTGATGCCCGGGACGAAGCCGAGCACGCCGACCAGCAGGAAGGCAGCGCCCACCACGAGGGCGGCCAGCTGGACATGGGTGCGGCGGGTTGTGGTGGCGTGTGTGGAAACCATGGTCGTACTCCTTGGGTGCGCCGCCCCGGATGAGCCCCGGGGCGTATGACACCTGTACTTCGGAGCCGGAGGTACCGCGGATTGGACCCGGCGACGATTTCTTGCCGGTGGCACCCGGAAGCCGGCGGGCCGTCCCGCGGGACTACAGTTTCTGCAGCATGATCGGATCGGTGGTGGGCTGCTTCGAGCCCTGCGCCGGTTCGACGGTGATGCCCAGATGCGTGGCCGAGGCCACCGAGCCCTCGAACAGCGTCGTTCCCGTGCCGTCCAGCATGCCCATGGGCGTGGCACCCTGGTCACCGATGAGCCAGAGCTCGTACCCCTTGTCGGAGGGCAGGGCGGGGAGGTCGTGCGCCGTCAGGGCGGCCAGGCCGGCCGACGCCGAATACGCGATCGTCACCTCGGCGCCGTCGTCCATCTGCTGGGTCGCGGTTTTCATGTCGGACGCAGCGGTGAGCTGTTGCAGCTGCTGCTGGTGGGCACCCAGGGCGGCCACCTGCTGTTCGAGCTGTTCCTGCTGGTGGTTCTGGTTGACGACGACACCGGTCAGCGCACCGGCGGCCAGCAGGAAGGTCGCGGCGGCAGCGGCCAGGAACTTGGTCGAGCGCGGCATGCGCCCGGCACGGTCGGCGCGGCGTGCACGCTCCCGGCCGAGGTCGAGGATGCCGTCGGCCGGCCCGGCAACGGCCGGGGCCATGGGGGCGGCAACGTCTGGGGTGCCCGACGGATTGTCGGCCGGCAGCTGGGGGGTCTGCCGGATGGCCGCCATGATGTTGGCCTTCACGTGCGCCGGAGGGGCCACCGGGGTGGTCTGCCCGGCCAGCAGGGCCGCAGTCTCGCTGAGCGAGCGGACCTCGTGGAGCGCGTCCTCGGAGCCGACGACGGCGGATTCGAATTCCTCGCGCTCTGCAGGGTCCAGGGCGTTGAGCGCGTAGGCACCAGTGAGCAGGTGCAGTTGCCGGTCCATCACGCCACTCCTAACTGGTCTCTGAGTCTGATCATGCCATCGCGTATCCGTGTCTTGACGGTCCCCACGGGGACCTCGAGGAGTTTGGCGACCTCCTGGTGGGTGTAACCGCCGTAGTAGGCGAGTTCGATGGCCTTGCGCTGGGCGTCGGAGAGGTTCTTCAACGCCGACTGCACCCGTTCTCCCTCGAGGTGGGCCTCGACGGTGTCCTGGACGTCGTCGTAGCTTTCCTCGAATTCCATGGCGCCCTGCCGCAGGTCCCGGTCCCGGCTGCTTTGGCTGGCCCGGACCCGGTCCACGGCCCGGCGGTGGGCCACGACCATGATCCAGGAGACGGCCCGTCCTCGGTCCGCGTCGTACCGGGCGGCCTGCTGCCAGACCTCCACGAAGACCTCCTGGAGGACCTCCTCGCACTGGGACTCATCGCGCAGTACCCGGCGGATGAGTCCGAAGACCCGCGCCGAGACGTCGTCGTACAAGGCCTCGAAGGCGGTTTCGTCGCCGCCGGCAATGCGTTGGATGAGTTCCTCGTGGTTGGTGGGTGCGGGTTCCTCCGCAGTCCGGGCCCAAGGCATTCTCATGGGAGCAAGTCTTACATGCCTTGCGTCCTGTCGAAAACACGATGCGACCTCCTGCGATCGACTTCCGTGGTCCGGTGGTGCGTTGCGGGGCCCCGGGGGTGGAAGACGACGGGCTCCGGCGGTGGTAACCGCCGGAGCCCGATGTCCATCGTTGATCCAGCGCTACTTCTTGGCCGGCGGCATCAGCACCGAGTCGATGAGGTAGACGGTGGCGTTGGCGGTCTTCACGCCGCCGCAGATGACGGAGGCGTCGTTGACCTTCAGGTCGTCTCCGCTGCCGGTGACCTTGAGGGTGTCGCCTTCGACGGTCTTGTGGGTTCCGGCGATCTTATCGGGGGCGATCTGGCCGGGGACCACGTGGTAGGTCAGGACCTTGGTGAGCATGTCGGAATCCTCGACCACGGCGTTGAGGTCCTTCTTCGGGATGGCGGCGAACGCGTCGTCGACCGGGGCGAAGACGGTGAACTCGTCGCCGTTGAGGGTGTCGACCAGGTCGACGTCGGGGTTCAGCTCGCCCGAGACGGCCTTCGTGAGGGTCTTGAGCATCGGGTTGTTCGAGGCGGCGACGGCCACCGGATCCTGGGCCATGCCGGCCACCGAGCCCTTGCCGTCCGGGACGGCCTTGGCGTAGGCCTCGCAGCCGGGGCCCACCAGGTTGGCGGCCGGGTCCATGTCAGAGGACATCGACGAGGACGAGCCCGACGAGGACTCCGACATGGGTGCGGACGAGGAGGACTCCATCGACATCGACGAGGACTCGCCCGAACCGGAATCGCTGCCCCCGGCACAGGCACTCAGGCTCAGGGAGCCGATGGCGAGCAGGCCGAACAGTGCTGCGTACTTGCGGTTCATGGTCTTCATGACACTTCTCCTTGCTGGAGCGGCTGATGCCGCCGTGCGTCCCGTTCCCCCTGACGGGGTGGGCTGTCATGGAGTCATTCGGAGCCGGCGGGCCGGCGGATTGGACGGATCGAAAAGTATTTTCGCCGCGGTGCCGCCAATACACCATGGCGACCCTCCTTGTCCAGCCACGGGCATGGGGAGAACTCCCCATCGCGGGCCACCGGTGGTTACCCTAGGGTATTCATATCGGCATCGGAGCTGTTTTCCCCCCAAGATTGCTCCGATGCCGAGACCTCTTCTGCAGTGGGGGCGGCCGGTGTCATCCGGCCGCCCCCACTGCTTTAACTCCGCTATGACCGCCGACGCACCGCCGCGGATCCCGGCCGGGCCTCAGTGCCCCAACCGTCCGCGCAGTTCGGCGAAGGCGCGAACATAGGCCGTCGATTCCAGGTAATGGCCGTGGGTGGCGGGGATGAATTGGTAGGCCCGTTCGCGGTAGGACGCCGCGGCGCGGTCCATCGGGGAACCCGAGCCGGCGTAGCGCACCGGGAATCCGAGCGGATCCGCCTGGCGGTAGAGGTTCAGCCACCGGTCTCCCAGGACGCTTCCCAGCGAGCCGGGACGCATGACGACGACGCCTCCGGGCTGCCCGGGCCCACCGTGTTCCTGTTCCAGTTCCCCGGCCAACGTGGGCGGCCAGGGATCGTGCGCGGTCGGCGACGGCGGCCCGGCCGGAACCACCGAGAGCACGTCCGGACCGCAGACGGCCGGGAAGAACCGGGAAAAGTAGCGGCGCAGCTGGCAGCCGTAGCTCAACAGCCCGACCCGGTGCCGGTCCGCGTCCGCCAGGCCACGTGAGCCCAGTTGGAACATGGCCGCCACCGCCAGCACGATCCCCATCGAATGCGCCGAGACGACCAGCCGGCGACCGCCACCACCGCCGGTTGGGGCAACTTCCTGCTCGGCGAACCAGTCCACGATCCGGTCGGCGAGCTCGGGCACGACGCGCTCGGCATAGCAGGAGGGGCCGAACGGGTGGGCCTGCGTGGGCAAAAAGCACATCAGGTCCCACAACAGACCCAACGGGCGGGCGTCGGACCGGCGCGAGAGCAGGTACAGGACAACGACGGCGATCATCCCGGCCCAGAGCCCGGCATCGCCGAGGGCGCGCAGCACCGCCCACGCCCCGCCGGTGTCGGTGGACGTGCGCTCGGGGGTCAGCACCAACGCGCACCAGCCGACGCAGATGCCGACGAAGACGGCCCAACCGAGCCACCCGATGAAGATCTCCATGCGGCGCAGGAGTGCCGCCTGCCGGCGTGCCCGGTGGACGGCCTCCGCCGCATGGGTGGTCATCGGGCCGGTCGTCCAGTGGCCGGCCCGGTGCACCAGGCGCTCGCGGATGGCCGCGACCTCGCCGGGCCGCAATCCAATGCCGCGGCGATGGATCCCGGCCTGGCGCAGCGCCAGCCAGCAGGCGGCAACCACCAGCAGCACCAGGAACCCGGCACCCTGCAGGACGTAGACCCGCGGCGGCTTCGGCCCGCCGAGGAGCCAGCCGGCACCGAGCACGACGGCGAAGGAAAGCAGCAGCGCGAAGCCGGCGGCCAGCGACCCCAGGACGAACGGTCCCCGGCCATTCCAGCCCAGGGTGGTCCGGCAGGTCCGCGGCTCGCCCGGCGCCTCCGCGGCATCGGCCCGGCGGGCCACGCTTTCGGCCTGGACCAGCACCGCGGCCAGGGCGAGAGCGATCGCGAGCACGATCACCGTCGCGGCGAGCGCCCCGGACCGTCCACCGCGGGCGGCAGACGGATCGGCCACACCCAGCGCGACCACCGCGACCAGGACCACCGCGCAGGCCACCAGGTACGCGAGGTGGCGGCGGGGCCGGTCCCCCGCGACCTGCGCCTGCGGCCGGGTGATCCAGACGGCACCACCGAGCGTGAGCAGCACCGCCACGATCGTCGCGGCAGTCCAGCCGCCGACCGGCCAGCCGGAGGCGCGGGCGCCGTCGGCGTGGTCGAAGGCGAGGATGGCGGCCAGCCAGGCGAGCGCCGCACCGGAATGGATCCGCCGCAGCCGGGCCATCCCGGAACCGACCAGCCAGATGTCGCGTTGGGCCAGCAGCGGCGCGCCCGGGCTCACCGCCGCCGCGTCCGGGGGGACCCGTCCGGGCCGCGAGGGACCGGTGAGGTAGCGGGTGCGCCCGAGCATCGGCAGGACCACGACCACGGCCAACGCCAGCAGCGGCACGGCCATCAGCAGGGCGTCGCGGGCGCCGGCATCCCAGCCGGCCAGCGGGGCCAGCACCGTCCGCGCTCCCGGACAGCCGGCCTGCAGGGCCGCGGGTCCCCCGGACGGGCCGGTGCCGAAGCATTGCCGGGCGATCATGTCCAGGGCGACGGTCGCCGCCGTCGTGACGAACAACAGGCTCAGCAGCAGCCCGTAGATCCGCAGAGTTCCCGCGCCGCGGCCGGTGCTGATGGTGTGGGCGATCCACCGGTGTTCCCCGCGGGTCGTGCCGCCGGGGGGCGCGGGGCTGCCGGTGCCGATCTGCGACCGGGACCAGTAGGCGGTGTTGGCCAACCCGTAGGGGGCCAGCGCGAACCACAGGACCTTCACCAGCGCGTCGCCGATCCTGCCCAGCGCCGGCATCCCGGTGAACCGGGCCAGGCGGCCCCAGGCGTATGCCTCCACCCGCCGGTCGGACGGGGCGGTGGCGGGAAGCGGGAGGCGATAGGTGGAGAAACCGGCCAGCCGGTCCCCGCGGACGACCCGCACCCGATCGGGCGTGGTGTCCAGCATCTGGTAGGGCGGGGTGTTCAGGACCCCGTGGATGCGCAGCTCCAACAGGTCGGCCCCGCCCCCGGCGGCCTCGTGCTCGGTTCCCATCCCGGCCCCTTCCCACTTTCATCCCGTGGTGCCAGTGAACCACGTCGCACCGTCGGTTGCCGGGACGACGCAGGACGCTGACAGCCGACGCCACCGGACCGTAGAGTGCGGACATGGACCCCACCACACCAGCACAGCGCCCCACCAGCGAACGCCCCGCCCTGGACGATGCCGGCGTGCGGGACCTCGAATCCTGGTGGCGGGCCGCCAACTACCTCTCCGTCGGGCAGATCTACCTGCGCGACAACCCGCTGCTGCGCCGTGCCCTGGAACCCGCAGACGTCAAGACCCGCCTGCTGGGCCACTGGGGCACCACCCCCGGGCTGAACTTCATCTACGCCCACCTCAACCGCGCCATCATCGCCGGCAACCAGCAGATGCTCTTCGTCACCGGCCCCGGCCATGGCGGCCCGGCCAACGTGGCCAACACCTACCTGGAGGGCACCTACACCGGGATCTACCCGGAGATCACCCGCGACGAGGAGGGCCTGCGCAAGCTCTTCCACCAGTTCTCCTACCCCGGCGGCATCCCCAGCCACGCGGCACCGGAAACCCCGGGATCCATCAACGAGGGCGGCGAACTCGGCTATTCGCTGGCCCACGCGTTCGGGACCGTGTTCGACAACCCCGATCTGGTCAGCGTCTGCGTCATCGGCGACGGCGAGGCGGAGACCGGCCCACTGAACGGGGCCTGGCAATCCGTGGCGTTCCTGGACCCGGTGCACGACGGCGCCGTGTTGCCCATCCTGCACCTCAACGGCTACAAGATCGCCAATCCCACGGTCCTGGCCCGGATGCCCGAGGAACGGTTGCACCAGTACTTCGAGGGGCTGGGCTATGCCCCCCGGTTCGTCACCGTGGCCGACCCCGCCGACCACGAACGGGCGCACCGCGACTTCGCGGCGGCACTGGACGAGTCGCTGCGGGCCATCGGGCAGATCCAGGACCGGGCGCGCCGCGCCGATGCCGCGGCGACCGGCTCCGACCCCGGCCAACCGGTCTGGCCGGTGATCGTCTTCCGCTCCCCGAAGGGCTGGACCGGACCCGACGTCGTGGACGGCCTCCAGGTCGAGGGCACCTGGCGCGCCCACCAGGTCCCACTGTCGAACGTGCTCGATGACCCCGCCCACCTGGCGAAGCTGCAGCAATGGCTCGCCTCCTACCGGCCCGCGGAGCTCTTCGACGAGGCCGGGGCACCGCGCCCGGAGACCGTGCGGCTCACCCCGGAACCGGCACTGCGGATGGGTGCCGCGCCGGCCGCCAACGGCGGCACCGTACTGCAGGACCTCGTGCTGCCGCGGATGGCCGACCACGCGGTGGCCGTCGCCTCCCCGGGCACCGAACGCGACGGGGCCATGGCCGTCCTCGGCGCCTGGCTGCGCGAGGTCATCGCGTCGAACCCGCACACCTTCCGCCTCTTCGGCCCGGACGAGACCGCCTCCAACAGGCTCTCGGCCGTCTACGAGGTCACCGACAAGGTCTGGCAGCCGGAACTGCACGACGTCGATGAGCACCTGGCGCGCGCCGGCCGGGTCATGGAGGTGCTCAGCGAGCACCTCTGCCAGGGCTGGCTGGAGGGCTACCTGCTCTCGGGCCGGCACGGGGTCTTCAACTGCTACGAGGCGTTCGTGCACATCGTGGACTCGATGTTCAACCAGCATGCCAAATGGCTCGAGTCCCACCGCAAGCTCCCCTGGCGCCAACCGGTGGCCAGCCTGAACTACCTGTTGTCCTCCCATGTCTGGCAGCAGGACCACAACGGGTTCTCCCACCAGGACCCGGGGTTCATCGACGTCGTGGTCAACAAGAAGGCCGAGGTGGTGCGCGTCTACCTGCCCGTGGACGCCAACACCCTGCTGGTGACCATGGACCATGTGATGCGCACCCGCGACTACGTCAACGTCGTCGTCGCCGGAAAGGCGCCGGCCCTGCAGTGGCTGGACCTCCAGCAGGCGGTGGAGCACTGCGCGGCCGGCATCGGGACCTGGGACTTCGCCGGGACCGGGGACGACGGCGAGGCACCGGACGTGGTGCTCGGCTGCGCCGGCGACGTGCCCACCGCCGAGGTCGTCGCCGCCGCGGCGCTGCTGCGCCGGGATGCGCCGGACCTGCGCGTCCGGGTGGTCAACGTGATCGACCTGATGCGCCTGCAGGACGACACCGAACACCCCCACGGCCTGCCGGACGCCGACTTCGATGCCTACTTCACCCGCGACCGTCCGGTCGTCTTCGCCTACCACGGCTACCCGTGGCTGATCCACCGGCTGACCTACCGCCGCGCCAACCACCACAACATCCACGTGCGCGGCTACATCGAGGAGGGCACGACCACGACCGGGTTCGACATGGCCATGCTCAACCGGATCGACAGGTTCCACCTGGCCCTGGACGTGCTGGACCGGGTCGAGGGGATGGACGAGAAGTACCCGGGGTTGCGCCAACGCTACGAGCAGGCCCTGGTGGATGCCCGCGGCCACACGCGGATGTACGGCGAGGACGCGCCGGAGATCACCGGATGGACCCTGTGAGCCCGGGCCCCGTCAAGGCGTGGACTTGCCGCCGTTGACGTTCAGGGTCTCGCCGAGCACGTAGCTCGATTCGGCGGAGGCGAGGAACACGTACGCCGGGGCGAGTTCCACCGGTTGGCCGGCGCGGCCCAGGGGCACGTTGTGGCCGAACTTCGGCAGCGCATCCTTCGGTTGGCCGTCGGATACCTGCAACGGCGTCCAGATCGGGCCCGGGGCGACCGAGTTCACCCGGATCCCCCGGGGGGCCAGCTGGGTGGCCAATCCCTTGGTGAAGGCGTTGATGGCGGCCTTGGTGGAGGCATAGTCCAGCAGCTGCGGTGAGGGCTCGTAGGCCTGGACCGAGGTGGTGTTGATGATGGTTGCCCCCTCGGGGAAGTGTTTCAGGGCGGCACGGCAGAGCGTGAACATGGCCTGGATGTTGACCTGGAAGGTCTGCGCCACCTGCTCGTCGTCCAGGTCCTCGAGCTTCTCGACGGCGATCTGCTTGCCGGCGTTGTTCACCAGGATGTCCAGCCCGCCCAGGGCCTCGGCGGCCTGGTCGACCAACGAGTTGCGGTAGTCCGCGTCGAGCAGGTCACCGGCCAGCCCGACACCGATCCGGCCTTCGGCCTCGATGACGGAGATGACGTGCCGCGCGTCCTGGTCCTCGGCCGGCAGGTAGGCGATGGCGACGTCGGCGCCTTCCCGGGCGAACGCGATGGCCACTGCGGCGCCGATGCCCGAATCGCCACCGGTGACCAGCGCCTTGCGGCCCTTGAGCCGGCCCGTGCCGACATAGGTGTCCTCGCCGTGGTCGGCCTTCGGTTCCAGCTCGGCATCCAACCCGGGCTCGGGCTGGTCCTGCTTCGGGGGCGAGATCTTCGGGTATCGCGTCACCGGGTTGTCCAGTTGCAGCTGCGCTTCGGCGTTTTGCGGGTTCGGTTCCTGCTGTCCCATGGGATGACCTCCGGTATTTCGTCGGCTGTGCTTCCTGCGCTCACGCTAGATGATGGGGCAAACGCGGGCAATGCTTCGTGTGCGCGGGCCCCTCATTCCCAGCGGACGTCGGCTGGTTCCTTGTCGGGACGCCAACCACGCCAGGCCGGATGGCGGAGCCGACCGTCCCCGGTGACCTCGCTGAACCTGACCTCGCCGACCAGCTTCGGGGACACCCAGGTCGCATCGCGCCGGTCCGCCGCCGGCACGTCGTCGACGGGCGGCGTCTTGCGGGTGATCCGCCCCAGCCGGGTCTTCATGTCCTGGAGGTCGGCAGCGGAGAAGCCGGTGCCCACCCGCCCCACATAGTGCAGGGCCCCGTCGTCGTTCACCGCCAACAGCAGCGAGCCGATGGAGTCCCGGCGCGAGCCGGTGCCGGCCCGCCAGCCGATGACGACGACTTCCTGGTGGGCCTCGTGCTTGATCTTGATCCAGCCGTGGCTGCGCTTGCCGGGCAGGTAGCGGCCGTCGGTCTTCTTGGCGACGACTCCCTCCAGGCGCAGTTCGCGGCTGGTGTCGATGGCGTCCTGCAGGCTGCCGGTGTGGGCGACGGGCAGGTGGATGTGTTTGCCCTCGGCGACCGCGTCGAACAGCGCCGTCCGGCGTTCGGTGTAGGGCGAGCGCATCAGCTGGTTGACCTCCTCCCCGTCCCCGTCGGGCAGGCGGAGGGCATCGAAGACCATGTAGTGCACCGGCACCTTGCCCGCCATCGCCTCGACCTCCCGGCGGCGGGTCAGCTTCATCCGCTGCTGCAGCTGCCCGAAGTCGGGCCGCCCGGAGGCGTCCAGGGCGACGATCTCGCCATCGAGCACCGCGCCGTTCCCGACCAGGCCGGCCAGTTCCGCCAGCTCGGGGTAGACGGCGGTCATGTCGTTGCCGTTGCGGCTGACCAGCGTCACCGCCCCGTCGGCGACGCCGGCGATCGCCCGGACACCGTCCCACTTCATCTCGTACGCCCAGTCGTCCTCGGCGTCGAGGTCGGCGGGAGTGCCCCGGGTGGCGAGCATCGGGGCGGGCAACTCTCCCGCTTCGGGTGCCGTCGCGGGCGTGCGCGGGGCGGGCTCCTTCGCCGGCCTTTTGGCAGCGGCGCCCTCCTTCCGGCGAGCAGGTTCCTTCCGTGCCGTGCCCCGGGAGGTGTCGTCGTCGCCGTCCGGCTCGGGCTGGTCCTTCATGAGGTGGATGAGCCAGTTCTTCTCGCCACCCATGCCCGGCGCGTTGATCAGGGCGTAGCGGCGCGGGACACCGCCCAGGCCGCCGTCGGGGCGGCCGTGCAGGACGGCGATGACCTCCTTGCCTTCACGCCACTTCTCCAGTTCGCACGTCCCGGCGTCCCAGATCGCGACCTCCCCGGCGCCGTATTGGCCCTTCGGGATGGTCCCCTCGAAGGACCCGTAGTCCAGCGGATGGTCCTCGGTCATGACGGCCAGCCGGTTGTCCCCGGTGTCCAGCGGCGGACCCTTGGGCACGGCCCAGGAGACCAGCACCCCGGAGTGCTCCAAGCGGAAGTCCCAGTGCAGGCCCGAGGCGTGGTGCTCCTGGATGACGAAGCTCGGTTCCCCATCGCGGGCCGCTGCCCGGTCCTCGGGGACGGGTTCGGGGGTCTTGGTCGCATCGCGCATCGACCGGTACTTCTCGAGCCGGTCCGGCGCGGTGCTGCCCGACCAGCCCTGGCCCGCCAGGGGGTCGATGCCGTCGGCCACCCGTTCGAGCACCTCCTCGAAGTCCAGCTGCCGCAGCTTCGGGTCCTCGATTTCCTCCCAGGTACGCGGGGCGGCGACCATGGGCCGGGAGCGTCCCCGCAGCGAATAGGGGCAGATGGTGGTTTTGGCCCCGTTGTTCTGGCTCCAGTCCACCAGCACCTTGCCGGCCCGCAGCGACTTCTTCATGTCCGAGACCACCAGGTCCGGATGGTCGGACTCCAGCGCCCGGGCCAGTTCGTGGGCGACCTCGGAGACCTGGGCCGAGGTGTAGCTGCCGTCCAGCGGCGCGTAGAGGTGGATGCCCTTGGACCCCGAGGTGACCGGGACGCTCTCCAGGCCCATGTTGGACAACAGCTCCCGGCACAGCAGCGCCGTCTCGGCGCATTCGGGCAGCCCCGCGCCGTCGCCGGGATCCAGGTCGAGCACCAGGCGGTCGGGATGGGCCTGCTTCCCCTCGGGGGTGAACCGCCATTGCGGCACGTGCAGCTCCAGGGCCGCGAGTTGCCCGAACCAGGCCAGCACCGCCGGCTCGTTGGCCAGCGGATAGGTATTGGAGTGGTCCTTGTGCTTGAACTCCATGCGCGGCACCCACTCGGGTGCGGAGTCCTCGAGGTCCTTGCGGAAGAACACCTGGCCTGGTTTCCCGGCGGTGCCCACGCCGTTGACCCAGCGCTTGCGCGTGACGGGACGCCAGGCGGCCTGCGGGATGAGGACGTGGGCCACCTGGGCCAGGTAGCGCAGGACGTCGGCCTTGGTGGTGCCGGTTTCGGGGTAGAGGACCTTGTCCAGGTTGCTGACTTTCAACCGGTGGCCCGAGACGTCGACCGTTTGCTCGTTCGCGCGTGGTGACATGGGGTTTTCCTTCCGTCCAGCACCACTCTGCCTCCCGTGTGGTGACTTGGCCAGTCCCCTTGCTTCCCCGCTGGCCCGCGCCGTTGCCCTTTTGCTGGTCAGCCTCGTTGTCCGGTGCTTGACTGGGGGCATGAGGGCAATATGGACGGGCGCCGTCGCCTTCGGCCTGGTCAATGTGCCGGTCAAGGCCTACGGAGCCATCGAGGACCACGACGTCGACCTGCACCAGGTCCACGACGCCGACGGCGGGCGGATCCGCTACCAGCGACGATGCGAGGTGTGCGGGAAAAAGGTCGACTACCAGCACATCGACAAGGCGTACGACGAGGGCGAACGGACCGTCGTGTTGACCGACGACGACATGGAGGCGCTGCCGTCGGAAAAAAGCCGCGAGATCGAGGTCGTCCAATTCGTTCCGAACGAGCAGATCGACCCGATGATGCTCGAGCGCAGCTACTACCTCGAACCGGATTCGAAGTCGCCGAAGGCCTACAAGTTGTTGCGCCAGACGCTGGAGGACACGGAGCGGACCGCCGTCGTGAAGTTCGCGCTGCGCCAGAAGACGCGGTTGGGCCTGCTGCGTGTGCGCGGCAAGGTCTTGGTCCTGCAGGCGATGCTCTGGGCGGACGAGGTCCGCGAGGTCGATTTCCCGGCGACCAAGACGACGACGAAGATCAGCGACAAGGAGCTGAAGATGTCCGCCGCCCTGGTGGACCAGTTCAGCGCCGACTTCACGCCCGAGGAGTTCGAGGACGAGTACCAGGTCGAGTTGCGCACGCTCATCGACGAGAAGCTCAAGCACGGCGACACGTTGGACACCGATGCCACGTTCGGCGACCAGGAGGCCGCCCGGGACGAGGCCGGTTCCGGATCCGGCGATGTCATCGACCTGATGGAGGCGTTGAAGCGCAGCGTGGAGACCAAGCGCTCCGGCTCCGGGGGCCTTTCGGCGGCGGGTAAGTCCGCCGCGAAGTCCGCCTCGGGAAAATCCACGGCCAAGAAACCGTCGGCCAAGAAGGGCACGAAGTCGGGTGCCAAGAAAACTGGTGCCCAGAAGACCGGCACCTCCTCGGCGAAAAAGGGAAAGCAGAAGAAGGCCACCGGCACCTCCGCCCAGACGACGGCCGACCGGAAGACCGCCACGCGGAAGGGAGCCTAGATGGGCCAACGGCTTCTCCGTGTCGAGCCCGGCACGGGCGGCATCACCCGCCGCAGGGCGGGTCGCGGTTTCACCTACATCGCGGCGAACGGACGGCGCATCGCCTCCGAGGAGAGGCTGGCGCGCATCAGGGACCTGGTCATCCCGCCGGCCTGGACGGATGTCTGGATCGCCTCCCAGCCCAACGCACACATCCAGGCCACCGGGGTGGACGCTGCAGGCCGGACCCAATACCTCTACCACCCGCGTTGGCGGGAGATCCGTGATAGCGAGAAGTTCACCCGCTCGATGTCCTTCGCGCAGACGCTTCCGGCCATCCGCCGGGCCGTGACCCGCGACCTGAAGCAGGGCCGTGACCCGCGACGGCGTGCCCTGGCCGCCGCCGTCCGGCTGATCGACCGGGCCGCCCTCCGGGTGGGCGGGAACGAGTATGCGCAGGACAACGGCTCCTTCGGCGCCTCGACCCTGCAACGCCGCCACGTCGCGGTGGAGGGCGACCGGGTGCACTTGACGTTCACCGGCAAGTCCTCGGGTGAGTGGGACGTGTGGCTGGAGGACGACCTGCTGCGCGCCTACTTCGACGAGATCCCCCAGACCCCACGTACCGCTCCGGCCGTCTGCCACGCCGTCGTCAGCGGGCGCCGCAAGGAATGGCACGGGGTCTCGGAGTCGGCCATCAACTCCTACCTGGGCGAGATCGCCGGGCACGGATTCACCGCCAAGGACTTCCGCACCTGGCAGGGAACCGTCGTCGCGGCACGTTCCCTCGCGCTCGCCTTCCGTGCCGGCGCCACCTCCCCGGAAGCCGTCACGGCTGCCGTGCAGGACGCGGCGGACTGGCTCCACAACACCCCGACCATCGCCCGTTCCTCCTACGTCAACCCGCGCGTCATCGCCCTGTTCGAGCAGGGCCAGGTGGCCGACTTCGGCCGGCAGCACGACCGGGCCGTGCTCGCCCTGCTCGCCGGGGGCGGGACCGCCACGGACCCGGATCCCGATAGAGTGTAATCAACGTAATCGACCAATCCAGGGGGCCGATGTGAAAACACCAACTGTGCACTTCTCGGCCGATCGACAGCCCGCTCCCGCAGGCTTCGACACCGCCGCGCTGCTGACCGCTGCCGTGCGCAGCCGGGGCGAACCCGCGCCGATGATCGAGGCCCTGCGCCGCGCTGCGACACCGCCGCCCGTACCCGGCCGCGGAAGCACCACCGCGCTGTGGGAGCTGCTGGCCTCGGTCGCGGCGCTCGACCTCACCGCGGCGCGCACCATGGAGCCCCACGTGGATGCGGCAGCCATCCTCGATCAGGCCGGCATCGCCTGGGAGCCCGGCACCGCCTGGGGCGTCTTCGCCGCCGAGGGGCCGGGGATGCGGTTGGAAGCGACTCCGGAGGACGACGACGGAACTTGGCTTCTGGGCGGCGACAAGCCCTGGTGCTCCCTGGCGGGGAGCCTGGACCGCGCCATCATCACGGCCGCCGTGCCCGGCGGCCGGCGTGCCTTCGTGATCGACCTGCGGCAGGCCGGGGTCGTCCCCGCGCCGTCGGCATGGGCCAGCCACGGCCTGCCGAACGTGTCCAGCGGACCGCTCCGGCTCGACGCCGTCCCCGGGAGGCCGGTCGGCGGCACCGACTGGTACCTGCACCGCGACGGCTTCGCGTGGGGCGGCCTGGCCGTGGCCGCGTGCTGGTTCGGCGGTGCCGTGGGGCTCTACCGCACCCTGCACGGCGCGGCCACCCGCCGCGAGCCCGACCAGCTGGCCCTGGCCTGGCTGGGCGAGGCCGACCGTCTGCTGGCCTCCGGTGCCGCCCTGCTCGCCGACGCGGCCCGGCGCGTGGATGCCGGCACGGTCGGATGGCGGGAGGCCCACCGGGTCCGGGGGAACATCGCGGTCCTGTGCGAACGCCTGCTCTCCCTCTGCGGCCGGGCCCTGGGGCCGGGACCGCTGGCCTTCGACGCCGACCATGCCCGCCGGGTCTCCGACCTGACCGTGTACATCCGCCAGCACCATGCCGCCCGCGACGATGCCTCGCTGGGCCGGTTGCTGCTGGAGGATGCCGGGGCCGGCCGTGAAACGGGAACGAGCCCGTGGTGACGTTCAGCCACGAGGACGCCGGGACCCCGGAAAGCACCTGGGCCGATGCCGGGATCGCGGATCTGCCGCCGCTCGAGGACGGGGTCGTCCCCCGGCGCAGCGAACGCCTCGTCGTCGTGGCCGCCCATCCCGACGACGAGTCGCTCGGCGCGGCGGGCCTGATCCACACGGCACTGCACGGCGGGGCCACGGTCCACGTGGTCGTCTGCAGCGCCGGGGAGGCCTCGCACCCCCACTCCCCCACACACACCCCGAGGCGGCTGGCCGAGGTGCGTCGGGGCGAACTCGACCAGGCCCTCGAGTTGCTGGGTGAGGGGGCGTCCGCCAGGGGAAAGCTCAGTTGGGAACATCTCGGCCTACCCGACGGCGGACTGGCCGAGCGTGCCGAGGTCCTGCAATCCGCCATCGGCGCGGCCGTGGACCCTCCCGGCGGCACGGCCCTGCCCCGGGCACACCGCACCGTGATCGCGGCACCGTACCGCGGGGATGCGCACACCGACCACGATGCCGTGGGGGCGGCCGCTGCGAAGGTCGCGGCCGAACGCCACCTGGGCCTGTTGGAGTATCCGATCTGGTACTGGCACTGGGCGACACCGGACGAACCCGCATGGCGTCGGTGGCGGACCGTGCCCCTGGGGAGCGCGGCGCGCGAAGCCAAGCAGATGGTGCTCGGCGCGCACCGGTCCCAGGTCCTGCCGCTTTCCCCGGAACCCGGGGACGAGGTGCTCCTGGACGACGCATTCCTGGAACATTTCCGACGCCCCATGGAGACGTTCCGCTGGACGGCCCCGGAGCTGCGCGGCTCGGACTCGGCCGCCCGCATCTTCGATGACCTCTATCGTCGGGTCCCCGACCCGTGGGACTATCTGGGGAGCCCCTACGAAATGCGGAAGCGGGTGGTGACGCTCGCTTCCCTGCCGCGGGAACACTATGACTACGCCGTCGAAGCCGGCTGCTCGATCGGGGTGCTGACAGCGGCCTTGGCGCAGCGCTGTTCCCACGTGCTCGGGATCGATGCGAGCCAGGTGGCGCTGGAAGCGGCCGGGCGTCGAGTTGGCTCCATGGGGAACGTCTCCCTGCTCCGCGCCGACCTTCCCGCCGGATGGCCGGACGTGGCCCCGGGCGCGGTGGACCTGGTGGTGCTTTCGGAGATCGGCTACTTCCTGGGGCGAGACGAGCTCCATGACCTGTTCCAGGCGGTCGCGCAGGCGCTGCGGGCAGGCGGTGACCTGCTGCTGTGCCATTGGCTGCATCCCGTCGAAGGATGGGAACTCGATGGCCAGGACGTCCACGACATGGCACGCTCGCTCGGCTGGCATCGAGTCGTCGCGCACCGCGAGGAGGACTTCCTGCTCGAGATCCTCCAAGCTCCGGGAGATGGTGATGCGTAAACACGTGGAACGGCTGGAACGGCTGGAACGGCTCACCGTGGTCGTCCCCGTGCGCGACGAGGACCGGCTCCTGGCCGCCACCCTGGCCCATATCGGCGCCGCCATGGACCGGGTGGAATCCGACGGACGGCGCACGGCGCGCCTCGTCGTCGTCCTCGATACCTGCACCGACGGTTCGGCGCGCATCGCCGCGGCGGCCGCCGCCGCGGACTCCCGCCTGCACGTCCTCACCAGCGACGCCGGATCCGTGGGCGCGGCCCGCGCCGTGGGGGTCTCCGCCGCGGTAGCCGGGATCCCGCCGTCGTCCCTGCACCGGCACTGGATCGCGAACACGGATGCCGATACCCGCGTGCCGGTCCACTGGCTCGAGGTGTTCGCCGATGCGGCCGATGCCGGTGCAGACGCACTCGTGGGCACGGTCGAACCGGACGTGCTCGAACTCGGTCCGCGTCGCCATGCGGCGTGGCAGACGTTGCACGTGCGGACCGATGGGCACCCCCACATCCACGGGGCGAACCTGGGCGTTCGGGCGTCGGCCTACCGACAGGCCGGAGGATTCCAGGCAGTTCCCGACGACGAGGACGTGCGGCTGGTCGAGGCGCTGCGGGCCAACGGCGCGGACGTCAGATCGAGTGGCGGTCTCCACGCCATCACCTCGGGACGGCTCCGGGGACGGGTCGGCAACGGGTTCGCCCACTACCTGGCCCACTTACCGGATGACGCCGGGATTCCGGCCACGACACCGCCGACACATTCCATGGACACGACTGGCCGCCGCACGTAGCGTCGGAAGAGTCTGCAGCCGGGAACTGTACCGCGCCAGGACCCCGGCCGACAGTCCGCCGCACCGCGGCGTCCAGAGAGCGAACCGCCGGCCCCCGGGTCGGCCGCACACGTCCCCCGGCAGGCCCGGGGACAGTTGGGAGATGGCATGTCCTCTGCATCCACCACCACCACCGACCACGACGAAATCCGGCAGTGGGTGGAGAACCTCGACGGCCAACCGGCCTGCGTCCAGTCCACCGGCAGTGCCGACGATCCGGGCGTCCTGCGCTTCGACTTTCCGGGCGGAGCCGGCGAGGACAAGTTGGCCCACATTTCGTGGGAGGACTGGTTCGACAAGTTCGATGCCGCGAACCTGGCCCTGGTCTACCAGGAGCACAAGAGCGACGGCGAACCCAGCACCTTCTTCAAATTGGTCTCGCGGTAGCGAGCCGGAAGATCCCGCACACACGGCCACCAAGGAGCACCAGACATGGCTACCGCACGCGACTACATGACCGGTTCCGTCGAATGCATCGGCGAGAACGAGACGCTCGAGCAGGCCGCGCAGAAGATGGTCCAGCTCGACGTCGGTTCCCTACCCATCTGCGGCGACGACAACCGGCTGAAGGGCATCGTCACCGACCGTGACATCGTGGTGAAATGCCTCGCCACCGGAGGCGACCCCCGCACGACGTTGGCCGGGGAACTCGGGGAAGGAAAACCGGTCACCATCGGTGCCGATGATGGCATCGAGGACGCCATCTCCACCATGCAGAAGAACCAGCTGCGGCGGGTCCCCGTCATCGACGGCCACGACCTCGTGGGCATGCTCAGCCAGGCGGATATCGCCCGCAACTACCCGCGCGACCGGGTCGGGGACCTGGTGGAGTTCATCTCCTTCGACTGAGCACCGAGAGCCGTGCGAAGACCCTGCGTCCCAACCGGAACGCAGGGTCTTCCCTTGCCGCCCGTGGTCAGGGCTGCAGCACGACCTTGATGCAACCATCTTCCTTCTTCTGGAAGGTCGAGTAGAGCTCAGGTCCGCGGGACAGCGGGACGGTGTGCGTGACGAGGTCGTCCAGTCCCAGCGGATCGGAGGGATCCTCGGCAAAGGGCATCAGCTTCTCGGTCCAGCTGCGCACATTGCATTGGCCCTGCCGCAACTGGATCTGCTTGTCGAACATCTCCAGCAGGGGCATCGGGGTCGCCTGCCCGGAGTAGACACCGCTGAGGGATAGCGTCCCGCCCCGCCTGACCGCTGCGATCGAGGCATGCAATACCGACGTCGGGTCCACCGCAGCCGTCTCCATCGCCTTGCGCGCCGCCGCATCAGGCAGCAGGCCGGTCGCCTGCTGCATGAGCTTGGCACCCGTGGACCCGTGTGCCTCCATGCCCACCGCGTCGACGATCGAGTCCGGTCCCCGCTTGGTCATCTCCTGGAGTTCGGCGGCGATGTCCGTGGAGAAGTCCAGGACCTCCACCCCGTGCCGGGCGGCCATGGCCCGGCGTTCGGGCACCGGGTCGACGGCGATCACCCGGTGTCCCAGATGGACGCCGATCCGCGCTGCCAGCTGGCCCACCGGACCCAGGCCGAACACGGCCAGCGTGCCGCCGTCGGGCACATTCGCGTAGTCGACGCCCTGCCAGGCGGTGGGCAGGATGTCGGAGAGGAAGAGGTACCGGTGGTCGGGTAGCTCCGTGCCGACCACGATGGCCCCGTAGTCGCCGTGTGGCACCCGCAGGTACTCCGCTTGGCCGCCCGGGACCCGCCCATAGAGTTCCGAATACCCCAGGAACGCCGCGCCCTTCCCGTGGCTGCGCACCTGGGTTGTTTCGCACTGGGATTGCAGGCCCCGTTCGCACATCCAGCAATGACCGCAGGAGACATTGAAGGGGACAACGACGCGGTCGCCCACCTTCACCCGCGAGACCTGGGAGCCGACCTCCTCCACGATTCCCATCGGCTCATGGCCGACGATGTCGCCGGCGTGCATGTAGGGACCCAGCAATTCGTAGAGATGCAGATCCGAGCCGCAGATGGCCGTCGAGGTGACCCTGATGATGATGTCATCGGGCTCCTCGATCCGCGGATCCGGGACCTCGGAATATTCGATCTTCCGCTTCGCCTGCCAGGTCAATGCCTTCATGGTTCCTCCGGTGGTGTTGGAACGGTTGGGTCTTTGCCAGTACACCATCGCCGTGCAGCCCTGTGAAGCGTTTGCGTTCTCCGCCCGGGGTCGGTGTCGGGCGGGGGGACATACGTGCGGGGCCCTCCGGATGGTCCGGAAGGCCCCGCACCTGAATGACCGGGCGGTTTAGGCGAACCGTTCCCAGACCCGGTGGGATGCCAGGAGTTCGGCGGCGGCATCCACCGCGTTTTCGGCGCTTTCCTCCCGGACGCCCGCCGCATCCGTGGGAAGGCCCGAACCAGCCATCACGCCCACCCCCGGACCAGCCAGGATGATGGCCTTGGCCTGCCGGTAGACCTCCTGGAGCAGGAGCACCAACCGCGGGTCGAGGTCACCGCCCTGCGGCGGCACGACCGCTCCGGCCTTGGTGTCCAGGTCCGGCTTCGCGTCCGGGCCTGCCGCTGGTGCGGCGGCGAGGATCAGCGCGTCGTACTCCATGGAACGTCCGGTCAGGAAGGTGCGGTCAACTGGCGAACCATCGGCGAGCCTTCCGCCGGTCGGCGCGATGAGCAGCGGCGTCATGCCCGCCGCATGGGTGGCCGCCAGCAATGTCTCGATCACCCCGGCATCGGTGGCGTGGTCCGTGACGATGCCGATGACGCGCCCGTCGACGGGCCAGGTCTTGCCGACCTGGGACACCGCCGGGCTCGGGTCCCGGTCCTCCACCTCGGTATCCGGTTCCGGTGCCGGCAGGCCCAGGGCCGTGGCAACCTCCGCGCACAGACCCGCGTCGATGTTCGCCAATGCCTGCACCTGTCGGGCCCGCACCACCTCGCTGGTGCACTTGCCCAGCTCGAACGAGTAGGCCTGCTGCACGTGCAACTGTTCCTGTGGCGAGAGGCTGCGGTAGAACAACCTCGCCTGGCTGAAATGGTCCTCGAACGTGGCGGGGTTGCGGCGCTCCTTCACCGAGTCGGCAATGTGTTCGGGCACGTCGATGAACGGCATCCGCGTCGAATCACCCTCGCCGGCCATGAACGGGCACCCTCCGTCCAGTGAGTTGGGTTTGTACGGGGCGATGCCCTCATGGATGTAGGTCTGGTGCATGCCATCGCGCAGCATGTCATTGACCTCGGCGTGCGGCAGGTTGATCGGCAGCTGGGAGAAGTTCGGGCCGCCCAGCCGGGTGATCTGGGTGTCGATGTAGGAAAAGAGCCGGCCCTGTAGCAGGGGGTCGTTGGTGACGTCGATGCCGGGCACCAGGTGGCCCGGGTGGAAGGCGACCTGCTCGGTCTCGGCGAAGTAGTTCGACGGGTTCCGATCCAGGGTCATCTTTCCCAGCATCTGCACCGGGGCGAGCTCCTCGGGGACGAATTTCGTCGGATCCAGCAGGTCGATGCCCTCGAACATCTGCTCCTCGGTGTCCGGGAACACCTGCACGCCGAGCTCCCACTCCGGAAAGGCCCCGGCTTCGATGGCCGTGGCCAGGTCGCGCCGGTGGAAGTCGGGGTCATTGCCGTTGGTGAGCAGTGCCTCCTCCCAGACCAGCGAGTGCACGCCGAGCTTGGGTTTCCAATGGAACTTGACGAGCGACGTCGTTCCGTCGGCGGCGACGAGCTTGAAGGTGTGGACCCCAAAGCCCTCCATCATGCGGAAGGACCGCGGGATGCCGCGGTCTCCCATGAACCACATGGTGTGGTTCTGCGCCTCGGTGTGCAGGGACACGAAGTCCCAGAAGGTGTCATGCGCCGACTGGGCCTGCGGGATCTCCAGATCCGGGTGCGGCTTGACCGAGTGCACCACGTCGGGGAACTTGATGCCGTCCTGGATGAAGAAAACCGGGATGTTGTTCCCGACGAGGTCGAAGACGCCGTCCTTCGTGTAGAACTTCGTCGCGAAGCCGCGGGTGTCGCGCACCGTGTCGGCCGAACCGCGGGAGCCGGCGACGGTCGAGAACCTCACGAACACCGGCGTTTCCACACCTTCGGCCAGGAAGGAGGCCTGGGTGAGCTGTGCGCCGGTCCCGTAGCTGACGAACCGTCCGTGGGCACCGGCACCCCGGGCGTGGACCACGCGTTCGGGAATCCGTTCGTGGTCGAAGTGCGTGATCTTTTCGCGCAGGTGGTGGTCCTGCAGGAGCACGGGGCCGCGTGGGCCGGCCTTCAATGAATGGTCGGTGTCCCGCAACGGGGTCCCTTGACTGGTGGTCAGGGTCTTTCCCTCGGGGTGGTCGGGAGCCGCGTTGGCGTTGGCCTTCGTGTGCGTGTGTGGTTCTGGACTGGGAGTGGTGGTCATGCTGCTGCCTCCGTCGGAAAACTGCGCTGCCGTCGCACACCGGTCATGTGCCGTCCGCTCGGACGGTCGGGTGTCCGCTCAGCCCACGGTAGGCTCGGCCGCCCGGTAATCGTCAAGGGTTCGGGTACCCCAGGCGCGCATTCCGGCAGGTCCACGATTCAGAGGATGGCATCCGTTGTCACTTCTGCTGCTTCTCTGTACGCTGAAGGAACGGTTCAGCAGCGGGCCGACAAAATCTTCGAAAGAAGAAAGTCACGGCCCGCGTACTGTCCGAGTCGTGATGGGAAGGGTATGAACATGCCCGTCATCGAAAACAATCGCGAAGAATTCCAATACCAGCTCTTTGAGGCCGGTGAACTTGCCGGGTACGTCCAGTACCGCATGTCCGGAAACGAAATCTGGGTCCTCTATTCGTGCCTAGCCCGCAATTTCAAGTCCCCGGATTTGGTCTCCGCTCTCTTGCGCCGGGTGCTCGAGGATGCCCACTTCAGCCGACTCGCCGTCGTTCCGTTTTGTCCGGCGATGAGGGCATTTGTGGAAGGTCATCCGCAGTATCTGTGCCTCGTTCCCCCGTCCTGGCACGCACGTCTCTCCGACACGACCCACTGGGAGGAGAAGAGCGGTCCGACGACGCCGCTGGACCATGTGCGACTGACCGGGTCCCGCCGCGCCCGATTGCGCGTCCCGGTCCCGGCGGCCACGTGACTGCCTCCCCGTCGGCCGTCGGCCGGCTCTCGACAGAGGGGAAGCACCCGGCGAAAGTGCTTGACATCCAATCCGAGGGCGGCCAACCTTGGGAAGCATTGGACGCCGTCCATTCCATGGCCGCGGACGAGCCGGCCCAGACCTTCAAGCAGCGGGGGTACACCGCCAGTTGTGCTGCGGGAACATTCCTTCCCCACACCGATGACTGCCAGGAGCCCACCGTGAGCATTTCCCACCCCCACCGACCGGCACCGGACGAGAACCTCCAGCCGGAATCCGCGGTCCAGAGACAGCCCTGCTTTTGCGCACACTGCGCGACGGACGAGTTCCTGGTCCCCGAGACCATCCACATCAGCCGCCAACCGGGTCGCGGGGAAACCTGGGGTTGGGATGTGAGCTATTGGTGCAGTCAGTGCGATCGCTACTACGGCCACCCGACCGACGAGCTTCCGCTGGTGTGGGGGCCGGCCACCACCTAAGGCGACGCAGATTCCGCCATGCTGCACAGGACCCGATCGGAGGATGACCGTGGAGCTTCCCCAATACCTACGCAGTCTCCAGCAGGCAGAGCTGGACCTGGCACGATCCTACGACGACGTTGCCATTTCCCAGCCCGACGATCATGACTCCACGGGCCTGTTCCTGGCACTTGCCAGACAGGGCAGGGAACATGCGCGCGCCCTCGAACCGCTCCGGGCCCGATACGACGCCACAGGTGCCGGGTCCGGGGATAACGAGAACACCTACGGCGATGTCGGACAGCTGCACCGCCACGTTCCATTGGTCGAACTGCAGGAGCTCTACTTGTCGGCATGCCTGGTGGATGTGGGGTGGTCCGTCCTAATGCAGGTCGGCCGCCGCTTCGAGGACCGTGACCTGATCCGCGTGGTCGAGCATTGCACCAGCGAAACGGGCAAGCAGCTGGCGTGGATCAAGACGCGTATCAAGCACGCTTCGCGTCCCGCGCTGCTTCGACCGCCGCCGCATCGCAGACGTCCCCGGCCGCCGGCGGTGCCCGCGGGTCACCCCCAGGACCAGCCATGAAGCCCTGGTGGCTCGACGGGCGGCAGTCCTGCTCACACCACAGCCAAGCCCCCCTGCTGCAGGAGAACGATGTCGGGTATCCGCAGGCATGTCCCGGTGGACATCGCCGCCGCATGCCTCGAGGGAAACCCCGAGGTCCGGACCCGGATGTCGCGTTACCTCGAGGACCAGTGCATCGGCTTCCAGGAGCGCGATGGGCACCGGCGAGCCCGGGCTGCCCTTCGCCAGCAGCGGTGTCCTGCGCCTGCTGGAACGACGCGGAAGCCTCCTGGATTGCCCCCCTGCACGACGCCCACTTTTCACCCGACGGTGGGGCCCTCAATGGCCCCGCCTCCCCAGAACTCCATTCCCCGTAGGAAGGCACCCACAGTGGTCAACCGACCCGGCACCATCAACCACACCATGTACTCCACCTATCTCAGCGAACACCTCCTGGGTTCGGAAGGAGGCATCAGCGCCTTCAAGGCGGCGTCGAAGACCTGGAAGGGAACCCCCGCTGAACACCAGTTCCTTTCACTCGTCCAACAGGTCGCCGACGACCACTCCGACTTGGAGAAGATCATCCGGACGCTCGGATACCGACCACATCCGGTCAAGAGAGTCCTGACCCAAGGAGTACGCCTCGCAGGTAGGCTCAACCCGGTGAACGTCTTACGCCACCAGAAGGCAGGCATGACGCAGGTGGAGCTCGACATCCTGCTCGGCATGCTCCGGGCCAAGAAAGCCATGTGGGAGACCCTCCTGCTCGTGTCCGCACGTGATGGCCGGCTCGAGGTGCCCCTGCTGGAGGATCTGGTCCGGCGCGCCGACAGCCAGCTCCAACAGGTCAGCTACATCATCGAGCAGACCTGGGATACGCGCTTCTTCCACACCAGCTGACATGCCACCGCACCGCTTCCCGCGGTGCCCGCGACAAAGGGAGCACTGACATGAACCGAACGGCAATCGTCGTCGGATCCGGTCCCAACGGGCTGACGGCCGCCGCGCTGCTGGCGAGCCACGGCGTCGCCGTCACGGTCTACGAGCAGGCCAGCGAACCCGGGGGTGGGGCCCGATCCGGCGAACCCCTGGGGGAGGGGTTCATCACCGACCTCGGGGCCGCGGCCCATCCCTTTGGCGTGGGCAGCCCCGCCTTCCGCGCCCTCGGATTGGAAGACCATGGGCTGGAATGGGCCCACCCCCGCTACCCCATGGCCCACCCGTTGCCCGGGCAGGAATCGGCCATCCTCCACCGCGACGCGGCGGCCACCGCGCGGCAATTCGGCCCGGACGCCGCTGCCTGGCTGCGCATCCACCAGCCAGTCACCGCCCACCCGCTGCAGACGTTGGAGAACATCACCGGACCTCTGCTGCGCTTCCCGCCACACCTGCTGCCCATGGCCTCCTTCGGCTTGCGGGCCGCCTGGCCTGCAGCCCTGTTGGCCCGCAGCGCATTCAGGACGCCGGAGGCCCGCGCGCTCTTCGGCGGTTCCGCTGCCCATTCGATCCTGCCCTTGGGCCATCCCTTCACGTCGGCCTTCGGCACCGTATTCGGTGGTTTGGGGCAGACCCTGGGCTGGCCGGTCGCCCGCGGCGGGTCCGGCCAGATCATCCAGGCCCTGTTGTCCGTCCTGGGTGGACACGGCGTGCAGGTCAGAACCAACGAAACCGTGACCGACCTGCGCGACCTGCCAGCGGCCGATGCCGTGTTGTTGGACCTGACCCCGCGCCAGGTCCTGGACCTCGCCGGCACGCAACTCTCCACCCGTTACCGTGGTTGGCTCCGCCGGTGGAAGTACGGGGCCGGTGTCCACAAGGTCGATTACCTCCTGGACGGCCCCGTCCCCTGGTCGGATGAACGGACCGCCCATGCCGGGACGGTCCACGTGGTGGGCAGCTTCGAGGAACTCGTCCACGCCGAGCATCTCACCGGCCGGGGGAAGGTCCCCGAACGGCCCTTCGTCATGGCGGCCCAGCAGTCCATGGCCGATCCCTCCCGCGTCGCCGACGGTAAGCAGGTCCTCTGGAGCTACGCCCACGTGCCCAACGGTTCCTCAGCTGATGTCGGCCCACTCATCGACGCCCAATTCGAACGGTTCGCCCCGGGATTCCGGGACCGCATCATCGGGCGCATCGATACCCCGCCCGACGCACTGCAGGCCTGGAACCCCAACCTCGTGGGCGGGGACATCGGCGGCGGGTCGCTGCGCGGGACCCAGCAGGTCCTGCGCCCGGCGCCCACGCTCCGGCCCTACAACACCAGCCAGGCCGGCCTCTATATTTGCTCCTCCTCGACGCCGCCCGGAGGCGGCGTGCACGGAATGGCAGGCTGGCATGCCGCCCGCGCGGTGTTCCGCGATTGGGATCGCTCCACGCGGTGACGTGCCCGGCCCCACCCGAGCCGCCCGCGGAAATCAGACCAGGTCGCGCGGAATCGTGCGCTGCCAGTTTTGCGAATGGACCCGGCGGTCCCCATGTTTCTCGTCCAGCTCGTAGGCATCCAGCTGGGCGTTGATGACGAAGTCGGTGGGCGTGGAGGTCAGCACCGTGCGGGTGTCGACTTGGATCCTCCAGTCACCGCGTTCGTATCGGCGCACCGTCTGCGTCTCGCCCCGCACCGAATTCACCTCGTTCCAGCGGAAGCTGTACCACTCGTTGGAGATGCGGTGGATCTCGGTCCCCGTGTCCTCGATGCGGAAGGTGCCCTGGTCGTTGATGATCTCCACGGTGGAGACGTTGGTTTCCAAGTCCCGGATCATACGCCAATCGTGCGTCCCGGCATCCAGCAGCGTGGTCTCCAGCTCGGGTGCGGCCTCCGGCTCGTCGAACGGCCTGAGCTCCCCATCGACGGCCCGCGGCGCACGCACGGGCAGCTCGAGGGATCCGCCGCTGTAGATCGTGACCGTCGCGGCCTCGGGCGCCGGCCAGACCAAGGGCCAGTACGACGTCGAAACGGACAGTCGGAGCTGGTGTCCCCGGGGGAACACCTGGGCCAGTCCGTTCAACGGCACCTCGATGGTGTAGCGCCGGCCCGGTTCCAGAGGCTGCGGGTCCGCGCTCCCGTCGCGGTGCGTCAGGTTCAGCAACCCATAGGTCACCCGAGTCGACTCGCCCCCGGGCGCCACATCGGAGAGCCGGACGGCCAGCTGGGCGACGGGTTTGTCGGCGGAGACCTCGAAGGTGGCCACGGGCCGCCCGAAGACCTCCAGCCGGTCCTGCAGCGGTTCCGTCTCATAGACCAGGGCCCCGCCGTCCTCCTCCCGCTGGTCATAGGGCAGGTCGGGCAGGGCGGCATAGGAGGCCCATTTGCCGGCGAACATGCCCACGCTCAGTGGCGACAGCAGGTCGACATCGGGGCTCGGCTGCCCGTCTTTTCCCTCCGGCAGGAGCTGGTAACGGCCCAGCCGCCAGGTCTCGGTGCGAATGTTCGGCGAGGGCCACGTCGGCTCGGCGACCCAGTGGCCTGGACGGTCGGCATAGGACGGTTCCGGCGAGACGGCGTCCTGCATCCATGCCCGGACCATGGGTTCGTCCATGATGCCGTTGTCCTTGTCCTTGAGCCAGTGATCCCACCAGCGCACCGTCTCCTGGAGGAACCCGATGGCGGGGCCGGGGACACCGAGGTGCGGGTACTTGTGTCCCCAGGGGCCGATGAGGCCCTTGCGGGGTACGTCCAGGTTCTCCATGAGACGGAAGATGGAGTTGGTGTACCCATCAGCCCAGCCGCCCACGGCCATGACCGGGATGTCCACGTCGGAGTAGTCCTCGCAGACGGATGCCGGTTTCCAGTAGTCGTCCCGGCGCTGGTGCTCCAGCCATGTCTCGAGCCATAGTCCGCTGCCTTCGAGCCGTTCCCGCCACATGTCCCGCCAGCGGTCCCCCACGATCTCCGGATCCGGCGGCAGGCTGTTGAAGGCGAACATGACGGTGGCCTCGGACAGGTTGTCCGCCAAGAGACATCCGCCCATGTAGTGCATGTTGTCGACGTAGAGGTCATCGGTGGCCGACGCGCTGATGATCGCCTTGAGTGCCGGGGGGCGGCGGGCGGCCATCTGGAGGCTGTTGAACCCTCCCCAGGAGATGCCCATCATGCCCACGTTCCCGTCGCACCATGGCTGGTCGGCGAGCCAGGCGATCACGTCCTCGGCATCCTCGTGTTCCTGCGGACGGTACTCGTCGACCATGACGCCGTCCGAGTCGCCACTCCCCCGGAGATCGACGCGGACGCTGATGTATCCGTGTCCAGCCATGTAGGGGTGGTTCAGTTCGTCGCGGCCCCGTGAGTTGTCCCGCTTGCGGTACGGGATGTACTCCAGGATGGCCGGGACGGGGTGTTCTTCGGCATCGACCGGCATCCAAATGCGCGCCGCTAGCTGGGCGCCGTCGCGCATCGGGATGAACGTGTTTTCAATGCTGCGGATGTCGTGCGGGAATTCCTCCATTGTCCTCATGCGGCTCCTCTCTCCTGTGGGCCCGGCTAGCTGGCGGTGGCAACAGCCGGTACCGGGTCGAATTCGAAGGGCAGACTGGCCACGGCCGCGTCGTACTCCTCGACCAGCTCGGCGCGGTCCGCTGCGCCCAGGTACAGGATCCCCACGACGTAGCGGTAGCTGTCCTGGTTCGGCGCCTCCGACAACCGGTCACCGACCTTGACCTGGACGGTGAGCTCCGCGCCGGGGATGTCCTGCGCCAGGCGGGCGATGTCCGCCTCATCGGGGACCCGGGTGACGATGGCGTCGTCGTCGTGGAAGACCATGCACTGCGATGCGACATCGAAGGTCCCCTTCGCGTCCGGCATCCGCGGCTCGATGTCGAGGGCGATGTCGATGGCCACCTCGTGGTTGGAGGAACCGTCGACCTTGGCGAAGAGGTCGCTGTGGGACTGGGAAATGCGGGTGTTCACCTCGATGAGCCAGAGCTGGTCCTGCGGCTCGTCCCACATGAATTCCGCATTGAAGCAGCCGTTGTCGAATCCCACGTGCCGCAGGTACCTCTCGGAGAGGTCGATCATGCGCTGCTGCACGGATTCGGGGATGCTGTCCGCCGGGTAGTCGAGCCGTTCGAAGCTGGTTTCGGCCTCGTCCTTGTGCATGTCGAAGACGCCATGCACGTGGTAGTTGCCATGGAACATGCTGCCTTCCGGGGCTGCCTGGATGCCGCTGACGAAGTGTTCGGCCAGACAGGTGTTGCCCCCGGCGTCGCCGAGCTTGTCGGGCAGGTCCACCATGGCCAGGACGTCGTTGAAGGCGTCGCCGACCTGCTCGATCTCCTCACGGATCTCCACGATCGCCCGGCGGAAGTCCTCCTCGTTGTGGATCTCGAACCCGAGATTGGAGGAATGGGCCTTCACCGGCTTGACCCAGAAGGGGAAGTCGACGTCGATCCCGGCGAGCGCCCCGTCGTCGAAGGGGTCGAAGGCGGCAAACCGCGGCACGCACTCGGGAATTGACGCCTGCTGCTCTAGCCGGCTCCAGTATTTGTGCTCGCATTTGAGCACGCTCTCCAAGGATGGCGCCGAAATGCCGAACTCGCGGGCCAGGATCGGCCCGATCACGCTGGTCGGGAAGTCCCAGTGGGAGATGATGGCGTCAACGGTGCCATCGAAGCTTTGCAGTTGCGTCCGGGCCTTTTCCAGCAGGCCGGTGAAATCGATGTCTTCGGTCTTGACCAGTTCCTCGTAGCCCAACAGCGGGCGGAACGTGTAGTCCTCCGCCCCCCTGACCGTTTCCAACTCCCCCGCCTGGAATTCAGTGAGTCCAAGGACAAAAATGTTCTTCATGCTGGCTCCTCGCTGACCGGCCGATGGGCCGGACATTTCGTTGGAGTGGATGGAACGACATTTCGACACAACCATGCGCACTTGCCAGCGTCAAGCCAAAGAGCGGCCCTACACTATGGGCATGGACGACCCCAAGCAGGACCAGACGAAACTCAAGCGCGCCATCACCGGGCCGCTGCTCTACTTGTTCATCCTCGGAGACGTCCTCGGCGCCGGCATCTATGCACTGGTCGGGGAGGTGGCCGGAGAGGTCGGCGGAGCGATCTGGATCCCCCTGGCGGTGGCCCTGCTGCTGGCGATGTTGACGGCCGCTTCCTACGCGGAGCTGGTCACCAAGTACCCGAAGGCCGGCGGGGCCGCGGTCTTCGCCGAGCGGGCTTTCGGAAGGCCGGTCGTGTCGTTCCTAGTCGGCTTCTGCATGCTCGCCGCCGGGATCACCAGTGCCGCGGGCCTGAGCCTGGCCTTCGCGGGGGACTACCTCAAACCGTTCCTGGACGTGCCGGCCATCCCGGCGGCCCTGGTGTTTCTGCTGCTGGTCGCCGCGCTCAACGCCCGAGGCGTGAAGGAATCGGTGCGTGCGAACGTGGTGATGACCGTCGTCGAGGTTTCCGGGCTGGTACTGGTCATCGTCCTGGTGGCCATCATGGTCGGGCAGGGGCGCGGGGACGCCTCCCGGGTCATCGAATTCAACCCGGAGACGTCCCCAGCAGCAGGAGTGCTGGCCGCGTCGCTCCTGGCCTACTACTCGTTCGTGGGGTTCGAGACCTCCGCGAACATTGCCGAAGAAGTGCGCGACGTCCGCCGGGTCTACCCGAAGGCACTCTTCGGCTCCCTGCTGACGGCCGGAGGCGTCTACGTCCTCATCGGGCTGGCCTCCTCCATCGCCTTGCCGGCGGATGAGTTGAGCAAATCGTCCGGCCCCCTGCTCCAGGTCGTGCAGGAAACCGGATTCGGCGTTCCGGACTGGCTGTTCGGTCTGGTCGCCTTGATCGCCGTGGCCAACGGTGCGCTGCTGACGATGATCATGGCCAGCCGGCTGACCTACGGCATGGCCGAGCAGCATTTGCTTCCCCGGGCCCTCGGCCGGGTCCTGCCGAAACGTCGTACCCCCTGGGTGGCGATCCTGGTGACGACCGCGGCCGCCATGGCGTTGACCGCCACCGGGGACCTGGAAACCCTGGCGAAAACCGTCGTCCTGCTGCTGCTGTTCGTCTTCATCAGCACCAACGTCTCGGTGCTCGTGCTGCGCAAGGACCAGGTCGGGCACGAACACTTCCGGGTTCCCACGATCTTCCCGTATCTCGCGTTGGGCTCGTGCGTCCTGCTGCTGGTCCAGCAGGAAGCGGGGACCTGGCTGCGGGCCGGGGTCCTGGTGGTGATCGGCCTGGTCCTGTACGCCATCACCCGCTGGGCCGGTTCCGGGAAGCAGGCGAAACCCGTGGATTCCGCCGCTAACGACGCCCGGGCCACGGAAACCACCGACTGAGCCGACCAGACAGGACACCGACCGCCGCATCAAGCAGCCGTGCGCAGGCGACCGGCGTGCTGCGCAGCCCTACGTGGTCCCCCGCTTCCGGGCCAGCCGGGTAGCCTCCGCGACGCCGTCGGTGAACGGGAGGCCATGCCCGGGAAGCACCAGGCGGGTAGCCGTGGATTCCAGGGCGTCCAAGGAGGCCACTGCCTGTCGGCTGTCTCCGGTTGCCGCGGCGGAAACCGTCTGTGGCCCGGTCTGCCCGGTGTAGGGATCCAGGGTCACCAGCGCGTCGCCGCTGATCACCGCGTCCCGATGGGGAAAGTGCAAGGCACAGTGGCCGGCGGTGTGCCCGGGGGTGCCGACCACCAGCGGCTGCCCGGGAAGGGTTGCCGCGGTTTCGTCCGACAACGGTTCCAGTCCGCGGACGCCGCGGACGTTCAGTGCCCCGGCGAGGCTCATCTTCGCCAGGACCGGCAGGCATCCGGGATACCTGAAGGGGTAGACCAGCCGGCTGTTCTCGTGTTGGTACCGGTACGGGTGCGCGGCGATGTATGCGTCATCGGGGTGGATGAACACCGGCAACCCGAAGTCGCGCTGGATCCGGGCCACGGTGCCGATGTGGTCGAAGTGCCCGTGGGTCAGCACGACGCACTCGAGTTCACCCGGTCGACGGCCGAGCTCGCGCAACGCCGAAACGATGTGCTTCCAGCCCGCCGGCAGCCCGGCGTCCACCAGCATGAGCCGCCGGCCCTCCTCGACCAGGTAGCAGTTCACCCCCGCATGTTCGACCAGATGGATGCCGTCGGCCGCATTGCGCCGCAACACGCGTCAGTCCCCCTTGCCCTCGTCGCCACCCGTCTGGTCGGAAGCTGGCGGCGTTTCCCCCGGCGGCACACCGCCACCCGCTTCCAGGCCGGTGAGATCCTCGGGGACGGGGTCGGGATTCGCACCATTGCCCTGGCGCTCTGAGGTCGTTTCGTCCTTCTTCCGCGAGACCGTTTCCGCGTCTTCCCGCGGGGAGGATGCATCGGGTTCGTTCGGCGTGTTCATGGGGCTACCTTCCAATTCCGGGTCCGCCCAGGCGGTACCACCGGGCGGTGGCAACTGCTGGGCGAGACGCGGCCAGCCTAGGAAGGAGGCCGGTCTCCGGCAAGGGTTTCTGCACGAGGACGCAAAGTGCTGACACTGCTTCGGGCCACTGCTAGCTTGAGCAGCAGTCGGGCCGGTGGGCCCACACGGCGGATCTGCGGTCATGGAGGACCGCAGGCGCCCCGGTCCACGGACTGCACTGGCTCAAGCCGGGTATGCGGTGTCGTGGCCCGAGCGGATCCGGGAATCATCCGTCCCATACACGGTAGGGAGAAGTCATGTCAGCGACCGGCCCAACACACGATGCCGATGTCCCCGTCATGGACGCCGCTCCACGGGGAGCGGTCCGCAAGGCGTTCGAGGAGCAGATGATCATCGAGCACCTTCCCCTGGCCGATGGCATCGCCCGGGGCTTCGCACGCAACGGACGGGATCTCGATGACCTCATGCAGGTGGCACGCATGGCCCTGGTCAAGGCGGGCCGGCGGTTCGACCCAACGCTCAACCCCCATTTCACCGCCTACGCCCGCCCCACGATCATCGGCGAGATGAAGCGCTACCTGCGCGACAGCGCCTGGATGGTCCAGCCGCCGCGCGCCATCAAGGACCTGCATACCCAGGTTGCCCATGAACATCCTGCGCTCTGCCAGTCACTGGGACGGGAGCCGACATTGGCCGAACTCGCCGGGCACCTGGGCGAGGAGCCCGAGGTCGTGGCCGAGGCCATCACCTCGCACAACAGCCTCCGACCCGATTCGCTGGACTTGCCCCAGGGCAACCTCGCCGTGGAGGACCGCCTGCCCGACGACACCGCGGAGGTCTTCGGCACACTGGACGACGAGCTGTCGCTGGCCGAGGCCCTGCGCACCCTGGCCCCTGACGAAAAGCAGCTGTTGCACCTGCGCTTCTACGAAGAACGCAGCCAGCAGCAGATCGGTGACGGACTGGGCATGACACAAGTCCAGGTCTCTCGGGCATTGGCCCGCATCCTGGTCAAGCTGCAACGCCAGATCCTCAACCGCTTCCCCGGCGCGGGAGCCCACGGGGAACCGGCGTATCGACGCTGCGCCTGAACCGGCACTGCGGCTAGCCGGCGGAGAACACTCCCAGCCCGGCGAGGGCGTCCAGGACTTCCTCGGTCGTCACGGCCAGCAGCGCCGGATCCGGCTGTTCGGCGAAGACATCCCCGACCCGCACCCCCGGATGGGTCAGGACCCGGTGCGGACCCGGTGGTGGACCCCACGCCGCGGGCGTGGCCGGACCGAACAACACCACAGAGGGTACCCCGTAGGCCGAGGCCAGGTGCGCCGCGCCCGTATCCGCGGAGACAACACACCGGGCGTCGGCGACCAGCGCCGCGAAACGGTCCAGGCCCAGCTGCCCGGCGGCCACGCTCCCGGCACCCAGGCCGGCGGCCTCAGCCACCGCCAGGGCGCGTTCGCGTTCCCCGGCACTCCCGGTGACCACGACCGTGTGCCCGGAGCGTTCGAGTCGTCGGGCGACCTGTGCGAATCGCTCCACCGGCCAATGCCGGCTCCCGTGGGCGGCACCCGGGTGCACGACGGCGGCGCCCGGAACCTCGGTGCGCCGGGCCGGAGGGCGCAACAACAGGTCCCGGGGGTCCGCGGGGATGCCGTGCCACTCCAGCAGCCGGCACCACCGTTCGCGCTCATGGACCCGTTCCGCCCACCGGGGTCCCGGTTGGCTCTCCGAGCCGTGGGCGATCACGCGCCGCGCCCCCAATGCGTCGATCCTGGCTCGGCTCTGCTCGCCGTTGCCATGCAGGTTCACCGCGACGTCGACCTCGCCCTTGGCCCGTGCAATCGGAACATCGAGTCCGGGGGTATCCACCAGGTCGATGCCGCCGACCAGCTCGACGACCGGCGCCAACCAGGCCGGGGCCGCGTAGGTGATGCGGTGGTCGGGGAATGCGCGTCCCAAGGCGCGCAGGGCGGGGACGGCCACCAGCAGGTCGCCCAGCTTCAGGGCGCGCAGGGCCAGGACCTCGGGGACGTGATCTTCCATGGCCCCATCCTTGCCCGTCGGGGCACCGGGACGCCATGGAACGGGCACCGTCGGAGAAGAAGTGCCGCGGTGAAGTGATTAGGAGCCGCGCACCCGGGTACTTCTCGGGTATGGGCACACTTAAGGATTTCCCCCACGCGATCCTCTTCGACCGCGATGGGACGCTCGTCGAGGATGTCCCCTACAACGGCGACCCGCAGCTGGTGCGCCCCCTGCCCGGCGCGGTGCGGGTGGTGCGGCGGCTGCGTGCGGCCGGGATCCGGTGCGGGATCGTCAGCAACCAGTCGGGCATCGCCCGCGGCCTGCTCACCCATGCGCAGGTCGACGCGGTCAACCGCAGGGTGGACGAGCTCTTCGGCCCCTTCGAGGTCTGGAAGCTCTGCCCGCACGGCCCCGCAGACGGATGCTCCTGCCGCAAGCCGGCCCCCGGCATGGTCCTGGACGCCTGCCGCGAGCTCGGCGTGGCCGTGGAGGACACGGCGGTCATCGGTGACATCGGAGCGGACATGGAAGCCGCCCGCGCCGCCGGCACCCGCGCGGTCATGGTCCCCACACCCGTCACCCGGGCAGCGGAAATCGAGGCGGCCCCGCTCGTCGCCGGCCGGCTCTGCGAGGCCATCGACCTGCTCGGCCGGCTGCCGGGGCCCCCGTCGCCGGCGGCGGCACCAGACCGCGAAGCCGTCCTCGGGGGCCGACCATGAAGCAGGTCCTCGTCGCCCGCCTCGATTCGGCAGGGGATGTCCTGCTCAGCGGTCCCGCCGTCCGGGCCGTCGCCCAGCATCCGGCCGAGGTGACCTACCTGTGCTCCCCGCAGGGCCAGGCTGCCGCCCAGTCGCTGCCCGGCGTGACGGAGATCTTCAGCTGGGCCAGTCCGTGGATCACGGCACCGGCGCCCGCTGCCACACAGCACCACCTGGAGGTGCTGACGTCCTTCCTCGCGGACCGGCACTTCGACGAGGCCATCATCCTGACGTCCTTCCACCAATCCCCCCTGCCGCTGGCCCTGCTGCTGCGCCTGTCCGGCTGCCCGCACATCACGGCGGCCTCGACCGACTTCGCCGGCTCGCTGCTCGATGTGCGGCTCAAACCCGGAGAGGATTTCCCCGAGGACCAGCCCGAGGCGGTCCGTGCCCTGCGCATCGCCGAAGCGGCGGGCTATTCGCTGCCGGAGGACGACGACGGTGCGCTCTCGGTCCGCAGGCCCCCCGATGTCACCGATCTGGTGGGCGGGGAACCCTATGTGGTCGTCCATCCCGGTGCCGCCGTGCCGGCCCGGGCCTGGCCGCCGCTGCACCACGCGGCACTGGTCGAGCTCCTGGCCGGGATCTCGCGCCGAGTCGTGGTGACCGGTGGGCCCTCCGAACGCCAGCTCACGGCCACCGTCGCCGGCGTCCACGGGCTGGACCTGGGCGGACAGACGGACTTCCGCACCCTGTCCGGCGTCCTGGAGCACGCCGACGTCGTCGTGGCCGGGAACACCGGTCCGGCGCACCTGGCCGCCGCCGTCGGAACGCCGGTCGTCAGCCTGTTCTCCCCCGTCGTTCCGGCCGTGCGCTGGGCCCCCTACAAGGTCCCGCTGGAACTGCTCGGGGACCAATCGGCCCCCTGCCGGCTGAGCCGGGCACGGGACTGCCCCGTCCCCGGCCACCCCTGCCTGGCAGGTGTCTCCCCGGGCGAGGTCCTGGAGGCCATCGGGCGGCTGGAGGCAGGTATCCGGTCCCTGGCCACGCAACGCCGGCTGACGGAGGCCGATCCCGACACCACCGCACCATCGGGCGAAAGGAGCCACGCGTGAGGATCCTCATCTGGCATGTCCACGGAGGGTGGATGGACTCGTTCGTGCGCGGACGCCACCAGTACCTGCTGCCCACCACCGGGGCCCGCGACGGCTGGGGCCTGGGGCGCGGCGGCCGGGACTGGCCGGACTCGGCCATCGAGGTCCGTCCGGAGGACCTCGTGCGGGAGTCGATCGACGTCGTCGTGCTCCAACGACCCGACGAGCTCGCCGAGGTCGAGCGCCTGACCGGGCGCATGCCCGGGAAGGACCTCCCGGCCATCTACCTCGAGCACAACACGCCCAAATCCGGGCAGGTCCCCGATTCGCTGCACCCGCTGGCCGGGCGCCGGGGAATCCCGATCGTGCACGTGACCCACTTCAACGCGCTGTTCTGGGATTGCGGTGCCAGCCGCACCGAGGTCATCGAGCACGGCATCGTGGACCCGGGCTACCGCTACACCGGGGCGAACGCGACGCTCGGGCTGGCCATCAACGAACCGGTCCGGCGCTGGCGCGTCACCGGCACCGACCTGCTGCCGGCCTTCTCGAAGGTGGCGCCGCTGGAGGTCTTCGGCATCGGAACCGACCGGCTGCCCGGTGCCGTGGACATCGCCGGCGACCGGCTGCTCATCGGCGGGGATGTGCCCCCCGGCGTGCTGCGCGACCGGCTGCCCCGCTCCCGCGCCTACCTGCACCCGTTCCGCTGGACCTCGCTGGGCCTGGCCCTGCTCGAGGCGATGCACCTGGGCATGCCGGTCATCGCCCTGGGCGCCACGGAGGCGTTCCGCGCCGTCCCACCCGACGCCGGCGCGGTCTCTTCCGACGTGGCGGAACTGCTGGCGACCGCGCGGCTGCTCCTGCACGAACCCGAGGAGGCCCGGACCCGTGGGCTGGCGGCCCGCGATTTCGCCCTGCGCCACTACGGGCTCGGCCGCTTCCTGGACGCCTGGGACGAGTTGCTCACCGACATCTCCGACGTGAACGAGAAGGAATTCCTGACGGAAGGATCCACACCATGAAAATCGCGATGATCTCCGAACACGCCAGCCCCCTGGCGGCCATCGGTGGCGTCGACGCCGGCGGGCAGAACGTGCATGTGGCCGCGCTGGCCACGGCGCTGGCCCGGCGCGGGCACCGGGTCACCGTCTATACGCGGCGTGACGATCCGCGGTTGCCGTTCCGCGTGCCGGTGTGCGACGGGTTCGAGGTGGTGCATGTGGACGCCGGGCCGGCGGCCACGATGTCCAAGGACCTGATCCTGCCGTACATGTCCGAGCTGGCCCAGGGGGCCGCCGCCGACTGGGCCACCGACCCGCCCGATGTCATCCATGCCCATTTCTGGATGTCAGGGGTCGCCGCCCTGGAGGCGGCACGCGCCGGGGGCCACGACATCCCGGTCGTGCAGACCTTCCATGCGCTGGGCACCGTCAAACGTCGCCACCAGGGGGCCGGGGACACCAGCCCCGCCGAGCGCGCCTGGCTCGAGGCCTCCGTGGCGCGTTCCGTCGACGCGATCGTGGCCACCTGCTCGGACGAGGTCTTCGAGCTGCGGGCCCTGGGCGCCGAGGGCCCGCGGATCTCGGTGGCCCCCTGCGGGGTCGACCTCTCGCTCTTCACGGCGCAAGGGCCGCGGGAGGAGACGGGCCGCACGCACCGGATCGCGACCATCGGCCGGCTCGTGCCCCGCAAGGGCATGGACCTGCCGATCCGTGCGCTGGGGGCCCTGCGGGAGCACGGGATCACCGACGTCGAGCTGCTCGTCGTCGGCGGCGCCGGAGCCGCGGACAGCCTGGATGACGATCCGGAGGTCGCCCGGCTGCGGGCCCTGGCCGGGGACCTCGGCGTCGCCGACCAGGTCGTCTTCCGCGGGCAGCTGCCCCGCCAGGACATGCCGGCCATGCTGCGCAGCTGCGATGCCGTCGTGTGCACCCCGTGGTACGAACCCTTCGGCATCGTCCCGCTGGAGGCCATGGCCTGTGCGGTTCCCGTGGTCGCCTCCAGCGTCGGCGGGCTGATCGACACCGTCCTGGACGAGGTGACCGGCCTGCACGTGCCGCCCCGCGACGTCGAGTCCCTCGCGCGGGCGCTGCAGCGCCTGCTCACCGACCCCGACCTGGCCGCCCGCTTCGGTGCCGCCGGATGCCGCCGGGCCACCGGCCGCTACTCCTGGGACCGGATCGCCGCGGACAGCGAAAAGGTCTACCGGCAACTCTCCCGGTCCACGACCACACACCAGCTCAGCCAAGCGATGGG
>JAFEMX010000007.1 GCA_016892645.1 Micrococcaceae bacterium RIT 802
CCGGCCGACGAGCAGCGACTGGATGGAGTCGGTGCCCTCGTAGGTGCTGACGATGTCCATGTCGGTCAGGTGGCGGGCGACATGGCGTTCGATGAGCACACCGTTGCCGGCGAGCATGTCGCGGGCCTCGCTGCAGATCCACTTGGCCTTCTGCGCGGTGGACATCTTGACCATCGAGGCCATCGGGCCGGTGAGCCGCCCGGTGTCGGCGAGCTCGGCCATGCGGTTGCACATCAGCTGCATGGCGGTGAGTTCGGCCAGCATGTTCGCCAACTTGTTCTGCACGAGCTGGAAGCTGGCGATGGGCTTGCCGAACTGGACGCGTTCTCCGGCGTAGGCGGCGGCGATCTCGTAGGCGGCCATCGCGTGGCCGACGGCCTCCCAGGCCGCTCCGCCGCGGGTCGCGGTGAGGACCGTGGAGACGTCGCGGAAGGAGTGGCAGTTCTCCAGCCGGTTGGCCTCGGGGATGCGCAGGTCCTCGATGACGATGTCGGACTGCAGGATGGCGCGCTTGCCCATCTTGCCCGTGATGACGGTGGGCAGGTAACCGGCGGGGTGGGCGCCGTCGTCGTCCTTCTCCATCACGAAGCCCTTGACGTTGCCATCGGCCTCGTCGCGGGCGAAGATGACCACGACGTCGGCGGCGTCCCCGTTGCCGATCCAGCGCTTGTGCCCGGTGAGGACCCAGTCCTCGCCGTCGCGGCGGGCACTGGTTTCCAGGGCGACGGAATCGGATCCGTGCTCCGGTTCGGTCAGGGCGAAGGCGCCGGTGCGCTCCAGCGTGGCCATGGCCGGGAGTAGGCGGGCGCGCTGTTCGTCGCTGCCGAGCATGTCGATGGCCCCCATGCACAGCGAGGAGTGCACGCCGATGTAGGTGTTCACCGAGCCGTCGCCACGGGCGATCTCGCGCGAGACGATGCCCATGGCCCGGCGGCTGAGCCCCGGGCAGCCGTTGCCCTCGATGGTGCCGCCGATGATGCCCAGGTCCGCCAGGCCGGGGCGCAGCTGGTGGGGGAACTCGGCGCGTTCCCAGTAGTCGTTGATGATCGGGAGGATGTCCGCGTCGACGAAGGCCCGGATCCTGTCGCGCAGCGCGGTCTCCTCGGCGCTGAGTTCGTCGTCGAGCCGGAAGTAGTCGCTGGTGACCGTTCCTGGTTGTTGCACTGGCTGCCGTCCTGTCCTGGGGGGTTCGCGGACCTGCGGGCCCGCCGTCGCGTTCCGGACGGCGGCGGGCTGCCACGATCCCCCCGGTGATGCAGCTCCCACCGTCCGGAACAATTTGCACACTATATGCAACTTGTTGCGCGGGCAAGGGGTATCGACGCAGGCTACCGCCGCTCGTCGGGCTGCTCGGTCTGCTGGACCTCCCCCGTGGCGACCTCCTTTGCCTCGACGGCCTCACGGGCCGCCGCGTCGGCCTCCTCCGCTGCCTCGGCCGTGGCCTCGGCGTCACCGGCGGCGGAGGTGGCGGCGTCGTCGGCCACGTCGGCGGACTCGGAGGCGGCTTTTGCCTCGGCCCGGGCCTCCTGCGTGGCCCCGTCGGAGGCGAGGGAGATCTGGCGGCGCAGGTATTCGCGGTTGCTGAACGTCGCGCGGCGCACCGCATCGGCGTCCGAAAGCCCGGATCCGACGGCACCGGCGATGATGCCCATGGACGCCGCCAGCCAGGCCAGGTTCAGGAATTCGGGCAACCCGGCCTCGTGGCCGAGCTGGTCGGACATGTAGTCGAGGTTGATGACCACCAGTCCACCGATGAGGATCAGCACGAACAGGAACACGAACATCGTCGTCACGGCCAACGCTACGGTCAATAGTGTCGCGGTGTTGTAGGTGATGCGCCGTTCGCGCCACTTGGCGCCTTGGGGGCGTTCCAGCAACCCGTGGGAGGCGATCAGCCACACGGTCATCACGACCACCGAGAGCAGGGCGATGCCCAGCAGCCGTGGGGTGCTCAGGTAGTCGGCCATGGACCAGATGCTGGTGTAGAAGATGCCGAACGCCCCCGTCGCCGACGCCGCGGCCATGGCCGAGGACAGCTTGGGGACCAGGCGGAACGGTTGGTTGCTGCGTACCATGCCGATCTGCATGGCCACCCGTCCGAACAGTCCCTTCACGGTTTCGAAGGTGTGCTGCGACTCCGGGTCCTCCAGTCCGTCATCGACCGAGAACGTCCTGCGGGTCAGCGAATCGTCCTCGACGGCCGCCGCCCGTCGCGCATGGGCCTCGTGCAGCGTTGCGGTCACGCCCACCAGCCGGCGGCCCAGGCGGCGCGGGTGCACCATGCCCAGGGAGGGCAGCACCACCATGGCGGATCCGTACCCGGTGTTCACCGAGGAGACCAGCGGTTCGCCGCGCACGTATTTGGGCAGGTCGGTGATGTAGAGGATGTAGTCCCACTGGTGCTCGGTGCGCACCAGTTCGGAGTTCGCCGTGAGCTGGACGCTGCCATCGCGGTCCAGGGGCAGGGAGAGTTCCTCGACCTCGACGCTCCAGTCGACGCCGTCGTCGACCCGTTGGTTCAACTCGCTCGCCAGATGTTCGCGGAGGCGGTGCGATAGGGACAGCGGCAAGCCGGGGTCGGCGGCAATGCCAACGGTCAGGTTCTTCATGGGCACCAGGTTTTCCGTGAGGGGGCAGGGTGGGTGCCGGATGGGGAGTCGCACTCCACAGGATGCCGGCAGCCGGCGGCCCGTGCGGTGATCGCCCGGAGTTCCAACGGCCCAGAGGTGTTCTTACCCGGCAACGCTATCCGCGCGGCCGGGACGCCCGCAAACCTGCTGGTCACGCCCCCTGTCGGCCGCGCCGCGCCCTCCGCATGGGCGCTATCCGGCGCCGGGCAGCCGGACCTCCACCAGGTCGTCGACGATGCGGGTCTCGAATGCCGGCTGGTCGGTGGTGGCCGGCCCGTGGACGACCGCGCCGGTGTCGAGGGAGAAGACGCTGCCGTGCCAGGGGCATTCGACGCAGGGCGCGCCGGCATGCCGGCCCTCCCCGCCGTCGAGCAACCGGCCCTCGTGCAGCGGTGCCGACAGATGGCTGCAGGTATCGGCCAGAACATGGAGCCGGGTCCCGCGCCGGCTGACCAGCAGCGGGACACCCGCCACGACCCGTTGACCGAGCACGCCGTCCTCGATGTCAGCCAACGGCCCCAGCTGTTGCCAGCCGGTGGGAAAACGGTGCGGGACGTCTTCGGTGTGGTTAGCACCGGCTGCCTGCCGGTAGGCCAGGTGCCCGCCGAGATAGCCGCCGACGCCGGCCAGCGCCAGACCGGTGAAGGACAACGCCCGGCCGGCACCGTGGCGCCCGCGGATCCGTTGGACCAACGATGCCGCATACAGGCTGGTGGCCAGCACGTTCGCCCCCGAGTGCACGATCCCCACCCGCAGCTGTTGTTCGTGCAGCTTGGCCCAGTCGGCATAGCCGGCGAGCGCCGCGGGGGCGGCACCCATCAGCCCCGCGCCCACGAGCAGTTGGGCCGGCTTCTCCATCCCGGGCACCAGGTCCAGGACACCCGTGGAGACCCAGGCCCCGAGCGGGACCTGCACCGCCAGCGGGTGCACCGGGTGGCCGATCGGGACGCCGTGCAGCACGTCGCGCAGTCCCTGGGGGCGCAGGGCGCGATCGACCACCGACCGCACGCTGTTGACCAGGGGATCCAGGGTGGAGAGGTTCTCCAGCCGATCCATGACGTTCAAGCCAGGCAGGCGTTTCATCGGTCCTCCTTCGACGCTCCGAGCGTAGCCACCCCGGCCGCGGGGCACCAGAGAACGCGTGGCGGCGGCTACGTGGCGGCGGCACCGTGGCCGCGCGATCCCGTCAGGCGTCGCCGGTGCGTGCCGCCCGGATGAAGTCGCGGATCAACCCGGCGTCCTTGACGCCCCGGCTGGACTCGACGCCGCTGGAGACGTCCGCCCCGCTCGCCCCGGAACCGGCCAGCAACGCCCCGACGTTGCCGGGGGTCAACCCGCCGGCGAGCAGCCAGAAACCCTCGGGTGTGCGATCGGCCAGCACCGACGCGTCGAAGGTCTGCCCGGCACCGGGCTCGACGGCGTCCAGCAGGAGCCGCTCCCCCGCCCAGGCGGCGCGCTCGGACGCCGGCAGGGCGGTGAAGGCCGCCGCGGCAAACGCCCGGAGGGTGCGGAACCCGGCAGCCTGGACGGCCCGGACGTCCTCGAGGGACTCGTCTCCATGCAACTGCACCGTCGTGACCCCGGCAGCCTGGGCCGTTTCCAGCACGACGGCGAGGGGCTGGTTGCGGAACACGGCCACGGTTTCGACGGTGGCCGGGACCGTTGCCACCAACCCGCGCACGGTGGTTGCGCCAACGGTGCGGGCGCTTCCGGGGGCGAAGATGAACCCGAGGGCGTCGGCCCCTTCAGCGACCGCGGTGGCCACCATGTCGGGGGTGCGCAGGCCGCAGATCTTCACAAACCGTTCGGTCATGCCCCGGGCTCCCATCGTGTCTCGAATGCGCGCCCGGCCCCCGGGCGCAAAATCCCATTATCCCGCCTGCCCGGCCGGACGCGTAGAAGGCACGTCACAGAGGACCGGTCGAGGCTAGGACAGTCCGGTGGCGAGCATCCCCAGGGTCTCCGCGGTGATGGCGGTGTAGAGCGGAATCGCATCGGGGTAGATGTATTCGTTCCGCGCGTGGGCACCATCGCCGACGGCACCCATGCCACACAGGACGGGGATGCCCAGGGCGGCGACGAAGTTGGCGTCGCTGCCGCCGCCGACCGAAATGCCCTCCAGGTCATGGCCGAAGCCGGCCGCGGCGGTGCGCACGATGTTGAAGAGCTTCTCTCCGGGTTGGCCCATCGCCATCGGGGGCCGGTTCCAGTTGTGCTCGATCTCCAGGCGCACTCGATCGTCGCTGATGGCGATCGCGTCGAATGCGGCGTCGACGCGTTGCATTTCCCCGCTGTTTTCGACCCTGATGTCCACCATTGCCGTGGCGTGTCCGGCCGAGACGTTGGTGCCGGAGCCGCCGTTGACCAGCCCCACGTTGATGGAGGTTCCCTGGGACAGGTCAGCGATGCGGGTGGCTGCGGTGATGGCCTCGGCGATGGCGTGGATGGCGCTGGCCCCTGCGGTCGGGTTGAGCCCGGCATGGGCTTCGATCCCGGTGGCCGTCATGCGGAAGATGCCGATTCCCTTGCGTCCCGTCTTGACCGCACCTCCGGAGGTCGGTTCCAGCACCAGGACCGCGTCGGCCTCGCGGGCCGCCGCTTCGATGTGCGGGCGCGAGGACAACGACCCGATTTCCTCGTCGCCGTTGAAGAGGTAGGTCACGGTGGGTGTTTCGCGTCCGGCCTCCCGCAGGAGCCGGAGGGCCCAGATGCCTTGGACCAGTCCGGTCTTCATGTCGAAGATGCCGGGGCCGCTCAGCGTGGGGCGTCCGGCGTCGTCGGTGGATTCGCGGATGCCCCACCTCTCCAGGGTCCCGGTCGGCCACACGGTGTCATAGTGGGCGATGACGAGCACGCGCCCCACGCCGGTTCCCGGGTAGGTCATTTTCACCGTGGGGCCCTGGTCGCCGCCGTCGAGGAAGTCCAGGTTGGCGGGCTCGCCGAGGTGGCCAATGGTCAGTTGCCTGATGTGTTCGGCGCCCTGTTGGAGTGCCGTCAGGTCGTAGCTGTGCGTCTCGAGGCGGACGAGGTCGGCAATGTCCTGCACCATGGCTGGCTGGGCGGACTGGGCCGATTCCAAATGTGATGTCATGCGGGTGCTCCTTGGTTTTGCGTACGGGGTTCGCGTAGCCCGGGGGCGGTTCTTAGATGCCGAAGGGAATCCCGAGTCCGAACCACAGCATGAAGAAGGCGATCCACACGACCCAGATAACCATGGCGAGGGGAATCGTGAAGGAAGCCAAGGTTCCGATGCCTGCGGACTTGCGGTATTGCTGGATGAAGCCCAGCGCCATCACGAAGTAGGGGCTCATCGGGGTCACGCAGTTGGTGACCGAGTCCGCGATCCGGTACATGGCCTGGGTTGTCTCCGGCGCGATGTCCACCAGCATCAACATCGGGACGAAGATCGGAGCGGCCAACGACCACATAGCCGAGCCACTGGTCACCACGAAGTTCATGATCGAGATCATGACCGCCAGCCCCAGGAGGATGGCCCAGGCGGGCGCATTGAGACGCTCCAGGGAACTGGCTCCGGTGATGGCGAGGACTTCCCCGATGCCGGTCCACTTGAAGTAGGCCAGGAACTGGGAAATGGCAAAGAACAGCACCAGAATCGGGGCCATCGACTTCATGCCCTCCACCATGGCCGACAGGGCGTCGGACGTCTTGGCGTAGGTTCCGGCGGTCCGGCCGTAGACAAACCCGACGACGGCGAAGAACAAGCCGATGACAAAGGCCATCCCGCTGATCACCGGCGATGCCAGAATGCTGCCGCCCTCCCCACGCAAGGGAGACGTCGACGGAAGCATGGCGGCCACGAGGACCACGAAGAAGATGATGGCGGCCCACCCCGACCGGCGCAGGGCACGGCGTTGGACGTTGGTGATCATGAGGTCCGAGAGCGTCGGCCCGTTGTCGTCGTTGTCGTCAGCGTCAAGGTCCGGACGTTTGGCCAGCACCAGCTCCACCACCAGGGTGATGGTGATGGCAATGAGCACCGCTGAGGCCGCGCCGAAGAAGTAGTTGGCCAGCGGCGTCACATGCACGGTCGCATCGATGGTCGTTGCCGCGGCTGTCGTGATCGACGAAAGCAGGACGTCGGTAGTGGTCAACGACGGCGAGGCATCGTACCCGGCCGAAATCGAGACGAAGGCGACGATTGCACCGAGCACGGCACTGCGCCCCACGGCACGGAAGATCATGGCACCCAGCGGGATGAGGGTCACGTAGGCGGCATCGCCGGCCACGTGGCCGACCATTGCCGCCATGGAGAGGGCAAAGGTCACGTACTTGGCCGGCATGCGGGTTACCGTCTGGCGCAACACCGCATCGATCAATCCGCTGCGCTCGGCGACGGCGATGCCCAGCAGGGTGGTCATGATGGTGGCCAGCGGAGGGAAATTGGCAAAGTTCTTGACCGCGTCGCCGATGATCGTCTGCATGCCGTCGGCGCTCAGAAGGCTGCGGATCTGCACAGTCTCGCCGGAGCTGGGATTAATTGCGGAGATTCCCGCGCCTTCCAGGATCGCGCTGAGGACGATCACCACGGCAGCGAGGATCCAGAAGAGCCAGAACGGTTGCGGGAGCTTGTTTCCAACCCGTTCGATGGCCCCGAAGATGCGGAACGAGGCCCGGACAAAGGCCGACTGGGGTTCGGTCCCGAGTGATGTTTCCATGCGTACTTTCCCTACTCTGCAAGCAAGTTTATGGCGTAGCTCACGATGCTATTGCAGGTAATACTCAGAAGACAAGACATTTTTGCATGAACTGCTCACTCGGTGGTTAATGAACGCGGATAATCGGCGGATTCCATGCGAAGATGGTCCCATGCTGGACGATTTGGACCGGGCAATCATTGGAGTACTCCACGCGAACCCGCGTGCCCCCTGGGATGAGATCGCACCCATCGTCGGCGTTAACGCGAGTACGGTATCCCGCCGCTATGCCCGGTTGGCCACGGAAAACATCGTCCGGGTCGTCGGCGAAGTCAACTGGAGCCTGTATTCATCCACCCTGCCTGTCCACCTCCGAGTGGAGACCAACGGGGCGCCCCCCTCGCAGATAGCCGATGCCCTGGCCGCATTCGGCAATATCCAGCACCTGGCCCTGGCCTATGGCCGCTATCCCATTTTTGCGACGCTGCATGCACCCACCGAAGAAAAGGCAGCGGAGATCCTCCGCACCATCCACGAACTCCCCGGCGTGTCCGCGGTGATCACCCTCCCGGTGCTGGCATATGCCGTCAAGGGGTCCGGCTGGGATCCCCAGATCCTGGATGACCGACAGCGGGAACTGTGCGCTCCTGCGTCGCCGCCCATCCGACGGCACGAGGAAACCACCGCCGCACCAAACGGCTTCGCCCTGCCCGACGACCAGGAAAAGCGGGCGCTGTCCCTGCTCCAACAGGATGCGCGCGCGACGGCTTCACGGATCGGCAGCGAAATTGGCCTCGCGCACTCGACGGCCAATCGAATGCTCCACCGCTTCATGTCCAACGGCTGGTTTCGGCCCCGGGTTGAAATCGACGGCGCCTACCTGGGGTACGAGGCTCCGTTCGCCCTGCGGGCCAAGGCCTCCCACGAGTCCATCACGACCGTATGCCGGGAGCTCGCACACCATCCATCAACGCGCTTCGTCACGCAAGTCGCTTCGGAGTACAACGTCTTTTGCACTGGATTGGCCCGAAACCGTGCGCATCTGGCGGAGCTGATCAACGAGGACTTCGGGACCATTCCGGGCATTCGCGAACTGGACATCGACTTGTTCCTCATGGAAACCAAGAGATTCTGGATGTCCCGCGGACCGGGCCAGCGTCTGGGTGGCTTCGCGCCACCGGCCCTCATTTAGGAGCCATGACGCGGGCCAACCCCGACCGACTCACCGCTCGTCATGCGTCTGCGTGTGGATGCGCTCGCCGTCGGCTCCGAAGATGCTCAGCACGTCCACCGGCTTGTCATCGGCCGAACACATCGCGTGCGGCACCCGGGTGTCGAACTCCGCAGCCTCGCCGGGTCCGAGCACCAGATCCCGGTCGCCGAGCAGCAGGCGCAGCTGGCCGGACAGGACGTACACCCAGTCGTAGCCGTCGTGCACCCGCTGCTCGGGCAGGGTCTTGCGGCCCGGATAGGTCATCCGAAAGGTCTGGGTCGGCGAATTCGGCGGGGAGAGCTTGAGCGTCCGGATGCCGTGGTGCGTCGTCCGAACCGGTCGGATGCGCGGATCGGGCACCTCGGCCGGGATGAGGTCGTCGATGGTGATGCGCAGCTCGCGGGTCAAGGGCAGCAGGAGCTCCAGGCTGGCCTGCCGCTTCCCCGATTCCAGGCGCGAGAGCGTGGAGACGGACATGCCGGCCTTCGTGGCCAGGTCATCCAGCGTCCTGTCCTGTTTCACCCGGGCCGCGCGCAGCCGTGGCCCGATCTGTTCGAGTACAGCGTCCTTCATCCCACACCCCTACACGTCGTCAGTTTGCTGTTTCCGCAAAGATAGTTGCGATTCTAGCATTGCGGGGTCCACAGTTGAAGCATGGAAACCACACACGACTTCGACGTCATCATCATCGGCGCCGGCGCTGCCGGCCTCAGCGCCGCGCAAATGCTCGGCCGCTCCCTGCGCAGCGTCCTGGTGCTCGACACGGCCAGCCCGCGCAACCGCCTCGCTGCCCACATGCACGGCATCCTGGGCGGCGACGGCTTGAACCCCCGGGATTTCCTCGCCCGCGGACGTGCCGAGGTAGCGGCCTACGGCGTGCAGTTCGGCACGGCGGGCGCCTCCACCGTCGCCGAAACGGCCACCGGCATGGCCGTGACCACCACCGACGGCACCACGCTCACCGCCCGCCGGCTCATCGCCGCCACCGGCGTCCGGGACGAGCTCCCACCCATCCCCGGACTGGCCGAGGGCTGGGGCCGCGATGTGCTGCACTGCCCGTACTGCCACGGCTGGGAGGTCAGGGGCAGCAGGCTCGGTGTGCTGGCCACCTCCCCGATGGCGGTGCACCAGGCCCACCTCATCCGGCAGTGGAGCGATGAGGTGGTGTTCCTCAGCGCCGATGCCGGTCCGGTCGACGACGCGGTCGCCCGCACCCTCGGATCTCGTCGCGTCGTGATCGAACCGAGGCGCGTGGTGGAGGTGACCCGGAACGACGCCGGTGCTCTCACTGGGGTACGACTGGCGGACGGGGACGAGGTCGCGCTGGACGCCATCTTCACCGCCGGGCAGCTGCATCCCAACGATGCCTACCTGGACGGTCTGGGACTGGAACGCGAGGAGATGCCGTTCGGCAGCTTCATCCACGCCGATTTCACCGGCAAGACCAGCAATCCCCGCGTTTTTGCCGCCGGGAACATCACGAGCCCGATGGCCAATGTGCCGATCAGCATGTCGGCGGGCACGATGGCTGGCAGCATGGTCAACATGGACCTGGTGACCGAGGACTTCGACCTCGCCGCCGAACGGATCGATGCAGCATGAGCGAACGGATCGAGGACACGATGGAACACCACCACGGCCACCACCATGACGGCGCCGAGGCCCCCACGGATGCCCGGGCCTTCTGGGATGCCCGCTATGGGGAGCGCGAGAGGATCTGGAGCGGGTCGGCCAACCGCGCCCTGGTGGACACCGTCACCGGGATGGAGCCGGGCGCGGCCCTGGACCTGGGATGTGGCGAAGGCGGCGACTCGCTCTGGCTGGCCGAAGCCGGGTGGAAGGTCACGGGCGTCGACATCTCGGAAACCGCACTGGCCCGCGCCCGGGAGGAGTCCAGGACCCGCGGGATCAGCCCCCAGGACATCGAGTGGATGCAGATCGATCTCGCGCAGGACTTCCCCGCGGGGACGTACGACCTGGTCTCCGCCTGCTTCCTGGCCTCCCAGATCCCGCTTCCGCGGAGCGAGATCCTGCGCCGGGCAGCCGCCGCGGTCGCCCCCGGCGGCATGCTGCTGCTCGTCTCCCATGCGAGCGCTCCCCCGTGGGCCGGAAACCATCACCACGGTCCGCGGGACTTCCCCTCGCCGGCGGAGGAACTGGCGGCGCTGGATCTGGACGAGACCGCCTGGGAGATCACGACGGCGGAAACCAGGACGCGCGAGGCCACCGGCCCCGATGGCGAACCGGGCACCCTGGAGGACACCATCGTCGTGGCCCGACGCCGCCGGGGTTGAGCACCATGTCCGCGTTATCCTGAGGTCGGCTGGGAGGGAAGCCGATTTCATAGCTTTGGTTGCTATAACTGATCTACGTCTTCACGTGGGGAGATCCTTCGAGAGGTGATGCTCGAAACCGGCACCACCCAGATGGGCCTGTCACGGATGAGTGGCGTTCACCAGCCCAGCATCAGCCAATTCCTTTCCGGAAAAGTGGATTTCAGTGACGAGCAACTCGACCGGCTGCTCTCCTGCATGGAACGACGCCTCGAAGTTACCCGTCGGTCCGTACGCCCCGAGCTGACGCATTCCGAGCGCCGGTCATGGATGCTTCATCGCAAAATCTCAACGCACCTGACGATGGCCTCCTTCAAGGAATGGCTCCCCCAACTGGAGCGCAACTTCGAGCGCCTGCTCCACGGCGTTCGAGGACCGGTGCACCTTCGGAACATCCAGCAATGGCTGGCCCTGATCGACCAAAGCGACATCGTAGGCCTGCACCGCGCCATGACAGGTCTGGACCGAACCTCCATCGAGATGCGCGAGGTCTCGCCCTTCGGGGGCATCCTCCCCGACGAACAACGGCACGAGGTCCTGGACGAATTGCGTCGCGCCAGCTGATGCGCCGCGATCAACTCGAGCACGCGATCCGCACCGCCTGCCAGATCATCGACGGGGTCGGACCCATGCAGGCTCGAAACGAGCGGTGGCAAGGTAGTCCGGCCGGGCCCGACTCAGGCCAGGCCGATCCACCCCTTGGCCACGGCGGCCAGCGCGCCCGCGAACGCGATGGCGAGGATGAAGATCCGGGCGTGATGGTCCTTGACGTGGCGTTGCAGCCGTTCCCCACCGAAGATCCCGATGGCGATGGCCAGCACGAACAGGCCCCAGTCCCACCAGGGCAGCACGAGTTGCTGTTCCGGGGCCACGATGGCCTTGGAGACGACGGTGACTAAGCCGATCACCGCGAAGAACGGCTGCATCGTGGCGGCGAAGGAGCGCTGCGGCCAGCGTGAGAGAACCGCGTAGGCGCTGACGGCGGGGCCGCCGACGCCGGCCATCGCGTTCGTCAGGCCCGACAGGGCCCCGGCCACGGCGCGCGGAGCCGGTCCGCTGACATGGGCGTTGGCCCGGGACAGGCCCAGGGAGAGCAGCAAGGCGATCAGCACCACGATGCCCACCACCAGCGACAGGAGCGAGGATTCCATCCGGGAGGCGATGATGGCACCGACCACCGACCCGACGACGCTGAACGCGGTCAGCCAACGGAAGGCGGACCAGTTGATGTCCTTCCAGACCCGCGGGGTGATCAGCACCGAGGAGACGACGCCGCAGATGTTCACCAGCAGGACCCCGTCGTGCGGGCCCAGCAACAGGACCAGGAACGGGGATGCCAGCATGGCGAACCCCAATCCGGCAACGCGTTGGGCGACGGCACCGACAAGCACCAGGCCGGCAGCGACGGCAACGATTTGGGGATCCACCGAGCTAGCCTACCGGTGGCCTGAGGGGAGCCCGTTCAGCCCGGGGCGGATCGGCGTGGCCGAGGTCCGCCCCTCAGGCTGAGAGCTTGCCGCGCATCTCGATGGCGATCTGTGCGGCATCGAGATTGGCGAGGGCGTCCTCCAGGACATCGGCGTCGAAGGTCCCGTTGTCGCGGGCGTCCAGCAACGCCGAGCGTTGCGAAGAGATGACGGCGATCTGGTGCGTTTTCGCCGTCTGGAACCGTTCGTGGCGGGTGGCATCCGCGCCGAGCGCCAGGGGCGCGACAGTGGCGGCGCGTTCGCGCATCAGCTCGAAGATGCGCTCCTGCTCGGCCCGTGCCTGCCCGTCGACGGCGCCCTCCTTGGTCGTCGGCATGATGCGGCGCAGCAGCAGGCCGATCGTCCCGCCCTGGAGCAGCAGGGATATCAGCGCGACGGCGAACGCGATCAGCACGAGCATCGATCGCATCGGCGTATCCTCCGGGAGCGTCTGCGCTGCGGCCACCGTGACTGCACCCCGCATGCCGGCCCAGACCACCGCGGTGCCTTCCCGCCACCCCAGCGGTGCACGGAGGAAGTAGTCGATATCGGCCAGCGAACGGGTGATCCGGACGGAGAAACGTTGCACGTCCCGCTCGGTCACCCGGTGCCACGTCCTGGCGTTGGTGTTGGCGAACGCCTCCTGCTGTCCCTCGGGCGTACTGAGTTTTTCGTGCATGCCCTCCAGGCGTCCCTGCATCCGCGCGCCGCGATGGGCGCGGCGTGAAAGGCTGCCCAGCAGCGGGACGACGTAGGCGGCCCGCACCAGGATCGTCAGCACCAGGGCACCGGCGGCGATCAGCACTGCAGTCCCCACGCCGGCGTGGTCCTGCTCGACGTTCTGCACAATGGACTCGAGCTGCAAGCCCATGGTCAGGAAGACCGCACCCTCGAGCACGAGCTCGACCATGCGCCAATTCTGGGCGTCCGAGAGCCGGTTCTGCGGCGAGAGCTCCCGTGGAGCGCGGATGCCGGTGACCAGGCCCGCCACGACGGCGGCGACCAGGCCCGATGCTCCCAGCAATTCGGCGGGCACCGCGGCAAGGAACGGCAGCACGAAGGAGATCACGGTGTTCACCGTCGGATCGCCCACCCGTTTGCGCACCACGAGGTTGAGCCATCCCACGAGTCCGCCGATGAGCATCGCCACGACCACCGAGTAGGCGAAGGTGCCGACGGCACCCCAGAACGAGAACGACGCGGCCGTCGCGACGATCGCGGTCCGCAGCAGCACGAGTGCCGTGGCGTCGTTGAGCAGGCTCTCACCGTCGAGCATCGCCACCACGCGTTGTGAAATCGGGGTCTGTTTGACGATCGATGTCGCCACCGCATCGGTGGGGCTGACGATCGCCCCCAGGGCGACGCCCCAGGCGAACCCGAGCTCGGGGATCGCCAACATGAAGAACAGCCCGAGCACCAGGGCGCTGGCGACGACGAGGACCACTGACAGGCCGCTGATGGCGCCGAACTCGCGGCGGAAGTTCATCGTGGGCATCGACACCGCGGCGGAGTAGAGCAGCGGGGGCAACAGGCCCTCGAGGATCCATTCGGGTTCGATCTCCACGGTCCCGAACAGGGGCAGGAAGCTGGCGGCGACACCGATGGCCACAAGCACCAACGGGGAGGCGATACCCAGTCGTGGGCCGATCAGCGTCGCGCCGGCGATGGCCAGCAGTCCGATCACGATCACCGCGAGGAGTTCCATCATGGCGAAAGTCTGCCAGCAACTCCCCGCGGTGCCGAGGCCGGGGCGGCGCCCGGAACCTACGAGGAGGTCGACGTGGTGCCCGGCGCGCCGCTTGGCGGGGTCCCGCCGGCGTCGTCCCCGAAGACGTTGTCGTTGGCCGGGGTCATCTGGGCGAGGTTCTTGACCGAGGCGGAGTACCCGTCGGTCGCGTGGACGGCGCCGCAGGCGTCCTTCGGCAGCGCGATCTGGGAGGTGGCGATGGCGTTGGAGTTGTCGTCGATGGAGCCGGCATCCCGGTAGACCTCGAAGTGGATGTGCGGCCACCGGCCCGAGTAGCAGGCGGGGAAGATGCCGGTGAACGTGACGGTCTCGGCGTCGTCGGCGACTTGTACGCCGCGCAGGTAGTTCTGGTCCTCGATCCCGTTGGAATGTGGGCCGTCCCTAGTCGAAATGAGTGACGGGTTTCGACTGGCCCAGCGCGGTGACGATCTCGGACGCGACGTCTCGCAACTTGCTGTTCCTGCCGCTGGAGGCCGCCCGGAGGACCTCGAAGGCCTCTTGCTGTCCGCACCGGTTTTCCGCCATGATCACGCCCACGGCGATGTCGATCGTGGTGCGGGATTCGAGCGCGGCACGCAGGTCGGCTGCCCCCTCCACGTAGTGGGCGAAACGCAGGCCCATGCGCAGCGCCTTGGACCATTGCGCCACATGGGACTGGACCTGTGCAATCGTCGCCGGGTCGAAGCAGTTCGTCGTCGTCGAGTACAGGTTCAGCGCCGCCTCCCCGTCGCTGCCCAGTTCGAACGGCACGGCAAGGATCGAGTGGATGCCTTCCCGCTCCAGGACATCGGTGAATCCGGGCCACCGGCCGTCGGAGGCCACGTCGGGGACAAAGACCAGCTCGTGTTCGCGCCCCGCTGTCAGGCAGGGCCCGTCGCCGAAACCGTACTGGATCTCGTCCAGGCGGCGGGCCTGTTCCGAACTGCTGGCGATCGTGGCCGCCTTGCGTCCGCGAAGTAGCGTGATGCCTCCGAGGATGTCGGTACCGTCGGGCCGGAAGGAGGCCACGGCGTGGCGGGCCAGTTCGTCCAGGAAGTCGGCGAGGTCGCTTTCCTCGAGGACCAAGGAGTGGATGTGGTCCCACAAGGCAGGGTCCGGGTAATTCGCAGCGTCGAGCGTATCCAAGGGGGCCGATCCATGAGTTGTCCGGTGCCGACGTGCCCGTCGTGGTCGCCGCCCGGGGGGCAAGGACGGGCAGTACGCAGGAGATCCGGAGAGCAGGTGGACGGCTTGCTGCTAAACCATCGGCATTCATTCTAGCCACAACGCGCGCCCGACGCGCACGTCCCGCGACGCCTCCGGCGGTGTCCTCGGCGCCTCCGTACGGTGCCACACGAGGGCTTCCAGCCGGTGACGGGCGGCACCTAGGTGAATACGACAAGCTGTGGTACAAAAAGTCCATGCACCTGATAAAACGACGCCCCACCCTGTCCGCGGCGGCACTGGCCCTGGGCATCATCGCGGCCGGCTTGACCGCCGCTCCGGCCTCCGCGGCGCCCCTCGTCCCGGCCAGCACGACGGCGGGGATCACCCTGCCTGCCCAGGGGGCACCGGCGTCGTCCCCGCTCTCCACCGCCCTGCCGGCGGCCGCGCAGAAGACGACGAAGAAGACGACCAGGATCGTCACGACGGCCAACCTGAACATCCGCACCGGCGCCGGCACCCAGCACCGCTCGCTGGGCGTGCTGAAGAAGGGGACCACTGTCGTCCCAACGGGCAAGCTGTCGGGGTCCTGGCGGCAGGTCAAGGCCGCCGGCAAGACCGGCTGGGTGCACTCGCGCTACCTGAGGACCGTGACGACACAACCTGTCAGGTTCGCGAATCCCTGCACCGCGCTGAACCAGAAGAAGGTCCGCTACAACCCGGGGAACGCCAAGCGGGTGTCGTTTGCTATCGCCGAGTCCTACGGCAGCTACCGGGCGGCCTTCACCAACTGCGTGAAGTCCGGCAAGACCTGGAAGAAGGAATGGCAGACGGCGGCCACCGTCGGGCTGCGCGGGTTCAAGAAGCCAGGAGTGCCGTCCGGGCACACCGTAAACCGCTGGTCGCCGCAGGGCATGTTCTCGGTGACCGAGGCCTTCGGCTCCGGGAACCCGGGCACGAAGCTGTCCTACCGCAAGCTCAACCCCCGCTCCCGCTGGTCCGGCACCGCCGGATCCTCGTACAACAAGTACTACCTGGACAAGTCGGCCTCGCACCGGCGCTGGCCCGATGAGAACCTCTACAGGATCATGAAGGCCGGCGACTACCGGCAGGCGGTGGTCATCAACTACAACCGCCCGCCGGACACCCGGATCAAGCAGGGCGCCGGCTTCGCGATCTTCCTGCACACCCACGTGGTCCCGACGTGGGGCTGCATTGCCATCGGCTATGGCCCGCTGGTGAAGTACGTGAAGAACGCCCGCCAGGGCGACCAGATCATCATGGGGGTGCGCCGGGACATCTTCCGGTAGGCCGACGCACGGGTTCCGAGTTGACCGGAGGATTGCACAAAGGCTTGTCGATTTCCGTTCCCGTGGGCAAGCTGAAATGACACGACGCATGCACATGGATCTGCTGGGTCGGTGCGGCCACGGTGCGCGCTCCATCCATCATGGAGTGCCTCCGCCCCCGACACCCATCCGCCACGGCTCATGGTCTGGGCAGTGCCCTCGAGCGTGCGGCCAGCAGCACCGAGGAGGAACATTCCATGGCAACAACGGTCAGCGATTTTGTTATCGGACGCATCCGGGAATGGGGCGTCAGCCGTATTTTCGGTTTCCCCGGCGACGGAATCGGAGCCTTCGACGGGGCCCTGGGCAAGGCCGAACGCGACGGCGAGGGACTGGAGTACATCCGCCCCACGCATGAGGAGATCTGCGCGCTGATGGCCACGGCGTACGCCAAGTTCACGGGGGAGGTCGGGGTGTGCGCGGCGACGTCCTCCCCCGGCGCGTTCCACCTGCTCAACGGCCTGTACGACGCCAAGATGGACAACCAGCCCGTGGTTGCCATCGTGGGGCAGCAGGGCCTGAGCTCCCTGGGCACCTTCACGCAGCAGGAGAGCAACCTCGAACGCGCCGTGTCCGACGTCGCGGTCTACACGCAGACGGTGGTCTCGCCCAAGCAGGCCCAGGCCGTGGTGGACACCGCCTTCCGCATGGCGCGCGTCCGGCTCGGCCCCGCCGTCGTCATCCTCCCCCACGACGTCCAAAGCATGGAGATGCCCGAACTCGCACCGGAGAACTGGGTGTCCCGCTCCAGCGCCGTGGCCCCCTCGACCAGCATCGTGCCCCCGCGCGACGACATCCTCAAGGCCGCCGAGATCATCAATGCCGGGTCGCGGGTGACCTTCCTGGTCGGCCACGGATCCAATGGCGCGACGGACGAGGTCCTCAAGGCAGCCGAGCTGTGCGGTGCCGGGATCATCACCGCGCTGCGGGCCAAGCAGGTCATCTCCTCCGATGTCCCGTTCCACACCCAGCAGCTCGGCTTGCTCGGTTCACGTCCGAGCATGGACCAGATCGCCGGCTGCGACACCCTGGTCCTGTTGGGGACCAACTACCCCTATGCCCAGTTCATGCCGAAGTCCGGACAGGCGCGGGGCATCCAGGTCGATCTCAAACCGGAGCAGATGGGGCTGCGCTACCCCACCGAGCTGAACCTCTGGGGCGACGTCAAGGAAACGCTGGCCGCCCTGATCCCGCACCTCGAGGACAAGACGGACAAGTCCTGGCAGCAGGGCATCATCGAGTCCATGAAGGAGTGGGAATCGGAGATGGAGGCCGAGGCGATGGTCTCCTACGACGATGGCGTGAACCCCCGCCGGGTCTACCACGAGCTCAACAAGCGGCTTCCCCCGCGCGCCATCGTGACCGCCGACGCCGGGTCGACGGCCGACTGGTACGGCCATCACATCCGCCTGCGCGAGGGCATGCTGGGCGATCTCTCCGGGCGCCTGGCCAGCATGTTGGCGGCCATGCCGTACGCCACGGCGGCGAAGTTCGCCCATCCCGAGCGCCCGGTGATCTGCACCATCGGCGACGGTGCCTTCCAGATGCTGGGCATGAACGAGCTCATCACCATCAAGAAGTACATGCAGCGGTGGGAGAACCCGCAGCTGATCATCATGATCCTGCACAACGACGACCTCACCCAGGTTTCCTGGGAGATGCGCACCGAGGACGCCAACCCCGTGTGGTCGACCTCGCAGGACGTGGAGTCGATCGACTACGCCGGCTACGCGGAGCTGCTCGGCTTCACCGGCATCCGGGTCAAGAGCGACGACGACGTCGCCGCGGCGTGGGATGCGGCCTTCGCGCATCGCGGCATCACCGTCATCGACGCGTACACGAGCAAGAACGTCCCGCCGCTGCCGCCCAAGGTGGCCTTCGAGTTCGCCAAGAACACGGGCTTGGCGCTGCTCAAGGGCGATCCCGACGCGGCCGGGGTCATCCGCGACACCGCGAAGTCGGTGGTCACCGAGGGCGTGGAGCGGGTCAAGGGGGCGCTGCACCTGGGCCACGACGAGAAGGACGAGGACGGGAAGAAGTAGCCGGGGCAGCCCCGCGCTGTGCCTCCCCCAGCGGGGCACAGGACGGCGGATGAGGTGATGCGGCTGTGCCATCCGGCGGTGGCGTCCACGCGCGGCGGTCACGGAGTCCACGATTCATCCGTGCTGCACCCCTCGTTCGGAGCGCGAGGGGGAAGCGGATTGATCCTGAGTGTCGCGCGGACCGCGACGGTGATGCCCGGTCCGTGGCCTGACACGGCGATGCCCTACACCCTGCGTTTGGTCCTGGCCGTCGCCGGGGCGCTCCACGGGTCCTCCGGCCACGGGTGCTTCGGATACCTGCCACGCATCTCGGCGCGCACCTGGGCATAGGGGCCCGACCAGAAGGAAGCCAGGTCGTCCGTCACCGCCAGCGGCCGGCCGGCGGGCGACAACAGGTGGAAGAGTACCGGCACGCGTCCCCCTGCCAGCCGCGGCGTCTCGGCCCACCCAAAGCACTCCTGTAGTTTCACCGCGACCACCGGCCGTCCGTCGCCCTCGTCGATGGCCGGGTAGGTGATCCTGACGTTCGAGCCGCTGGGGACCTGCAGCCGCTCGGGGGCCAGTTCACCGAACCGCGAGGCTTCGGGCCACGGCAACAGCCGGCGCAGCGGTTCGGCCAGGTCAATGGCTTTCACGCTCGCCCCGCCCGCCAGCGCGTTCAGCTCGGGGGCCAGCCATTCGTGCAACCGCCCCAGCAGTGCCTCCTCCGACATGTCGGGCCACGGATCACCCAGTTCACGATGGAGCAGGGCCAGGCGACGGCGTAGCGCCTCGGCCGCGGTCGAGAATCCGATGACCTGCAAGCCGTCACGCTCGAGTGCCTTCGCCACCGCGGACCGGGCGTCCTCCACCGAGGCGCGCACCGGCGTCGTGCCCAGGACGATGCCTCCGAGTCGGCGTTCGCGGCGGGCCACCACCCGGCCCGACTCGAAACGCGCCTCCACCCGGTCGGTCAGCAGGTGGGTGGCAGCGGCCGCGGCCGTCTCCGGATCGAGCGGTGCGGCGGAACGGATGACGGCTCCGGTCCCGGCGGCCGCGCGGCCCGCGGCACGGGAGACCTCGGCGATGGCCAGCCACTCGTGCCCGGCCAACGGCGAACCCGTGGGAAGTCCGGCGCGCGTGCCCGAGGCCAGCAGGTAGCTCTGCCCGGCACCGCCGGTGACCCGGCGCGCGACCCGGTCCGGATAGGCCAGGGCCACCACGAGACCCGGCTCGCCGTGTGGGCCAACCGCCGGCCGTCCGGCGGCGGGGCCTCCCGTCGAGGGGGCGCGGGACGACATGGCGATCCCCTCCAACCGGGTGGACTCGCGCTTCCAGGCACGGGACGCCGGGTCGGAGCCGCCGCGCAGGGAGGCCAGGAGCCGGGTCAGGTCCGCCCCGGAGGCGCGGGCGTCGCCGGCGACCATCGCGACGATCTCCGCCACCGTCCGGGCGGCCTTCTTCCGGCTGCTGCCGGGGGCGGATGCGAGCCAGGTGGTCCCCTCGATGAGTGCCCGGGCCAGGCGCGGTTCGGCGGGGATGCCGGTCAGGGTGCGTCCCAGGCCGGTGGCCAGGCCCTCGGGGTCGATGGCCCCGAGTTCGGCCAACACCTCGAGGGCCTCGCGCAACGCGGCGGCAGGTGGTGGGTCCGGCAGCTTCAGGCCGCGCCCGCCGGGTGCGCCCCAACAGGCCAGCGTCAGGGCGGCACCGTCCAGTTCGGCGACGGCGATCTCCGGGGTCGGATGTGCCGGCGCCGCGCCGAAGGTCTTCTGGTCGAAGCAGCGCACCACCGTTCCGGGTCCCTGGCGGGCGGCACGACCGGCCCGCTGGTCGCAGGAGGCGCGGAAGGCGGAGACGGTGACCAGGCCGGTCATGCCCCGGGTGGCGTCGCGGCGGGGTTCACGGGACAGTCCGGAGTCGATGACCAGGCGGACGCCGGGGACCGTGAGCGAGGATTCGGCGAGCGAGGTCGAGACGACCACGCGCGGCGGGTCTCCGGGCCGGCGGCCGGAGACCGCCCGGTCCTGGGTGGCGGCGTCGGCCTGGCCATGCAGCTCGAGCACTTCGGTGGCCGACCCGGCCAGCCGGCGGCGCAGGGTGGTTGCAACCTGGCCGACTTCCCACGCGCCGGGCACGAACACGAGGGCGTCGATGCCCGGGTCCTCGGCGAGCGCGTTCCGGTGTGCCGCAGCGGCGGTGGCGGCCACATGGTCGAGGAAGGAGCGGGTCACTCCGCGTTCGTCCAGCCGGGGCCCGGGTGCAGGCTCCCACCGGGTGGCCAGGGGGTGCAGCGCGGAGGGGCAGTCGATGACGGGGGCCGGCCCCTCGCCGTCGTACTGCCCGATCAGCGCCGCGAACCGCGGGGCGTCCAGGGTCGCTGACATGGCCAGGAAGGCCAGGTCGCCACGCAATTCGTGGACCTCGGCGAGCAGGCCGATCAGCAGGTCGATGTCCAGGGCCCGTTCGTGCACCTCGTCGATGATGACCGCCGCGATGCCGTCGAGCCCGGGGTCCGCAAGCAGCCGGCGCAGCAGGATCCCCGGGGTCACGAACTCCACCAGCGTTCCCGGCCCGGCCACGTGTTCGCCGCGGACCGTGTAGCCGACACGGTCGCCCATCCGGCTGCCGTCGAGCTGGGCCAGCCGGCGGGCCGCCGCGCGGGCGGCCACGCGGCGCGGTTGGGTCACGATGACGCGTCCGGCGAGGTTCGCCACCAGCGGAGGGACCAGGGTGGTCTTGCCCGTCCCCGGCGGTGCCTGCACCACGGCGGTCCCCGCCGGGGCATGCTCGGACAGCGCGGCTTCGAGGTCCGCCAGGGATTCGGCAAAGACGAGCCCGGTGCCGATGGCTGCCAGATCGAACGGCCGGTCGGCCGTACTGGACGGGCCGGAGGACTGGGGATTCACCCCTCCATTGTGCCCGGTAGGGCGCGCCGACCTAGTCGAAGGTCAGCACCAGGCGCCCCCGGACACCGCCGCCCTCCAACGTCGTGTGGGCCTCGGCTGCGCGATCGGCCGGCAGGATGGCGGCGACGTTCGGGGTCAGCACCCCGTCCTCCACAAACCGGCGCAGCTGGTCCAGCTTGCCGTCGGCGTGGTAGTCCTCGGCGACCGCCACCCGGTGGATCGTGATGCCGCGTTCGCTGGGCCCCTCCCAGTAACGCACGGTGGCGAATCCGCCGCCGTCCTTGACCGCCGGCAGACCCAGCTCGTTCTGCACGGCGCCGTCGAGCATGCCGTCCACGCCCTCCGGGAAGAGACGGCGGATGTGCTTCGCGACGCTCTCACCCCGCGGGACCATGTGGTCCGGGCCCAGCGCCTCGACGATGCGGCGGTCCTTCTCGGCGAAGTCCGCGATCACGGTCAGCCCGGCGTGCTTGGCCAATTGGACCGTGTAGCCGCCGAGCGTTCCGGCGGCTCCGGTGACGGCCAGGACCTGTCCGGGTTGCAGGTCGAGCCGGCGCAGCGTCTGCAGCGCGGTCAGCCCGTTCATCGGCAGCGTGGAGGCCGTCTCCAATTCCGCCCCAGCCGGGGTGTAGGCGACGGAGTCAGCGTCGGCCACCAGGTAGGAGACGTAGGCACCCCCATGTTCGCCGGCGGGCAGGGCGATGGCCATGACCTCGTCGCCCACCTCGAACGGCGCGCCCTCGCCGACCTCGTCGACGATGCCGGCGGCATCCATACCGGGAACGTAGGGTGACGACTTGGCCTTTGCGACCTGTTTGTTGCCGCCGGAGCGCACGACGGTGTCCGTCGGGCTCACGGCGACGGCGCGGACCTTGATCCGCACCTGCCCCGGTCCGGCGTGCGGCTCCGGAACCTCGTGGATGGCGAGGGCGTCCGGCCCTCCGAACTCTGTGACTCCGATGACCTTCATGACGGCGACAACCACGACCCCGGTCCGCCTATTCCTGCCACCCGTGAGCCGCGTCTCTTCCGCCATTCCGCCCGGCGGCCCAAAGAATGGCATGATCGAACCTGACAACACCCCCTGACACGTAGGGTTCCGATGTACCTTCCCGCCAGCATTCCCAGCCCCGATCCCGTCCTGTCCCAGCTTCATCTGGGGCCGCTGACGATCCACACCTACGCCCTGTGCATCCTGGCCGGCATCGTCGCGGCCATCGTGATCACCCAGAAGCGCCTGGCACGCCGCGGCGGCAACCCGGAGACGGTCCTGGACGTGGTCCTCTGGTGCGTTCCACTGGGCCTGGTGGGGGCGCGTTTCTACCACGTGTTCACGCACATCGGTGACTACTTCTACCCGGGCGCGGACCCGTGGGACATCATCAAGATCTGGGACGGCGGCAACGCCCTCTACGGGTCGCTGCTCGGTGGAGCCCTCGGCGTCTACATCGGCTGCCGGCGGGCCGGCGTGCGGTTCCTGTCCTTCGCCGACGCCGTGGCCCCGGCCCTGCTGGTGGCACAGTCGATCGGCCGGCTCGGCAACTGGTTCAACCACGAGCTCTTCGGCCTGCCCACCACGCTGCCCTGGGGCCTGCAGATCGAGTCTTCCAATCCGAAGTTCCCCGCCGACGCACCCATCGGCACCCTGTTCCACCCGCTGTTCCTCTACGAGATCATCTGGAACCTCATCGGCGTGGCCATCATCTTGTTCCTCGAGCGCAAGATCCGCGCCCGCTGGGGCCGCACCCTGGGCCTCTACCTCATCTGGTACGGACTGGGACGCAGCTGGCTCGAGGCCATCCGCATCGATCCCACCTCCGACGGATTCCTCGGGATCCCCGCGAACATGTGGACCTCGTTCGCGGCGATCGCCCTGGGTCTCATCCTGTTCATCGTCCAGGGCATCCGGCACCGCGAACCGGAAACCTCGGTCTACCGTGAGGGTTTCGAGCCGGCGGACGACGAGGCCACCACCGAAGCCGCCGTCGGGAACCCGTCCGGTGTCCCAGCCGACGACGGCGCTCCGGCGGAAGGCCCCCAGGACACCAGCACGACGACGGAACCCGGCTCCGAGGCGGGCCCCACGGAGACGAAACGCACCGGACTGTAGGCCAACGGGGCGCGGCCGGGCGATGATCGCTTGGCCTGCGTTCCGGCCCCGCAGCGGGACCACACTGCTCAGGTGATTTTGTCGAAAGTGCAGCTGGGGCCGCTCGCGCTAGCAAGCCTGGCATCGCAGGTGATCAATACCGCATCAAGCCGTTCCGCCAAGGCCACGTAGGCTGCGTCATAGGCCGTGATGTCGTGACGGAGCTCCCACATGCGTTCCAGCAACGGAGGCAGCGGCATCCGCCTGATGGGAAAACCCCCTAGATGCGCCAAGGCGCTGGGAGCGACCTGCTCGAGTCCTGCGTTGCCCCCGGCCATGCCACGAAGGGCGGACACGATCTCCGCATCCAGGTGGGCAGGCGCGAACAGCGTGTCGCCCGCGGCCAGTCGTTCGGCAACGAGGGAGTGCCGTGGATCGTCGGCGGCATAGAACACCGCGAGGACCGAAGCATCAACCACCGCCAGGCTCACGACGCCTCGCGCACCTCCCGCACCGCTGCCACCGCTTCCTCGGCCGTAACCCCTGTCCCGCGAGGTGGCGAGTAGGCAGCAACGTAATCAGCGACACGCACTGCCTGCGCTACCTCCGCTAGCCGGTCGACGACGAACGCGCTCAGCGACTGGCGGCTGTCCTCGGCCGCCGCAACAAGTGCGGCGTAGACGTCATCAGGGACGTCGCGCAGGTTCATCCGCTTCATGGTGCCATGATGGCACCAATGCCGCGCAAGTGCCAGAGCGGAGCACCGAGAGTGCCGCCACGGCCCATCCATGACCGCCGGACCGCTGAGGGCCGGCCCCGCCGATCACCAAGTCAGCTGTCCAGCCTCGCCCGCAAATAGGGCGCGGTCCGGCTGTCGGTCGAGTGGGCCACCTGCTCCGGCGTTCCCTCGGCCATGATCCGGCCGCCCTCGTCGCCGCCGGAGGGGCCGAGGTCCACCACCCAATCGGCCGCTGCCACGACGTCCATCTCGTGTTCGACCACCACCACCGTGTTCCCGGCGTCGACCAGGCGGTTCAGCTGGGCTAGCAGCAGTTGGACGTCGGCCGGGTGCAGTCCGGTGGTCGGCTCGTCGAGCAGGTAGAGCGTATGTCCGCGCCGGGCGCGCTGGAGTTCGGTGGCCAGCTTGATCCGCTGTGCCTCGCCCCCGGAGAGCTCGGTGGCCGGCTGGCCCAGACGCAGGTAGCCGAGCCCGACCTGGCGCAATGTCTCCAGGCTCCGCGCGGCAGCCGGCACCTCTGACAGGAAGCCCGCGGCCTCGTCGACGCTCAGGGCCAGCACCTCGGCGATATTGCGGCCCTCGTACGTGACCTCGAGCGTCTCGGGGTTGTAGCGGGTGCCATGGCAGACCGGACACGGCCCGTAGCTGCCGGGCAGGAACAAGAGCTCGACGGCGATGAACCCCTCGCCCTGGCAGTTCTCGCACCGCCCGCCGGCCACGTTGAACGAGAAACGCCCGGCCCCGTAGCCGCGCGCCTTCGCCTCGTCGGTGGCGGCATAGGTCTTGCGGACCGCATCGAACAGACCGGTGTACGTGGCCAGGTTCGAGCGCGGGGTGCGCCCGATCGGCTTCTGGTCGACCTTCACCAGCCGGCCGATGCCCTCCGCGCCGTGGATGGCCCCCACCCGCGGTGACTCGCCCGCGGTGGAAGCCTCGTCGTCGTCCTCGGTGTCGGTGACCGGGGTGCGTACCAGTTCCCCGACGGCGTCGGCCAGCACGCGGCTGACCAGGGTCGACTTGCCCGAACCGGAGACGCCGGTGACGGCGGTGAGCACGCCCAGCGGGATCCGGGCGTCGAGGCCCTCGAGGTTGTGCATTGTGATGCCTGTCAGTTCCAGTTGCCCGCTCGGCACCCGGCCCGTGGAGGCCAGGCGCGGGCGGTCGCCGTCGTCGAACAGGTAGGAGCGGGTCAGCGATCCGGCGATGTCGGCGAGGCCGTCGACGGCACCGGAATAGAGCACCTCTCCCCCGCCCTCTCCGGCGCGCGGCCCGACGTCGACGATCCAGTCGGCCCGCCGCACCACGTCCATGTTGTGCTCGACGACGAACACCGAGTTTCCCCCGGACTTCAGCTCCTCGAGCACGGCCAGCAGCGGTTCGGCGTCGGCGGGGTGCAGACCGGCCGACGGCTCGTCCAGGACGTACACCACCCCGAACAGGCCCGAGCGCAGCTGGGTGGCGATCCGCAGCCGTTGCATCTCCCCGGGCGAGAGCGTGGTGGTCCCCCGGTCCAGGCTCAGGTAGCCCAGCCCCAGCCCGATGAGCACGCCGATCCGCTCGACCAGGTCGGCGGCAATGGTCGCGGCGACCTCGCTGCGTTCGCCGGAGGACCCGGACGACGACGCCGCGCCGGCCTCGTAGTCGCCCTCCGCGAGCGCGGCGGCCGGTTCCAGCAGTGCCGCGAGCTCGCCCAGGGGCAGCCGGTTCACCTCGGAGATGGTTTGCCCGGCGAAGGTGACGGCGAGCGCCGCCACCGTCAGGCCGGTGCCACCGCATTCGGCGCAGGGGCCCGAGACCATGAACCCCAGGACCCGGTCACGCATGGTCGCGGACTTCGAGTCGGCCAAGGTGTGCATGACATGCCGCTTCGCGCTCCAGAAACGGCCCTTGTAGGGCTTTTCCACCCGGTCGCGCAGCGGCCTGACCTGCACCACGGGCTGCTCGTCGGTGAACAGCAGCCAGTCGCGGTCCTTCTGCGGCAGCGTCCGCCAGGGTGCGTCGATGTCGTAGCCCAGTTCGACGGAGACGTCCCGCAGGTTCTTGCCCTGCCACGCACCGGGCCAGGCAGCCACCGCGCCCTCGCGGATGGACAGGTCGGGGTTGGGCACCAGCGTCTGCTCGGTGACCGTGTGGGAGACGCCGAGCCCGTGGCAGACCGGACAGGCACCGACGGCGGTATTCGGTGAGAACGAGTCCGAATCCAGACGCGTGGCACCCTCGGGATAGCTGCCGGCCCGCGAATAGAGCATGCGCAGCGAGTTCGACAGCGTCGTCAGGGTGCCCACGCTCGAGCGCGAGCTCGGGGTGCCGCGACGTTGCTGCAGGGCCACCGCCGGGGGAAGGCCCGTGATGGATTCGACCTTCGGGGTGTTTCCCTGCTGGATCAGCCGGCGGGCGTAGGGGGCGACGGATTCGAGGAAGCGGCGTTGCGCCTCGGCGAAGATGGTGCCGAAGGCCAGGGAGGACTTGCCCGATCCTGACACCCCGGTGAACGCGACGATGGCGTCGCGCGGCACATCCACGTCGACATCCACCAGATTGTTCTCCCGGGCACCGCGCACCCGGACGAAGCCGTCCACCAGTTCCTGGCCGGAGGCAGTCTGCGGTCCGGCAACCGTCGTTAGATTATTCACTTGTCGACCCTAGCAACTCCGGGGACGTGCGTCCCCGTTCGGCGTCGTCCGCTTATTCCCCCATCCACGCACCGTGAACGTGTCGAGGCGTATCCATGGCATGGTGCAGCACCCGGCCGATGACCAGCAGGCCACCGTTCCGGCGGCACTTCAATGACCCCTGGCGGCAGATGATGCCAACGGGGGGTGCTTCGGGTCGGCGGGGCGGCGAGAAATCCAGCTGCCACCGCGACCGTCAGCCACCCACCTGGTGGACGCCCCCTCTTGCGGAGCGGCGGCCCCGCTGGTAGGCCTGAAGGTGATTGCCCATACGGCGGATGCCTGAGGGGTGCGTTGCGGAAAGGGTGGGTCACCATGGCCAAGCACGTCGAGAAAGTCAGCGAACCAGCCGAGTCCGACCTCGTGGTCTCGGATCGCCCCAAGGACTGGGCCGCCGGAATACCGGGCGTCCTGCACTCCATGGAACCGGCGGTGTCCGCGATGGGTGTGGCGCGAACCGGCCGTACCATCATGAAGATGAACCAGAAGGACGGTTTCGACTGCCCGAGCTGCGCCTGGCCCGACCCGCACCACCGCAAGGCCTTCGAGTTCTGCGAGAACGGTGCCAAGGCGGTCACCTGGGAGGCCACCCCGATCACCGTCGCTTCCTCGTTCTGGGCCGAGCACTCCGTGTCCGACCTGCGCGAGAAGAGCGAATACTGGCTGGGCCAGCAAGGCCGGCTCACCGAACCCGTGTACAAGCCCGTTGGCGAGGACCACTACCGACCCGTCTCCTGGAACGAGGCCTTCGGCATCCTGGCGGAGAAGCTGAACTCGCTGGACTCCCCCGACCAGGCGGCGTTCTACACCAGCGGGCGCACGTCCAACGAGGCCGCGTTCGCCTACCAGCTCTTCGCCCGCGCGTTCGGCACCAACAACCTGCCGGACTGCTCGAACATGTGCCACGAGTCCTCCGGCTGGGCCATGGGCGAGACCATAGGCGTCGGCAAGTCCACGGTGAACTTCGAGGACTACGAGCAGGCCGACCTGATCATCATCATGGGCCAGAACCCGGGCACCAACCATCCGCGGATGCTCACCGAACTGGAGAACTGCAAGCGCAACGGCGGCCACATCGTGGCGATCAACCCCTTGCCCGAGGCCGGGCTGCGCCGCTACAAGAACCCCCAGAAGGTCCGCGGGATCATCGGGCACGGCACCGACATCGCCGACCAGTACCTGCAGATCCGCCTCAGCGGCGACATGGCGCTGATGCAGGCCGTCTCCAAGCGGGTCCTCGAGGCCGAGGACCGCAACCCCGGCACCGTGCTGGACCACGACTTCCTGGACCGGCACTGCCAGGGGCTGCCCGAACTGCGCGAGCACCTCAGCCACCTGCGCGAGGAAACCGTCCTGGAGGCCACCGGCCTGACCAGCGCGGAGATCGACGAACTGGCGGACCGCTACATCGCCGCCGACCGCGTCATCGTCACCTGGGCCATGGGGATCACGCAGCAGAAGAAGGGCGTGGACGCCATCAAGGAGATCATCAACCTCCTGCTGCTGCGCGGGAACATGGGCAAGCGCGGCGCCGGCGCCTCCCCCATCCGCGGACACTCCAACGTCCAGGGCGACCGCACCATGGGGATCTGGGAACAGATGCCTGACGCCTTCCTGGACTCCCTGCAGGACGAATTCGGCTTCAACCCCCCGCGCGACCACGGCGTCGATGCGGTGCAATTGTTCGAGGCCATGGGCGAGGGCAAGATCAAGGTGTTCACCGCCCTCGGCGGCAACCTCGTTTCCGCCGTCTCGGACACCGGGGTGGCCCATGCCGGCATGGAGGGCACGGACCTGACCGTCCAGATCTCCACCAAACTCAACCGCTCCCACACCGTCACCGGTGCCGCCGCACTGATCCTGCCGACGATGGGGCGGACCGAGATCGACATCCAGGAATCCGGTGAACAATTCGTGACGGTGGAGGACACCGCCTGTGCCGTGCACCCGTCCTGGGGCAATGTCGAGCCGGTCTCGCACCACCTGCTCTCCGAAACCGCGATCGTCAGCCGGCTCGCCCACGCCGTGCTGGGCGACAAGGTCAACGTGGACTGGCAGGGGTTCGAGAAGAACTACGATCTGATCCGCGACCACATCTCCCGGGTCGTGCCCGGCTGCGCGAACTACAACGAGCGGGTCCGCCGTGAAGGCGGCTTCATCCTCGCCCACGGCCCCCGCGACACCCGGACCTTCCCGACCCCGTCCGGCAAGGCCCTGCTCACGGTCAACGAACTCGAATACGTCGAACGGCCGGCCGGGACGCTGATCCTGCAGACCCTGCGTTCGCACGACCAGTTCAACACGACGATCTACTCCTTCAACGACCGCTACCGCGGGATCCACAAGGGACGCGACGTCGTCTTCGTCAACGGTGCCGACCTGGCCGAGCTCGGACTGCGGAACGGCGACTACGTCGATGTCCACGGAGTGCACGACGACGGTGTTCCCCGCGTCATGCGCCGGTGCCGGTTGGTGGAATACCCGACCGCGCCGGGTTGCGTGGCCGCCTACTACCCCGAGGCGAACGTGCTGGTGCCGTTGAGCCTGGTGGCCGACGGCAGCAACACCCCGGTGTCCAAGGCCGTGCTGGTGCGCCTGGAGAAGGTCGACGCACCGGTTCCCGCCGCTAGCCGGTGAGTCCGCTCGGCGTCGCGTCGCTGCTGGAGCTCGAGCACGCAGGATGGGCCTCGCTCTGCGAGTCCCGGGGCGGGGCGTTCTACGGGGAGCTGATGCTGCCCGATGCGCTCATGGTCCTGGTCAACGGGATGGTGCTCGGGCGCGGCACGGTCGCGGCCTCGCTCGACGACGCGCCACCGTGGGCCTCCTACCAGATCAACGAACCCCGCGTGGTGGGCCTGGGAACGGACGGCGCCGCACTGGTCTACCGTGCCCAGGCCTGGCGCGACGGCGACATCGAGCCGTTCGCGGCGCTCATGTCGAGCGCCTACCGCCTCGTCGACGGACGACCGCGCCTGGCGCTCTACCAGCAGACCACCATCACACATTGAGCGGTCGGCGCGTGGTCAGCGGCGCCAGCGCGCCCGGGTGTCGGTCCTGCTGGTCTTGCAGGTGTAGACCTTGCCGTTGGACTTGCCGATGCCCCGTGCCCCGCGCAGAGAACAGAATGCGCCGGGCGAGACCTTCCGGCTGGTCGTCTTGACGGCCTTCTTCGGCGCCGGCTTCTTCGTGGTCGTCTTCTTCGCGACGGTCCCGGCCGGCTTGATCGGTGTGACCTTCGCGGCCCGCTGCTGCGCGCAGGTCTTCAGGACCCTCGCCATCGCCGACTTCTCCGACGAGGTCACCGACAAGGCGTACTTGCGCTTCACGCTGATCTGCGTGGCGACGTACTGGCAGCGGAAGCCCCTGTTCCGGGGAACCCACTCCGCGGCGTTGCGATCGCCCTTGGAACGGTTGGCCGACGCCGAGGAGGCCATCAGGTTCAACGGATCGTTCGCCAACGCCTGGCGCTGGGTCTGCGAGAGCCGTTGCGCCCCGGAGATCCAGGCGTTCTTCAGCGCGACCACGTGGTCGATGTCGACCGATCCGGCCTTGACCTTCCAGTTGATGGCCCGGCCGGTGTAGGCGTCGTCCAGGCGCCCGGAGGCCACCTGACAGCGTTTGCGGTCCTTGTACTTCACCCGTGACATGTCGCGTTTGAGTGCGTCCTGGCGCTCGTCGCACTTGTTCCGGTTGAAGTCCTTGAACCCGTTGCCGAATTTGGCGTTGCGGTTGTATCCCGTGGCGGGCGCCTTGCCCTTCACCGGAAGGGCATTGAGCACGGTGCGGGCCCGCGAACCGGTCAGCTTGGCTCCGGGCCTGACCTTCGAGTGGCCGGTGGAGGCCGGTAGCACGACGGCGGTGCGCTGTGACTCAAAGGCCACGAGGGTGGGGACCGCGGAGGCAATGGCTTCCACTGGGGCCCGCTCCGCCGTCGTGCCATCAAAGGCCGTCGGCGCCACCAACGCCACGGCCAGGGTTGCCGCGAACAGGGCAGAGAACAGCCCGACTGTTCCCCGTTTCATCCGAATCGCCTAGAGTTTCGAGGCGCGGTAGCCGGCCTTGCGAGCCGCCGAGGTCGTCTTGAAGCACTCCTCGGGCACGGTCCGGGCGTAGTACGCACCGCCCTTGACGTGGTACTTCCATTCCTTCTTGCTGCCGGTGCGGTTGCCCTTCACCGGGTAGCCGGCCGGGCAGTTCTTCCCCGTGATGCGCGTGCTCCTGGTGGATGCCTTGGTGGCGGCCTTCTTCACGACCAGGGTCTGCACCTTGCTGGTCGAACGCTGCTTGGCCCTGCCGACCTTGTATTTCACCGTGGTGGTGATCCGGTAGGTCCCTGCCTTCAGCGAGGCCGACGTCGCGCTGCGCACCAGGACCTTGTTGCCGCGGGTGACCTTCAGCCGCTTGGAGAGCACCTTCGCGCCTCGCTTCGCGGAGACCAGCGGCTTGATCTTCACCTGGGCCGACCCCTTGACGGTCTTCGTGGGGATCTTGCGGATCGTGACGGCCGGTGTGGCCTTCTTCGTGGCCACCATGACGGCTGCGGAGGCCGGTGTGGCCTGGGCGAAGGCGACGACTTGCGCGCCGGAAAGTGCGAGTGATGCGGCGGCTGCGAGCGCGGCGAATCCGCGCAGGACCTTCTTCATGTATTCCCCCAGGACAAGCGATGGCCGAACGGCCAGGTGGCGTGTGGACCAGCCACTGGAGGAATTCTATACGAGGTTCAAGTAAAGGGGGCAGCAACCGGGCCGTCCGGGGGGGGGGGGGCGACCCCCTTGGTCGCATGCGCGCCGCCCGCCTACGGTGGAGATAGGACAGCCGACACGCCAGCATCGATGGAGGACCCATGACCGACCCGGGGCAGTATCCGCAACACCAGTACCCGCAGCAGAACCCGCAGGGATATCCGGGGAACCATGCCATCGGATACGGTCAGCCCTACGCCGCGCCGCCGCGCGGCATGAGCATCACGTCCCTGGTGCTCGGCCTCGTGTCGATCTTTTCCGGCTTCACCTTCATCGTACCCATCGTGGGCCTGGTCTTCGGCTTCCTGGGGCTCCGGCGCGAACCGGCAGGCCGGGGCATGTCCATTGCCGGGCTGATCCTCAATGGCGTGATGCTCATCGGCTGGATCCTGGTCATCGTCTTCGTGGTCGTCATTGCCGGCGGCCTGTTCACCTTCATGCAGCAAGAAGGCATCAGCGCGTGAGCCGGCGGCCCCGCGCGTCGGCACCGCTGCTGGTTGGGGGCCTGCTGGCCGCCCTGGTGATCGGGCCCCTGGCGATCCTGGCCGGACTCGTCCTCGCGGCTTCGAGCATGGCCGCCACCTACTACGGGCTGCTCGACGGCCCCGGCCCCGGAACAGTGCTGCTGCTCGCGCTCGGCGGCGTATTGATGCTGGCCGGATGGATTGCCGTCATCGTCGGGGTCCACCGGCTGGCCGGCACCATCGACGCGCTCGGCAGGCACGCGGAGTACGGGATACTGGACGGAGCATCCGCTTCGGCACCACCGCCACGAAAGGCCGCAGAATGAGCACGCTGAAGGAACAACTCCGCACCGACATGACCGCCCACATGAAGTCGGGCAACAAGCTCGCCCTCATGACATTGCGCAACGTCCTCGGCGAGATCAACACCCGCGAAAAGGGCGGCAAGACTCCGGTGGAGCTGGACGACCAACAGGTGACGACCCTGCTGCAGAAGGAAGCGGCCCGTCGCCGCGAGACCGCCCAGACCTATGCCGACGCCGGCCAGGCCGAGCGTGCCGAGCAGGAGACCGCCGAGGCGGCGTTCATCGAGTCGTACCTGCCCGCACCGTTGACCGAAGACGACGTCGTCGGGATCGTCGAGAAGGCCATCGCCGAACACACGGTGGACGGCGTGAAGCCTGGCATGCGCCAGATGGGGCAGGTCATGAAGAGCGTCAGCGCCGAAGTCGCCGGACGGTACGATGGCAAGGCCACCAGCGCACTGGTGAAGGAGCGCCTGGCCTAGGAATCACCGCGCCCGGTGTCCCGCAAGCCGGCCTTCTTGCGCCGGATCCGCAGTTCGGCATGGCGGCGGGCCTTCATCGGCAGACCGAACCTGCGGTGGCTGTAGATGATCAGGCCGAATGCAAAGCCCGCGGACCCCATGATCGAGATCGCGGTCCCCCAGCCGCCGAGCAGCCACCAGTCCTGCGGCCAGTGCCACCACCCCGGCACCGGTGGCCGCAGTCCCCAGACCAGGCCGCAGGCGAACATCAGGGCCGCGCCGATCGAGCTCATGACGATCCTCGACCGCGTCTTCACGCCCTCGGCGGCCAGGTGGTAGGCACGCGCCTTCACCGGATGCATGAGCTTCTCGGCCCAGCGGTAGCGGGTCGAGAGCACCGCCAGGCCGGCCACGATGCACAACAGCCCCGGCCCCGGAAGGACCAGCGCCAACAGCCCGATGGCAAGCAGAAGCCAGCCCGCGGTGTTGATCGCCAGGGGCTTGAGCCAGACGTGCACGAAGGTGGAAAGCATTTGCCGCAGCATATCGGAGTCGGGCGGCCTCGCGCTCCCTGCTGCGTCGCCCCACGCACTCGCGCCCGGCCGCACCGGACGGGACGGTAATCTGGGGGCAAGCCAACAGCACGAGGAAGGGGCCAGCACATGGCAGACACGGACGCCGGCCCCGACACGCCTGCCCCCGGCGTCGTCCGCGGCGAGGACGGGCTGCTGCGTCCGGTGTGGGCCGCCGACGGGCTGATGCGCGGGTACTACGACACCGAATGGGGCATGCCCGTGAAGGACGAGCAGGGCCTGTTCGAACGGCTCAGCCTCGAGGCCTTCCAGTCCGGGCTGTCCTGGGCGACCATCCTGCGCAAACGCGAGAACTTCCGGGCGGCGTTCGACGGATTCGACCCCGAGACCGTCGCAGCCTTCGGCGACGACGACGTCGAACGCCTGCTCACCGACGCGGGGATCATCCGCAACCGCGCCAAGATCCGGGCGACGATCAACAACGCCCGGGCCACCATCGACCTGCGCGCCGAGGGCGGCCTGCCCCAGTTCATCTGGTCCTTCCAACCGGAGGCCACGCCGGCGCCGGCGACCATGGCCGAGGTACCGACCACCTCCGCGGAATCCATCGCCTTGTCGAAGGCCCTGCGCAAGAAGGGGTTCTCCTTCGTCGGACCCACGACCATGTTCGCGCTGATGGAAGCCGTCGGCATCGTCGACACCCACCTGGTGGACAGCCACCGGCGCGGCACCTCGGGCATCTGGGCATGAGCCGGCGCGACCCACACCCCGAACTTCCCGTCGACACCGACACCGACGCACTCGAGATCCCACCGCGCACCACCCGCCGGAGACCTCCGCGCCAGATACTGCACCCCCGGCAATCGGACCGCCCGCTGCACCTGAGCCCGCCGCACGTGGGCGTGGTCCTGCTCGGCGGGATCTTCGGCACCGCCGCCCGCGAGGGCCTGACCCTCGCCGTCCCCGGCATCGGCGGGTTTCCCACCACGATCCTGGCGGTCAACATCGTCGGCGCGTTCCTGCTCGGGCTGCTGCTGGAGTCCCTGCTGCGGGCCGGGCACGACGGCGGTGCCCGGCGGACGCTGCGCCTGATGCTGGGCACGGGGTTTCTGGGCGGCTTCACCACCTACAGCACGTTCGCCGTCGACGCCGTCGAACTCTGGGGCGTGCCGGGAAGCGGCACGGCCGACCCGGCCGCCGGCGTCCTCCTGGTGCTCGCCACCGTCCTGGCAGGCGCCGTCGCGTCCTGGGCGGGCATTGCGGTGGCCGCCCGGTACCGTCCGCGCACGGAGGCGGGATCGTGACCCCGTTGCTGTTCGCGTGCCTCTCCGTCGCCGGTGGTTGCGGCGCAGCTCTCCGGTTCTTCTTCGACGGCTGGGTCAAGGCCCACACCCGCGTCGCCTTCCCCGTGGGGACATGGTTGATCAACGTCTCCGGTTCCCTGGTCTTGGGCCTGTTGGCGGGACTCACCCTGGCCTTCGTGACACCAGAGCCTGTCTACCTCGTGGCGGGAACCGGATTCCTGGGCGGCTACACGACGTTCAGCACGGCCAGCTTCGAGTCGGTGCGCCTGCTGCAAGAACGCCGGTACCTGGCCTCGTTGGCCAACGGGCCGGGCATGGCAGTGCTGTGCGTCGCGGCCGCGGGGCTGGGATACTGGGTCGGCCAGCTCACGTCGTGGGCATGATCCGAAGATGCCGTACCTTCTCTCCGACGACGAGCTGGATCGCGGGAAGACCAGTCACCCTACAAACTGGTACGTATCGAGCTGACCTCAGCCGCCAAAGGCCCGGGGGGCGACGCCGCGCTGATGCTTCCGCAACACAGTCGGCCGGGTCGGGAAGCGGCCGTGGCGCGGAACGAGGCGTCGGCCGTGGAATCGTTCAGCGGCTTGCCGGCAACGACACGGCCAGCTCGGCACGAGCTGTCTGGTCGATCAGCCTTGCCGCCTGTAGTGCCCTTCGATCCGGCGCCCACCCCGCCGATGCGGCCCCACCCAGGTCGACGCCGCTCCGGGCTTCCAGGACCCGTCGACCATCGCCTGGGCATGGCGCATGCTCTCACCTTCGAACGCCGTTGCCATGGCTTCCAAGGCGTCGGGTTCCACCCCTGCGTTGACGGCCTCGACGCGCCATCCTGCGATGGCTTGGGCTACCCGCCGGATGCGTTCGATGGCCTCCGGGGCGGTGAGCCGGAACGTGCCACACTGCTCGACCAGCAGCCTGATGTCCTTCTGCGCCGGGTCGTCCTCCGATGTCAGGGGCGTGTCCGAGTGGCCGAAACGCTCGGGGTTCACGTCGAACGATGGTGCAAGCCTCCAGCCGTTGCCCATATGCAGGAGACCATGGTTGCGCATGTGGTCGTCGATGTTGTTGGCCATTGCCCCGAATGCGGCCCTGGAGAACAACTCGGCTGCATCCTCGGACGGGCTGGCCGAAATGGCTGCCACACGGGTGGCCAGGGTTGCGTAGTCCGGGTGTTCGAGCGGTTCAAGGGCGAAGGCGCTCCTGAAGCTCATGTACGGGATGCGGCGATATGCTTCACGGTCGAATCGTCTGGTCACGAAAATCGAGCTGCTTGGACCCAAGGGGATGATCCGGGACGGCTGGACCCGGATGCCGGCCTTGTGCTGGAGTCTGATCGCGGTCAGCTCCCACGCCGAGACGTCCCTCGTGTCGCTGGTTCGCGGGAATTTGGCCAGGTGGAGAGAGCCGTCGTCCTCGCGGACCCAGGCTTTGGGTTGCGCCCCTCCGGGCGAGGAGCCAACACCCACGAGGCGGCGGACCGCTTCGTCGACTACCCCGGTGTCGATGAATCGTTGTGCGGCCTCGGCGAGCATCGGGAGGTCCTGGACCCCGGCGCTCTGGGATCCGGCGGCGAGGAAGGTGCCGTCCTGCCGGAAGCGCAGTGCGCCCTGGCGGGTCTGGTCGTCCACCGCGAGGAGCCGGTCGATCTCGGTTGGTGCGTTGAACCGGCGGCCGGTGGCCTTGGCTTGCCTCCGGAGTTCGGCGTCCACGAGGGCGCGACCCCACTGATCCGGTGCCGCGTCGTCGAACGCCCTGAAGGTCGTGCGGTGCGATGCAGGCGTGTGCGGACCGCGCTGCAGGGGCAAGTCCGGGGAGATGGCGAACGATCGGGAGTCCGCGAGCCAGTCGTCCAGGTATGTGAACGTCATGGAGGAATGCTGGAAGCCGGGCCGGATGTCGATGGTGCAGGTGCCGGACTGCTGCTCCCCCATCCATATCTCGATGCTCACGCGTCCCTCCTGCGGGCTCGTTGACGGCCCAGGAGTGGCGCGCGGAGCTTGCCCAGGTCGGTTTCAAGCGGGTCCGTGGCACCGATCAGCCGTGGGGCGAGTCCAAGCACCGATGCCGCCGACATGAAGGACGCCATCTTCACACCCGGTTCGCCGCGTTCGATACGCCGCCATGTGGGCAGGGAGATGTCGGCCCGCTCGGCCGCCAACTCTTGGCTCAGGCCAAGCAGGATGCGCCACTGGCGCACGTGCTCCCCCAATTGCTCCAGTTCTTCCATATACACCAATCCTCAAAGGCAAGTATACATGTAGGTTGCATTAGCTACGATATAGCAACGTCGGAGTACGGTTGTTTGCCACTTTTGGAACGAGGGTGCCCGTCGGTACAGGTCGGGAGACCGGGTGGACACGCGGTGTGCCGGGTGAAGGCAGCGGGCCTGCGCACCCCAAGGCGGGTGCCGTGGGCATCCCCGATTGAATGGTCGGCCCGTGGTGCTCCGGGCGTAGCATCGGGCCACAGGGCACGAACTACATCACGACAACAGGAGGGCACCATGTCCACGACCTTCAGCACCGGCGACCACGTCTCGTGGGACTCCGAGGCCGGCCGCGTCTCGGGGATCATCGTGAAGAAGCACACGAAGGACGTCGAGTACAAGGGCCATATGCGCCGGTGCAGTCCGGAGGAACCGCAGTACGAGATCCGCAGTGACAAGACCGACCACATCGCCATGCACAAGGGATCGGCGCTGACCAAGATCAAGAAGTAACCCGGGCCAGCGCCGTCGTGCTCAGCTGTTGACGGCGATCGCGTCCTTCAGCGCGGCAAGGATGAGCGCCACGGAGTCCTGGTTCGCGTTCGGGCCCATGAGCCCGATCCGCCAGACCGTGGAGGCGTACTGGCCGACGCCGCCGCCGATCTCGATGGTGTAGCGCTCCAGCAGGTACTTGCGCACCGCAGCGGAGTCGACTCCTTCGGGGACCTTGACGGTGGTCAGCTGGGGCAGCCGGTAGCCGTCGGCGGCGAAGAGCTCCAGGCCCATCTCCTGCAGCCCCTCCTGCAGGGCCGTGCCGGCGGCGCGGTGGCGTTCGGTCACGGCGTCGAGCCCCTCGGCGAGGATCCGGTCGATGCCCGCCTCGAGGGAGGCGACCATGCCCACGGGCGCCGTGTGGTGGTAGGTGCGCTGGCCGCCGGCCGCACCGGTGGTGTAACCGCCCAGCAGCCCAAGGTCCAGGTACCAGGATTGGGGCTTCTGCACCCGTTGCTCGAAGGCGCGATCGGAGATGGTGAAGGGCGCCAGCCCGGGGGCAACACCGATGCACTTCTGCGTTCCCGCGTAGCCGATGTCGATCCCCCACTCGTCGGCCAGCACCGGCATGCCGCCGATGGAGGTAACGGCGTCGGCGATCAGCAGGGCATCGCCCTTGATGGCACCCAGGGCCGCCATGTCGGACAGGACTCCGGTGCTGGTCTCCGCGTGGACGGCGGCGATGACCTTGGGGTTCGGGTGTGCCGCGGCGACGCGTTCGGCGTCCACCGGCGTCCCGTACTCGTGGTCGACGCGCACCACCTCGGCGCCGACGCGGGAGGCGACCTCGCACATGCGCTCGCCAAAGAGGCCGTTGACGGCGATGACCGCGACGTCACCTGGCGAGATCGTGTTGACGAAGGCGGCCTCCATGCCGGCCGAGCCGGTGGCGCTCAGCGGAAGCGTCCGGGCATTCTCCGTGCCCCACAGGGTCCGCAGCCCGTCGCAGGTGCGGTCCATCCGGGCGATGAACTCGGGGTCCAGGTGGCCCAGCAGCGGCAGGCCCAGGGCGGCGGTCGCCTCCGGATACGGGTTGCAGGGGCCGGGGCCGAAGAGATGGCGGGTGGGGACGATCTGCTGCATGGATACTCCCTGGGTTCGGTGGAGCGGCCGCGGCCGCAGGAGGATGGGCTGTCCGTCCCCACCATATGCACGAAATGTCGCAGGGCGGAATCCACGTTTCACGATGGTGCCGCGACATGGCATTGCCAAGCCCGCGCAGCAGTTCTGGGATGGGGCGATGAGCGAAGCAGTGAAGGGTCCCAGATCGTATTTCCCCTCCATCGAGGCGAAGTATGGACATCCCATCGGCCATTGGATGACGGCGCTGGATGCCGTCCGGGACAAGAAGCACCTCGAACAGGTGAACTGGCTCAAGACCGAACACGGCTTCGGCCACGGTCATGCCAACGCGCTGGTCCACGTATACCGGAACGAGAAGCAACCGTAGCCGGCCAGCGAGGCCCACGAAGTTCCTTTACGGTCGTTGCGGCCCGGGGATACGCTCGCCACATGCCGGTAATGATCAGGAACATCCAGACAGCCGTTCCCCCCACGATCCTGCATCAGGACCAGGCACGTGATGTCTTCGCCGCCCAACCGGGCCTGACCCGCCTGGGCCAACGACTGATCGCCACCTCCTTCAACTCGGCCGCCATCTCGACACGACGCACCGCCGTTCCCGAGATGACCCTGGACGAACGCGTGGAGAACCCCGTGTTCTTCGACGCCGACTCCCGCCTGCTGCTGAGCCCGAGCACCAAGGTGCGCAACGAGGTCTTCGCCCGCGAGGCGGCCCCCCTGTTCATCGAGTCCGCCCGCAAGGCCCTGGAAGCCACCCCCGACCTGTCCGCAGCGGACGTCACCCACGTCATCACGGTCTCCTGCACCGGGTTCTACAACCCGGGCCCCGACTACCAGATCGTCCGCGCCCTCGGCCTGAAGCCCTCCACCAAGCGCTCGCACTTCGGCTTCATGGGCTGCTATGCGGCCTTCCCTGCCCTGCGCGCGGCCAAGAGCTTCTGCGAGGCCGAACCCGACGCTGTCGTCCTGGTCGTGTGCGCCGAGCTGTGCTCCCTGCACGTACGCAGCTCCAACGACCCCGACACGATCATGGGTTCTGCCCTGTTCGCCGACGGGGCCGCCGCCGCCCTGGTCACGGCACGCCCGGCCGGGTCGGACGCCGGGCCCGGACTGCAACTGGACTTCTTCGAGACCGTGTTGACCCCCGTGGGCGAGGACGCCATGGCCTGGAACATCGGCGACGAGGGGTTCGAGATGGTGCTGGGCAGCTATGTCCCGCACATCATCGACGACCACGTCATCGGCGCCCTCGAGCCCCTGCTGGCCAATGACCCGACGGTCCCGGGCACGTATGCCGACATCGAGCACTGGGGCATCCATCCCGGCGGCCGTGCCATCCTGGACCGGGTCGAGAAGCGCCTGGGCCTGAGCGAGGAACAACTGGCGCCGGCCCGCAGGGTCCTGCACGACTACGGCAACATGTCCAGTGCGACCGTGCTGTTCGTCCTCAAGGACATCCTCGAGGGGGCAGGCACGGCGTCCGGCGAGCGCGTGTGCTCGATGGCCTTCGGCCCGGGGCTGACGGTGGAGACCGCACTCATGACGCTGGTCCCCGGGGCTTCCGGGGGCGGTGGGGATGCGGCCGCCGGGCATGCCGGCCGGCGACCAGCGGTGGAGGCCGCGGCTGCCGGAACCCGGCGTTAGGCCGCTCCGGTGCTGCGCGAGGAGACCATCCTCGAGGAGATGGATCGCTCCGACTGCGATCCGGTCCTGCTCCGCCGGACCTATGCCCAGTTCCCGCTGGTCAATGCCTTCGTCTCCGGGTGGGGCGGGCTCTACCGGGAACTGATCCGTCCCGCGCTTCCCACCCACCGACGGGCCGGCATTCTGGACATCGGGTGCGGGGGCGGGGACATCACCGCGGCCCTGGCCCGGCGGGCACGGCGCGATGGATTCGACGTCCACGTGACCGGCATCGATCCCGATGAGCGGGCCCACCGCTATGCGGCGACGGCCCACAGCCACCGTGGCAATCCCCGCCTCGAGTTCCGCCGGGCCACCAGTGCGGACCTGGTCGCCGCCGGGGAGACCTTCGATGTGGTGGTTTCCAACCACGTGCTGCACCATCTCGGGGAGGCCGAACTGGACGGCCTGCTCGCCGATTCCGTGGCGCTGGCCCGCGGCGTCGCCGTGCACAGCGACATCCTGCGCTCCCGTGCCGCGCTGCTGCTTTTCGGTGCGGCAACGCTGCCGCTGGCGCGCACGTCGTTCATCCGACGCGATGGCCTGACCTCCATTCGCCGCAGCTACCTTCCGGAGGAGCTCCAGGCCGTGGTGCCGCCTGCCTGGCGGGTGGTCCGGCGACGTCCCTTCAGGAACCTGCTGGTCTACCGTCCCGAGCCATGGCCGTGATCGACGTCGTCATCGCCGGTGGCGGCCCCAGCGGCCTGGCACTGGCCGCGCTGCTGCTCCAATCCGGGATCAGCGTCCGCGTGTTGGAGGCCCGGGACTCCCCCGGCACCCATTCGCGGGCCATCGGCCTGCATCCGCCGGCCCTCGACGTGCTCGACGCCGCGGGCGTCGGGGAGGCGGCCGTCGCGGCAGGGGTCCGCATCCGCCGCGGCCTCGGCCTGGCCGACGGGAAGATGATCGCGTCCATGGACTTCGGGGCGCTGCCCGGCCGGCACCGCTATGTCCTCTCCCTGCCCCAGGCCCACACCGTGCGGCTGCTGGGGGAACGGGTCCGGGACCTGGACGCCGGGGCGCTTCTGCGCGGCGCACGGCTGGAAACGTTCCGCCAGGACGACGACGGGGTCAGGGTCGCCTTCACCACCGCATCCCCCGCACACGGCACCGCGGTAGCCGCCGAGCGGAGCCGGCACACACTGCGAGCGCGGTTCCTCGTCGGCGCCGACGGGGTGAACTCCACCGTGCGCACGCTGCTCGGGGAGGCCTTTGCAGGTCTCAGCTACCGCGATGAGTACATCATGGGCGACTACCCCGACACCACGGAATTCGGATCCACTGCCGCCTTGATCCTGCATCGGGAAGGCATCGTCGAGTCCTTCCCCCTCCCCGGGGGCCTGCGGCGTTGGGTCGCGTGGCGGCGGCCGGACGAGCCGGTGGACCTGCCTGGACTCGTCCTGCGGCGCACCGGCCACATCGCCGATCGCGGGTCCGCCAGCATGCTCAACCGGTTTCGCTGCTCCCGACGCAGCGTGCGGCGCATGGCGGCGGGCCGGGTGGTCCTCATCGGCGATGCGGCACACGAGGTCAGCCCCATCGGCGGCCAGGGCATGGCGTTGGGGCTGATGGACGCGGCGGCCCTGGCACCGCTGCTGCGCCATGAATTCGGTGCCGGCGGTCGCGGCGCCTCCGCCGGAGGTTTCACCGACTTCTCCGCCGACCGTCTGCGCGCCGCCGCCCGCGCGGGGCGGCAGGCCCACGTCAACATGATGCTCGGGCGCCCGTTGCCGCGCGCCACGGACGCCGTGCGGCGTCGGACGGTCGCCGGCCTGGCCTCCCATCCGGGCCTCCTGGATGCGGTGGCCCACCGGTTCACGATGAGCCATGGCTTCCGCTGACGCGGGTCCGGATCAGCCTTCCGGCCCGGCATCCTCCGGCGGATAGGTGATCGTGGTGCCTTCCACCTTCGCGAAGGATGTCAGGGTATGCGGCTTGGCCTGCGTGGCGCTGAAGATGTCCAGCACGTCGAAGCCGCGCACCAGCAGGGCGTCGCCGACCATCGAGCGGTGGCACCGCCACGGGACAGCTTCCGCGCACATGATCGCCACGACGTCCTCGGCGGCACACGTCGTGAGCTCGTCCATCCCCGCAGCGAAGGACTCCGTCTGCATGTAGTCCGCGTAGCCGCGGAACGAGGTGTTCCGCCAGGCCATGTTGGGCGAATCCTTCGTCGTGTGCCGCAGGCCGCCCAGGGCCTCGATCCGCCGGTACCCGAGACCGCGCTCCGCCAGGCTGTCCGGCAGCTGGTCGATGCCAAATTGCGGATTGTGCCGGGACTTGGGCACCGTGCGGATGTCGATGATCCGCTGGACCCCGTGGGCCTTGAGCAGGTCCGCGAACTCCCCGATCGGGTGCGTCGAGTGCCCGACGGTGTAGACGGTCACGGGTCGAGGGCCTGCCTGGCTGTCATCCATGCCTCCAGCATGCCAACCATCCCCCGGCGACGAAACCGAATGCGGACCATCCGCGGATTTCAAACTCTTGACGCTCGTCACATATTAGATATTCTTGGAACATGAGCTGCCCCTACTCCCACGACCCTTCAGGCACGCCCGGAACCGGACCCGGCACCGCACACCCCGCCGTCCGGCATGACGCGGAACCGGCGCCGCGCGACGCGGCCGGCGTCCGCGACATCGAGGAAACGGTGCACACCGATTTCCGCAACGAGATGTCCTACGGCGGCTACCTGGACCTGGAACGCGTCCTGCATGCCCAGCATCCACACAGCAGCCCCGAGCACCACGACGAGATGCTGTTCATCATCCAGCACCAGACCAGCGAACTCTGGCTCAAGCTGGTCCTCCACGAGCTCACCGAGGCGCGGCGCCTGATGGACGCCGACGACCTGGGAAAGGCGCTGAAGTGCCTGGCCCGGGTCAAGCACATCCAGAAGATCCTCACCGACCAGTGGTCCGTGCTGGCCACGCTCACCCCGCGCGAGTACGCCCAGTTCCGGGGATCCCTCGGTTCGGCGTCGGGCTTCCAGTCCTGGCAGTACCGCGGCGTCGAATTCATCCTGGGCAACAAGCACCGCGGCATGCTCAAGGTCTTCGAGTCCCATCCCGAGGCCCACGCCATGCTCAGCCGGCTGCTCGACGAACCCACGGTCTACGATGCGTTCCTGGCCGCGTTGGCACGGGCCGGCTACGACATCCCCGAGACGATCCTGCACCGGGACTTCACGAAGCCGTGGGTGATGCAGGAGGCCCTCATCCCGGTGTTCAAGGAGATCTACGAGTCCGAGGACACCCGCTGGACGTTCTACCAGGCCTGCGAGGACCTGGTGGACCTCGAGGACAACTTCCAGTCCTGGCGGTTCCGGCACCTGCGCACCGTCCAGCGCACCATCGGCTTCAAGCGCGGCACCGGCGGATCCTCCGGCGTCGACTTCCTCAAGCGCGCCCTGGACCTGACCTTCTTCCCCGAGCTCTACGCCGTGCGCACCGAAATCGGCAACTAGCCCGAAAGGCCACCTGCATGAACACCTCCCCCGACACCCTGACCGGCGCCGACCTGGACGCGGCCGATCCGCTGGCGTCCTACCGCGACCGCTTCCTCGTTCCCGAGCACGACCCGGCCCACCCGCTCACCGCCTACCTGGACGGCAACTCGCTGGGCCGCCCGCTGGCCGCGACGGCGGAACGCCTCGCCACGTTCGTGCGCACCGAATGGGGTGCCGGGCTGATCCGCAGCTGGGACGAGAAGTGGATGGACGAGCCCACGGTCCTCGGTGACCGGCTCGGCGACGTCGTCCTCGGCGCCGGGCCCGGGCAGGTGCTCGTCGGCGATTCCACGTCGGTCCTGCTCTACAAGGCCCTGCGCGCCGCCCTGGACCACCAGCAGGCAGCCGACCCGGCCCGCTGCGACATCGTCATCGATGCGGGCAACTTCCCCACCGACCGCTTCATCGTCGAGGGCATCGCGGCCGAACGCGGAGCCACGCTGCGCTGGATCACCCCGGATCCGGATGCCGGGGTGACCACCGCGGACCTGGACCAGGTGCTGTCCGGGAGCACCGCCGTCGTGCTGTTGAGCCACATCGCGTACCGTTCGGGCTACCTGGCCGACGCGGCGGCCATCACCGCGCGCGTCAAGGCCGCCGGTGCCCTCATGGTCTGGGACCTGTGCCATTCGGTCGGTTCCGTGCCCCTGCACCTGGACGACTGGGGCGTCGACCTGGCCGTCGGCTGCACCTACAAGTACCTCAACGGCGGCCCCGGCTCCCCGGCCCTGGCCTATGTGCGCTCGGGGCTGCAGTCGAGTCTGCGCCAGCCGATCTGGGGGTGGATGGGGGCGGCCGACCCCTTCGGGATGACCGCGGCGTACGAGCCGGCGGGCAACATCCGCCGCTTCATCACCGGCACCCCGCCCATCCTGGCGATGCAGCCGCTCAAGGACATGGTCGAGCTGATCTCCGAGGCCGGCATGGACGCCGTGCGGGCCAAATCGGTGGCGCTGACCGAGCACGCCATCCGGCTGGCCGACGAACGCCTGGTCCCGCTGGGCGCCCGGCTGGCCAGCCCGCGCGATGCTGCCTGGCGCGGTTCGCACATCACGGTGGACCACGACCGCTTCGCCGAGGTCACCGCACGCCTGTGGGAGCTCGGGGTCATCCCCGACTTCCGGCCCCCGAACGGGCTGCGCATCGGCCTGTCGCCGCTGAGCACCAGCTTCGCGGAGCTCGAGGCGGGAATCGACGCGATCGCCACCGCCCTGGCCGAGATGGAATGAGCGCCGTCCTCGACGACATGGACTCCCGCCCCGGGAGCACCACGTCGTTGCTGCGCACCATCATCGGACTCTACCTGCGCGACGCCGGCGGCTGGATGTCCTCCGCCCAGCTGCTCGACCTGATGGAGGCCGTCGGGGTGTCCGCGGCCCTGGCGCGTACCGCCCTGACCCGGCTGCGCAAGAAGGCAGTGCTCGACGCCGAGGCACGCGAGGGCATCCCCGGCTACGCCGTGGGGGCGCGGGCACGCCACATGCTCGACCGCGGGGACCGGCGGATCCACCAGCCCCGCGCCATGGGACCGGGCGATGCCTGGTGCCTGGTGTCCTTCACCATCCCCGAATCCGAGCGCGGGCTGCGGCACCAGCTGCGCCGGCGGCTGCATTGGATCGGCTGCGGGACGGTCGGGCCGGGCCTGTGGATCTGTCCGGACTACCTGCGGCCCGAGGTCGAGGAGATCCTCGAGGACCTGGGCCTGCGCGGCGCCGCGGTGCTCTTCGTGACCGGTTCCCCCCTGGTGGAGGGAACGCTGCGCGATGCCGTCGCCGGCTGGTGGGACCTGGACGAGATCGCCGGGCTGCACCGGGACTTCCTGGCCCGCCAGGCCGGTGTTGCCGCCGAGCCGCCGGAGGACGGGGCCACCGCCTTTTCGGCCTATGTCCGCTGCATCGACAGCTGGCGCATCATCCCCTACGTGGATCCAGGCCTTCCGGCAGAATCCCTGCCCGCGAACTGGCCCGGGGCCGACAGCAGCGCACGCTTCCTCGCGCTGCGCGATGCCTACCGCCCCGCGGCCCGGGCGTTCGTCGAATCCGTGGTCGGGGTCGTTGCGGACGCCTGAATGCTCCTTACGCATCAGGCCCCACGGATCAGCGTGCGGGCACCGTTAACGACGAAACAGCGGCGGTTCACCGTTGGGGGGAATGGTGAATCGCCGCTGCCGTCATACGGGGACTGGGTCCCCGTAGCTTGTGGTTCCGGGGCTGGGCCCCGGGACCGACCTGCTTACTTGGTCGGCATGTCGAGGGTCTGGCCCACGAAGATCAGGTTCGCGTCCTGCACCTTGTCGGTGTTCAGCGAGTAGAGGCCCTTCCAGTTGTCCAGGCCCTTCTTCTGGGCGATCTTCGCCAGCGTGTCGCCGGACTTGACCGTGTAGTCCTTGCCCGAGTCGGTGGCCTTGACGGTGGCCACGTGCTTGCCGGTCGACTGGACCGACTTCTGCGGAGCGGCCTTCTGGACGGGAGCCTCGGAGCGGTGCTTCGGGGCTGCCTTGTAGGTCTTCTGCGGCGCCTCGTAGGACTTCTTCTCGGAAGTCTGCTGCGGGGCCTTCTCCACCGGCGCGGACTTCTTCTCCACCGTGTTGGAGGTGGAGGCGATCGAGCCGCTCTTGCCGGAGAGTCCCAGCTTCGCGGAGCAGGCCGGCCAAGCGCCCCAGCCCTGGGCAGCCAGGACCTTTTCGGCGACGGCGATCTGCTGCGACTTGCTGGCGTTCGCCGCGCTGCCCGAACCGCCGAAGGCGTTCCAGGTCTGCTGGCTGAACTGTAGGCCACCGTAGTAGCCGTTGCCCGTGTTGATGGACCAGTTGCCGCTGGACTCGCAGTTGGCGATGGCGTCCCAGGTGGACGTGGAAGCGGCGGAGGCGGGAGCTGCCCCCAGGCCGGCTGCCGCGCCGGCCAGTGCCAATGCGGCTACACCGCTGGACGCGCCGATGCGGGAAATCTTTGAAAACTTCTTGTTCTGCTGCTGGATCACATTTCTCCAGGGGCCACCCGTGCGCTCTGACCGTCCCCGGCCTTCACTGCGCGATCGTCCGGCGTCGATGTCGACTCCAAGTTTTGTGGGCAGCTGGGTGGACGATCCAAGAGGTACCCGGCTGCAATGACGCTTTGCACCACCCCGAACGGCGAGGTGTTATCAAAACGTGACTTGATAACGGTAACCGCACGCCGGGGGCCTACGTCAAACCAGAGTGTCCCCACATCCGGGCTTCCACAAAATATTGACAATCAAAAACCGCGGAATCCCGGCCATGGATCGACTCCCGGTGACCTTCCTGTGAGTCTTGCCGCAGACCCCTCACAGGTTCCGATCGTGCGTTCTGCACATCGAAACGGATGCCCGGCGGCCGTTACCTTCGAACGTCGGGCACCCGCAGGTATCCGATTCGTGACCTTCAGGACCGTCCCAGGACGTGACGCAGGGCCGACGGCAGGTCCGGATGCCGGAACCCGTATCCGAGCTCCTCGACCCGACGGGACGAGACACGCTGGTCGGCCTGGACGAGTTCCCGGGCTCCCTGCCGTCCCAGCAGCAGGGCGGGTCCGGCGGCCGGCACGGTCACCCACGCCGGCCGGCCGAGCACGGCGGCCAGGGTGTCGGCATATTCGCTCCCGTCGACCGGATGCGGAGCCACGGCATTGACCGCCCCGGACACGTGTTCATCCAGCGCGGCATGGGCGAAGATCCCCACGATGTCATCGATGCCGATCCAGCTCTGCATGCCGGCACCGGCCAGCCGCCCGCCCACACCCGCCATGAACAACGGCAGCATCCGCTGCAGCGCTCCCCCGGCGGGGCTCTGCACGATCCCCGTGCGGAGGGTGGCCACCCGCACCCCGGCGCGTGCCGCCGGTTCGCAGGACGCCTCCCAGGCGGCGCAGGCATCGGCGAGGAAATCGGTGCCCGGAGGGCAGTCCTCGGTCAACTCCTCCGGGGTGCCGGGCCGACGGGACTGCGGCGAGGCGCCGTAGTAGCCGATGGCCGAACCGCACACGAGGGCGCGTTGGCGTCCGTCCGCGGCAAGGTCGGCCAGCGTGCGCGCGAGCAACGAGGTGCCGGCGGTGCGCGATGCCATGATGCGCTGCTTGTTGTCGGCGGTGAACCGCCCCCCGATCGGGTGGCCGGCGAGGTGGATGACGACGTCGCATCCGGCCAGCGCTTCGGCGTCGATCCGTCCGGCGTCGGGGTCCCAGGAGATCTCGTCCCCCGCTGATGCGGGACGGCGGACCAGGCGGAGCACGTCGTGGCCGCCACCGAGCAGCAGGGCCCGCAGCTGGGTTCCGACCAGGCCTCCGGCCCCGCTGATGGCGATGCGCAGCGGCCCGGGCAGCTGGTGCCTGGAGTGGAAGAGCAGGTCGCCGATGAGCTGGCGTTCACGGTACTCGAACATGCGCCCCAGTTCCGCGGCGAAACGTTGCTCGCTCCACCGGGACAGCCGGCCCAGCGGCCGTGACCCGGGCGCCGGCAGGGGAAGCGCGTAGGCGACCGAGTCGCGCATGATGGTGCCCTCGCCGTCGTCCTCGAAGAGGTGGTCGTGGGTCCACGAGGCCAGCGGGCCCGAGTCCATGACGTCGGTGAATCCGCGTCCGGGCACGAGGCCGACATGGCGGGCGTGCCAGGGGATCTCGGGGCGCACCCAGCCGGGCAGGTGCAGCGCACCGGCGGCGGAGCCCACGGCGGATCCGAGTCCGAGTCCGAGGCCTCCCGGGGCGCCGATTCCCAGCACCGCGGTCGAGCCGATCTCCAGTCCGTGATCAGGTTCGCGGCGGACGCTGCCGGCAAAGGGCGGGCTCAGCCGGGCCAGTGCCCCGGGTCGGGTGAACCAGCGGAACACCTCGTCGCGGGGAAAGGGCAGGCTGGTGGTGAACTCGAAATGGGCCATGTGTACCTCCGTGACCGAGGCTACGCGACGAGCCCGGGGCACACCACGGGTCCCGTGCCCGTCACGGCCTCGGGGCTACAGGACCGCCCCGCCGAGCGAGTGCAGGGACCAGTACCCGCTGCCGCCGATGACGACGGCGAAACCGGTCAGCCAGATCGCCGAGGGGACGCCGGTGGCACGGGCCAGGATGTAGGCATCCGAACTGTCCAGCCGCCGTCGCCGGGTGTGCACCGCCGTCACCTTGAACCAGTCCTTCACCGCCCCGACGACCAGGGCGATGCCGAGGGAAACGACGATGTACGCGGCGACGTCGCGACCGGTGAACAGCACGAGCAGCTGGGCCATCACGGCGCAGCCCACGGCGATGAGGATGCCGACGAGGTTGCGGATGAACAGCAACGCCACCAGCAGCAGGAGCGCCCCGAGCGACAAGGCGGCCCCGGCCCACCCCGAACACGCGGCCCAGACCATCGCCGCCCCGGCCACTGCCGGCGCCGGATAACCCCAGAACCCGGACCAGGCCGCTCCCCCGCGGCCGCGGCCCATGCTCACCGTTTCGCCCGAGTGGTTCAGGTTCAGCCGGATCCCGCGGACCACCCGGCCGGTCATCAGCGCCGCCAGCGCGTGGCCGAGTTCGTGCACGAAGGTCACATAGAGGCCGAACCAGCGCCAGGTCGCCCACGGGACGGACAGTGCAATGGCGGCGGCCACGATCAGCACCAGGGTCAGGGCCTCGGCGTGCAGCGAGGGGCCGCGGCTGAAACCGACCAGCAGGGCCTGCCACCAGGAATCGACGGAAATCTGCTCAAACATGGCTTCGAGGGTAGGGCACCGGCCTGTGAAATCCCGTCCGCGGGCAATTGTCACACGATTGTCATGTTGGCATGCCCCGCTGCGGGCCGGCGTTCCCTACGCTGGATAGGTCGCGTCAATACCCAGGAGTAGCCAGTGCCCGTTTCCGATTCCGCCACCGATGGCGCAGCCGTCCGCCCGTCGCTCATCAGTCGCATGTCGGCGCGTCCCCGCCGGGTCGTGGCCGCCGGGTTCGTCCTGCTGGCCGTGGCCGCAGGTGCCACCTATCTGGGCCAGCAGCACCAGCAGCCTCCCCTGACCTCCGACGGCTTCCCGATGGCGCAGCCGATGGCCGCCGGGGCGCAGGCCCTGGAGTTCGCGGTGGTCGGCGACTCCATCACCGCCGACCACGCCTACCCCGACCAGGTGGGGCGCCGCATCGTCGGGGAACGCTCCTGGGCGGCGTTCGCCCAACAGCCGGGAACCGCCTTCGTCGGCGGCTGGGCACGCGGCGGGGCGACCACGGCACAGATGCTCGCGGGCTTCACCCCCGTGCCGGCCGACGTGCTGGTGATGATCGCCGGCACCAACGACATCAAGGCCGGTATCCCGTTCGAGCAGATCGGTGAGAACATGCGCTCGATCGTCGACGTCGCCGACGTTCCCCGGGTCCTCGTCTCCTCTGTCCCCCCGCGCAACGACTTCCGCGAACGCACGCTCGAATACAACGCCTGGCTGCACGATTTCGTCGCCGAGCAGGGCTGGGGCTGGATCGACGGCTCCCGCGGACTGCGCGCCGATAACCAGCCGGGCAGGTACGCCGACGGGCTGACCTACGACGGCGTCCATCCCTCCCGCGAAGGGGCGCAGATCCTCGGTTCGGCGGTGCTCGCCGCGCTGGGCACCCAGCCGACGGCCCAGGACGCTCCGGCCACCCTGCCGTAGCCGCTACTGCATGGACTCCAGTTCCCGGCCCTTGGTCTCCCTGACGAACCGGAAGACGAAGAAGAAGGACAGCAGGGCGAACAGGGCATAGAGCCCGTAGGCCAGCACCAGGCTGATCTCCGACAAGGTCGGGAACGTCGTGGTGATCAGGAAGTTCGCCAGCCACTGGGCCGCCGCGGCGACGGAGAGGGCCACGGCGCGCATCTTGTTGGAGAACATCTCCCCGAGCAGGACCCAGACCACCGGGCCCCAGGTGGCGCCGAACGCGACGACGAACAGGTTGGCCGCGATCAGGGCGATGACGCCCCACGGCTCGGGCAGGGACACGTCCTTGCCGGTTCCGGTGGACTGGCTGAAGGCGACGGCCATGAGCCCCAGGGCGATGGTCATCCCGGCGGAGCCCCAGAGCAGCAGGGGCTTGCGGCCGACCTTGTCCACCAGGGCGATGGCCACGATGGTCACCAGGATGTTGGTGACCGAGGTGATCACGGTGATGGTGAAGGAGTCGGCCTCGGTGAAGCCGACCGAGAGCCACAGGCTGGTCGAGTAGTAGAAGATCACGTTGATGCCGACGAACTGCTGGAAGACCGAGAGCAGGATGCCGACCCAGACGATGGGCAGCAGCCAGCCCTTGCCGCCCACGAGGTTGCGCAGGCCCTGGTTCTTCTCGGTGCTGATGGTCGACTTGATGGCGGCGATCTTGTCATCGACCTCGTCTCGGCTCTTGAGCCCGACGACCTCGTGCAGGACCTTGGCGGCCTTGGCCAGCTGCCCGCGGGCGACCAGGTAGCGCGGGGATTCGGGGATCTGCCAGGCCAGCACGCCGTAGATCACGGCCGGGACGATTCCAGTGAGGAACATCCAGCGCCAGGCCGAGAGGCCGAACCAGGCTTCTGCGGTCGCGCCACCGGACGAGGTGGCGATGAAAGCGTCGGAGAGCAGGGCGACGAAGATGCCCAACACGATGGCCATCTGCTGCAGCGAGGCGAGCCGGCCGCGGCTGTGCGCGGGGGCGACCTCGGCGATGTAGGCCGGTGCCAGCACGGAGGCCATGCCGACGCCCAGTCCGCCGATGAAACGCCAGATGATCAGGTCCACGGCGCTGAAGGCGAAGCCGGATCCGGCGGCCGAAATGGTGAAGAGCGCGGCGGCGACCAGCATGGCGCGCACGCGGCCCTGCTTGTCGGCGAAGGGGCCGGCAAACCAGGCGCCGACCATCGCGCCGAGCAGCGCGCACGAGACGGTGAACCCGAGGATCACGCTGCTGAGGCCGAATTGTTCGGCGATGGCGTCGACCGCGCCGTTGATCACGGCGGAGTCGAATCCGAAGAGGAATCCGCCCAGCGCGGCGACGATGGAAACCATCACCACTTTGGTCGGGGTCGAGTCATGTTCGATGGTGGCGCTCATGTTCGCCATCGTACGCCCGGCCCCGCGGGAGACGGTAGGCGGAGAGTAGGCTGACAAGCCCAGATACCAAGGAGAACCATGAGCTCGATCGCCACCGCCACCTTGACCACCGCTGGCCTGATCGGCGGCTTCCAGACCGCCCGCACGACCGGAAGCCGCCCGCTGGGAGGGGCAGTCCTGGCCGCCACCGGTGCCGCCGCCTTCGCCTCCTGCCGCAAGGACGCCGGAACCGGGCGGGCGGCCGCGGTCACCGCCACCTACCTGGTGGGCTTTGGCGCCTCCCACCCGCTGGCCAAGAAGATCGGCGCCTGGCCCGCTGTCTACGCGGTGGCCGGCGCGACGGCGCTGACAGCGCTGGTGCTCGGCCGGCGCACGCGGTAGCCTCGCGCTTCCCTGGCACCGGATCGCCCTGGTGGGCGGTCCGGTGCTTTTTCGTGTCCGCGTAACGGGCGCCTTGCGGATGACCCAACAAATCGCAAGTTTCCTGAACATGAATCAATGCTCTTGCCAGAATCGCAAGTTCTTCCTACAGTGGACGGCATGCCCACTCCCACCACGCCCTCCGGCCAGCTGCCGAACCGGGCCCGCGACGCGATTCGTGGGTCCGGCCTGCCTCAGCGCCGGATCGCCGAACTGATCGGCCTGGACGAATCGAAGCTCTCGAAGTCATTGAAGGGCACACGCCGTTTCAACGCCGAGGAGATCACGCAGCTGGCGACCGTGACGGGCGTGACGGCCAACTGGCTCATCTCCGGGTCCGATGCGACGACCGGGGCCACCACTCCGGCGTCTGCCCGGATGCTACCGACCGTCCACCATGAGGATCGCGAAATGGCGCTCAAGCGGCGCACGATCATCGAACGGGCGTGGTGGCTATTCGCCGAACAGGGCTACGAATCGGTCCGCATCGCCGACATCGCCCGAGAATGCGGGATGAGTCCGGCCGCTGTCCACTATTACTTCCCGGCAAAACGGGAGATTTTCGCCGAGACGCTGCGCTATTCGGTCAAGCTGGCCTTCGACCGCCAGGTGGCCGAGCTCCATGCCGTGACCAACCCCGTCCTGCGTCTCAAGCGCCTGATCCAGCTCCAGCTTCCGGCTGGATCCCCCGGCCGCGCCGAGTGGTCCATCTGGCTGCAGACCTGGGCCCAGGTGGCCGTGAACCCGGAAGGCCGCGACAACCACGCCCACGGCTACGCACGCTGGCGCCAAACCGTCTCCGCAATCATCACCGAAGGCCAGGACAGCGGCGACTTCGGCCCCGGCGACCCGGAGTCCCTGGCCCTGGACGTGACGACCATGATGGACGGACTCGGCATCAAGGTCCTCACCGGAATGCTGACTGTCGATCAGATGTACCGGCAAATCGAAAGTTTCATCGACCGCACCATCGCCACCCCGAAGGAGTCCACCCATGAACCGTAAGGTCATCGTCACCTGTGCCCTGACCGGCGCCGGAGACACCACCTCCAAGAGCGAGCACGTCCCCGTGACACCGGACGAGATCGCCGCCGACGCCATCGCCGCCGCCCGCGCCGGTGCCTCGGTCGTGCACATCCACGTCCGCGACCCGCAGACCAAACAGGGCTCGCGCGACACCGACCTCTACCGCGAGGTCGTCCGGCAGATCCGCGCCTCCGACGTGGACCCGGTCATCAACCTGACCGCCGGCATGGGTGGCGACCTGGTCGTCGACCCGAGCGAACCCACCGTCCAGCTGTCCGGCACCGACCTGGTCTCCGGCCTGGAACGCCTGGCCCACGTCGAGGAACTGCGCCCCGAGATCTGCACCATCGACTGCGGCTCGCTGAACTTCGGCGAAGGCAGCCAGCTCTACGTCTCCACCCCCGACATGCTCCGCGAGGGTGCCGCACGCATCAAGGAACTGGGTGTGAAGCCGGAAATGGAGATCTTCGACACCGGCAACCTCTGGTTCGCCAACGTCATGGTCCAGGAGGGCTTGATCGCCCCGCCACCGCTCTACCAGCTGTGCATGGGCATCCCCTACGGCGCACCGGTGGACCCGGGCCTGCTCCAGGCCATGGTCAACCTCCTGCCCGAGGGCGCCCAATGGACGTCCTTCGCGATCGGCCGCGACCAGCTGCCATGGGTCGCCCAGTCGGTCCTGCTCGGCGGCCACGTGCGCGTGGGGCTGGAGGACAACCTCTACCTGTCCAAGGGCGTCAAGGCCACCAACGCGCAGCTCACCGAGCGCGCCATCGACATCGTCACCAACCTCGGATCCGCGGTCGCCACCCCCGACGAGGCCCGCGACATCCTCCAGCTCGAGAAGAGGGCCTGATCCATGAGCACCTACCCCGAAATGCACGACGTCGACACCGTGGCCTGCGTGGGCATCGGCACCATCGGCGGCGGCTGGGCCGCGTACTTCCTGGCGCGTGGCTACCATGTCCGGGCCTGGGACCCCTCCCCCGACGCCGCCGCCAAGCTCGCAGCCCTGATCGACGCCGCGTGGCCGGCACTGACCCAGCTGGGGCTGGCACCGAATGCCTCCAAGGACAACTGGAGCGTTCACGCCGAACTCGCCGACGCCGTGGCCGGCGTCGGCTTCGTCCAGGAGAGCGCACCGGAGGACCTCGGCCTGAAGTCGGAGCTGCTGGCCCAGATTGACGCGGCGACGCCCCCCGGTGTCGTCATCGGTTCCTCCACCTCCGGTTACGGCATGTCCGAGATGAACCGGCGGGCGGCCAGCCCGGCGCGCCTGGTGGTCGGGCACCCGTTCAACCCGCCGTACCTGATCCCGCTCGTCGAGGTCGCCGGCGGCGAAGGCACCGACCCTGAAGCCGTCGCCTGGGCCTCCCGATGGTACGACTTCATCGGCAAATCGGTCATCACCATGGACCGCGAGGTCCCCGGCTTCATCGCCAACCGGCTGCAGGAGGCACTCTGGCGCGAAGCCCTGCACATGATCGACAACGGAGAGGCGACGGTCGAGCAGATCGATCTCGCCATCACCGACGGCCCCGGCCTGCGCTGGCCCATCCAGGGCCCCATGCTCACCTTCCACCTCGCCGGCGGGCCCGGCGGGATGGCACACATGCTGGACCACTTCGGCCCCTCGCTGAAGTCCCCATGGACCCGACTGGACGCCCCCGAACTGACCGATAGGCTCCGCGCCGACGTCATCGCGGGCTGCGACGAGGAGGCCGGCGAACGCGGGTTCGCCGAGCTGGTCGCCGAACGCGACGCCGCGATCATTGCCATCCGCAATGTCATCGGGGACCTGAAGGCGGCACCGAAGGCGGCGGTCTAGGTGGCCTGGGAACCCTATACGACGCCGGTCCGCCCCGAGTGGATCGACTACAACGGCCACCTCTCGGAGGCCTACTACGTGCTCGTCTTCGGCTTCGCCACGGATGCCGCCATGGACGCCCTGGGCATGGGCCCGGGCTACCGGGCCGCCACCTCCAACTCGCTCTACACGGTGGAGGCCCATGTGCGGTACCTCGCCGAAACGGGCCTGGGCGCCGAACTGGTGGTCACGACGGTGGTCGCCGGTTCCGGGCCGAAGAAGCTGCACCTGTGCCACGAGATGCACGCGGAGGGCCAGCTGATTGCCACCGAGGAGATCCTCGGCCTGCACGTCAACCAGGACACCGGGCGGACCTGCGGGTTCGGCGAGGACCTGCTGGCCAGCATTTCCGCGCAACGCCGGGAACCCCCCGAATGGAGCGGCCGATCCATCAGCAGCTAACCCTCCGCCGATTCCAGGAGCCTTCGTGCATTCCCCTCCACCGTTCCACCCCGAGCCAGACCGGCCCGGATCCCGCACCTTCCGGAGCCTCGCCGAGCGCGCCCGCAGCCAGGTCAGCCGGCGCTTCGTGCTCGGGTCCGGCATGGCCGTCGGCCTGGGCGCCGCGCTGAGCGCGTGCGGGCAGCAACCCGACGTCGTCGCCGCGCCGACGGGGCCGCCTCAGCGCGGCGGCACGCTGCGCGTCGGTCTCTCCGGCGGCGGCGCGTCCGACACCCTCGACGCGCACGTCCCGGTGAACACCACGGACATCGCCCGCGTGGTCAACCTCTACGAGTCGCTGCTGTACCGCGACGAGAACTACGACCTGCAGCCTCTGTTGGCCCTCAGCGCCACCCCTGACGACCGGGCCAAGGTCTGGACCGTCACGTTGCGCCCGGACGTCGTCTTCCATGATGGCCGCCCCCTTACCGCCGACGACGTCGTCGCCACGTTCAAGAGGATCACCAACCCCGATGACCCCAAGTCGGGCGCGACGGCGCTCACCGTTCTCGACGACGTGGTCGCCACCGCCGCGGACACCATCGAATTCCGCTTGAACACCCCCACGGCCACCTTTGACGATTCGCTGGGCCAGTATTCCCTGGGCATCGTCCCCGCGGACTACGACCCCGCCCACCCGGTGGGGACCGGGCCCTTCAAGGCCAAGAGCTTCTCCCCCGGCCGCCAGTCAGTGTTCGTGCGCAACGGGGACTACTGGCGTGCCCGCGAGCCGTACCTGGATGAACTGGTCATCCTGAACTTCGACGACGACGATGCCCTGATCAACGCGCTGCTCTCCACCCAGGTCGACGCCATCGGGCAGATCCCGCTGGCCCTGACCGAGGTCATCGGATCCGATCCGCGCATCGGCATCCTGAATTCGGAGACCGGCATGTGGCTGCCGTTCACCATGCGCGTGGACCGCAAGCCCTTCGATGATGTTCGCGTCCGCCAGGCCTTCCGCCTGGTCGTGGACCGCCAGCAGATGATCGAACAGGTCTACAGCGGTCAGGGCAGGATCGGCAACGACGTCTTCGCGCCCTTCGATCCCGGAACCACCGGGCTTCCGCAACGGACGCAGGACATCGCCCGGGCCCGGAAGCTGCTGGCCGAGGCCGGCTACCCGGACGGGCTGGACGTCGAACTGGTCACCGCCCCCATCCAGTCCGGTGCCGTCGAGGCCGCGCAGGTCTTCGCCCAGCAAGCCGCCGAGGCGGGCATCCGCGTGGCGATCCGCCGGGTCGACGCCACCACGTTCTTCGGCGACGACTACCTCAAATGGGACTTCGCCCAGGACTTCTACTACACCCGCAACTTCCTGCCCCAGGTGGACAACTCCCTGTTGAAGGACTCCCCCTACAACGAGACGCACTGGGATGACCCCCGGTTCGTGACGCTGGTGCAACAGGCCAAGGCAACCCTGGATGAGGCACACCGCAACAAGCTCATTTCCCAGGCCCAACGACTTCTGTGGGAAGAGGGCGGATACATCATCTGGGGCCATTCGAACCAGGCCGACGCCTTCCAGCAGTATGTCGCCGGGCTCGTCCCCAACAAGACCGGCCTGGCCTTGTCCGGATTCGAATTCCGCCGTGTATGGCTCGGAGGCTCCAAATGATCATGAAACTCGTGTCCCGGCGCCTGCTGGTCAGCGTGCTGATCCTGCTGGTCGTCTCCATCCTGGTCTTCGTGGCCACCCTGCTGTTGCCCGGGGACCCCGCCCAGGCCATGCTCGGCCAACAGGCCACCCCCGAACGCCTGGCGGCACTACGCGAACAGATGAACCTCAACGATCCGGTGGCCGTGCGCTACCTGTCGTGGCTCGGCGGCCTGTTCACCGGCGATTTCGGCTACTCCGCCGCCACCTCCGGCCCGGTCTCGGAGCTGCTCGGCGAACGGATCTCCGCCTCGCTCGTGCTCATGGGCATCGCGGCGCTCATCAGCATCCCGGTGGGCATCGTGGTCGGGACCTACAGCGCGTTGCGCCGTGGCAAGGCAGCCGACCATGCTGCCACCATCACCAGCCTGGTCCTGGCCGCCTTGCCGGAGTTCGTGGTCGGCATCCTGCTGATCACTCTCCTCTCCACCACGGTGTTCAAGCTCCTGCCCTCCGTCACGATGGCCCCTCCGGGCGAGCACGTGTGGAACTACCCGCTTCAACTGGTGCTGCCCGCCCTGACCCTGGTCCTGGTGGTCACCCCCTACATCGTGCGGATGATGCGCGCCACCATGATCGAGGTCCTCGATTCCGGATTCGTGGAGATGGCCCGACTGAAGGGAGTCCCCGAACGCCAGGTCATCCTCCGCCATGCCGTCCCCCACGCGCTGGCTCCGGTGGCGCAGGTCATCGCGATCCAGCTGGCCTGGATGGCCGGAGGCGTGGTCGTCATCGAGTTCCTCTTCCGCTACCCCGGCATCGGCCAGGCGCTCGTCGACGCGGTGGCCAACCGCGACGTGCAGGTCGTGCAGGCCATCTCCATGCTGATAGCCGCCGCCTACATCGTGGTCAACCTGCTGGCCGACCTGGTCGGCATCGCCACCAACCCGAAGCTCAGGACGGAGTCCGCCCGATGAGTTCCTCCACCACACCCACCGACATGCCAGCCGCCTCCATCGAGAGCGAAGCCCAGGCAGCACCGGGCCTGCTGCGGCGCATGATGCGCCAGCGACAGGCAAAGATCGGAGCCGTGTTGACCGGCCTCGTGTTGCTCGTGGCACTGGTCGGCCCGCTGGTGTTGCCGTGGGCCACCGGCTACTCGTCCACCGCGTTCGCCGGCCGCCCGTTCCAGGCCGACGGGGTTTTCGGCACCGACAACCTGGGCCGCGACATCCTCAGCCGCTTCCTCGACGGGGGCCTGCGGCTGCTCGCCTATGCCGCCCTGGCCACCGCCCTGGGCATGGTGCTCGGCGCGGTGATCGGGATGACCGCCGCCTACTCGCGCCCATCGCTGGACAACTTCATCATGCGCTCAAATGACGTCCTGCTGGCCTTGCCGCAACTGGTTTTCGCGCTGCTGGCCATCACCGTCCTGGGCCCCGAGGGGTGGGTGCTCGTGACGGTCATCGGGATCACCCATGCTCCCCGGGTTGCCCGGGTGACACGTTCGGCCACCGCGTCGGTGATCACCGAGGACTACGTGCGTGCCTCCGAAATGTACGCGGTGCCCAAATGGAAGATCCTGCTCCAGGACGTCCTGCCCAACATCACCGGGCCGCTCATGGTCGAGCTGGGCCTGCGCATGACGTACTCGATCGGCTTCATCGCAGCCCTGTCCTTCCTGGGGCTCGGCATGCAGCCGCCGACCGCCGATTGGGGCCTGATGATCAATGAAAACCGCATCGCCCTGATGGTCCAGCCCTGGGGCGTCATCCTTCCGGTGCTGGCGATCGCCGTGTTGACCGTGGGAACGAACCTGCTCACCGATGCGTTGGCCAAGGCCTCCGCCAACCTAAACGCGGGAAAGTAGACATGGACACCACCGTGAACGACACGACGAAGACCGCTCCCCACGTGGACATTCCGGCCCTGCGGGCACAGGACATCCGCGTGGCCACGCTGGCCGGCCAGGAGATCCTGCACGGCATCGGCTTCGACCTTCATCCGGGCAAGATCCTTGCGCTAGTTGGGGAGTCCGGCTCCGGCAAGACCACCGCGGGCCTTGCGTGCATGGGCCACTTCCGCCAAGGGCTCCGACTCACCGAAGGCAGCGTATTCCTCGGCTCCGAGGCTGCCTCCGGCAACCTGCTCGACCTTGCGCCCACCCAGGTACGGCTGCTGCGCGGCGGAACCATCTCCTATGTCCCGCAGGATCCGGCCCTGTCGCTGAACCCCGCCATGCGGATCGGTGACCAGATTGCCGAAACCCTGCAGGTCCATGGTTTCGGCTCCTCCTCCGCCGAACGCGCCGAGCGTGTTGCTGAGGTCCTCGCCGAAGTCGGCCTGGCCAGCGACACCGCCTACCAGCGCCGCTACCCCCATCAGCTCTCCGGCGGGCAGCAGCAACGCGTTGGCATCGCCATGGCCTTCGCGTGCCGCCCCTCGGTCATGGTCCTGGATGAGCCCACCACCGGGCTCGATGTCACCACGCAGGCACTGGTGCTGCAGACGATCGACGAAATGGCCGAACGCCACCAGGTCGCCGGCCTCTACATCACCCATGACCTGGCCGTCGTCGCCACGGTGGCCGATGAGGTCCTGGTGATGCTTTCGGGTGAGGTCGTCGAGCGCGGCACCACCGAGGAAGTGCTCTTCCACCCGCAGCACCGCTATACCCGCAAGCTGCTCAACGCAGTCCCCGACCTGGACGGAAAACGACGGGTAGGCGACGTGGAGGCCATCACCGGCGAGCAGCCGCTGGTCTTCCCCGGACCGCATTCCCCCGGCGACCAGAGGATCAATCCCCTGGCCGAGCCGGGGGACCACGGGCCGACGTCCTCCACTGACCTGCTCGAGGTGTCGGGTCTGGAGCTTGCCTACGGGTCGGCACAGATCCTCGATGGCATCGACTTCACCCTCGGCGTCGGTGAATCGATGATGCTCCTCGGCGAATCGGGGTCGGGGAAGACGACGCTGTCGCGGTGCGTCGCCGGACTTAACGACGACTACCGCGGCACGATCACCCTGCGCGGGACCAAGCTCGCGCCCGGCACCCGCAGCCGGACGGCCGAGCAACGCCAGGGCATCCAATACGTGTTCCAGAGCCCGTTCTCGTCGCTGAACCCGCGCCGCAGCATCCTCGAATCGGTGGAGGTGCCCTTGAAGATGGCCGGCACCACCGACAAGCGCGAGCGCCGGTCCCGGGTCCTGGAAGCCCTGGACCGGGTCAAGCTGGGTGCCTCGTACCTGGATCGGCGCCCCGGGGAACTCAGCGGCGGCGAACGGCAACGCGCGGCCATCGCCCGGGCGCTCGTCAACGCGCCTTCGGTGCTCGTCTGCGACGAGGTCACCTCGGCCCTGGACGTGTCCGTGCAGGCCTCCATCCTGGACCTGCTGCGCACACTGCAGCTGGAAACCGGGATGGCCATGCTCTTCGTGACGCACAACATCGCCCTGGCCCGGCATATCTCGCAGTCCCTGGCCGTGCTCCAGAAGGGAAGGATCGTCGATGTCGGCCCGACGGACGAAGTTCTGACCAACCCGCGGCATGCATATACCCGGCAGCTGCTGGACCACGTCCCCACGTTCTAAGGAGCACCTGCATGCCCTCGACCGCGCCCCTTGAGGCCCACAACGATTCCGGACTACCCGCAGGGGATTTCGCCCGGATCCAGGAGGTGTTCACCGAACACCTCGCGGCCTCCGCCGGCGGCATGTCGTTCTGCGTCTACCGCGAAGGCGCGCCCGTCCTGCGATTGCACGGCGGAACGACCGTCCGCCCCGGCGGCGACCCCGGGCAGGGGTTGGCCGGTCCCCGTCCGTGGACCGGCCAGACCCGCGCGGTGCTGTTCTCCGGGACCAAGGGCCTGGTGGCCACCCTCGCGGCCATCCTGGCCGGCCGGGGCGAACTGGATGTGCGCGCCCCGGTGGCGGCGTACTGGCCCGAATTCGCCGCGGCGGGCAAGGAGCACGTGCCCGTTTCGGCCCTGCTGGGCCACACCGTGGGCCTGGTCTATGTCGATCCGGAACCGGAGGGTGGGGACGCCTTCTACGACAACCGGCTTAACGCCTCGATCCTGGCTGCCCAGCGTCCCCTGTGGGAACCGGGCAGCAAGGTGGCCTACCACGCACACACCTATGGATACCTGATGGCGGAGTTGCTGTTGCGCGTGACCGGAAAGGATGTGGGGACGCTGCTGCAAGAGGAACTGTCGGAGCCGCTGGGCCTGGACATCCACCTCGGGCTCCCGCCGGAACTCGACGGGGAGGTCGCGACCATCTTCCGGGCCGGGGACTATGCCATCAGCACGTTCCTGACGGACCCGGAGCGCCGGCGCATCGTCGAACGGATGTACGGGAACACCTTGACCGGTACGAAGGACACCTTCAACTCCGTGGGGATGCGCCGGGCGCAGATGGCCTCCGGCGGGGCCATCGCCACGGCGGAATCGATGGCCGCCCTCTATTCTCAGCTGGTGGCACCCGGACAGCGGATCGTCTCCCCGGATGCCCTGGCAGACGCGCGGGCGACGTGGTCGGAGGGCGTGGATGCGGTCAATGACCGCCCCCTGCGTTTCGGTCTGGGATTCGAGTTGGCCGATCCTATCGGGACCTATGGACCGGTGGCGCCTGCCTTCGGGCACTCCGGTGCCGGCGGCGGACTGCATGGGGCGTGGCCGGACAAGAACGTCGGCTTCTCCTTCCTGACCAACGAGATGCTTGCCGAGGACAAGGACCGGCGCGTCAAGGACCTGCTGAAGGTCCTCGCCCAAGTCCTCTGACTCCCGGCCGGCGCCGCTAGCTTTTCGCCGGGCGGCGCCGGGCCCGCGGGACGATCATCGGGGTGCCCGTCGCCGGGTCGTCGATGACCAGGCATTCCAAACCGAAGACCTCCCGGACCAGTTCGGCGGTCACGATCCGTGCCGGCGGCCCCTGGGCGACGATGCGGCCCTCCTTCATGGCGATCAGGTGCGTGGCATAGCGGGCCGCGTGGTTGAGGTCGTGCAACACGGCGATCAGCGTGTTGCCGGCCTCGTGCAGGTCGGCGAAGAGGTCCAGCAGGTCGATCTGGTGGGCGATGTCCAGGAACGTGGTGGGCTCGTCGAGCAGCAGGATCGGGGTCTCCTGGGCCAAGGCCATGGCGGCCCAGACCCGCTGGCGCTGGCCGCCGGAGAGCTCGTCGACGTGCCGGTCGCGCAGGTCGGCGATGTTGGTCGCTTCCATCGCCGATTCAACTGCTGCCTCGTCCGCGGCGCTCCATTGCCGGATGAGCCCCTGGTGGGGGTACCTGCCGCGGGCGACCAGGTCCACCACGGTGATCGAGTCGGGCGCGACCGAGCTCTGCGGCAGCAGCCCCACGATCCGTGCCGCCTCCTTGGCCTTGTAGGAGGCGATGGCCTTCCCATCGAGCAGCACCTGCCCGGCAGTGGGGCGCAGCAGCCGCGAGAGCGCGCGCAGGAGGGTGGATTTGCCGCAGGCGTTCGGCCCGACGATGACGGTGAACGAGCCGTCCGGGATGTCGACCGTGAGGTCCTCGGAGATGACGCGGCGGTCGTAGGCCAGCGTGAGCGACTCGGCGTGCAGCCGCGGTGGCGTGTCGGTGCCGTCGGTTGCGGGCTGGGTCTGTGACGTGGTGCGGCTCATAGGTGCTTCCGTGCTTCGTGGACGAGGAGGGCGACGAGGTAGATCCCGCCGAGGACGACGGTGACGACGCCGACCGGGACCGACGCGGAGACCAGGTGCTGGGCGACCATGTCGGCTGCCAGGAGCAGCAGTGCGCCGGTCAGCGCCGCGGCGCCCAGCGGGATGCCGGCACCGCGGACCAGCCGCCGGGCGACCTGCGGCGCGGCCAAGGCGACGAACGCGATGGGACCGGTGATCGCGGTGACCGTGGCGATGAGCCCGACGCCGACCACGAGGATCGCCAGCCGTGCCTGTTCGGCGGCGACGCCGTGGGCGTGGGCCGCGTCGTCGCCGAGCTCGAGTTGGCGCAGCGGGCGCACGACGGCAAAGGTGGCCACCCCGAGCACGGCCAACGGGACCAACGCGAAGGCGGTTTCGCTCCAGCCGACCAGCGACAGCGAGCCGGCGCCCCAGATCGATGCGGCCATGGCCACCTCGGTCTGGGCGCGCAGGAGCAGGTAGGTGTTCACGCCGTTGAGCAGGGCGGTCACCGCGATGCCCACGATGATCAGGCGGAAACCCTGCACGCCGCCGCGCCAGGCCAGCAGGTAGACCACCAGGGCGGTGGCCAGGCCGCCGACCAGCGCGCCGGCGGTTTCGGCCACGAGGTTGCTGCCGATCACGGTGATGGAGATGATCGCCCCGGTGTAGGCGCCGGTGGAGAACCCGATGATGTCCGGGGACCCCAGCGGGTTGCGGGTCAGCGTCTGGAACAGGGCGCCGGAAACACCGAGCGCGGCGCCGAACGCGACGGCGGCGACCACTCGCGGCAACCGCCATTCGAGCACGATCTTGCTGGCGAATCCCTGGTCGCTGGCCATCGCCGAGATGACCTGGCCGAGGTTGAGCGGGTAGTCCCCCAGCCCCAGGGCGACCAGGGCCAGGAGCAGCACCGCGGCGGCCAGGGCGGCGCCGACCGCCAGGGGCCGGCGCGGGATCCGGATGGACCCGCCGGGGACGGGCAGGTGCAGGTGTCCGGCCCGGGGCTCGGCACGGGAGGCCCGGGTCCCGGCGGTGGCGGCCGGCGGGTTCGGCGTCGTCCTCATAGCTGGCTCACCCGGGCCCTGCGGACCAGCAGGATCAGCACGGGGGCGCCGATGACGGCGGTGACGATGCCGACCTGCAGTTCCCCGGGGCGCATCACCACCCGGCCCAGGACGTCGGCGGCCAGCAACAGGACCGGGGCCAACAGCGTGCTGTAGGCGATGATCCAGCGCTGGTCGGGCCCGACGACCCAGCGGGCCACGTGCGGGATCATCAGCCCCACGAACGCGATGGGCCCGGCCATCGCGGTGGCGGCGCCGGCGAGCAGGGTGACCGCCAGCAGCGCCAGCACGCGGGTGCGCATCACCCGGGCACCGAGCGACCGGGCCAGGTCATCGCCCAGCGCCACGGCGTTCAGCGACCGGCCCAGCAGCAGCGCCAGCAGCAGCCCGGCGGCCAGGAAGGGCCCCGCCGTCGTGATCGGGTCCCAGCCGCGGTCGGCCAGCGATCCGGCTTCCCAGGCGCGCATGGCGTTGTAGCCGCGCGGGTTGGCCAGCACCAGCGCCGAGGTGAACCCGGCCAGCACCGCGCCGATGGCCACGCCGGCCAGCGTGATGCGGGCCGGGCTGACCGAACCGCGGACACCGGAGCCGATGAGGTAGACGACCACGGTGGTGGCCAGCGCCCCGGCGAAGGCGAACCAGATGTAGCCCAGCGGCGAGGCGATGCCCAGGACCCCGACGCCGATGGCGACCGCGAACGCGGCCCCGGCGTTGACCCCCAGGATGCCGGGATCGGCCAGCGGATTGCGGGTGACGGCCTGGATGAGGGCGCCGGCGACGCCCAGGCCGGCTCCGACGAGCACGCCCAGCACGGTGCGCGGGGCGCGCAGCGTCAGCACCACGGAGGCGTCGTCCCCGCTGCCGGTGCCGGTGACGGCGGCCCAGACGGTGTCCAGCGGGATGTGCCGGGTGCCGATGGCCAGGCTGAGCACGACGGCGATCCCCAGGCACGCCAGGGCGGCGGCGAAGCCGCCGATCCTGCGGGACACGGTCCCGCGGGGCGCGGAGGCCGCTTCACCGCCGGCCGGCGCATCGGGGCGCCGCGGCCCCTCCGGGGCACTCCGGTCGGGGATAGCAGATTCGACAGTCACCTAATGAGTTTAGGCTATCCTTGCCTCATGCCGTGCGACCGCTTCCGGTCCCGGCGCCCCCACCGGCCGGTCCTATCCGGCCCCACCACCGCATGCCCGTCCGGCACCGTTCCCGGGCGCAGAAAGGCCTGGCCCATGAGGTTGTTCCGCACGTCCATCGCACTCATCGCGGCCGCCACCCTGGCCCTGGCCGGCTGCTCGGCCGGCTCGGCCGGCCCGGATGATTCCGCCGCCCCCTCCGGCGCGTCCGTCGCCGGCACGTTCCCGCAGACCGTCACGACGGCATTCGGCGACGTGGAGATCGAGAAGGCCCCGCAGCGCGTGGTCGCCCTGGGGTGGGGCGACGCGGAAACCGCGTTGTCGCTCGACGTGCAGCCGGTCGGGGCCTCCGACTGGCTCGGCTTCGGCGGCGAGGGCGTCGGCCCCTGGGCGAAGGGCCTCTACGACCAGGCGCCGAAGCTCATCGAGACCCTCGAACCGTCCTACGAGGCGATCGCCGCCCTGGAGCCTGACCTGATCCTGGACGTGCGCGGCAGCGGGGACAAGGACCGCCACGACCGGCTCGCCGAAATCGCCCCCACCGTGGGCATCCCGCAGGGCGGGGAAAACTACCAGACCGGCCTGGAGGACCAGGTCCACATGATCTCCACCGCCCTGGGCGTTCCCGACAAGGGCGACGCCCTGCTGAAGGAGGTCGACGACGCCTACGCGAAAGCGGCTTCGGCGCACCCGCAGTGGAAGGGCAAGACCGTCACCGCGGCGACCAAGACCAGCGAGGGCTGGGGCGCCTACATCGCCGGCGGCGGCCGCGTGGAGACCCTGGAACGTTACGGGTTCCGGCAGAACCCCGCGATCGCGAAACTGCCCGTGAACTCCGGCGGGTTCTCGGTGGACATCTCCAGCGAAAAGCTCGACGTGATGGATGCCGACCTGATCGTGGCGTTCCCGATCTTCCTGGAGGAGAGCGCGATCACGAAGGATCCGCAGTGGAAGAAGCTGGACACCGTGAAGGCCGGCCACGCAGTGGTGATCGACGGGGACCTCTCCGACGCCTACTCGATCAACTCCCCGCTCGGAGCGCTGTACACGGTCAAGCACCTGACGCCGCTGCTGGAAAAGGCGCTTCCGGCGACGTAGCCCCGACGGCGGTGGCACCCCGGGCGGCGGCTCCGTTCCCCAACGAACCGCCACCCGGGCCACCCCCCGCGGCCGCGACGCTCCCGCCGTCGTGCGCCGTCGGGACAGCTGGTGTCCCGGCGCGCGACGACGTCCGATCCCGCAGTGCCTGCCTCCCCGAGGACGGGGAGGGCCAGCGGGGCGCATCGCGATTACTCGACCGTATTGCATAACAGCGTCCCGCGCCATGGATAGTTCTCCCCTTTCCCCGGGACCACCCCGGCTCCGGGTCCCGGATGGACCGCCGCCGCGTCCCCGATACTGTGGCAGTATGCAATCCCCGATCGAGAGCTACCTGCGCCGGCTGCACTCCCAACTCTCCGAACTGCGCACTGGAACCCCCTACCGGGGCATCCCCGCCATGGCCGGGGCGGACCCCGATGATTTCGCCATCTGCCTGGCGACCGTGGACGGGTACGTCTACGAGGTCGGGGACGCCGACACGGAGTTCTCCATCCAGTCGATCTCCAAGCCGTTCACGTACGGGCTGGCACTGGAGGACCTGGGCCCGGAGGCGGTCGACGAGAAGATCGACGTCGAACCCTCCGGGGACGCCTTCAACGAGATCTCCCTGGCCGCCGGCAGCGGACGCCCGGCGAACGCGATGATCAACGCCGGGGCCATCGCCGCCACCTCGCTGATCAAGGGATCGGGTGGGCGCAAGGGCTTCGACAGGATCCTGTCCACCTACTCCGACTTCGCCGGCCGGCAGCTCTCGGTCCGCGAGTCGATCTACCGGTCCGAGATGCGCTCGGGCCACCGCAACCGGGCCCTGGCGAACCTGCTGCGCAGCTTCAACATCATCGAGCAGGACCCCGAGAAGGGGCTGCGCAACTACTTCCGCCAGTGCTCGGTCATGGTCAACGCCCGCGACCTGGCCCTGATGGCCGCGACCCTGGCCAACGGCGGCACCCACCCGGTGACGGGCAAGGAGGTCATGGGCATCGACGCCGTCCAGCGGGTCCTCTCGGTGATGATGACCTGCGGGATGTACGACGACGCCGGGTCGTGGACCAGTGCCGTGGGCATGCCTGCCAAGTCCGGCGTCGGGGGCGGGCTGCTCGCCGTGCTGCCGGGCCAGCTGGGCCTGGCCGTCTACTCGCCGCCGCTGAACGACCACGGCTCCTCCGTGCGCGGGGTGGCCGCCTCCGAGCGCATGGCCGCCGACATGGAACTGCACTTCGTGCGCGCGGCCCGCATGGGCCGCTCCGTCATCCGCGAGAGCTACGACCTCACCGAGGCCCCGTCGGGGATCCGCCACAACGACGAGGCCGCCGCGGTGCTGGAGCAGAACGGGCACCGGGCGCAGGTCCTCGAGCTGAACGGGGACCTGCTCTTCGCCGGGGCCGAATCGATGGTCCGGGCGATCAGCTCGCTGCCCGACGAGGTCCAGCTGGTCATCCTCGATGTGCGGCGCGTCGACGAGGTCGGCGACGTGGCCATCACCATGCTCCGCGATGTCCGCGACGCGCTGGTGTCCGATAAGCGACGGCTGGTGCTGATCGAGAACGAGGGCAGGATCGCCGATGAGGTGGCCACCGGCCGCAACGACGTCCCCGTCTTCGGCACCCGCAACGACGCCGCGGAGTGGGCCGAGGAGTGGATCATCGCCGTCCACGGCGGGGCGGGCCTGATCCCCGACATCGTGGACATCCCGCACTTCACCGCGGTGGCCCCGCTGGAGGCCGGGCAGATCGCCGAGCTGGAGGCGCTCATGGAGGAGCGCACCTACGACGACGGCCAGGTCATCCGCCGGGTCGGTCAGAAGTTCGGCGGCGTCTACTTCATCCTCTCCGGCAAGGTCGCCACCAGCAGCACCCAGAACGGACACCGCTTCCGCCATGCCACGCTCGGCGCGGGCATGACGTTCGGCGAGATCGCCCTGGGCGGCGACCGCGGGCAGTCGCTGCGCGTCACGGCCGAGGGCCGCGTCCAGCTCAAGGTCCTGCCGGCCGAGGCCATCGCCGGGATCGAGGAGGCGAATCCGGAACTTGCCGTCGCGTTCTGGAAGGCCGTGGCGCGCGATGCGTACACGCGCGTCGAGCAGAGCTTTCGCGAGGCGGCGGTTCGCGAGCGCGACCAGACCCTGGAGGACTAGGGATCCGTCATCCGGGTTCACCAATGTGGGAAAACCACATTAGTTGAAACTACAACCAATAGGGCGACAGGATGGACGCAGGCCGCTTCGCGCGGCACCGGCGACGGGCCCGACCCGCCGCCCGGACGCATCGACCCGCCGACCCCAAGGACGACCCATGACGCAGACCACCGACCGCCCCGCCATCGCCGCCACCCCGCGCCCGGCCTCCCCCGCCACGACCGCCGGGCTCCTGCTCCGCCTGGTCTTCGGCGCGCTGTTCACCGCCCACGGCGCCCAGAAGATCTTCGAATGGACCATCGCCGGCACCCAGCAGGCCTTCGGCCAGATGGGCATCCCGCTGGCCGACCTGGCGGCCCCCGTCGTCGCGGTCCTGGAATTCGGCGGCGGCATCGCGCTGATCCTGGGACTGCTGACCCGCCCGATCGCCCTGCTGCTGGCCGTGGACATGCTCGGCGCCCTGGCCCTGGTCCACCTCGGCGCCGGCCCGTTCGTCGCCGACGGCGGCTACGAGCTGGTGCTGGCCCTGGCCGGCGGCGCCGCGGCCCTGGCCCTGGTCGGCCCCGGCCGGCTGTCGCTGGACCACCTCCTCTTCGCCCGGCGCCGGGCCGCATCCCCGGCGGCCTAGCACCCCGCACCACCCGCGAAAAGGCGGCGTCGGACCACCGGTCCGGCGCCGCCTTTTCGCGTGCCCGGGAGCAGCGTGCCCGGGAGCCGCCGTCGTTCCCCGCGTCACATGGCGCGACAATGTACATAGGACTTTGATATAAATGTCCTATGCAAAAACTTGACGGGGCGCCCGAGCCGGAGGAGATCTCCGATGTCGCCCGCTTGCTGGAGGAGCTCTTCCGGCTCTCCCGGCGGCTCAGCCCGCCGAGCAACTACTCGCTGACCGTCTACTCGGCGCTGGCCTCGCTCAGCCGCCACGGCGATGCCCGGCTGACCGCATTGGCCAGCCATGAGGGGGTCAGCCAGCCGTCGATGACCCAGGCGGTCGGCCGGCTCAAGCGCGACGGCCTGGTCGCCCAGGTCCCGGACCCCAGCGACGGGCGCGCGGTGCTGATCAGCATCACCGATGCCGGCCGCGCCGCCCTGGCCGAACGCCGGGGCAACCGCAGCGAACGCGTCGCCGAACTGCTCGCCGCCCTCGACGAGGACGACCAGCGCTCGATCGTCGCGGCCACCGGCGCGCTGCGCAAGCTCGTCGATGCCGCCCCCGACCAGCACCCCGACACCCCGCGGCACCCCCCGCGCCGCTGAGCAACCACCACTAGCCACCACCTCGATTGGAGCACCGATGAGCGGAGCACCAACGACCGGCGCCAAGCCGGCCAGCCCCTTCAAACAACCCAAGGCCGTCTACGCGCTGGCGTTCGCCTGCGTGGTGTCCTTCATGGGCATCGGCCTGGTGGACCCGATCCTGCCGGCGATCGCGTCCGACCTGGACGCCTCCCCCAGCCAGGTCACCATGCTGTTCACCAGCTACCTGCTGGTCACCGCCGTCGCCATGCTGTTCACCGGCTGGATCTCCAGCCACATCGGCGCGAAGCGCACGCTGATCTACGGCCTGTCCATCATCGTCGTCTTCTCCGCCCTGGCCGGCTTCTCCGATTCCATCGGCGGCATCGTCGGCTTCCGCGCCGGCTGGGGCGTGGGCAACGCGATGTTCATCGCCACCTCGCTGGCCGTCATCGTCGCCTCGGCCTCCGGCGGCTTCGTCGGCGCGATCGTGCTCTACGAGGCGGCGCTGGGCCTGGGCATGGCCGCCGGCCCGCTGCTCGGCGGGATGCTGGGCAACATCAGCTGGCGCGGCCCCTTCCTGGGCGTCTCCGTGCTGATGCTCATCGCCCTGGTCGCCACGATCACGATGGTCGCCCCGACCCCGAAACCGGTCCGCAAGACCGGCATCCTGGACCCGCTGAAGGCGCTGAGGCACCGCGGCCTGCTGACCATGTCGCTGATGGCCCTGTGCTACAACTGGGCGTTCTTCACCGTGCTGGGCTACGCGCCGTTCCCCATGGGCCTGGACGCCACCCACCTGGGCTACGTGTTCTTCGGCTGGGGTTTGCTGGTCGCGATCTTCTCGGTCTTCGGCGCCCCGTGGCTGCAGCGCAAGCTCGGCATCGCCGGGACCCTGTACCTGAACCTGGCGCTGTTCACCGTCACGATCCTGGTCATCGGCATCTGGGTCCACCGGCCCTCCGTGCTGATCCCCGCGGTCATCGCCACCGGCATCTTCATCGGCGTGAACAACACCGTCACCACCCAGGCCGTCATGACCGTCTCCCCGGTCGAACGCCCCGTCGCCTCGGCGGCCTACGGCTTCGTGCGCTTCATCGGCGGCGGGCTGGCCCCGCTGGCCGCCGGCAAGCTGGTCGAGCACTACAACATGCACGTCCCGTTCATCATCGGCGCCGTCGCCCTGGTCATCGGCCTGGCGATCCTCGCCTCCGGCCACCAGCTGTTGCGCCGGGCCGAGGAGGCCCAGGCGGCGGACACCGCTGCCGCCGCCGGATCCGGGACCGGAACCGCTGCCACCGGGAACGACGCCGGTGCCTCCGCGGGTGCACCCGTCACCGGGCGCCACATCATCCCGGTCGACCACGCCGCCTCGGAGGCCATCGACGCCGCGTTCGCGGGCGAAGTGGTCGCCGCCATCGACTCGACGGGAACCGCCGACCGGGTCGTGGACAAGGCGCTGCGCGTGGCGGCCGCCCAGCACCTGAAGGTCCACGTGGTGCACGCCCTCGAGTCCGCAGTCGCCGGCGACACCGCGCTGGAGGGCGAGGACGCCGGGGCCGCCGCAGCAGCGGTATCGGCCCAGCTGGACCGGCTGGCGGCCGCCGGGGTCCCGTCCGCCGGCTTCATCCTGCTCACCGGCCCGGACCACCCGGCCGACCATGCAGGTACCGGACGCGCCGTCGCGTCCTACGCCAACCACGCCAACGCCCGGTCACTGGTCATCGGCGCGCCGACCCACGGCGGCCTCGCCGCCCTGATGGATGCCTCGGCCAGCCGGGAGATCTGGCGGACCGCCCGCACCGACGTCACCATCGTCACGCCCGAGCCCGCCGTCGCCGAGCCGGCCTGACCCTTGACCCCCGGCCGGGGCCCCACGCGGGCCCCTGACCGGGGCGCGCCCTAGGCTGGTGCCATGGAATCGCCCATCATGACGTACCTGCGTGAGCTGCACGCCGAGATCTCCGCCGCGCGGGGCGGGACCCCCTACACGGTCGCCCCGGCCGGGACCTCGATCGACCCCGATGATTTCGGCATCTGCCTGGCCACCGTCGACGGCTACGTCTACGAGGTCGGCACCACCCGCCAGGAATTCACCCTCCAGTCGATCTCCAAGCCCTTCAGCTACGGGCTGGCGCTGGCCGACCTGGGCCACGAGGCCGTCGATGCCAAGGTCGACGTCGAACCCTCCGGGGACCCCTTCAACGAGATCTCCCTGGCCGCGGGCAGCGGCCGCCCGGCCAACGCGATGATCAACGCCGGCGCCCTGGCCGTGGCGGGGATGATCAAGGGCTCCGGCGGGAAATCCGCCGTCAACCGCATCGTCGACCTGTACTCCGACTGCGCCGGGCGGCCGCTGCGCTCGAGCCCGAGCGTGTTCGCCACCGAGATGCGCCACAGCGACCGCAACCATGCCCTGGCCTACCTGCTCAGCTCCTTCGGCATCATCGAGGAACGCCCCACCGCCGCCCTGAAGACCTACCTGCGCCAATGCGCGGTCCAGGTCACCTGCCGGGACCTGTCCATCATGGCAGCCACGCTGGCCAATGCGGGGACCAATCCGGTCACCGGCAAGGAGGCGATGGGCATCGCCGAGGTGGAGCGGATCCTCTCGGTCATGATGACCTCGGGCATGTACGACGACGCCGGGGCATGGGCCAGCAACGTGGGCATGCCGGCCAAGTCCGGCGTCGGCGGCGGCACGCTGGCGGTGCTTCCCGGGCAGGCCGGACTGGCGGTCTTCTCCCCGCCGCTGGATGCCCATGGCGGCAGTGTGCGTGGCATCCTCACCAGCCAGCGGCTGTCGCAGGAGATGGAAATGCACTTCGTCCGCTCCGCGCGTGCCGGCCGTTCGGCCATCCGCGCATCGCACGACATCACCGAGCTCCCCTCGGGCATCCGGCGCAACGACGAGGCCGCCGTCGTCCTGGCCGAACACGGGCACCGGGCGCGGCTGATCGAACTCAACGGAGACCTGCTCTTCGCCGGCACCGAATCCGTGCTGCGCGGCATCAGCGACCTCGACGACGCCGTGGAGGTGGTGGTGCTGGACCTGCGCCGCCTGGACGAGGTCGGGGCCGTGGCGCGGCGCATGCTGGCCCGCATGCAGCGGGCCCTGGCCGCCGAGGACCGGATGCTGCTGACCATCGACCCCGAGGACCTGCTCGCGGGGGCCTTCGATGACCGGGTCCCCGTGTTCGATACCCGTTCGGCCGCCGTCGAATATACGGAGAACCTGGTCATTGGCCGCTACGGGCGGGACTTGGACCTGGCAGCATCCGTCCCGGTCACGGAATCCCCTGCCCTGTCGGGCCTCGCTCCGGAGGCGGTGCGTCGGCTGGTCTCCCGGATGGAGCCCCGTCACCACGAGCACGGGGACATCGTCCGGCGCGTCGGCCAGCGGTTCGGCGGCGTTCATTTCATCGTCTCCGGGAAGATCAACACGATCGCCACCGATCCGGACGGCAAACGGGTCCGGTTGAGCACGCTGGGCGCGGGCATGACGTTTGGCGAGCTTGCGCTGGGCACCGAGGATCGGCAGGAAACCACGGAAAAGGCGGAGGGCCCGGTGGAGCTGATGGTCCTCGGCCCCGAGGCCATCGACCGGCTCGAGGCCGAGGAGCCCCAGGTGGCCGTCCAACTCTGGCGGGCCCTGACCCGCGATGCCTACGCCCGGGTGGACCAGTACCTGCGCGAGACGGCGGTCCGTTTCCGCGAATGACCTGCGACGACGCGTCCACCCGGCCGGCCGGGTGCGTCAACTATAGTTACGGCAAGGCATGGACAGTGTTGCCGCAGGCCCTTCCCGTCGGCGGCGCGACCGCACGATCAGGGGGTGGGCTTGGACTTCTTGGAATTCCTGGTCAAGCGCAGCGACGACATGCTCGAATACGGACTCGGCCACATCGCCGTCGTGGGCATCTCCGTCGTCCTGGCCACGGTGATCGGCGTCGGGCTGGGCATCGCCAGCTACCGCCGTCCCCGCCTCCGCGAGGGGATCCTCGCCGTCTCCGCCGCGTTCCTCACCGTCCCCTCCTTCGCGTTGTTCATCCTGTTGGTCGGCCCGTTGGGCCTCGGGGCCAAGCCGGTCGTCGTCGCCCTGACCATGTACGGGTTGCTGCCCATCGTCCGCAATACGATCACCGGGCTGCGCGAGGTCGATCCCGCCGTCGTCGAATCTGCCCTGGGAATGGGCATGAGCCGGACCCAGCGCCTGCTGCGCATCGAGCTGCCGCTGGCCTGGCCGGTCATCATCACCGGCATCCGCGTCACCACCCTGGTGCTGCTGGGCATCGCCGCCATCGGCGCCGTCATCCTCGGCCCCGGCTACGGAGAGATGATCTTCACCGGCCTGGCCCGCGTCGGCACGCCTGTCGCGGTCAAACTGGTCCTGGGCGGGACCGTCGGCGTGATCCTGCTGGCCATCCTGTTCGACCTGTTGTTCTATGCCATCCGCAAGCTCACCACCTCGCGAGGAATCCAATGACCAGCGCACCCGATGACACGCAGGCCACCGAGCGGCAGGCCATGGGCAAGGTACTCATCCGGCTCGAGGACCTGACCAAGCGCTTCCCGGGCCAGCGGCACAATGCCGTGGACGAGCTGACGCTGGATATCCACGAGGGCGAGATCGTGGTGCTCGTCGGCCCGTCGGGCTGCGGCAAGACGACGACCATGAAGATGATCAACCGGATCATCGAACCGACGTCCGGGCGCATCATCCTCGACGGCGAGGACGTCACCCGGGCCGACGCGGACACCCTGCGCCGGCGCATCGGCTACGTCATCCAGCAGGTCGGCCTCTTTCCGCACATGACCATTGGCGACAATGTCGCCACCGTCCCGGGCCTGCTGGGCTGGGACAAAAAGCGTGTCTCGGCACGGGTCGACGAGCTCCTGGAGATGGTGAACATGCCACCGGCCCACTACCGCAACCGGTACCCCAAGGAACTTTCCGGCGGTCAGCAGCAGCGCGTGGGTGTCGCCAGGGCGCTCGGCGCCGACCCTGCGGTCATGCTCATGGACGAGCCGTTCGGCGCCATCGACCCGATCACCCGCGACCGGCTGCAGAACGAGTTCCTGCGCCTGCAGTCCAAAGTGCGCAAGACCATCGTCTTCGTCACCCATGACATCGATGAGGCCATCAAGATGGGCGACCGGATCGCGATCCTGCAGGAGGGCTCGCGCATCGCCCAATACGACACCCCCGAACAGATCCTCACCGCACCGGCCAGCGAATTCGTCTCCGACTTCATCGGCCGCGGCGCATCGCTGAAGCGCCTGAACCTCAGCCGCGTCGCCGACATCGAGCTCAGCGCCTGGCCAACCGTCCCCCTCGGCACCAGCCCGGACCAGGCCCTGGACCTGCTGCGCCGCACCGAGCACAGTGCACTGCTGGTGCTGGACGAAGCCGGCAAGCCCCGCCGGTGGGTCGGCGCCGAGGACCTGCGGCACGCGTCCGGCCGGGCCCTCGATGAGATCGGCCTGCCTCCCGAGGCAGTCGTCGAGCCGCGCGCCACCCTCAGCGATGCCCTGAACGAGCTGATCACCGCCCGCTACAGCGTGACCATCGTCGTCGACGGGCACGGCGCCTATCAGGGAGTCGTGGACATCGACCAGATCACCGAGGCCATCCGCACCATGCGGTCCACTGCCGTGGCCCGCGCCCGGGCCGGCATCGGCGGCACGGACACCACGGCCCCGGGGGACGCCCCCGGGGACCCGGGGCGGGGATGACCATGTCCTTGCAGACCCGCGACACGGACATCGTCGCCCAGACTCCCCCGCGCACCCGGCACCGGTCGCTGCTGGGGTACCTGCTCATGCCGGCGATCCTCGCCGCCGCCTGCCTCGGCCTGTACCTATACGTCGGTTCACGCGAGCTGGACAGCATCGAGGCCCGGTCCCTGAACTGGCCGCGCCTGGCCCGGGCGATCTGGGAGCACGTGGAGCTGACGGCGGTTTCCACGGCGATCACGCTGGTGATCGCGATTCCACTGGGCGTCCTCCTGACCCGTTCCTTCACCCGCAGGATCCGTCCGTATCTGCTGACGCTGCTGACGCTGGGCCAGGCGGTCCCCACCATTGCGGTCCTGGTCCTGCTGGCCGTCGCCTTCCTGTTCCTGGGCTTCCAGGCGGCCATCGTCGGCCTGGTCATCTACGCAATCATCCCGGTCCTGCTCAACACGATGGTCGGCCTCGAGCAGGTCGACGCTGCGGTGCTCGAGGCCGGGCGCGGCATGGGCATGTCCAAGGCGACCGTGCTGCGGCGGCTGGAGCTGCCGCTGTCCATCCCGATCATGCTCGCCGGAGTGCGCACCGCCCTGGTCATCAACGTCGGGACGGCGACCCTGACCACCTACATCAATGCAGGCGGCCTGGGCGACATCATCGTCGCCGGCCTGTCCACCAACCGGGTGATGGTCCAGATCGTCGGTGCGGCGCTGACCGCGGTGCTGGCCCTGCTCATCGACTACCTGGCCGGAATCGCCGAGGACTTCCTGCGACCCAAAGGGCTGTAGGCCATCACCCGCACCACGAAAAGAGGAACCATGAAACCGATGTCACGACATGCCAAGGCAGCCACCGCGCTCGGCGCCGGCCTGATGCTGCTGCTCACCGCCTGCGGCGGAGGCTCGGGCGGCGGAAACGACGCCGGCGGCGACGGGGAGCTCTCGGGGGCCCAACTGTCCGTCGGTTCCAAGGAGTTCACCGAATCCATCATCCTCGCCCAGATCACCGCAGTTGCCCTGGAGAATGCCGGTGCCAAGGTCGAGGACAAGACGGGCATCTCCGGCAGCGCCACGGTGCGCGAGGCCCTGGAGAGCAAGGAGATCGACATGTACTGGGACTACACCGGCACCGGGTGGGTCAACATCCTGGGCAACACCACGGAGGACGTCCCGAAGGACCTCTACGCCGCCGTGGCCAAGGCCGATGCGAAGAACGGCATCGCCTGGCTTGAGCCGGCGCCCTTCGACGACACCTACCGCATCGCCGTGCCCACGTCCTTCTCCGAGGAACACGACATCACCACGATGAGCCAGGCGGCCGCCTACATCAAGGACCACCCCGGCGATTCCAACGTGTGCGCGGCGAGCGAGTTCATCAACCGCGACGACGGCCTGCCGGGTGTGGAGAAGGCCTATGGCTTCAAGTTCGGCAAGACCGTGGAACTGGACCTGAACCTGATCTACACCCAGATCGGCGAGTCATGCAGCTTCGGGGAGGTCTTCTCCACCGACGCACGCATCGTCTCCAACGACCTCACGGTTCTGGACGACGACAAGAAGTTCTTCGTCGAGTACAAGGGAGCCCTGACGCTGCGCCAGGAGACCCTGGACCAATACCCGGCCATCGCCGAGATCATGAAGCCCATCAGCGAAGCCCTCACCAACGAGGTCATCACCGAACTCAATGGCAAGGTGGACAACGACGGCGAGCAGCCGCGCGACGTGGCCGAGGACTGGCTGAAGGACGAGGGCCTGGTCGGCTAGTTCCCGGGCCCCTCTGGTCGGCCCCTGCGGGCGGTTCTGCGTGGCCTCAGGCCTCGACGAACCGCCCCACCGTCCGCTGTGCGTCGATACCCGGCAGCGCCTCGGTGAACATCCGGAAGTAGGCCAGTTCCTCGGTGGTGCGCAGGGGCGGATCCAGGACGCCGGCCTCGGCCGCCAGCTCGGCGGTGGTGGCCTGGGAGCCGAAGTGGGCGCGGAGGACGTCGTTCATCCCGGTCCCCTCGCCGAACTGCTCCTTGCGCCGCCACAACACCTCATCGGGCAGCCAGCCGTCGAAGGCGCGGCGCAACAGCCACTTGGCGGGACGATCCGGTCCGGTCAGCTTCCACGCTGGCGGCAGGGCCAGCGCCAGTTCCACCATGTCAAGGTCCAGGAACGGCAGACGCGGTTCGAGCCCGTGGGCCCCGGTGACCCGGTCCACGCGCTGCAGGCCACCGATGTGCAGGCCCTCGATGGTCTGCAACAAGTCCTCGTGCAGGGCCTCGCCGGTGTCATGCTGGCCATAGTGTGCGTACCCGGCGAACAGCTCGTCGGCACCCTCTCCGACCAGCACGATCTTCACATGGTTCGCGGCGAGTCCGGCCACCAGGTGGTTGGGCACGGCGCTGTGAACCAGAGTCGGGTCGAAGGACTCCAGCTCCGCGACGATCCGCGGCACCAGGGCGATGGCGTCCTCGGCCGTGTAGACGAGTTCGTGGTGGTCGGTGTCGGAGTGGGTGGCGACGAGGCGGGCCGCCAGCAGGTCCGGGCTTCCCTCCATGCCCACCGCAAAGGTCTGCACCCGGCGCCCCTGCCGGGCGGCCGCACGGGCGGCGATCGCGGTCACGATGCTCGAATCCACGCCCCCGGAAAGCAGCACCCAGACCGGGACCCGGGCGTCCATCCCCCGTTCGACGGCCCGAACCAGCGTCTCGCGCAGCGCGTCGAAGACCCACGCAGGAGGTTCCTCCTGCGGGCTGCGGCTCTTGAGCAGCACCGGGGCGCCGGCCGGGAAGGCCGGGCCGGCTTCCAGTCCTCCGTCCGGCGTCCACCGGTGGCCCGGCGGAAACGGCTCGACATCGACACGCCACCCTTCATCGAAGGCCTTCATCTCCGAGGCAAACAGCACGGTGTCCCCGCGCCGGGCCCAATACAGGGGCGCCAGGCCCAGCAGGTCACGGGCCACGGCAAACCCGCCGCCCTCGGTGGCGATCACCAGGGCAAACGTGCCCCACAACTTCTCGAACGCGGCGATCCCGAGCTCGGCATGCAATTCCAACGCGGCCTCCAGATCCGAGCCCGTGCTGAAACGATCGGTGCCCAACCTGCTGCGGATCCGCTCGTGGTTGTAGATCTCTCCGTCACCCACCAGCCAACTCCCGCCTGTTCCCTGCAGCGGCTGGAGCCCGACCGGCGCACCGGTGATCGACAAATTGGCGACCCCCAGCCAGGCCTCGCCCAGCTGGCGGATGCCCTCCCCATCGGGGCCGCGATGGGCCAGCCGGGACAGCATCCGCTGGCCCATCTCCGGATCGAACGGCCCATGCGCCGCCACTATGCCTGACATCTCAATCCTCTTTCGACGGGTCGTCGTCTCTCCCGTGCGGCCAGTCTAGCCAGCCACGCGGCCAAACGATCGGGTCCCGCTGCTAGATTCGAGAGGACGACGCCGGGAACGACCCGGCTCCGGAAAATGGGGGTGGCGATGTTCCTGCTGGACGCCGAGGAGAGTGGGGATCCCGCGCAGCTGGTCTTCTCCGCATCGGATCTGGTCATCGCCAGCGAGTGCGAATACCAGTCCCTGTACCGGCTGGACGTCAAGCTCGGCCGGCACCCGAAACCGGACTTCGCCGACGACGAGATGCTGGACCGGGCAGCCCGGCTTGGTGACGTCCACGAACAGCGGGTGCTCGCCGACCTGCTCGAGGCCCACGGCCCGTGGGACCGAGAACACGGCACCGGGGTCAAGCTCATCGACAAGGCGGGACCGGCGATGGACCGTCCGGGGCTCGAGGCGCTCGCCGCCGAGACCACCGAGGCACTCACCCTCGGCGCCGACGTCGTCTTCCAGGCCACCTTCTTCGACGGCGAATTCCTAGGCTTCGCCGACTTCATCGTCCGCGATGCCGACGGCCGCTACGCCGTCTGGGATTCCAAGCTCGCCCGCCATGCCAAGGTCACCGCGCTGCTGCAACTGGCCGCCTACGGTGACCAGCTCGAGCGCCTCGGCTTTGCCCCCTCCCCCGTCGCCACCCTGGTGCTCGGCAACCAGCGGCACAGCGACCACCCGATGCCCGATCTGCTACCGGCGTACCGCGAACGCCGCGCCCGCTTCCGGCGGCTGACGTCCACCCACCGGGCCTCCGGGGCACCGGTGGCCTGGATGCAGGAGGGCATCACCGCCTGCGGCCGCTGCGACTACTGCGCCGAGCAGGTCGCCGCGCACGATGACCTGCTGCTGGTCGGCGGCATGACCTCGGCCCGCCGCCGCAAGCTGATGGCCGCCGGCATCACCACCATGCACCAGCTCGCCGAACAACCGGCACCGGCCGGTGAAGGCGCCGACTCCGCGCTGGGACGGCTGCGCGAGCAGGCCCGCGCACAGACCGGCCTGCTGGACTACGACGGCTCAGCATCGGCCGGGGACCACACCGTCTCCTACCGCATCAGGCCCGGGCACACCATCGACGCCCTGCCCCCGGCCAGCACCGGCGACATCTTCTTCGACTTCGAGGGCGACCCGCTGTGGCAGGACCCCGACACCGGCAGCTGGGGCATCGAGTACCTCTTCGGCGTCATCGAGCACGACACCGGCACGCCGGTCTTCCGGCCGTTCTGGGCCCACTCCCGGGCCGGGGAGAAACGCGCCTTCCTGGACTTCCTGGCCTACGTCGAGGACCGCCGCCGGCGCTGGCCGGACCTGCACGTCTACCACTACGCCCCCTACGAGAAGTCGGCGCTGCGCAACCTCTCCACCACCCACACCGCAGGCGAGGACACCGTGGACGCCTGGCTGCGGGAGGGCCTGCTGGTGGACCTGTTCGACACCGTGCGGCATTCGCTGCGCATCTCCGAGGCGTCGTATTCGATCAAGAAGCTCGAACCGCTCTACATGGGCGACCACCTGCGCGGCGGGGACGTCAAGGACGCCGGAGCCTCCGTGGTCGCCTACGCCCACTACTGCACGGCCCGCGACGACGGCCGGACCGCCGAGGCCGACGAGGTCCTGGCCTCCATCTCCGACTACAACGAATACGACTGCCTCTCCACCCTGCGCCTGCGTGACTGGCTGCTCGGCCTCGCCGCGGCGCACCCGGCCACCCCGGGACCGGGCACCGCCACCTCCCCGGGCACCGCCGTCGTCCCCGGGGCCGAGGCCCCACCACGGGAGGCCTACCAGCCCACCGGGGACGAGCTGGCCCTGCAGTCCTATCTCGCGCTGGACACTGACTTCTCCGGGCTCGACGGCGAAGCCGGGGAGCGCGCCCGGGCCGACCATGCGGCAGTGGCCATGGTCGCCGCGGCCACCGGCTACCACCGGCGCGAGGACAAGCAGTTCTGGTGGGGCCACTTCGACCGGCTCGAATCCCCCGTCGACGACTGGGCCGAAACCCGCAACGTCTTCCTCGTCGACTCCGCCGAGGTCCTCGAGGACTGGACCCGGCCGCCGCGCGCCCGCACCGAACGCCGCGTGCTGGAACTGGCGGGCACCGCCTCGGACGGGACCGACCTGCGGGTCGGCGGCAGCTGGTTCCGCATGTACGACGCGCCCGTTCCCGACGGTGCCGACGTCCCGCTCGACGCGGATGGGCTGCCGCTGCCGCACGCCCGCGGCGGGATCTTCGACACGGAGGTCACCGCAGTGGACTCCAGCGGGGACACCACGGTGCTGACCGTCGTCGAGAAGTCCTCGGGGCGCATCGCCCCCTACCCGCAGACGCCGATGGCACTCACCCCCGGCAAGCCCATCATGACCGTATCCATCCGCGAGGCCCTGGCCGAGCTGGCCCGCGAGGTCGGTTCCGGACTGGACATCCCCCCGGGGCACGACGACGGGGCCCCGGGCGTCGTGGCGCAGGCACCGCGGCTGCCCCGTCACCCGGGCATCGACATCCTGGCCCGCCGGGCACCGCGCCTGGCCACCCTCGAGGCGCTACCCGCCGTCGAACACGATGCCGACGGACGCGGCGACTACACCGCCGCGATCACCACCGCCGTGGCCGACCTCGACCGCTCCTACCTCGCCGTCCAGGGGCCTCCCGGCACGGGCAAGACCCATGTCGGCTCCCACGTCATCGCCGCCCTGGTGATGCGCGGATGGAAGATCGGGGTGGTCGGACAGTCCCACGCCGTCGTGGAGAACATGCTCACCGCGGCGATCACCAAGGCAGGCGTCGATCCCGAACGTGTGGGCAAGCGGCCCAAGGACCCCTCCGCCCCCGTCGCCTGGACCGTCACGGACGAGAAGAAGTTCGGCACGCTGCTCGACTCCGACGGTGGGGCGCTCATCGGCGGGACGGCCTGGACGATGACCGGAAAACAGGTCCCGGCCGGGTCGCTGGACCTGCTGGTCATCGACGAGGCCGGCCAGTTCTCGCTGGCCAACACGTTGGCCGTCTCCCGGGCGGCCCGGCGCCTGCTGCTGCTCGGCGACCCGCGCCAGCTGCCCCAGGTCACCCAGGGCACCCACCCCGAGCCGGTCGACGAGTCGGCGCTCGGCTGGCTATCGGAGGGCAACGCCACGCTGCCGGCCGAGCTGGGCTACTTCCTCGCCGACTCCTGGCGCATGCACCCGGCCCTGTGCGAGAAGGTCTCGGTGCTCAGCTACGCCGGCCGGCTCGCCGCGGCCCCCGCCGCCGCGCTGCGCCGGCTCGACGGCGCCGATCCGGGGGTCGAGACCGTCATGGTGCCCCACCGGGGCAACGTGACCTCCAGCGTGGAGGAGGCCACCGAGGTCATCGACCAGGTCCGCCGCCATCTGGGCCTGCGCTGGGACGGCGGCCGCGGTGGTCCCGCCCGGTCGCTGGGCCAGGAGGACATCCTGGTCGTCGCCGCGTACAACGCGCAGGTCAACCTGGTCCGCGAACGGCTCGACGCGGCGGGTCTGTCCGGGGTCCGGGTGGGCACGGTCGACAGGTTCCAGGGCCAGGAGGCACCGGTCGTGTTGGTGAGCATGGCGGTCTCGGCCGCGGCGGAGGCCCCGCGTGGCATGGACTTCCTGCTCAACCGCAACCGCATCAACGTCGCCGTTTCCCGGGGGCAGTGGCGTGCCGTCATCATCCGCTCCCCCGAGCTGACGAACTTCATGCCGAACCGGCCGGACGGGCTGGCCGAGCTCGGTGCCTTCGTGGGGCTGTGCAGCTAGTCGATCGATGCCGGGCCCGGCCCTCCCACCCGGTGCGTGCGCCTGCTGCTAGCGTGTGCCCATGAGCGCATTCACCGGCCTGGTCGCCTACCCCGTCACCCCGTTCGATGAGTCCGGCGCGGTCAACCACGCCGAACTGCGCAGGCATCTGGCCTCGCTGGCGGTCTCCGGCGTCGACGCCATTGCCGTGCTGGGTTCCTCGGGCAGCTTCGCCTACCTGGATGCCGCGGAGCGTGCAGCAGTCATCGCCACCGCCGTCGACGCCGTGCGCGGGGCCGACCCGGCACTTCCCCTCTATGCAGGGGTCAGTGCGGTGTCCACCACCGAACTGATGGGCCACGTGGAGGCGGCCGTGGCCGCAGGGGTCGACGGGCTGTTGCTCTCCACGGTGTCCTACGTCCCGCTGGACGACGACGAGGTCGCGGCCCAGTGCCGACTCGTCGCCGCGGCATCGGACACGCCGATCTGCCTGTACTCCAACCCCGGGACCACCAACTTCTCCTTCTCGCTGGACCTCATCGCCGAGCTCGCCGCCGAGCCGACGATCACCGCGGTGAAGGAATCGGCCCCCGACTACGCGACGTTCGGGGAACGGCACGCGGCCCTCGCTGCGCGGGTGCCCGCCGGTTTCAGCCACGGCATGAGCGGGGACGCACTGATAGCCGAAGCCGGATTCGCCGCGGACGCCTGGCACTCCGGCCCCGCCTCCGTGCTGCCGGCGCACTACGCGGCACTGCGGGCTGCACTGGTCGACGGCGAAACCAGCGAGGCCGCCCGCCTCCGCGACGAACTCGCCCCGCTGATGCGCGAATTCACCGGGCTGCGCAAGCTCAGCAACCTGTACGCCCTGGCCCGCGCCGCGGGCATCGACTCCGGCGAACCGCGCCGACCGCTGCTGCCCATCCCGGGAAGCAGCCGTCGCGATCTCGCCCGCCTGATCGGCGAACTCGCCGAGCCGTTGTAGGGGCCGCGGGGCCATCCGTTCCAGTCCCCCCCACGTGGCGCGTATCTCAGGAATCCACCTTCTGTGCGCAGGGGTTCGAAGTCCGGCGCGACTCGTGCTAGACAGGGGGGCATGGAAATGCGCAATTTGGCGGGCACCATGGTGCGTCCGCTCGGTTTGGGGTGCATGAACCTCAGCCACGGGTATTCAAACTTCCCGAGCTACGCAGACGGCGCCACGCTGCTGCGGCACGCCCTCGAAGCCGGGGTCGACCATTTCGACACGGCCACCCTCTACGGCAGGGGCTGCAACGAGGAACTCCTCGGCGCCGCCTTGGGCAAGCGCCGCGATGACTTCTTCCTGGCCAGCAAATGCGGGTTGGAGATCATGGCACCCGGCGAACGGGGCCGCATCGACGGCCGGCCGGAAACCATCAGGGCCCAGGCCGAGGCCTCGCTGAACCGCCTGGGCACCAACTACATCGACCTCTACTACCTGCACCGGCTGGACCCGGATGTCCCGGTGGAGGAAAGCGTCGGGGCGCTGGCCGATCTCGTCGCGGAGGGCGCCATTGGCGCCATCGGGCTGTCCGAGGTCTCCGCGGCCACGCTGCGCCGGGCCGCCGCCGAATACCCGATCGCCGCAGTGCAGAACGAGTATTCGCTGGCCACCCGCAATTCCGAGTTGGGCCTGCTGGAGGCCTGCCGGGAACTCGGGACCGCGTTCGTGGCCTTCAGCCCGCTCTGCCGTGCCTTCCTCACGGGCACGTTGCGGGACCCGCAGTCCCTCCCGGAACAGGACATGCGCCGCTCCATGCCGCGCTTCTCCGCCGAGAACTACCCGGCCAACCTGAGGTTGCTCGCGCAGGTCGAGGCCATCGCCGACCGGCTGGGCATCAGCTGCGCCCAGCTGGCGTTGGCCTGGGTGCTGGCCCAGGGCGAGCATGTGCACGCGATTCCGGGAACCACCAGCACCGACCACCTGGACGAGAACCTCGGCGCCGGGGACATTGTGCTCGACGAGGCGACGCTCACCGAGCTCGGGGACATCATCAACTCCGGGACCATGCACGGTGCCCGCTACAACGCCGGGCAGCAGCGCACCATCGACACCGAGGAATTCGCTCCCACCCCCTGAGGACGTCCTCCACCGCTGCTCGATGCCGGCGCTTCCCTCCGGGACGCGCCGGCATCGTCGTGTGCGAGCTACTTCAGGTACTTCTTGCGGGCCGGGTCGATGACCTTCTCGACGTCGAAGAACTTCTCCAGGACGTGGTGTTTGCCCTCCATGGCGGCCTTCATGCTCAGCCCGTCGACGTTGATGCGGGCCTGGCGGAGGTAGTCGTCGGTCAGCTGCATCCATGCCGGGGTCGAGGTGTCGATGCCGAAGTAGAAATCGAAGCCGTCCTTCTTCATCAGCCGGTACTTCGAGCCGGAGTACCTTTCGATGCCCGCCAGATCGGCGCCGAAGGGGAAGATCAACAAGTCGGTGTCGCCGATGAGCGGGCGGACTTCGTCGTCCCATTTCCGGGTGTCGCGCTTGATGCGGTCCAGGGAGGAGGAGGTCATGTTCGCGTGGCCCCAGGTGTGCGAGGCGAACACCCAGCCCTCGTCCTTCAGCGCGGCGGCGACCTTCTTGGCCTGCTGCTTCTGCGCGGGAAGGTCGATGTGCTTGTCATCGCCGTATTCGATGTCGCTGGTCCGGTAGCCCAGCACGCCGTTGTAGCCGGTCAACGCGATGATGCCCTTGGAACCGCGGTAGGAGAACCCGGGATGCTCCTCGACGAAATCATCGACGATGGTGGGCATGTCATAGGCCCCGCGCACTGTCTTGCCGTGGGGGTCCTTGTACGTGTTGGTGACCTTGCCCGCGCCGTCCACGGTCAGGTTGGCGGCGAACCCGTCGCCCTTCATGTACTCGTAGTAGCTGACGTCGTCCTCCGAGAGGACCAGTGGCTTCTTGCCTTTCGGGAGCTTGATCGGCCGGTACTCCATGTCCCCCTGGGCATTCTTCCGGGCGATGTCGTGCGGGTTCACCAGCACGTAGCCCTTCTTGTAGACCGAGGCGAGGATGGCCTTGAACTCCTTGACCGTCACCATGTAGTCCGCGTAGCCCTGCGCGCTGGGACCCGGGTCGAAGGCCCGTTTCGGGTCGACGATCAGCGAGTGGAAGAACAGGTGCGATATCTGCGAGTTGTCCTTCCACGTGACGGCCTTCTTCTGCTGGGCGGTGATCTTCTGCGTGAGATCGTCCACGTGCTGGCCGGCGAGGGGCTTGAGTTCCTTCAACGCCGCGGTGTAGTCGTACTGGGCGGCAGCTGTCGTGGCGGCGTCGATACCAGCTTGGTGGCGCTCCTCCGGGGAGGGGCCCTGCTCGGTGCCCTGGCTGGATCCGGGCCCCTGCCCGGCCCAGGTTCCGCCGCCGGGCGCGCTCCGCTGGCTGCCGGGTTCGGCCGGGCCGGAGCAACCGCCCAGGGCGAGCGCGACGGCCAGCCCCATACCGGTGATGGCGGCCCGCATGGATCGGGTCGAGTCGTGTCCGGACATGGTCCGCACCCCCTTGATGCATCGGCGAACGGCGGCCGACGCATGCTGGGGCCGGACACCGTTGACTCCACGCTAGCGCCCCGGCTTCGGGGGTAGCGGCCGACACGCCCCGCGGAAGCCGTGGTTCATCCGGGCGCGTCGGCGCGAATCCCCGACGCCGGGGCTGCCACGACGGGCGGGCACTCCACCAAACGGTCCAGTTCGTCCAACAGCGGCGAGGCATACTGCCCGAATTCCCGTTGGAGGTCACGCCGAAAGGCCGTCAGCGCCCGTCGCGCCCCGCAGGCGGCACCGCGGCCGAGATGGGCACGCACGAGGACCTCCATCGACCATTCGTCCAGCGGATCCAGTGCGAGGGAACGGCCGGCTGCGTCCGCGGCCCCCCGCATATCCCCGGCGTCGAGGAGTCGCTGGGCCTGACTGGCATGGTGGTGGATGCGCTGGGTGCGCAGCAGGTCCTGTGCGACCAAGACCCAATCCTCATACCAGCCGGGCAGCAGTTCGGGCTCCGGCCCGAACGGCGTGGGTGCCTGGCCCGCATCGGCCAAGGTTGCGCGTTCCTCCGCCAGATCGACGGACACGGTCCCGGACAACGCGACCATCGACCCGTCGACGGCGAGCAGCCCCGGCAGGTCCCTGCCGATGTGGTGGATCGCCACGCGCAGGCTGTCGAGCGCGTGTTGTTCGCTGCTCTCGGGCCAAAGCCTGCCACAGAGCACGAGGCGCGGGGCCGGGCCGGCGACCGCGAGCAGGGCGACAAGGCGCCGGGAACGCAGCGGCACGGTGCAGGGCCGCCCGTCGCTGCTGAGATTCCAGCCCCCGAGGACCTGCAGCCGGTAGCCACGCTGGCATCCACCATCCGCATCCCACGTCATGGTCTGCTCCCCCGTCCCCGTGTGGCAACCGGCAACCATCCATCTTGGCGCCCATGTTCCTCGCACCGCACGGGAACGTCAATGCCAGCCGACCAGGGCCCGGACGGGGGTGGAGCACGTGCCTTCGGTGTCAGGTCCGGGCCCACCGTCGAGCGTGCATGGCCAGCATCCTGTCGCGGAACCGCTTGGAATCCGGATCCTCCGCGGCCACCGAGCGTTCACGGTGCAGCTCGTCGAGCTTGGCCTGCTGCCGGGAGATGTCCAGCACCGGTTTGACGGCCGCGAACACCAGCCGCCCGCCGTCGTCGAAGCGGACCAGCGCCCCGCCGCGGAAGACCACCGCCGCCTCGCAACGAACCCCCAGGGCCCGGGCCTCGGAGACGCTGGCAACGAACTCCTGGACCAGCGAGGCCCCCGTCTCGGTGACGGCGAATCCGCTGGGACTGATCCGGGTGCTCGTGCGCACGGCATCCACCACCAACCCGCGGGACTGGTCGAGCGCCAGGGCCTTCATGAGTGCCGAGTTGTTCCACACGAAGCGCACGACCTCCTCCGGGCCGGCGTCGAGCATCCCGTTCCCGAAGGCGTACTCGAGCCGATCCAGTCCGTCGACACCGGTGCGGGAGGCGGGATCACCTGCGCTGATCCCGACGTCGGCGAAGCACGCCACCAGCGTCGCGCGGTAGTTGCGCGGATCATCCGGGACGAGAGTCTCGTCGGCGGCGAGGATGCCACGCAGCAGGTCCTCCGGGCCGGCATCGACCGGGGGCATATACGCGAGGCCGCGCACGAGCATGCGGCGCACGTGCATGCCCACGGCGGCGCCGGCGGTGGCCACCAGATAGACACTCGACCGGCCTCCGGGGATGTCCAGGCGCCGGTTCCACAGCTGCAGGACCGTTTCCATGACCGCGTGGACGACGCCCGAGGCCCGCCAGTGCGGTTCGGGAGAGAGCCGCCACCCGGCGGGTGGGATCGCGGCCATGGGCGCGCGCAGGGCAGGACCGTGCCCGAACAGGTGGTCGGCCAACCCGAAGAGTCCGGAGCGCAGGATCGCCGCATCCAACTGGTCCTGCCCGGCGGGCGCGTCGGGGCCCTGTTGCAGCAAGGCGGCTTCGACGAGGCGCTCGACGACTTCCGCGGAGGTGAAGACCGAAAGCAAGGCCATGAGGTCGGCGAGCGCCTCGTGCAGCGAGAACTGGTCGAGCATCGCCCACCGGTCAGACCATCGCGGGCGGTAGCCTGCCAGAACCGCGTGGGTGACCTCGTGGACGAGCAGGTCGCGGTACAGCGCCACGGGGGTGCCCGCGTGGCGGCCGAGGTTGATGACACAGTCGGCATTCTGATAGCCGGTCTGGGCAGCGGGGATGTCGGCGTCGGCATCGATGCGCAGCCGACGCCCGCCGGCCCAGCTGATCCGTCGGCCCAGGGTGCGTTCGAAGCTCGCGAGCGTCTCGCTCGCCACCGCGTACACATGTTGGGCGAGGAACTCGGGATCGTCGGACACCGCAACACCGCCGCGTCCGGGGGCCAGATCCCGAAGGCCCCAGCCGGCCCCGCAGGCGAGGTCGGGGGCCAGCGGCTCGCCCTGGGCATCCCTGACAGCGACCTCCAACCGGGCGCCGACGGGGCCCGGGGCAGTGCGTTCGGCGGGGATCCGGACCCTCGTGACCAGGGGCAGGCCGTGGGCTCCGAGGGTGACCGGGCCCTCGGCCACGATCGTGACGTCCTGCTGCTCGCTGGCCGTGTGTTCCGGCCGTTCGTGGCCTGCCATGCCCGGTGTTCCCCTCTCCCGGCGGATCCGGGTTCCGGCTCAGTACGCGGTGCCCCAGGCGGAGTTCAATGCCGAGTCCTCCCCTTCGAGCTGGGCGACCTGGTCGAACCTGCCCGCGCGCAGGTCGGAGCGGACCGCGGTGAGCAGTTCGTTCCGGCTTCGTTGTCCAGCTGTCGTGATCCCGTCAATGAGGTACCGGCTGAAGGCACCGTTGTAGCGGCCGTTGATATGAGCGTCCGCGGCGGTTTGGTCCGGCCGGCAGGCGGCGAAGAGCACGGCACGACGGTCCGCCGGGGATGAGCGGAACAAATCGCGCGTGGTGCGGGACCTGGCAGCCGTGGCGGCATCGAGCCCGCTCACCGTCGGCGGCGGCACGAACCGGGGCGTCCTGCCAAGCAGCAGGTCCATGGCCCGCAACCCGGTCCCGCTGTGGCAGGTGTCCAGGACGACGTCGACATGCGCCGACGCCGGCAGGTCGCCGAAGATCCGGTGCAGGTCGTCGTCCACGATCAGCGTGGTCGGATCCCAGTGGTCACCGCGTTGGGCCATGTCGTAGGTCACGAAGGCCTCGTCCATCTGGTCGTCTTCGTCGTCGTCGTCCGGGACCTGCGTGCCGTGGCTGGAGAAGGTGAACACCAGCTGGGCCAGGTCACCGGAGCGGATGCGTGCCATGGCCTCGCCGAGTTGGCCCATCACCTCGGCCCGGGTGGCCTGTGCGTCGGTCAGCACGGTGATGTCCCGCTCGGCGAAGCCGAACCCACCGGCGAGCAGCTCGTGGAAGTCCGCGGCATCATTGACGCAGCCGTTGAGCCAGTTGGATTGCGGCAGGTTCTCGAACCGGTTCAAGCCTACGCACAGGGCCAGACGGCCCGGGGTGCGGGCACCGTTGCCCGACGGGATGCCCACCGCCGGCTCCGGCCGTGCAGGACCGTCCACCGCCGGCGACGTTCCGGGGACCGGTACGGGGGCCGAGCCCGCGGGGTCCGGTCGTACCGGCAGCGGCCGCTCGGGCTGGTATTCGATGATCGTCGTCTTGCCGAGAATCCGGCGCATGACGGACCCGAGGGTGGCCGGGTCGTTGTCGAATGAGCTGTGGGATTTCGCCAGGCTCGAGGCATCGGCCGCAGCTCCGCTGGTCGGTGACCAGATGGCCGTTCCCGCCGGGCCCGCCAAGAGCGCGCCCACCTGGGAGTCGGCGTGCACCGATTCCTGCAAGCCGAGCAGCGGCGTATCCGGCTCGTCCTCGAATCCGGCACGCACCAGGCACAGCAGCGAACGCCGGTAGACGCCCACCACGTTGTCGTCTTCCTCCGTCTGCCGCGTCATCCCGAAGAGCGACAACGACCGGATGCCCTGGTCGCCCCCGATGCGCGGGAGCAGACGCTCGGTGAAGTCCGCCGTGGTGACCGCGGGGGCCAGCAGGTGCAACGATTCGATGTCCTGGCCGCCGGCGTCCAGGTAGGCCGGCAGGAACCGGGAGTGGAAGATCGACCCGGCCGAGTGCCCCGCGGCGTGCAGCGCCAGGGCACCGGGATGCTCCCGGGTGTAGGCGGCGAGACGCTTCGCGACGTACATGGCACCGCCGTCGGAGGCGACCGCGTGGGAGGCGCCGATCTTCATCTGGCCCCAGACCTTTTTGCCCAGCGGGCGGCTGGCCAGTTCGATGGCCCGGTTGGCGCCGTCCTCGAACCATCCGCGGGGTGCCGACAGGTCGCGGGGGCCACCTCCGAGCAGGGAGCGCAGGGCATCCCACAGTCCGGTTTCCCAGATGAAGAACAACGGGTAGACACCGTTTTCGAGCCACCAGGGGCACATGCGGGCCGCACCGGCCAGCCCTGCTGCCTCGGACACCAGTCCACCGTGGGCATAGAGGACGACCGGGACGCCGTGGCCGCCCTGGGCCTTCACGAAGGCGGGCAGGTAGGCGTCGAAGATCCGGTCCACGTCGTCGGGGCCGGTGGTGAGCTGGCCGCCGGAGGAGAACCGTCCATCGGAAAGGTTGACCAGATGGGGCAGCAGCGCCTGCAGGGCGTCGGCATTCAGGGGCACGGCACGGTCGGCTCCGGATGCGTCCTCCGGGGCGGCCACGGACAAAAGGGTCATCGACGTTCCTTCCCCCGAAGTGCCGTTCGGCACAGCCAGCGGTCCGCCCATCCTGCCCGGGCCCGGATTACCCCGGCGTTACCGGGGCATTACCGCCGCCTGGGCCTCCCGGTGCGCCGCCACCGAATCCGGCAGTGCCCTAGAATCGAAGGCCGGAGCCACTGCGTGCCATCCCCGCCCGTGGCCCCCTCGCCCCGACCCGCAACAACCGAGAGCAGCCAGTGCACCCCTCCGAACCCGCAGCCGCGACGTGGGCCGACCAGCAGGAATTCAGGTCCTCCCCGGCCTGGAAACTGCTCTCGGCCGCACCGTGGACGGTGGCGTTCCTGCGCGCGGAGTTCACCCAGGCGCGGCCCCGCATCACGTTGGAGTCCTTCCATGCCTCGCTGCATTCTTTCCTGCGGCACCTGCGCGCGGCCGGCACTCCGCTGAACGACGCGTGGCAGGCCCAGCACTATGCCGATGCCTGGGTACGGGCCGGCTACCTGGCCCGTCCGCTCATCGACGGGGCGTTCGTCTACGAGCCGACGGCCCACACCTCCCGCGTGCTGACCTTCCTCGAGGGGTTCTCCGGCTCGGGCACCAACCTGAACTCATCACGGCTGAACACGCTGCTGACGAGCATCGAATCGCTCGCCCATGAAACCGATCCGGATCCCGAGGCGCGGATCCGCCAACTCGAGGCCGAGATCGCCGAACGCCGCGAGCGCATCGACGCCCTGCAATCCGGGACCAGCCCCGCGGTCCTCCCCGCGGAAGGGGCCGTGGCGGCTGCCCGCAGCGTGCTGGATCTGGCGGCCAACCTGCCCGCCGACTTCAAGCGCATGCGCGACGGCGTGCGCCAGATGCTCCACCAGGTCCGCCGCGAGATCATGGAGGCCTCGGTCGCCAAGGGCGTCGCCGTCGGCCGGGTGCTCGAAGGCGACCGGCAGCTGCGCAGCACCGCCGAGGGCGAGACGTTCCGTGGATTCACCGAGTTCCTCAACGACCCCGCCCGGCAACGCCGCTTCCGCCACGCCATCAACGAGGTCCTCGAACGCGATTTCGTGGACGGCCTGAACGCGCAGGAACGCCACACCCTGGCCAACCTGCTGCGCGAGCTGCGCCGCCAGGCCGGCGAGGTCCACTCCAGCTACGGCAAGCTCTCCGAGTCCCTGCACGCGTACGTGCAATCGGACGAGTTCCGCGACTCGGTCCTGTTGCGCAAGGCGGTGCGCACCGCCGAACTCGCAGTGGCCGGCTCCCCCGCCCTGGCGGCCCGGACCCCGGTGGCCCCGGTCAGGCTCTACGCCCCCGCCTTCTCCACCCTGTCCGGGTTGGGGATCTTCGACCCGCAGGAACACCTCGCCCCGCCCCGGCTCGCCGCCCCGCCGGCGGTGTCCAGCGCCGACATCCGCCGCACCCCGGCCACCCCGAAGGCCGACGCCGGCCGGCTCGACGCAGCCATCTCCGCGGCCCGCCGCACCGCCGGCGGCCGCGCCACCCTGGGCGCCGTGTTCGCCGAACTCGAGCTCGGCCACCTCCACGTGAACTCGATCCGCTACCTGGTCGAAACCGCCCGCACGTCCGGCCAGGACGTGGACACCACCCGCTTCGAGTCGCTGGAATTCACCCAGGTCGACGGCTCCGCACGAACCGCCTACCTGCCCGTCATCACCTTCGCGAAGGACCCCGCATGAGCCACACCGAACCAGACACCGAGCCCGCGGACGCGGACCTGGTCGACGACCCCGGGACCGGGTACGACGACGGCGCTTCCGCGGCACCCGCGGGGCGCCGGGCCGAGGAGCAGCTCTTCGAGGGCGACACCGGCCGGTTCCCGCTGGCCCTGCGCCAGGCCCTGATCCGGTTGCTGCGCGGGCCCTACCTGGACGGCACGGCCGACCCCCGGCTCTGGCAGCTGGTCCTGGACCGCCGGACGGAGATCTCCGCATTCGTCGCCGAACTGTTCCTGAAGCTGCAGCTGGACACCGAACGCAAGATCGGCCTGCTCGTGCCGGTTCCCACCGAAACCGTCCACACCACGGCGATCGTGCCGCGTAAACCGCTGCGCCGCGAGGAGACGCTGCTGGCCCTGCGGCTGCGCCTGCTGCTGGACCGGCATTCCGGAACCGGGACGGACCCGGTCGTTTCCCGCTCCGGTGCCCGCGAAATCCTCGAGGAACACCGCCACCCCGGCGCGGTCGACGACAAGCGCCTCGAGGAGCTCACCGACTCCTCGCTGGCCCGGCTGGCGAGCCTCAAGCTCATCCTCCCCACGGAGCTGGACGACGAGTACCGCGTCTCCGGCGCCCTGGCCCTGGCCCTGCCGTTCGATTCGATCGACCAGATCCCCGCGTATCTGGACTCCCTGGACCGCTCCGCCGAGGGGACACCGGAGTCCACGCTTGACCTGGACCTTCCCGCCGGCCTCGACGCCGGCGAGGACGATGACGCCGAGACCGCGGAGGCCGATGCCGGGGAACCCGACGCGGCCGCACCCACCACCGACACCGAAGGAGCCGCCCGGTGAGCATCTCCCAGACACTGCCCTTCGGGGACGCGATCAACCCGGGACAGCAGCGCCTGTGTTCGATCCAGGTCATCAACTGGGGCACCTTCCACGGCCGGCACGAACTCTATGTGGACCGCAACGGAACCCTGCTCACCGGCCACCCGGGCGTGGGCAAGTCGACCCTGTTCGACGGGATCGGGCACATCTTCCATGCGGCCCCCCGCCTGAACGAGTCGGCCCATGAGGCCTCGACGCGCAAGGACCGGCGGACCACGTACTCCTACATGCGCGGCCGCCGGTTCAAGACCGAGGCCGGCACGCTGTACCAGCGCCCCGGTGCCACCTGGAGCGCCATCGCCCTGACCTTCGAAGACGGGCTGGGCACGAAGACCTGCATCGGCGCCCTGTTCGACCTGCCCTCCCAGGGCCTGGAGGGCCAGGTCGGCAAGCACTACGTCATCGGCGAGGGGACCCTGGACACCGCCGCCCTGGAGGACCACGGGTCGCGGCGCTTCTCCCCCTCCTCGCTGGTGAAGGCGCTGCCCGGGTTCGAGGCGTTCGACGTGCACCGCACCTTCGCCGAACGGTTCCGCCGGCGCCTGGGGATCGACAACGACAAGGCGTTCTCGCTGCTGCGCACCCTGCAGAACGGCAAGGGCCTGGACCGCGGCGTCAACCAGTTCTTCCGCTATGAGGTCCTGGAGGTCCCCGCGACGCTGAAGGCCGCCACCGGCGCGATCGAGGACTTCTCCCACCTGCGCGGGATCCACCGCCAGCTCGAGGAGGCCCGGGCCCAGCGCGACGCCCTCGAACTCGTGCCCGAACAGCACAAGCGCCACCAGGAACTCAGCGCGCAACTGCACCGGACCACCGAGCTGGCCCGGGTGCAGCTGCCCCTGCTGCGCGAGCATCTCGCGGCCGACCTGCTCGGTAGCCAATCCCGGCGCATCACCGCCGAGCTCTCCGGGAACCGCTCGGCCATCGATGCCGCCGCCGAGGCCAAGACCGCGCTGGAGGAACGCGTCCGCTCGCTGACCGAACAGCACGATTCCCATGGCGGGCAGGCAGTCCAGGCCCTCGAACGCGAACTCGAGGCCGCCCGCGGACGCCTCGCCGACCGCGAGTCCATCGCCTCGACGCTGAAGGCCCAGATGGACGACGCCGGGGTGCAGTTGGCGTTTTCCGCCTCCGGACTGCAGGCGGCGCGCCGCCAGGCAGCCGTGACCGCCGAGACCCTGCAGGGCGTGGCCAAGGATGCCCGGACCATGGAGTACGAGGCGATGGCCGCCTCCATGGAAGCCCGCGAGAAGTCCCAGAAGCTGCGCCAGGACATCGACTCCTACGCCCGACGCGGCTCCAACATCGACGGGCTCTCCGCCGCGGCCCGCCGCCGCATCTGTTCCGAAACCGGCTTGGCTGCCGAGGACCTGCCCTTCGCCGGGGAGCTGGTGGACATGGCCCCCGGGGCGGGCGGCTGGCGTCCTGCAGCGGAGAAGGCGCTGCGGTCCCTGGCCACCACGCTGCTGGTGCGCGGGACCGACCTCGAGAAGGTCACCGCCGCCGCGGACCGGCTGGAAGGGTATGGCCGGTTGCGCTGGATCGACCTGTCCGCCCACCTCCCCGGCGGGGACTCCGACCCGGTGGCCGCCGCCGGCTCCCGGGCCCTGGTGGGGAAGCTCGAGTTCAAGCAGTCCGACGCCGGACTGTGGCTGCAGCGCAAGATCGCCGCCGACCACGACTTCACGTGCGTCGACAGCGATGCCGACCTGCATGCCGAGAAGCGGGCCATCTCCCGGGCCGGGACCATCAAGTCCGGCCGGGGCGCGTTCGAACGCGACACCCGGGAAATCGCCGCCTCGGATTACCTGCTGGGCTTCACCAACGAGGAGAAGATCGCCGAGCTCGAGGCCCGGGTCTCCAGCCTGGAGGTGGACCGGCAGGAAGCCGAGGACCTTGCCGCCGAACGCAGCCGATCCAAGGACTCCCTGGCCCGCAAGCTCACGCTGCTGCGCGAGCTGGCCGCCGACAACCGGCCCTTCTCCGCGCTGGATTCCTCCGTGCAGTCGGCCGCGGTGGCCGAGCTCGAAACCCGCATGGCCGAGGCCATGGATTCGAGCACGGATCTGGCCGGGCTGCGCACGGCGTTGGGCGAGGCCCGCGCCGAACTCGAGTCCGCCGTCGGGCAGTTGGCCGTGTTGCGCAGCGAGACCCGGTCCCTGGAGCAGCGTGCGACCCGGGCGAACAGCCAGCTCGATGCCGCACAGCGCTCCAGTTCCGCCGGTGCCCCCGAGGAGGCGGCGAAGGCCGAACTGGTGCAGGAGGAGTTGCTGGCCGAGGCCATGCGCCGCCTGGATGCCGGTGCAGCGGTCGAACTGGGCGAACTCGACGCCGCGGTGTCGGCGACGTCGCTGGCGCTGGGCGAGCGGATCACGGAGTTGCGCGAACTGGTGTTCGCCACCGAGGCGTCCCTGACGGAGACGTTCCGGCAGTTCACCCGCGACTTCGGCGTCTCCACCTCGGCGTCGTTCGGCACCGGCATCGCCAGCGCCCCGCACTACGTGGCGCTGCACCGGGCCATCGTCGATGAGGGGTTGCCGCAACGCCAGGAGGAATTCCGCGAATACTTCTCCAACCGGTCCTACGAGCGGTTCTCCGATCTGCTGCAGTTGCTCGAGGAGGAGCGCCGAGGCATCGGCGAGCGCATCCTGCCGCTGAACCAGATCCTGGCCGATGTCCCCTTCGAGCACGGCTCGCGCCTGCGCCTGGAGGTCAGGACCACGATTCCCGACGAGGCGCGGGAGTTCCGCAACGCCCTCAAGGACGCGCTCGGCAACGCCTACGGTTCCCGGGGCGCCGACGAGTTGAGCGCCAACTACAAGGCACTCGAGAAACTGGTCGACGACCTCGACGACCCGGCCCGTTCCGCCTGGCGGGACACCGTGCTGGATGTCCGCCAACACGTGCAGATCAGCTGCAACGAGCACAAGCCCGGTGGCGAGGTCGAGAACGGGCTCGAACCCGGGACGCTCTCCGGGGGCGAGGGGCAGCGCTTCACCTCGTTCATCATGGGCGCCGCGCTGGCCTACCAGCTGGGCTTCGCCCTGCAGGGCTTCACCACCTACGGGACCGTGATGATCGACGAGGCGTTCATCCAGGCGAACTCGGACTACGCCGCCGCCGGCATCAACGCGCTGCAGGAATTCGGATTCCAGCTGCTGCTCGCGGCGCCCGAGGACAAGATCGACCTGGCCCAGCACCTCGGGTCCGTCACCGACATCATCAAGCATCCGGGGTCGAGCGTCTCGGGCTTCGTGGAGACCGGCCTCTCCCCCGCAGTCGCCACGGACTTCATCCTGCGCTGAGGATCCGGGTTCCCTGCGGCCTACGGGTGGAAGTGCTGCTCGTGGTCGGAGTGGCTCTCGGCCTCGATCTGGAACGTGGAGTGCTCGATGCTCACGTCGAAGTGACCGGCCACGCACGCCTGCAGTGAATCCAGGACACGGGAGGCCCGCCCGTCGTGGAAGGCCTCATCGCGGACCACGACGTGGGCCGTGAGCACCGGCAGTCCCGTGGCGATCTGGGAGGCATGCAGGTCGTGGACGGAGAGCACCAGCTCATGGGAGAGCAGATGTCCGCGCACCTCCTCCAGGTCCAGTCCGTGCGGGGTCGATTCGAGCAGGATCGACGTGGTCTCGCGGAGCAGTCGGAAGGCGCGCGGCAGGATCAGCGCGCTGATGAACATCGCCGCCAGCGCGTCGGCGCGCATCCACCCCGTGGTGGCGATGACGACCGCCCCGACGATCACCGCGACGGATCCGAGCGCGTCGTTGATGACCTCGAGGAACGCGGCGCGCATGTTCAGGTTGGCTCCGCGGCCCGAGCTGAGCACCGCGATGGCGATGACGTTGCCCAGCAGGCCGATGATGCCGAAGACGAGGAGGCCGGTGGCGGCCACCTCCGGCGGGGCGAAGAGGCGGCGGATGCCGTCGATCATCGCGTAGAGCCCGACGGCGAGCAGCAGGGTGGATTGGGCGGTCGCCGAGAGGACCTCGGCACGGCGGAATCCCCAGGTGCGCCGGTCCGTGGCGGGCCGGCCCATGAGGGTGGCCGCCGTCAGGGCCATGAGCAGCCCGGCCGCGTCGGTGAGCATGTGGGCGGCGTCGACCAGCAGCGCCAGGCTGCCGGTGATGACGGCGCCGATGACCTCGGCGATGAGGATCGCCGCGGTGATCGCGAAGGCGATGGCCAGCCGGGGCCGGTGGGCGATCGCCCCGCCGCTGTGGTCGTGGGAGTGTCCGTGGCTCATGGCGTTGCCGTCCCGGTGCCGTGGGATTCGTGCCAGTGGTGGGCACCCAGGGCGACCTCGCGGCCGGTGGCGGCCAGGAGGGATTCTGCGGCGACCAGGATCGCCTCCAGGCCGTCGACCTCGGCCAGCGAGAACATGCTGGCCCTCCCAACTGGACGGGAGACGACGAGCCCGCAGTCGCGCAGGCAGGAAAGGTGGGCGCTGATGGTGCTCTGGGCCAGCCCCAGGTGGTCGGTGAGCTCTTTGACCTTGTGCTCGCCCGAACGCAGGTGGCGCAGGATGAGCAGACGGGTCGGGTCGGCCAGACCGTGGAACAGCGCGGCGGCGGGAGCCAGTGCGACGGTTGTTGGTTCGGCCGCCTTCGCTATCATCGTCATATTACGATGATAGGTCGTTCGCGGAACGAAGGCCAGCCCATGAAGTCACACCCCACGGGCACGCGGCGTACGGAGAGCCCGCCCCGCCCCGGCGGACGTCAGTGCCGTTCCGAGTCCACCAGGACGGAACGGGCTGCCCGCGTTCCGGCGAGGGCACCCACGACCAATCCCACCAGCATCAGGGCGACGGATACGGCAGTGAGGAGCGATCGCGTCTGCTCCGCCGCGACGAAGAACACGGCGATGGCGCACGCCGCTCCCGCAGCGACACCGACCAGGGTGGGGACCTTCGCCGCCTGGTGCCCGATGAGCCACGTCTGCTCGTTGGCCATGATCGTGGGGGTGCGGATGCCGGCGATCGGGTTGGGGGCAATACGCCCGGAAGCGCATCCCAGCACGACGAAGGCGATGACGACATAGGCGACCAGCAGGACGATCACGGAGACCAACATGGGTTCCAGCCTATCCAGCCGCTGCGTCGATCTCCTCCCGGCGTGCCTGCACCATGATGCGCAGGGTGTCTTCGGGCAACGGGTGGTCCGCCGAATAGTGGATGCTGCCCGTCGTCGTCTCGAAGCCGGACAGCAGGTCGTGGTGGCGGGCGATCACCTGTCCGCTGAAGGGATACATCGACAGGAACTTCTTGGCCTTCACCGTGGCCACGAGGCCCTTGCCGCGGTAGAGGAGTGCCGCCATGGCATAGCTGGTGCCCTCCTCGGCGGCCGGAACCACGTCCCGGGCGATCGCGTAGACGCGTTCGAGCGCCAGGCGGTCATTTCCGCCGACCGTTTCCAGATAGGCCCCGACGTCACCCATGCGGCGATCCTACGCCGATGGCCGGTGCAGCGCATCGCGCCGCCGGGGCATCAGCACCGGTCCAACAGGGCTTCCAGGGGCGGCGGAACCCGTTGCGGGTCCAGCGCGGCGGTGAGCGAGCGTGCGTAGCGTTCCTTGCGGCCGCTGATGGTGCCCAGGAAACGGCGCAGCTGGCGGTGGAGCGGCCGCCCACGCTGGTCGGGCTGGCGCTGGAAGATCCGGAACCGGCGCAGGTCGCCTTCGTCCGCCAGCACGGCCTGGACCCTGTCGACGCCCAGGGCGCGGATCAGCTCGTCTTCCAGGTCGGCGCGGCAGACGAAGAACCCGAGGCCGCACATGGCATCACGGTCCAGGTTCGGGCGCCGGCCGGCGCGTCCCACGGCCCGCTGGAAGAACCGTTCCTCGGCTTCGTCGCAGAGGCCCGCCAACGTGATGCCGAGCCCCTCGGGCCCCAGCACACGGACATGCCGGTCGGCTCCGGTGGCCCCGCCGATCGGCAGCACGCACACCCCGTCGGCGTCGAGGTCACGTCCCCGGCAGCCGGCCAGCGTCTCCAGGGCCACCCGGTCACTGGCCCCTTCGACCAGGACCACGAGGCGTGGAGCCGGCGGTCCACTCCACCGGAGCGCAGTGGACGGGCCCTGCCTGCCGCGGGCCGCCTCGGTTGCGGCCCGGCGGAAGGCCGACATCTCTTCCATGTCGACCAGTGTCCCAGCACCCCGTCCCGGGAACTAGACTCGCTGACCATGGATGTGACGCGGCAGGACCCGGGACCGGCGCTGCGCGTGGGCGCCACCGGACGGCTGGATCCGCTGATGTGCCTGGCCACGCTCGCCGCGCACGCGATCCCCGGCATCGACGAGCGGGTGGGCGATGAACACCGCAGGCCGGTCCGGCTCGATGGACGCACGGCCACCCTGGGTTTGCGGTTCACCGACGACGCGGTACTGGTCCGGGGCGTCGGAGATCCGCTCGCCGCCGACGAGGAACCGGCGGTCGCAGCGCTGGTCTGCCGGTGGTTCGGTCTCGCCGAAGACCTCGAGCCGGTCAACGCGCACCTGTCCCGCGATCCGTTGCTGGCCCGGCTGGTGGCCCGGCGCCCGGCGCTGCGGCGCATCGGCTACCCGGATGCCTTCGAGGCCGCGGCGACCACGGTGCTCGGCCAACAGGTCTCGGTGGCGGCCATGCGGACCTTCGCCGGCCGTTTGGTGGCGCGGTGGGGCGGGACGCAGGTGTACGGGCTGCACCTGTTCCCGTCGGCGGATGTCGTCGCGCGGATCCCGGAGGACGAACTCCAGGCAGCGATCGGTTTGACCCGGGCACGGACCCGAACCCTGCTGGCCGTGGCGGGAGCGTTCGTCGCGGCCGGTTCCGGGGCGGCGGCCGACGGCACCTTCCCGTTGACCCGCGGTCAACTGCTGGCGTTGCCGGGCATCGGCCCGTGGAGCGCCGACTACCTGGCGGTCCGGGCCCGCCTGGAACCGGACGCGTTCACTCCCGGGGACCTGGTGCTGCGCCGTGCCCTGGGGCGGATCAGCGCCCCGGAGGCCGAAGCCCGCGCCGAGGCGTGGCGCCCTTACCGGGCGCATGCACTGTTCCACCTGTGGACCGGGGAAGCGTACGCGAAGTAGCGGCCGCCGTCGTGCAGGATCCTGCGCCGGGACGATGCCCGGCACCGCAGGCCTCAGCCGCGGACCGCGGCCTGGACGCCGGGTTCGTCGGGGAAGATCTGCCCGATCGGTTCGCGCTTCTCGGCCTGGAACGTCTCCTCGGCCCGGCCGAACGCCCAGTAGGCGGAGAGCGAGAGCGCCTTGCGGTCCACGCCCTTCTCGTCGGCGAGGTAGCGGCGCAGCGCCTTGACCATCTCGCGCTCACCGTGGGCGAAGACCTGCACGTCCCCGTCGTGCCAGGTCCCGGCCATCACGGCCGCGGCGAGCCTGGTGCTCTCCGGGGTGAACGGGCCGCCGCGGTGCAACCAGTGCACGTTCATGCCCTTGGGGGCCTTGAACTTGATCTCGTCCTTCTCCTCGGCGACCTCGACGTAGACCTCCCCGACGGCGGAGCGGTCCATCGCCTCCAGCGCCGCGGCGATGGCCGGCAGCGCGGATTCGTCGCCGGCGAGCAGGTGCCAGCCGGCATCCGGCGACGGGAGGTACATCCCGCCGGGGCCGGAGAAGCAGACCAGGTCGCCGGGTTTGGCGTGGTTCGCCCACGGTCCGGCGATGCCGTCCTCGCCGTGCACGACGAAGTCGATCTGCAGGGTCCGGGCCGCCTCGTTGACGCTGCGCACGGTGTAGGTGCGCCGCACCGGCATGCGCTCGGGCGGCAGCACGGTGCGCAGTTCGTCCAGGTCGTAGGGCGGGGTCAGGCCCAGGGCGGGGTCGGCGAAGAGCAGCTTGACGTACTTGTCGGTGGCGTCCTTGTTGCGGAAGGCGGCGAAGCCCTCCCCGCCCAGGGTCAGGCGGACCATGTGCTTGCCGATCTTACGCCGGGTCACCACCTCCAGCACCACCAGCGGGCGCGGCGGCCGGGCAGCTGCGGGGACGGTCATTCGCGGATCACTCCTTCGGGCGCCGGGCACGACCCGGCAAAAGTCTTTCCCCCATCCCATCCCACGCGGACGGCCAACGCAAACCGGCTTCGCCACGGGCGAAGAAGTTACACCGCGGGCCGGATCCGCTAGGCTGGTGGCAGCTTCACGAGCTGCGGCCACGCACGGGCTCCGACCCGGCCGCACACCAACCCCATGCTTCACGGGTGGTTCGGATGACGAAGCGGTCCGGCGCGCACGGTGTCGGGCAAGAGCACGCGAAAGGCACCCGATGGGCCACCTGTCCCGCACCCGCAGCGAATCCGCTTGTTGTTCCGCCACGCCCGGGCACCTGCCGCCGACACCCGGAATCAGTCCCGGGCTGCTCGCCGACGCCGCCGGCTGGGTCCCCGTCACCGTCTTCGTCGACCTGCCGGCCCAGGCGCTCACCATGGCCTGCCCGTCCGGGGCGCGCTGGCGCGGCCACCACCACGGCGTCGGCGAATTCGCGGCAACGTTGCGGTGCTCCCCGCCCGCACCGGCACCGGGGCACGACGACGGCATCGGGGTGCCGCTGGTGGGCTCGGCGATGTGCCACTGGCATCCGGGCGCCGGCGTCCTGGGCCTGCCGGCCGATCCGCACATCAGCGCCGGACGCGCCTACGTGCAGCTGGCCCCCGGTCCGCTGGAGCCGTGCCGGCTGGAGCATGATGCCGAGCTGGCTGCCGCGTTTGCCGCGGTCACCGGAAGACCGGTTCGCCGGTGAACTCCTCGAGCTTGGCGCGTTCCTCCGGTGGCAGGCGCAGCAGCCGCTGGTTCCCGACGGAGAAGAACGCCAGGGTCGTGCTCGCGCGCACGCACAGGCCGCCGTCGACCGGGTCGTGGAATTCGTAGCAGACGTCGAAGCTGGCCGCCTTGACGCCCGAGAGCCAGATGTCGACCTGGGCCGGCACATTGCGGTAGTCCAGCGGGGAGACGTAGCGCACCCGGTGCTCGACGACGAGGATCTGGGTGTTGGCCGGGACGGCGGAGAACAGGTCGACCATCGGCTCGTTGCCGGGTTTGCCGGTGCCGCCCGGGACGCCGAAGCCGGCGATGCGCGCCTCTTCCATCATGCGCACCAGGTTCACGTTGTTGATGTGGCCGTAGGCGTCCATGTCGCCCCAGCGCATGGGGACCGCGACGCGCAGCTTGCGCCCGCTCATGCGTCCTCCCCCGGCGCCTCGTCCCGCGGCTTGCCGTCCGGCCACTGCTGGCGGAGGCGGCGGCGCTCCTGGTGGTCGACGTGCTGGTCCTCGTCGGAGACGATCCCCAGGCGTTCGAGTTCGGTGAGGATGCGGGCCCCGTCGGGGGCGTAGATCCACTCGACGCCGGGCGTCGAGTTCACGGTCCGCTGGGAGCGGCCGCCGGCCAGGACCGCCTCGGAGGGGGTCAGCTGGCGGATGACGATCGCCTTGACGTTCTGCGGGTAGCGCTGGGCGAAACCGGCATAGATCTCCGGGTCGTGCTGGCCGTCATCGCCGACCAGCAGCCACTTCATCTGCGGGAACTCGGCGGCCAGCCGGCGCAGCTGGTCGACCTTGTGCTGGGAGCCGGAGCGGAACCAGCGCCCGCTGGCCGAGCCGGTCTCGATGGGTCCCCAGTCGGTGAGCAGCAGGGGGCCCTCGGGGTAGAGGTTGCGGGCGAGGAACCGGCTCAGCGTGGGGGCCACGTTCCAGGCGCCGGTGGAGAGGTAGAGCACCGGGGCGCCGGGTCGCCCGCGCAGCACGCGTTCCATCATGACGGCCATGCCGGGGGTGGCCACGCGGGCGTGCTCGTCCAGCACGAACGAGTTCCAGGCGGCCAGCAGGGGGCGCGGGAGCGCGGTGACCACGACGGTGTCGTCGACGTCGGAGATCAGCCCGAACTCGCAGGATCCGTCCACGACGAAGATGCGGGCGGTGACCTCGGCGGACTCCTCGGTGGACAGGATGACGGTATGCCAGCCGGGCCCCAGCGTGGTCTCGATGTGGGCGTCGAGCACGCCGCCACGGTCGGCACGGACGGTGTGCCGGGACCCGGCGATGGTCACGGTGACGTCGGCAAAGGCGATGGGCGGGGAGATGAAGTTGCGCCAGCCCCGCACGCTGTCGGCCACGACCTTCGAGCGCGGGACGCCGTTGCGGAACGTGTGCGGCGGCGCCACGACGATCCGGGCCAGGATGCGCACCCAGCCGGCTCCCCCATCTGCGGACAGGCCATACCCGCGGAAGGGCAGGACCGTCGGGACCATTCCGCGCTCACGGCCGTTGGCCTCGCGGAAGGCATGCCAGGAGTCCTCGAGCCTGACCCCCAGATGCTGCCGCAACGATGATGGTTTGCGTGGTGACATGGCGCCAGTCTTTCACGCCCCCTCCGCACGCCGCGACCGGCCACCCCTTGTCGTTTTCTACACTCCGTAGAATACTTGGGCCATGATGTACTCACACGCAGACAACGAACCGGTCCTGGTGCTCGACGACGAGCAGTGCTGGACCCTGTTGGGGCACAGCCGGCACGGGCGGATCGCCACGGCCTTCGAGGGCCGGCCGGAGATCACCCCCGTCAACCACGGGGCCGCGAACGGCCGCCTGTACCTGCGCTCCGCCGCCGGATCCAAGCTGGCCGGCCTGACGGTGAACCCGCAGGTGGCCTTCGAGTCCGACGGCATCCTCAGCGACGAGGCCTGGTCCGTCGTCGTGCGGGGCACGGCGCGGGTGCTGGAGACGGACGCGGACATCGAGGCGGCACGGGCTTCGGGCGTGGACCCCTGGGTCCAGACGCTGAAGGACTTCTGGGTGGAGATCACCCCGACGTCGGTCTCCGGCCGCCACTTCGCCCTGGGCCGCCAGCCCGAGCAGCTCGACGAGCATTAGGGGCGGCTAGGCTGGCGGGGTGGATACCGCAGAGAACACGCCCCAGCTGGCCGAACAGCTCCGCTCGATCGCCGAGGAAGCGGCCCGCGGCGTCGGGCCGATGCTCCGCATCGCCTTCCGTGCCGGCGCCGAGGCCACCGAGAAGAAGAACGCGCACGACCTGGTCACCGAGTTCGACCGGGCCAGCGAGGCCGCCCTCGCCGAGCACCTCTTCGCCGCCTGCCCCGACAGCAGGATCCTCGGCGAGGAAGGCGGACACCAGGGCGCCGGGCGCATCGAGTGGATCGTGGACCCGATCGACGGGACCAGCAACTTCGCCCACGGCGTCGCGTTCTTCTGCGTGTCCATCGCCGCGGCGTTGGACGGCGAGCTGTTGGCAGGCGTCGTCTACGACCCGATCGCCGAGCTGATGTTCTCGGCCAACGCCGAGGGCGCCTGGCTCAACGGCGAGCCGCTGTCACCCCCGTCGCGCACTGACGAGACCCGTTCCTCCCTGATGACCGACTACCCCTCGGCGGAGGCCATCGCGCTCGACGGCCGGGCCGCCGTCGAGGCCTTCGGCACGCTGGTCACCCGCTACGCCACCGTCCGCCGCACGGTCAGCGGGGCGCTGGCCCTGGCTCACGTGGCGGCGGGGTGGACCGATGTCACCTTCGGCTTCGACACCAACCCGTGGGACGTCGCCGCAGGGATCCTGCTCGTGCGCCGCTCCGGCGGCACGTACGTCCCCTACCGGTACGACGACGAGGACCGGCCCGTCCACGAGGCCCCCGTCTACCTCGCGGTGGGCCCGGGCGGGGCGGCGGAGACGAGCACCCGCATCGTCGAGGAGCGGCTGGCCGCGCGGCGGGCCGTCGGCCACCGCAAGTAGGCCCGCCCGGCGGTCCGGTCGGCTACTTGGTGATGCCTTCGACCACCGGACAGGTGACCTGGGCCGCCGAGCCCGACGAGGTCTTGGTCGAGACGACGGAGCCCTGGTCGTCGGTGACCTTGCACGTGATCTCGCCGGTGTTCCCCTTGGCGTTGGTGGCGCCGACCAGGCCGAACAGCGTGCTGGCGGTGACGTCCTTGGTGAACGTCCCGCCCTTGACCTCTTGCGTCGTGACCTGGTCGATGTCCTCGGTGAGGTAGTTGACGGTGTAGGCGCCCTCACCGGTGACGGTGTAGGTGTACGGCGCGGTCTGCCCGGCGCCCTGCTTCACCACATGGGCAAAGGCGATGAGCACGAAGATGTAGACGACGCAGACGATCAGCGCAACGGCACCGGTGATGAGCCCCGTCAGCGCGAACCCCTTCCGGGGGCGCTTCTTCACCAGGGCGATGATGCCCAGCACCACGGCGATCGTGCCCAGCACGAAGGAGATGAACCCGACGAAGGGGATGAAGGACAGCACGACGGCGATGATGCCGACGATCATGGCGGCCTTGGTCATCCCGGTGGCGGCCGGCGGCTGCTGGTTCCACCCGGGCTGGCCGGGATACGGGTAGCCCGACCGGAGCTGGTTCGGGTGCTGTTCACTCATGGATGTCCCTCAATGGTTCCGGGTCGATGGTGGACGGGGCCACGCCCGGTGGGGCCCGTCCCGGGCTTCCAGTCTAGCTATGGAACTTGCCCGCACCCGGGCGTACATTCAAAGCATGGCTACTGCAATGGATCATCGGGGTGCCGCCCACGCCCATCACCATCACCAGGGCGTGGAGTACATCGTCGCGGGCATCTGCATCATGCTGCTGTTCGGGGCATTCGCCGTCCTGCAATCGATCATTTCCGGCCAGATGTTCAACCCCCTGTACATCGGGGTGTTCTTCGGTCTGGTCGGGGTCGCGATGGGCACGACCTTCTGGGCGCGGCACTGACGCCAGCCCGGCACCGGTCCGGCCACCGTCACGGTGACCGGCCGCCATCCCCCTATGGCCAGGCCGACCCGGCCATCAGCCGACGGCCGCCGCGGACCGCCCTGCGGCGCGGCCGCTGAACAGGCAGCCGCCCAGGAACGTTCCTTCCAGCGCCCGGTACCCGTGGATCCCTCCGCCGCCGAACCCTGCGGCCTCCCCGGCCGCATACAGTCCCGGCACCGGGGTGCCGCCGGGGGCGAGGACGCGCGAGTCCAGATCGGTTTCCAGCCCGCCGAGCGACTTGCGGGTGAGGACGTGCAAGCGCACGGCGATCAGCGGGCCGGCCTTCGGGTCCACCAGCCGGTGCGGGGCGACCGTGCGGATCAGCTTGTCCCCCAGGTAGCTGCGCGCCGATTGGACGGCCATCTGCTGCGGGTCCTTGCTGAAGCCGTTGGCCGCCTCGGCATCACGCGCGGCGACCTCGCGCTCGATCGCCGCCGGATCGAGCAGGTCGGCGCCCGCGAGCCGGTTCATCTTCGCCACCAGTGCGGCCACGGTGTCCGCCTGCACGAAGTCCTCGCCACGGTCCAGGAACGCCTGCACCGGGCCCGGCACCGCGGTCACGGCGCGGCGCAGGACCGCGCGGATGTCCTTGCCGGTCAGGTCGGGGTTCTGTTCGGAGCCCGACAGCGCGAATTCCTTGCCGATGATCCGCCGGTTGAGGATGAACCATGAATGGTCGTGCCCGGTCCCGCGCAGGTGCTCCAGCGTGCCCAGCGTGTCGAAGCCCGGCCACAGCGGCGTGGGCAGCCGCCGGCCGAGCGCGTCCAGCCACAACGAGCTGGGCCCGGGCAGGATCCGGATCCCGTGGTTGTCCCACACCGGACCGTGGTTGATGATGCCCTCGGTGTAGTGCCACATGCGGTCGCCGTTGACCAGGTGCCCGCCGGCGGCGGCGCCGATGTCCAGTCCGCGCCCGTCCACATGGGCCGGGACGCCGGCGATCATCCGTTCCGGCGGGGTGCCCAGCCGGGCCGGCCAGGCGGCGCGCACCTTGTCCGGGTTGCCGCCGATGCCCCCGGTGCACAGCACGACGGCGGAGGCCTGGTACTCGAAACCGCCCACCTCCTCGCGGTTGCTGGGTTCGCCGCGGGGCGCCGCCGAATCGGCCAGGACCGCCCCGCGCACCCCGGTGACGGCGCCGTCGTCGAGCAGCAGTTCGTCCAGCCGGTGACGCCAGCGCACGGTGAGCAGGCCGGTCGACACGGCGGCCAGGGCCTTGTTCGCGAAGGGTTCGACGAGTCCGGGGCCGGTGCCCCAGGTGATGTGGAAGCGCGGCACCGAGTTCCCCGGGCCGCTGGCCCCGTATCCGCCGCGTTCGGCCCAGCCGACCACCGGGAACAGCCGGATGCCGAGTCCGTGCAGCCAGGCGCGCTTTTCGCCGGCGGCCCAGTGCACGTAGGCCTCGGCCCAGCGGCGGGGCCAGTGGTCCTCGGGACGGTCGAACCCCGCGGTGTCGGACCAGTCGCGCAGGGCCAGGTCCACGGAGTCGCGGATGCCCAGCCGTCGTTGTTCGGGGCTGTCGACCAGGAACAGGCCCCCGAAGCTCCACCAGGCCTGCGCGCCGAGGTTGGCCTGCGGTTCCTGGTCGATCAGCAGGACCCGGCGGCCGGCGTCGGTCGCCTCGGTGGCCGCCACCAATCCGGCCAGGCCGGCGCCCACGACAATGAGGTCAAACTTCTGCGGTTGGTTACCCATGGCAGGATCCTACGCGGAGCGGCCGTCCAGTCCTTCGGCGTCGAGGCTCCGGGTGGCCCCCACGCGGTGACGGCCACGGAGGCACAACTGCCCGAAGCCACCACGCCAGGGCCGGGTGCCGGAGCGCCCTGTCGGGTTCCGGAATCAACCTGCTCATGCTGGGGAGTGCCGATCAACGCAGCGGGGCCCGGGACCCGCTCGCCATGAGCGGGCGCCGGGCCCCGATACGTGCTCGGATCTAGCTGGGGGAAGTGGCCAGCGAGACGCCGCGCAGTCGTTCCATCTGGGGGTCGTAGAGTGGTTCGTCGACAACCGTTGCGGCGATGGGCTGTCCGAAGTACTCGATCTGGACCGCGTCACCCGTCTGGATGTCGGTCGGCACCCAGGCGTAGGCGATGGGCTTGCGCACCGTGTAGCCGTAGGCGGCACTGGTGACGTAGCCCGCGGGGACCCCGTCGACGTAAACCGGTTCCTTGCCCAGGACGACGGAGACACCATCGTCAATGGTCAGGCAGCGCAGGCGTTTGGTGGCTGCCGCGGCACGGGACATCAGGGCATCCTTGCCCACGAAGTCGTCGGTTTTGGAGGCCTTCACCGCAAATCCCAGCCCGGCTTGTTCCGGTTCGTGTTCGGTGTTCATATCGGTGCCGAAGGACCGGAAGCCCTTCTCCAATCGCAGCGAGTTGAACGCCTCGCGTCCTGCGGCGATCAGGCCTTGTTCCTGTCCGGCTTCCCACAGGACGTCCCAGAGTCGCTGACTCACATCTGCGGATGCATAGAGTTCCCAGCCCAGTTCGCCGACGTAGGAAAGGCGCATGGCGGTGACCGGAATCCCGGCGATGGAGATCTGCTTGGTACGGAAATACTTCAACCCGTCGTTGCTCATGTCATCTGCGGTGACCTTCTTGATCACCTCGCGAGCCAACGGTCCCCAGAGACCGATGCACGAGGTCCCGCCGGTGATGTCACGTACTGTCACCCACTGGTCGGGATGCTGCTCGCAGTGCTTGCGGGCCTCCCGGGTCAGGTAGGCGACATCACCATTGGTATTGATGCCCGCCTGGTACACCATTTCGGAAAGCCTGGCGACCGTGATGTCACTGGTGATCCCGCCGGCTGCGTCCAACAGCAGGGTGTAGCTCACCGCACCCGGGGCACGGAGCATACTCGACGTGGTGAGGCGGTGAAGCAACGGCCCGGCACCGGGGCCGGTCACTTCCACACGCTTCAACGGGGTCATGTCGAACATCGCCACCGCGGTGCGCGTCTTCCACGCTTCAACGGCTGCGATCGGCGAATGGAACATCCTCGACCAGTCGTCGCGAGGGGACGCGGCCCAGCCGTCGGGCATCTGATCGAGCAACGCCGCGTTCGCTTCGTACCAGTGCGGCCGTTCCCAACCGGCGCCTTCCAGGTAGAAGGCGCCCAATGCCTGCTGCCGGCTGAAGAACGGGCTGGTGCGCACGTTGCGCGGCTTGAGCCGTGGCTCCAACGGATGGCGAATATCGTAGATTTCCACGAAGTTCTGTTGCGAGGTCTCGCTGACGTATTCATCGGTGGTTTGGACATCTTCGAAGCGGTTCAGGTCGCAGTCGCTCAGGTCCGTCTTCGACTGGCCGGTGATGATCAGCTCCGCGACTGCCTTGGCGATGCCCGGCCCGTGAGTGACCCACACGGCCTCGGCGGCATAGAAGCCGTCGACCTCACGGGACTGGCCCACCAGGGAACCACCGTCCGGGGTGAAGGAGAAGATGCCGTTGAAGCCCCGCTGGATCTGGGTGTTGCCCAAATCCGGCAGTAGTTCCCGGGTCGCTTCCCATTCGGCCGCAAAATCCTCCGGCGTGAAGGGCAGGCTGGACGGCATGCGCTCGGAGGTGATTTCCTCCGGCCTGTACCGTGGCAGGGCATCAAGGTCGACGGGCATCGGACGGTGGGCGTAGGAACCGATCCCGATGCGGTCCCCCCATTCCCGGTAGTAGAGGTCGCGGTCCTGGTAGCGCAGGATCGGGCGGCTGGCACCGCTGGGCAGTTCGTTGATCCCCGCCAGGCTTGGTGCCGGAGTGGTCCAGGCGAACTGGTGGCCCAGCGGCAACAACGGAATGGCGGTGCCCACCATCTTGCCGATGTTTGGACCCCAGAAACCGGCACAGGAGACGACGACGTCGGCAGGGAAGCGTTCATCATCGCAGATCACGGCGGTGACCCTGCCGCCGGATTGTTCGATGTCGGTGACGACCGTCCGGTCGCGGAATTCCACGCCGGCGGCCTTGGCACGTTCCATGACCAGTTGCGTTCCCTTCGCGGCCAGGGCGAGACCGTCGTGGGGCGTGTACAGGCCCCCGAGAACCAGCTCCGGATTGAGCATGGGAAACTTGGTGAGGCATTCAGCCGCGTCGACCACGTGGGCTTCCACCCCATAGGAGCGGTTCCACCCGGCACGACGGTGAAGGTCCTGCAGGCGGGCCTCGGTCGTGGCGATCTCCAGGCCGCCCACCGGCAGGAACGAACTGCGGCCGTCGGGCCCCACCAGCGAGGTGAGCTTCTCGATGGTGTACTGCGCGAATTCGGTCATTGACTTCGAGGGGTTGGACGAGAAGACAAGGCCCGGTGCATGAGAGGTCGAACCGCCGGGGATGTCCAGCGGGCCCTGTTCCAGGACCAGGGTATTCGTGTGGCCGAGTTGGACGAGTTCGTCGGCCAGATTGGCTCCGACGATCCCGGCTCCGATGATAACTACCCGCGGTGAAGCTTGAGACACGGTGAACTCCCTCTCATCAAGTGGCATGGTGGTGAACTATGGGTTTTTCCTCGGCGGCGGCACGCCAGGTCAGGCGTCGATGACCAAATCTGATACTGCCGTGGAGCAGCACGGCAAGAACTTTCCGGCCGCGATTTCGCGGGCGCGGATCCCACCCTGGTGGTTCATCTCGACTTCCCCGTCGCGCTTGACGACTTTGCACGAACCGCACATTCCTTCCTGGCAGTTGGCGCCGATGCGCACGCCGGCGCGATGTGCGATTCCCAGGACCTTCTCGTTTGGATTGATCCTGACGTTCAGTCCGCTGCGCAGGAAGGTCATGGTCAGGCTTCCTTCGCCCACGGTCGGGAACTCGGAGGTCTCGGGCGGGCCCTGCTCGTCGGCAGGGGGCTCCGCCGGCGGCAGCGGAAGATGGGAATCGACGACTTCCAATAGCTGTCCGCCCGCTTCGAGCGTGCCGTCAGCGTCGTAGTCGGGCTCATACATGCTCAGCCCCGACGGCTGGCTTTCGTAAAACTCTTCCACCGACTCGGCGACTTCTCCGGCGATGCCCTCAGCCAGTGCGATCTCTTCCTGGTATTCGAGCCGCGTTTTGCGATCCCCGGAGAAGAATTCCATGAAGACCGAGGTGTCGTCCACGGAAACCTGGCGCAAGAGCTTGGTGGCCGAGTTCAGATATCCCTCGGGACCGCACGCGAACACTTTGCGGCCGTTGGCGTCGGGCGCGACCTGATCGATCATTTGCGCCGTCAGGCGTCCGCTGAAACCATCCCAGCTGGCGGGCTTCTCACGATCGCCGAGCGAATAGAACACCTTGATACGTGAATCGACCTGCGTGATGTATTCGAGTTCGGGCCAGAATGCGAAGTCTCCCGGAACCGTGCCGTGGCAGAGCACGACGACGTCCGCCTGGCCAGGCAATGAATGGATGGTGCGGACCATGGACATGATGGGGGTGATGCCGGCACCGGCGGCCAGGAACAAGTATCTTGCGCGGCGGTCGGAATCGCCGAGGTGGAATGCCCCGACGGGGCCGAGCATGTCCAAGACCATGCCGGGACGGAGATTCTCGTGCGCCCACGGGGAGACCAGTCCCGTGGGATCGCGTTTGATGCTGATATTAAAGGTCCAGGGAACAGTCGGGGCGCTCGATATCGAGTAGCTCCGGTCCACCGGATCGTGTCCTTCGCCATGGATCGGAAACGAAATGTTGAGATATTGGCCGGATCGAAAGGCCAGCGGCGCCCCGTCCAGGCGACGGAAGACGAAGGTCATCAGCCCGCCGGCCTCGGCGATGGTCTGCACGCACTCGGCAGTGAATTCCTGCGGATGCCAGGGGCCCAGGGCGCGTGCCGCACCTGCGGGTCCTTCCTGGCTGCTCAGTACGCGGTTCCATGGCATCTCGAGCCCACGGATACGCTGCGCGCTCGCTGTTCCGATAAGCGCGGTTGCTTCTGTCATGCCAGGTGCTCCAAAACGCGCTGGGTGTACCAGTTGATGAAGGCTTCGACCTGGTATTCGCTCTTCATGTAGGGGCCAGGTTCATACGCCGGACTAGCGGCTCCGCTTTGGCACAGCTCCACGAAGGCCTTGTCCTGGAGGTTCGTCTGCTTCCAGGTGTGGGTCAGTTTCTCCGCGTCGAAGTCATGTCCCGCCACGGCGTCGTCGGCCACCAGCCAGGTAGTACGCACGAGGGTCTGATGCTCGTTGACGGGGAAGACTGCGAACGTGACCACGTGGTCGCTTTGGAAGTGGAACCAGCTGTTGGGTTGCAGGTGCATGGAACAGCGGCCGAGGCGGAAGTCCCGGATGTCGCCGAGCAACTTCTTTGACAGGCGGTGGCCGTCCGGGGAGAAGGACTCGCCCTCGCCGTCCAGTGATTCACGGGAAATGCGGATCCCGGCGACCCGCGTATCGAGTTCCTCGACGACCTCGTAGGGGATGCCGTATCGCCGGCAACGTTCCTCGAGGCCGTCCTGGGCCTTCTGGTTGCGTTCCCACACCTCTTCGAGGTGCGGGGGCACGATCTCGTCGGTGAGCCCCCACGTGGGGAACAACGAACAGGCCAGTTCCGGGTGGCCGTCGCAGTGGTAGCACTCGCGGTTGTTCTCCATCACCAACTTCCAATTGCCCTCTTCGATGATGTCCTGCTGGTAGGCGACCTTGGCGCGGGAGAGGTCATGGGGGGCGAGATACGGCTCGAAAATTGCGGCAGTTTGGTCGAAGTCGGTTGGTGGTTCCGGGGCGAGACTGACGAAAATCAGCCCGGCGTGGATCCTGCCGTGTGCGCGCTTGAGGGCGAAGCAGTCCTTGTCGAAGCTGCCTTCGCCCGGCGCCGAAGCGTGGATCAGTTGCCCCTCGGGGGAGTACGTCCATGAGTGGTATCCACAGACCAGGTTGCCCGTGCTGCCCGAAGCGGCCGTCAGCACCCGGGCCCCGCGGTGACGGCAGACGTTGTGCAGGACGTTGACCCCGCCGTCGTCGGCGCGCAAGACGATGAGCGAATGTGGACCGTAGTCGAGGGTGACGTAGTCCCCCGGTTCCGGGATTTCGGCGACGCTGGCGGCAAAGAGCCAGTGGGTTCCAAAGATCGCCTGCATTTCGATGCCGAAAACGGCAGGATCCGTGTAGAACGGAGCTTCCAGCGAATAGCCCTTTCGGCGGTTCTGGAAGAGCTCGGTAATTTCGACGAGCTGTTCGTTGGTCACCGAGGACGCGAGCTTGCCAGGGCTCCTGCGCGGAACGCTTACCGAAGCGGTCATGTTTACTCCTAGTCGGACGCCTGAGGTGTCCAGAGGTCTGGTCTCAAGGGCGGGATCCGGTGATCCGCATCACCATATGAATCGAGAATAGACACAGTTCCAGTACATGAAAAGCGCAAGTAAATGCGAATAATCGTGCACAATTGGTGCATGATCGATGCTCGACTCATCACCCTGCGGGTCTTCTCATCGGCGGGGACCATTGCGCGAACCGCCGAACTCACCGGCTATTCGCCCTCGGCGGTCTCGACGCAATTGCGGGAACTGCAGCGTTCCCTGGGAATGAAGCTCATGACGAAGGATGGTCGGGGTATTCGGCTCACTGTCGCCGGACGCCATTTCGTGACCGGGCTCGACGACGTCGTGGCGCAGTGGGAGCTGCTCAAGGCCTCTGCCCTGGCCGCGGATGGCCAGGCCCAGAGCCACCTGGGGCTCGGCGGCTTCTCCACGGCGGCAGCCCAGTTGCTGGCACCGCTGGCTGCGACGTTGCGCACCACGCGACCGCACGTGAAGGTACAGCTCATGGAGGCGCACCCGCAGCGATGCCTCGACTTGTTGCTCGCCGAGCGGATTGACCTCGCGGTCATCGTCGCAGCGCAAACGTCCGGATCCAGCGGAGCGGGCGCGCGATTCGAGCAAACGGTGTTGCTGGATGACCAGTTGGATGTGGTGTTGCCGGCGGAGCACCGGCTGGCCATGAACAAGACGGTCTCGCTGGAAGAGCTTGCGGAGGATCCCTGGATCACGGAATCCGAACAATCGGTGTATCGGGCCTTGTTCGTGGCGGCCTTCGCCTCACTCGGCGCCACGCCACGGGTCGCCCACGAAGCCGTGGAGTGGGAAACGATGATCGCCTTCATCGCTGCGGGGCTCGGCGTGGGCCTGCTGCCCCGATTGGCGACCTTGGGAGGCGGGGAAAACGTGGTGCGCAGGCGGATCTCCGGCGCCGCCAAACCCTCGCGGCGCATCGTCGCGGTAACCCGCAAGGGCAGCAGGGGTTCGCCTCTGATCCAGGAATCCCTCACTGCCCTGCAGACCATTGCCCAGGGCATCATTTCCCAGCGCCTGACGGACGAGCTCGATGGATAGAGCCGGTTCGCTGTCCAGCTGGCCCCGCACCCAATTGCCTGAAGGCTATTGACACAGATCACACTCGTGAGCAGACTTTGGCGAAGTCCAATTAGTATCCGTCTGATATTTCACGACTGAAAGGTCAACCCATGGTCAACTTGGCAGCGAGCTGCGCTGGTGCAGGAAATGTCGAACTCATCGAGACCCCGCATCCCGAATCCGGGCTGAAAGATGGACCAGGGGTCCATCCGGCGAACCTCGGTCGACAAGCCCAACACGGGGTGGTCCTGCGCACTATCGCCACCAGCATTCGTGGTTCCGACCAGCACATGGTCCGCGGACGCACCACCGCTCCGGAAGGGCTGGTCCCGGGACACGAGATCGCCGGGGAGGTCACCCACACGGTCTGATCACGGCCTGCATCCCCCGCGAATTGGTGCGCGGCAAGAGCCGGATCCTGGACCTTGCCCCGCACCTGCCCTGCCCTGCGACGTGTAATCGGGATACCCCATCGTGCATCCCCGTGAAATGGCACGCCACCGGTTCCCCGGGACCCTAAGACATGAAGCCCCGCCGAGGGGCCCCCGCGCAGAAGTCGAATACCTGCAAGACACCCATTTTTGGCACGTCCGGCCCCCTGAAGATTTTGCTGAGCGGACCGCGCCCCTGGACCTGTCGCCGGCCACCGGAATTGCCACCACGACGACGAATCACTGTCAGTCGTCGTGTCCCACCAATGGAGGAAAGCCATGAAGCAGACTGACAAACACGGTCAGGACCTCGTCAGCGAGTTGCATTCCGCCCGCCGACGACGACCCAGAAAGCATCACTTGGCGGGAACCGACTACTGGGTTTTCGGAATCGCAGGAATCCTGACGCTGGCCTTCATTGCGTGGGGATTCGCATCCCCCGCCGGGTTGGGGAACGTCGCGGGTACTGCCCTGGACTGGGTCATCACGAATACCGGCTGGATCTTCGTGATCGCGGCCACCGTCTTCACCATCTTCGTGCTCGTCGTGGCCATGAAGAACTTCGGGCGCATCCCGTTGGGCAAAGATGGGGAGAAGCCCAAATTCAGCACCGTCTCGTGGATCTCCATGATGTTTGCCACCGGCATGGGCATCGGCCTGGTTTTCTACGGCGTCGGTGAGCCGTTGTTCTTCTACATGTCCCCTCCCCCGGGAACTGTCGACGGGCAAAGTTCAGCTGCAGTGGGAACGGCACTGGGAACGACGCTTTTCCATTGGACGCTCTTTCCCTGGGCCATGTATGCCATCGTCGGCCTGGGAATGGCCTACGGAAGCTACCGCCTGGGGCGTCCACAGCTGTTCTCTGCCATGTTCACCCCGATCTTCGGCGAACGCGCAGTCAACGGTTGGGGCGGCAAGGTCATCAACATCCTGGCGATCCTGGCGACGCTTTTCGGATCAGCCTGCTCCTTGGGTCTTGGCGCCCTGCAGATCGGTGGAGGGATCCAGTCCGCCGGGATCCTGCCGAGCGTCGGTTCGGGCGTGCTGGTGCTGATCATCGCGATCTTGACCGCGATGTTCGTTGCCTCGGCGGTTTCCGGAATCGAACGTGGAATACAGTGGCTCTCGAACATCAACATGGTCCTGGCCGTGCTCCTGGCCCTGGTCGTGTTCATCGGCGGCCCCACCTTGTTCATCCTGAACGTGATTCCGAATGCAGTTGGTTCGTTCATCAGCGACCTGCCGGAGATGGCCTCGCGGACCGCCGCTTCCGGCGACGAGTCCATGGCCTCCTGGTTGTCCTCGTGGACCATCTTCTACTGGGCGTGGTGGGTGTCCTGGACGCCGTTTGTCGGCCTCTTTATCGCACGGATCTCTCGTGGCCGCAGCATCCGCCAGTTCGTCACCGGGGTCTTGCTGGTCCCGTCAATTGTGACGCTGATTTGGTTTGCGATCTTCGGTGGCGGGGCGATCGGTCTGCAGGAACGTGCAGAACGCTCCGGGAACATGGGACAAGCCGTGGCACACATGGTGGACGGAGCGCCGGACATCAATTTCAACTCGGTGCTGTTCGACCTGCTCAACAGCCTCCCCTTCCCTGGCTGGTTCGCGGCCGCACTCTCGGTGCTGACTGTGGTGCTGATCGCAATATTCTTCGTCACAGGGGCCGATTCGGCTTCCATCGTGATGGGTGCCCTGAGCGAACGTGGTGCCGAAGAACCGTCCAAGAGGTCGGTGATTTTCTGGGGTACTTCGGTTGGCGCAGTCGCCGCGGTCATGTTGCTCGCCGGAGGAGACCACCCCGCAGCTGCCCTGAACGGGTTGAAGAACATCACGATTGTTTCGGCGCTGCCATTCGTGATCGTCATGCTGCTGCTGTGCGTGGCGATCTGGAAGGACCTGAATAGGGATCCACTGGTACTACGCGGCAGGGTCGCACTCGAAGTCCTCGAACAAGCGGTTGACGATGGAATAGACCGTCACGCCGGAGAGCACTTCAGCCTGATGACCACCGAGAATTCGGTTGTCGCGGTCGACGATCCGCTCTCGAGCGGGGAAGCGGGGAGGGCCTTGAGGGACGTGGATGGCGAAGAATCGACGGATTCGGGCACGGCGACCGGTGCGTCGGGCGCGATCGATCCCGATGGCAGCCTGGAGACCGAAGGAGCGAGCACCTGAGGTCGGGGACAGCGGGTTGATCCGGTCCCGGGTGCGCTGGCAGACCTCGGGCGCACCCTGGTCGTCGTAGCCCGCGGGAGCCGTCGGATTCCTGCCGGGCCGATCGCCAGCCTGCCGGCCAGATTGCCCCCGGGTTGCTGCGCGCGGGCTGCACGGTCATCTGCTGCCGGGTCTTGCTGAGGCGGTTCGCCGCCTCGGCGACCCGGGAACGCCCACACGGGATCCGGCACCTCCTTGCGCGTCCGACGCGGATGTCCTTGACGGCCAGCTTCGGGTTCCTTTCGGAGCCCGGGTGTCAGGACTCCCCTGCCTCCCGCCGCGCCGCCCGCGCCCGCTCGATGCTTCCGAACCCCGTGGTGTCCATGGTCGCGGGCGGACCCCAGACGGTGATCAGGCGCAGCGGTTCGTCCCCGTCGTTGGCGAGGTCGTGGTCCGCACCGGCGGGCGCCAGCGCCGAGTCGCCGGGCCCCAACCGGATCTCCCGGCCGTCCAGGTGCATCAGCGCGTGGCCGCTGAGCACCTGGTAGAACTCCTGCAGCGGCTGGTCGCCCTCGTGGCGGTGCATGCCCTCGGTGCCCCCGACCGGCAGCTCCCAGGTCTGGATGTTCACCGCCATGCCCAGCTGGTCCACGAAGTGGTGCTGGATGCGGAGGGGGGCAGCGCCGTCGTGCATGGTGTAGTCGAAGGTGGAGTGGCCTGCGGGTTCCTTCACGGTCGGTTCCTTTCGCCGTCGAGGGGTGCGGGCGGTGCCGGGTCAGGCCAGCGGCTGCCTGCTCGTCTCCCGGGCGAACAGGACGGCGACGAGGGCGATGACGGCCGCCCCCATCAGGTACCAGCCCGGGGCCAGCGGCGAGCCCGAGGTGGCAATGAGGAAGGTGGCGACGAAGGGAGCGGTGCCACCGAACAGCGCGTTGGAGACGTTGAAGCTGACCGCGAACCCGGTGTACCTGACGCGGGTCGGGAACATCTCGGCCAGGAAGCTCGGCAGCGTCCCGTCGTTGAGCGTGAGCATGGCACCGAGCAGGATCTGCACCAGGACGATGACCAGGAAGTTCCCGGTGTCCAGCAGCATGAAGGCCGGAACGGTGAGCACGACGAAGAGGATGGAGGCGGTCAGCAGGATCGTCTTGCGCCCGAGCCGGTCCGAGAGCATGCCGGTGACGAAGATGAACCCGATGTAGGTCAGCAGGGCGACGGTGGTCGCCAGATAGGCCGCCGACTCGTCCAGCTGCAGCTCCGTGGACAGGTAGGTGGGCATGTAGCTGAGCAGGATGTAGAAGCCGACGGCGTTGAGCAGGACCGCGCCGATGGCCTGGATGAGCTGGCGCCAGTGGTCGCGGAAGAGGTCCTTGACCGGGGTCGCCTCCGTCGTGTCCTCGGCCTCCAGGGCACGGAAGGCCGGTGAGTCCTCGAGCCGGGTGCGGATGTAGCGGCCGATCAGGCCCATCGGGGCCGCCAGCAGGAACGGCAGGCGCCAGCCCCAGTCGTGCATCTGGTTGGTGTCGAGGAGGCCGGTCAAGAGGGCGGCGAGCAGGGATCCGAGCAGCAGGCCGCTGGCCGTGCTGGCGGGGACCACCGCCCCGTAGAGGCCGCGGCGCTTCGGTGGGGCGTACTCGACCAGGAAGGCGGCGGCGCCGGCATATTCCCCCGAGGCGGAGAAGCCCTGGATGACGCGGATGACCAGCAGCAGGATCGGGGCGCCGATCCCGATGGTGGCGTAGCCGGGGATCAACGCGATGCAGAACGTGGCGGCGGACATGATGAGGATGGACCAGGACAGGGCGGTGCGCCGGCCGATCTTGTCGCCCAAGTGGCCCCAGACGAAACCACCGAGCGGGCGGACGAAGAAGGAGACGGCGAAGAGCCCGAAGGTCATCAACAACCCGGTCTGCTGGTCCGACTCGGGGAAGAAGACAGCGGTGATGGTGACGGCTAGATAGCCGTAGACCGCGTAGTCGAACCATTCGACGAAGTTGCCGATGAAGCTGGCCGCGACGACCTTGTTGCGGGTCTTGCGGATGGCGGCCGGCGTGTCCTCCCCCGGCCCGCCGCTGAAGCTGACCTTCGGCTGCGCGCCGTGGCCGGACGGAGGTTCGGCGGCCGGTGATGCCGGGGCGGTTCCCCGGGCCGTGGGTGCATTGTTCTCGTGCATGATGGACCACCAAATCGGAGTCGATGTCGGGGGCGGGACCGGTGGTGCCTGGTGGTGCCGCCTAGGATTTCTGGTCGTCGGGGACGCCGATGTCCTCGTTCCAGAGTTCGGGATGGCTGGCGGTGAAGCCGGCCATGAGTTCCGTGGCCTGCGGGTCATCGAGGATGGTCACCTCGACGCCGCGGTCGCGGAGCAGTTGCAGCCCGCCGGTGAAGTTCACGGCTTCGCCGACGACCACGCGCGGGATACCGAAGAGCAGTACCGCCCCGGTGCACAAGTCACACGGGGCCAGGGTCGTGTAGAGCGTGGCGTCCCGATAGTCGGTGATCCGGCCGGCGTTGCGCAGGCAGGTGATCTCGGCATGCGCCGTCGGGTCGCAGTCCTGCACGCGGCGGTTCGATCCGGTGGCCACGAGTTCGCCGTCGATGACCAGCGCGGAGCCGATCGGGACCCCGCCCGCGCGCAGGGAGGCCTCGGCCACGGCGAGCGCCGCGGCATAGTGCGGGTCCCCGGCACCGCCGTCGTGCGTGCTCATCGCGTGCCCGCCGGGGCCGGCACCGCGAGCCCAAGCTCTGCGGTGAGCGCGGGCACCATGGCCTCGCGAACGGCGTCGAGCAGGATCCTGCCCTTCTCCGCGGTGGCGGCACCCGCCGGGGACAGGCAGCCCGACGGCGGGGTGCGATCGGCCTTGACCGGGAGCACGTCGTAGGGCGGCAGGACGGCCGGCGGGTCATCGGAGGCCGCGGCCATGTCCACGAGGTGCGGGTGCAGGTGGAGCATCAGCGAGGTCTCCAGCACTCCCCCGTGTTCCACGTCCCAGCCCGGGAAGCCCTCGGGGTACAGCGCCTCGATGGTCGGCTCGTCGACGAAGTCCCAGTAGGACAGCAGCATGACGGTGGGGACGGCCGCACCGGCGCGTTCGAGGTCGCGCAGGGCCAGGTCGACGCCCTCGTAGAGGAACTGGTAGTTCTCGAAGTGCCCGTTGAGGAACACCAGTCGGCTGACCCCGTGCCGGGCGAACTCGTGGACCAGTGTGCGGGCGATCTCGATCAGCGTGCCGCCGTCGAGGCTGGTGGTGCCGGCCAGGTGGTTGCCGCCGCCGGAGCGCTGCTGGGACTTGTACCCGTAGGTGATCGGCGGGGCGACGATGCCGCGGACCTGTCCGGCCACCTCGCCGGAGACGGCCCTGGAGAGCAGCACGTCGACGTTCAGCGGCAGGTGGGGGCCGTGCTGTTCGATGGAGCCGACCGGGATGATCACCGGGCGATGCCCGCCGGCGATGGCTTCTCGGTAGCTGAAGGCGTCCAGCTCTTCCATGTAAACGCTCGTGCGCAAGGGGTCCTCCGGGGAATGCAGGAAAGGTGGGGCGCCCCCGCCCGGCCGTTCGTTCCGGTCGGGGGCGGTTCCGGGACGGGGCGGCACCCTGATGGTGCCGCCCCGTGGACCGACGCCTAGGCGTCGATGATGTTGTTCTCGGGGCCGAACCCTAACTTGGTGATGTTCTCCGCACCATTTTCGCCGACGACGAGGATGTCGTGTTCGCGGTAGCCGCCGGCACCGGGCTCGCCGTCCATGACGGTGATCATCGGCTCCATCGAGACGACCATGCCCGGCTCCAGCACCGTGTCGATGTCCTCGCGCAGCTCCAGGCCGGCTTCGCGGCCGTAGTAGTGCGACAGGACGCCGAAGGAGTGCCCGTAGCCGAACGTGCGGTTGGCCAGCAGGCCGCGGTCGACGAAGATCTCGTTGAGCTCGGCGGCGATGTCCTTGCAGACCGCCCCGGGCTTGATGAGTTCCAGGCCGCGGCGGTGGACCTCGACGTTGACGTTCCACAGCTCGAGGCTGCGCTCGTCGGGCTGTCCCAGGAACAGGGTGCGCTCCAGCGCGGTGTAGTAGCCGGAGGTCATCGGGAAGCAGTTCAGCGACAGGATGTCCCCACGCTGCAGCTTGCGGGTGGTGGCCCAGTTGTGGGCGCCATCGGTGTTGATGCCCGACTGGAACCACACCCAGGTGTCGCGCACCTCCTGGTCCGGGAAGGTCCGGGCGATCTCGTGGACCATGGCCTCGGTGCCGATCAGGGCGACCTCGTATTCGGAGATGCCCTCGCGGATGGCGGCCTTGATGGCCTCGCCGCCGAGGTCGCCGATGCGGGCGCCGTGCTTGATGACCTCGATCTCCTCGGCCGACTTGATCATGCGCTGGCGCATGGCGTCCTGGGAGACGTCGAGCAGCTCGGCGCCCTCGAACGCCGCCTGGATGCGCTGGCGCGTCGCCAGCGGCAGGAAGTCGTCCTCGACGCCGATGCGACGCGGGCTGACACCGGCCCGCTTCACGGCCTCCTGGAGGCCGAAGTAGAAGTTGTCGCGCTTCCAGTCGGTGTAGACGATGTTGTCGCCGTAGCTGGTGCGCCACGGCATGCCGGCATCGATGTTGGCCGTGACCGTGATCGATTCGTTCTGGGTCACGACGAGGGCGTAGTTGCGGCCGAACGTCGTGAAGAGGAAGTCCGAGTAGTACTTGATGCCGTGGTAGCTGTTCAGGATCACGGCGTCCAGGTTCTTCGCGGCCATGATCCGGCGTAGGCCGGACAGGCGGCGCTCGAACTCGCTGTCCGAGAACGTCAGCGGCTGCTTCTGGCCATTGTGCAGGGTCTTCAAACGCTCCAGCTCGGATACGTTGCCCGGTGCGGCTGCTGAAACACTCATGGTGGAACTCCTTCGTTGTAACTGTGTCTTTATTGGGACAGGCCGTGGGCCTGTGGTCTGTTGGGCCGGCTCAGTTGCTGCCGGCGAGGGTTGCCTTGTCGCCGGCGGCCGGCGGTGCTGGCTGGGTCGGTGTCGCCGGGCGGGCCCGGCCACTCTCCGCCGAGGGGGCAGATGCTCGGTCGCGGTCGCAGATCGGGGTGCCGTTGGCGGCAGATTCGAGTTCGTGGTCATCCAGGGCGATCTCGGCGCTGCCGAAGTCCTCGACGAAGAGCTCGTCCGACTCGGTCTTAGCCAGGCCTAGCGGGACTCCTGCGGCGATGCGGCTCTTGAACCGCGGGTAGCCGAGGGCGAAGTACAGGCCGGCGGAGGTGACGCTGCCGGCGAGCCAGGAGAAGTCCACTCCCCCGACCGCGCGGCCCAGCGGGCCCTGCAGGATCGGCGTCGAACCGTACATGCACATCCATGTCATCAGGATGCCGCCACCGAAGGCGATGAATGCCGAGGGGTTGAAGGCCTTGAGTCGGGTGCGGTCCGGCGTGGGGAAGAGGTAGGAGAAGTCCCGGTGCTTGCGTTCGAATACGTAGTAGTGGACCGCCATGATCCCGCCCCACGTGCCGACCCAGGCAGCGATGGTGCCGATGAAGCTGTGCAGGACCTCGGCGAAGTCGTGGGCGAAGAGGAAGGCGATGACCGCGGCCATGGACAGGATGCCGACGAGGATCGAGAGCTTCTTGCGCGAGACGTTGATGTCCAGGGCCTGGGTGGCGACGCCGAAGGTGTACATGTTGATGATGTTGGTGGCAATCGGACCGTGGATGACTAGGGCGATGACCGGGATGGCGAAGACGCCGAAGCTCTCGACGATGAGCTGGCCGGGATCGGCGGTGCCGTTCTTGGTCGCCAGACTGGCGCCGAGGACGCCAAGCCAGACCACGGGGAGGAACTGGCCCAGGACGCTGACGGTGTAGAGCTTGACCGGCTTGATCTTCTTGCTCACGAAGCGCGAGTAGTCGGGGGCGTAGGTGAACCAACCGATGCCCCAGCCGATGCCGATGGCCGTCATGATGGAGGACATCGCCGCGATGCGTGGCATGCCGGTGAGGACCTCGCCGACCGGCCCCTGGTAGCCCCAGTCGATGTCCAGCTGGGTCCAGGCGACGATGGACATGGCCACCAGGACAATGATCGTCGGGGGCATGGTGATGCGTTCGAACTTGGCGATGGCCTTGTAGCCGCGGTAGCAGATGGCCACCTGGATGGCCATGATCACCGCTGCGGTGCCGATGCGCCAGCCGTAGTTGTGTGCGGTCGGGTCGACCCAGCCGATCATGCCGAACAGGGCCATGATCAGGTCCAGGATCACCCAGGTGTTGATGGCGGACCATCCGATGGCGATGACCGCCTGGATGGCTGCCGGCAGGTAGGCACCCCGCCGGCCGAAAGCGCCGCGGGCCAGGAGCATGCCGGTCGCCCCGGTGCGCTGGCCCAGCAGGACGAAGAAGCCGAAGCCCAGCATGCCGATGACGTTGCCGCCGATGAGGACGATGAGGGTGTCGCGCAGTCCGAGGCCCAGGTGGATGCCGAGTGCGCCGAGGATCCAGTTGATCGGGGCGACGTTCGCGCCGGCCCAGATCCAGAACTGGCCGGAAACCTTGGTGGTACGTGCCGATTCGGGAACAGGCTGGAGCATGTCCTCGACTTCGTGTGTTGCGTTTTCTGAGCTTGAGGCCGTTTGCTGGCTCATGAATGGACTCTTTTCGCAAGGGTTCGGGAGGGGATTCCCGCTGGTTACGGCAGGACCGTCGGCGGACCTGCTGGAGACTCGCCTTCCACCTTACGAGTGATCGGGACCACAGCCTATATACTTTTTGCTTACCAGAAATACTTCTTGAGTGACATTTCGTCACCCAGCGAACGGAGCAGCATGATCACCCTCGCCGATGCCCTGGCCTCCCCTCCCCTAGCCGCCGGCGACCCGCAACTGATCACCGATGTTGCCGGCACCCTGGAGCGCACCGTGCGCTGGGTGCACTCCAGCGAGGTCCTGGAGATCGCCTCCCTGCTGCGCGGTGGAGAGTTGCTGTTGACCGGCGGATCGGAGCTGCTCAAGCAGCCGGCCGCGGCCCAGGCGGACTTCATGCAGCGCCTCGGCGAACGTGGTGTCTGCGCCATCTGCATCGAAACGCTGCCCAACAGCCGCCGCCTGACCCCCACCGCCCGGGCCGCCGCCGAGGCCGCCGGGGTGCCCGTCTTTGAACTCCACCGCGTTGTCCGCTTCGTGGACGTCACCGAGGAGGCCAATCGGTTGATCGTCGACTCGCAGGCACGCCTGCACCAGGGCATCGACCGGTTGTCCCAGCTCATCGCCCAGGACATCACCGAGTCCGGCCCGGACATGACGCGCATCGTGCACCTGATCGCCCGCGAACTCGACGCCGACGCACGCCTGGTCGCCGCCGACGGCACCGTCCTGGCCGACACCGCAGGCTCCCTGACCACGACCGGGGAGGGGCCGGCCGGCGCGGAGGCCGGGGACCTGGCCCGCGTCAGCACCGACGTGGCGCTCGATGGACAACCCGCTGCCGAGCTCGTCCTCACCTCCACCACGGGGCACCGCGACCACCTGGGCGTCGCGGCCGAGCGGCTGCGCGGCATCCTGGCCCTGGCCCTGGCCCAACACCACCGGCCCAGCCTGGAACAGCTGGCCCAGAACCACCTGGTGGCAACCGTCGTGGAGGGCCGCGAGGGCCGCAGCGTGGAACGGCTGTGGCAGCAGAACGGCCTGGACCCCCGGGCGCCGGCGATGGCACTGGTGGTGTCCGGATTGGAGCGCGGATCCGATGCACTGCGCCTGGTGCGCACCCTCCGGGTCCAGGAACCGCAGATCATGGCACAACAACGCGAGGGCAACCTCGTCGTCGTCGTCCCGCTCCGGGGGGAGCCCCTGCGCAGCCGCGGGCTGATTCTTCATGCCGCCATGCGTGCCGCGGCCGGCTCGGACCTGTTCGGCGTCGCCGGCCCCCTGGTCTGGGCGGCCACCGATGCTCACACCTCCTTCGCGGAGGCAGAGGCCATCCTGCGTCTGCACCCGCCCCGTCCCGGAAGCATCCGCGACGCCGTGGACCTCTTCGACGTCCGCGCACTGACCGCCATGGAGGACCACGCGGTTCTCGAAACATATAGCCAGGCGCTGATGGGCAGCGTCACCCGTTGGGACCACCAGCATGGTTCCAGTCTGGCGGCCACGCTGCTGGCCTGGTTCGAGGCCGGGTGCAACACCACGGCCGCCGCGCAGGAACTGCACATCGAGCGCCAGTCGATGCACAAGCGGCTGGCCAAGATCTTCGACCTGCTCGGCGGGGACCCGCGGCAGGATCGGCGCGTCTTCGCCTTGCACCTGGCGGCCCGCTACCTGGCGTCCTGACAGCCTGCCTGCCTGCCGGGGCCGGGGATCACCGGCGGAAAACGGACAGTTCCAACGCCTCTCCGAGGAACCGGGAGAGGCGGGCGGCTTCCCCTTCGAGTCCACCGCGGGGAGGCTCCCCCGCCTCGGGGAACCAGATCACCAGGATCCGCCCCTCCGTCGATTTCCAGGTGCCGCCGACCCTCCCGTCGACCACGACGAGGTTCGCTCCCCGACTGGCGACCGGACGCCGTCCGGGTTCGATGAGCCAGGGATGGGCCGTCCCGGGGCCGCTCAGCCAGGGGTCGTGCCCCGGTAGAAACGCGAGCGTGCGAGCTGTCGCCGTGTCCGCCAGGGCATCCACGTGCCGGCGCAGGTGCAGGAAGGAGGTTCCTTCGACGTCGATCTCCACCAGATCCCCGGACAACTCGGCCAGCCAGCGCGAGATCCTGCGCCGGCCTGCGCTCAGGCCCTCGCCGAGCCAATAGTGCACCTGTTCGGCCGTCGCCGGCCCGTACGCCTCGAAGTAGGCCAAGACCGCGGCATGGCCGGCTTCCTCCAGAGGGGGCAGGCCGGGCCACGACGACGGCGGCCGCTGGAGGACCAGCTGGCCGCCGGGGTTCCGCCCGAGCACCAGGTCCCCCTGCCAGGCGAAGGGCTTGAGGAACGTGACGTCATGGGCGTCGAAGCACGAGCCGAGATGCCGGAACCTCGGGTCCTCCGCGACGCGTGCCCCCAGCTGCGCCGGTGCGAGCGGCCCCTCGGCCAGGGCGGCGCGGACAGTCTCGCGCAATCCGGGCCAGTGGGCGGGTTCCAGGTGGTAGTACTGCCTCCAGCTCGGCCGTTCCCACTGTCGGCCGGCGCAACGCAAGGCCAGATAGTCCCCGGCCGTATCGGTGGCCATGAGGTGCACCGCTCCCCGGAACGACCACGTCCTGATCAGTGTCCCGTCCGCCAGCGCCCGGTCCACCGTCCCGTGGTGCGGCGCCGTCATGCGTCGCCCGACGGCGAGCTCGGGGTCCGCGGGCCAGGTGGCGACGGCGCCGACCCGGCGCACGACGTCCTCGACAGCGTCGGCGCCGTTCCAGAGGTAGTGCTGCCCGAACCGCCACGTCAGGGCCTGGGAGCGGGTGGCCTTCATGGCATCCATGCAACACCCCGCGCCTGGAATTGGCCAGCGCGCCGGAAGGGGCACGCACCGGACGCCGGCGCCAGCCGTCCAGCTGCCCTACAGGATGGCGCGGACGGAGGCCTCGAAGTGGGCCACGTGCTCGGCCGCCAGTCGTTCGGCCCGATCGGCGTCGCCGTCCACGATGGCATGGAGCAACCCGGCGTGCTCGCGAATGTGCTCGACGACGCCGGGAAGCCGGTCCAGGACCAGGCACCAGATCCGCGTTGCCAGGTTGTCCAGCCGGACCAGCGTCTCCTGGAGATGGTGATTCTCCGTCGCCCGGTAGATCGACCGGTGCACCTCGAGGTCGTATTCCATCAACGTCTTGCGGTTGCGTCCGGCCTCGAGCTGTTCGATCTCGGAGGCCGTCCGGGCGAGGTGCCGCCGCAGCTGCTCCGGGGCATGCAGTGCCGCCTTGCGGGCCGCGAGGGGCTCGAGCAGCTGCCGCATTTCCGAGATCGCGGCAAGCTCCGTGATGTCGACGATGGTCGCGAAGGTCCCCCGCCGTGCGTAGGACACCACCAGGTGGTCGGTCTCCAGCCGCTTGAGCGCCTCCCGGATCGGCGTCCGGCCGATGCCCAGCTCGGCGGCCAGCAGGCCCTCGTTGATGGGATCACCCGGGGCGATCTCCAACATGATCAACCGATCCCTCAATTGCAGGTAGGCGCGTTCGGCCAGGGACTCCTGCCCTGCCGCAACACTGGTCATCGCCACGTTCATTCCTTCCGGTCCGGTGTCCATTGTGCACGCGCGTCCATCAATTTCGAGACACCCATTGACGGGGTGTGATCCCCATCATACGATAACGAGAGAGTTGATATATCAGTTGGCGACAACAGGAATTGAGGAATCCCATGGTGAACCCCACACTGGAGGCCGTGAACTCCACGAGTTTGACGGCGTCGTTGGCCGAGTTGGATCCGGAGGTCGCTGCGCGGATCGATGCGGAGTTGGCCCGTCAGCAGGAGGGCCTGGAGATGATCGCGTCGGAGAACCACACGGCGCAGGCCGTGATGGCCGCGCAGGGGTCGGTGTTGACGAACAAGTACGCCGAGGGCTACCCGGGCCGGCGCTACTACGGCGGGTGCGAGCACGTGGACGTGATCGAGTCGTTGGCGATCGAGCGGGTCAAGGCCCTCTTCGGTGCCGGGTTCGCGAACGTGCAGCCGCATTCGGGTGCCCAGGCGAACGCGTCGGTGATGCATGCGCTGATCCGTCCCGGTGACACGGTGATGGGGCTGAACCTGGCCCATGGCGGGCATCTGACGCACGGGATGAAGATCAACTTCTCCGGCCGCCTCTACAACATCGTCCCGTACGGGGTCGACGAGACCTCCTACGAGGTCGACATGGACCAGGTCGAGGCGTTGGCGCTCGAGCACCGGCCCAAGATGATCGTCGCCGGCTGGTCGGCGTATCCGCGGCAGCTGGACTTCGCCCGGTTCCGGGCGATCGCCGATGAGGTCGGCGCCTACCTGTTCGTGGACATGGCCCACTTCGCTGGCCTGGTCGCCGCGGGGTTGCATCCGTCGCCGGTTCCGCACGCGCATGTGGTCACGTCCACGACGCACAAGACGCTGGCCGGTCCGCGCGGCGGGATCGTCCTGACCAACGACGCGGACGTGGCGAAGAAGGTCAACTCCGCGGTGTTCCCCGGCCAGCAAGGCGGTCCGTTGGAGCATGTGATCGCGGGCAAGGCCGTCGCGTTCAAGATCGCCGCCACCGCCGAGTTCGCCGAACGCCAACAGCGCACGTTGGCCGGGGCGCGGATCCTGGCCGAACGCCTGACCGGCGACGATGTCTCGGCGCGGGGGATCAGCGTGTTGACCGGGGGCACCGACGTGCACCTGGTGTTGGTGGACCTGCGTGATTCGGTGCTCGATGGCCAGCAGGGCGAGGACCTGTTGGCCCGGGTGGGGATCACGGTGAACCGCAATGCGGTCCCGTTTGATCCGCGTCCTCCGATGGTGACTTCGGGGTTGCGGATCGGGACCCCGGCGTTGGCCACGCGTGGTTTCTCCGAGGAAGCGTTCACCGAGGTCGCGGACATCATCGCCGACGCGTTGATCGCCGGGACCACCGATGGTGGCGCGGACGAGGACGTGCTCGCCGGGCTTTCGGCCCGCGTCTCGGCCCTGGCAGGCGCCCACCCCCTCTACCCGGAACTCTCCCCCATCTCTTCCACGATTGGAGCCTAATCATGGCTGATGTCCTGCCCGAACACCCGGACTTCCTCTGGCGCAATCCTGAACCGAAGGCATCCTACGACGCCGTCATCGTCGGCGGTGGCGGCCACGGCCTGGCCACGGCCTACTACCTGGCCAAGAACCACGGTATGACGAACATTGCCATCCTCGAACGTGGCTGGCTCGCCGGCGGCAACATGGCCCGGAACACGACCATCATCCGCTCGAACTACCTCTGGGACGAGTCGGCCGCCATGTACGAGCACTCCCTGAAGCTCTGGGAGGGCCTGCCCGAGGAGCTCGAATACGATTTCCTCTTCTCCCAGCGCGGGGTCATGAACCTGGCCCACACGCTGCAGGACGTGCGCGAGTCAAAGCGGCGTGTCAATGCCAACGTCCTCAACGGCGTCGACGCCGAGTGGCTGGACCCGAGCCAGGTCAAGGAGCTATGCCCAATCATCAACACCGGGGACGACATCCGCTACCCGGTCATGGGTGCGACCTACCAGCCGCGCGCCGGCATCGCCAAGCACGACCACGTCGCCTGGGCCTTCGCCCGCAAGTGCGATGAGATGGGCGTGGACATCATCCAGAACTGCGAAGTCACCGGCTTCATCAAGGACGGCAACCGCGTCGTCGGCGTCGAAACCAGCCAGGGGCGCATCCTCACCGACAAGGTCGGCCTCTGCGGCGCCGGGCACTCCTCGGTCCTCGCGGAAATGGCCGGCTTCGATCTGCCGATCCAATCCCACCCGCTGCAGGCCCTGGTCTCCGAGCTCTTCGAGCCGGTCCACCCGACCGTCGTGATGTCCAACCACGTCCACGTGTACGTCTCCCAGGCACACAAGGGCGAGCTCGTCATGGGCGCCGGAGTGGATCCGTACAACGGCTACGGGCAGCGTGGCGCGTTCCATGTCATCGAGGAGCAGATGTCCGCCGCCGTCGAACTCTTCCCGATCTTCTCCCGGGCGCACCTGTTGCGCACCTGGGGCGGGATCGTGGACGTCACCATGGATGCCTCCCCCATCGTCTCCCCCACTCCGATCGATGGCCTGTTCGTGAACTGCGGCTGGGGCACCGGCGGGTTCAAGGGGACACCGGGTGCCGGCTACACCTTCGCCCACACCATCGCCACCGGCCAGGCCCACGCCCTGAACGCACCGTTCGCGCTGGACCGCTTCGAGACCGGCCACCTGATCGATGAACACGGCGCAGCCGCCGTCGCCCACTAGGACCCAGGAAGGACACCCCATGCTGCTCATTGACTGCCCGAACTGCGGGCCCCGAGATGAAACCGAATACCACTACGGGGGCCAGGCCCACGTCGCCTACCCCGAGGAACCGTCGACCCTGACGGACAGCGAGTGGTCGCGGTTCCTCTTTTACCGCCAGAACCCCAAGGGCATTTTCGCCGAACGCTGGAACCATGCCGCGGGTTGCCGCAAGTGGTTCAACGCCCTGCGGGACACCGCCACCTACGAGATCCAAGCCGTCTACCAAATGGACGAGCCACGGCCGGATGCCGTGTCCCCCGAGCTCGCCCAGGCACAGCACCACGCCCCCGAAGGAGGAGCACAATGAGCCCCGAGCAGTCCGCACCGCTGCCAGGCCGCCTCGACGCGAACCGGGCCCCGGGCCACGGCATCGACCGGTCCTCGACCATCAGCTTCACGCTCGACGGCAAGTCCCTGAACGCCCACCCCGGTGACACCATCGCCTCGGCGGCACTGGCCGCAGGGCGCATCGCCTGCGGCAACTCGCTGTACCTGGGCCGCCCCCGCGGCATCCTGTCCGCCGGTGTCGAAGAGGCCAACGCCCTGGTCAAGGTCGACTCCCGCTTCGACGGACACGTCGACGAGTCGATGCTCCCGGCGACGGTCACGCAGGTCACCGATGGGATGAGCGCCTCCTACCTCAGCGGCTTGGGCGTGCTCGACCCCCGCCGCGACGAGGCCTACTACGACCGCAAGTACGTCCACGCCGACGTGCTGGTGGTCGGCGCCGGGCCGGCCGGCCTGGCCGCGGCCCGCCAGGCCGCCGACTCCGGCGCACGGACCATCCTCATCGACGAGCAGCCCGCCCCCGGTGGATCGCTGCTCTCCTCCGGCACCGAACGGATCGACGGCATACCGGCTTCCCAGTGGGCCGACGAAACCGCCCACGAGCTGGAGATGGCCGCCGAATTCACCTACCTGCCACGAACCACCGCGTTCGGCGCCTACGACGCGAACTACATCATCGCCGTCCAGCGCCGCACCGACCACCTCTCCGAGGCCCCCGGGCCGGGCGTGTCCCGCGAGCGCATCTGGCACATCCGGGCCCGCCAGGTTGTCGTGGCCACCGGGGCCCACGAACGTCCGCTGGTCTTCGCCAACAACGACCGTCCCGGCGTCATGCTGGCTTCCGCGGTGCGCAGCTACCTCAACCGGTACGGCGTCGCCGCGGGATCGCGCGTCGTGGTGGCCACCACCAACGACTCGGCCTACGAGACCGTCGCCGACCTGGCAGCTGCCGGTGTCTCCGTCGCCGCCGTCGTCGACGCGCGGCCCGAGGCATCCGCGATCGCGGCACGTGTCCTGCAGGCATCCGGGGTGCGCAGCATCTTCGGATCCGCCGTCGCCGACACGACTGCCGATGCCGCGGGCCGGGTCGCCTCCGTCGAGGTCACCGCCCTTGCACAGGACGGGTCGGCCTCCGGCGAGCGCGAATCCATCGAGGCCGACCTGCTGGCCGTCTCCAATGGCTGGAGCCCGGTGGTGCACCTGTTCAGCCAGCGTCAGGGCAAGGTCGCCTGGAACAAGGAACTGGCGGCGTTCGTACCCGGCAACCCGGTCCGCGACCTGCACACCGCGGGTTCCGTGAACGGCTCGTTCGACCTCGCCACCTGCCTGGCCGAGGGCGCCTCCGCAGGACAGGCCGCCATCACGGCCATCGGTGCGAGGGCTGCGTTGCCGGTGCCGCAGGCGGAGCCGGTCGAGGCATCCGCCCCGCGCCCGCTGTGGCTCATCGGCAATACAGGCGACGCCGCGGCCATGACCAGCCACTTCGTGGACCTGCAGCGCGACCAGGCAGTCGCCGACGTCGTGCGGTCCACCGGCGCCGGCATGCGCTCGGTCGAGCACATCAAGCGGTACACCTCAATCAGCACCGCCAACGACCAGGGCAAGACCAGCGGGGTCGCCGCCATCGGCGTCATCGCCGCCCTGCTGGGCGTCGACGAGCTCGGGGACATCGGGACCACCACGTTCCGCGCCCCCTACACGCCGGTCACCTTCGCCGCCCTGGCCGGCCGCCAGCGCGGACAGATGCTCGATCCGGCCCGCCTGACCTCGATCCACCCGTGGCACGTAGCGCACGGTGCCGAATTCGAGGATGTCGGGCAGTGGAAGCGCCCCTGGTACTTCCCGCAGGCCGGCGAGGACATGGACACCGCCGTCCAGCGCGAATGCGCAGCGGTCCGCAACTCCGTGGGCTTCATGGACGCGACCACCCTGGGCAAGATCGAGATCCGGGGCAAGGATGCCGGGGAGTTCCTCAACCGCATCTACACCAACGGGTTCAAGAAGCTGCGCCCGGGCCTGGGCCGCTACGGGGTCATGTGCACCCCGGACGGCATGATCTTCGACGACGGCGTGACCCTGCGCCTGGACGAGGAGCGCTACTTCATGACCACCACCACCGGTGGCGCCGCCAAGGTGCTGGACTGGCTGGAGGAATGGCTGCAGACCGAGTGGCCGGACCTGGACGTGGTCTGCACCTCGGTGACCGAGCAGTTCAGCACCGTCGCCGTCGTCGGGCCGAAGTCGCGCGAGGTCATCGCCCGGATCGCCCCGGACCTGGACCTCTCCAACGATGCGTTCAAGTTCATGGAGTTCCGCGAGACCACCCTCTCCAGCGGGATCCCGGCACGCATCTGCCGGATCTCCTTCTCCGGTGAACTCGCCTTCGAGGTCAACGTCGCCGCCTGGTACGGGTTGAAGGTCTGGGAGGACGTCGCGGCCGCCGGCGCCGAGTTCGACATCACCCCCTACGGCACCGAGACCATGCACGTGCTGCGTGCCGAAAAGGGATTCATCATCGTCGGCCAGGACACCGACGGCACGGTGACCCCGCAGGACGCCAACATGGAGTGGGTGGTCTCCAAGCTCAAGGACTTCATCGGCAAGCGCTCCTACACCCGGGTGGACACCGCCCGCGAGGATCGCAAGCACCTGGTCGGCGTGCTGCCGGTGGACCGGACCACGCTGCTGGAGGAAGGCGCCCAGCTGGTCACGGCCGGAACCCCGATCACCCCCGAGGCCGGTCCCGTCCCGATGGACGGCCACGTCACCTCCAGCTACCGCAGCCCGGCCCTGGGCCGGACCTTCGGGCTGGCGTTGGTTGCCAATGGCCGCAACCGCATCGGCGAGATCGTCCAGTCCCCCGTGGACGGACGGCTCATCGACGTCGAAATCACATCCCCCGTCCTCTACGACCCTGAAGGGAGCCGTCGTGATGGCTGAGAACACCTTGCAAGCACCCGCCGTGAGCCAGGAGGTCGCCGCGCTGCGCACCAGCCCGGTGGCCCACCTGGCCGACGAAATGGCCGCCGCCTCCGTGGAGGGGGACCGCGGGGTCGCCCTGCGCGAAATCCCGTTCCTGGCCCAGGTCGGGGTCCGCGCCCTTCCCGGGACGCCTTCGGCGGCCGCCGTGGAAGCTGCGCTGGGGACGTCGCTGCCGCGTCGCTCCGGCGAGGTCACCGGCCCCGCCGGGCGTCAGGTCCTGTGGATCAGCCCGGACGAGTTCCTGCTCGTCGCCGATCCCGACAGCGTCGACATCGCCGCCGGGGCCGCGGCCCTGGGCACCGGCGAGGAGGCGCTGCCCGGCTCCATCATGGACCTCTCCGCGAACCGCACGACCCTGGAGCTCTCCGGCCCCTCGGCCAGGGCGGTCCTGGAGAAGGGGTGCCACTACGACCTGCACCCCTCGATCTTCGCCGCGGGGACGGCCGTCTCCACGCAGTTGGGCCCGGTGCCGATCCTGTTGTGGAAGACGGACGAGACGACGTTCCGCCTCCTGCCGCGGGCCTCGTTCGCGGACTACACCGTGCACTGGCTGCTCGACGCGATGAGCGAGTTCTCCGCCCCCGAGGTCCCCTGAGGCCTGCCCGTTCCGCCGGCCCACCGCCGTCGTCCTGGTTCCCGGACCGGTGACGGCGGTGGTCCCGATATGATCACCCTGTTCCGGCTCCGGCCGCACCACACCTTTTCCAGAAAGCAGGAACCATGGCACCGGCCACCGAATCCCCCGACCACGAATTCGTCCTGAGCCTGGACTGCCCCGAACGCCGCGGCATCGTCCACGCGGTCTCGGGTTTCCTGCTCGAGCATGGCGGGGACATCCATGAACTGCGCCAATTCGATGACTTCGGCTCCGGGCGGTTCTTCATGCGCATCCATTTCGTCAGCCGCCCGGGCACCGACTTCCCGCAGGTCTCGCCGGATGCCGACATCGAGCTGGAGCGCCTGCGCAGCGCCCTGGCACCGCTGGCCGGCGCGCACGAGATGCAGTGGAGCCTGCGGCCGCTGACCGAGAAGCGCCGCGTGCTGGTCATGGTCTCCAAGTTCGGCCACTGCCTCAATGACCTGCTCTACCGCTCACGGATGGGCGAACTGCCGATCGACATCGTCGCCGTCGTCTCCAACCACACCGACCACCAGTCGCTGGTGGAGTGGCACGGGATCGACTTCCACCATGTCCCGGTCACCCCGGACACCAAGCCGGCCGCCGAGGCGAAGCTGCTGGAGCTCATGGACGACTACGACGTCGAGCTGGTGGTCCTGGCCCGCTACATGCAGATCCTCTCCGACGAGCTCAGCCGCCAGCTCACCGGCAAGACGATCAACATCCACCACTCCTTCCTGCCGTCCTTCAAGGGCGCCAAGCCGTACCACCAGGCCCATGCCCGCGGCGTGAAGACCGTCGGGGCCACGGCGCACTACGTCAACTCCGAGCTGGACGAGGGGCCGATCATCTCCCAGCAGGTCCAGGACGTGGACCACACCTTCTCCCCCGCGGACCTCGTCGCCGCGGGCCGGGACACCGAGTGCAAGGCGCTCTCCAATGCGGTGAAGTGGCACTGCGAGGGACGGGTGTTCCTCGAGGGGAACCGCACCGTGGTGCTGCGCTGACTCCCGCGGGCCATCGCATGACGACATGCCGGGACGATTGATGACAGTTGTCAGTATCGCCGAGGCCTGACCGGCCGTAGCCTGAGGGAAACACCCACAGGAGGCCCCTCACATGCCGCGTCCCACCACATCACTGGAGCCCGCTTCCCCCGGCGCCACCGCGGGGAAGGTCCGCGGGATCGCCCGTCTGGGCCACCCCCGGGTGTCCGGCGCGGTCATCGGAGGCATCGGCGGGACGGTCTTCGTCGCCGCGAATGCCCCGGCACTGCCCGGTGTCTGGACGGTCCTGGCCGATCTGGCCGGCGCGGCGGCGCTGGCGGGCTGGTGCGTCGCCGTGCTGATCCGCAGACGCCGCCTCGGGCCCGTCCTGCGTCCAGGCCGTGCGGCCGGGATCGTGTATGTGGCCGGCATCGTGGGGATGTTGGCGATCATGTTCGCCGGCTCGCGGCTCCTGGAGACCACGCATCATGAGGATCTGCAGCCCGCGGTGATCGCACTGGCGGTGGGCGTGCATTTCCTGCCCTACGCGCGGGCCTTTGGCGCCCCGGTCTTCGGCGGGCTCGGGCTGGCGCTGGCCCTCGTCGGCATCCTGGGCCTGGTGATCGGCCTGGCGGCCGGGGGCGCAGCGGCATCGGCGGCCGCCGTCGCCGCGGGACTCATCCTGCTCGGGGGCATCGCCCGGGACGCAGTGGTCGATGCCCCCTGAATGGTCCGCTCAGCCCAGGTGGGTGGGCGCGAACATCTTGAGCAGCGTCTGCACGACCACCACGTTCGGCCCCTCCGCGGCGAAGGATTCGCGGAGCGCGGCCTGGATGTCCTGTGGCGCCACGGCGCGTGCCGGGATGCCGAACGATTCGGCCAACGCCACGAAGTCCGGGCGGGCCAACTCGGTGGCCGTGGCCTTGCCGAACGCCCCCTCCATGTACTCGCGCAGGATGCCGTAGCCTCCATCGTCGACGATCAGCCAGGTGACCGCCGTCTGGTGCTGCTTCGCGGTGGCCAGTTCGGCGATCGAATACATCGAGGACCCGTCCCCGGAGACGGCCAGCACGCGGCCCTCCACCCCGGTCCTGCCGGCCACGGCCAGGCCGACGGCTCCGCCGATGGCCGCGGGGAAGCCGTATCCGAGCCCGCCGGCGCCCTGGGCTGAATGGAATTCCCCGTCCCGGGCGTCCCAGCAGCTCCAGCCCCAGTAGGCGGCGATCGTCATGTCCCAGTAGGTCTGCATCGTGTCGGGGACGGCGTCGCGGATGTCCTGCATGAACCGGCGCTCCAGGGACAGGTCCTGGGCGTCGAGCCGGGCGGTGACCTTCTGAAGCGTCTCGGCGACCACCTGCTCCGGCGACTTCCCGTGCCAGTCGGGGGCACCGGCGTCGTCCCGGGTGCCGTGGGCATCCAGCGCGCCGGAGAGGAATTCCAGTGCGGCCCGGGCATCGGCCCGGATGCCCAGCGCGGGGCTGTTGGATTCGAGCACCCGCGGTTCGGCGTCGATCTGGATCATGCGCCCGCGCGGGGCCAGCGTGAAGTAGTTGGAGGTGACCTCGCCCAGCGCGGAGCCGATGACGATCAGCACGTCGGCGTCCTCGAGCACCTCGGTGGTGTGCCGGTCCTCGACCCACGACTGCAGGCTCAGCGGGTGCTCCCAGGGGAACGCGCCGTTGCCGCCGGGCGAGCAGATCACCGGGGCGCGCAGCTGTTCGGCCACGCGCAGCAGCTCGGCCTGGGCGCCGGCCCGGCGGACGCCGCCGCCGGCCACGATTGCCGGGCGGCGGGCCTGGCCCAGCCAGCGCACGGCCTCCTCGATGAGTTCGACGCGCGGCGGGTGCTCGTACGCCTCGGCGAGCGCGTCGACCACGGGCGGGACGAACACCTCGGCGAGCAGGACGTCCTGGGGCACCTCGACCCACACGGGCCCCTGCGGCACGGTGATCGCATCGGCCCAGGCGTCCTGGATCGCGGAGGGGATGCCGGAGGCGTGGTGGACGGTGCGCTGGGACTTGGTGACGTTGGCCGCCGAGGCCTTCTGGTCATCGAGCTGGTGCAGCATGCCCTTGCGCCGGGCGCCGAGCCCGTCGAGGGGGATCTGGCTGGCGAGGACGACCATCGGCACGCCGGTGGCGTAGGCCTCCTGCAGCCCGGCCAGCGAGGTCAGCGCCCCGGGCCCGGTGGAGAGGAACAGCACCCCGACCTCGCCGGTGGCCCGGGAGTAGCCGTCGGCGGCGAATGCCGAGTTGTTCTCCACCCGGGAGGAGACGAAGTGCAGGTCCGAGCGCGAGAGCGCATCGAACAGGCCCAGGGCGTGCTGGCCGGGGATGCCGAACACGGTGCGCGCCCCGAGGGCGGAGAGGGTCTCGATGGCCAGGTCGCCGCCGTTGCGTGGGGCCGGCGTGGGGGCCGCAGTGGTTTCGGGGATTGTGGACATGATCAGGCCTCCTGCGTGGTGCGCTTGTCCGCCATCAGCGAGACCAGGTCGTAGGCGACGTGGGAGCCGGCGACGCCGGTCATCTCGGCGTGGTCGTAGGCGGGGGCGACCTCGACCAGGTCGGCGCCGACGAGGTTCATGCCGCGCATGCCGCGCAGGATCTCCAGCAGCTCGCGGCTGGTGATGCCACCGGCCTCGGGGGTTCCGGTGCCGGGGGCGTGGGCGGGGTCCAGCACGTCGATGTCGACCGAGATGTACAGCGGGCGGTTGCCGATGCGGTCGCGCAGCTTGGCGACGATTTCCGCCACGCCCTGGTAGTAGACGTCGGAGGAGGTCACGATCCCGAAGCCGAAGCGCTTGTCGTCCTCGAGGTCCTTCTTGCCGTAGAGCGGGCCGCGGGTGCCGACGTGGGAGATGGCCTCGGTGTCGAGGATGCCCTCCTCCACGGCCCGGCGGAACGGGGTGCCGTGCGTGTATTCGGCGCCGAAGTAGGTGTCCCAGGTGTCCAGGTGGGCGTCGAAGTGCAGCATGGCCACCGGTTCGCCGGCGCGTTCGGCGGCGGCGCGCAGCAGCGGCAGCGCGATGGTGTGGTCCCCGCCGATGGTCATCAGCGAGGCGCCGTCGGCGGTCAGGTCCAGGGCGTTCTGCTGGATCGTCTCGATGGCCTCGTTGATGTTGAACGGGTTGACCGCCATGTCCCCGGCGTCGGCGACCTGCACGTTCTCGAACGGGGAGATGTCCATCGCCGGGTTGTAGGGGCGCAGCAACCGCGAGGATTCACGGACGTGGTTGGAGCCGAACCGGGCGCCGGGCCGGTAGGAGACGCCGGCGTCGAAGGGGACGCCGACCACCTTGATGCCGGCGCCGGCGACCTGGTCCAGGCGCGGCAGCCGGGCGTACGTGGCCGCCCCGGCAAAGCGCGGGATGCGCGAGGAATCAATGGGCCCGACGTTCCCGTTGGCCTCGATGCGGATCTCTTCCATGGTTCTCCTTCGCTGCGGGCCCCGGAATACCGACGACGCCTGTTGCCTCACAAGATACATTTGTTGCTCTTCATGCTATTTGTGGCCCGTGGCACAGTCAAGGAGCACGACGCCGGCCCTCCTGCCCCAGCCTCATCCCGCCCCGGGATCGGGTCAAGGCCGGCGCGTGGCGGGCCACCGTGCCGCACATCACGTTCCCGGCGGACCTTGGCCTCTTGCGTCCGGGCGAGGCAGGCGTAGTGTTCCACCTCGTGAAGAAAACAGCGGGCTTCCGCACCGCCCCGGGCCGTAGCCCCCAGCATCCCCTCCGACGCCGGCTGGGCAGCTGGCTCATGGAAGCCGACATCCCCCATCCCGAGGCCCCCGGCCAGGCACGCGCCGGCCACGAGAGCGGCCAGGCCTGGTGGAAGGTCATGTGCCTGTCGGGCCTGGACTACTTCTCCACGCTGGGATACCAGCCGGCCATCGCGGTGCTGGCCGCCGGGGTCCTCGCCCCGCTGGCCACGCTCGTCCTGGTCGCCGTCACCCTGGGAGCCGCACTGCCGATCTACCGGAGGGTCGCCGTCGAGAGCCCGCACGGGCAGGGCTCGATCGCCATGCTCGAGCGGCTCCTGCCCCACTGGAAGGGCAAGCTCCTGGTCCTGGTGCTGCTGGGATTCGCGGCCACGGACTTCATGATCACCATGACGCTCTCCGCCGCCGACGCCACCGCCCACATCATCGAGAACCCCTTCACCCCGGCCTGGTTCGAGGGCAAGAACGTGCCCATCACCCTGGTGCTGCTGGTCCTGCTGACCCTGTTGTTCCTGCGCGGGTTCACCGAGGTCATCTCGCTCGCCGTCGTCCTCGTCGGCGCCTACCTGGCCCTGAACGTCGTCGTGCTGGCCTCCAGCCTGGGGCGCATCGCCGCGGCACCGGGCCCGGTGGGCGACTGGTGGACGACGCTGACCACCAGCCATGGCAGCCCGTGGCTCATGGTGGCCATGGCCCTGCTCGTGTTCCCCAAGCTCGCCCTGGGCCTGTCCGGCTTCGAGACCGGGGTCGCGGTCATGCCGCAGATCCGCGGCCGGGCCACCGACACCGAGGCGGATCCGGCCGGACGGATCGCCGGTGCCAAGCGCTTGCTGACGACGGCGGCCGTCACCATGAGCGTGCTGCTGGTCATCTCCTGCGTGGTCACCACCTGGCTGGTGCCGGCCGCCGAGCTGCAACCGGGAGGCTCGGCCAACGGGCGGGCCCTGGCCTACCTGGCGCATGAGCAGCTCGGCGAGGGGTTCGGCAGCGTCTACGACCTCTCGACCATCCTCATCCTCTGGTTCGCCGGGGCCTCCGCGCTGGCCGGGCTGCTGAACCTCATCCCGCGCTACCTGCCCCGGTTCGGCATGGCCCCGGAGTGGGCGCGGGCCAACCGCCCACTGGTGCTCGTCCTGGTCGGGATCGCGGTGCTGGTGACGCTGCACTTCCGCGCCAGCGTCGACGCCCAAGGCGCCGCCTATGCCACCGGGGTGCTGGTGCTGATGACCTCGGCCGCGGTCGCCGTCGCCCTCTCCGCCCGGCGCCGGCGGCAACGGTGGCGCACGCTGGCGTTCTCCGTCGTCGTCCTGGTCTTCCTCTACACCACGATCGCCAACGTCGTCGAGCGACCCGACGGGTTGCGCATCGCCGTCCTGTTCATCGCCGCGATCCTGTTCGTCTCCTTCGTCTCGCGCTTCCGCCGCTCCACCGAGCTGCGGGCCACCACCGTGAAGTTCGACGACACCGCCGACGCCCTGCTCACCGCGGCCGCCGCGGCGGGCCAGGTCTCGCTGATCGCCCACGAACCGGTGCGGTTCAGCGCCGAGCGCTACCGCCACAAGCTCGAGCATGCCCGCATCGCCAGCCACCTGCCGGAGGCGGCCCGGCCCCTGTTCATCGAGATCACGCTCGGCGACTACTCGGACTTCGCGCAGGACCTGCTGGTGCGCGGGACGACGCGCCACGGCTACCTGGTCCTGGAGGCCACCGCACCGTCGGTGTCCACGGCCCTCGCGGCGATCTGCCTGCGGATCCGCGACGAGTTCGGCACCATGCCCCACCTGTATTTCCGCTGGACCGAGGGCTCCCCGGTGCGCAACCTGGTGGGCTTCCTGCTGCTGGGCCAGGGCGAGATCGCGCCCCTGACGCGGGAGGTGTTGCGCGAGGCCGAACCCCAGGTGCAACGCCGGCCCTGGATCCATGTGGGCTGAGACGGGGGCGGCGGGCCGGACTCGCCTACGCTGAGGGGGTGACGCATCCAGCCACCGAATCGACCACCGAGCACGTCGTGCGTCGGATCGCCCTGACCACGCCCCTGTCCTTCGAGCCCATGCGCCTCCGCTTCGAGGCCACGGTCCCCGAGCTCGACCTCGCCGGGCTCGAGCGCATGGCCGAACAGGGGGCGACCTGGGGTGAGCTCCAACGCGCGGCCGGACACGGGGCGGCCTACGACCTCTGCCGTTTCTGGACCCACGATCCCTCGGCGCTGCTGCACCTGGCGGGCAACGACGCGCCCAGCCGCACGTACCTCATCGGAAGCCTGGCCATGGCCGCCCGCCTATTCCGCATCGAACCCGGCACGGCATTGCATGCACCGCTGCGCATCGAGCTGCACGCCAACCGGTCGGGGGCAGCCGTGCTGTCCTTCGACCAGCCCGGCTCCCAGCTGGCCAGCTACGGCTTGAACAAGATCACGCAGGCCGGCTACGAACTGGACCGCCTGCTCGGGGACCTGCTGGAGGGCCTGGACCTGCCCCGGCCCGCGGCCCTGCGACGCTGAGGCGGCAGGGTCGGCGGTCAGGGGTCAGCGCGAGGCGGCGGGGACCAGCGTCCAGAGCACGACGGCCTCGGCATCGGTGGGGTTGATCCACGAATGCGGCTCGCGGCCCGGGAAGGTCAGCGAGTCTCCGGCCTCCAGCTCGAAGCGCTCGTTGGCGAAGACGATGATGAACGTCCCCGAGACCACGTGCAGGACCTCGACCTCGCAATCGACCGAATACAACTCCGACTCCCCCTCGCCGCGGGGTTCGATGACGGCACGGATCATCTGCAGGCGCTTCTCGGAGCGGCTTGTCATCAACCGCTCGACGATGCCATGGCCGCCCAGGGAGATGCGCGGCGCGCTCTGAAGCCTGACCACATGGGTTTCCGGCTGGGCGAAGAGGTCGCCGATCGAGACGGAGAGCACCTGGCACAACGTCACCAGCGAGGCCACCGACGGCGAGGTGAGGTCGCGTTCGACGCGGGAGAGGAATCCCTTGGTCAGCCCGGTCGATTCGGCCACCTGCTCGATCGTCATGCGCTGGGCATGCCGTGCGGCCCGGATCTTCGAGCCGATCGCCAGCGGTGTGTTGCTGGGTTCGACGGGCAACGCCTTCATGGGTGGGATACTCCGAGTCCTCGTGCAAAGTGGTGCGGTGTGCGGTGCTGCGTTCCGTCACACAGCATAAGCCAATTGATTTGTTAGCCAGCTCACTTTAGCCTAGTGGGCAACAGGTGTTTACTGTCAAGCATCCACTGTCTTCATCCCACGGAATAAGGTCCCCCATGGAATTCATCAATATCGCGATCGTCATCGCCTACCTGGCGGCGATGCTCGCCTTCGGCTGGTGGGGCAAGTCGCGCACCAAGAACAGCAGCGACTACCTGGTCGCCGGGCGCCGGCTCGGCCCCTTCCTCTACACCGGCACCATGGCCGCCGTCGTGCTCGGAGGCGCCTCCACCGTCGGCGGCGTCGGCCTGGGCTACAAGTTCGGCATCTCCGGCGCCTGGCTGGTCATCGCCATCGGCATCGGCGTGCTGCTGCTGAGCCTGCTCTTCGCCCCGCGCCTGCAACGCCTGAAGATCTTCACGGTCTCCCAGATGCTCACGCTGCGCTACGGCTCGAAGAACGCCACCAACGCCTCCGCCATCGTCATGCTGGCCTACACGCTGATGCTGTGCGCCACCTCGACCGGCGCCTACGCCACGATCTTCGTCGTGCTCTTCGACTGGGAGCGCTGGCTGGCCATCGCCGTCGGAGGGGTCATCGTGCTGGTCTACTCCACCATCGGCGGCATGTGGTCCATCACCCTGGCCGACCAGGTCCAGTTCGTCATCAAGACCGTCGGCGTCTTCGCCCTCATGCTCCCCTTCGCCCTGTCGGCGGCCGGGGGCTTCGGCGGCATCTCCGCCGGGATCCCCGAGCGCGCCCGCGATGCGTTCTTCAGCTGGGGCGGGATCGGCGCGCAGACGATCATCACCTACTTCGTCGTCTACACCCTGGGCCTGCTCATCGGCCAGGACATCTGGCAGCGCGTGTTCACCGCCAAGACCCCGACGGTGGCCCGGTGGGGCGGTTCGACCGCCGGCATCTACTGCGTGCTCTACGGCATCGCCGGCGCCGTCATCGGCATGTCCGCCCGCGTCGCCCTGCCCGGCATCGACATCGAGAACCTGGGCAAGGACGTCGTCTACGCCGAGGTGGCCATGAACCTGCTGCCCGTGGTGGTCGGGGGCATCGTGCTGGCCGCGGCCGTCGCGGCGATGATGTCCACCGCCTCCGGCGCCCTCATCGCCGCCGCCACGGTGGCCCGCAACGACGTCACCCCGTTCGTCGCTGGCTGGTTCGGCAAGAAGATCGAGGTCAACACCGGACGCAACCCCGAACACGACGTCGCCGCCAACCGCTACTGGGTGCTCGGCCTGGGCGTGGTCGCGATCGTCCTGGCCATCATCGTCAACGACGTCGTCGCGGCCCTGACCATCGCCTATGACATCTTGGTGGGCGGCCTGCTGGTCGCCATCCTCGGCGGGCTCGTCTGGAAGCGCGGCAACGGCATCGGCGCCGCGCTGTCCATGGCTGCGGGGACCATCGTCACGCTGACGACCATGATCGTGCTCGAAATCGGCTCCGAGGAGAAGTTCGGGGGCGTCTACGCCAACGAGCCGATCTACTACGGGCTGGCCTCCTCGCTGGTGGTCTACCTCGTCGCCAGCCTGCTCACCCCGGCCACCCGGCCCGAGGTCAGCCGGCACTGGGCGGACCGGGTCTCCGGCCGCGTCGACGTCGAGGGGGTCCCGGCCGAACAGCACTAACGGCGCCGGCATCGCCGTCGTGCCCCTCCCCGGGTCACCCACCGCAAAACCCGTCTGTTACGGCAGGCGGGTTTTGCCGTACCAGCACTGGGATGCACGGCAAGTGGCGCCTACCACAGCTTGGGTGGCGCGTCCATCCGCGTTAGGCTGGCCGAAAGCTTCATGAGACGCGGGCAACAGCTCCGACTACCCGCGCACCAACCCCAGGTTCGCGGGTGGTTCGGATGAGGAAGCGGCCCGCGCGACAACGTGTCGGGTAAGAACGCACGAAAGGAAATCCGTGGCGCACAGCGTCTCCGTTCTTCCCATTTTCGATTCAATGCTCGGCACCGTCTGCCTCAACGTGGACGGCAACTGGGAGCGGTTCATCGCCCCACACCCCCGGGATCTCGACCACGCCCTGGGCAACACGGCGGGACGCCCCGACTGGGAGGCCGAATCCTGCGCACTGACCGTGCGCGTGCCCCGCGCCGGCCGTTCCGACGGCGAAGCGCAGGTGTTCTACCTCGAACGCCTCCCCGTCCGGGAGCACCGCGACGCCGACTCCGCTATGATGGTTGGGTGAAGGGGAGTAGTTCCACACCTCGTCCGCCGCGGCCCCCGGCCCTGGCGGACGACCGAGGATCTGTCGACATACTGATCGCCATGACGGCGGTCCGGCAATCCACCCGGCGTCCGTGCCGGGCGAACGAGACCTTCGGCCCGCTGGTGGCGGTCCGAGGTCCTGCGCATCCCCGCAAACCTTTGACCGGCGCCCCCGCACCCGTGCGGGACCAACGAACCGATTGAAGGACGCCCGATGACACCGGATGCCCCCACGCCCGACGCCCCCCGCGGGGACACCGGCGCCCGCCCGGACCCCACACCGGGCGAGATCCGCCGCTGGCGCAAGTACCTGGCCGACGAACGCGCCGAGGGCGCGATCTACGGCGCGCTGGCCTCCCGCCGCGAGGGCGAGGAACGCGAGATCCTGCTCGGACTGGCCACCGCCGAGAAGCGCCACCAGGAGCACTGGGCCAACCTGCTCGGCGAGCACGCCGAGAAGACCGTGCAGCCCTCTACCCGCCGGACCATCCTGCGCTTCATGGCCAGGAACTTCGGCTCCGTCTTCGTCCTGGCCCTGGCCCAACGGGCCGAGGGCGCCTCGCCCTACGAGCACGACGAGGATGCCACCGCCCAGATGGCCGCCGACGAGCTGGTCCACGAGGAGGTCGTCCGCGGACTGGCCATCCGGGGCCGCAACCGGCTCTCCGGGAACTTCAGGGCCGCGGTGTTCGGCGCCAACGACGGCCTGGTCTCCAACCTCGCCCTGGTCATGGGCATCGGGGCAACCGGCGTCTCCAGCGCCCTGGTCCTCTTCTCCGGCATCGCCGGCCTGTTGGCCGGTGCCCTGTCGATGGCCGCCGGGGAGTACGTGTCCGTCCGCTCGCAGCGCGAGCTGCTCACCGCGTCGCAACCAACCCAGGTCACGCTCGTGGCGGCACCCGATCTGGACCTGCAGGCCAACGAGCTGGTGCTGGTCTACCGGGCACGTGGCATGAGCCGCGAGGCGGCCGAGCACCGGGCGGCCGAGCGCATGGGCAAGTTCAGCTGCGACTGCGATCCGTCGCTGTCGCTGAACCCCGAGGTCCCCGATGAGGCCGACGACGAACACGAGGCACTCGGCTCGGCCGTCGGGGCGTCCGCCTCGAGTTTCTGCTTCTTCGCCTCCGGTGCCCTGATCCCGATCCTGCCCTACATCTTCGGGCTCAGCGGATTGCCCGCGGTGGTCGTCTCCCTGGTGCTGGTGGGCATCGCGCTCATGGCCACCGGCGGTGTCGTCGGCCTGCTCTCCGGTGCCTCGCCGGCCAAACGCGGGCTGCGCCAGCTGGCCATCGGTCTAGGCGCCGCCGGCATCACCTACCTGCTGGGCATGCTCTTCGGCGGATCCGTGAGCTGACCCGGAGGCACCGGTGAGACCGGCTCAGCTGGCGCGGCGCAACCGCCGGGCCGCTGCCGGGGGCAGGCCCGTCCGGACCGGATCCTGGATCGGCGTCGAGGTGTCGGCCGCCGCGCTCGGCTGGGGCCTGGGCTTCGGCTTCGGTTTCGGCGCGACCGCCACGGGTTTCGGTTCCGGCGCGGGCGGCGCCGGCCGTCCGGCCTTGGCCGCGGCGATCGCCTCACGCGCGGGCCGACGCGGCGCCGACTTCAACGGCCCGGCCGTTCCACCGATCGGCGGCAGCGGCTCCACGGGGACGTGCTCTTCATGCTTCCGGGCCTTGGCCACCCGGGCAGCTTCCACCCGCGCGGCCTTCTCGGCCTTGGCCCGCCCGGCTGCTGCCACCTTTTCCGCCTTGGCACGTTCGAGCTGGGCCGCCTGCTCGGCCTTGGCCCGCTCGGCAGCTGCCACCTTTTCCGCCTTGGCACGTTCGAGCTGGGCTGCCTGCTCGGCCTTCTCGGTCTTGGCCCGCTCGGCAGCGGCCGCCTTCTCCGCCCTGGCCCGTACCTCCTGGGCAGCCTGTTCGGTCTTGGCCACGCTCCGTGCCTCGCGCGCCTGCCGGGCCAGGACTGCTTGCTCGGCCCGCTCCACCCGGCGTGCCGCCCGGGTTTCCGCAGTGTGCGCTGCCCGCTGCTCCTTCGACGCCAGGGCTTCCGCTGCGGCCCGGTCCATCTGCTCGGCCTTCTCCGCCCGGGCCCGCCTTTCGGCCTCCCGCTTGGCGGCCTGGGCAGGAGTCAGCGCCGTGGCCTGGTCCGCCCGCTTCGACGCGAACGTCGGTTCCGGCGCGGCCGGTCGCGGCATGGCCGGATCGAAGTAGTCCGCCAGCCGGTCCAGCGTCTGCTCGATGTCCACCGGCGTGCGGCGGGCGACCCCGCGCACCTTCAGTGGCCAGTGCCGCCTCACCCGCGAGGCGTCCCAGGTCTCGCGCACCACCGTGCCGCGGGGAGCGGGAACCAGTTCGTACCGCCAACGGTGGCCCTGGGGATCGCGCCACGCGATGATCCGGGCCTCCTCGAATTCCACCACGATGTTGCGCATCCGGCGCCCCCGGCCCACGTGCCGCTCCGGGCCGAATTCGGCGCCGATGCCCAGTCGTTGCGGCTCATCCGGGCGGGCATGCTTCTCCGGGCCGGAGGCATCGATGAGTTGAAGTCCGGACGGGTCGGCGAGCAGTTCGAAGATGGCTCCGGGCGGTGCCTGGACCAGGCGCTGCCGGGTCACGACGTAGGGGTTCGAGTCCATGTCGTCAGCGTACCCAGCAGATCTGCGGATCGGCTGGACGCGGCCGGGCGCTGCGCAGATCGTTATCTACGGCCCCGGTCGCTATGTACGGTCCCGGCGCCGCCGGCCACCGGTCACGGGCCGGCGAGGATGGCGACCGCCTCGTCGATGTCGTCCACCAGGTGGATGGACGCGGCCATGTCCCGCCCCGCGGCGAGCGCGCGCAACAACGGCCACGCCGGTAGCTCATGCGTCCAGTGCCGCCGCCCGACCAGGATCATCGGCGTCTGCACCTGCACGGTCCCGTAGTAGTTCTCGCAGGCGTCCTGGAAGATCTCCTGGACCGTTCCGGCGGCCCCGGGCAGCACGACCAGTCCCCCGGAGCACGCGGTGAGCAGCATGTCCTCGCGGATCGAGTTGGCGAAATACTTCGCGATGTGGGTGGCGAAGACGTTGGGCGGTTCGTGGCCATAGAACCAGGTGGGGATCCCCACGCTCGGCGTACCCTGCGGATGCCGCTCCAGCACGGCGAGGCCGGCACGCGCCCAGCCGGTGATGGACGGACGGAACGACGGCGCCGCCCCCAGGATGGCGAGGGCCTCGCGGACCGCCGCCTCGTCCTCCCCCGACAGGTAGGCGCCGAGGTTCGCCGCCTCCATGGCACCGGGTCCCCCGCCGGTGGCGACGGTGAACCCGGCCCGGGCCAGCCCGGCACCCAGGCGCACGGCGGCGGCGTAGCCCGCGGACCCGCGTCCCGCGGCGTGCCCGCCCATCACCCCGGCCACGCCGCGGCCGCGGATCCCCGGTGCGGAAGCACCGTCGTCGTCCCCGGGGGCGGGTACCATCAGCTGCCCCAGGGCGGAACCGATCGCGTGATCGTGCAACGTCGTGGCCAGCGCCGCGTCGAGGGTGCCGCGCTCCGTCGCGGGCCGCCGGGTCCAGGCATAGATGCGGGCGTCGGGGGTCTGCTCGTAGGAGGCGGCGCCCAGCCCGGCATAGAGTTCGGACGCCGTGTAGAGGCCGCCCCGGTAGGGGTCGAACGGCAGCCCGGGCAACTCCGGGAAGATCAGGGCGCCGCGCGAACGCAGCCCCTCGATGGACCCGGCCGGCAACTCGCAGCCCAGGAACACCGCCCCGGCCACGTCCGCCGCCTCCAGGGTGCGCCCGTGCGCCCCCAGGTCCAGCGACTGCAGGTGCCAACCGGCCATCTCCACGGCCCCGGCGGCGGTCCGCGCCTCGAATTCGGCGAGCGTGTCGATGTCCAGCTCATGCGGCGGGGTCTGCATGGACGGTGTCGACTTCATGTCGACACCCTACGACGCGCCGCCGGAACCGGCATCCCGGTTCGTCGACGGGGGCCGGATCATGAAACGATGGGAGGATGGCCGAATCCACATTCCCGCTCGTCGATGCCCGCGAAATCCTGCGCGTGGTCGGCGGTGCCGCGTTCACCCGCGGGAAGGGCTACGCCAACGCCGAGCACGTCCTGGACCTGGGTTTCCGGGCCGACGACGCGACGCTGTCCGCCCGCGTGGTCGGCACCGAGCCCGACCCCTACGAAACCACCGTGGTGCTGCGCGAGGTCAAGGGGGCCTTCACCGTCGGCGAGACCTGGTGCAGCTGCCCGGTGGGCACCGCCTGCAAGCATGCCGCCGCCGTGCTGATCTACTCCAACACCCTGCATTTGCGGGCCCAGCGGGTGTTCTTCGAGAACACCAGCGCCCCGGCGAAGGTCCCGGCCTGGCAGGACACGCTGAATTCGCTCATCAACGCCGGGAACCGCGCCGCGACCTCCACCACCGGGTCCGGCCACCGCGGGCACGGCGGGACGGACCGCCAGCACGTGCAGCCCATGGCCCTGCAGTTCGAGCTCCAGGACACCACGCAGGTCGCCCACCGGCAGTGGGCCCCCGGCTCCGGGGTCGGCCACCAGCGCACGTCCAGCCACCGCTGGCGCCTGGGGGTGCGCCCGATGGTCCGCTCCGGCAAGGGCCGCTGGATCCGCGGGAACCTGCGCTGGAACACCATCAGCTTCAAGACCTACGGGCTGAACCTGGACGAGGAGCAGCACCGCTGGTTCTGCCAGTTCGTCCCGCTCTACCGCGCCAACGGGCAGCTCTACTTCGGCGAGGACAACGACTGGCTCTACCTCGACGAGTTCTCCTCCCCGCTGCTGTGGTCGCTGCTGCGCGAAACCGCCTCCCTGGGCATCCGGCTCATCGGCCCGCACGCGGACACCGAGATCCGGGTGGCCGACACGGCGTCCGTCGGGCTCTCCGCCGGACGCAATGCGGACGACGGCGGGGCGCTGGGGCTGGTGCCCACCCTCACCCTGGAGGGCGGGGACCTGGCCCTGGGCCCGGAGACCCCGGTCGGGGCGATCGGCACCCACGGCGTCTACGCGGCCCGGGCCGACGGCGGGCTGTTCGTCCTGGCCCCCACCGCGCAGCGGCTCAGCGCCGCCGAAGTGGCCCTGTTGCACCGGCCCGATCCCGTCGTCGTCCCGGCCGACGACGTCGAGGACTTCCTCACCAGCGTCTACCCGCGGCTGGGCCGCCGGCTGGCCGTCAGCGCCCTCGACGATTCCGTCGAGCTGCCGGCGATCCTGCCGCCGAAGCTCGTCCTGGCCATCGTCTACCCCGGCGGGGACGCCGTCGAGCTGTCCTGGGACTTCGACTACGGGCATGGCCCCGTCGACGCCGACCTGCGCGACACCGAGGCCGAGTCCGCCCTCGAGGAGGCGGCCCTGACCGCCCTGGCCGATTCCACCGCGCTGGCCGGCCGCGCCCTGGTCCCGCGCACCCTGCACGGGCTGGACACCGTGGACTTCGTGCGCCGCTCGCTGCCGTTGCTGGCCGAGGTCGAGGGGCTCGACATCCGCACCACGGGCACCCCGCCCGAATACCGCGAACTGACCGAGTCCCCCGAGTTGACGGTCACGACCGTCGAATCGGAGAAGCGCGACTGGTTCGACTTGGGCCTGGTCATCGCCATCGGCGAGCGCCGCATCCCGTTCGCCGACGTGCTGCGCGCCCTCTCCCGTGGGCAGAACCGCATGCTGATGCCGGACAAGACGTACTTCTCGCTCGAGCATCCGCTCTTCGACAAGCTGCGCGAGCTCGTCGCCGAGGCCGGGGCGCTCAGCGACCGGAACTCCGAGCTGCAGATCACCCGCTACCAGGCATCGCTGTGGGAGGAGCTCGAGGAGCTGGCCACGGTCACCGAGGGCCCGGACTCCTGGTACGCCGGGGTCAATTCGCTGCTCAACGTCGCCGACGCGGCTCCTCCGGCCCTGCCGGCCGGGCTGAAGGCCACGTTCCGCCCCTACCAGCGCGAGGGGTTCGAATGGCTGGCGATGCTCTGGCGCAACGAGCTCGGCGGCGTGCTCGCCGATGACATGGGCCTGGGCAAGACCGTGCAGACCCTCGCGCTGATCCTGCACGCCAAGGAGCAATGGGCCGCCGCGGTCCCCGACGGGGCGGACCCGGCCCGCACCCAACGCGGGCTCGAGAGGGCGGCCGGTGCCCCGGCGTCGTCCTCCACCGCCGTCCCGGGCCCCTTCCTCGTCGTCGCCCCCACCTCGGTGGTCGGCAACTGGGCCGACGAGGCGGCCCGCTTCGCCCCGGACCTGAAGGTCGAGGCCATCGCCGACACGCAGGGCCGTGCCTCCCGCCCGCTGTCGGCCATCGCCGCGGAGAACGACGTCGTGGTGACCTCCTATACGCTCTTCCGGCTCGATGCCGAGGCCTACCACTCCCAGACCTGGGCCGGGCTGATCCTCGACGAGGCCCAGTTCGTGAAGAACAAGGCGACCAAGGCCCACCATGCCGCCCGGGACCTGAACGCGGCGTTCAAGCTCGCCATCACCGGCACGCCCATGGAGAACAACCTGATGGAGCTGTGGTCGATCTTCGCGATCGTCTCCCCCGGACTCTTCCCGTCGGCGCTGCGCTATGCGGAGAACTACCAGCGCCCCATCGAGAAGCAGGGCCTGGACGAACCGCTGGCCCGGCTGCGCAAGCGCATCCGCCCGTTCATGCTCCGGCGCACCAAGGACGCCGTCGTCACCGACCTGCCGCCGAAGCAGGAGCAGGTCCTGAACATCGAGCTGACCCCGCGGCACCGCAAGATCTACGACACGCACCTGCAGCGCGAACGCCAGAAGATCCTGCGCCTGGTCGACGACATGGACAAGAACCGGTTCACCATCTTCCAGTCGCTGACCCTGCTGCGCATGCTCTCCCTGGATGCCTCGCTGGTGGATCCGGAGTACGACGGCGTAGCCTCGGCCAAGCTCGATGTCCTCTTCGAGCAACTCGCCGATGTGCTCGCGGAGGGGCACCGGGCGCTGGTGTTCAGCCAGTTCACGTCGTTCCTGAAGAAGGCAGCGGCCCGGCTGGAGGCCGAGGGCGTGGAGTACGCGTACCTGGACGGGTCCACGCGCAAGCGCTCCGAGGTCATCGACTCGTTCAAGTCCGGGAAATCCCCGGTGTTCCTCATCTCGCTGAAGGCCGGCGGATTCGGGCTGAACCTCACCGAGGCGGACTACTGCTTCCTGCTGGACCCGTGGTGGAACCCCGCCGCGGAGTCCCAGGCCGTCGACCGGGTCCACCGCATCGGGCAGACCCGCAACGTCATGGTCTACCGGATGGTCGCCAAGGACACGATCGAGGAAAAGGTCGTGGCCCTGCAGGACGCCAAACGCCAGTTGATCTCCTCGGTGATGGACGCCGGGGAGGGCTTCGGCTCGGCCATGACGGCCGACGACATCCGCAACCTGCTGATCGAGTAGCGGCCCGGGCCTGTGGCAGGCCGGCCTCCAGTAGCCGCCCCTCGGCCCCGCGCGGCGGCGATGGGGAGTTCTCCCCATCGCCAGCGCCCGCCCATGCCCCTACGCTGGTTCGGTACGGTGGTTGGGCGACGAGGGGCAGCACATGGCATGGATAGTCGACGTGGCGGCGGTGAAGACACTGCTCTCCTCGGCCGAGGGCACGCTGGAACTCACCGAACCGGCCAAGGACGCCGTCAACACTGCCGTGGAAACCGTCGAGACGTCGCTCGCCGGCGAATGCGAGGGCATCGCCACCGCGCTGTCCACGCTGCGCACCGACGTCCTGGTCAACGACATGACCGATACCATGACCCGCGGCAACAATGCCATCCAGGGAACCGGCGAATCGGTCAGGGCCTTCCAGACCATGGACGCGGAAATGCGCGACCGGGCCCAGTCCATGTCCGCCTCCGTCCCCGTCTACGGGCCGCCCGCACCGGGCGGCGTCCCGTCCAGCATGTTCAACTTCGGCACCAGGAACCGGACAGTCGAGTCGTGAAGTGGATACCGATCGACGTCAGTGCAACGGCGAACATGCCCGACGAAAGCACGTTGACGACACGCGCAGCCGCCATCGAAACGAAGACCAAGGCCTTCTCGGGGCATTTCACTGATCTGCATACCGCCTGGAACGGCCTCTCCGGCCTCTACCAGGCCCCGGCACAGCAGCAGGTCCTCACCGCGATGAACACCCCCAAGACCGCAGCCGAGGACATCGTGGACAGCAGCACGTCGATCAAAAACGCGTTGCAGGACTTCGCTACGGCCGTCGGGGACATCCAGGCAAAGCGGACGACGCTGGTCGGTGACATCGCCGATGCCAAGACCCAATTCGACGCCATCCTCGACCCCCAGGTCGGCAGGTTGATCCGCGATCCACTGGTGAAGCGGGCCGCCAACCTCGCCACCGAATACACCACTGCCCAGCAGACCTGCGTCACCGCCCTGAAGGCCGTCGACCGGGTCACCACCGACGTGACGTCCCACTATGCCCCCGGCATCCTGGATCTGGTGAGCAACGATGCGGAGCGGTTGCAACGTGCCGCCAGCGGCCAGGACTCCACACCGGCCCAAATCCGTGCCTACTACGCCTACCTGGGCAAGATGTCTCCGGACGAGATCACCACGTTTGCCAAGGAATACCCCGAGGCCATGGTCTACGGCCCCCGCAATTCAATGCCGGCCCGCGAACAAGTCGACTTCTGGACGGGCCTGAGCCCGGCGCAACAATCAGCGCTCATCACGTCGCTGCCGATCATCGCCGGGAACACCGAAGGCGCCACCTACGCCCAACGTGCAGAGTCCAATGAACGTGTGCTGCGCATGATGCTCGATGGCCGGTTCCCGACAACGGCGGCCCAGGACAAGGCCTACCAGGCCATCGCCAACTCGCTGGTCGCCCCGACCGCTTCGGATCCGGATCGCCACCTGATCAGTTTCGACCCCTCCACGGACAAGCCCTTGGCCGGGGTCTCCATCGGCAACGTTGACGGGGCGTCCCAGGTGACGATCAACGCCTCCGGCATCACCAGCAAAACCCAGGGCATGGAGGGCGAGGTCGAAAATGCCCAGGCGCTCTGGGACGCGCAGCTGCCCTACACAGGTGGGACACATTCGGTCATCGCCTGGATCGGTTACGACTCCCCCGGCGGGTTTCCCGCGTCAACCGAGGTCAACTACACGGACAAGGCCCGGGTCGGTGGCGCGGAGCTCGCCACCCAGCTGGATGGCATGCATCTGACGCGGGCACTGAATGACGGCAATGTCCCCCGGATCAACGTCGGCGCACACTCGTATGGCACCACCATGGCGGCCTACGCCTTGACCCAGACCGAGTTCGATGTCGACTCCGTCTATTTCTACGGCTCGGCCGGCCTGGACCCCCAGGTGGCCGACAGCGCCGATGACCTCCACGTCAAGGATGCCGACAACGGGAGGCCCGCCGTCTACGCCACACAGGCCATGGGCGACCTGGTCGCACCCGGCGGCATCTTCTCCTCGCAGTTCGGCGACGTCGCCCGTATCTCGCCGACGGATGACGCCTTCGGTGCGCAGGTACTCGATGCCGAGGAAAGCGTCGACGAGTATGGGCGCCCCCTGAAGGCAACGACGGGCCATAGCGGCCACGGCACCTACGACGGGCAGCCGCTGTCGGTGCCCCACAACCAGGTGGAACTGGCCAAGTTCCTGTTCGACTACGCCAAGGGCGAGGCCATCGGGGCCTATGACACCGAAACGGGCCACGGCTACCTGGACCGTGATACGACCAGCCTGCACCACTACGCCCGGGTCGCCAGCGGGAATACCAGCGGCCTGGAGATCACTGACCAGGCAGCCACCGACGACTTCGTCGAGTCCAGCACGGAGCGCCTCAACCGTCTGATGGCGGCCCCCGGCGAGCTCGTCGACGGCGGCCAGCGCACGTTCAACTCCGCGACCGATGGCACCCAATCCGGCCTGAATGCGCTCCAGGATTCATTCGTCGGGACCGCGAACTCCGCGTTCGACGGCGGACAGAACCTGTTCTCGTCGGCCACCAAGGGTGGCCAGTCGTTCCTCAGCCATGCCGCCAATGGCGGATTCGACTTTGTCCAGGACCACGTCGGTTTGGGCGACAACGATACGATCGATAGTCTGCAGGAGGGTGCAAGCGACGCCGGCAACGGGCTCGTCGACGGCACCCGCGACCTCGCCAACGGCGGACTCGACCTCGTCCAGGGTGGGGGAAACACCGTCGCCGACGGTGCCGCGGATCTGCGCAATTTCCTGATCGACGACCAGCAGGAATCCGTCAACAACAACATCGACAGCGGCCAAAAGCTCGTTGGCGTCGTGGCCGACTCCACCCAGCGGACCGCCGAGTACGGGCTTCGTGAGTACTCCGCCACCCACCGCGACGAACCGACCCGATAGGAACGGCCAACCCATCGTGATGCACCGTCATCCCCCCGCCTTCGCGACAGCCCTGTGCCTGGCGACCCTTTTTGCCCTCAGTGCCTGCACCCCATCCTCGGGAGAATCCATGGACAACACCCCGGCAGCCCCCACTACCGCGAGCCAGAAGGACGCACAGTCGATCCGCGACGGCTTCTACAGCGAGATCGACCAGATCACCCGGGAGGCCGGCGGGAAGTGGACGTACCTTGACGGAAAGCCCTTCTCGCCCGACGACCGGGACTGGTTTTCCCCGAAGGAATGCCGGGGAGCCGCCCACGGAGAACGGCAATTGCTGTTGCTGTTGCTCTCGGGCCGCAGCAACGATGGGCCCGCGGAGATCAAACGCATGAGGACAGTGCTGGAGGACCGCGGAATGAAGGTTACCGGCTACATTCCGGGGAAGACACCGAGCGAGGCGTCGACGATCTATGCCGAGGGCCCCACCGGCCAATTCGTCGCCTACGGGACGAACAACGAGCGCACCTCGGTTCGGTTCGGCAGCGAATGCTCCGCCCATCCCACCATGCTGCAACGCGTGGACTGACTGCCGCACATGCTGCGTCGCCGCCACATACCCGCGCGATAGGCCCAGACCAGCACATGTTGCGCCGCATGGCGCCACATGAACGACGCCGGGGCCTTCCTTCAATCTGTCGGCGCGCCCAGCTAGGCTGGAACCAGCTTCACGAGACATGGCGGAAAGCTCCGACTGGCCATGCACCAACCCCACTGCGGGCGACGCACGCGTCGTCCACGGATTGTTCGGCGGGTGGTTCGGATGACGAAGCGGCCCCCGGTAGCCGCCAGGGGCAAGGACGATCCGAAAGGCACGGCCATGCAGGCATTGCTGCACCACACCACCGACCACCCCCACCCATCCCCCGGAACCCCGCGCTTCGCCGGGGACTGGGTGGACGCCGCCGTCGTCCTGGGCCATGGAACCATGCGCGTGGACACCGGCGAGCAGGGGCATATCCTCATCCCCGAGGATTTCGGCACGCTCCGGGATGCCCTGGCCCCGTCGGGATCTCTCGCTGGAGTGCAATTCAACGCCGCGCTGGGCATGCTGCTGGTCCCCGGCGGCCATGACCGGGCCGGGCGGTCGTTCTTCGCCGTCCGCCCTGCGGGTGCGTCAACCCCGTAGCCGGCGGTGGGTCAGCCGAGCCGGATCATGACCTTCGATGATCCGGTGCCGCGGTCCGCGGCGATTTCGAAACCGCGGACCGCCTCGTCCATGGGGACCTCGTGCGTCATCAGCGGGCTCACGTCGACACCGCCGGCCATCAGGGCCAGCGCGTCGCTGATCTCGTCCACGAATCGGTAGGAGCCGCGGTAGTCGATTTCCCGGGTGACGATGTTCCCCAAGGCGGCGGACACCTCGCCTCCGGGGAGGTTCCCCACCTGGACCAGCACCCCGCCACGGCGGACCGCCGCGATGACCCCGCCCAGCGCCCGGGGAGCCCCGGAGGCCTCGATCGCGACGTCGACGTCGGTGGGCAGCACGCCCCCGGTTCCGGGGTTCACGACCTCGTCGGCTCCCATCTTCGAGGCGATGTCCAGGGCCGCGTCGGACAGGTCGGCCGCGATGACGCGCTGCGCGCCGGCAGCGTGGGCCGCGGCGACGGCCAGGGCGCCGATCGGCCCGCACCCGTTGACCAGCACCGTCTGGCCGGACACGTCGCCGGCCCGGTTGACGGCGTGGAGCGCCACCCCGAACGGTTCCGCCAGCGCGGCCTGCTTCAGCGCCACCCCGGTGGGGATCACGCGCAGCTGGTCGGGGCGCACGGTGCGGTACCGGCTGAAGGCGCCCTGTTCGTGGGGTTGGAAGGCCGCGGACCCGAAATACCTGACCTCGGGCCACAAGTTCAAGCGCTCATCGTCGTGCACGCCGGTGGCGTCCCGACCCACATAGGTCGCCGGATGCAGCGTGACCAGCGTGCCGGCGGAGATTCCCCGGCCGGCCAGGACCTCCTCCGACTCCGCGCCGATGGCCGCTACGCGTCCGGAGACCTCATGGCCCAGGACCAGCGGCCCGCTCAAGGTGGCCGTGCCCGAGGCACCGTTCTTCCAGTAGGCGATGTCCGAGCCGCAGATCCCGCCCCATGCGAGCTCGACCAACACCTGGTCGGGCCCGCAGACCGGATCGGCCACCTCCTCGATGCGCAGGTCGTCCCGCCCATGTACCACTACGGCTTTCATGCCCCAGTCCCTTCGTTGCGCGTTTGGTGGATCAGAACATGTTGGCCAGGCCCAGCACGCCCACCAGGAAGATGGCCAGCGCGGAGAGCACAAGCAGGACGGTGAAGACCTTGCCGTCCTTCACCAACGGGTCGGTCTGGCGGTGGGACAGGTAGATCGTGGCCGCGGCGACGCCCATGAGGAACACCGCGTTGAGGATCCCCGCGAGCACCACCAGGGCCAGGGGCGAGGACACGACGGTGCCGAACAGGCCCCACACGATCGGCAGCACGACCATGATCACGCGCATCCAGCGGTCGCGCTGGACCTGGTTGTCCCAGTCGAAGGCCCCGAAAACGGCCAGCGTGTTGCCGACCTGCCGGCCCAGCGAGGGGACGTTGGCGATGATCGTCTTGAAGAGCGCCAGCCCGGCCCCGACCAGGAACACGACGGCGCCCCACCGCCCGACCTCGGTGGAGAAGATGCTGGCGATGGTGCCCATGACCTCGTCGCCCTTCGGCACGATGCCCTGTGGGTGCAGGACCGCGGCGCCGAGGATGTAGAAGGCAGCGGTGGAGACCGTGTAGACGACCCAGGAGACCCAGGCGTCCAGCTTCATCACCGAGATCCATCCGCGCGCCCGCTTCACCCAGGCCTCGGAGCCGTCGTTCTTGCCCGACCATGCGGCGTAGCCCTTTTCGACACACCAGTAGGTGTAGGCGGTGATCTCCCCGGCACCGACGCCGGTGAGGCCGAACATGGACAGGGCCACGCCCATGGAGCCGACGGCCACCTGGAAGCGCATGCCCTCGAGCATGTCGCCGGCGGACCAGGCGAATTCCGTGCCCTGGATGAGGAAGACCATGACGACGGCGAAGACGGCGATGACCAGGACCAGGGCGGTGGAGATGCCCTCGACGACGGTGTACTTGTTGGCCACGTGGATGGCGATGGCGATGGCCACCAGGATGGCGACCCAGCAGCCGATCGACAGGACGGAGAAAGGGTCCCCGCCGATGGGCATCAGCGCCGAGAAGGCGAAGGCCGAGGCGCTGATGACGCCTGCCTGGCTGGTGAGGAACTGGACGAACATCAGCAGGACGAGCCAGGCCATCCAGCCGCGTTTGCCCAGGCGTGGCGGGACTTCGTCGTAGCCGGTCACGGCGACCTTGCCGGTGGAGATGGACCATCGGCCCAACTCGATCTGCACCCATACCTTCAGGAACGTGGAGGCCAGCACCAGCCACAGCAGGATGAAGCCGACCTGCGCCCCCAGCGTCGTGGCGGTCAGGAGTTCGCCGGAGCCGACGACGGCTGCCGAGGTGATCATGCCCGGGCCCAGGAACTTGAACCGGCCGCGCCAGGTGGTGGGCGGTTCCTGGACGTCTCGGGCGTTCAGAGCGTAGGGATCGTCCAGATCGCGGGTCTTCAGTTCCGGACTGTGGGGTTGCGCGCTCATGCAGCTCCTCTGGCGGGGCGCCGTCTGGCGGGGCCCTCAAGCTCGTGTCCCGGGCGGCCGTCAACCGCTGGACAGCCCCATCGGTGCGGCTGCCGGAACCCCCCAGAGGCTATCGCGCGGGCCACCGCCGTGCCCAGCGGTGGCCATAAGTTTCATTCCCCCCGCGGGATGAGCATGACCTTGGTGGCCCGGCGTTCATCCATCGCCCGGTAGGCCTCAGCGGCGTCCTCGAGCGGCATGACGGCATCGAAGACGAGTCCGGGGTCGATGGTGCCGGCGAGTACGTCATCGAGCAGTTCCGGGATGTACTCCCGGGTGGGGGCGGCGCCTCCGGCGACCGTGATGTTCTTGGAGAACAGCACCCCGATCGGCAGTTCCGCTCCCCCGGCAGGGACGCCGACGAATCCCAACGCCCCACCGGCGCGGGTGCAGCGAAGTGCCTGGTCCATCGACTCGGCGGTACCGACGCACTCGAGGACGGAGTCGGCGAGCACCCCGCCCAATAGTTCGGAAACCTTCGCGGCGGCCTCCGGGCCTCGCTCTGCCACGATGTCCGTGGCGCCGAAGGCGCGGGCGATGGCGGCCCGGTCCTCGTGCCGGGACATGGCGATGATCCGGGTGGCGCCCAGGCGCCGGGCGGCCAGGACTCCGCTGAGGCCGACGGCGCCGTCCCCCACCACGACGACGCTGCGACCGGGACCGACCTGGGCGCCCAGGGCGGCGTGGTGGCCGGTGCCCATGACGTCGGAGAGCGAGAGCAGGCTCTTGAGCAGCCGTTCATCCGGGTCGACGACGCCGGGCACGACGACGAGGGTTCCGTCGGAGTTGGGGACGCGGACCGCTTCTCCCTGGCCGCCGTCGACATCCTGTCCGTGTTCGTCCTGCCCGCCCCAGATGGCCCGGTGCCGGCAGGCGACCTGGACGCCGTTGCGGCAGTCGGGGCACGTTCCGCAGCTGTTGGCCCACGGGGCGATCACGAAGTCCCCGATGGCCAGCGTGGTGACCTCGGCGCCGACCTCGGTCACCGTGCCCACGAATTCGTGGCCGATGGGATGCGGGGCGCTGGTTTCGCGCACCCCGCGGTAGGGCCAGAGGTCGGAACCGCAGACGCAGGCGGCGGCCACCGTGACGACGGCGTCGCCGGGGTGCTGGATGGCCGGTGCGGGACGGTCCTCGACGCGGATGTCATAGGCAGCGTGGATCATCGTGGCGCGCATGGGCGGTTGCTCCTGGGAACTGGGCGGGACGGGCCCGGAATGCCGGGCTACACCCCCAGCGTAGAACGATCCGTCTCCGCCCGCGCAGCCCACCCGTCGAGGATCAGGTCCAGCCCCTCCAGGAAGGTCCGGCGGGCGCGGTCGGGTTCGTCCAGGCCGGCGGCGAGGGCCTGCGTGAATTCGTCGCTGGCGGCCTCGTCGGCCTCCCAGACCACCGCGGGTGCCGCCGCGTCGAGGGCGGAGCCGAGGATGAAGGAGTCCAGGATGGTCACGGCCCGCAGCCGGGCCGCAGGGTCGAACCCGCCGGCGGCCAGGGCACGGGCCATGGCATCGTAGACCCGCAGCGTGGTGGCGTCGCGGACGGTGTAGGCGGTGAGCAGCGGGATGAGCCGTGGATGCCGGGCGTAGGAGTCCAGGTAGCCGATCGCGATCTCGCGCAATGTGTCGCTCCAGCTTGGCCCCTTCCCCGGTGCCCTGGCCCCGCCGTCGTCCTCTGATCCCGGGATGGCGACGGCGGACATCGCCGTCCCGCGCATGAGCTCGACGATGTCGGCCTTGGAGCAGACGTGGTTGTAGAGGGACGACGGGCTGACGCGCAGCGCCGCGGCCAACGCGGGAATCGTGAACTCGCCGGTCCGGTCCACCAGGTCCAGTGCGGCGGCGGCGATGCCGGGTCGGCTGAGTTTCGGCGTCCTCGGGCGGGCCATATCCGCTCCTCGCTTCCCCGGGCCGCGTGCCGGCCCGTGGCTCCGAGTATGCCAGCCGGGTCGCGAGAAAACGAATGATATTCGCTTTAGGTCTTGCGCGGCGGCGTGACCAGGGTCATACTTCTAAACGAATCACGTTCATATAACCGTCGTCACGTCGAAGGAAACGGCCATGCTGGAAATCATCAACACCACGGCCCCGACCCCGCCCTGCCGGGTCGAGGCCCCCGAACGCGGCACCCGCCGCATCGCCCTGGTCCAACACCGCTGGCAGCCCGACGCCGCCGCCCTGCGGGCCGAACTCGACGAGGGCATCGCCCGCGCCGCCCGGCACGGTGCCGCCGTCGTCTTCCTGCCCGAGCTCACGCTCTCGCGCTATCCCGCCGACAGCCGCCCCGAAGGGATCCCGGCCGACGCCGCGGAAGACCTCGAATCCGGCCCCACCTTCGCCTTTGCGGCCGAGGCGGCCCGCCGCCACGGGATCGCCGTGCACGCCTCGCTCTACCAGCGCGCGGACGCCGGCGACGGGCTGGGCCTGAACACCGCCATCCTCGTCGGCGCCGACGGCAGCCTGCAGGCCGCCACGCACAAGCTCCACATCCCGGTCACGGCCGGCTACCACGAGGACCTCTACTTCCGCCCCGGGCCGGCGTCCGACCCCTACCCCGTGCACACGCCGCCGGGCCTGGACGGCCTGCGCGTGGGCCTGCCGACGTGCTGGGACGAGTGGTTCCCCGAGGTCGCCCGCAGCTACTCGCTCGCCGGCGCCGACCTGCTGGCCTACCCGACGGCGATCGGCTCGGAACCCGACCACCCCGAGTTCGACACCCAGCCCCTGTGGCAGCAGACGATCATCGGCCACGCGATCGCCAACGGACTGTTCATGGCCGCCCCGAACCGCTTTGGGGACGAGGGGTCGCTGACCTTCTACGGCTCCTCGTTCATCTGCGACCCCTACGGGCGCATCCTCGCCCAGGCGCCCCGCGACGAATCCGCGGTCCTGGTCGCCGAGATCGACCTGGACCAGCGCCGCGACTGGCTGGCACTCTTCCCGTTCCTGCGCACCCGCCGCCCGGACACCTATGCTGCGCTGACCGCGCCCGTGCGGGGTGCGTGAGATGGGCTGGACGATGCCCGCCGAGACCACGGCGCAGGACCGCGTCTGGATGGCCTTCCCCGCCTCCGGCTACACGCTGGGCGACACCGAGGCCGACGCCGAGGCCGCCCGGACCTGCTGGGCCGACGTCGCCCGCGCCGTGGCCCGCTTCACCCCCGTGATGATGGTGGTGGACCCCGCTTCCCGCGCGCACGCCGACCGCCATCTCGGCGACGCCGTCGAGATCGTCGAACGCCCTCTGGACGATGCCTGGATGCGCGACATCGGCCCCACCTTCGTCCACGACGACGCGGGCCGCCTGGCCGCCGTCGACTGGGTCTTCAACGGGTGGGGCCAGCAGGAGTGGGCCAGCTGGGGGCATGACCGCCACGTCGGCGCGGCCGTCGCCGGGCTCGCCGGGGCGCCGTTGCTCGCATCGATGCTGGTCAACGAGGGCGGCGGATTCCACGTCGACGGCGCTGGCACGGCACTGGCCACCGAGACCGTCCAGCTCGACCCGCAGCGCAACCCCGGCGCCACGAAGGCCGACATCGAGGCCGAGTTCTCCCGGCTGCTGGGCGTCGAGAAGGTCATCTGGCTGCCCCGCGGACTGGCCCGCGACAACGGCGAGTTCGGCACCCGCGGCCACGTCGACATCGTCGCCACCTTCCCCGCACCCGGGGTGGTGCTCTACCACGACCAGCGCGACCCCGAGCACCCGGACCACACACTCAGCACCGAACTCGGCGCGCTCTTCGGTGCCGCGACCGACGCCGCGGGGAACCCGCTGCGCGCCATCGCCGTGCCGGCCCCGGCCACGCTGCGCGACGCGGCGGGATGGGTGGACTACAGCTACCTGAACCACCTGGTCACCAATGCCGGGGTGATCGCCGGCACCTTCGACGACGAGCACGACGACGAGGCCCTGGCGGTGCTCGCGGAGGCCTACCCGGGCCGCGAGGTCGTCGGCGTGGACGCCCGCGAGCTCTTCGCCCGCGGCGGCGGCATCCACTGCATCACCCAGCAACAACCAGCGCCCCGGAGGCAGCCATGACCACGAACACCGGAACCGATTCGACCACGCACCGCGGGACCACCGCGGGCAGCGAGGGGACCTCCAAGGGACTGGCCGCCAGCCAGATCGGCCTCGGCGCCGCCATCCTCATCGGGGTGTCCACCATCGCCCCGGCCTACGTGCTGACCTCGTCGCTGGGACCGACGGTTCAAGCGATCGGCCCGTACCTGCCGGCCATCTTCATCATCGGGTTCATCCCCATGTTCCTGGTCGCCCTGGGCTACCGGGAGCTGAACACCGACACCCCGGACAGCGGGACCACCTTCACCTGGGTGTCCAAGGCCTTCGGCCCGAAGGTCGGCTGGATGGGCGGCTGGGGGCTGCTCGCGGCCAACATCATCGTGTTGTCCAACCTGGCCGGGGTCGCCGTCGACTTCTTCTACCTGTTGATCGCCCAGGTCACCGGGCGGCCGGAACTCGCCTCGCTGGCGCAGAACATCCCGGTGAACATCGCCACCTGCCTGGCCTTCGTCGGCCTGGCGGTCTGGGTGTCCTGCCGCGGCCTGCACACCACGCGCACCGTGCAGTTCCTGCTGGTGGGCTTCCAGGTCGTGGTCCTGGCCTGGTTCGTCGTCGCCGGGATCTCGAAGGCCTCCGCCCAGCCCGGTCATCTGGCGTTCAGCTGGGATTGGTTCAACCCGATGCACATCAGCTCGTTCTCCGCGTTCGCCGTCGGGCTGAGCCTGTCGATCTTCGCCTTCTGGGGCTGGGACGTCTGCCTGACCATGAATGAGGAGACCAAAAACGGCGGCAAGACCTCGGGGCTGGCCGCGGGTTTCACCGCGGTCGTGGTCCTGGCCATCTACCTGCTCGGGTCCATCGCCGTCGTGATGTTCGCCGGGACCGGGGACACGGGGACCGGGCTGGGGAACCCGGAGAACGGCGAGAACGTCTTCGCCGCGCTCGCCTCCCCGGTCATGGGTCCGTTCGCGATCCTGCTCTCGCTCTCGGTGCTCTCCAGCTGTGCTGCCTCGTTGCAGTCCACGATGATCTCCCCGGCCCGCTCGCTGCTGGCGATGGGCCATCACGGGGCCCTGTCAAAGCGGTTCGCCCGGATCAGCCCGCGGTCCTACTCGCCGGTCTTCGCCACGGTTTTCGCCGGAGGGGTCTCCACGGCCTTCTACGCGCTGATGCGTGTCCTGTCCACCAACGTCCTCAACGACACGATCCTGGCGCTGGGCATGATGATCTGCTTCTACTACGGGCTGACGGCGGTGGCCTGCGTCTGGTACTTCCGCCGCACCGCATTCCGCACGGTCCGCAATTTCCTGTTCCGCTTCCTGGCCCCGCTGCTGGGAGGGATCGCGTTGACCGCGGTGTTCCTGCAGACGGCCTTCGACAGCTGGGACCCGTCCTACGGCTCCGGTTCGGAGGTGTTCGGCGTGGGGCTGGTGTTCGTGGTCGGCATCGGCATCCTGGCGGTCGGGCTGCTGTTGCTCATCGGGGCCCAGCGCCGGCACCCGGGGTACTTCTCCGGGATGTCGCTGCCGCAGTCGGCACCCGAGAGGTAAACGCCCCGGAACGGGAAGCGGCACCCGCCTTCGTGCAGAAGGTGGGTGCCGCTTCTTGTCCGCGGTACCGGCCAGGGGCCGGCGGTGCGGTTTTAGAGGTTGGAGGCCTCGGCGTGCTCCGGGTAGACCTCGCGCAGCAGGTGCGCGGTCTCCGACGGGGTCTTGCCGACCTTGACTCCGGCGGCCTCGAGCGCCTCCTTCTTGGCCTGCGCCGTGCCGGAGGAGCCGGAGACGATGGCGCCGGCGTGGCCCATGGTCTTGCCCTCGGGCGCGGTGAAGCCGGCGACGTAGCCGACGACCGGCTTGGTGACGTTCGCCTTGATGTACTCGGCGGCACGTTCCTCGGCGTCGCCGCCGATTTCGCCGATCATGACGATCGCCTTGGTGTCCGGGTCCGCCTCGAACGCGGCCAGGGCGTCGATGTGCGTGGTGCCGATGACCGGGTCGCCGCCGATGCCGATGGCGGTGGAGAAGCCCAGGTCGCGCAGTTCGTACATCATCTGGTAGGTCAGGGTGCCGGACTTGGAGACCAGCCCGACGCCACCCTTGCCGGTGATGTTGGCCGGGGTGATGCCGACCAGCGATTCGCCGGGGGTGATGATGCCGGGGCAGTTCGGGCCGATGATGCGGGTGACCTGGTTGCCGTTGGCGTCGACCTTGGACTGGGCCAGGGCCCAGAACTCGGCGGCGTCCTGCACGGGCACGCCCTCGGTGATGACCACGACGAGGCCGATGCCGGCCTCGATGGCCTCCACGACGGCGTCCTTGGTGAACTTCGGCGGGACGAAGACGATGGAGACGTCGGCGCCGGTTTCGAAGATGGCCTCGGAGACCGCACCGAAGACGGGCAGGGTCTTCTCGCCGTGGGTGACCGTGGTGCCGGCCTTGCGGGCGTTGACGCCGCCGACGACCTGGGTACCCGCGGCGAGCATGCGGGCGGTGTGCTTGGAGCCCTCGCCGCCGGTGATGCCCTGGACGATGACCTTGGAGTCCTTGTTGATGAAGATAGACATGTTTTCTTTCCCCTGGTCCTTAGGCGTTCGCCAGTTCGGCGGCCTTGTCGGCGCCTTCGTCCATGGTGGTGGACAGCGTCACGAGCGGGTGGTTGGCGTCGGCCAGGATCTTGCGTCCCTCGTCGACGTTGTTGCCGTCGAGGCGGACGACGAGCGGCTTGGTGGCCTTCGCGCCGAGCATTTCCAGGGCCTTCACGATGCCGTTGGCGACGGCATCACAGGCGGTGATGCCGCCGAAGACGTTCACGAACACGGACTTGACCTGTTCGTCGTTGAGGATGACGTCCAGGCCGGCGGCCATGACCTCGGCCGAGGCGCCACCGCCGATGTCCAGGAAGTTGGCGGGCTTGACGTTGCCGTGGTTCTCGCCGGCGTAGGCGACGACGTCCAGCGTGGACATGACCAGTCCGGCGCCGTTGCCGATGATGCCGACCTCGCCGTCGAGCTTGACGTAGTTCAGGCCGGCTTCCTTGGCCTTGGCCTCGAGCGGATCGGCCGCGCCCTTGTCCTCGAGCGCCTCGTGCTCGGGGTGGCGGACCTCGGAGGCGTTCTCGTCGAGCGAAACCTTGCCGTCCAGGGCGACGATCTCGCCGGCGCCGGTGCGCACCAGCGGGTTGACCTCGACCAGGGTGGCGTCTTCCTTCACGAAGACGTCCCAGAGCTTGATGATCGCTGCGGCGACGTCGGCGCGCAGCTCGGCGGCGAAACCTGCCTCGGCGACGATCTCATCGGCCTTCGCCTGGTCGATGCCCACTGCCGGGTCGACGGCGACCTTGGCCAGGGCGTCGGGACGCTCGACGGCGAGCTCCTCGATTTCCATGCCGCCCTCGACGGAGCACATGGCCAGGTAGTTGCGGTTGGCGCGGTCCAGCAGGACGGAGAAGTAGAACTCCTCGGCGATGTCTGCGCCCTGGGCGATCATCACCTTGTTGACGGTGTGGCCCTTGATGTCCATCCCGAGGATGTTGGAGGCGTATTCGAACGCCTCGTCGGCGGTCTTGGCGACCTTGACGCCGCCGGCCTTACCGCGGCCTCCGACCTTGACCTGGGCTTTGACCACGACAACTCCGCCGATCTTCTCGGCGGCAGCCTTGGCTTCTTCAGGGGTGTACGCCACGATGCCGGCAAGCACGGGAACGCCGTGCTGCTCGAACAAATCGCGCGCCTGGTACTCATACAGGTCCACGGGTGTGTCCTTCTACGTCGAAGTCGTTTCTGACTCGGAGCACGGCTCGTGTTGGCCCGATGGCTCCAAATGGAACTTTAGTCCCTGGGTGGCGGATGCCCTGCCAAGGGTATCGCTTTCGTGAGCAAGAGCACAGTTCTACGATAAGTAGACGTCCAGGGCCGTCATACCGGGGTTTTCGGGCGCCGAATCCGGGTTCCGGGACCGCCCGGGCACGGCGACGAAGGGGCCCCGGGACCCGGCCAAGACCGCGCGCATGAGCGACGCGCTGCGCCCCGCCGGCGGCGCTCAGTCGAGTCTGCTCAGGGGCGCGTAACGCAAGAGCAGGCGCTTTTCCTCGGCGGCGAACTTCACCTTGGCCACCGTCTTGTCGCCGGCACCCTCCAGCGCCAGGACCACGCCCTCGCCGAAGCTGGTGTGGGAGACCTTGTCGCCGACCGAGAGGGCGATGACCTCCTTCTGCGGCTGGACGCGTCCCACGGCCCGGGCGGTCGGGGCGGTGCGCAGCGAGCCCGACTCAGCGTCGCCGGAGCGACGGCCGGCACCGGAACCGGAGCCCCAGTAGGAGCCGCTGTCGTACCGGCTGGTGGCGAAGTCGCGGCTTCCGAAGGCGCCCGGTGCCGAACGCACGGCCCCTTCGCGCTTCCACTCGAGCAGCTGCTCGGGGATCTCCTCCAGGAACTGGCTGGCGGGGTTGTACTGCGACTGCCCCCACAGGCTCCGGTGCTCCGCACGGGTGACATAGAGCCGCCGTCGTGCCCTGGTCAGGCCCACGTAGGCGAGCCGGCGTTCCTCGGCGAGCTCCTTCGGGTCCGCCATGGAGCGCTGGTGCGGGAAGATGCCGTGTTCCATGCCGGTGAGGAAGACGACCGGGAATTCCAGCCCCTTGGCGGTGTGCAGGGTCATCAGCGTGACCACGCCCTCCTGCTCGGCCATCTGGGCGCCCTCCTCGTCGGTGGGCGCCGCCGGGATCGAATCGGCGTCGGCCACCAGCGAGACCTGTTCGAGGAAGTCCCCCAGCGTGCCCTCGGGGTTGTCGCGCTCGTAGTCGCGCACCACGGCCACCAGTTCGGCCAGGTTCTCCACCCGGGACTCGTCCTGCGGGTCATCGGAGGTGCGCAGCGTCTCCAGGTAGCCGGTCTGCTCCAGCACGGCCTCCAGGGCGGCCGCGGCACCGGAGCCCTGGGCGACGACGGCGAGGTCGTCGATGATCTTCACGAACCCGGCGACCGCCTTGGCGCTGCGCGTGGCCAGCCCCGGGGCCTCGTCGGCGCGGCGCAGGGCCGCCGTGAAGGCGATGCGCTCCTTCTGGCCCAGGGCGGCGATGGCGTATTCGGCCCGGTCCCCGATCCCGCGCTTGGGCTCGTTCAGGATCCGGCGGACGTTGACGTCGTCCTCCTCGTTGACCAGCACGCGCAGGTAGGCCAGCGCGTCCTTGATCTCCTTGCGGTCGTAGAACCGGGTGCCGCCGACGACCTTGTACTTCAGGTCCACGCGCATCAGCTGCTCCTCGAGGGAGCGCGACTGGGCGTTGGTGCGGTAGAACACCGCGACGTCGCCGGGGCGGATGCCCTCGTCGTCGTTCAGGCGCAGGATCTCGTCGGCGATCCAGCGCGCCTCGTCCTGTTCGGATTCCCCGACGTAGCCGATGATCTTGGCCCCGTCGCCCTCGGCCGTCCACAGCCGCTTCTCGGGCCGGTCCTCGTTGCGGGAGATCACCGCGTTGGCGGCGTTGAGGATGGTCTGGGTGGAACGGTAGTTCTGCTCGAGCTTGATGGTCTCCGCGTCGGGGTAGTCCTTGCCGAACTCCACGATGTTGCGGATGTCGGCGCCGCGGAAGGCGTAGATCGACTGGTCCGAGTCGCCCACCACGGTCAGCTCCCCGCCCGGGGTCTGCCCGTCGGGCCCGGTGAGCTCGCGCACCAGGGAGTACTGGGCGTGGTTGGTGTCCTGGTACTCGTCGACCAGCACGTGGCGGAAACGCCGGCGGTAGTTGTCGGCGATGGCCGGGAAGGCGCGGAAGATGTTCACGACCTGCCCGATGAGGTCATCGAAGTCCATCGCGTTGGCCTGGCGCAGGCGCTGGGTGTAGCCGCGGTAGACCTCGGCCACGGCGGCGGCGAACGGGTCGTTCATGTTGGCGGTGGCCGCATTGTCCTCGTCGTCGACCAGCTCGTTCTTCAACGCCGAGATCCGGTGCTGCATCGCCTTGGGCGCGAATTTCTTCGGGTCCAGGTCCAGCCCCTTGGCCACCAGCGTGATCAGGCGCAGGGAGTCGGCGGAATCGTAGATCGAGAAGTTGGACTTCAGCCCCACGTGGGTCGCCTCGCGGCGCAGGATCTTCACGCAGGAGGAGTGGAAGGTGGAGATCCACATCTTGCGCGCCGGCTCCCCCACCAGGTCACCGATGCGTTCGCGCATCTCGGCTGCCGCCTTGTTGGTGAAGGTGATCGCCAGGATCTCGTGGGGCCGCGCGCGTCCCGTGGCCAGCAGGTAGGCGATGCGGTGCGAGAGCACCCGGGTCTTGCCGGATCCGGCGCCCGCGACGATGAGCAGCGGGCTGCCGGCATGCTTCACCGCGCGTTCCTGCTCGGGGTTCAGGCCCTCGAGCAGCTCGGCGGCATTCGGCACCGGGGGGGCACCGGCGTCGTCCGCGGTCAGGCGCGAACGCGCATCGGAAAAGTCGTCGAAGAGAAAATCCATGGTGCCACCAGTCTACGGTCGCCGCGCACCGGGCGTTTTCCGTGGCGGCGGGGCCCGGCGGCATAATGGGCAGCATGTCCAAGAAGCCCGCGCAGCGCCGCAAGAAGCCCCGCAACCGCCAGTCCACCCCCACCGGGGGCGCGGGAACGACGGCGACTCCCGGGCCGGGCGGGCCGGCCCGCCGGCAGCCATCGGGTCCGGCACCGCGTCCGGGCAGTGCGCTGGCCAACACCACCACGGGGCGCACCCCCGAGCAGGCCCAGGGCAACGGGAACCTGATCCTGTGGGCCGGACTCGGCGCCGTGGTGCTGCTGTTCTGGTACTACCATCTGGTGGTGCTGAACCAGATGCAGGACCTCTCCGGCGGGCTGGCGATGCCCGACCAGCTGATCGGCGGGTACGACCTGTCCTATATCGAGCAGCTGCGCGCCCACATGGATGGCGATGCCCGCGGCCAGCTCTCCTACGTGCACAAGACCGCCGGGACGTTGTTCCCGCTGTTCCTGTCCCTGGTGACGATGCTGGCGATCGCCCTGCACGTGCCCCGGCGCGGCGTCAGGTGGGCGTTGTGGGCCGTCCCGCTGGCGTTCGCGATCGTGGACTTGTGGGACAACCCGCTCATCGACGGGCTGCTCTCCGGCCCGGCCGACGCCGGATCGGTGGCCATTGCCTCGGCATTGACGGTGGCCAGCTGGGTCCTGCTCTTTGCCACGGTCGCGACCGGCCTCGCGGTCGTCATCACCGCGTTCATCCGCACGTTCCGGCAGAAATGGAGCGACGCGGGCCTGTCCTGAGGCGTGTGGTGTTTTCGGCGTGGCCCCATTCTGGCGCTAGGATGGTTGCTGTTCGCCCGGGTGCCAGCATCCGGGCCTGCGGCCCCTGTAGCTCAGTCGGATAGAGCGACCCTCTCCTAAAGGGTAGGCCATCGGTTCGATTCCGGTCAGGGGCACCCGAGGGCAGCTTCGCCTCCCGCCGCGCGGGCATTCCCCGCGGATCCGGCGCGCCGGTGTCGGCTCACAGTCGACTTAAATGAGTGGTGCCGACCGGCGTCCTGATGATGGCTCCCTTGATGCATCACCACGACGCCCGTCGGCACCCGTGCCAGCACTGCTCCCCTGGTAGCCAACCTGCCGTTCCCCCACCTGGCACGGAAGCCGTTGAGACTCGCATTGCCGTGTCGATGGGCAGCTTGGTTACCGCAGCACTAACCACCATATCTAATTCCACTGGAAATAGAATGTCAATCCGGGAGGTCACCCCGGGTCGCAACGGCCGGGATGCTCAGCCCAGCAGCAGGACGCTCGGCTTCGGCGACAGGCTCGCGTCCAGCACGGCGCAGCCGCCGCCGATGGCCGCGACCTCCGGCCCGAGGCCGGAGTTGACGACCCGGATCCCGTGGACGTCCTTGGCGCTGAAGCGTTCGTTGACGACCTCGTCGGCCGTTTCCAGCACGTGCTGGCTGATCAGATCCCAGTACGGTCCGCCGTAGACCACCTTGTCGACGTCCAGCACGTTGACCAGCTGGCCGACCATGTCGGCCACCCGCCGGGCAAAGGCACGCAACAGGTCGATGGCCGCGGTGTTCCCGCCGTCGGCCAGCTCGACCAGGCGCCCCATGCCGGCGGCCCGCTCGGAAACACCGGCGTTCTCGGCGATGCCGAGGTCCAGTCCGGCCTCGGAGGCCTTGCGGGCAATCGTCTCGAAGGAGGTGGCGCCGGCCAGGCAGTCGGTGCGCCCGCACACGCACATCGTGGTTTCCTCGCCGACCGAATAGTGGCCGATCTCCCCGGCATTGTTGCTCACGCCGCGGACGATCTCCCCGTTGAGGACCATGCCGACGCCGATTCCGGCCCCGACGTAGACGAACACGAAGTTCTGCTCGTCCTCCTGGTCCGTCCCATGCCAGACCTCGGCGATGGTGGCGGCGATGGTGTCCTTTTCGAGGATGACGTTCAGGTTCAGCTTGCCGGCCAGGGGCTTGACGATCTCCACCTTGGACCATCCGTCCAGCAGTGGCGGACCGGTGACGTGTCCACCGTCGGTGTCCATCGGGCCCGGGACGACCACTCCCACGCCGACGATGTTCGAGCGCAGCTGCCCGGAGGCGCCGATGAGGTCCTCGACGGCCTCGGCCATCCGCGCGACGGTCCCCTCCGGGTCCTCGACCGCGGGGCCGGGGTACCGCTTCGACGCGATGACCTCCCCGCGCAGGTCGAGCATCACCAAGGTGATCAGTGCCGGATCCAGGTGGATGCCGATGGCGAGCTGGCGGTTCGCTTCCAGTTCCAGCACGGTGCGTGGTTTCCCGGGCCCGGAGACGATGGTGCGGTCCTCGCGGACCAGGCCCTCGTCGAGCAGCCGGCGCACGACGTTGGAAATCGTCTGGGGTGACAGGCCGGTGGATTCGGCCAACTCGACACGGCTGACGCCGTCGAGGGCCCGCCTGATCGATGCGAAGATCACTGCCTGGTTGAAGTCGCCTAGCCGCCCAAGGTTGGTGCCGCGCTGCATGTATGCTCCAGATCGTTTGTGGCCACGAAGGTCGGGTTTCGTCCGCGCACCCCCAACGACGCGTCGCTCCCGCTGCGCCTCAAATGAGCGCATGGTCTTTGATTCTACATATCGATTGCAGCACCGGGGCCCAGGGGCCTCGACGGCGCGTGTTTGCGTGCCGGCCGGGGTCGGCAGACCCCGGTTACGGGTGGGTGCCGGCGTCGGGTCCCGCGGCGGCGAACTGGGTGCGGTAGAGCTCCGCGTAACGGCCGTCACGGGCCAGCAGTTCGGCGTGCGTGCCGCGTTCGATGATCCGCCCGCCCTCGATGACGAGGATCGCGTCGGCGGTGCGGATGGTGGAGAGCCGGTGCGCGATGACGACCGCGGTGCGCCCTGACAGCGCCTCCACCAGGGCGGCCTGCACGGCGGCTTCGCTCGTGGAGTCCAGCGCGGCGGTGGCCTCGTCCAGCAGGACGACGCGCGGGGCGGCCAGCAGCAGCCGGGCAATGGTCAGCCGCTGGCGTTCGCCGCCGGAGAGCCGGTAGCCGCGCTCGCCCACCATCGTGTCCAGGCCGTCGGGCAGCGACCGGATCAGCTCGTCCAGGCGGGCCCGGCGCAGGGCATTCCACAGGGCAGCATCGGGAGCCTCGGGCGCGGCCAGGCGCAGGTTGGCGGCAATGGTCTCGTGGAAGAGGTGCCCGTCCTGGGTGACCATCCCCACCGTCTCGCGCAGCGAGGCGAACGTGGCATCGCGGACGTCCAGCCCGGCGAGTTCCACCGCTCCCCCGTCCACGTCGTACAAACGGGCCAGCAGCTGGGCGATGGTCGACTTGCCGGCTCCGGAGGAACCCACCAGGGCGTAGGTCTGCCCGGCCGGGACCTCGAAGTCGATGCCGTGCAGGACCTCCTCGCCGCCGCGGGTATCCAGCACGCTGACCTCCTCGAGGGAGGCCAGCGAGACCTTGTCGGCGCTGGGGTAGCCGAAGCGCACATCGCGGAAGCGCACCGAGACCGGTCCGGCCGGCACCTCGCGGGCGTCCGGCTTCTCGGCGAGCAGCGGTTCCAGGTCGAGGATCTCGAAGACCCGGTCGAAGGACACCAGCGCGCTCATCACCTCGACGCGCGCGTTGGCCAGGGCGGTCAGCGGCGCGTAGAGGCGGGTCAGCAGCAGGGCCAGGGTGACGACGTCGCCGGCCTCGAGCTGGCCGGTGAGCGCGAAGGCACCACCCATGCCGTAGACCAGCGCGAGGGCCAGCGCGGCGACCAGGGTCAGGGCGGTGACGAAGGTGAACTGGCGCACCGCGGTCTTCACGCCGACGTCGCGCACCCGGGCGGCACGATGGGCGAAGGACTCGACCTCGGCGTCGGGGCGGCCGAAGAGCTTGACCAGCGTGGCGCCGGGGGCGGAGAACCTCTCGGTCATCTGCGAGCCCATCTCGGCGTTGTATTCCGCGGCCTCGCGCCGCAGCCGGACCAGCGTGGATCCCATGCGCCGGGCGGGGATAAGGAAGATCGGGAGCATGATCACCGAGAGCAGGGTCAGCTGCCAGGAGGTGCCCAGCATGACGGCGGCGGTGAGCACTAGGGCCACGATGTTGCTCACCACCCCGGACAGCGTGCCGGCGAACGCCTGCTGGGCCCCGATGACGTCGTTGTTCAGCCGGCTGACCAGGGCGCCGGTGCGCGTGCGGGTGAAGAAGGCGATGGGCATCTTCTGGACGTGCTCGAACACCGCGGTGCGCAGGTCGTAGATCACCTGTTCGCCCAGGCTGGAGGACAGCCACCGGTTCCACAACGAGACGCCGGCCTCCACGACGGCCACGGCGGCGATCAACAGGGCCAGGTTCACGATCACCGATAGCGGGCCGTCGGCGACGATCGCGTCGACGACCTTGCCCGCCAGCACCGGCGTCGCCACGGCCAGCACGGCGGCGACCACCGACAGGATGACGAAGACGGTCAGGCGCCCGCCGTAGCCGCGCGCGAACTCGACGACGCGGCGGACGGTCCCGGGGGCGAACTGCCGGCCCGAATGCCCGGAGGACATCCTCCACAAGGAACTCCAGGCGGCTTGGTCCATGCTCACGGCGGCGTTCCTTCGGTTGGTCCGGTCCGGCCCGGGAAGGGGCCGGGGACCATGCTACCCGCGCTGCCGCGCCCCGCGCCTACCCGGCCGGCACCGCCTCGGCGACGGGGCGTTCGCGCTCGTCGAAGACCCTGTTGGGTTCGGCGGTGTGCGGGACGAAGCTGACGGTCATGGCCTTGTATCCCGGGGTGTTCGATTCCCGGGCGACCAGTCCTCGGTGCACCAGCGCGTTCGCCTCCGGGAAGTAGGCCGCGGCGCAGCCGCGTGCCGTCGGGTAGGACACCAGCCGGAAGCGGTTGGCCCGGCGTTCCGTTCCCGCGAACGTGGAGATGACGTCGACGAGGTCGCGGTCGGCGTAGCCCAGCTCGGCGAGGTCTTCGGGGTGGACCAGGATGACCCTGCGGCCGTTGGAGATCCCCCGGTAGCGGTCATCGAGCCCGTAGAACGTGGTGTTGTACTGGTCGTGGCTGCGCATGGTCTGCAGGATGAGGTGCCCGGCGGGAGCCTTCAGGTACTCCAGCGGGCTGACCGTGAAGCGGGCCTTGCCGATGTCGGTGGCGAAGGTCCGGGTGTCGCGCGGCGGGTTGGGCAGCACGAACCCGTTGCGGGTGCGCACCCGGCGGTTGAAGTCCTCGAATCCGGGGCAGACGGCGGCGATGTGGTCGCGGATGACGTCGTAGTCCTCGGCCATGGCCCGCCACCCCACCACGTGGTCCTCCCCGAAGGTCGCCGCGGCCATGCGCGCGACGATCACCGGCTCGGCCAGCAGGTGCCTGGACATCGGGGCCAACCGGCCCTGGGTGGTGTGCACGACGGACATCGAGTCCTCCACCGAGAGGAACTGCGGCCCGTCGGGGTGCTTGTCGTCCCGGTCGGTGCGGCCCAGGGTCGGCAGGATCAGCGAGGTCCGCCCATGCACCACATGGGAACGGTTGGGCTTGGTGGAGATGTGCACGGTGAGCCCGGTGCGGCGCATCCCGGCCTCCAGCGCCTCGGTGTCGGAACAGGCCAGCGAGAAGTTCCCGCCCATGGAGACGAAGACATCGACGGCGTCGTTCTCGAAGGCCTCGACCGTGTCGGTCGAGTCGTAGCCGTGCTCGCGCGGGCTGGTGATCCCGAATTCGGCGTCGAGGGCCGCGAGCCATTCCTCCTTCGGCTTCTCCCAGACGCCCATGGTGCGGTCGCCCTGGACGTTGGAGTGCCCGCGCACCGGGCAGGCACCGGCGCCGGGCTTGCCGAAGTTGCCCTGCAGCAGCAGGACGTTGATGAGCTCCTTGAGCGTGTCCACCGAGTGCGGCTGCTGGGTCAGGCCGAGAGCCCAGCAGATGATCGTGGCCTTGGACCCGGCCAGCAGCCCGGCGATGGAGGTGATCTCCGCACGAGTGAGCCCGGTGGCCTCCTCGGTGGCGTCCCAGTCGATCTCGGAGCGGGCCGCGGTGTAGGCGTCGAACCCATTGGTCTGTGCCGCGATGAAGTCGTGGTCCACGACGCTGCCGGGCACGCGGGCCTCCTCGGCCAACAGCAGGTGCCCGAACGCCTGGAACAGGGCCAGGTCGCCGCCGACCTTGATCTGCAGGAACTCGTCGGCGATCCGGGTGCCGTCGCCGACCACCCCGGCGACCGTCTGCGGGTCGCGGAAGTTCAGCAGCCCGGCCTCGGGCAGCGGGTTCACGGCGACGACCTTCGCGCCGCGCTTGCGGGCGTCGGCCAGCGCGGAGAGCATCCGCGGATGGTTGGTCCCGGGGTTCTGCCCGACGACGAAGATCAGCTCGGCGTGCTCGAAGTCCTCCAGCGAGACCGTCCCCTTGCCGATGCCGATGGTCGGGCTCAGCGCGGTGCCGGAGGATTCGTGGCACATGTTCGAGCAGTCCGGCAGGTTGTTGGTGCCGATGCTGCGGGCGAACAGCTGGTACATGAACGCCGTCTCGTTGGCGGTGCGCCCCGAGGTGTAGAAGACGCAGCGGTCCGGCGTGGTGGCGTTGATGTGCTCGCCGATGGTGGCGAACGCCCGCGACCAGGAGACGGGCCGGTAGTGGGTCTCGCCCTCGTGGATCATCATCGGTTCGGTGATGCGCCCCTGGTTGCCGAGCCAGTATTCGGTCTTGCCGGCCAGTTCGGAGATGGGGTGCGCCGCCCACCAGGCGGCGTCGGCGGTGCGGGTGGTGTTTTCCTCGGCCAGGGCCTTGGCCCCGTTCTCGCAGAATTCCGCCGGCTTGCGGGCCCCGGTGATCGATTCGGGCCAGGCGCAGCCGGGGCAGTCGATGCCGCCGCGCTGGTTCACCCGCAGCATCGAGCGCACGGTCCGGCTGACGCCCGCCTGCTCATAGCCGCGTTCCAGGGCGACCATGACCGCCTTGACGCCTGCCGCCGTCGTCTTCGGGGCGCTGACTTCCAGCGCATCCTCGTTGATGTCCTGTTCGGGTGCCGAGCGCTTCACGACGTCCGTCCTGCTTCCTGTTGCCGGGGGCGGGACGGCGCGTCCTGCGCCTCCGCCAGCTGGGTGGGTGCCGGAGCGGTATCGATCCGGTCCGGGTGGGTGTAGATGTTGACGCTGGATCCGCGGGCGAAAGCCGCCAGGGTCAGCCCGGCCCGGTCGGCCAGGTCCACGGCCAGCGAGGAGGGGGCGGAGACGGCGCTGAGCACGGGGATGCCCGCGAGGTAGGCCTTCTGGACGAGTTCGAAGGAGGCCCGCCCGGAGACCTGCAGGATGGTCTCGCGCAGCGGCAGTCGCCCCTCGCGCAGGGCCCAGCCGACGACCTTGTCGACCGCGTTGTGCCGGCCGACGTCCTCGCGCAGGCACAACAGGTTCCCGTCGGTGTCGAACAGCCCGGCGGCATGGACCCCGCCGGTCTTGCCGAACAGCGTCTGGCGTTCGCGCAGCGAGTCCGCGAGGCCCAGCAGGGTGTGCACGCCGGTGGCGCCGGCCCCCGGGTCCAGGGTGAAGCGGCTGGTCTTGGAGACGGCGTCGATCGAGGCGGTCCCGCAAATCCCGCAGGAGGAGGAGGTGTAGACATGCCGGTCCAGCGAGGGGTCCGGGACGATCGCACCGGGCCCGAGCTGGGCCTCGACGACGTTGAACGTTTGGCGCCCGTCCTCGTCCTCGCCGGCGCAGAAGCGCAGGCTGGACAGTTCGCCGGGGTCCGCGATGATGCCCTCGCTGACCAGGAATCCGGCGACGAGGTCGAAGTCGTCGCCCGGGGTGCGCATGGTGACGCTGAAGACGCGGCCGCCCATGCGGATCTCCAGGGGTTCCTCCGCGGCCATCGTCTCCTCGCGGACGCGCGGGCCGCCCTCCACCGAATAGCGCACGATGCGGCGCCGTTGGGTCAATCTGCCCACCCGTGGGCCTCCTTCACTCCGCCGCCTCGAGGGCGCGGCAACATCGCCGGGCCGAGGCGTTTCACCGACCGTACCACGGCAGCGGGAGGTAGCTGACTGGGTCTCCCGTGGCGGCCCCGGCGGGCGGGACGACCAGCACCACGTCGGCGGACGCCAGCCCCCGCATCATGGCCGATCCGGTGTGTTCGGAGGGCACCAGCACCCGCCGTTCCCCCGGGTCCGCCCAGCGGGCCGGCAGCAGCCGGTGGGAGTGTCCGGCGCCGCGGATCGACTCGCCGCTGCGGGCGGTGATCGGGGACGACGGCGGCTGGCCGGTGGCCGCTTCCAGCAGCGGTTCCAGCAGGGTCACCACGGCCATGAGCGCCGCGAGCGGGTTGCCCGGCAGGGCGACGAGCAGCCGGCCGTCGGAGAGCCGGGAGAGCATGGCCGGGTGTCCGGGGCGCATGGCCACCGACCCGATGAGGGTGGTGGCCCCGAGCTGTCCGGCGGCGGGCCGCAGGTGGTCGGCCGGGGAGTGCCCGGTGCCGCCGGTGCTGACGAGCACGTCCATGGTGCGGGCGGCCGGCGAGTCCAGCGCGTCGAGGGTGGCCCGGCGGTCGTCGCCGATGCGCACGGTGTCCACCACGTCGCCGCCCAGGGCGCCGATGCAGGACGGCAGGACCGGCCCGAAGGTGTCGCGGACCTGGCCGGGCAGCGGGATGCCGGACGTGACGACCTCGTCGCCGGAGAGCACCAGCCGGACCCGTATCGGGGCGGTGACCGGCAGGGTGTCGTGGCCGCCGACGGCGGCGACGGCGATCTGTCCGGGAACCAGGCGGGTGCCGGCGGCCAGCAGCAGTTCCCCGGCGGAGGCCTCCCGTCCGGCGGGGCGGATGTCGGCCCCGGGCCGGGGCGCCGACGTGGCGGAGAGGAGGCCGGTTTCCGGGTCCAACCCCGAGACCTCCTGGCGCAGGATCGCCGTCGTGCCCGGTGGCACGGTCTCCCCGGTGACGATGGCCCGGGCGGTCCCCGGGGCCAGGGAGTCGGGGACCGCGCCGGAGGCGGAGTGCGGACGGGTGGCCTCCCCGGGCCGCCAGGGGCCCTGGCCCGCGACGGCCCAGCCGTCCATGGCGGAGGAGGCGTAGTGCGGCATGGTGTGCAGGGAGGAGACGTCGCGGGCGAGGACGCGTCCGGTGGCGTGGGCAAGCGGCACCTGCTCGACGGCTCGGCGGTCTGCGGCGAGGGCCAGGCCCGCCTCGTAGGCGATGCGGCGGGCGTCCTGCCAGTCGGCTTCGTGCACTACTGGTCGGAGCCGCGGCGGCCGAGGAGCTCGTTGACCCGTGTGCGGGCCCCCTCCATGGAGGCCGCTTCGCCGGCCATGCCGGCGCCCGCGGCCAGGCCGGCGGCGTATCCGGCGATGTAGGTTGTCACCGGGGCGGCGGGCCGGATGATCGAGTGGGCCGCTACACCGGCCATGCCCAGGATGGAGTCCACGTCGACGGGGGCGTCCGGGATCTCCAGGCCCTCCAGCAATTCGGCCACCCAGGCGTCCAGCTCTGGTATCTCGGACATCCGTACCTCCTGATTGTGGCGGGCTAGGTTTCCCTTCCGGGGGCCGTGGGACGGGCGATGCCCGCCTTGTCGGCGTCTTCCCAGGTGTCCACGTCCGCGTAGTCCACGCCGTCGAGGGACACCCTGACTATCTGCACCTTAGCAAGCAGGCGCATCATCGAGGAGTTGGCCAGCCCTTCGCCGGGTTTTTCCGCGGCCTCGATGGCGCGCAGCAGGGCCGGCGTCTCGATGACGCAGCTCAGCGGCTGGAGCCGTCCCTGGTCGTCGACGGGCACCCAGGCCCTGCCGAATTCGGCCAGCGGCATCGTTTGCGCCTCCGGCTCGACGGCGGTGTCGGCGACGGTCCGCGGTGCGGGGTCCCGGCCGTCGGCGGCATGTTCGACCGCGTACTCGACGATGGCCGTGGCGACGGGCCCGGGGCTGATGAGGTCGGCGGCGAGGATCAGCGTCAGCGGTGCGTGCCCCCCGGGCTGTGGCACGTCCCCGGCGGCGCCGTCGCCCAGGGCGCGCATCCCGGCGGCGACGGCCGCCGCCGGTCCGGCGAAGGCCGGGTACTCCCGGGTCAGGGTGATGATCTGGCCCGCATCGGCCTCGGCGGCATAGCGGGAGATGACCGGGTTCAATTCGGTCGGGCCGACGACGGCGATGCGGTGCGCCGCAGCGGTGGCGCGCAGCGCATGGTCCAGCAGGGTGGCCCCGCCGTGGTGCAGCAGCGGCTTGTCGGTCCCGCCGAGCCTCCTGCCGCGACCGCCGGCGACGACGATGGCGTCGAAGTTCATGCTGCCCTCCCCGCCAGGAAATCCGTCCACTCGGGGGCGGGCCTCTCGAGCTCGGTGATGAACCATTGCGGGCCACGCGGGCTCGTGGGCTTCACCCGCAGGCTCCACCCCAGCTGGCGCAGCGTCTTGTCCCCCTTGGTGCTGTTGCACGCCAGGCAGCAGGCGATGAGGTTCTCCCAGCTGTTCGATCCTCCCCGCGACCGCGGCATGATGTGGTCCACGGTGGTCGCCGCCCTGCCGCAGTAGCCGCAGCGGTGTCCATCGCGGCGCAGCACCCCGCGGCGGGTCACGTTGACGGCCTCGCGGTAGGGGACCTTGACGTAGCGGTTGAGCAGGATGACCGACGGGCGTCCCAGGACCATCCGCGGCGTGATGACCGGCTCCCCGACCTCGGCCAGGACGCTGGCCTTTCCGGTGAGCACGAGCAGCAGGGCGCGGCGGAAGGTCACCACCGCCAGTGGTTCGTATCCTGCGTTCAGTACCAGGGTTCGCATCAGCGTTCCTCGTCGTGGTGTGCACCCGGGCCCACAGGCCAAGCCGTCGGACCCGGGCGCCGTGCAAGGGCCATCGGGCACCAGCCTAAGCCCGGCGGCGCCGCCATGGGGAGTAGGGCGCGGCTGCCGGCGGCGTTTCCGCGGCCCCCCGGCGCGTATTCACGCCCCGGTCGACGGCGGTTCAACGGCCGGTCCCGACGCGTTCACCCACTCCGCGAGGTGGTGCTTAAAGCAGTGGAGCCCCCACCCGACCGGGTGAGGGCTCCACTAGATGTCTTGTCGCTTAGTTGGCCAGCGTGTAGTAGCCGACCAGCGGGGCCGCGTAGGGACCCGTGGTGTCGCGCACGACGGTGCCGACGCTCGGGTTCTGTGCGCCGATCATCTTGCCGCCACCGATGTAGATGCCGACGTGCGAGTCGTTGCTCTGGAAGACCAGGTCGCCCGGCTGCGGGTTGGAGGTGCGGACCAGCTTGCCGGAGGCACGCTGGGCAGCGGCGTTGTGCGGCAGGCTGACGCCGGCCTTGCCGTAGACGTACTGGGTGAAGCCGGAGCAGTCCCAGCCGCCCGGGGTGGAGCCGCCGAAGACGTACGGGCTGCCGAGGTAGGACTTGGCCATGGCGGCGATGCTGGAGTTGCCGCTGCTGACTGCCGTGGCGGCCGGCTCGGCCTTCTTGGTCACGGCACCGGCCGAGGCGGTGGTCACGCTCGAGTCGGAGGAGGAGCTGGACGAGGACGACGAGCTGGAGGAGCCCTGCGAGCCGCTGGAGCTGCTGGTCTGCGAGGACGCCTCGACCTGGCGGGCGGCCTGGCGCTCGGCGGCTGCTTCCTGGGCGGCTTCGCGCTCGGCGGCGGCCTGGCGCTGCGCCTCGCGGTAGGCGGCACCGGACGTCGACTCGATGTCGGCGACGGAGACCTTGATCTGCGAGGCCTTCGACTTCGCGGCAGGCACCGTGACGGCTGCCGGGGTGGTCACGGATGCACGCTGCATGTCGGTGACGGGGGCCTTGTCGGCGGCGCGGGTGGCCGGGGTGGCCTGGGCCGGGACGCCCAGGGTCAGCACGAGGCCGGACGCGGCGGCGATGACTGCTGCCTGGCGGCCGACGGAGCCGGCGTTGGAGGACACTGCCTTGGAGATCGACCCCAACGGGTTGGTGCGGACGGGCGTGGCGCGGTGGCGGCCCAGAGCTTGACGCTTGGTCATGAATTGATTACCTCTCCCAATGCCTGCGAGGTGAGCTGTCGGATTCGAGTGGGAGTCACTCGGTGCCCCGCCCGTTGAACGGACCGTGACACTTAACCCCAAGGATCCTTGCGGACCCGATTCGTGGTTCCCCCGCTACTGCCAAGCGATTCGTTGCGAACGGACCTCGGGCAGTGGCAGTATTCGGCAATCTGCCCGAGTGCGCCCGGCCCCTATGCGGCCTGGCACGTCGACTACGATATATGAAATGTTTGTAAAAGTCACGTTCAGGTCACGAAACGGTTAGTTCCCGATCACGGCCCGTGATCTACGGGCCCTACAGCCACCCTGCGGGGTCGACCGCATCGCCGTCGACGAGCACCTCGAGGTGCAGGTGGCAGCCGGTCGAGTTGCCGGTCGTGCCGCTCAGGGACACGACGTGCCCGCGCTCGACCTTCTGCCCGACCGAGACCTTCAGGCTGGTGTTGTGGTTGTAGGTCGTCTCCAGGCCGTTGCCGTGGTCGATGCGCACCCGGTTGCCCGAGTGGCCGGCCCATCCGGCCTGGACGACCGTGCCGGAGGCCGACGCCTTGACAGGTGTTCCACAGGGAACTCCGTAGTCCTGGCCGATGTGGACCTGGGCACCTTCACCGGTCGGATTGGCCCGCGCCCCGAAGGGCGAGGTGATCCTCACGTGATCGACGGGCTGGGTCAGCACGCCATGGGTGTCGATGGTGTTGATGTTGCCGCCGGAGGCCGACATCAGGTAGCTGAGCTGGTCGTCTTTGGTGAAGCTGCTGGACACCGAGGCCCGGACGACCGAGAAGTCGTCGGATCCCGGGACGGTCACATCGGCGACGTTGGCGGCCGACTGGTGGGCCACGCGCTCGGGGGGCGCCTCGTCGGTGCCGGCCATGGTCGGGTAGGCGGCGGCCAGCGCCAGTCCGGACACCGCGGCAACGGCGGCGAAGCGGTGGCTCCAGGCCAGCGCCGGACGCCCGGCGGCACGCGGGGCAGCTGCCCCACCGCGCGCCTTCGTCAAGGCATCGGCCGGCCGGGCCTGCGCGGAAACGGCGCGGGTGCCCTCGGGCAGGCCGATGACCGTCGCGTCGAAGCTTCCCCGGTTCTGGACCGAGGCGGCGGGTGCCTGCGCCGGGGCGGCGTCGGCCAACAGGGGGATGATGTCCGCAACGGTAGCGGCCTTCTCGACCACGGCGGACGGGGCGGCATCCTGCCGCAGCGGGGCGGCGGAGGGGGCGTAGCGCATGGCGCCGTCGTAGCGGCGGGCCATGTAGCAGCCGGCGTCGGGGGTCGTGTCGGGCGCGGTCGTCTCGGGGGCGACGGCGGCACGACGGCCGGAACGCTTTTGCTCTGTCAAACGAGGACCTCTCATGGGCGCCTGCGGAGTTAGCTGTCGGATTCGGGCCGGTCAGGCCCGGCCGCAGGCAGCCGGGCTGCGATGCGGCTTCACCCCGAGGCGGCCGGCTGCCGGGGATTCCAGGCACGACGGACCGCCAAAGATTGGGTTCTCCACCCCTGCCTGTCATTCAAGCGAACGGACCCGTTCCGCAGGCAGGGTCAGGCGGTCGGAAGGGGTGATGGGGACGAATCCCCGTCTGTTACCAACGGTACCTCAATCAAATACAAAGTAACAGTTCCGTTATCAAACGCCGCGGGCCACGAAAACGTGGGCGCTGACCTCCACCGGCAGCTCCAGCGCGCCCTCGATGCCCTGCACGCGGACAACCACATACTCGCCGGCGCGCTCGAGGGTGACCTGTGCACCCGGGCGGATTCCGCCGTCGTTCAATTGGGTCAGCAGTTCGGGGTCGACCTGGATGGCCTCGGCGAGGCGTTCGACGGCGACGGGCCCGGTGTTCCCGTCCAGCAGGGCGGCGTCGAGGTTCTGCACGCCCAGGGCGAACTCGTGGGCGGCGGGTCCGCCCAGGATCTCCAGGCCGGGGATCGGGTTGCCGTATGGCGAGTCGACCGGCTGGCCGAGCAGGTTGTAGAGGCGCTTCTCCACGCGTTCGCTCATCACGTGTTCCCACCGGCAGGCCTCGTCGTGGACGTATTCCCATTCCAGTCCGATGACGTCGGCGAGCAGCCGTTCGGCGAGGCGGTGCTTGCGCATCACCGAGGTCGCCCGTTCGCGTCCGGCCGCCGTCAGCTCGAGGTGGCGGTCAGGGGTCACCACGACCAGGCCATCGCGTTCCATCCGGGCCACCGTCTGTGACACCGTGGGGCCGGAGTGGTCCAGCCGCTCGGCAATGCGCGCACGCAGTGCCGTGATTTCCTCTTCCTCGAGTTCCAGAATGGTCCTCAAGTACATCTCGGTGGTGTCGATCAGATCTGTCACTGCGTGGCACTCCTGTAGGGCGGGGCGATGGACGGTGGACCCGTGGATCCAACTCTACCTGCGTTAACAATGCCGTCGGCTTTCGGCATTCCCCGCGGCCGTGCGCGACCATGGAATCCGGGCCCGCCGCGAGCGGCCGGGCCCCAGCCGCAGAACCCACCGATGGCAGGAGCAGAACTTGACCGATTCGCCGCGCATCCCCGCAGCCCTTCTTCCCGCGGACGGTCGGTTCGGCGCCGGCCCTTCGAAGGTCCGCACCGAACAGCTCGAGGCCCTGGCCGCGGCCAACCCCGCGATCCTGGGGACCTCGCACCGCCAGGCGCCGGTCAAGAACCTGGTCGGCGGCATCCGCGAGGGGCTCTCCACGTTCTTCAACGCCCCGGACGGCTACGAGGTGGTCCTCGGCGTCGGCGGTTCCACCGCGTTCTGGGACGTCGCCGCCTTCGGCCTGGTCGAGCAGAAGGCCCAGCACCTCTCCTTCGGCGAATTCGGCTCGAAGTTCGCCAAGGCCACCGACAAGGCCCCGTTCCTGCAGGCCTCCTCGATCATCAGCTCCGAACCCGGGACGCGTCCGGACGCCGCCGCGGAGGCCGGGGTCGATGTCTACGCCTGGCCGCAGAACGAGACCTCCACGGGCGTGGCCGCGCCCGTGCGTCGGGTCGCCGGGGCCGACGACGGCGCCCTGGTGCTGGTCGACGCGACCTCCGCCGCCGGCGGGCTGGCCGTGGACGTCGCCGAGACCGACGTCTACTACTTCGCCCCGCAGAAGAACTTCGCCTCCGACGGCGGGCTGTGGCTGGGCCTCTTCTCCCCCGCGGCGCTCGAACGCGCCGAACGGGTCGGCTCCTCCGGACGCTGGATCCCCGATTTCCTGGACCTGCGCACGGCCATCGACAACTCGCTGAAGAACCAGACCTACAACACCCCGGCGCTGTCCACCCTGGTGACGCTCAACGCGCAGGTCGAATGGCTCAACGGCCAGGGCGGTCTGGACTGGGCGGCGGCTCGCACCGCCGATTCGGCGCAGCGCGTCTACTCGTGGGCCGAGGCCTCGGCGGTCGCGACCCCGTACGTGGTCAACGCCGCCGAGCGCTCCAACGTCATCGCGACGATCGACTTCGACGCGTCCGTCGATGCCGCTCGCGTGGCCAAGATCCTGCGGTCCAACGGCATCGTGGACACCGAGCCGTACCGCAAGCTGGGGCGGAACCAGCTGCGCATCGCCACGTTCGTGGCGATCGAGCCCGATGACGTCAGCGCGCTGACCGCCTGCATCGACTACGTGCTGGAGAACATGTAACACGCCCCCACGCAACGGGCCGCGGCTCCCCCCATGGGTGTGGGGGTGCCGCGGCCCGTGGCTTTGGTGCCGGTGCTGCTACCGGTGTTGCTACCGACGACGACGGCGCGAACGGCTGCGCCGGGGCGCCTCGTCGGCGGCGTGTTCGGCGTCCACCAGTTCCTCGTCGTCCTCGACGACCTCGTCCGGCTCATCGGGGCTGGCTGCCGTGTCGACGGTCTCGACATCGGTGCCGCCCTCGGCAGGATCAACGGGGGCGCCGGTGTCGGCGGGGGCATCGTCGTCGTGCGTCCCCGGCGTCGGGTCCTGTGCCGGCTTGTCCTCGGTGGAGCCGTCCTCGGTGGAACCGTCCTCCGCAGCGGCCTCGGCCGCCTTCTGCGCCGCGAGCTCCTCGGGGCGCACCCGGTCGGCCCAGGGCACCCACTCGGGGGCCAGCAGCGCACCGTCACCCGGCAGCAGGCCGGTCTCGCAGACGGTCGCTTCCTTGCCGCGCGGAACGCGGGCCAGGGTCACGTACCAGTTCCAGCCGGCGTAGCCGGGAAGCCTGGCCTCGAACCGGTGCGTGAGCACGCGGTCGGCGTCGGCGGCGACCCCGAGGTGGTCGCCGACCTGCGCGGCATCCACGGTGGCCAGCAACGTGCTGCGGGCCAGGTCGACCCCGGCGCCCAGCACCGCATCGATTTTCGGCGCCCGTGCCACGATCAGGCGTCCAGGTCGTCGGCGACGCGGCGCAGGACGGCGGCGATCTTGGTGGCGTGGTTCTTCTCCGGGTAGCGGCCCTTGCGCAGGCCGTTGGAGACGCTGTCGAGGACCTTGATGAGGTCCTCGATGAGGATCGCGGTGTCCTCGGCGGGCTTGCGCTTGGCGCGGGCGACCGACGGGGCGGCCTCGACGATGCGGGCCGAGAGCGCCTGGGCGCCCTTGCGCCCCTGGGCGACCCCGTATTCCATGCGGGTACCGGCGCGGACGTCCGTGGTGCCCTCGGGCAGCGCGGAGGCGTGCAGATACACCTCCTCGCCGTCGTCGCCGACCAGGAAACCAAAGCCCTTCGAGGCCTCAAACCACTTCACTTTGCCGAATGGCACTGCACTTACCTCGTTCTCACGTACCGGCGGCGCCCGGCCCGTTGGCTGCGCCGCGTCTGGATTCCCGGCCCGCACTCGCACCGGCGACGTCTGCGCGCGGGTACGGCCAAGCCGGGGAAGTCTATTTCCCTAGGGTACGGCATGGGGGCGGCGCCTCGGACTTTGCCGCCCGTCGTGACGCTGATATTTTGACGGGGTGAATACCGCCGAATCCCCCGCCGCCACGCAGCGCATCGTCACCGTGCTCGCCGCCGCGGTCGCCCTCGTCTCGATCCTGTCGTTGGCGTTCGTGCTCGTGCAGTACATGGTCGGCGCCACCCCGCTCACCGGGCTCATGGCCGTGGGGTTGTACGGGCTGCCGGTCGCGTTCCTGCTGCTGATCGTCCTGCTGCTGATGCGGATCCGGGAGCGCCGCCGGAGCTGACGAACCGTGCCCGACGGTTCCCTGCGGCCGCATCGATGCACATCGGACACCCAGAAAACTCCCAGACTTTGCACGCACAATGTCTGGTATGACTGACAAACCTGCGGAAGCCAAGCTCCTCGTCGTCGACGACGAACCGAACATCCGCGAGCTGCTGTCCACCTCCCTGCGTTTCGCAGGATTCTCCGTGGTTGCCGCCGCCAATGGCCGCGAGGCCCTCGCCGCCGTCGAAAAGGAACTCCCGGACCTCGCCGTCCTGGATGTCATGCTCCCGGACATGGACGGCTTCACCGTCACCCGCAAGCTGCGCGCCGCCGGGCGCCACTTCCCGGTGCTCTTCCTCACGGCACGCGACGGGACCGAGGACAAGATCATGGGCCTGACCGTCGGCGGCGACGACTACGTCACCAAGCCGTTCAGCCTCGACGAGGTCGTGGCCCGGATCCGTGCCGTGCTGCGCCGGACCCAGCCGCTGGACGAGGACGCCGCCGTGATCCGCGTCGACGACCTCGAACTCGACGACGACGCCCACGAGGTCCGCCGCGCCGGGGAGATCGTCGAGTTGTCCCCCACCGAGTTCAAGCTGTTGCGCTACCTGATGATGAACCCCAACCGCGTGCTCTCCAAGGCGCAGATCCTCGACCACGTCTGGGAATACGACTTCAACGGGGACGCCTCCATCGTGGAGTCCTACATCTCCTACCTGCGGCGCAAGATCGATGCCCGGGAGGACTGGCCGGCGATGATCCAGACCAAGCGCGGCGTGGGCTACCTGCTGCGCTCCGCCGACCGGCGCTAGGCCGCCCGGGTGCGTTCCCTCCCCCGCCTGCTCCGGCAGGTCTCGCTGCGGTCCAAGCTCGTGGCCCTGATGGCCATCCTGATGATGTGCGGCGTGCTCGTCACCGCACTGGCCGCCTCGGCCTCGCTGCGCCTGACGTTGCAGGACCAGATGAACACCGACCTGAAGGACAACAAGGTCGCGCTGGCCAACATCATGTGGTCCTCGTGGAAGAACGAGGAAACCCCGAGCGAGGGTGCCACCCTGGAGTTCAACAGGTTCCGCGGCACGTTGCGCGACAACAGCGGCAAGGTCCTCTACGAGCTGCCGCACCCCCAGCACAGCGACGGGCCGGTCGTGCCGGCCATGACCATCGAGCAGGTCCGCGACCGGTCCTCGCCGTATGTGGACGTCAGGGGTTCGGAAAGCGGCTCCCCCGGATGGCGCTCCGGCGTCTACCCCTTGAGCAACAACAGTGGCTACGTCGTCGTCTCGCTCCCCCTGAAGTCCGCCATGGACACGGTGGACATGTCGACCAAGCTGGTGGTCACCAGCGGAACGCTCGTCACACTGGTCATGTCGATGATCGCCTACGGCATCACCGGCCGTGCGCTGCGGCCGCTCGTCCGCGTCGAACGCACCGCCGCGGCGATTGCCGCCGGCGACCTCTCGCGCCGCGTGGAGGACTATCCGCCGGAGACGGAGGTCGGCCGGCTCTCGCGCTCGCTGAACGCCATGCTGGCCCACATCGAATACGCCTTCCGCGGCCGGGCGGCATCGGAGCGCAAGATGCGCCGCTTCATCCAGGACGCCTCGCACGAGCTGCGCACCCCGCTGGTCACCATCCAGGGGTACTCCGAGTTGTACCGCCACGGCGGGCTGACCGATCAGGAGCAGGTGGGATCGGCCATGGGCCGGATCGAGGGCGAGGCCAAGCGCATGGCCCAGCTGGTCGAGGACCTGCTGACCCTGGCCCGGCTCGACGAGCAGCGTCCGCTCGAACGCCAGCCGGTTGACCTGTTCATGTTGGCCTCGGATGCGGTCGAGGATGCGCGCGTCAACGCCCCGGAGCGGGACGTGACCCTCGTCGGGCTCGAGGGACCCCAACCCAGCAGCGCCCCGACCAGTGGCGATGAACAGCGGTTGCGCCAGGTCGTCGGCAACCTCATGACCAACGCCCTGCGCTACACCCCCGAGGGTTCAGCCCTGGAGGTGGCCGTGGGCGTGCTGCCGGTCATCGACGGCCGTTCCGACGCCGTGCTGGAGATCCGTGACCACGGCCCCGGGATCTCCGAAGAGGACGCGGCCCGGGTGTTCGAGCGCTTCTACCGCGCCGACAGTTCACGGCAGCGCGAAACGGGCGGGACCGGCCTGGGCCTGGCGATCGTTGCCGCCATCGCCGCCCAGCATGACGGTTCCGTCCGGCTCACGGAAACCCCCGGCGGGGGTGCCACGATGGCCATCCGCCTGCCGCTGGTCCCCGCCGACGAGCCCTCCACAGACGACGGCGACGCCTGAGTTTTCCACCATCCGCCTCCGGCCAGCCCACGGTGGCGCCCCGGGAGGCATCGTGGAGCCGGGACATCGCGTGGTGTCCCCGGGCCGGGAAGCGGCCCGACGGGCGAGGCAGGAGTGGCCATGAGCAGCTTTTCGGCAAACACTGAGGACATGCGCGGACGCGCCCAGGCCGTCCAGGGGACGATCGAGCGGCTGCGTTCGGAGGTCGATGCCATGCAGGGGGGCCTGCGGGACCTCGAATCCTCCTGGCATGGGGCGGCGGCCTCGAACTTCCAGGCGGTGGTCGCCGATTGGCGGGCGACCCAGATGAAGGTGGAGGAGTCCCTGACGGCGATCAACACGGCGCTGGCCCACGCGTCCCAGCAATACGACGAGGCCGAGGCGGCCAATGCCCGCATGTTCACCTACTGAGCGGGTGTCGCGTCCTCAGTCGTCGGATCCGCGGTTCAGGCCCAGGAGGGCGCGCAGCTTCTCCTCGGTGGCGGGGTCGGCCGAGCGGGAGGCCTCGACGTTGGCGTCGGAAACGGCCGCGACGACTTCCTGGCGTTGGATGCGCAGGCCCCGTGGTGCGTCGATGCCGATCTTGACGCCTTCGCCGCGCACTTCCAGGACGGTCACGACGATGTCGTCACCGATGAGGATCTGTTCCCCGGCTTTTCGCGAGAGTACTAGCACCCGGCCATCCTAGCGTGCCCCGGGCGCCCGGCGGCGGGGCGGAGCCGGAAGCTGGTCGATGTCACGCAGCGGAATGCCCAGGTCCAGCACCGTATCGGGGGTCGCTGTCGTCGCCCGCCCATGGACGGCCACCCCGTCGACGGGGCATACGGCGTCCAGCGCCTCGACCCATGCCCGGGTGTCCTCGCTCTTGCGGCCCGCGTCGACGGACACCCACAGCTGGTCCGCGCCGAGGGCCTCGACTTCCTGCACCTGGGTCTCGAGGTCCACGGCATGATCGAGGCCGCAGGCGATGAAGACCGGTTCCCCCGTTCCGACCCCGGCCGCCTGGGCTTGGACGCGTTCGTTCCGGGTGCCGATGCGCGGGCCCTTGACCCCGGCGTCGGCGGCGAAGGCCCCTGCGGCGTGGATGCTCAAGCCGGGGCCGGCCAAGGCGGTCGCCGCCCGGTGGGCGTCGGTTCCGAGGCCCACGACCACGACCAGGTCCCCCGGTCCACGCAACGGTGTCGGTCCCGTCCTTGCGGAGGGTCCAACCGGCCGGAGCAGATCGGGCCGGGCCGCCGGCCCATCGCTACGCACCGCCCGCGAACCGCTGGACGGCTGCGCCCCGAACGTCAGGTCGTCCATGAGCCGGTCGAAATCCTCGGATTCGGTGGACACCCCGGGTTCGGGGCGTCCGTGCCACTCGGCTTCGTCGCCGTCGGCCTCGGCCAGCAGGTCGATGAGTGCCTGCCGTTCGGGCAACGGCTGGTGGGTTTCCGCCGCACGGCGCCCGCGGGCCCGCACCGGGGAGTCCTCGGCCTCCGGGCGCTCTGGCCCCGACGCGGTGCCGGGTGCCGGCGTTTCGAGGCTCAGGACGGCGCGTTCGGGCGCCAGCAGCGGATCGTTGTCCGGGTCGGTGCCGTGCGCTGCCGGTTCGGTTCCGGAGGGAACCTCGATGACCGCCTCGATGTGTCGGCGCGCCAGGAAACCGCCGATGCCCCCGACGGTGACGCGTTCGGCCGAGACGATGCGGGCCTCGACCCCATAGTCGATCCGGACGCGCGTGCGCAGTTCAGCGAGGGAGGCTGCCTCAAGCTGAAATCTGGTTGGCTGCACGCACCACTCCCACGGTCTCGATTTCGGCGCCTCCGGCCGTCGCCTCCTGGTAGGACAGTACCGGCAGGCCGCTGGCAAGCGGGGCCACCAGTCGCTGGATGGCCGGGCGCAGGGCCGGCGCGCAGACCAGCACTGCCGAGAGGCCGCGGTTCTCGAGCTCGGCCAGCGATTCCTTCACCCCGGCGTGGACTTGTTCGAGGCGGGCCGGATCGAGCAGGATCTGCGTGCCGTGCTCGGAGGGCCGCAGCCCCTCGAGCATGCCTTGTTCCAGGGAGGGGTCGATCATGATGACGCGCAGCGTGCGGCCCTCCAGGTGGCTGGCGGCCAGGGCCGGGCCCAGCGCCTGGCGTGCGGCTTCGACGAGCCCCTCGGGATCGGTCGAGGTCTTGGCGCGCAGGGCCAGGGCCTCGTAGATGCGCTGCAGGTCGTTGATCGGGACCATTTCCGCCAGTAGGCCCTGCAGGACACGTTGCACTTCGGCCAGGCTCAGCAGGCCCGGGATCAATTCGTCGACGGCCGACGGGTTGATCTCCTTCGTTCCGTCGGTCAGCACGCGCACGTCTTCACGGGTGAGCAACCGGGCGGCATTGGTCTGGACCACCGAGGAGAGGTGGGTGACGACGACGGAGACCCGGTCGATCGTGGTCGCCCCGGCCATCTCGGCGTTGTGTCGCAGTTCGGCGGGAATCCACTTCCCGGCCAGCCCGAAGACCGGTTCGACGACGCTGGGTCCGGGCAGCGCCTCCAGGTGGTCGCCCAGCGCCAGGATCTTCCCGCGCGGTGCCTGGCCGCGGCCGGCCTCGACGCCGGCGATCCGGATGACGTAGGTCGCCGGCGGAAGGTCGACGCTGTCCCGGGTGCGCACCGGAGGCAGGACGATGCCCAACTCGTTGGCGATGCGCCGGCGCAGCGCCCGCACGCGTGCCAGCAGGTCGTCCCCTCCCCCGTTGACGATGTCGACCAGGTCCGGGGCGAGCTGCACCTCAAGGGCATGCACGCGCATTTGTTCCATGATGTCCTCCGTGGTTTCCTTGGGCGCCTCGACTGCGGAGGCCTGCTCGGCGACCTTGCGCTCGGCACTGGCCTTCTCCTGGGCCTTGATCCGCTGCGCGGCGAAGATGAGCAAGCCCCCGACCAGGACGAACGGCAACTTCGGCATCCCGGGGACCACGGCCAGGGCGATGGCCGCGGCCCCGGTGATCATCAGGGCCGTGCGCGACTGCGAAAGCTGCTTCGATGCGGTGGAGCCCATGTCGGATTCGGCATTCGAGCGGGTGACGATCATGCCGGTCGACACTGCCATGAGCAGCGCCGGGATCTGGGTGGCCAGTCCGTCGCCGATCGTCAGCAGTGCGTAGGTGTTCAGGGCCTCGCCCACGCCCATGTCGCGCTGGAGCATGCCGATGGCGATGCCGCCGACGAGGTTGATGATGATGATGATGATCCCGGCGATCGCGTCGCCCTTGACGAACTTGGACGCGCCGTCCATGGCGCCGTAGAAGTCGGCCTCGGCGGCGACCTCGGCCCGGCGCTCGCGGGCCTGGATGTCGGTGATCAGCCCGGCGTTCAGGTCGGCGTCGATTGCCATCTGCTTGCCCGGCATGGCATCGAGGGTGAAGCGGGCCCCGACCTCGGCGACGCGTTCCGCGCCCTTGGTGACGACGACGAACTGGATGACGACCAGGATCAGGAACACGACGAACCCGATGATCAGGCTGCCTCCGATGGCGATGTGGCCGAAGGCGGCGATGACTTCCCCGGCGTATCCGCTTCCCAGCACCAGTCGGGTGGAGGCGACGTTGAGGCTCAACCGCAACAGGGTGGCCACCAGCAGCAACGAGGGGAAGACCGAGAAGTCCAGGGGCTTCTTCACGAACATGGTGTTCAGCAGGATCACCAGCGCCAACAGGATGTTGATGGCGATGAGCCCGTCGAGCAGGAGCGCCGGAACCGGAACGATCAGCAGCAGGATGATGCCGACGACGCCGAGCGGGACGGCAAGCTTGGACAGGTTGCTGAAATTCATCGGAACGCTTTCTCGGTGTGGTGGTCCGCGGATGGTGCTGCCGGGGTCGGATGGGGGCGCGGTGGCGGGGCGGCCCCGTGGGCGCCCGAGCCGGTCCGGGCCGGTGCCGGGTCCGGCACGGTGTGGATGCCCGCGGCATTGCCACGGGCCTTCAGCGCCATGACGAAGGCCAGAACGACGGCGACCTGCCCGTAGAGCTCGACCGGGATCTCCTGGCCCAGTTCGCAATCGGCGTGCAGGGCACGGGCCAGGGGGATGTCGCGGACCATCGGCACGTGCCGGTCCTGGGCTTCCTCGCGGATCCGGGCCGCGATCATCCCGGCGCCCTTGGCGACGACCCGCGGTGCCGACTTCCCCGGTTCGTAGCGCAGTGCCACGGCGACGTGGGTCGGGTTGACCAGCACGACGTCGGCGTCGCTGATCGCGGCGATCATGCGGTTGCGGCTCATCGCCATTTGCCGCGAACGTCGTTGGGATTTGATGAGGGGGTCCCCATCGGACTTCTTGCTCTCGTCCTTGATTTCCTTGTGGGTCATGCGGGTGTGCTTGCGGTTGCGCCGGCTGACGACGATCAGATCCACCGCCGCCAGGACGAGCCCGGCCAGGACCGATGCCTGCAGCAGGGAAGCAGCGCCGTCCGCTGCGGAGCCGAGCAGGGAGGTCAACGGCAGCAGCCCGGAATGCAGCAGCAGCGGCATGAGCCCGGAGACGATGACCCACAACACCAGCCCGACCACCGCGATCTTCAGGAAGGCCTTGACCCCCTGCCAGACGGCCTGCAGCCCGAAGGTGCGCTTGACGCCCTCGACCAGGTTCAGGCTGGAGGCGTCGAACTTGAACTTGCGGAAGTAGACTCCGCCCTGCAGGGCGGCGGCACCGGCCACGACGATCAGCACCGCGGCCAGCATCGGCATGAGGATCCCGGCGAGGGATCCGAGTCCGGCGTCCAGGGCCGCCAGCACGCCGGCGGTTTCGGGTTGGGCGATGACCGAGGTCACCGTTTCCAGCTGGCTGCGCCCGGCCTTTTCCCCGGCGGCCATCACCGTGGGCACCATCAGGGCGGCGGCGGCGATGCCCAGCCACGCGGTCAGGTCCTGGGACCGGCTGGTCTTGCCCTTCGAGCGCACCTCCTTCATGCGCTGTGGTGTTGCTTTTTCGGAGCGTTCCCCGGAGTCCTCAGCCATCAGCCCATCACCGCCCGCAAGGCCTCGAGCCCCGACCGCACCAGCGCCGAGACGACCGCCGGAAGCACCACGAACACGGTGCCGGCCAGCGACAGGGTCAGGATGATCTTCAGCGGGAAGCCCATGGCGAAGGCGTTCAACGCCGGGGCGGCACGCGTGAGCAGCCCGAGGCCGATATCGGCCAGGAACAGCACCACGAGCAGGGGCCCGGCAATCTGCACGGCCGACAGGAACATGTCGGTGACTCCTCCAACGGCCTCCCGCGCCACGGCGTCCATGCCGATTCCCGCACCGAGCGGCATCGCGTCGAAGGAACGGAACAGCCCGGACAGCACCAGTTGGTAGCCGTCGGAGGCCACGAGCAGGGCGAGCGCGGCGAAGTGGAACAGGCGGGTGAATTGGGCGCCGTTGATCATCGACTGCGGGTCGAAGGCCTGCGCCATCTGGAATCCACCGAACAGGTCGATGAGCCCACCGGCGGCCTGGACGGCGGCGAAAAGCAGCATGACCAGGAAACCCAATGCCGCCCCGGCAACCAGCTCGAGTGCCAGCGCGCCAATGTAGGAAGCGGTGTCCAGGGGGACGTAGTCGGACACGACGCGGGGGGAGACCGCCAGGGCCAACCCGACGCCGATGATCGCCTTGATCCGGGCCGGGATCGAGTTGTGCGAGAACGGCGGGGCGACGACGATGAACGCCGTGACACGCACGGCGGCCAGCATCATCGCCGCGAGCCAGTCGAGCTGGATGGTCGTTCCCATGTCATCCGCCCTGCAACAGGGACGGAAGCTTGTCGAAGAGGTCGTGGGTGAACAGGACCATCTCCGAGATCATCCAGTGCCCGCAGACGACCAGGGCGATGGCCACGGCGACGGCCTTGGGCACGAAGGAGAGGGTGATCTCCTGGATCTGGGTCATCGACTGCACCAGGGAGATGGCAAAGCCGACGACCAGCGAGGTGATCAGCACCGGGGCGGCCAGCTTGGCCGCGACCAGCAGGCCGGAGAGCCCGATGTCCAGGACGGCATTGGTATCCATGTCAGCCACCACCGGACCCGTAGCTGCCGATCAGGGCAGTGATGATCAGGCCCCATCCGTCGACGAGGACGAAGAGCAGGATCTTGAACGGCAGGGAGATCATCACCGGCGGGAGCATCATCATGCCCATCGACATCAGCGCCGAGGCGACGACCAGGTCGATGACCAGGAACGGCACGAAGATCACGAAGCCGATGATGAATGCGGCACGCAGCTCGGAGATCATGAACGCGGGGATCAACGTGGTCAGGGCGACGTCGGCCGGCGTGGAGGGGTTTTCCATGCCCGCGGCACGGGTCATCAGGGCGATGTCCTCCTCGCGGGTGTGGGCGATCATGAAATCCTGCAGCGGGGCGACCCCGGCTGACAGGGCCTGGTTGAGGTCGATGGTGCCGCTGAGATAGGGCTGGACGCCGAGGTCGTTCATCTGGGTCAGCACCGGGGCCATGATGAACAGCGAGAGGAACAGTGCCAGTCCGGCGAGCACCTGGTTCGGGGGGATGGTCGGCAGTGCCAGGGCATTGCGGGTCATGGCCAGGACCACGAAGATCTTCGTGAACGAGGTCATCATCAGCAGCAGGGCGGGGGCGACCGAGAGCAGCGTGATCGCGATGAGCGTGACGACGGCCGAGCTCGGCGTTCCGTTGGGCCCGTTGATGTCGATGGAGAGGCCGCCGTTGTCGGTTCCGGGTGAGGGCTCGACGGGGGCTGCGTGCCCCGTGGCGGCGGTGGCGAGCATCAGGCCGACGACGGCCGGGAGCACGAGCGCACCCAGCACCATCAGCCGCTGCACGCGGTGGGTCGGGGCGGGCCGCAGGACGGTGGTCACGATGGGCCGCGGCGCCACGCCGCGGCTGCCTGTCGCCACGTCTGTGCCGAGAGGATCGAGCCGGCCAGCGGGGAGCCGGGCTCCGTGCCGTCCGCCGCGGGGGCGGACGGGCGTCCGAACCGGAGGTCGCGACGCGTCAGGGGCGTGGGCGGTTCGCCCACGGGATCCGTGGTTTCCGATGATGCCGTCGCCTCGGGTGCGTCGGCTGCAGCGACGGGCACGCGCCGGCTGCGGTGGCGGGCGTCGTCGAGGTTCAGCGCGAACAGCCGGCCGCCGTCACCGGGTACTGCGGGGTCGGGCTCGTCGGGGACGGGTGCCGCATAGCTGTCCAGGACGTTGACGGACTGTTCCCCGACGCCGAGCAGATAGCGTTTGCCGCCCACGTCGACCAGCGCGACGGAGGTCTTGGCGCCGACCCCCTGCCGGGCCACGACGGCGATCTCACGGCGCTGCCCGGAACCGCCGGCGCGGGGCACCAGCTTCCGGCGCAGGACATAGAGCAGCCCCAGGACCACCGCCAGGGAGACGATGACGCGCAGGACCAGGAACAGGTTCTCCAACTAGCCGAGGCCTTCCGCGACGTCGAGGATCTGCGTGATGCGGATGCCGTAGTCCTGGTCCATCACCACGACCTCGCCGTGGGCGATGAGCCGACCGTTGAGCAGCACGTCGGCGGGTGCGCCGGCGGAGCGGTCGAGTTCGACGACGGCGCCCGGCTCCAGGTTCAGGACATCGCGCACGGCCATGCGGGTACGGCCGATTTCCACGGTGAGTGCCATCTCGACGTTGTTGATGCGCCCCAGCCGGGAGCCGACGTCGTTCCCGGCGTCGGGGGTGGCGGACACGGTGGCGTCGCGGCCGGCATGGTCGCGGATCCGCAGGCCGAACCAGCCGGCCGCCTGGCCGTCCGATTCGAGGGCGAAGACGACGGTCTCGTTGTCGTCCAGCAGGGCTTCGGCGGTGGCCGCCGTCGCCGGGGACAGGACCCCGGTGCCGAGCACGCCGGTGGCCGCTTCCAGCGCCGGACGCAGGACGTCGGCGACGGAGATGAGCGAGGCGTCCATGCCCTCGGTGCCGGCAAGCAGGCTGCCATCGAGGTGGACGGCGACGTCGGCGGAGAGCTGGCCCACGAAGGTGGCGGTGACGGTTTCGCCGGTCCCCCCGAGCAGCGTCCAGTCGCGGGCACCGGTGTGGATGCTGGCCGTCAGCGAACGCGTGGTCGGCAGGACGGAGGCCAGTGCCTCCGCCGCGGAGACGTAGAGCTCGGTCGAGTGCAGGACCGGCTGGCTGGTCTGGGTGATGGTCATGCGGGGTTCTCCTCGGTGGAAACGACGACGGCGGCAATGCGTCCGCTGCGGGTGCCCACGGCGGCCCGGCCGAGGCGGCGTCCGTCGACGGTCAGCTGCAGTGGTTGGTGGGATGGATGTGGCAGGGCCAGCACGTCGCCCACGGACAGGTCCAGCACGGACTGCGGGGTGACCGGCTTCGGGGTCATGACCAGCGCGACGTCGATGGGGATCGCCGCCAGCTGGCGGGTGATGCGTGCGGCGGGGTCACCGGCGTCCGCGTCGGGGTGCGAGCCGGCGTGGGCGGCTCCGAGTTGCGGGAGCACGGCGTCGGCGGGCAGGGCGATGGTGGAGGCGACGGTGCGCTCCCCCACCCGGACGTCGAACCGGGCCACGATGAACACTTCGGATTTCGGAGCGGCTTGCGCGAATTGCGAGTTGTACTGCACGGTGTCCACCGTCAGCGGGGCCTCGAGCAGCGAGCCCATCGAGTAGTGCAGGTCCTCGAGCGTCTCGTCGAGCATGCGGCGCAGCAGGGTGAGCTCGATCCGGGTGAAGTTGCGTTCCGGGACGTCCACGGGGGTTGGGCTGCCCAGCATGTGCGACGCCCAGTTCAGGGCGCCGGCCGCGGGAAACTGCACGACGGCCTTGGCCTCCACGCCTTCGATGTCGCACAGGATCATCGCCGTGGCGGCGGGAAGGTCGCTGACGTAGTCGTCGTAGGTGCTCATGCAGACGCCCAGCAGGGTGACCTGGGACATGACCCTGACCTTGGCGGTCAGCTGGGTGCCCCATTGGCGGGCGAACGTCTCGAAGGCCAGTTCGAGGATGCGGGAGTGCTCCCGGGCCAGCGTGGCGGGACGACGGAAGTCGTACACCTGCACGGCACGGGTTTGCGGGGTTTCGGGATCGGGCGCCCCCAGGGCGGGCCGCTCCACAGACGAGACTGTCACGGGGTCCACTATCGGACGGTTCGCCGGCGATGTAAGCGGTGTGTCGGAGGTTATCTGCCCGCCGGTTCTGCTAGGAACGGGACGCCGCGGTGGGCAGCAGCGACCTCACGCTTTCGGGCTGGTCGGACAGGACGACGACGTCGACGCGCCGGTTCAGTGCGAGGTCCTTCTTACCGGGGACGGGTCGGGCGTCGCCGTAGCCGACGGAGGCGATCCGGTTGCCGCGCACGCCGCCGTCCTCGACCAGGGAACGCAGCACGCGGGTCGCCCTGCTGGCCGAGAGCTCCCAGTTGGTCGGATAGGGGTCGACGGGTTGGCGCACGTCGGCGAACCCCTCGATCTCGAAGGACCGGTCGGTGGGAGCCAGGACCGGGGCGATGGCCTCGAGGATCTCGGTGGCGTTGCGCGTCAGGTCGGCGCTGTTCGGTTCGAAGAAGGTCTCGGCGCTGACCAGGCGGATGGTCAAGCCGCGTTTGTCGATGGTGAATGCGGCGGCACCCTTGTGACCGGTCTTGTCCAGCCGGTGTTCGATCTTGCGCCGCAGTTCCTCGAGGTCGGCCCTTTCGGCCTCGGCGACCTTCATCAAGTGCTCACGCGTTTCCTGCGCGACCTTCTGGTCGGTGAGCAGGCCCTTCTTGCCGACGTCCTCGGGCCGGACGATGACGCCCTCGGCGGTGTCGACGGTCTGGGACTGTTCAACCCCGAAACCTGTGGCCAGGGACGCCTTGAGCTTCTCGAACTTCGCCGTGTCGACGGTGGACATGGCGTAGAGCACGATGAACAGGCACATCAACACGGTGACCATGTCCATGTAGGAGGCCATCCAGCGTTCCTCGCCGCCGTGCTCTTCTTCCGGCTTCTTGCGGCGTCCGCCCCGGCCGCGGCTCATGCCGCTTCCTGCAGTCCGTCCAGCGGCGAGCCGTCGTCCTTGCCCTTGCCCTTGGCCTTGCCGTCTGCCAGCTCGTGGGCGGGGACCATGGCCCGCAGGCGTTCGGCCAGCAGCATGGGCTGGCTGCCCGCCTGGATGGAGAGCACACCTTCCATGGCCAGGACCATCCGGTCGGCCTCGAGTTGGGAGAGCCGCTTGAGCCGGGCGCCGATGGGCAGCCACATGAAGTTGGCGGAGACCAGGCCCCAGAGCGTGGCGACGAAGGCCGCGGCGATCATGTGCCCCAGCTCGTCGGGCTTGGAGAGGTTCTCGAGCACGTGGGTCAGGGAGACCACCGTGCCGATGATGCCGACGGTGGGGGCGAAGCCGCCCATGGTCGCGAAGAACTTGTGGCCGATCGCGTCGGTGCTTTCCTTCGTCGCGATGTCGTCCTCAAGCTGCAGGCGCAGGTCCTCTCCATCGACCCCGTCGGCGAGGTTCTGCAGGGCGCGCGACAGGAACGGGTCCTTGGTTTCTGCGGCCTCGTGTTCCATGGCCAGCAGGCCGTCCTTGCGGGCGACTTCGGCGAGCGCCACGAGGCGGTCGATGAGGGCCTTGGGCGACTCGATCTTCCCCTTGAAGGCCTTGGGCAGGGCCTTGACCGCCACCAGGGCGTCGCTGATCGTGCCGCTGGCCACGCCGACGGCGATGGTCCCGAAGAAGACCAGGATCATCGGTGCGGGCAACAGGATCGACGTGACGCTGGCGCCCTCCATGATCAGCATCGTGAACATGGCACCAAAGGCCAGCACGAGCCCAATCAGGGTTGCGGGATCCATATGTTAAACCGTCCTCGGGCGCAGCGGGAGTGTTCCATCGGCGGTCGGGTCCGTGGGCGCCGCGGAATCCAGGCCGCGGGCCGTGGAGACGACGCGGGCGCGGAATTGCGCGATCAACTCGATGACCTCGTCCATCGGCTCCAGCACCACGTATTTCGCGCCGTTCAACATGATCAGCACGGTGTCGGGGTTTTCCTGGATCCGTTCGATGAGGTCGGGGTTGATCGCAAAGCGGCTGGTGTTCAGCCGGGTCACGACGATCATGGGCCCGTCCTTTCACGACCCACTCTCGGCAGCCCGGCCGGCGCCGTTAGCCGTGGGCCGCCACCGTTCGGAGGCCTGCGTCACGCTGCCGGGCAATGTCCTGGGGCTCAGCGCTTGCGGTTCGCCAGTTCCCGCAGGACCTCATCGCTGGCTGCTTGTAGTTCGATGTCAGATGATTGGGCGAGAGACCGACCCTCGAACTAGTCTTGGACGCCACCGATCCCGGATGCAAAAGGCGTCTGGCATTTGCCGCCCTCTGTCTTGTGGCCAATTGTGTACGGCTAGATACGCTGTACTTGCGCATGTCCCTTAGGAGTTACTACTGGCCTTATGCGATTTAGTTTTACTGGCCATTGCCGAACTGCTGAGGCCGGATTTGAACTTTCTGATCCCGCGCACTGCGCTCGACGGGATGACTTCGATCTTCGATATCGTCGGCGAGTTCAAGTCAAACGCGCGCTTGATTCCAATTTTTGATGAATTCTTGCCGATCGTGATGATGTCTTTAGCCCCACGTTGCTCGCGTTTCAGGACGACCCCCTTGAAAATTTTTGTTCCAGGGGCGTCTCGTTCGTTCACTTTCACGAATACTTTGACGGCGGTCCCCCGCCTTACCTTGAGAGAACCAGATGCGGGCCGAGGACGACCTGGGTGTCCTCCGTCAAAAGGCTCAACATCTCCCTCGGCAGGTTGCAAGACCAGGGGCTCCGTTGCATCTCCTGAGTTGCGCGCGGCGTGTCGAATCCATTGCGGCAGTGCCCCCCGTGCATCAGCAGATTCCATACGGTCGGTCACTGTGACGGCAAGTTCAGCCATTGCACGCCGGACTTCCGGGTCATGGTACGCCGCGGGCAGCAGCTCTTCGTCTCTAGCCATGGTCACCACTACCACCTTTCCGGACTCGCTTAAGTACTAATCGTAGCCCCGATAGGGGTAAACGGGGCGGGCCCGTCTGAGGATCATTGATTCCATCAATGTCGTCATTTCGAGCGTTTCCGCTGTCGGAATCTGTCCGCGGCGTAAGAGTGACAGCCAAGTCACGGACTAGATCAAGGTCGTCGTCGTCGGCCAACCGCTTCTTATTGAACCGACCGAAAAGCCCGGTGGGAGATTCGTCTGTCAGTTTGTCTAAGAGATCTTGCCCCGCCAGAATCTTCGGCACATTTCCCGACGTCAACAAAGTGATGGCGTATTGAGTCCTACGCCACCACTCTGCCTTATTGTCGGCAAGACGTTTTTGCCGAAGCGATAGGAGCCCAATCAGGGCGGCCATCAGGGCAACAATTGGTGTTCCCAAAACCCCGTATTGATCGAGGAACGACGGGAACTCCGTCCGAGCCCACTGATCCCATATGAGTCCGGAAGGAAGAGCTGAGGTCGAAATCAGCCTCATCGTTGTCACCATCCCCGCAGCCTAGCCGCGCACTGCCGCAGCTGCGCTTAGTGCCTCGACGAATGTTGATTAAGCCGGCGCCACACGCGGACGTCAGCGCTTGAGGTTGGCCAGCTCCTGCAGGACCTCGTCGCTGGTGGTGATGATGCGGGCGTTCGCCTGGAAGCCGCGCTGGGCGACGATCAGGTTGGTGAACTCCTGCGAGAGGTCCACGTTGGACATCTCCAGGGCGCCGCCGATGATCGAGCCGGCACCACCTTGGTCGGCGGTGACGGCGGTCATCGGGCCCGAGTTGGCGGTCACGGTGTAGCTGGAGCCCCCGGCTTTCTGCAGGCCGGCCGGGTTGGTGACGGTACCCAGGGCGATCCGGGCGATCGGCTGCTGCGTCCCGTCGCTGAAGTTGCCGGTCAGGGTGCCGTCCGACCCGAGGGTGTAGGACTCCAGGTTCGGGAGGTTCGGATCCAGTTTGATGCCGGTCAATCCACCGGTGGGATTCCCCTGCGCGTCCACGTTCCAGCCCTGAACGATCCCGCCGTCCGGGCTGGTCAGCTGGCCCAGGCCATCGAAGTCGAAGGCCCCGGCGCGGGTCAGGCTGGTGGTGTTTCCCTGCTGGGTGATGAAGAATCCGTTGCCGGAGATCATCATGTCGGTGGCCTTGCCGGTGCTCTGGGTCGAGCCCTGGCCGAAGTTGGTGCTGATGCCGGCGACCTGCACGCCGAGCCCGACCTGAGCGGGGTTGCCGCCACCGGTACCGGCCTGCGGCGTGGTGGCACCCTGGGTCATCTGGGACAGGGTGTCCTGGAACTGCGTGGAGGATGACTTGAAACCGGCGGTGTTGACGTTGGCGATGTTGTTGCCGGTGGTGTCGAGCATGGTCTGGTGGGCGCGGAGGCCGGAGATTCCGGAATACAGCGAGCGGAGCATGATGTGCCTTTCAGCGAAACGATCGGTGATGCTGGTGGGTGGAGCTGGTGGGTCCTGCTGTTGTGCGGTGGTCTAAGCGGTGGTGGCAGGTGCCGGCGCCGTGGTCCCCGTATCGGGTTCCGTCGGCGCCGGTGCCGGGTCGGTGGTGTCGGCCGGTGCGTCGGCCGAGCGGATGGACGCGATCTGCGAGTACGGGATCTGGGTGGTGCCGATCGTGACCGTGGGTTCGGTCCCCGCGAAGGAGACTGCGGTGACGATCCCGGTCTGGGGTTTGTCCCCGGCGGTCGTGACCTCCTGGCCCATGAGCGAGGCGGCGGCGGCACGCTGCTGCATGGCCAGCGCCGAATCCTGGGTCGAGCTCAGGGCGTTGAGCCGTTCCATGGATGCCAGCTGGGTGGTCTGGGCGATCATGTCGTTGGTGTCCATCGGCGAGCTCGGGTCCTGGTTGGCCAGCTGGGTGACCAGAAGGTGCATGAAGACCTCGCTGTCCATGGTCTGTTTCGGGGCGCGGACCGGCTGGGCGGTAGTGCCCATCTGCGTCGGGTCG
>JAFEMX010000008.1 GCA_016892645.1 Micrococcaceae bacterium RIT 802
GCCGCTTCCCTGCCCTTCGGGTACCGCATCACCATCGCCGACAATGCCAGCACCGACGACACGCTGGTGGTGGCCGAACGGATCGCCCGCGAACTGGGGAGCATCGCCGTCGTGCATCTGGAGGAAAAGGGGCGCGGACGCGCGCTGCGCGCCGCCTGGGCCGCCTCCGACTCCCCGGTCCTGGCCTACATGGACGTCGACCTGTCCACCGACCTGGCCGCGTTCGGCCCGCTGATCGCCCCGCTGCTCTCCGGGCACTCGGAGGTGGCCATCGGCACCCGCCTGGGCCGCGGCTCCCGGGTGGTGCGCGGGCCGAAGCGCGAATTCATCTCCCGCGGCTACAACCTGGTCCTGCACGGGTCGCTGGGCACCGGCTTCTCCGACGCCCAATGCGGGTTCAAGGCCATCCGCAAGGACGTCGCCGAGCAGCTGTTGCCGCACACGCGCGACAATTCCTGGTTCTTCGACACCGAGCTGCTGGTGCTCGCCGAACAGTGCGGGCTGCGCGTGGCCGAGATCCCGGTCGATTGGACCGACGACCCGCGCTCCAGCGTCGCCCTGGCCCGCACCGCCGCCGACGACCTGGCCGGCATCTGGCGCATCGGCACCTCCCTGGTGGCCGGCCGGATCCCGGTGGAGACGATCCGGCGCGAACTCGGCCGCACCGAACCGGCCCGGGCGCGCAGCAACACGCTGTTCGGGCAGCTGGTGCGCTTCGGGGCGATCGGGGTGGTCTCCACCCTGGCCTATCTGGCCGTCTTCCTGCTGCTGCGCCACATCACCGGGGCACAGGCCGCCAACTTCACGGCCCTGCTGCTCACCGCGATCGGCAACACCGCGGCCAACCGGTTGTTCACGTTCGGGATCCGCGGCCGGCAGGGCATCGTGACCCACCACATCCAGGGCCTGCTGGTCTTCGCGATCGGCCTCGCCCTGACCTCCGGCGCGCTGGTCCTGGTCCACCAGGGTGCCGCGCCCGGCAGCACCGTGGAGGTCGTCGCCGTCGTGCTGGCGAACCTGCTGGCCACGCTGGTGCGCTTCGTGCTGTTCCGGCACTGGGTCTTCGGGCGCCGTCCGGCCACGTCGGCCACCACCACCGCCCCCGGCACGACCACCCCGAGCCCGGAGGCCACCGCATGAGCGCCCCGGCAGGAACCCGGCACGACGGCGGCACCCGGGTGCCGCCGTCGTCCCCCTCCCGCTGGACGCTGGTCTGGCAGCGGCTGCTCGCTACCGAGTCGGCGGTGTTGCGCCAACGCCTGGCCCTGGGCGTGCTGCTGGTGGGCACCGCGGTGCTCTACCTGTGGAACCTGGGCGCCAACGGGTGGGCGAACTCGTTCTACTCGGCGGCCATTCAGGCCGGGTCGGAGAGCTGGAAGGCGTTCCTGTTCGGCTCCTCGGACGCCGCGAACTCGATCACCGTGGACAAGCCGCCGGCCTCGTTGTGGATCCCGGCGCTGAGCGTGCGGGTCTTCGGGCTGAGCAGCTGGTCGATCCTGGTCCCCGAGGCGTTGATGGGCGTCGCGACGGTCTGGCTGCTGTACTCCACCGTGCGGCGGGTCGCCTCCCACGCCGCGGGCCTTCTCGCCGGGGCGGTGCTGGCGCTGACGCCGGTGGCGCTGCTGATGTTCCGCTACAACAACCCCGAGGCGCTGTTGCTGCTGCTGATGGCCGCCGCCGCCTACACCGTGGTGCGTGCCGTGCAGGCCGGCGAGCGCGACGCGGTGGAGGCCGCCGGCGGTCCACGCCGGTTCGCCCTGTGGCACCGGGCCAGTCCGGCGTTGCGCTGGATGGTGCTGTGCGGGGTGCTGGTCGGCTTCGGGTTCCTGGCCAAGCAGCTGCAGGTGCTGCTGGTGGTGCCAGGCTTCGTGCTGGGCTACCTGTTGGCGGCACCGCTGTCCTGGCGCCGCAGGATCGGCCACGTGCTCGGTGCCGGAGCAGGGCTGGTCGTCGCGGCCGGCTGGTGGATCGCGCTGGTGGAACTCTGGCCGGCCGATTCACGCCCCTACATCGGCGGGTCGCAGGACAACTCGTTCCTGGAGCTGACGTTCGGCTACAACGGGCTGGGCCGCATCAGCGGGAACGAGACCGGAAGTGTCGGTGCCCCCCAGTGGGGCGACACCGGCATCACCCGGCTGTTCAGCGGGGATTTCGCCTCGCAGATCGCCTGGCTGCTGCCCGCCGCCCTCCTGCTGGTGGTGGTCGTTGCCGTGATCGTGGTGCGCACCCGGGCCCTGCGTGATCCGCGGGGCCGCGCCTACACCGCCCTGTTCGTCTCCATGGCCGCCTGGCTGGTCGTGACGTGGCTGGTGTTCAGCTACATGCAGGGCATCATCCACCAGTACTACACGGCCGCGCTCGCCCCGGCGATCGCCGCCCTGGTCGGCATCGGCGGCTGGCTGCTGCACCAATTCCTCGACCAGGCCTGGGCACGCATCGTCTCCGCGGTGCTGGTGGCGGGCACCGGATGCTGGAGCGTGCACCTGCTGCACCTGTACCCGGCCTTCCTGCCCTGGCTCGGCCCGGTGGTCGGCGTCGTGGCCTGCGTGGCCGCCGCGGTGCTGCTGGTGCCGCCGGCCTTCTGGACGGCCGAGCAGACCACGGCCAGGGCCCCCTTCCTGCGACGGGCCGCCGGTGCCGGACTGGTGCTGGCACTGGTGTCGACCGTGGTGGCACCGGCCTCCTACGCTGCGGTGACCACGACCCAGGGCCGCAGCGGGTCGATCATCACCGCCGGCCCGTCATCCGGCGGGCCGGGGGCTTTCGGGAACGCCTTCGGCGGCCGGGGCGGGGGCGGCGGACAGCTGCCGCCCGGAGGCGCGGGGACCGGACCGAACGGGACCGGCATGGGCCAACCGCCGGCGGGCATGGGCCTTGGCAACGCCACCGGAACGATGCCCGGCCAGACGGGTGCGGGAACCAGGCCCGGTGGAACCGGCGGCTTCGGCGGCGGCATGGGTGGCGGTGGTGGCGGCCTGCTCTCCGCGGCGACGGTCGGTGACGAGCTGAAGGCCCTGCTGGAGCAGGACGCCTCCTCCTACCGTTGGGTTGCCGCCGCCGTTGGATCCAACAGCGCGTCGGGATACCAGCTGGCCACGCAGGATCCGGTCATGCCGGTTGGCGGCTTCAATGGTTCGGATCCGTCCCCCACGCTGGAGCAGTTCCAAGCGTATGTCCAGAACGGCGACATCCATTACTTCATCGGTGGCGGCATGGGCATGCGGGCCAATGGCGGATCGAGCGCCTCGACGGAGATCTCCACCTGGGTGGAGGCGAACTTCGAGGCCCAGACGGTCGACGGGGTGACCCTCTACGATCTGAGCGGAGCCTCAACAACGCTCGGAGGCTAAGCGACACCGCAAGAGCAGCGATGCCCCGCCCACGATTCCGGGCGGGGCATCGTCGCTGACGGGACATGCGCGTCATCGTCATGACGCTCCGAAGCCTCGCGCCCTGGTCATGTGGTCAGCCCAACATCTTGTCGATGATCGCTGCGGATTCCTCAGAGCCGATCTCACCGGCAGCTACGCCTACCGCCAAATCGAAGAGCGTCGCTTCCGACGCCTTCTCGACTTTTCCGTTCAACCGCAGAAACATGATCATCAAGGTCATGCCGGTCCGCTTGTTGCCGTCCAGCAGGGGGTGGTTTCTGATGACGGACTCGAGGAGGACCGCAGCCTTCATCGCCAAGGACGGGTAGGCGTCTTCCCCCATGATCCGCGTCGCAGATCGGGCCAAAGCCGAGGCCAGCATTCCGGCGTCACGCACATGGAAACCGAATCGGTTGACCACATGCAGTGCGTCATCGAGACTCAGATACCGCGTCACGCGTCTTCCAGGCGGCGCAGGAGCTCCGCATGATCGGCGACAACGGAATCAAAGACCTCGTCAAGTTCACGGCGCCGTGAATGACGCTCGACGACCAGTTCGGCACCCTGAAGCAGAAGCGCGCTCTTGGAGACGTGCTGGGCTTCAGCAAGCCGGTCGAGCTCCCGGTCAAGTTCTTCGGGAATACGCAGGTTCAGTGCCATACCATTATGGTACCGCAGCGGGCGTCCTCCAGACAGGGAGAAGATCGTCCACGGGTGCCGACCCCTGGACCTCCATCGTCACCTGACGGGCCTCGCGAGGAACGCCAGCGCGACGCACGCCATCCCTCCCGCGATGATGGCAGCGCCCCAGAACGGAACGCTTCCGGTCATCGTGAAGGCGATCCCTACCAGCACCAAGACCAATCCCCCGAGGATTCCACCCAACCTTGGCTTTTTCGTGGTCATCGCAGTCCCTTCGGTGGAGGCCAGCGACCAACGGCCTCGATCGAGTCCAGCCGAGGGAGCAGGGCGGGGACACGACGCCTGGAGGCACCGCCGTCGTGCAGTGTCTTCTAGTGGGCCAGCCCGTAGAGGCGGTCGCCGGCGTCGCCGAGGCCCGGGACGATGTAGGCGTTCTCGTCGAGCTTCTCGTCCAGGGCGGCCAGCACCAGGTGGACGCGGGCGTCGTCGCCGTAGTGCTCCTCGAGCCGATCCAGGCCCTCGGGGGCGGCGATGAGGCAGATGCAGGTGACGTCGGAGGCGCCGCGGTCGAAGAGGAACTTGATGGACTCGATCAGGGTGCCGCCGGTGGCGAGCATCGGATCCAGCACGAACACCTGGCGGCCGGTGAGGTCCTCGGGCAGGCGCTCGGCGTAGGTGACGATGTCCAGCGTCTTCTCGTTGCGGGCCATGCCCAGGAACCCGACCTCGGCGGTGGGGACCAGGCGGGTCATGCCCTCGAGCATGCCCAGGCCGGCGCGCAGGATCGGCACGACCAGCGGGGTGGGCTTGGCGAAGGAGGTGCCCGTGGTGGTGGCGACGGGGGTCTCGACCTCCACCTGGACGGTGCGCACCTCGCGGGTGGCCTCGTAGGCCAGCAGGGTCACCAGTTCGTCGGTGAGCTGCCGGAAGACCGGGGACGGGGTGTTCTTGTCCCGGAGGACCGAGACCTTGTGGGCCACCAGCGGGTGGTCGACTACCTGTACGCGCATGCCCTAAAACTACCAGCCCGCCCCGGGCGCTCGGCTACTGTGGGTGCGTGATCCGAGATGATGCGCACCACGCGGAGTGGATGGGCCTGGCGCTGGCCGAGGCCCGCGCGGCGCTGGCGACCGGCGACGTGCCCATCGGCGCCGTTGTCATCGGCCCCGACGGCTCCGTCGTCGCCACCGGCCGCAACGAACGCGAGGCGTCCGGGGACCCCACCGCCCACGCGGAGGTCGTCGCCATCCGCGCCGCCGCCGCAGCCCTGCAGGATTCAGGGCACGACGACGGCTGGCGGCTCTCCGAGTGCACCCTGGTCGTGACCCTGGAACCGTGTGCGATGTGCGCCGGGGCCATCGTGCTCTCCCGCATCCCGCGCGTCGTCTTCGGTGCGTGGGACGAGAAGGCCGGCGCCTCCGGGTCGGTGTTCGACGTGCTGCGCGAACCGCGCCTGAACCACTGGGTCGAGGTCTTCCCCCGCGTCCGCGAGGCCGAGTGCACGGCCCTGCTGACCGGCTTCTTCACCGACCTCAGAAAGTAGCCTTCCCGCCATTGACCGGCGGCCCGCCACGGCGGAGAATGCGTCGCAGGACCGGGCGACGGAACCCGGCCACTGCCTGAGGTGGAGCCATGGCGCAGCACGCGATTGACGTGTCCGACTACCGGCAGCTGGGGGAAACGATCGGCGGCGGCATCGTCCTGCCCGATGATGCCGACTACGACGAAGCGCGCGCGGTCTGGAACGCCATGATCGACAAGCGGCCGGCGGTGATCGTCCGCGCCGGATCCGTGGCCGATGTCGCCCCGGCGCTGGCCTTCGCGCGCGATCACGACCTGCTGATCGCCATCCGCGGCGGCGGGCACAACGTCGCCGGCCACGGCACGGTGGACGGCGGCCTGGTGCTGGACCTCGCCGCCTGCAACGACGTGCACGTTGACCCCGACACCCGGATCGTGACCGCCGGGCCCGGTGCCACCCTGGCCGATCTCGACGCCGCCACCGCACCGCACGGACTGGCGGTCCCCGTCGGCGTCATCTCCGCCACCGGAATCGCCGGGCTGGCACTCGGCGGCGGCTTCGGGTGGCTGACCCGCGCGCATGGGCTGACGGCCGACAACCTCGTGGCCGCCGAGGTCGTCACCGTTGACGGCCGCACCGTCAGGGCCAGCGCCACGGAGAACCCCGACCTCTTGTGGGCGCTGAAGGGCGGCGGCGGGAATTTCGGCGTCGTGACATCCTTTTCGTTCAGTGCCCACCCGTTGCCCACCTCCGTGTTGTGCGGGAACCTCGTGTACTCCGCGGCGAACTGGACGCGGGCCCTGCGGGCCTACGCCCGCTGGACGGAGGACGTGCCCGATGAGATGACCTCCATCGTCACGTCGCTGACGCCGCCGCCGGACTGGGAGCTGGGCGCCGAACCGGTCGTCGTTGTCGGTTTCGCGTGGTCGGGCAGCGAACACCAGGCCGGCCAGGACTGCCTGGACCGCCTCCTTGCCGCCGCCCCGCCGGACGTCCCGGACGTCGCCCGCCTGCCGTGGCCGCAGTGGCAGTCGTCCCTGGACGCGGTCTTCCCCCGGGGAGTCCGGGCCTACTGGAGGAACACCGGCCTCAACCGGCTGGATGGGGATGCCATCGACGTCATCACCCGTTTCGCCTCCCAACAGACCTGGCTGGGCACGGCCTTCGACATCCACCACATGGGCGGGGCATTCGGGCGCGTCGACGAACACTCGTCGTCGTTCCCGTCGCGGAATGCCCGCTACTGGATCAACATCTACGGTTTCTGGAACGACTCCGCCGACGACGCGCACCACGTCGATTTCATCAGGTCCCTGGACACGGCGATGCGCCCGTTTTCCAGCGGGGCGCAGTACCTGAACTTCATGGGGGCCGAAGCCGACAACCCGTTGGTTCCCGGGGCCCCGGCGAACCAGCCGTCGGTCTACGGTGAGGCGCAGCTGGCCAGGTTGCGGGACGTCAAGCTCGCGTACGATCCGGCGAACCTGCTACGGCTGAACCACAACATCCCGCCGACGTTGGCCGGCGCATAGGACCCCCACGTGGTGGTCGTTCTGCCGGTGGCGGCACGCTGCTGCTCCCGGCAGCACGGCGGCGACGGGAACACCGGCCGCGCAGCACGCTGGGGGCATGAGCGAACAACCAGAAGCCCGCAGCCTCTTCGACCGCCACATGCGCCAGCACCTGTTGATGCACCGTGTCCTGGTCCTCGACGGCCCCCTCGACGACGACAACGGCACCATGCTCGCCGGTCAGCTGATGGCCCTGGCCGACGACAACCAATCGGACATCTCGCTGTGGATCAACTCCCCCGGCGGTTCCGTCCCCTCCATGTTGGCACTGCGCGACATCATGCGGATCATCCCGTGCGACGTCTCCACGTTGGCCCTCGGACTGGCCTGCTCCGCCGGGCAGTTCCTGCTCTCCGCCGGAACGCCGGGCAAGCGACGGGCCCTGCCGCGGGCACGGATCCTGATGCACCAGGGCTCGGCGGGCATCGGCGGGTCCTCCGCCGAGGTGGAGGTCCAGGCCAACGACCTGCGCCACACCCGGGATACCGTCCTGGGGCTGATCGCCGAGGACACGGGCCAGACGGTGGAGCGGATCTTCGAGGATTCGCTGCACGACCGCTGGTACACCGCGGCCGGGGCCCTCGAGTACGGCTTCATCGACGAGGTGGCCGACTCCTACGCGACGATCGCACTGTCGCGGAACCGCCATGCGGGGCTGGGGGTGGAACGATGAGCAGCTACACGATCCCCAACGTCGTGGCCCGCAACGCCAACGGCGAGCGCATCATGGACGTCTACTCCCACCTGCTGACGGAGCGGATCGTCTACCTGGGCACGGCCATCGATCCTGGGGTGGCGAACGCGCTGATCGCCCAGCTGCTGCACCTGGACTCCGACTCCCCCGGCACGCCGATCGACCTGTACATCAACTCCGAGGGCGGCGACCTGCCGTCGATGCTGGCCGTCTACGACACCACGCAGTACCTGAAGTCCCCGGTGTCCACCATCTGCGTCGGCCAGGCGATCGGTGCCGGTGCCGTGCTGCTCACCGGCGGTGCCGCCGGGCGGCGCATGATGCTCCCGCACGCCCGCGTGGTGCTGCACCAGCCCGCGGGCCAAGGGCGCGGCACGATTCCGGATCTCATCCTGCAGGCCGATGAACTGTTGCGGACCCGCGGTGCCGCCGAGCGGGTGCTGGCCCGTCATACCGGCAAGGACGTCGCGGTGCTGCGCGCCGACACGGATCGGGAACGCGTGTTCACCGCGGAGGATGCACTCGCCTACGGGATCATCGACGAGGTGCTGGACCGGCAGCTATCGGCTCCCCTGCCGGTGGGCCGTTAGGTGGGCTGGCGGCGGGTGGGCCGAGTCGGTCAGGCTGCCAAGGCGAGGACAGGCTGGGAGCCGAGATCCGCCGTCGTGCCCGCGGAGGACCCCCAGGCGGGGGAAGCCACGGCCGAGTAGCCGCGTTGACCGGTGGAGGTCAGGACCTGGACCGGTGCCGACGCGTGCAGCTCGGCGGCGACCTGCCAGGTGAGGTCCAGCAGGGTCGTGCCGAGGGCACCGGCGACGGCGGCGATCATCTCGCTGGAGGGTTCCTTGATGCCGCGTTCAATCTCCGAGAGGTACTGCGGGGAGATGCCGGCGAGCCGGGCGATGTCCGCCAGGCGGTCCCCCCGGATGGTGCGCAGCAGCCGCAGGCGGCGGCCCAGGACCACGCGCCACAGCGGCTCGGGCCCCCACCGTTCATCGGTGGCGGGGCGTCCGGTCCGGGCTGTGAAATCGCGGTGCAGGTCCATGCTCCACCGTAGGCCCGCCCTCCCCCGGCCTGTCACCCCATTCTGCTGCAGGCAGAGCGGTCCCGTTTTGGGATGACCCGACGTCGTCCGCTACAGTAGTGCAGTCTGGTGACGTGTCCGAGCGGCCGAAGGTGCAACACTCGAAATGTTGTTTGGTGAAAGCCAACGTGGGTTCAAATCCCACCGTCACCGCCACTGAAAAGGCGTCTACATCGTTGAAAACGCAGCGATGTAGGCGCCTTTCGCTTTTCCGGATTACGTGTTTGAACGCAGTTTGAGCACCACTCGTTGTGATGCAGCGTGATCGAATTGCGCTTCCCACAGATGCTAGTCGGGGACGAAGTAGCATCTGTACATCGCTCGCCGCGGAGTTATATAGGGGTCTATATAAACCCAAGGAGGCGTCATGGCCCTCACCTCTATCGACGTCGACCGGGACGAGCTCAAGCAGGCCAAACAGCTAGCTGGGACCACCTCGAACCGTGAGACCGTTGATCTTGCCCTCCGGACACTGATCGCAGTCCGCCGGCAACCTGCCGCCGTTGAGCGCATCATCTCCCGCCGTTTCGAGCCGAGCCAGATCGACGCCCCAACAGTAAGCCCGCCTGCCCAGTCACCTGCGCCTTCTGGAAACGGCGCTGCGTGACGACCTACCTGGTCGACAACAGCATCTGGCAGCAGGCCGGCACCAGTGCCGCTATCGCGCAGCGGCTCAGGGAAATCTCCCCTCAACACCTCATCATCACCTGCCCGCCCCAGGTGCTGGAGTACTGCCATTCGGCACGATCGCACGAGGAGTACCTGAAGTTCAGAGGGGACATGGACGGGCTGCTGGCTGCATGGGAGCACCCGAACGAAACAGCCGCACTCGACGTCCAGCAGGCCCTATGGGCCAACGGGCTGATGCGCGCTGCGGCGGCATTCGATTGCCTCATCGCGGCGTACGCCGTCGCCAACGACGCCGTTGTCCTGAACTGCGACCAGGGCTTCGGCTACATCGAGGCTGCCACGGGCGGAGTCGTTCGCCAGGAATACGTCGCAGCATAGGCGAGGGCCTGGGAGTCCAGCGCGAGGATGACGCCGGGCGACGACTTCCAGCGCCCGCTTCAGCGCGACGAGTCCAGGCTGGAAGGAACCCGGGCAGAACCTCCCGGCGGTCGCCTTACCGGTCGAGCTTCGCGACCGTGAGCAACAGGACCGAGTCCTCGAGTGCCTCGATGGAGTTCACCCCCGGGGGAACGACGATCAGGTCCTGGTCCCGCCCTTCCCACTTCTGCTTTTCGGCGACCAGGCAGACGCGCCCCTTCAACACCATGACCGTGGCTTCGCCGGGGTTCACATGGTCGTCCAGCTCCTGACCGGCGGCGAGCGCGATCACCGTTTGCCGTAGGACCTGCTCATGACCGCCGTAGACGGTGCTGGCGCTGCGCCCGCTGGCCACTCGGTTCGCCGTCTCCAGGTGCTCGCGCCCCAGCGCGGTGAGCGAAAGCTTCTTCATCGTCGACCTCCTGGCGCCATCCTACCTGCCCGATCAAGCCTGTTGTGATCCAGGGCACATCAGGGGGGCCGTCGTTCAGAGGGAGCCCGGATTCCGCTGGATCATCGCCTGCGCCCGGTGCCACCCCAGCTGGTCATAGAAGGGGGCCACGTCGTCGTCGCATACCAGGTCGATCGAGTACAGGTGGGCCAGTTCGTCCTGCATCCGCCGCACGAGCTCGCTGCCGATTCCCCGCCCCTGGGTCTCGGGAAGGACCTCGAGCCAGGGGATGAACGCGGTGGCCACGCCGTCGGAGATCGCCGTGATGAAGCCGACCACCCGGCCCGCCTCCAGCGCCACCAGCGCCCGGTAGCTGCCGCGCAGCACCTGCAGGTGCTTCTCCGGCGCCGGCGGCGACGGCCACCCGACGAAGAACCCGCCGGCCAGATCAGCGGGGACCAGCTCGGACACGTCGAAGGTGTAGGTGATGTCCTGTGCCGCGGGTGTCATGGTCCGTCCTGTCAATCGGTGGTCGTGCCGCGCGCGGGGGCCGACAGGCGGTCCCGGCGGACGTGTCTGACCGTGTGGAACACCCGGTGGGCCAGGGCGACCAGGGCGGCCCACGCCAGGCCGAGGACCCAGGCGACGGCCACGTCGGTGAGCCAATGGTGGCCGAGGTAGACGCGGCTGAGCCCGATGAGCACGATGTAGGCGGCACACCCGGCGATCATCCATGCCCGGGCCGCCCGTTTCTCCAGTTCCAGGAACCACAGATAGGCGATGACCGCGATGATGGCGGTGGCGTTGAGGGTATGCCCGCTGGGGAACGAGGGCGAGGACTCGTAGGGCGGGACGGCATCGGCCAGTTCGGGTCGGGCGCGGCCGATGAGGTTCTTGCCGGCGACCGTCATGGCCAGCGAGCCCAGGGCGGCGGCGATGATGAGCAGCGCCGGACGCCAGGACCGGGAGGAGAACGTCAGGGCGATGATCGCGACCACGGCGATGATCGGCATGCCGATGGTGCCTCCGGTATCCGTGAACCAGGTGATGGCCGTATTCAGTTCCGGGGATCTCCAGGTCATGACCCAGGCGAGCAGGGGGTGGTCGAATCCTGCCAGGTCATCGGCTTCCGCGACGCCCTCGTAGATCTCCGCTGCCACGGCGGTCATGACGACGACGAAGGCGGCACCGATGGCCAGCGTGATCCACATGGCCCCGTACGGGCCGAGGCAGGACAGGAGGTGCTCCGCCGTCGTCCTCAGTGGACCTGCGGGGCGCCCTTCCCGTGGGGACGCTGGATGTGGGGCCATGCTGAAAGACTAGTCGCATGACACTGCGCATTCTGGCCATCGGGAAGAAGCACGAGTCGTGGGTGGCGGACGGGATCGAGCGCTACGGCAAGCGGATGAAGAAGCCCTTCGACGTCTCCTGGCAGCTGCTCCCGCATTCGTCCCGCGAGGGCGATGCGGCCCGGACCGAGGAATCCGCGCGCATCCTCGCCAAGGTCTCCGCCCAGGACTACCTCGTGCTGCTGGACGAGCGGGGGACGAACATCGACTCCCCCGCCCTGGCGCGGACCCTGCAGCGGCCGCTGGACACCTCCCGCACCGTGGTGCTGGTCATCGGCGGGGCCTACGGAGTGGACACCCCGGTGCACCGGCGGGCGGACTTCACCTGGAGCCTGTCGAAGCTGGTCTTCCCCCACCAGCTGGTGCGGCTCATGCTGGCCGAGCAGTTGTACCGCGCGCAGGAGATCGCCGGGGGGCGGCCGTACCACCACTCGTAGGGCGGCGGGGCGCCCTCGGCCACGGGAAGGGGCCAACCCGTCGGTGCTTCGGCGTAGGCTTTCAGCGATGGCAGATCAGCCCCCGGCAGCCCAGGTCCTCGAGAGGTTCACGCCCGCCACCCGCGAGTGGTTCACGGGCGCCTTCGCCGCGCCAACGACCGCGCAGCTGGGGGCCTGGGATGCCGTCTCCAGCGGCGGGAACGCCCTGGTGGTCGCGCCCACCGGCTCCGGCAAGACCCTCTCGGCTTTCTTGTGGGCCCTGGACGGGTTCATCCGGCACGGCACCGGGCAGGCCGAGCTGCCGTTGGAAGCGCCCGCCGGGCCGACGGCGGCCGGGAAGAAGCCCAAGGTCCCCAAACGCCAGACGCGGGTCCTGTACATCTCCCCGCTGAAGGCCCTCGGCGTGGACGTCGAACGCAACCTGCGCGCCCCGCTGATCGGCATCACCCAGATGGCCAAGCGGCTGGGCCTGCCCGCCCCGGAGATCACCGTCGGCGTCCGCTCCGGGGACACCCCGCAGAACGAGCGGCGCAAGCTGCTCTCAACCCCACCTGACATCCTCATCACGACCCCGGAATCGCTCTTCCTCATGCTCACCTCCCGGGCGAGGGAGACCCTGGCGTCCGTCGACACGGTGATCCTCGACGAGGTGCACGCCGTGGCCGGGACCAAGCGCGGCGCACATCTGGCGGTGTCGCTCGAGCGCCTCGACGCGCTGCTGCCGAAGCCGGCCCAGCGGATCGGGCTCTCGGCGACCGTGGAACCACGGAACGAGGTGGCCCGGTTCCTCGGCGGGAACCGGCCGGTGGAGATCGTTGCCCCACCCTCGGAGAAGACCTGGGACCTGACGGTGACGGTCCCGGTGGAGGACATGACGGACCTGCCGGCCGCGGCGGCGGCCCACGACCTCGGCGAGGCCTCCGGATTGCAACCGCAGGCGAGCATCTGGCCGCACGTGGAGGAGAAGATCGTCGACCTCATCGAGGCGAACCGCTCCACGATCGTCTTCGCGAACTCGCGGCGTCTGGCCGAACGGCTGACCGCGAACCTCAACGAGATCCACGAGGGCCGGCAGGAGCTCGAGGGCTTCGACCCGTGGGCGAGCCCGGTGGAAGGCGACGGGAGCGGCTTCGGGGGCACCGCCGTCGTGCAGGGGAAGGCCGGTGCGGCCGCACCCGCGCCCGCTCCTGCAACCCCGCGGAAACAGGCTCCAGCGCAGATCATGGCGCAGGCCGGGACGTCCTCCGGGGCGGATCCGGTGCTGGCGCGCGCACACCACGGGTCCGTGTCCAAGGACCAGCGCGCGATGATCGAGGACGACCTGAAGTCCGGGCGGTTGCGCTGCGTGGTGGCAACGTCCTCGCTGGAGCTGGGCATCGACATGGGGCTGGTGGACCTGGTCATCCAGGTCGAGTCCCCGCAGTCGGTCGCCTCCGGGCTGCAGCGGGTGGGCCGTGCCGGACACCAGGTCGGCGAGGTGTCCACCGGCGTGTTCTTCCCCAAGCACCGCTCGGATCTGGTCAACACGGCGATCACGGTGGAGCGGATGCGGGCCGGGGCGATCGAGGCGCTGTCCATTCCGGCGAACCCGCTGGACATCCTGGCGCAGCAGACCGTGGCCGCCGCGGCGCTGGGCGAGGTGGACGTGGAGGAATGGTTCGACGTCGTGCGCCGTTCCGCCCCGTTCGCCGCCCTGCCGCGCTCCGCCTTCGATGCCACCCTGGACCTGCTGGCCGGGAAGTACCCCTCCGACGAGTTCGCCGAGCTGCGCCCGCGGATCGTCTGGGACCGCGACGCCGGGACCTTGGCCGGCCGGCCCGGCGCCCAACGCCTGGCGGTGACCTCCGGCGGGACGATCCCGGATCGCGGGCTGTTCGGCGTCTTCCTCATCGGCACCGAGGAGCAGGCGAACGGCGGGCGGCGCGTGGGCGAGCTCGACGAGGAGATGGTCTACGAATCGCGGGTCGGTGACGTCTTCGCGCTCGGGGCCACCAGCTGGAAGATCGAGGACATCACCCACGACCGGGTCCTGGTCTCCCCCGCGTTCGGCCAACCCGGCAAGCTCCCGTTCTGGAAGGGCGATTCCCTCGGCCGGCCCGTGGAGCTGGGGCGTGCGCTGGGCCGGTTCCGCCGCGAGGTGGCCGGGGCGTCGGAGGAGGTGGCGGCCGACCGGTTGGGGGCGATCGGCCTGGACGGGTGGGCCGCGGCGAACCTGTCCGGCTACCTGCACGAACAGCAGGAGGCCACCGGGGTCATCCCCAGCGACACCACGCTGGTGGTCGAGCGGTTCCAGGACGAGCTCGGCGACTGGCGGGTGGTCCTGCACTCCCCGTTCGGGCTGCCCGTGCACGCCCCCTGGGCGCTGGCGGTGGGCGCCCGGCTGCACGAACGGTACGGGATGGACGGCTCGGCGATGGCCGCCGACGACGGGATCGTGCTGCGCGTGCCGATGATGGACGACGAGCCGCCCGGCGCCGAGCTGTTCCTCTTCGACCCGGACGACCTGGAACGGATCGTGACCAACGAGGTCGGCGGATCCGCGCTGTTCGCCTCGCGGTTCCGCGAATGCGCCGCCCGCGCCCTGCTTCTGCCACGGCAGAACCCCGCCAAGCGCACCCCACTGTGGCAGCAGCGCCAGCGTTCGGCCCAGCTGCTGGACGTGGCCCGGAAGTACCCGTCCTTCCCGGTCATCCTGGAAACGGTCCGTGAATGCCTGCAGGACGTCTACGACCTGCCCGCCCTGCGCGGAATCGCCGCCGACCTGGAGGGACGGGGCCTGCGGATCGTGGAGACGACGACCCGCCAGCCGTCGCCGTTCTCCCAGACGCTGCTCTTCGGCTACGTCGCCCAGTTCCTCTACGAGGGCGACTCCCCCTTGGCCGAGCGCCGGGCCGCGGCCCTGTCGATCGACCCCACGCTGCTGGGCGACCTGCTGGGCCGGACCGAGCTGCGCGACCTGCTGGACCCGGACGTCATCGCGCAGACGGAGGCCGAGCTGCAGCGCCTGGTCCCGTCGCGGCGGCTCAAGGGGCTCGAGGGGGCCGCGGACCTGCTGCGGCTGCTCGGGCCGCTCAGCGTGGAGGGCCTGGCCGCGCGGTTGCGGGCGGACGGAGAACCGGCCGGGTCGGAATCCCCTCCGGAGGGCGGGCACGGCGACGACGCCGCATCGTCGTCCGGGTTGTACAGGGGTGCGGATGCCGTAACCCGCCACAACCCGGAAGCGGAAGCCCGACAGTACGCGGACACGTTGGTGCGCGCCAACCGCGCCCTGCGGCTGAACCTCAACGGCGAGCCGGTGCTGGCGGCCATCGAGGACGCCGCGCGGCTGCGTGACGGGCTCGGGGTTCCGCTGCCGATGGGCGTCCCGCTGGCCTTCATCGAACCGGTCGCCGACCCGCTCGGGGACCTCATCGGCAGGTATGCGCGCACCCACGGGCCCTTCACCGTCACCGAGGCGGCGGCCGGGCTGGGGCTGGGTCCCGCCGTCGTGCTCACGATCCTCAAGCGGCTGGCCACCGAATCGCGGGTCGTCGAGGGCGAGTTCCGCCCGGCCGATGGTGGGTCGGCGGCCGGGGTTCCGGCGGCGAGCGAATGGTGCGATGCCGAGGTGTTGCGGCGCATCCGGAGGCGGTCGCTGGCGGCGCTGCGGGCCGAGGTGGAGCCCGTGGACGATGCGACGTTCGGTCGGTTCCTGCCGGCCTGGCAGTTCGTGGGCGAGAACCTGCGGGGGATCGACGGGGTGGCCACCGTCATCGACCAGCTGGCCGGGGTCCCGGTGCCGGCGAGCGCGTGGGAGTCGTTCGTGCTGCCGGCGCGGGTGCGGGACTACCAGCCGGCAATGCTCGACGAGCTGATGGCCACCGGCGAGGTGCTGTGGTCCGGAACCGGGTCGCTGGTCGGCAACGACGGGTGGATCAGCCTGCACCCGGCGGCCGACGCCGCCCTGACGCTCACCCCCGACGCCGACTTCGAGCCGACCGGGCTGCAGGAGCGGATCCTCGAGGTGCTCGGCAGCGGCGGGGCCTACTTCTTCCGCCAGGTCACCGAGGGGCTCGGCGTGACCGGGCAGGACGAATCCGTGCTGGCGGCGTTGTGGGAGCTGGTGTGGGCCGGGCGCATCGGCAACGACACGTTCGCCCCGGTGCGCGGCCTGCTCGGTGGCGGGAAGACCGCCCACAAACCCCGCGGTGCCGCGCCGCGCGCCCGGTCGCCCCGGCTGGGCCGCATGCGCTCGCCCCGCGGGCCCGGCCTGCACGACGCGGGGCTGGGTGCCGGCGGACTGCGCCCCGTCGGCCCGGGGGCCCAGGCCGCCACGGCCCCGGCCCAGCCACGCGCGGCCGGGCGCTGGTCCCTGCTGCCGGCGGCCGAGCCGGACCCGACGCTCCGCGCCCACGCCAGCGCCGAGTTCCTGCTGGACCGCTACGGCGTGCTGACCCGCGGGTCGGTCATGGCGGAGAACGTGCCCGGCGGGTTCGGCATGCTCTACCGGGTGCTGGCCCGGCTCGAGGAGGCGGGGCGGACGCGGCGCGGCTACTTCATCGAGCACCTCGGGGCCGCCCAGTTCTCCGTTCCGGCGACGGTCGACCGGCTGCGCGGACACACCCGCGACGCCGATCTGGACGCCGCCGGGCTGGGAGCCGACGGCGGCTCGCGCATCCCGACCGCGATCGCGCTGGCGGCCACCGACCCTGCCAACCCCTATGGTGGCGCGCTGCCGTGGCCGGGCCTCGCCCCGGACGAGGGCGCGGAGGTCTCCCCCACCGGACAGCGGCCCGGGCGCAAGGCGGGTGCCGTCGTCGTCCTGCTCGATGGGCGGCTCGGGATGTACCTGGAGCGCGGGGGCAAGACGGCGCTGGTGTTCACCGATGATCCGAAGGAGCTGGACGCCGCGTCCCGGGCCCTGGTGGCGGCGCTGCGGACCGCCCGGGTGGAGCGCATCGCGCTGGAAAAGGCCAACGGCCGGCCCGTCCCGGACACGCCGCTGGCTGCGGCGCTGCTGGCCGCGGGATTCCACTCCTCCCCCAACGGGTTGCGGTTCCGCCCGTGAGTCGCCCGGCGGCGACGGGTATAGTGTGACCCACTCCACTTTTCCGTGAGGCGACGAAGGGACGTGACGGGGCGTGCCAGAAGGCGACAGTGTCTACCGTGCGGCGCGCCGGCTCGATGCGGCACTGAGCAATCGGCCGCTGCAAACCAGCGATTTCCGCGTCCCGACCTTCGCCACCCTGAACCTGGCCTCCCACACCGTCAGCTCCGTGATCTCCCGGGGGAAGCACCTGCTGATCCGGGTGGCCGACGTGAGCATCCACTCGCACCTGTCGATGGACGGGCACTGGGATGTCTACGCGCCCGGCGAGCGCTGGCGCGCCCCCGCGTTCAAGGCCCGCTGCGTGCTCAAGAACGCCGATTTCCAGGCCGTCGGCTTCGACCTCGGTTTCCTGCGCGTCATCCGCACGGCCGATGAACCCGAGGCCGTGGGCCACCTGGGCCCGGATCCGCTCGGGGCCTCCTGGGACCCCGAGGAGGTGCGCCGCCGGCTCGCGCTGATGCCCGACCGGCCCATCGCCCTGACCCTGCTGGACCAACGCGTGATCGCCGGGCTGGGCAACATCTACCGCTCCGAGCTGATGTTCCTGCTCGGCCTGCACCCGCGCACCCCCACCGGGCAGGTTCCGGACATGGACCACCTCATCGAGTTGTCCTACCAGCTGCTACACGCCAACAAGGACCGCTCCCGGCGGGTGACCACCACGCCGCCGATGCGCGAGCAGTACTGGGTCTACGGGCGGGCCGGGCGGGCCTGCCTGCGCTGCGGGGGAACCGTCGAGCACCGCAAGCTCGGCCAGCCCCGCCCCGCGGCCGGGCTGGGACGTCCGCCCGAGTCCCTGCCGGTCGGGCCCGCGCCCGGACTCGTGCACGACGCGGAGCCGGGGAACCTCCAGCTCAAGCCCCGCCCCCAGCGGATGGCCGCTGGCCCGCACGACCGCGGCATGGATATCAACGAGCGCGACGTGTACTTCTGCCCGTCCTGCCAGCCGGACCCGCGCGCCTGAAGACCGCGCCCGGCGCCCGTCCCTCCTGCCGGCCACGCGGCACCCCCGGACGTGGGAAACTGAGCGGATGGCCATGCAATCCCCGCTTCCCGTCCGCGACGGCGTCAACGCGACCCGTCTGCGCATCCCCCGCGAGGGGCCGTGGGCGAGCGTGATGGACTACATGCTCGAGCGCTTCGGCCACGTGGACCCCGAGGGCATCATCCGGCGCTTCCACGATGGCGAGGTTGTCGGCCTCGGCGCCGAACCGCTGACGCCCACCACGCCGCTGGGCGTGCACGACTTCCTCTGGTACTACCGCAACCTGCCCGACGAGCCGCACCTGCCGGTCAGCGAGACCATCCTGTTCCAGGACGAGAACCTGCTGGTGGTGGACAAGCCGCATTTCCTGCCCACCACCCCGGGCGGGAGGTTCGTGCAGGAATCGGCGCTGGTGCGGCTGCGCAACCGGCTGGGCCTGCCGGACCTGATCCCCATGCACCGCCTCGACCGCGCCACCGCCGGGGTCATCCTCTTCTCCACCAACCCCGCCACCCGCGGTGCCTACCAGATCCTGTTCGAACACCGCCGGATCGAGAAGGAATACCGCTGCGTCTCGGTGCTGCCCACCGGATGGGGCGAGACGGTTCCCGGCTCCGGGCACGACGGCCGGGGGCACGACGACGGTGCCCCCGCCGCGGGCGGGCCGCCTGCCGCCTCGGGTCCCGGGCGCCACGGCCAGGACGTCCGCCAGTTCGGCGGTGAGCATCGTGCCACCGCCGCTGACTTCCCGCTGGAATACCGCAACCGGATGACCAAGGAGAAGGGGTACCTGCTGGCGCTGACCCAACCCGGGGAACCGAATGCCGAGACGCGGATCGACCTGCTGGGCACCGGGGTGAGCACCGGCGCCCACGCCGGCACCGCCGTCGGGCTCTTTCGGCTGCGCCCGCATTCGGGCAAGACCCACCAGCTCCGCGTGCACATGGCGGCCCTGGGCCTGGGCATCGTCAACGACCCGTTCTACCCGGTCCTGCTGGACAAGGCGCCGGACGATTTCACCCGGCCGCTGCAGCTGCTGGCGCACTCGATCTCCTTCACCGACCCGCTCTCCGGGGCCCCGGTGACGTTCACGTCGCAGCGCACCCTGGACGAATTCCCGGGCCCCGTCCGCTGACCCCGCCCACGTGTCGCCGGTGTTACCTCCATTCGGCTGAGGTAAACGGCCATGTGGGGATCACAATCCGGCCACAGCCTCGTGGAGGGCGCGTCGGCGTCCCTCAAGCCAGGTGCCTCATTGGGTACGCTTGGAGTGGTGGTGTTGGGAGGAATCATTGCCAAGGCAATCAGCGGTTGAAGGGGATTCCACGTCATGACAGAAACACGCCAGGATACTTCGGCTGCCTCCGAGGCGCTGGAGCGACTGCGTGCCTCCCATCCGAGTTCCCCGGCTCCCGCCGCCGCCGAGGGCGCGGCGGCCGGCACCTCCATCCCACGCTCCCCCCGCACCGACGGCGCGTCGGCCGAACCCGCTGCCGGATCCGGCACCGGTGGCGCGCCGCGGTCGACGGCACTGCCTCCGAAGCCGCTGCGCTCCCCCGAGGGCGCCACCGACGACGGCTCGGCCGCCTCCCGCCATCTCGCGGCACCGGGAACGCACGGCCGGGTGGAGGACGAGAACGCCACCACCCGCCTGAACACCTGGCTCGACGGGCTGGAATCACCCGATTGGCGGGAACTGGGATCCAAGGCGAAGGCCACGACCGTCCAGACCATCGCCACGCAGCGTGCCAACGCACGCCGGCGGGCCGAGGCCCGCGAGACGGCCCGGCAGGAGAAGGCACGGCTGCGCGCCGAGCGCGAAGCCGCCGAACGTGCCGAAGCGGAGGCCGCCGCGGAACGCCAGCGCGCCGCCGAGGAGGCTGCCCGGAAGGCCGCCGAAGAGGAAGCGGCCCAGCAGGCCGCGGAAGAGGCCGCCGCCCGTGCCGCCACCTCCAGTGCCGATCTGGAGTCGCTGGTGGAGAGCGCGCGTGACGCCATCGTCGACGCCGCGGCCCACCCGATTCCGCGGACATCCGAGGAACTGCGCAACACCAGCCCGTTCTGGGTCGACGACGAGGGCCCGATCTACGTCCCGCCCTACAACCTGCCCTCGCGCGACCCCGATCCGGAGGAGACCCGGACGGACCTGGTGCGCCGGGTCGTCGTCTCGGTTGTCGCCGCACTGTCGCTGGCACTCGGTTTCCTCGGGCTGGGCTGGTTTGGTGGGCCCACCGCGCATTCCGACGTGGATTCGCCCTTCCGTCCCCGGACCGCCCTGCTGGCCCCGGGCATCGACTCGTTCATGATCTGGGGCGTGCTGTTCATCTGGATCGTGCTCTTCGCGATCTACCAATGGCACCCGAGCCAGCGCTCGTCCCACCGGCAGCGCGAGATCGGCTATCTCACCGCCGGCGCCGGTTTGCTTGGCGCCCTGTGGTTGTTGTGCGCCCGCGCCTCACTGGTCTTCCTGTCGGTGGTCGTGGCCCTGGCGTTGACGGCCGTGCTGGTCTATGCCGTCCGGCGCATGAACCAGCGCACGGCACGATCGACCATGGAGCGCTTCTTCGTCGACGGCCCGGCTGCGTTGTACATGGGGTGGGCGCTGGTGCTGCTGCCCGCCACCCTGAGCATCGCCCTGACCCGTTCCGGGTTCAGCCTGTTGTTGCCCCCGTCCTGGTGGGGCGTTCTGGTCATCGTGGGGGCGACCTGGGCCGCCGTGACGATGTCCATGTCCGAACGCGGCCGCATCGCGATCGCCCTGGGCTATGCGTGGGGGTTGTTCTGGATCATGCTCGACCGGTTGATCGGACCGCTGTTCTCCACTCCGGTGGCCATCATCTGCGGTCTCTGCGCCTTCATCGTGCTCCTGGCGACGGAGAACCGCAGATACCAGATCGGCCACGCAGAGCGCCGTGCCGAACGGGGCCAGCGCACGGAGTTCTAGACCGGGGACCAGCGCCCGCGGACCCGCCGCAACACGACGAGCTGCTGGGTCCGCGCCACCTGTTCGACCTCGGCCCGCATCAGTGCCGCGGCCGAGCGCGCGGCCCGGGCATCGGCGTCGTGCTCCTCCTCCTCGACGGTGAACCGCAACGTGATCCGCGGGACGCCACCGACGATGTCGAGTTGGTTCGCCTCCACGTGGTGGCGGGTGGCCAGGGCGGCCTTCGCGGTATCCATGACCGCCTCGGGCGGGTGGCCGCCGCGCAGGGCGAGGATGTTCAACTGGACGCGGAAGGAAGGCACCGACCCAGCGTAGTGCGCGGCGGGCCCTTCCCGGAAAGCAGGCGTCAGGTGATCGCCGAGATCCCCGTGACGGACCGGCCGACGATGAGCTGGTTGACGTCCTGGGTGCCCTCGTAGGTGTAGACCGCCTCGGCGTCGGCGAAGATCCTGGCCATCCGGTGGTCCGTGACGATCCCGTTGCCGCCCAGCGCTGCCCGGCCCAGGGCGACGGTTTCGCGCATCCGCTCGGTCGTGAAGGCCTTGGCGAGCGCCGCCTGGTCCATCCGCTCGGTGCCCTGGGCCCGGGCGTGGGCGATCTGGACCATGAGCGCCATGGACGCGGTGGCGTTGCCCAGCATGGTCGCCAGCTTCTGCTGGATCAGCTGGAAGGAGGCCAGCGGGCGGCCGAACTGCTCGCGTTCGAGCACGTAGGCGCGGGCGACATCGAAGGCGGCCAGCTGCTGCCCGACGGCCAGCCAGCCGACCATGATGCGGCTGGAGCGCAGCAGCTGGTTGGCATCGGAGAACGACTCGATGCCGGGGAACCGGTCCGCCTCGGGGATCCGCACGTCCTCGAGGACGACGTCGGCGTTCTGGACGGTGCGCAGAGAGATCTTGTTCTCGATCCGCGAGGTGGACACCCCGGGCAGCGAGGTGTCCAGGACGAACCCGCGCACGGCCCCGGTCTCCTCGTCGAGGGCCCAGAGCAGCATGTGCTCGCAAAACGTGCCGTTGCCGATCCAGCGTTTGGCCCCGTTGACGATCCAGGTGTCCCCCTCGCGGCGGGCGCGGGTGTCCATGCCCTTGGCGACGTCGGAGCCGTGGTCCGGTTCGGTGAGGGCGAAGGCGCCGGTGGTGCGCAGCGCGGCGGCGTCCTCCAGGTAGCGTTCGCGCTGGCCCTCGGTGCCGAAGTCGTACAGGGATTCCACGAAGAGGTCGTGGTGGATCATGAAGAACGTGGCCAGCGAGGCGTCGGCCCGGGCCAGTTCGGCGATGAGCAGCCCGTGGAACAGATGCGAATAGCCGTGGCGGGTCGGGGTGCTCACGCCCAAGGCGCCGAGCTTCGGCAGCAGATCGAACGGGAACTGCTCGGCGGTCCACCACGCCGCGGCGAAGGGGGTGACGTGTTCGGCCACGAACGTGCGGACCTCGTCGAGCTTGGCGCGTTCGCGCGCGTCCAGCTGGGCTTCGATGTCCAGGAAGTCGGCGCCCGGAAGGTTTCGGACCCCCGGTCCGGACACGGCGTCGGGTTGCTTGGGCATGCGGTCGCGGCCTACTTCGGTGCCATGCGGATGGCGCCGTCGAGCCGGATGGTCTCGCCGTTGAGCATCTGGTTGGCCACGATGTGCTCCACCAGGGCCGCGTATTCGGAGGGCTTGCCCAGCCGTGAGGGGTGCGGGACCTGGGCGCCCAGCGAGTCCTGGGCCTCCTGCGGCAGGCCGGCGAGCATCGGGGTCTCGAAGATGCCGGGGGCGATGGCCATCACGCGGACGTGATGGCGGGCCAGTTCACGAGCCAGCGGCAGGGTCATGGCGGCGACCCCGCCCTTGGAGGCGGCATAGGCGGGCTGGCCGATCTGCCCGTCGAAGGCGGCGACGGATGCGGTGTTCACGATGACGCCCCGCTCTTCGGTGCCGGTCTCCTCGTCCAGGATCGGCTCCGTCGCGGCGATGGCCTCGGCGGCGAGCCGGACGACGTTGAACGTGCCGATGAGGTTGATGGCCACGACCTGTTGGAAGGCGGCCAGCGGCAGGACGCCGTCGCGGCCCAGGACCTTGCCGGGGGTGCCGACGCCGGCGCAGTTGACCACGATGCGCAGCGGGGCCAGGTCGGAGGCCACCTCGACGGCCTGGCGCACCTGCTCTTCGTTGGTGACGTCGGCGGCCACGAAGCGTGCGCGCTCGCCCAGCCCGGCGGCGACGTCCTCGCCCGCCGAGGAGGGCAGGTCGACCAGGACCACATGGGCTCCGGCGTCGTAGAGCTTCTTGGCGGTGGCGGCCCCCAGGCCGGACGCGCCACCGGTGATGAGGGCCGAGGCCCCGGCGATCTCCATTGATCCTCCTCCATGCGGCACACACCGCTTAGTTAATGACTGCTAACTCAAATCACACTCTAGTGCGTGAACCTCGCGTACTCCACCCCCTTCGCGTCGTAGGATGCGGTCATGAGCCCCGCAACCGGTAGCCGCCCGTTCCTGCTGATCTCCACCCGCGACGACCCCGTGGCCGCGGAGGACGAGGTCCGCGGTTTCCTCGCGGCTGCGGACCTCTCCCCCGATGACCTGGTGGTGCAGGCCCTGGACGCCGCGCCCCTTCCGGCGGATCTGGATCTGGACGACTACTCGGGCATCCTGCTCGGCGGCGGGCCGTTCAACTCCTCGGATGACCCCGTGCGCAAGTCCACGACCCAGGTGCGGGTGGAGTCCGAGCTCTCCGCACTGCTGGACCGGCTTGTCGAGCGCGACTTCCCGTTCCTGGGCGCCTGCTACGGCATCGGAACCCTGGGCGTCCACCAGGGAGGAACGGTGGACCGCGCCCATGCCGAACCCGTCGGCACCGCCCATATCGAGTTGACCGATGCCGGGGCGCAGGACCCGATCGCCGCCGGATTGCCCCGGCGCTTCGAGGCGTTCGTCGGACACAAGGAGGCGCTCTCGCAGCCGCCCGCAAACGCCGTGCTGCTGGCGACGTCCGCGACGTGCCCGGTGCAGATGTTCCGCATCGGGGCGAACCTGTACGCCACCCAGTTCCACCCCGAGCTCGACGGGGACGGTTTGGCCACCCGCATCGCCGTCTATCGCGACGCCGGGTACTTCCCGCCCGAGATGGCCGGCGATCTCACCGAGTTGGCGCGCTCGGTGGACGTCTCCTGGCCATCGCTGATCCTGCGGAACTTCGTGCGCCGCTACCGGCGCTAGCCCCCGGCCGCCGGCTTGCGCCCTCGCTTGGGCGCCTCGTCGAATCCGGGCTGGGCATGGGGTGCCTGCCCTGCCTCGAGCATCGCCACGTATTCGGCGGCCTTGCGGACCTTGGATTCGGCCCGCTTCAAGGTGTGGATCCGGTAGTAGAGGGCAAACCGGTTGGCGCTGTTGAGCCGGTCGTAGGCCTCCCGTGCGGCGGGGTGGCCCCCGAATGCCTCGATCAGTTCCGGCGGCAGCCGCGCACTCGCGGGTCCGGCGTAGGCGGCGTCCCAGCGCCCGTCGGCGCGCGCCGCCTCGACCTCGGCGGCCCCGGCGGCGGCCATCCTGCCTTCCCCGACCAGCCGGTCGACCAATCCGACGTTGACGGCCGACCAGGCGCTGCCGGAGCGCCGTGGAGTGAAGCGCAACAGGTAGCTCTCCTCGTCGCGGCTGCCCGCCTGGCCGTCGATCCACCCGAAGCACAGCGCCTCGTCCAGGGCCGCGGCCCGGGTCAGGGCGGTCGCCGACCCGCCCTTCTTGTGCACCACGAGGCGGACGCCCGCGCTGGAGGCGTGGTGCTCCTCGAGCCAGGAACGCCAGGTAGCGGCATCGGGAAGCAGGAGTTCGGGAAGCGGGGTGGCCATCCGACCATTCCAGCAGAACCCGGAGCCGGGGTCTAGACGCATCGTTGCTAAATTGCTAGCATCCTAATCATGTCCACCGAAACGACTCCCGATCCGGACCGGAAGGTCCAGTTCAACGTCTACCTGCCCGCCGGTCTGGTCCGCGACGTCAAGCACGCGGCCATCGATGCCGAGGCCTCGCTGTCCGCCTACGTCGCCGACGTGCTGGCGGCCCACCTGAAGGAGAAGCCCTGATGCTGCGCGTCGCCCCCATCCAGTTCACCGAAAAGCCAGACGAGTGGGCGCTGCTGCTCGAGGCGCTCGGCCTCGTGCGGGCCGTCCACGCCGACGGATGGCAGGAGTTCGACTCCGCCTCCGGCCGGTTCCGCCTCCACGCGCCCGACTCCCGCCACGCGGCCGGCACCCTGCGGCTGGCCTTCGAGGTCGGGGACCTGGACGAGTTCAGCCGTCGCACCCGGGAAGCGGGCACCGCCGTCGTCCTCTCCGAGGAGGGCCACGGCCGCACGGCCACCATCACCGGGCCCGATGGGCTGGTCTTCATCGCGACCGTGGAAGCCACCCGCCCCGCGCCCGAGAGCGCCGACCCGGCCCTGCGGGTGCTCGCCCTGTGGATGACCCCGGATCCCGAGGGGTCGGCCGCCACCCTGCGGGCCATCGGCGCGCGTCCCGAGATCGCCAGCGACACCGGCGGCTGGGTCCAGTTCCGCGCCAAGAACGGTGGACTCGTCGCCACGCATGCGGGCACCAGCGCGCACGCCGTGCCCAGCTTCCAGTACGACGGCGATATCCAACACCTGCACCAGCGGCTGCTGGCCGCGGGACTGGCCGCGGGGCTGATCGACGAGTCGTACGGGCGCACCGTGCGCCTGGCACATCCCGATGGCGGGGAGGACCTCTGGATCAACGAGGTCCAGCGGGACCTGTACGGCTACCACCGCGTGGACTGACGCCATCCACACGGGGCCCACCCCGGGCCGACGGGAATAGGCCCAGGCGGGGCGCCGTTGCCCATTCACGTGACTCGACTCTTCGAACCCGTGACCCTGTCCGCCCCCGCCGGCCCCGGCCTGGCCCTGCGCAACCGCGCCACGCTGGCGCCGATGTGCCAGTATTCGGTGGCCGCCAAGGACGGGGTGCCCCATGCCTGGCACATGACCCATCTGGGGTCCCGGGCGGTCGGCGGCTTCTCCCTGGTCTACACCGAGGCCACCTCCATCTCCCCCGAGGGGCGGATCTCCGACCAGGACACCGGGCTGTGGAACGATGCCCAGCGCGACGCCTGGGCCCCGATCGTGGACTTCATCCACTCCCAGGGCGCCGCCGCCGGCATCCAGCTGGCCCACGCCGGCGCGAAGGCCTCCACCTACCCGTGGCTGCCCGAGGCCGCCGCCTCCGGGGCCCGCGGCACCATGCCGCCGGCCGAAGGCGGATGGCAGACGCTGGCCCCCTCGGTCACCGATGTCCATGGCCTGGACGCCCCGGCGGAAATGACCATCGAGCAGATCCGGGAATCGGTCCACGACTGGGCCGAGGCGGCCCGGCGGGCGGATGAAGCCGGGTTCGACGTGATCCAGCTCCACGCGGCCCACGGGTACCTGATCCACCAGTTCCTCTCCCCCCTGGCCAACCACCGCACCGACGAATACGGCGGCAGCTTCGAGAACCGCACCCGGTACGCCCGTGAGGTCATCACCGCGGTGCGCGCCGTCTGGCCCGACCACAAGGTCCTCGGCATCCGCTTCTCCGGCGAGGACTGGGTCGAGGGCGGCTGGCGGATCGCCGACACCGCCCGCTTCGCCGCCGTGGCCCGCGAACTCGGGGTCGGCGCCTTCGACCTCTCCAGCGCGGGTATCGGAGCCTTCCACGGGCCCACCGGGCCGGGCTACCAGGTGGCGCTGGCCACCGCCGTCAAGGAGGCCCTGGCCGGCACCGACGCGTTCGTCACCGCCGTCGGGATGATCACCGAAGCCGCGCAGGCCGAGCACATCCTGGTCACCGGGCAGGCCGACGGGGTCAGCATCGGCCGGGCCGCCCTGGTCGAGCCGTACTGGCCGGCCATCGCCGCCCGCGAACTGGGGATCGACCGGGACGAGAACCCGCGCGCGCCGCAATACTGGCGAGCCGCCTGGTAGGACGCGGCCGCCGCGGGAGCGGCTCCCGACGAATCGATGTCCGGGTTGTGCCGACTCGAAGCCCTGCTTCGGCCAGCACCACCCGGACATCGTCATCTGCGGCCGGGGACCCCGCGACAGGGGGCCCCGCGGTTTGCGGTCAGGCGGCCGCTCCGGCACCCTTCTTCCGCCCGAGGAACAGGCTGAGCACGATCAGCGAGAGGCTCACGATCGCCGCGGTGAGGAACCCGTGCCGGAACCCCTGCACCTGGGCCTCGACGGCGGTGGCCCCGGCCAGCGTGGCGGCCGCGGTGGAGGAGGCCATGATGCCCACCAGCAGGGCCGTGCCCGCCGCGCCGCCGAGCTGCTGCAGCGTGCTCAGCACCGCGGAACCGTGCGAGTGCAGCCGGTGCGGCAGCGGATTCAGGCCGGTCGTGAACGCCGGGGTGAAGATGAACGCGAAGCTGACCGACATGGCCAGGTGCAGCACCAGCAGCCACCAGATCGGGGTGTCGGAGGCCAGCCGCGAGTAGGAGAACATCACCGCGGCGAGCAGCACGGAGCCGGGGATCATCAACGGGCGCGGGCCCACCTTGTCGTACATCCGCCCCACGAACGGCGCGAGCAGGCCCATCAGCAGGCCCCCGGGCAGCAGCAGCAGGCCGGTGCCGAGGGTGTCGAGCCCGCGCACGTTCTGCAGGTAGATCGGCAACAGGATGATCACCCCGAACAGCGAGACCATGGCCAGGACCATCAGCACCAGGGAAATCGTGAAGTCGCGGTAGGTGAAGGGCCGCAGGTCCAGCAGCGCCTTGTCCTTCCGCTGCAGGCGCAGCTGCAGCAGCGTGAAGGCGGCCAGCGCGACGACCGCAACGGCCAGCGCCACGAGCGCACCGGCGTCGGGCCCCTGCCCGCCGCCCTCGTGGCCTCCACCGATCTTGCTCAGCCCGTAGACCAGGCCGCCGAAACCGGGGATGGCCAGCAGGATCGACGGGACGGAGAACGGCATGGTCCCGGCCTCGGCGTCGCGGGAGAGCCGGCGGGCGCCGGCAATCAGGGCGATGAGGGCGATCGGCAGCACGATCAGGAACATGAACCGCCACGGCAGGAACTGCAGGATCAGCCCGGAGATCGTCGGGCCGATGGCCGGGGCCACGGAGATCACGATCGACACGTTGCCCATCACGGCGCCGCGGCGGGACGGCGGCACCAGGTCCAGGATGGTCGTCATCAGCAACGGCAGCATGATGGCCGTGCCGCTGGCCTGGATCACCCGCGCGCCGAGCAGCACCTCGAACCCGGGGGCGGTGCCGGCCAACAGCGTGCCCAACGAGAACAGGCCCATCGCGAGCATGAACACGGTGCGCATCGAGAAGCGCTGGAGCAGGTAGCCGGTGGCCGGGATGACCACGGCCATCGTCAGCATGAACGCGGTGGCGAGCCACTGCACGGCGTCGGCGCTCACGTCGAAGGCGACCATCAGGCGGGGCAGGGCCACGTTCATGATCGTCTCGTTGAGGATCACGACAAAGGCGGAGACCAGCAGGACGCCGATGGTCATCTTGGCTGCCGGGGCGAGACGCCCATCGGGTACGACGGCGGTGTCCACCGCAGCGGAATGCCCCGGGGTCACGGGGTGGTCATCGGATAGCACGAGGGGTCCTCTGGTTGATCGGCCGCCGGCGGAGCCGCGGCCGATGGTCATCGACGGGGAGGAAGGGCCCGCACAAGTGATCGGGGCTTCCAAACCACTATAAACCAGCACCTCCCGTCGCGTATTCCCGACGTGGTGTATTCCACAGGTCATCTCGGTCAATCCGGCTCCCCTCGGGATGGGGCCGTGAAGTGTCGGTGCGGATGCGCTAAACATGAGGGTATGAACGTGCGCACCCCGGACCCGTATCCCGGCTGGCTGTCCGACGAGGACCTCTACGAGGCCCGTCAGCGCCTGCCCATCCTCTATGTGGAGGCCATCCCAGTCCACCTGGACCCGCTGGGGTACGTCAACGAGGTCGGCCTGCTCTACACGGCGGATGCGGCCGGGCAGTTCACCCGGACCTTCGTCTCCGGCCGGGTGATGTACCGCGAGACGATCCGGGCCGCCCTGGTCCGGCACATGGAGAAGGACCTGGGGCCGATGGCCATGCCGCAGCTGCCCCTGAGCCCGGTGCCGTTCACGGTGGCCGAGTACTTTCCCTCCCCCTCCGAGACCGGCCTGACCGATGAACGCCAGCACGCCGTCTCGCTGGCCTATGTCATCCCCGTCAGGGGCGAATGCAACCCACGCCAGGACGCCCTCGAGCTGACCTGGCTGACCCCGAGCGAGGCCCTGAGCCCGTCCATCCGTGACGAGTTCGCCGGCGGCCGCGCCAACATCCTTCGACAGGCGCTGGCCCATGCGGGCTGGTGCGAGTAGGAAGTGACATTGCAGCACGATTACATCCGCGCCGTGCGCGCCGACAAGGTGGCACGCGGCGACCGGTTCATCACCCGCACAGGCACCCCCAGCCTTCCGGTCTCGAGCGTGCGGACCGTCCAGGACAGCTTCGGCACCCCCGCCTACATCGAGGCCACGCTGGAGGGCGGCCAGAAGGTGACGATCGCCCACGGTTCGTCCATCCGCGTCCACACGTCCGCACCGCCGCCGGCCGCGACGCTGGACGAGCTGACCGTGATCCCCGTGGAGGACGGCTCGCCGGAGGCCGTGCTGATCGCCATCGCCCGCGAATACCCGTGGGACCAGCGGGTGCTCGGACCGATCGCCAAGCTCAGCCGCGGCTTCAACCCGAAGTCCGGCGCACAGCTGGAGGACGTGCGCGACCTGGCGCACCTGCTCTTCGTCGAACTCGACGACCAGCCCAACGTCTGGCGTGCCCTCGGGGTCCTGACCGAGCTGCCCTTCGACGGGAACTTCGGGCGGTGGAAGTCCATCCAGTCGGCGTTGGCCATCGCCGCCTACCTCTCGGCCTCGGACGGCGACCTCGAGGCGGCCCGCCGGTTCTCCGAATCGCTGCGGGTCACCGACCACATCGAGGAGGACCCGCTCAAGGCCAAGCTGACCGCGGAGTTGCGCCAGCGCCAGCTCGACGAGCCGAACCTGTTCGACCGGGAGATCCACCGGGCGACGGCGGCAGACGATGCACCGGCCATCCGCTCCTGGCGGATCGAGCGCCTCGATGCGCTGCTGTACCTGCTGGCCCACGGCGGGTCGCGCACCCTCGAGCGCGAGGAACTGCAGCGGATGATCGACCACGAGCTCGAGACGCTGCGCACCCTCGACGCGCCGGACGCACCGGATCGCGAGGCCACCGGCGACACATCGGCGTCGGAGGCCTGAGCGGCCTCAGGCGTCTGCGGCGCCTGCGGTGCCGGCCTGCATCCGGCGCCGCAGTGCGGACCCGGCCAATGCCACGGCGACGCCGATGACGGAGCCGATGAGTGTTTCCAGCATCCGGTCGTAGAGCAGCTGGGTGCTCATGCCCGCCATCAGGGCGGTGCCGACCAATGCCAGCGGGGTGACGCAGACCTGGGCCCAGAAGTAGTTGCGGGTGATCAGCATCTCGGCACCGAACTGGGCGAAGCCGAGGAAGAGGATGATCGCCCACGGGTTGGGGTTCACGGCGATGATCACCGCCATGACGGCCAGCCCCGCGATCGTGCCCAGCACACGGTGCAGGCCGCGGGCGATGCGGTGGCGGGTCGTGTGCCCCACGAGGGGGACGACGGCGGCGACCATGGCCCAGTAGGGATGCCCGGTGCTCAGCACCCCCGACATCAACAGGGCCACGCTCCCGGCCAGGCCGGCGGCGAGCAGGTACCCCACCGATTCGATCCGGATGGCGGTGCGCACCCCGGGGGTCAGCGGCCGCGGCCCCGACCCGGTCCAGCCGGTGCGCCGGGAGGGGGCGATCTGCCCGAGCTGGCCGATGCAGATGCCCAACACGATCGTGCCGATCGCCGTCGCCATCGAGATGCCGAAACCGGGCACCGTGGGGATCGAGGCGATGGCCGCGAAACAGAAGATGTGGAACAGCGAACCCGCCGGGCGCAGCTGCAGGAACCCGGTCGCCAGCGAGCACATCCAGGCCACCAGCGTCGTCAGGACGACCACGGCCCACCCGCCGGCCAACGTGTGGTGGTCGATGAGGAATTGGTTGGAGGCCCAGGAGGCGGCCATGACCACCAGGAAGAGCGCACCGGCACGGGACTGGGCGCGCAACCGGTCGCGGTGGGCGGGGACGCGGCCGAAGATGTTGGTGAACGCACCGAAGATCGCGAAGATCGCCAGGTCCAGCCGGTTGGTGCCCAGCAGCAAGACCAGCGGCAGGAACACCCCGAGCCCGCAGCGCACCCCGATCCACGGGTCCGTGTCGCCCGGGCCCAGCGTCAACAGGCGGCGCAAGGTCAACGGGTTGTCCACGGGGCCTCCTGCGCTGGTTGGACGGCATCTGGCGGGAAGGCAAGAACGACGACGGCGCTACGCCTTCCCCATCCACCCTATGACCCGCGGGGTACTCCAGGCGCGGTTTCGGGCGGCTCGTTCGTCACAGTCGTGCCGCCGCATGGGGCAAAATGGTGGGGTGCCTGCCACCGATCCCACCTCCGCTGTGACCACCGACTCCCCCGCGCCCTCCGGGCACCCACGCCAGGAGGGGTTCTCCTTCGAGGTCGGCACGCGCATGGTCGATGCCGACGGTTCCTTCGGGCTGGGGCGCACCGGAGTCATCCACACCCCGCATGGCGACATCAGGACCCCGGCATTCGTCGCCGTGGGCACCAAGGCCACCGTCAAGGCGGTGCTCCCGGAATCGGTCGCCGACCTCGGCGCGCAGGCGGTGCTGGCCAACGCCTACCACCTGTACTTGCAGCCCGGCTCGGACATCCTCGACGCCGCGGGCGGACTGGGTGCGTTCATGAACTGGCCGGGTCCGACGTTCACCGACTCCGGCGGATTCCAGGTCATGTCGTTGGGCTCTGGGTTCAAGAAGGTCATCGACATGCAGGTCTCCACGGCCGACGGGGGCGATGACACCGTCGCCCCGGGCAAGGAACGCCTGGCCAACGTGGACGAGGACGGCGTCTGGTTCAAGTCCCACATCAACGGGGACCGGCACCGCTTCTCCCCGGAGATCTCCATGGGGGTCCAGCACCGCATCGGCGCGGACATCATGTTCGCGTTCGACGAGCTGACCACGCTGCACAATTCGCGCGGCTACCAGGTCGAATCCCTCGAGCGCACCCGGCGATGGGCCGAGCGCTGCATCGTCGAGCACTTCCGGCTCACCGACGAACGCGCCGCCAAGCCGTACCAGGCGTTGTTCGGGGTCATCCAGGGCGCCCAGTACGAGGACCTGCGCCGCAAGGCCTGCACCGACCTGGGGGCCATGCCCTTCGACGGGTTCGGCATCGGCGGGGCCCTGGAGAAGGAGAACCTGGGCACCATCGTCGGCTGGTGCTCCGAGGAGCTGCCGGAGGACAAGCCGCGCCACCTGCTGGGCATCTCGGAACCGGACGACATCTTCACCGCCATCGAGAACGGCGCAGACACGTTCGACTGCGTCTCCCCCACCCGGGTCGCCCGCAATTCCGCGTTCTACACCGCGCACGGCCGGTTCAACCTCTCCGGCACCCGCTACCGATCCGATTTCACGCCGCTGCAGCAGGGGTGTGACTGCTACACCTGCACGCACTACACCCGGGCCTACATCCACCACCTGTTCAAGGCCAAGGAGCTGCTCAGCCACACGCTGATCTCCATCCACAACGAGCGCTTCACCGTCTCGCTGGTGGACCGGGCCCGCGAGGCCATCGAGGCCGGCACCTTCGCCGAACTCAAGGCCTCCACCCTGGCGGCCTATTACGCCGGACAGCCGGACCCGCAGGGGCGCTAGAGCGGCTGCGGCCGGTAGGTCCCGGCGAACCAGCCGGCCACCCCGACGCCGGCGGCAACGGCCAGCAGCACCGCCGGCACGGGAGCCAGCAGCAGGGCCACCCCCAGGGGTACCAGGGCGATGAGCATCAGCTCCATCCCGTGCACCGCATGTCCGATCAGCGGCCCGCCGGCCTTGCCCAGGACCTGTCGCTGCAACACCGTTTCCCAGTCCAGTTCGGGCCGGTAGGCCATGCGCAGGGATCCGCCGGCCAGCCCGATTCCGCACAGTGCCCCGATGGCCACCAGCAACGTCCAGTCGCCGGGGGCGCCCGGCCCGGCCAGGCCCCAGCCCATGATCGTCCCGGCCAACGCGCCCCAGGGGGCCAGCACGACCACCGGCAACAGCCCATGCGCCCGCCGCGCGGTCCTGGAGTCCAGCGGCAACAGGGCGTCCAGACCCGGCACGCGTGCCGCCTCGGAGGCGGCCGCCCCCGCCGCCTGGGCTGCCAGGATCCCCGCCAGGGCGGTCGCCACACACAGCACGACGGCGGAACCTCCGCCGTGGGCGGTGACCGTCCCGGCCAGCAGGGCCAGGCTGACCAGCAACCGGGCCCAGACGTTGCCGGTGCGCAGCAGCACCAGGGCCTCGGCCCGCAGCAGCGCCGCCACCGGGGAGGCCCCGAAGCGCGCTGGCAGCAGCCGGGCCCAGGCATCGCGGACGTGGGAGGTCCGTCGCGGCCCCCGGGAGAAGGAACGGGCCAGCGACCGGACGTCGAGCAGCGCTATCGAATTTCCCGCCTGTCCGCTGATGCCGCCGGCGTCGAGCAGGTCCGAGGTGCGGATCCGGTCCAGCCGCGGGCGCACCAGCAGCCAACCGGCCACCACGACGGGCACCAGGGCGGCCGGCGCCAGCCAGGTGCCCGCGGCGGGCCAGACGGACGGCAGCACCGGCCAGAGGCCGGAGAACGGCGAGCGTGCGGCACCGGCCGCCCGGGAGACGGCGTCGATGGCATAGGCCAGCGCCAGCAGGACCCCGGCCACCATGAGCGCCCGGGCGAAGCCGTGGCGGATCCGGGCGGTCTGGGCGGCGGCGGCCACCAGGCCAAACACCACGAATTCCAGCCCCAAGGTGGCGCACCCCGCGACGAGCTCGGCCATCGGTGGACCCGAATAGCCGAACGGGCCGGCGGTGCCGGCGGAGAGCCCCAGCGGAAGCCAGGCCACCACCCCACCGGCGAAGACCCACACCAGGCGGATCCGCAGCTGCCGGGACAGCATCGGCCCCCGGTCCACCGGCAGGGAAAACCACCAGAGACCCTGGGCGCGGTCCACCGCGACGGGGCCCAAGCCGGTCAGCAGCCCGGCGACCCCGAGCAGGGCGATCGCCAGGAGCGCCGATCCGGCATCGGTGGCCGGTACGACCGCGACGCCCGGTCGGACGAGTCCCGCCGCGCCGGAATCGCGCAGCCCCTGGGCCAGGAACTGGACGAGGCCGAGGACATAGGCCAACAGGATCCCGACCCCGAGCACCCCAACGTAGATGTCCCCCCACCGTTCGAAGCGCTCGGCGCGCCGGCGGTCCCGGCGCAGCCGTCGCGTGGTGGCGGAGGGGTCGAAGCGGGTCGGCGGCCCGGCGGGCACCCAGGCCGGAAGCGCGGGACTCCCGCCGGATCCCGCGGGCGACGCGTTCATGCGCCGCCGATCGCGGCGGCGCCCTCGCCGGCGCTGGCGAAGCGCAGCCCGTCCCCGACGATCAGGCACCGGTCCACCACGGTGGTGAGCAGCACGGCATCGTGCGTCACCAACAGGACGGCACCGCCATTCTCGATCCGTGCCCGCAGGCGCACTGCAAGTTGGGCCCGTATCGGCGGGTCGAGCCGTTGTTCGGGTTCGTCGAGGACCAGCAGCTCGGCCGGGCGGATCAGCCCGGCGGCCAGCAGCAGCCGCCGGCGTTGGCCGGACGAGAGCGCGTCGGGCAGGGCGTCCCGGGCGGCGGCGAGTTCGAAGAACTCCAGCTCGCGTTCGACGGCCTCCTGGCCGTCGGGCACGCCGTGCCCGGAGACGATGAGCTGCAGGTGCTCCTCGACGGTCAGCGAGTCGAAGAACGCGTCCTCGTCGAAGACGGCCGAGACCAGCCGCCGGTGGACGTGGGAGGTGTCGTCGGTGAAGACCCCCAGGACGGCCGCCCGGCCGGAGACCGGGGGCTGGCGGCCGATCAGGGTGCGCAACAGCGTGGACTTGCCTGCGGCGTTCAGGCCCACGATCCCCAGCGCATCGCCCCGGTCGAAGACCAGGTCCAGCGGGCCGCAGACCTCGAAATCCCCGTATCCGGCGACCAGGTCGCGCGCGGTCAACAGCGGTGCATCCTGCGGGTCCATGCGTTCCACCCTAACGTTGCCGGTTCAGGCGCGGGCGTGCCCGTACGTCGGTTCGCGGCGCTTGAACCAGCGGATGACCAGGGTGGTGATGGGCACGAAGAGGAATTCGACGGCCGTCTTGTAGACGAACCCGACCAGGACGTAGTTCACGAAATCCGGAACCGTCGAAATGCCGATCACGGAGGCGGCGATCGAGCAGAAGATCAGGGTGTCGGCGAATTCGCCCACGCCGGTCGAGCCCATGAGCCGTCCCACGAGCCCCTTTTCCCCGAACCGGTCCTTCATCCGCACCAGCACATAGGAGTTCAGCGTCTGTCCCACCAGGAACCCGCACAGCGAGGCGGCCACGATCTGCCACACCGGCCCCAGCGTCTGCTCCAGGGCCGCCTGGCCGGTGTACCAGTCGGCGGCGGGCAACTCGATGACGACCCAGAAGCAGAAGGAGGCGAAGGCGGCCAGCAGGAACGTGATGATGATCGACCGCCGGGCGGCCTTGAACCCGTAGACCTCGCTGACGACGTCGCCGAGGATGTAGGCCAGCGGGAACAGGAAGAACCCGCCGTCGGTGATGATGGGGCCGAACGTCACGCCCTTGGTGGCACCGATGTTGGAGAGGATGACCACCACGGCCATCAGGGCCAACACGGCGGAGAAGTAGGGGCTGCCGGCCGAGGCGAAGACCGCCTGGCGGACGCGCTGGTCCGCAGGCTTCGAGGGCAGGGTGTTGACGGGGTCGCCGGAGGTGGCATGCATGAAGTTGTTCCCATTCTGGAAGTGGTTCGCCAGGCGTGGCGCGCCGGGTCTCCCCGGGGCCGCCGCCCGCTGTATTAGCACTTGACGCTTCCATTCTCCCATGGAGCACGACGGCGGTGCCTCCCGTCCGTGCGCGCGGGCCGGTGCTGTCCGCGGAGGCGTGACCAAACAGGTTTTTAAACTTGTTCAAAACCGGATAGACTGGCCCAACTCCCTGTCGTTGCAAGGAAGTCATGGAAACAAAGACGCCGAAGTCCGCCGAAACCCGCGCGCGCATCCAAAACGTCGCGGTGGAGCTGTTCGCCAGGAACGGCTACCGGGGCACCACGATGCGCTCCATCGCCGCCGCATCCGGGCTGTCACTGGGCAACGCCTACTATTACTTCCCCTCCAAGGAAGCCCTGGTCCGCGACCTGGCCCGTGGACTAGTCGACGAACAGGTGCGTGCAGCCAGACCGCGGCTGCGTTCGGGAAACAACCTGCGCGACAACATCCAGGTCGTGTTTGACGCGGCGCTGGACGCGCTGGCCCCCTTCCACGAGTGCGGCACCGTGCTGCTGCGCGCTGCCATCGGCAACGACGAGGCATCCGACGTCTCACGGGCCAAGGAATTCGCCCTCTGGCGCCAGGCGGTCGCCGCCTCGCTGCCCCAGCCACCGGCCGCCATCCGCGGCGACCTGCCCGAACTGCTCTGGCTCGTCCAGCGCGGTCTGGTCATCTTCTGGGCCTACGACGGCTCGCCTGACGCCGAACGCAGCCGACGCCTGGCCGCCAACGCAGCCTCCCTGATGGCCCGGCTGGCGGTCCTCTCCCGGCTCCCGGTCGTCCGGCACATCGTCGACGACGTCATCGGGGTCGTACGCAACGTGGAAAGCGACCGGCCTAAAATGGGATCATGACTTCCACGCAACGACATCCTTCCCCGGCCATCACGCTGACGATCGCCGGATCCGAGGCCACCGGCGGAGCCGGCGCCCAGGCGGACCTGAAGACCTTCCAGCAGCTGGGCGTTTTCGGCATCACCGCACTGACGTGCATCGTCGCCTTCGACCCGAAGCAGAACTGGGACCACCGGTTCACACCCGTGGACCCGCAGGTCATCGCCGACCAGCTCGAGGCCATCCAGTCCTGCTATTCCGGACAACTCGACACCGTGAAGCTGGGCATGATGGGAAGCCCGGCAACGATCGACACGGTCGCCACCGCCCTGCGCTCCCAGGATTGGAAGAACATCGTCCTGGACCCCGTGCTCATCTGCAAGGGGCAGGAGCCAGGCCACGCCCTGGACACCGACCAGGCCCTGAAGGCCGCACTGCTGCCGCTGGCCACCTTCGTCACCCCGAACCACTTCGAGGCCGAGTCGCTCTCCGGGATCACCATTTCCACCGTCGAGGACCTCGAGCGCGCCGCGCACATCATCCACGAAGCCAGCGGTGCCGCGGTCCTGGCCAAGGGCGGCGTCCGGTTGGCGGGATCCGACGCCGTCGACGTCTTCCACGACGGGACCACGACCGAAGTCCTCTCCGTCCCCAAGATCGGCGAGGTCGCCGTCTCGGGAGCCGGCTGCTCCCTGGCCGCCGCCATCACCGCCGAGCTGGCCAAGGGTGCCTCGGCGCTGGAGGCCGCGCGCACGGCAAAGGCCTTCGTCACAACCGGCATCGAGCACCGGGTCGCATCCCACGCCCCGTTCGACGCCCTCTGGCAGGGTGGCGCCGGATCCTGAGGTCGGGCACACCCCGCTGGCGGGGGCGGCACCGGCGCGGTGCCGCCCCGCCTGTTTTTCTGCCCGCGCGGCATCCCGACTCATCTGCCGCCGCGGATTTTCCGGACGCATCCACGGAACGCGTCGCTGTTTGACAACCCGTTACCGTGAGTTTGCAGACGGCCGGTCGACACCGCCGGGAACCGCGCCTGCCGGGACCGGGTCTTCACAGACTTCCGTCCTCCGACGCCGCGCCACGTCGCGTTCCCCCGAGTTCGTCGCTGCAGCCAACGAATTTGACCCGCAATCCTTGTCAACAAGTGCCTCGGGGACATCCAAAAAACTGTAAAGCAACTACTTGACTTGTGACCGCAGTCACTTAGGCTATGGCTTGGGGCGCGCGGGGGTATTCGCCCCAACGGTGCCCCAAAACCGCCCAATCGGTTACAAGGAGCATCATGAATCACTCGCACCGGCCCCGGCTTGCCCGGGCCGTCGTGGCAGCGGCCTCGGGAATCGTCCTGGCCGCCACCATGTCGGTTCCGGCCAATGCCGCGCCGAAAGACATCAACAGCACCCCCGGAAGCCAAGCACAGGCCTTCGGGGGTTCTGCGTTGGATAAGCAGGATCTCAACACCCTGCAGGACCTGAAGGTCTCCGGACCCATGGTCAGCAAGAAGGGCGAGGTCACCGCCTACGTCCAGTTCAGCGGGGAAGGCGCCTTTGCCGCCACGCAGTCCTCGAGCGTGGCGCGCGGCATGGCCAAGCCGGTCAAGAACGAGACCAAGGTCAAGCAGATCCGCAAGAACATCAAGGCACAGGGTGCCGCCGCGGCGAAGGCCTCGAAGTCCGAGGTCGTCTACAACACGACGAACGCGCTGCCCGGTGTCGCCTTGCGCGGTGACGCGGAGGCGATTCGCTCGCTCGCCCAGCGCCCGGACGTCGTGAAGATCACGGCCGTCGTGCCGAAGTCCCCGACGAACAAGGGCTCGGTGGTCGACACCAAGGCGCTCGATGCCTGGACGGCTCTGGACGAAACCGGCAAGGACGTCACCATCGCCGTGCTCGACACCGGCGTCGACTACACCCACGCCGACTTCGGCGGCCCCGGCACCGTGGCTGCCTACAAGAAGGCCCAATCCTCGGATTCGCTGCCCGCGGCGAACACCGGCCTGATCGATCCGGCGAAGTTCATCGGCGGGTGGGACCTGGTCGGCGACGACTACAACGCCGACCCGGATGCCGACACCTACCAGCCCGTCCCCAAGCCCGATGCCAACCCGCTGGACTGCGCGTCCGCCGGCCACGGCACCCACGTCTCCGGCACCGCCGCCGGCTACGGCGTGGACGCCGCCGGCAAGACCTTTTCCGGCGACTACTCCAAGCTCAGCGCCAAGGACGTCGCCGGCATGAAGATCGGCCCCGGTTCCGCACCGGAGGCCCAGCTCGTCGGCATCCGCGTCTTCGGGTGCGAGGGCTCCTCCGACGTCGTCGGCCAGGCCCTCGACTACGTCCTGGACCCGAACAACGACGGCGACTTCAGCGACCGGGCCCAGATCGTGAACATGTCGCTCGGTTCGGACAACTCCCCCGTGGAGGACCCGGAAAACGACATCGTGGACGCACTGGCCGAACAGGGCATCCTCTCCGTCGTCGCCTCCGGCAACGCCGGTGACGTGACCGACGTCGGCGGCTCCCCCGGCAACGCCCGGTCCTCGCTGACGGTCGCCAACACCGTCGGATCGAAGATCACCCTCGACGGCGCCAGGATCCTGGCCCCCGCCGATGTGGCCGGAAGTGCCTCCGGACAGTACTCCGTGAACTTCGACTACGCGTCAGCCTCCGAAGAAGAGCTGACCGGCACCGTCGTCGTCCCCGACGCCTCGAACAAGTTCGGATGCGACGCCTTCCCGGCGGGTACCGACTTCGACGGCAAATGGGTCTGGCTGCAGTGGGAAGAGAACAGCGCGTTCCCCTGTGGTTCGGGCCAGCGCTTCAACAACGTCGCGGCCGCCGGTGGGGCCGGCGTCGTCCTGGATTCCCCGCGCAACGTGTTCGACGCCGGAATCGCCGGCAACGCCACCATCCCGGGCATCCAGTTCAACAAGGACTTCTCCGAGAAGCTGCGTCCGGCCGCCGAGGCCGGCACCCTCCAGGTGCAGCTGGACCAGGAACTCATCGGCACCGCCTCCGGAGAGTCCGGCGCCCTGGACACGCTGAACTCCAGCTCCTCACGCGGCGTCCACGGTTCCAACGGCATCGTCAAGCCCGACGTCGCCGCCCCGGGCACCCTGATCGGTTCCGCCGGTGTGGGCACGGGCAACGGACCGGCCGTCATGACCGGCACCTCGATGGCCACCCCGTTGACCGCGGGCATCGCCGCCCTGGTCGCCGGATCCGGTGACTACACCGCGTACCAGGTGAAGTCGATCGTGATGAACACGGCCACGGCCGATGTCACGGCAGCCAACGGCGAGACCTACGGGCCGAACCGCGTCGGCTCCGGTCGCGTCATCGCCGATGCCGCGATCAAGACCCCCGTCTATGCCTACGCGACCGACGCACCGGACCTGACCTCGCTCTCGTTCGGCGTCATCGAACTGGGCAAGAAGAAGGTCACGAAGACCAGCTCGATCACGGTGCAGAACAAGTCGCAGTGGACCCAGCACTACAGCCTCGACTACGTTCCCGCCACCACGATCCCGGGTGCCAGCTACTCGCTGAGCACCGACAGGGTCAGCATCCAGCCGGGCAAGTCCAAGAAGGTCAAGGTCACCCTGACCATCGACCCGAAGAAGTTCACCAAGACCATGGACCCGACGATGGACAAGCAGCAGCTGGGCTTGAACCGCCAGTACCTGGCCGACGCCACGGGTCGCATCGAACTGACCGCGAAGGGCCAGCCGGCCCTGCGCGTGCCGGTCCAGGCCGCCCCCAAGGCGTCCAGCGACATGGCCGTGAGCCAGAAGAACATCAAGACCAAGAAGGGTGCGGTCACCGCCGACGTCAAGCTCAAGGGCAGGGGCCTGTTGCAGGGCAACGGCGACGAGCGCGTCCTGTCCCTGGTGTCCGCCTTTGAACTCGGTGCCACCAGCGCCAAGCTCCCGAAGTCGGCCGACGAGATCCCCGGCGCACGCGCCATGGACCTGCAGTACGTCGGCGCCGCCTCCGACGCCCCGTCCGACGGGGTCGCCGACGGGCTGCTGAACATCGGCGTCAGCACCTTCGGCAACTGGGCCCATCTGGCCGGGGGCACGGAGATCGATGTCGAGATCGACACCAATGGGGACAACCAGGCCGACTTCGTCACGTTCAACACGAACGTCGACGAGCTCGATCTGGACCTGGCCGCGACCTACAACCTGAAGACCGGTGAACAGGTCGACCTCTGGCCGACCAACGGCCTGACCGGGGAGACGGACTCCAACACGTTCGACACGAACACGGTGAGCCTTCCCGTCTCGCTGGCGTCGCTGGGCGTGACGGAGAAGTCCTCCGGCCAGATCCAGTACCGGGTCTCCACCTGGAGCCAGTACAACGCGGATGAGTCCGGCGCCCAGGTGCCGGTCGATGAAACCGATTGGATCGCGTACAACGCCGTGGATCCCGACCTGTGGTTCGAGGGTGCCGGCACCGGGACGGCGTTTGCCGACCTTCCGGGCCAGACCCTGACGGCCCACGTCCAGGACTACAGCAACGCCTTCCCGAAGAAGATGGCGATCGCCAAGAAGAAGGACAACCAGGAGCAGGGCCTCTTCCTGCACCTGCACAACCAGACGGGCGACAAGGCCCAGGTCGTGACCTTCACCAAGCGGTAACCGCACCAAGAGAAAAGGTGCCGGCGGTTTCAGACCGCCGGCACCTTTTTCTCTGCCCTCATCCTGGGTCCCGTCAGGGACGCCCGGCCTCCGGCCGCCAGGGGAAGTCCGGCTCCCGGCGCTGGAGGAACGCCGCGACCCCTTCGTCGATGTCGGCTCCTGCGGCCATGTCGGACCAGGCGCCGTCCCACGCGGCGGCAAGCTCGGACGGGTCGGTCGCCGGGTCGCCCGCCGCATCGATCAGCCGTTTGGTGGTGTGCATCGAATAGCGGGAACGGGCCCGTAGTTCCCCGACCAACTCCCGCATCCCGGCGTCGAACCGGTCGGCGGGCAGCACTTCGGCCACCAGGCCCATGGCCTGGGCACGGTGCGCCGGGAACGTCCGGGCGGACATCAGCACGTATTTCGCCGTGGCCGGACCGAGCAGGCGGACCAGCCGGTCGACGCCAGCGCGCGGGTAGATGATCCCCAGCTTGGCCGGGGTGATGCCGAACGAGGCATCATCGGAGGCGACGATGAAATCGCAGGCGGAGGCCAGCTGCCAGCCGCCGCCCATGCAATGCCCCTGCACGACGGCGATGGTCGGCTTCGCCACCCGGCCCAGCGCGCGGTCCGCGGCCGTGAGGTGGTCGGTGGCCCCGTCGTCGTCCAGGATGACGTCGCGCAGTTCCCCGATGGACACCCCGGAGCTGAAGGTCCCGCCGTGCCCACGCACCGTGACGACGTCGACGTCCGTCCGCGCGTCCAGATCGGCGGCCGCCTCCGCGATGGAACGGCACATCGTCCGGGTCAGCGCATTGCGCTGGGCCGGATGGCGCAGCAGGATCGTGCCGACCCCGGCATCGACCGTGACGGTGATGCCGGGGCCGGTGTCCGGCGCCTCCGCGTCGGGGGTGCTCATGAACCGTCGCGGGACGGGCGGAGCTTGACGTTGATCTGCTTGGTCTGGGTGAAGCCCTCGAGCATCCCCTCGAGGGAGACCTCGCGGCCCATGCCGGACTGCTTGTATCCGCCATAGGCCTGGCCGACGACCTGGCCGCCTCCCTGGTTGACCTGGACCCAGCCGGCCTGCAGGGCGTGCGCGGTGTTCAGGGCCCGGTCCAGGTCGTGGCTGAAGACATAGGCGGCGAGCCCGAAGTGGGTGTCGTTGGCCATCCGGACCACCTCCTCGGTGCTCGAGAAGGGGATCGCCATCAGCACCGGCCCGAAGATCTCCTCGCGGGCCAGCCGGAAATCGTTGCGGCCACCGCCGAAGACCGTGGGGACGTGGTAGTAGCCGCGCGTCAGCTCGCCCTCGGTGGGGGCGCTGCCGCCGAGCATGGTCTCGAGCCCGCCCAGGGTGCGCCCCTCGTCGAGGTACCCCGTGATCCCGTCGAACTGCTTGGCATTGATGACGGCCCCCATGTCGCTGGACTCCTCCAGCGGGTCCCCGACCTTCATGGCCCCGAGACGGGGCACGAGCTGCGCGAGCACGTCGTCGTAGACATCCCGGTGGATGAACAGGCGGGAGCCCGCGGTGCAGCTCTGGCCCTGGCGGGCGAAGCGCGAGGCCAGCAGCAGCTGGTCCACCAGGTCGTCGTCGACGGCGTCCGGGTAGACGATCGAGGGGTTCTTGCCGCCGAGTTCGAGTGACATGTGGGCGAGCCGTTCACCGGCCTGGGCGGCGACGCCGCGGCCGACCTCGGTGGAACCGGTGAAGGAGACCTTGTCCACCCCGGGGTGTTCGGCGAGAGCCTGCCCGATCACCGAACCACGGCCGGTCAGCGCATTCAGGACACCGGCGGGCAGGTGGCGGTTGCAGACCTCGGCCAGCTTCAGGATGGTCAGCGGCGCATCGTCGGCGGCCTTCAGGATGATGGTGTTTCCGGCGGCCAGGGCCGCGGGGATCTTGAAGCCGGCGATCATCAGCGGGGAGTTCCACGGCAGGATGGCGGCGACCACCCCGAGCGGCTCGCGCCGGGTGTACTGCAGCTGGTCCTCCCCCGCCGGCAGGGTGGTTCCCTTGACCTCGCCGGCCACACCGGAGAAGTAGCGGAACAAGGCGACCAGCGTGGCGACCTCGGGGCGTGCCTGGGTGCGGATCGCGTTGCCGGTATCCAGGGCGGTCAGCCGGGCGAATTCCTCGGCCTCCGCTTCGATGTCGTCGGCGATCAGGGCCAGGGGGCGTGCCCGCCGGGTGAAGTGCAATGCGGCCCAGGCCGGGAAGGCCCGGCGGGCGGCGTCGACGGCCCGGTCGACGTCCTGCGTCTGCGAGGCGGGGACCCGGGCGATGACCGAATCGCGCAGGGCGGGGTTGGCGACCTCACGCCACTGCCCCGATGCGGAATCGACGCGTTCACCACCGATCCATTGCGGCCAGTCCAGGACGTCGGATCCGGACGAGCGCCCGGTGTCCACCGATGTCCCGGCGGCCTCGTTGACCGCGGTCCGGGCGGCCGTTTGCCGCTCGCTGCCGGCGGGGTCGTTCGTCGTGTCGGTGTTCTGGCTCATGCTGCGCCTCCGGTGGTCGAAACGGGTGTCGTGGCACCCGGTTGGTGGGAACCGTCGATGAGCTGGACGATCGCGGAACAGTCCAGCCCCTTCTTCCCATCCTGCACCAGTGTCTCGAACATTGACGAGACCTGCTCGGCCAGCGCCAGGGGCGTTCCGGTCTGCCGGGCGGCCGCCAGGGCCAGGTTGATGTCCTTGTGGGCCAGCTCGGTGGTGAAGGTCGGGGCGAAATCGTTGTTGGAGGCAGCGGTGGGCACGACGCCGGGCAACGGGTACCAGGTGCGCAAGGCCCAGCTGTCACCGGATGAGACGCTGGCGATGTTCCAGAAGACCTTGCGGTCCAGCCCGAGCCGATCCGCGAGGACGGCTCCCTCGGAGGTGGAGGCCAGGTTGATGAAGAGGATGAGGTTGTTGCAGATCTTGGCGGCCTGGCCGGTGGTGGCCGCCCCGGTGGGGATGATGTTCCCGGCCATCGGTTCGATGTAGGAGGTGGCGTCCCGGACGGCGTCGTCCTGTCCCCCCACCATGAAGGTCAGGGTGCCGGCTTCGGCGCCGGAGATCCCACCGGAGACGGGGGCATCGACGAAGCGGTTTCCGTGGGCCGCTGCCGCGTCATGCAGTGTCTGCGCGGATTCGATGTCGATGGTGGAGGAGTCCACCAGCAGGACATCGGTGCCGACGGTTTCGAGGATCCCGCCCTCGCCGAGGTAGACGGCCTTGGCGTGGTCGCCCTTGGGCAGCATCGTGAAGACGACCTCGGCGCCATCGATGGCCTCGGCGATGCTTCCGACCGGCGTGACGCCGTGGGCGGTGGCACCGGCCAGGGCGTCTGCGCTGAGGTCGAAGCCCCGCACGGAGTGCCCCGCCTTGACGAGGTTCGCCGTCATGGGCCCGCCCATGTGTCCGAGTCCGATCCATCCAACAGTCGCCATGGCCTGCCTGCCCTTCAATGTGGTGTCCGGCGGGGTTCGCCGTCGCTTATGACCACCATCACATGCTGCTATGGTGCATTCAAGCACTAAATAGGCATAAGTACTGTGCACTGATGCACAGCAAGGAGGGTGGGCGATGACGACGAACAGATTCCCAAGCCCCGACGACCTGTTGATCCTGCTCACCGTTGCCCGGCTGGGGCGTTTCACAGCGGTCGCCGAGGCATTGGAGACGACCCACACCACCGTCTCCCGCAGGATTGCCGCACTGGATCGTCAGCTGGGCGGGCGCACCCTGGCCCGGACCACGAGCGGGTGGGAACTGACGGACCTGGGACGGCACGCGCTGCGCGCGGCCGAGTCGATCGAATCGAGTCTGGCCGCGTTGAAGGCCGAGGTGAGCCAACGCGGGGAGAGCGTTGCCGGGGTCGTACGTGTCCATGTCAGCGATGCCTTCGGCGCCTACATTGCAGGACCGGCCGTCGTGGGCCTGCAGCGCGACCACCCTCGGTTGAAGGTCGAGCTGCTCAGTGCAACACGCCGGGCCAGCCGGAACCGGTCCGGCGTCGATCTGGAAGTGGTCGCCGGACGCGTGGAGGATTCCCGGGCGGAGGTCATGGTGCTCTGCGAATACGTGTTGCGCCTCTTCGCCAGCCCAGGGTATCTGCAGGAGGAGGGAACCCCGTCGTCGCTGTCCGATCTGGGCCGGCACCGTTTCGTTTCCTACGTTGATTCGGAGCTGCAGGTCGCCGAGCTCGACTACCGCTCCACCGGCCTGCCCGTGCCGTCGGCGGCCTTCCAGGCCACCAGCATCTTCGCCCAGCTCCAGGCGGTGCGGGCGGGCGGCGGGATCGGCATGCTGCCCTCCTATGTGGTCCATGGCGACGAGGGCTTCGCCCCGGTCCTGGCCGGTTCCTTCGAACGGCGCGTCACCTACTCCGCGCTCGCCCGCCCCGAATCGCTGCGCTCCCCCGGGGTCCAGGCGGTCATCGGCGCCTTCCTGGCCGAAACCCGGCTCCGCCGCGCGGCCCTCGCGTCCTGACGGGGCCCTCTTCTCATCGTCATCTCATCTGGAACCCGCAGAATGGATGCATGCACGCAAAATACCGGCGCCGGATCGCCGGAGCCGTGATCGCCCTCCTGGTGCTGGGGGTGGGCATCATCGGCCTCGCCCGCGTTCTCGCCAGCCCGCCGGCCCAGGACCTGGGACCCGGTATCGTCGTTGACCGCAGCGCGACGGCTCCGCCGGTCGGCACGCCCACCGGACCGGGCACGGAGCCGACGGGTACGCCGTCATCGGGTGCCTCGATGGCGCCATCCGACGGCGCCCCGCCTGGCCCGTCGACCTCTCCCGACCCATCAACCACCCGCCCGAGCCCGACGCACGCCTCCTTGCATCCGCGCGCGCCAGTCACGCCGCTTCCCCCCTCGGACCCCGACGACGATGACGACGACGGTGACGACGATGGCGCCGACGACTAGGGTCCCGGGCCGTCGGTGGTCGATTCGCTCCCGGGTGCTCGGCGGGATGCTCACCCTGGTTGGCCTCGCCCTGGTCCTGGCCGGCACGGTCATCTACACCGTCGAACGCCGCGAGCTCAACGACCGCCTGGACGACTCGCTCTCCCGCACCGTCCAGGAGTTCCGTGTCCTGGCGGGAACGGGCCTGGATCCGCGCACCCACCAGCCGTATGCACATGCGGAGGACCTCCTGTACACGGCCATGCAGCGCACCTTGCCCTCCGCCAACCAGGGCATGGTGGCGCTGACCGGCAACCGGCTGCAATGGACCGCCCCCGATGTCGTACGGCTGCGGCTGGAGGACGACCCGGGCTTCCTCTCCTGGGCCACCGCCCCCGACCGGGACCAGGGAGTCAGGATCGAGACGGTTCCAACCCAGACGACCACCTACCGGGCGGTCACCGTCCCGGTCCAGCTGTCCTCGGATCCGGTACCCGGGCGCTTCGTGCTGGCCTATGACTACTCGGCCGAGCTTCGTCGCATCAACCAGAATTTCGCCGTCTTCTCCGCCGTCGGCGTTCTGGTCATGGTGGTGGCCGGAGCCGTGGCCTGGTTCTTTGTCGAGCGGATGTTGCGGCCGATCAGGATATTGCGGAACACCTCCCAGCAGATCTCGGAGTCGGACCTGTCCCGCCGGATCGCGGTCTCGGGAACCGATGAGTTCGCCGACCTCACCACCACCATCAACGCCATGCTCGACCGGCTCGAGGGCGCCGTCGAATCCCAGCGTCGGCTGCTGGACGACGTCGGTCACGAGCTGCGTACACCCGTCACCATCGTGCGGGGCCATCTCGAGGTCATGGACGCCCGGGACCCCGACGACGTGGATCAGGCACGGGAAATCTCCCTGGACGAGCTGGGGCGCATGTCGCTGCTGATCAACGACCTGGTGACGCTGGCGACCTCTAACCGGACAGATTTCGTCGTGCCACGGCCCATCGACGTCAACATCCTCCTGGACGAGGTCCTGGACAAGGCATCCGCCCTCGGCGAGCGCCGTTGGTCCATTGCCGAGCGGGTCGAAGCCCGGGTGTGGCTCGATCCCGTTCGCCTCACCCAGGCCATGCTGCAATTGTGCGCGAATGCCGTGAAGTTCTCCGGATCCGATTCCGTGATCACCCTGGGCGCCCGGCTACTCGATACTCCCCGCGGCACCGCCCCGGACCGGCGTGAACTCCGCCTCTGGGTGAGCGACAACGGAGTCGGCATTCCCCCGGAGGACCAGGCCCGCATCTTCGACCGCTTCGGCAGGGCCCGCAACAGCAGCCGCATGGAGGGGTCGGGCCTGGGGCTGAGCATTGTCTCGGCGATCGCGGCGGCGCATGGTGGAATGGTGTCCGTGGACTCGGAGACCGGAAACGGGTCGACATTCAACATCGACATCCCGGTCACGGGAGGAACCGGGCGTCCATGAGCCGCATCCTGATCATCGAGGACGAGCAACGCATCAGCTCCTTTGTGGCCAAGGGCCTCAAGGCCGCCGGCCTGGTCCCCACGGTGGCCGATACCGGGCATGAAGGCGGGGAACTGGCCCTCAGCGGGTCATTCGAACTGATCATCCTTGACCTGGGCCTGCCGGACGAGGACGGCTTCTCCGTGCTGCGCCGCTTGCGCGAGCAGGACCTCTCGACACCGGTCATCATCCTGACGGCGCGTGGCGGCGTTGAAGATACGGTGGCCGGACTCCAAAGCGGAGCGGACGATTACATGGCCAAGCCCTTCCACTTCGACGAGCTTCTGGCCCGCGTCCGGTTGCGCCTGCGGACCGGTGACAACGGCGCCGACACCGCGGTGATGCGCCACGGCAGCCTGGAGATGGACTTCCTGCACCGACGAGCCCGGGTCCACGATCGGGAAGTCGACTTGTCAGCCCGCGAGTTCTCGCTTGCCGAGGCATTCATCCGCAATCCCGGTCAGGTGCTCAGCCGCGAACAGCTCCTGTCCCGCGTCTGGGGCTACGACTTCGACCCCGGCTCCAACGTCGTGGATGTTTATGTCCGCTACCTCCGCAACAAGCTGGGCAGCGAACGCTTCGAAACCGTGCGTGGGGTGGGATACCGGTTGGTTGCCGATTCCTGAGTTTTCGTCATGCAGCCCGGTCGCGCTCCCAACCAAAGTGCCGGCGTAGGAGTCTGCTCCACCGATTGGCCGGCAATTCGGGGTGCAGGAGGGCCACGCCGAGGCAGTACTTGCTCATGCTCACCGGGCGGATGCCCAGGCCGGCCAGGGCCCGGTCCGCGGCGCCGCGCCCGTCGACGGTCTTCGTTTCGACAACGACGAGGTCGGGTCCACGCAACGGGCCCCCGCCATTCGAGTAAACGAGGTCGACGTCGCAGGTGAGTCGCTCGCCATCCTCGGGGTTGACGAACGTTCCGCGCACGTATCCACTATCAAGTACCGGCAGCAACTTCGGGGTCCGTTGGCCGTACTCGGAGGCCAGTACATCAGCGAGGAAGGCATGGCCAGCCGATGTCAGCGTGCCGGCATCGTGCAGGTCCTGCGGAAGACGATGCTTCACCGTCGCACCGCGTCTACCCTTCGTCTTGACCTCGAACATGGACAGTCCGGTGTCCCTGTAGGTGCGGGAACGAACCTTGTATCGGTGCCGGCGTCCTTGACGATGGGCGCGGTACTGTTCGAAATCCGGGGTGTCGAAGTAGACCGATTCATAGCAGAAGGTGCGCAAGCCCTCGATCTCCAGGACGCGGAATCGGGGGTCCAAGCCGTCGGCCAATGCCGTGAACTGTGCGGGAGTCAGCAGGAACTTGCGGTCGACCCGCGTCTGCAGGGCCGCCTCCCGCATGACCTCATCCAAGCCGATCGGATCTCGACGTCGGACAGCCGCTTCGAGGGCGGCGCAGGCTGCCCGGGAGGTTCTGGTGATGCGGGCGTTACCGGTCGGTGCCGGGTCCTCCGCGGACATCGACGCCAGGCGGCCCACCGGCGGCGCTTCGCCCCTGTCCGGGCTCATGACCAGGTCTCCTGCGGGATGCGGTGGTGTCCTGCCAGCCGGTAGGTCTCCTCCTGACGGTCGGCCGCCAGGGGTGCGTCACGGCCGGGACCTGCAGGGGTGCGAAATCGGACGTCGACAACGGTCAGCTCACGCACGAGGTCCAGCTCCAGGACGACCGTGCGCAGCACGCGGGCCTGCAACAACTGCTCCAAGGCCGCGGTGAGGTCCTCGTGCTGGGGATACGCGGCGTCGAGGGTGACCGTTTGCCGTGCCGTGCGTGGAGCAAAGCGCGGGTGGTCCGCCAAGAACATCACCAGGACCAGCCCACCGGTGACGGCCGGGGCGAACCACGCAGGATCCGGGTGCAGCCCGTTCACCAGGCCGATGGCCAAGGATACGAAATAGTAAGCGACTTCCTCCTGCGTCAACGTGTCCGAGCGAAGGCGGATGATGGACAGGATGCCAAAGAGTCCCAGACCGAGCCCCATTCCGGCTCCGCTGCCCGAAAGCAGCAGCGTGACGGCGAAGATCCCCATGCTCAAAGCGATGTAGGCCAACGCCAGGTCCCGTCGGAAGTGCCGGTGGAAGTAGACCACATACACCAGGACCGTCATGCCGACGATGTTGGCGGCCAAGGCCATCCAGAATGACAACATCTCAATCTCCTTATCCGGTTTTTCTTCTTGCTTTCAGGCTAAGGAGCGAAAATGAGGCACAAGGAAGGGGAAGATGAGGACCCTCTCATCTTCCCCTCGTGGCCTCCCATCGAACGGAAGGCCGGGACCTACGAGGTTCCCGCCTCCCTCTTGGCCGCGGTGGCCTGCAGGGCCGCAGTCCCATCGGCATCCGCCTGGTCGACGTCCTGTAGCGAGATGCCGCGCGTTTCCTTCAGGAGCAGCACCGAAACGGCGGTAATGGCGCAGGCGATGAGCAGGTAGATCGCCACCGGTACGGACGAGGTGTACTTCTCCACCAGCGAGGTGGCGATGATCGGCGCCAGGGAGCCGGCGACGATCGAGGTGACCTGATAGCCCAAGGAAACCCCGGAGTACCTCATTCGCGTGGGGAACATCTCGGCCATGATCGCCGGCTGGCCGGCATACATCAGCGCGTGGAAGCACAAGCCGATGGTCACGGAGGCCAGGATGATCCAGTCGTTGCCGGTGTCCATCATCGGGAAGGCGAAGAATCCCCACGTGGCGCCGGTGATGGCGCCGAGCAGATACGTCGGCTTGCGGCCGATCGCATCGGACAAGCGACCGACCTGCGGGACCACGAAGAAGTGGATGACGTGGGCCAGCAGCAACATCGACAGGATGTGCGATGTCTCGATCCCGACGATGATCTTCAGGTACGTGATGGAGAACGTGACGACGAGGTAGTAGAGGATGTTCTCGGCGAAGCGCAGGCCCATGGCGGTGAAGACGCCGCGGGGGTAGCGCTTGAAGACCTCGACGATGCCATAGCCGACATCCTTGTTCTGCTCGATCTTCTTCTGTTCCTCCAGGAAGATGGGGGCATCGGAGATCTTGGTACGGATGTAGTAGCCGATCAGCACGATGACTGCCGACAGCCAGAAGCCCACGCGCCAGCCCCACCCGAGGAATGCCTCCTCGCTGAGCGCAAACGACAGGAACAGCAGGACGCCGGTGGCGAGCAGATTGCCCATGGGGACCGCGGCCTGGGGCCAGCTGGACCAGAACCCGCGACGGTCGTTCGGGCTGTGCTCGGCGACCAGCAGCACCGCGCCACCCCATTCGCCGCCGACGGCAAATCCCTGGATGAAGCGCAGCAACACCAGAAGCACCGGGGCCCCGTAGCCGATGGCGTCGAACCCGGGCAGGCAGCCCATGAGGAAGGTCGAGACACCAACCAGGATGATGGAGAACTGCAGCAGTTTCTTGCGACCGAACTTGTCGCCGAAGTGCCCGAAGACGATGCCGCCGATCGGCCGGGCAATGAAGCCGACGGCGTAGGTCAGGAAGGCCTTCATGATGCCGTCGAGGTCGCTGTCCGAGTTCGGGAAGAACAAGTGGCCGAAGACCAGAGTGGACGCTGCCGCGTACAGGAAGAATTCGTACCATTCAACGACGGTGCCCGCCATCGATGCGACGACCACCTTCTTCAAGCCGGCGCCGAGTCCCGGTTGGCTAGTCGGCGTTTGTGCCGCCATGTTGATGCTCCTCAAATTGACACGATGTGTGAGTGGCCTCCGGCTCGCGGCATCGTGTGATGCGCAACACAGCCGGATCGCTTCCCGCAGTATTACAGCGAAGCGGCACCCAATCAACGCACATTCCCGTTCAGCGCATCTGCATTCCTGCACCGTGGGGTCCGATCATCCATTCCGAGATGGTGGACCACCGGCCCGTGCGGCCTCACCGGCCCGGGCCCGGGGGCACCGCCCCCGGCCGATCTAAGCGGCCGCGCCGGTGATTGCTATTCCAACCAGCGCGGTTCCTGCAACCACGAGGGTCCCCGCCCCGGCGGTGATGAAGGGCAACGGTCCCACGCGAAGCAGCGACCGGAACCGGACGCCGCATCCGAGGCCGAACATCGCCGCACACAGCAGGAACTGCTGGGTTCCGTCCGCGGCGACGAGCACAGGCTCGGGGACGAATCCGGTCGTGCGCGCCAAGACCATGGCGATGAACCCCACCACGAACAGGGGGACGATGGGTGGCAGCTTCGGCGCCGCGTCGGGATGCGCCTGACCCACTCCGCCGCCCGCGCCCTCCGCCCCGGGGACCAGTGCCAGTTCGGGGTCGCGGGAGGTTTCCACCCGGCGGGCCCGACGTCGCTCGGCCATGCCGAATCCAACCATGACCGGGGCCAGGCAGAGTACGCGCGCGAGCTTCACCACCACCGCGACGGCCAGGACGCCGGGTCCCATGGTCCCCGCCGCGGCGACGACCTGGGCGACCTCATGCGTCGATCCGCCAATGAAGATCCCCGCCGCCTCCTCCGGCAGACCGAGCATCGTGCAGATCAACGGAGCCAGCGGGATCATGAGCGTGCCGAAGAGCACGACCAGGGCAATCGCCGTGGCGGCCTCCTCCTGCTTGGCGCGAATCACGCCATCGGCGCCGGCCACGGCGGCGGCACCGCAAATCGAGAATCCACAAGCAATGAGCGCTGACTGGCTCCAGGGCAAGCCCAGTCGCACGCCGATGAACAGTGTGCCGAGAACCCCGAGCGTGACGACGGCGAGCACGATCACGATGACCTGCCACCCGAGATCCAGCACGCTGGAGAGTGAAAGCTGCAGACCCAGCAACACGATGCCCGCACGCAACAGGCGCTTCGAACTGAAAGTGATCCCCGCCGAAAAAGCCGCCGGGATGGTGCTGACGTTGGCCCACACCGCGCCCAGGATGATCGCCAGCAGAAGGGCACTGAGCGCTGGAACGAAGGCGTGGATCCCCAGGACGACGACGGCGGCGACGATGGTTGCCATCAATCCGGGAGCGATGGCACGAAGGGCCGAAGCCTGGGACGGGGTTGCTGTGGGGCTCATGTGTTCAACCTTTCCGCAACGGCGGGGCAACCGGTAGTCCCCAATACCGGGTCAGGTTATATGGTTTTCATATGACTTCGAACCGCCTTGGCCGCGGACTGGTGCCAGATGGCTGAGGAATGGCCCGACCTGCGGACGCTGGAGCTGCTGGTCGCGGTAGCTGATACAGGGAGCTTGAACGCGGCATCGGCGATCATCGGCATCGCCCAACCCAACGCCAGCCGCCTGGTCCGTACCTTGGAACGCCAACTCGGTACACGGCTGTTGCGGCGCAGCCCCAGCGGGTCAGCCCCGACCGAAGACGGCGCACTGGTGATCGCACATGCTCGCGAACTCCTCTCGTCCGCCTCCGGCCTGCTCGAGGTGGTCGGAACCCGTCGACAAAAACGAGCCAACACGCTGACCGTCGGTTCCAGCCTGACCATCACCGAGTACCTCCTCCCCCGCTGGGTGGCGGAGTTGCGCCTACGCTTGCCGGAAGTGCGCCCGGAACTGCACCCCATGAACTCGTCGCAGGTGTTCGCCGCCCTTGACGCCGGCGACTGCGCGGTGGGTCTCGTTGAAACCCCCTCGATTCCACGCCGTTTCGCACGCCAGCTGGTCCACGTCGACGAACTCTACGTAGTGGCCGCCGGGGCCCATCCATGGGCACGGCGCGGCGCCCCGATCTCCGTCGACGAGCTGGCGGCCACGGCACTGGTGACCCGGGAGCCCGGCTCCGGGACGCGCAAGACGCTCGAGCGGGCACTACGCGACCATCCCATCGCACCTCCGTTGCAGGAATTGACCAGCAACGCCACGGTCCTGGCCAGTGCTTGCGCGGGTTTGGGTCCCGCCGCGCTGAGCAGGCTCGTCGTGGACGCCGCCATTCGCGCCGGAGCGCTGGTGAGAATCGATGTCGAAGGAATATCGCTCCGGCGCCGCTTTCATGCCGTGTGGCCCGCCACCCAGCGCCAGGGAGACGCCGCCTCGGCGCTCATCGACGTGGCCCGGCAACGGGGTGACGCGAGCTAACCGTTGGCGGCGGCACCGGGGAGCCGCTCGCCGGTAGCCACATCAATCCTGACTCCGCGCTTGCTGCCGTTGGCCTCGATCAGGCCCCCTTCCCACACCCTCTGGCCCTTTTCGGTGTCAAGGTTCAATTCCGCGATACGCGCTCCCTTCACGGCCTCGCAGAATTTCCCTGCCCATTCCTTGTAGTCGATCTTGGCGGCGGCGATGCGGTCGGTGTGCTTTTGGAGGTCCCGCGTGCCCCCGTGCTTTTCGGGCGGGGAACCAATGACACTTCCATCGTCCGCGGAGATGCCGACCTCATGTTCCGTACCGTCCTTCCTCGCCACCCGGCTGGGCCGGTGAAGTCGGCGATCATGCCGGAGAACTGGTGCTGCCCCCGTTGTCCGATCCGCCCTGTCCGGAGCATCCGGACAGGGCCAGCATCGTGGCAGCCGAAGAACGGCCAACAGGCGCATGGAACCCGACCGGCGTGGATCATCCAACATGTCTGCTGCTCCTGACTTCCAGGTGCCGGAACCGGTCAATCTACGCCGACCCGGCAATGAGGTCGGCCCATCCAGCAGGCAACTACAGCGGTAGTTCCCCCGCCCCCTTGAGGCTCTTCATGACGATGGTCGACGTCAGTTTCTCCACCCCGGCCAGCCCGATGAGCACATCGTCGTAGAACTTCTGATAGCTGGGCAGGTCCGTCGACAGGACCTTCAGCAGAAAGTCCGGCTCTCCGAAGAGGCGCGAGGCCTCCGTGATCTCGGGAATCGCGGACACCTCGTCCTCGAACGCCTTCATGTTTTGCCGGTCCTTCAGGGTGACGAAGACCAGGGCCTGGAAGCCCAGCCCGATCCGCGGGGCATCCACTAGCGCCCGATAGCCGATGATGACGCCGCCGGCCTCCAGATCCTTGAGCCGACGGTGACAGGGCGCGACGGTCAGTCCCACGGCAGAAGCCAGGGCGGTGACCGTCATGCGCCCGTCCTTCTGGAGCAGAAGCAAGATCTTTCTATCAATTTCATCAATCACGCAAGAACCATATCGCCAATGATGCTCTTTGAGCCTGAAACGGTAAGCACTTTTGGGTGAAAATTTCCTAAGCTTTTCTCGGCAGGCCCAACACCATCCAGGAGGCACCCATGGACCCCCAGCTCATTCTCGGTTTCGCGACCGTCTCCGTCGCGCTGGCCCTGACGCCCGGGGCCGACTGGGCCTACGCGATTTCCTCGGGCCTCGGCGGACGCAGGATCGCCCCTGCTGTCGGGGGACTATTGGGCGGCTACCTCGTACACACCATCCTCATAGTTGCCGGGCTCGCCGCCCTCGTCATCGCCATGCCGCAGTTGTTGGCCGGGCTGACGATCGCCGGTGCGGCGTATCTCCTCTGGCTCGGGATCTCGACCACGCGTTCCTGGCGTTCGGCGGGTTACACGACGTCGGTCGATGCCGACCAACCTCAGCGAGGCAACACCGGAAGCTTCCTGCGCGGACTGGGAACCAGCGGGACAAACCCCAAAGCACTGCTGCTGTATCTGGCCCTGATCCCCCAGTTCATCGACATGAACGCCGGCCTCCCGGCCCCCGTGCAGACAGGCATCCTGGGGATCTCGCATCTGCTCGTCTCCGCAGTGGTCTACACCGGCGTCGCCTTCGGCGCACGGCGGCTGCTCGCCAGCAGGCCATCCGCCGCCCGCATCGTGACCCTGTGCAGCGGGATCATCATGCTGGGGCTGGGGGCCATGTTGCTGGGCGAGCAGATCGCCGCCTTCTCCACGCGTTAGGACCTCTCCGCCGGTTCCGTCCCGTCCCGACTGCCCTCGGAGTCCGGTTCCCCCTTATACGTCTTCCCACCCCGGTGGGGGTATCCGACGAGATCCTTCACCGGTAGGGAAACCAACCGTTTCATCGCGATCGACTCGCGCTCCGTACGCAGGGGGCCACCCGCATAGAGCGGGGCGGGACCGTACCCTCGGGCACTGCGCTCCAACTCGTCCTCGACGAAGTCCTCCTCCTGCCCCAGCAGGATCGAGGAAGATTCATTGGTGATCTCCTCGGCAAAGGCCCGCTTCATCGCCTCCCGATCGAATTGCTTCTCCCAGGTGGCGACGACGAACGTCGCCACACAGTTCCCCAGGAGGTTCACCGCCACACGCATGGAGTCCATCAGCTGGTCGGCACCGAGCATCAGGGCAACGCCGGCGACCGGGAAGATCCCCAGGGCCGCAGCGGTGGCCGAGAGGGCCAAGAAGGAGGACCCCGGCACACCGGCCATGCCCTTGGACGTCAGAAGCAGGACGCCGAGCGCGGCGAGCTGTTGACCCAGTGAGAGATCGTGCCCGAATGCCTGCGCGAGGAAGAGCAACGAAATGGACAGGTACATGGCCGCACCGTCGAGATTAAACGAGTAGCCGGTCGGAACGACCAACCCCGTCGTGGCGCGCGAACACCCGGCATTGGTCAGTTTCGTCATGATGCGCGGCATCACCGCCTCCGTGGATGCCGTTCCCAATGCCAGCAGGAACTCCTCGCGCGTATATTTCAGTAACTGCCACAACGGGACCCGGGCGAAGATCCATGCGACGACGAAGAGCAATCCGATGAACAGCAAGGCTGCTCCGTAGCAGGCGGCGATGAGCTTGGCGTAGGTGCCCAGCGTTCCAATCCCGTACTGGCCGATGATGAACGCCATGGCGCCAAACGCCCCAATGGGCGCTACCCGCATGATCCACGACATGATCTTGAAGACGACCTCGAGCAGGGTCTCGAACAGGCTCATCATCGGCTTGCAGCGTTCCTGTCCGACGACGATGACGGCCGCGCCGAAGAATACCGAGAAGAACAGAACCTGAAGCAATGTATTGCTAGCGAACGCCCCGATCACGGATTCCGGGATGATGCTCAGCAGGAAGTTTCCCCCGTCATGACCTCCACCCGTCACTGCCGCGACGTCATCGGCGGAAAGCGTGTTCGGGTCGATGTTCAGCCCTTGGCCTGGCTGCACCAGGTTGGCCACTAGCAGGCCGAAGACCAGTGCGAAGCAGGTTGCACACGTGAAGTAGAGCAAGGCCTTTACCCCGACTCGCCCCACTGACTTCACGTCACCGACCGCGGCGATGCCCGTCACGATGACCAGGAAGATCAGGGGGGCGATGATCATCTTGATGAGCCGGATGAATCCGTCACCCAGCGGGCGGAGGTCCTCACCGAGGGAGGGCCAGAAGTGCCCGATGAGGACGCCGGCAACGATGGCGATCAGGATCTGGAAGAACAGCGACTGGTACAGCCGCTTCTTCTTGGCCGGCGTCGAACTCGCCTTCAACGCGGCCTCAGGATTGATTTTCATGGTTTTTCCGATGCTCGAGAAGTGTGTTCCACCTCACGCTGTTAGGGACAAAAACCAAACTACAGAGCGAACGACAATTCCACGAAAGGAACTTCATTTTCCGTGTATTGGAATTTTGATCTGCTCTTTCGGAGTGGCCAACTGATCTGCGATGCTCTATCCATGAGCGACCCCGCCTCGGCGCCCACTCCTCGCCCCCGGGGGCCCACGACATCCGTCGACGGATGCCCGGACTCCCGAAGGCCACGTCGGTGGTGGCAGGCATTCCTGGTCATCCTCGTCGGCTATGCCCTGGCCGCCGTCCCGGCGTTCGTGTTGCTGATGATCGCCGCGTTCGGGTTTTCGGGGTGCTTCATTGAGTGCACCCAACCGGATCCCCTGCAGGGCTGGGTCGGTGTTGCCGGATTGGCCCTGGTGCTCTCGGCACCGATCATCGCGGGCGTGGCCTTCATGAAGCGCCGCGGCATGTTCTGGATCCCGGTGGCGGTCCTGCTCGCCGGGTCGCTGTTCGTCCTGCTCTAGGTCGACCTCAAGTCACGTTCGTAGAGGCGCGATCCGCGGTTGAAGACGCCGCAGGAGATGTAGTAGAGGTTCACCCCAACATTCAAGACGACCAGGGTCACGACATAAAGCCCCGAGGCCAGGGCCGGCACCGTATCCGGGGGAAACGTAAATGCCATGAACACCCGGCCCGCGGCATCCGCCAAAAGGCCGCAGGACCACATCACCGTCGACACACGCCACATCCTGCGGAACCGACTGGAATCGTCGAAGAGCCCGTCCCAGCCCGAGGGCCAGTTCCACCGCCCCTCGAGCAAGGGCCGGGTCAGGGAGAACACCACGGGGCGCCGGGCACGCAGGCTGACGAGGAAGACGCCAGCCGTTGCCGCGGTGAGCACCGCCCCCTTGGCCAGCAGGAAGCGTTCATCACCGGGGACCAAGGAGATCAGCAACGCCCCGATGGACATGAAGGAGAAGTACAGGGCGAGCTTGCCCACCGTCTTGCCACGGACCAGTTGAAAGACCGAGGGAACGGCGGAAAGGAGTCCGGTCACCAGAAGTGCGGCATAGACACTCACGCCAGTGCCGCGCAGCACGTAGTAGAAGACCACCGGGAAAGCCAGCGAGACCAGGACCCCTGCCGCAGCTCGGATCCTACGTCGCCCCCTCCCGCCAGCCGTCATGGCTTCTAGGGTTTTCCCTTATCGGCTTCTTTGGCCTTTTTTGACTCCTCAGCCTTCTTCGATTCCTCGGCCTTTTTGGATTCCTCGGCCTTTTTGGATTCCTCGGCCTTCTTCGACTCCTCGGCCTTTTCTGACTCTTCAGCCTTCTTGGACTCCTCGGCCTTCTTCTGGTCCGCCTTGTCCTTGGCGGCCTTGGCCTCGGCCTCGGCTTCCGCACGGGCCTCGGCGGCCGCCCGTTCGGCCGCTTCGCGCTCGGCGGCGGCCTTGGCAATTTCCGCCTTCCGCTTGTCTTCGGCCTTCTTCTCGGCGACCAGCTTCTTCTGCTCGCCCTTGACTACCTTCATGCGCTCTTGCGCCTCGTTGATGGTCCGGCTGATCTGCTTCTCCCAACCGGCACGTTCGGAGGCATAGACCACCGCCTGGGCGGAGCCCTCCTTGACCTGCATGCCGGTCAGCGTGTCCTTGGCCGCATTACCGTCATTGACTATCGAGGTCAGGTCATCGACCATGTCGGCTGCGGACTCCACGGTGGTCGGCGGGGCCTTGGACACGTCCTTCATACGCTTGATCGCGGGCTCCACGGTCGCAGCTACGGTGCAGTCCCGTGAGCCGTCGAAAAGACCCTTGCCATCCGTCTTCGCCTTGTTCTGGGCGGTGAGGACCCGGTCGTAGTACGGGTTGTTCGGGCTGTCCTTTTCGGCGACCGCGAACCCCTCCTTGGCGATCTCCTCATTGGCGAAGGTGCCAGCGGAAAAGACCGCGGCCTTGTTGTTCTTCCGCTTGGGTGGCATCTGGTCGTCGTACTCCAGGCGCACTTTGGCACCCTCGGGTAGCACGGATGCCAAGGCCTTGGTTGCTTCCGGGGCGAGGCACTCCGGGTCGTCTCCGTCCACGGGGGCCATCACGTTGAGCAGGTCGACCGTCTTTTCCTTGCCGTCGATGTCGGCGACAAAGGTGTCTCCATCGACGACTCGCACCACTTTTCCGGCCAGTTCCGGGACGTAGTTGTCCTTGAAGTTCATCCGGCACCCGGCCAGGGAAGACGTGAGGACGACTGCCCCCAGCGTCATGGCGGCCGCCTTTTTCAGCGTCCGGTAATTCAGGGGCGATGGGTCGACCATGCGCTAGCCTCCAGTGGATTGCAAGAGTGGGCCCGCGGAACATTTGGCTACCCAAGGTAGCCCCGTCCCGGGGTTCCGACAAGCCGCTTACTACATATAGGCGGCACTCCACGAAGTCCGGGATACCCCATCCGACGGCACGCCGTCGGCGTCGCGGACAACGGAATTCCCGGAGCGGATCCGCCTCCAGGGCTCGCTGGCGTTGGAACGGAACGCCGCCTGGATGTTTGGCTGCACCGATTTTAGCGTGGATCTTTGTGCGACCCCACATTGGCGGCGCGGCGCACACCGGAACAGGTTTTACGGCGCACCGCATGAAGAACGCAAAAAGTCGCCTACGTCACGCTGGTGCCGACATCGACCGCTACGGGAAGGCCCTTCATGGGAACACCACCACAGCTGCAGAAAACGTTGAAACCGCGCCACCTGTCCATGATCGCCATCGCCGGGGTGATCGGCGCCGGTCTCTTCGTCGGCTCCGGCGCGGCCATCCGGCAGTCCGGCCCCGGCATCCTGCTGGCCTATGCGGCGGCCGGCGTCGTTGTCATCCTGGTCATGCGCATGCTGGGCGAGATGGCAGCAGCCAACCCCGAGACCGGCTCCTTCTCCTCCTACGCGGACAAGGCATTGGGCCGTTGGGCCGGTTTCAGCATCGGGTGGCTCTACGCCTGGTTCTGGATCATCGTCCTTGGCATCGAGGCCACGGCGGGTGCCGCCATCATGCACCGCTGGGTGCCGGGCATCGAGCAGTGGGTCTGGGCGCTGGCCCTCATGATCCTGTTGACGCTGACCAATGTGTGGAGCGTGAAATCATACGGGGAGTTCGAGTTCTGGTTCGCCTCCATCAAGATCACAGCGATCATCTTGTTCCTGGTCGCCGGCATCGCGGCCATCTGCGGCCTCATTCCCGGTGTTGAGCCTCCGGGCATGTCCAACCTGACCGGACACGGCGGATTCTTCCCCAACGGCGGGGTGGCTGTCCTGGCCGGGATCCTCGTCATCGTGTTCTCGTTCTTCGGTGCCGAGATCGCCACCATCGCCGCCGGCGAATCAGAGAATCCGGTGGATGCGGTCAAGAAGGCCGCCAACTCCGTCGTCTGGCGCATTCTGATCTTCTACATCGGTTCCGTGGCCATCGTGGTGACCCTGTTGCCGTGGGATTCGGCGTCCGTGGCAAAAAGCCCCTACGTGGCGGTCATCGAAAGCTTCGGGGTCCCCGCGGCCGGGACGATCATGGACATCGTCGTGCTCACCTCGGTCCTCTCCTGCCTGAATTCGGGGCTGTATACGGCCAGCCGCATGGTCTTCTCCCTGGCCACGCGCGGGGACGCCCCGAAGGCCTGGCAGAAGACGTCGCGCCGCGGGGTTCCGGTCACGGCAGTCCTGGCCTCCACCGTCGTCGGGTTCATCACCGTGGGGCTGAACTTCCTGTGGCCCGACACGGTGTTCCTCTTCCTGGTCAACACATCCGGTGCGATCGCCCTTTTCGTCTGGCTGGTCATCGCCACATCGCAGCTGATCCTGCGTCGCCGCATGGGTTCCGACGCCCGTGACCTTCCCATCCGCATGTGGCTCTTCCCCTACCTGACATGGCTGTCCATTGGCGCGATTGTCGCGCTCCTGATCGGCATGCTGGTCCTCGAGGACACCCGCGAGTCGCTGCTCCTCTCGCTCGGCCTGGCCGTCGTGGTCGTCGGCCTGGGCGTGTTCCGCTATCGGCGGGGCCACGCGCCCGCGCAGACCACCCCGGGGGCTCCCGCCGTCGTCGAGGCCGAGGTCAGCGGGGCTCCGACGGGCCGGTAAACCGGGCGGCAGAGCGCAGCGTCGCCACGGCCTCCTCGCGGTTGACCCGCGCCAGGGTCATGCCGGCTGCCAGCAGGGCAAACAGCAGACGGGCTCGTTCGGCGACCTGCGCGCCCCGGCCGGCCGCGGCCTCGTCGCCGCCGCGTGCCGGGGCCGCGTCGCGGAGCAATGCCCCGGTGAACGCTTCGGTGACCTCCACCCGATAGGCGTCCACGGCGGCGCGCACCAGCCCGTCCTGCCCGCTGCGGCCGCTGGAAGCCGTCAACAGCAGGCAGCCGCGCTGGTGGTCGGCCCGGCCGGCTTCCAAGGCGTCGGCGATGGAGTCGAAGTAGCCGCGTAGGCCGGCGGCCCCATCCGCTGCCGCGGCCACGGCGGCCAGCCGGGGGCGGACGACCTCGTCCAGGTAGCTCTGCACGGCCGCGTCGAAGAGCCCACGTTTGGAGCCGAAGGCGTTGTAGAGGCTCGAGCGGCCCAGCCCCGTGGCGCGCTCCAGGTCCGGCATCGCAGCGGCGTCATAGCCCAGGGTCCAGAAGACATCCCGCGCCGCCTGGACGACCTCGTCGGTGTCGAACGCCCTGGTCCGTGCCATCTGTTCTGCCGCCTGTCCCGTTCGCCCTCTCCGGTTGCGCGGTGGGTGAACTTCGTCTCAAGAGTCCATTGTGTACTGGTCGTTCTAATATTGTAGGGTCATCGCAGACCGCGACACCACCCCGTCCGAGGGAGAACCACCATGACCTCCAGTACCCACATCCAGCTCGCCAGCCGCCCCACCGGATGGCCGGACCAGCAGAACTTCCGCACCGCCGTCGTCGAACTCCCCGCCCTGGCCGACGGCGAGGTCCGCGTGGCCAACGAGTTCATGTCCGTCGACCCCTACATGCGCGGACGCATGAACGACGTGAAGTCCTACGTCCCGCCCTTCCAGGTGGACGAGGTCATGAACGGCGGGGCCGTGGGCCGCGTCGTCGAAAGCCGTGACGACTCGCTGCCCGTGGGCACGCCGGTGCTGCACACCCAGGGCTGGCGTGACATCGCCCAGGGTCCGGCCGCCGACTTCCGCGCCATCACCGAACTTCCCGGCCTCCCCCTGTCCGTCTACCTGGGCACCCTGGGCATGACCGGGCTGACCGCCTGGGTCGGCCTGCTGGAGATCGCGTCCATGAAGGAAGGCGACACCGTCTTCGTCTCCGGAGCCGCCGGTGCCGTGGGCACGATGGTCGGGCAGATCGCCCGGCTCAAGGGAGCCGCCCGCGTGATCGGCTCGGCCGGCAGCGCCGAGAAGATCGACCTGCTGACCTGCAAGTACGGCTTCGACGCCGCCTTCAACTACAAGGACGGCGACATCGCCGGCCAGCTGGCCACCGCGGCCCCGGACGGCATCGACGTCTACTTCGACAACGTCGGCGGCGAGCACCTCGAGGCCGCCATCGGTGCCATGAACGACGGCGGACGCGTGGCACTGTGCGGGGCGATCTCCCAGTACAACGCCACCGAGCCGTCCCCCGGACCGCGGAACATGGCCAACCTCGTCACCCGCGGCCTGCGGCTGGAGGGCTTCACGGTCGGCCACTACCAGCAGCACTTCGGCGCCTTCGCCGAGCAGGTGGGCGCCTGGGTGTCCGGCGGAGACGTCGTCTTCGACGAGACCGTCGTGACCGGGCTGGAGAACGCCGTGGACGCGTTCCTGGACCTGCTCCGCGGGGCGAACACCGGCAAGATGGTCGTCAAGATCTGAGGTTCGGCCCCGGTGGGTCAGCGGGTGCGGGCGAAGCTCTTCTGCACGCCGCTGCCCACCAGCACCGCGCAGCTGAACCAGATGGCCCCGGCCGGGCCGAGCGGTGCGGCGATGACGCCGGCGGCCAGCGGCATGACGACCTGGCCCAGCCGGTTGCCCATCAGCCGCACTGCCAGGGCGGAACCGCGCCAGTGGTGCGGGACCGCTTCGGAGATCAGCGACATGGTCAACGGTTGGCCCAGTCCCAGGAAGATCCCGCCGGCGAAGAGCAGCACCAGGGTGGCCCAGGGGGTGTCGATGACCAGCGCCGGGACGGCCAGGCAGACCCCCGCCCCGTAGAGGCTGCCCATCAGCAGGCTCCGCCGCGGGATCCGGCGGCTCAAGTACGGCAGGAAGCCGCGCGAGATGATCGTTCCGGCCCCGCGCGCGGCCAGCAGGATCCCGATCCACGCCGGCGAGACCCCGTGGGCCTCCCCGACCAGCGGCAGGAACGCGGTGAGGATGTCCAGCATCGCCAGCAGTGCCAGCGAGGCGAGCATGTTCGAGGGAATCCCGGGACGGCGGAGGATGGCCGGCATCGTCGGCTTGCCGGTCTCGCCGTCGTTCGCGGCGACGGCCAGGGCCGCCACACGGCGGCGGCGCTCCCCCGGCGTCGATTCGCTGCCCCGGGTGCCGGCCCGGCTGGCGATGATGCCCGGCAACAGGACGGGCAGCACCAGCAACGCCAAGGCCGCACCGAGCCACATGGAGAAGGTGATGCCGTCGGCGCGCGAGCCCGGGCCCGAACCGGCCGTTCCGCCGAGCAGCAGCCCGGCCACCAATGGGCCGGCGATCTGCCCGCCGGCGTAGGCCGCCGTGAACCAGCCGAATCCCTTGTCCAACTGGTCGTTCGGGGAGAAGCGGGCGATGGCCGACTGACCGGCGATCGTGAACACCAGATGCCCCATGCCCAGGACCGCGCTGGCCGCGGCGACCCACATGATGCTGCCGGCCAGCGCCAGGCCCGCGGCACCGATGGCGAGTACCACCGCCCCGACGGCGACCATGGCGCGCAGACCGGGGATGCGGTCGGTCAGCCGGCCCAGCCACATGGCGGTGGCTACGGGCAGGATGGCATAGGCGGCGGTCACCAACCCGATGACCGTGGCGTCCGAGCCGAGGTCGATCAGCTTGTAGGTCGTCACCGGCCGGACCAGGTTCAGCGCCGTCTGCGAGAAGAATCCCGCGGCCACCAGCGTCCACAGCCAGGCCTGGGATCCTCCACCGGTGGGTGCTGACGACATGGGGCCTCCGGTTCTGGAACTGCGGGCAAAACGTCACCAGATTACCGCCGATCGCCTCCCATCGCGGCACCGGCGTCGTGGGTGCGGTGCTTTGCGTATTCGTACACGGTCAGCCAGACGATCAGTACGTCGAAGGCCGTCAGCAGCGCCAGTCCCCATGAGGGGCCGATCACCAGCTGGTATCCCTGATAGGCGATGAACACCAGGAGGAAGCCGATCATCCACGGGTACGCCCAGAGCCGGTCGCGCAGGACCGCCCACACGAGCACGACCTTCACCAGGCCGTGCAGCAGCAAGTACGCGGCGCCGAAGAAGGTCGCGGACACCGTCAGTCCGCCCGCCAGGCGCACCAGGGTCGTGGCCACGAGGTCGTGCGGGTCCTCCGAGAGCTCGTGTTGGGTCAGTACCCGGATCAGCGAACCCAATTGGGCAGGCGTGACGACCAGGAGCAGGACGCCGCCGACCAGTTCCAGGATCCCGTCGAGCCCCTTGAGGACCAGGCTGATCCGGAACGTGCGGTCCAGCAGGTGGTTGAAGCGTCGGGACGGGGCCATGGTCCATCCCACCACGGCGCGCTGCCGCTGTCAGGCGGAGACGACCGGCAGGTCCTTCCATTCGGTGGTGTAGCGCGGGGAGGCGAACTCCCGCTTCATGGTCCACCCCGCCGGCTCGGCCAGCCCGGCATGGCCCAAGCCGATGGCGGCCTCGCCGAATCGGGCCCGGACGTTGCCGAGCAGCGAACCCATGTCGCGTTCCTCCCCCTCACCGGCGAACGCGTCGAATGTGGACTGCCCGGTCGCCGGCTCGAGCCCGGAGAACATGACGCCGGCTCGGACGTACCGGGTGCCGGGCACCATGCGGCCGCGCATCGCGGCCACCGCGGCGCGGGTCAGCACGATCGGGTCCTGGGTCGGCGCGGGCAGGCGGACGGACACGACCGGGTTCGACGCGCCCGGCACCGGGGCCGCCCCACCGGAGGGCCCCTCCCCGGAACCGGTCGCCCCGGCTGCCGCCGCGAACCGGCTGACCCCGGCGGTGACGGTGAGCACCGAGGCCCGCAGCCCCTCGGCGGCCATCCGGGCGGCACCGCGCTGGGCGTACAGCGCCATGACCTGGTCCATGTCCGCCCGGCCGGTCACCGGTGTGGAGAAGCTGCGGGAGAACATGATCTGCGCCTTGTCCGCCCGCTCCTCCACCTCGGGGATGCAGGGCGTGCCATTGAGTTCGAGCACGGTGCGCTGGAGCACCACGGAGAACTTCTTGCGGATCATCAGCGGATCGGCGTCCCGCAGGTCGGCGATCGTGTCGATGCCCAGCGCATTGAGCCGGGTCCCGGTCCGCCCGCCCACGCCCCACAGCCCGGTGACGGGGACCCGCGACTGGATGCGGCGGATCTCCCCGTCCGGGACGCTGCCCAGCGAACAGACGCCGTCCAGGCCCGGGTTGCGCTTGGCCACGTGGTTGGCGAATTTCGCCAGCGTCTTCGTCGGTGCCACGCCCACGCAGACCGGAACCCCGACATGGCGCCACACCGCCTCCCGGATCCGTCCGGCGGTCGACCGCAGCACCCCCTCGTCGCCGGGCAGCCCGATGAACGACTCGTCGATCGAGTAGACCTCCTGCCAGGCCCCGAACCGGCCGATCACCTCCATGACCCGCGCCGACATGTCCCCGTAGAGCTCGTAGTTGCTCGACCGGGCCACCAGGCCCAGCGCGGCGGCACGCCCCTGCACCTGGAACCACGGCGTACCGGTCTTGATCCCCGCCCGCTTGGCCTCCTCCGAGCGAGCGACGACGCAGCCGTCGTTGTTCGAGAGCACGACGACGGGGCGCCCTTCCAGGCGCGGGTCGAAGGCGCGCTCGCAGGAGACATAGAAGTTGTTCACGTCCACCAGCGCGAGACGCTGGTGCAGGGGCCGGTCCTCAGACATGGTGCAGGCAGCGCGTGACGACGCCCCAGATGGTCAGGTCCTCCAGCTGGGCGACGCGCGTCGGTGTGGAGCGCGGATCATCGGTGCGCAGGCTGATCCCGGTGGCGTCCACGGCAAGCCGGCGGATGACCAGTTCTCCGTCGAGCACGGCGATGACCACCCTGCCATCCCGGGGCTCCAGCGACCGGTCGACGATCACCTCGTCGCCGTCGCAGATCCCGGAGGTGGACATCGAATTCCCGGCCACCCGCATGATGAAAGTCGAGGTGCGGTCGTGGATGAGATGGCGGTTCAGGTCGATCCCACCATGGAAGTAGTCCCGGGCCGGGGACGGGAAGCCGCTGGCCTGTCGTTCCACTGTCGATCCACCCGTGGCGTCGCCGGCGGGCCCCGTCCCGGGCGGGGGTACGTGGACCGGATCCTGGCCGAACACGAAACCCCCTGGAGTAGAACAAACTTTCGATGCCAACTCTAGCATCGGAGCGGCTCCCTGTGCGCTTATCCTGCTCCGGAACCGCGACGGTCGGCGGGCTCCTGGCGGGCCCTGTCGTAGAGCCAGAAGATGTGGTCGTGCACCAGCTGTGCCGCGTCCTCCGGCGCACCGTCCAGGACGGCGTCGAAGATGGCATGGTGCTGCCCCCTGAGCTGGTCAAGCACTTCCGGGGCGTCGCCCATCGCGGCCATGGCGTCGCCGATGTATCCGCTGATCGAGCCGCCCAGGGCCTCCATCAGGGTCTCGATGACTGCATTTCCGCCCAGCCGGCTCAGCGCCACGTGGAAGCGGGCATCGAGCTCGTGGAACTGGCTGGGCCCGATGTCCGGCGCATCCATGGCCTCCAACAGGCCGCGCGCCTCCTCCAAGTCCTCAGAGGTGGACCGCTCCGGCGCCGTGCGGGCCGCCCATGTCTCCAGCAGGATGCGCGTTTCCACGATGTCGGCCACCGAGAGCTTCTTGGCGGCGACATGGAGCCGAAGGGCAGATCCCAGCCCTCTGGACGGGTTGGAGATGATGACGGGCCCGGAACGCGGACCCGCGTTGGTCGGGACGTCCAGGATGCCCATGGCATCGAGGATGCGCACCGCCTCGCGGACCGACGCCCGCGAGATGCCGTACTTCTCCGCCAGGGCCCGTTCACCCGCAAGCTGGTCCCCGACGGAGGTCTCCCCGGACAGCAGTCCTGCTTCGATGTCTGACAGCAGCGCGTCGTAGCTCCGGCGGTGCGGCGCCACCTCCCGAACTGCCTGCCCCTCGTCGGTTCCGGGAACCGTTCCGGGCTCCATCAGATGGCCTTGCCCGGGTTGAGCAGACCGCGGGGGTTGAACACATCGCGGATGGCGTGCTGGAGCTCCAACGAGGTGTCGCCCAATTCCGCCTGGAGCCAGTCCCGCTTGAGCAGGCCGACCCCGTGTTCTCCGGTCAGCGTGCCGCCGAGGCCCTTGGCCAGGTGGAACATCTCCCCCAATGCCTCCTTGGCCGGGCCCTCGGTGATCGATTCGTGGGGTTCGACCACGATCATGGGGTGCAGGTTCCCGTCGGCGGCATGGGCGACGGTGAAGATCCGCACACCGGTCTTCGCGGCGATCGCGTCGAGGCCGGCGAACGCCTCGGCCAAGCGGTTGCGCGGGACGCCCACGTCACAGATCGAGACCCTGCCCAACTCCTCGACCGACGGGATGGCCGCCCGGCGGGCCGCCATCAGCGCCCCGGCGTGCTCGGCGTCGGCGGCCTGCTCCATGGACGAGGCGTAGGGCCGGATGGCCTCGACCAGGACCTCTTGTTCCAGGTAGGCGCCGTACCCGTCGGTTTGGGCGAGCAGGAACGCGCCGCCGCGGACCGCGTGGTCGGATCCCTGGGCCGCATCGACCGCCGCGAGCGTCTGGCCGTCCATGAGTTCGAGCACCGAAGGCTGCACGCGGGCGGCGATGATGGCCGATGCGGCCTGCGCGGCGGCCGCGACGTCCGGGAAATAGGCGACCAGTGTCGCGGTGTGGACGGGGCGAGGACGCAGCCGCAACTTCGCTTCCACCACGATGCCCAGCGTCCCCTCGGAACCGATCATCAGGGCGTTCAGGTCGTAGCCGGTCACGCCCTTGATGGTCCCGCGGCCGGTGTCCAGAATCCGCCCATCCGGCAGCACCACCCGCAGCGCCAGGATCGATTCGCGGGTCACCCCGTACTTCGCGCACCACATGCCGCCGGCGTTGGTGGCGATGTTCCCGCCGATGGAACAGATGGCGGTGCTGGCCGGATCGGGGGCGTAGAACAGGCCGTGTTCGGCCACCGCGGCATTGACGGCAGCGTTGACCACCCCCGGTTCGACGACGGCGATCTGCTCAACGGGGTCGATGTGCAGGATCCGGTTCATCCGCGAGACGTCCAGCACCACTTGCCCGGCGTGGGCCGCAGCTCCCCCGGCCAGGCCGCTGCCGGCACCGCGCGGGACGACCTGGACCCCGAGCTCGGAGGCGCGCCTCATCGTCTGGGCGACGTCGTCGATGCTTTCGGCGAAAACGACCCCGTCGGGGACCGAGGGCGAGACATATCCGGACCGGTCGGTGCTGGCATGGGCCCGGTCCTGCGGATCCGTCGATGCGCAGGCCAGGGACTCGAGCAGCGCGGCCGTTGCCGACGTCATGGCAGCTGAGGCGGTCGGCGAGGTGTTCACGGTGTTCCCCTTCATCCCGGGTCGGAACATCACGCCGGCGTCTCCGCCGGCCGTCCGGTCCAGATCCCCGTTGATCCGTTTCGTTCGGTGGGGCCCACCCTACGAAGCGGTCTGACCGCTGTCAACGGTTCCGTGGGCAGCCGGGAGGCACCGCCGTCGTACGGCAAAAAACCGGCCCCGATCGGTGTGATCGGGGCCGGTTCGTTGTCGCCGGAGGTGTTAGGCGTCGACGGTGATGACCGTGACGACCGGCTTGCGGCGCATGGCGCGGTCGGACCAGCGCACCAGCGCCTCGGAGATCGCCCGCTCGGCGTCGGGGCCGGTCTTGACGCCCCTGAGGCCGCCGAGGGTCTTCTCCACGATGCCCACGGCCTTGCCGAGGTCCTTGTCGGAGAACGTGAAGCCGACCGGGAAGAACTCGGGGTCCTCCTCCAGGGCACCGGTCTCCGGATCGACGATGGCCAGCACGGTCAGCGCGCCGTCCTCGGCCAGGCGGATGCGGTCCTGCAGGGATTCCTCGGTCGCGGCGCCGGCGACCATGTTCTCGACGTAGACGTAGTCGGCCGCGACGTTGCCGGAGACGCGGGCGACGCCGTCCTTGAGGTCGACGGTCACGCCGTCCTCCAGGACCAGGGCGTTCTTCGGGTCCACGCCGGTGCGGATGGCCAGTTCGGCGTTGGCCTTCAGGTGCCGGTGCTCGCCGTGGACGGGCATGACGTTCTTCGGGCGGACCAGGTTGTAGCAGTACACCAGCTCGCCGGCCGAGGCGTGCCCGGAGACGTGGACCTTGGCGTTGCCCTTGTGCACCACGTTGGCGCCGAGCTTGGTCAGGTCGTTGATCAGGCGGTAGATCGAGGTCTCGTTGCCCGGAACCAGGGAGGAGGCCAGCAGCACGGTGTCGTCCTGGACCAGGTCGATGACGTGGTCCTGGTTGGCCATGCGGGCCAGGGCGGCCATCGGCTCGCCCTGGGAGCCGGTGCAGATGATGACGACCTTTTCCGGCGCCATCTTCTCCACCTCCTTGAAGTCCACCAGCACGCCGCGCGGGATCTTCAGGTAGCCGAGCTCCTTGGCGGTGCCCATGTTGCGGACCATCGAGCGGCCGACGAAGGCGACCTTGCGGTTGTACTTGTGGGCCGAGTCGATGACCTGCTGGATGCGGTGCACGTGCGAGGCGAAGGAGGAGACGATCACGCGGCGCGGGGAGGTGCGCATGACGTTGTCGATGGCCGGCAGCAGCTCGGCCTCGGCGGCCATGAAGCCCGGGACCTCGGCGTTGGTGGAGTCCGGCATGAACAGGTCCACGCCCTCCTCGCCCAGGCGGGCGAACCCGGCCAGGTCGGTGATGCGGCGGTCCAGCGGGAACTGGTCCATCTTGAAGTCACCGGTCTCCAGCACGAGGCCGGCGGGGGTGCGGATCGCCACGGCCAGGCCGTCGGGGATGGAGTGGTTCACGGCCAGGAACTCGAGGTCGAAGGGGCCGAACTTCTTGCGCTCGCCCTCCTTGACCTGGACGACCTTGGGCTTGATGCGGTGTTCCTGCAGCTTGGTCTTCACGAAGGCCAGGGTCAGCCGGGCGGAGATCAGCGGGATGTCCGCACGCTCGCGGAGCAGGTACGGGATGCCGCCGATGTGGTCCTCGTGGCCGTGCGTGAGCACGACGCCGACGACGTCATCGAGGCGGTCGCGGATCGCCGAGAAGTCGGGGAGGATCACGTCGACGCCGGGGTGCTGTTCCTCGGGGAACAGGACGCCGCAGTCGACGATCAGCAATTTGCCGCCGTACTCGAAGACCGTCATGTTGCGGCCGATCTCGCCCAGGCCGCCGAGCGGGGTGATCCGCATGGCTCCCTTCGCGAGGGCGGGCGGGGTCTGGTGCTGCTTTTTTCTCAAGAAAGTCCGTTCTCTGTGCGGTGTTGTTTTTTCCGTATCCGGCCGGCAGCGTCTGTTTTCGGTCGACGCCGGAGCAAACCGGGAAATCCAAGGGCCTCCGCGACGCACGCGTGGCGAAAGCATATCTACCTTGACTTTACCACCGCTTCACAGCCGCGGCTCCGACGGGGGCGCTAGCCTGAGCCCATGCCCCTCGCGGTCATCGGAACCGTCCTGTTGCTGCTCGGTGCCGTCGCCGTGGCGTGCGGCGTTCTCCCCGTCGGCGACGTCGTCGTGCTCGCGGACCGCGTGGTGCCGGTGCTCGGCTTCGCCGCGGCGATCACCGTGGTGTCCGAACTGCTCACCGCCGCCGGCCTGTTCGACTGGATCGCCGGCCGCATCCGGCGGTGGGGGCGGGGACGCGCGTGGCTGCTCTGGCTGCTGGTGTGCGCCCTGGCGGTGGTCGTCACCGCGTTCCTGTCGCTGGATACGACGGCGGTGCTGCTCACCCCCGTCGTCGTGGTGTTGGCCCGGTCCACGGGGCTGCCACCGCTGCCCTTGGCGTTGTCGACCGCCTGGCTGGCGAACACGGCGAGCCTGTTCCTGCCCATCTCGAACCTGACCAACCTGTTGGCGGCGCACCGGCTGGACGCCTCGTCCCCGGTGGCGTTCGCCGCGCGCATGGCGCTTCCCGCGTCCATTGCCGTCCTGGTCCCGCTGCTCGTCCTCGCCCTCGTCTTCCGCCGCGAGCTGGGCCGGCGCACCGGGGATGCCACCGGCGACGCCATGCCGGCGCCGGTGGCGGACCGGACGCTGCTGGCCGCCTCCGCGCTGGTCCTGGCGGCGTTGCTGCCGGCGCTGCTCTCCGGGGTGGCGGTGTGGGTCCCGGCCACGGCGGCGGCCCTGCTGCTGGTGGTGCTCTTCGCCGTGCGACGACCGCGGGAGTTGACCCCGCGGCTGGTGCCGTGGCCGCTGCTGCTCTTTGCCTCCGGGTTGTTCCTGGCCATGGCCGCGGCCCAGCGCCTGGGGTTGCAGGTGCTCGCCGATCCGCTGCTGGGCTCCGGGGCCGGGCCCGCGGACCTGCTCCGGGTCGCGGGCGCCGGGGCATTGGGGGCGAACGTGCTGAACAACCTGCCCGCCTACCTGCTGCTGGAACCGGCGGCCGGCTCGGGGACGCGCCTCCTGGCCCTGCTCATCGGCGTGAACGCCGGCGCCCTGGTCACCCCGTGGGCGTCGTTGGCGACCCTGCTCTGGCACGACCGGCTGGCCCGGATGGGGGTCCGGGTGGCCTGGGGTGGATATGTCCTGCTGGGGCTGCTCGTGGTCCCGCTGGCCGTGGGCGGCGCCGTGCTGGCCCTGGCCCGGTAGCCGCTGCGGCCGCACCACGTAAAGTTGTCCCTTGTGTCAGCCGTCCCCGCCCCCGCCACCCTGCGCAGCGTCCTGCGCTCCCCTCGCGCCCTGAGCACCGAGGTCCTCGCCGGCATCGTCACGACGCTCGCGCTCATCCCCGAGGTCATCTCCTTCTCCGTCATCGCCGGCGTCGACCCGCAGGTGTCCCTGCTGGCCTCGGTGGTGCTGGCGGTCTCCATGTCCTTCCTGGGCGGACGCCCCGCGATGATCACCGCCGCCGCCGGGTCGGTGGCCCTGGTGGTGGGCCCGCTGGTGAAGACGCACGGCGTCGAGTACCTGATGCCCACGATCGTCCTCGCCGGCCTGGTCCAGGTCGCGTTCGGGGTGTTCGGCCTGGCCCGGCTGATGCGTTTCGTCCCGCGTTCGGTCATGCTCGGCTTCGTCAACGGCCTGGGCATCCTGATCTTCATGGCACAGGTTCCGCACGTCCTGGACCTGCCGCCGCTGGGCTACGCGGTCTTCGCCGTCGTCCTGCTCATCGTGGTGCTGCTCCCCCGCTTCACGACGGTGGTCCCCGCCCCGTTGGTGGCGATCGCGTTGGCGACGGCCGCCGTCGTCGTCTTCAACTGGACCATCCCCGACGTCGCCGGCGAAGGCACCATCGGCGGCCCCCTGCCCGGGCTGACAGCACTGGGCGTTCCGGTGAACGTGGAGACTCTGCAGCTGATCTGGCCCACCGCGCTCTCGGTGGCGTTCGTCGGACTGCTCGAAACCCTGCTGACGGCCAAGGTCACCGACGACCTGACCGAGACGCACTCGGACAAGGGCCGCGAGTCGTGGGGCCTGGGCGTGGCCAACATGCTCGCCGCCGGGTGGGGCGGCATCGGCGGCTGCGCGATGATCGGGCAGACGGTGGTCAACGTGAAGCTCGGCCGGGCCCGCACCCGCATCTCCACGCTGGTCGCCGGGCTGTTCCTGCTGCTGCTGATGACCTCCCTGAGCGAGGTGATGGCCCGCATCCCCATGGTCGCGCTGGCCGCGGTGATGATGGTCGTGGCCGTGCAGACCTTGAACTGGCACAGCGTCGCCCCGGGCACGCTGCGCCGCATGCCGGTCCCCGAGACCCTGGTCATGGCGGTCACCATCATCGCCGTGGTCGCCACCGGGAACCTCGCCGTGGGCGTCGGCATCGGCGTGCTGCTGGCCATGGTCCTCTTCGCCCGCCGCGTCGCCCGGGTGCTGGTGGTGCGCCGGAACCTGCACGACGACGGCGCCTCCGTGCGCTATGCGGTGGCGGGTCCGCTGTTCTTCGGCAGCAGCAACGACCTGGTCGAGCAGTTCGACTACGCCGAGGACCCGGCCCACGTGGTCATCGACCTGTCCGCCGCCCAGTTGTGGGACGCCTCGACCATCGCCGCCCTGGATTCGGTCCGTGACAAGTACGCCAAACACGGGGCCGACGTCACGGTGACCGGGCTGGACGAGCGCAGCTCTGCGCTGGACCGGCGGCTCTCGGGGTTCCTGAAGGACTGAGCGCGGCCGCTAGTTTCCGGCCTGCGTGTCGAGCACTTCCAGCGCCGCGGCATTGATGATGGCCCGGAACGCCGGGCTGCGCTTCGCTTCGGCGAGCAGCGCCCAGTACATCGTGGGCAGGGCCGCGGGGTTGACGCACAACAGCATCGTGCCGCCGTTCCTGAAGAAGGTCTTGGCGCGCGTCGCGTAGCTCCATGGGGCGAGCTGCCTGGCGTTGCACAGGTCATCGGAGATGACGATGCCCTTGAAGGCCAGGTCCTGGCGCAGCATCGTCTTCATGACAACCGGTGAGAACGTGCCGATGTAGTGGCTGTCGATCTTCGGGTAGTAGGCGTTGGAGACCATGATCCAGCGGGTCCCGTTGTTGGCGGCCCGCGCGAAGGGCCGCCGGTACGCGGTGTAGCGGGTGGTGACCGTGTCCGTGACGTTCGTGGACGTGTCGGTGTTCTTCGTGACCCGGCCCAGGCCCGGGAAGTGCTTGACCACCGGTGCCACCCCGCCGGCTTTCATCCCCCGGGTGAACGCGTCGACGTCCGCGGCCACATCGTAGGACGTGTAGCCGAATTCGCGGTGCCAGTAGCCGATCGGCGCGTTGTAGGGGGCGAACGCGGCACTGGGGACCGTGTCCCCCACCGGGGCCAGGTTGACGTTGACACCGGCAGATCGCAATTGGCGCGCCCATTTCGTCGCCTGGGACTGCAGATAGGACGTGGACCAGGTGCCCTGGTGCAGTGAGGTGGGCATGTCGGTGAATCCGGGACCGTTCAGCACCTGCACGTAGCCGCCCTCCTGGTCGGTGGCGATGAACCGGGGCAGCCCGCCGGTGGCCAGCGGGCCGACGGTGGCGTTGATCTTCGCGACCACGGCGTGGGTGGCAGCGGTCCCGCCGTAGCTGCGCCCGCCGAGGAAGACGTTGCCCACGTGGAACCGCGTCAGGGTCTTCATCGTGGAGGCGTTGGCGCCGGTGGCCGGAACCCCCATCATGAGCACCTTGCCGATCCGCTGGTACAGGGTCAGCCGGGCCAGCTGCTGGGCGGGGGTCAGGGCCGCTGCGGGGACGGCCGCCTCCCCGGGTGGGCTCGCCACGGCCGCCGGCCCCAGCGGCGACAGGCCCGCGACCAGGGCGAGGGCCAATGCCCCGGAAGCCGACGCGCGGCCGATCCGGGAGGAGAAGTCGAGGGCCTTTGCACGCAACATGGCGGCCTCTTTCCGGGAGAAGCTGGACCCATTTTAGCCCCATTCCGCCCGGATGCACCCGATGGGCGGGCACCCTTCGACACGGCCCACGCCCGGGGCGGTAGCCTGAATCCATGCCGACCGTGAACCAGGTCCTTGCCGAGGTCCGCCATGCCCTGGAGGTCCTGCGCCATGCGGCGGCCTTCGACGGCGACGACCGTCGCGCCCATGCCGCGGACTGGGTCGAGGCGCACTTCGCGGAGGCACGAACGCCCTTCGAGGTCCGGCAGGCCGCCGCCGGGGCCCTGACCCTGTACCGCGGCGGCATGGGGTCGTTCCAGGACGTGGGGACCTCCATCATGGCCGACGCGGTCGACGGGCTGTGGCGCGCCCTGCGCCGGGCCCGGTCGGCATTCCTGCGGCCGTAGCACCCCCCTGCCCCCGACCGGGTGGCTCAGGCCGGGTCCTCCTCCAGGAGGTTGCGCTGCAGGGCCCGGCGCTCGTCGTCGTCCAGGGCCCGGGAGGCGGAGCGGCCCTCGCCCAGAGGCACGATCACCGTGGTGCCGACGAAGACCGTGGTGCCGCGTTGGATGCCGGTGTGGCGCAGCGTGAACGACTTGGTGCCGATGCGCTCCACCCCCAGGCTGATCGTCATCTCCGGGATGTACTCGGCCTGCGCCAGGTAATCCACCTTCAGGGAGGCGACGACGACGCCGGACAACAGGGACGAGAACCCCTCCCCGGCCCGGGTCCACCGCACGCGGGCCTCCTCCATGAGAGTGACGATGCGGGCGTGGTTCAAGTGGCCGTTGGCGTCCTGGTCGGACCAGCGCAGGGCAATGGTGAAGTCAAGGGAACTCATGTTCGGATCCTATCGGCGCCGCCGGTGCACACACCGCCCCCGAGGCCGGGCCGGGCCGTTGTTACGATGAACACGCCGCTATCCCGCCGGGGTGCGTGGCGCCCGGGGCCGCGGAGTCCCGGGCCGGTGTCGAAACCCTAGGAGTCGAACATGTCAGCAGCCGACCTTCTCACCGACAACCACCGCGAGTACCTGCACGGGATCTACCAGCAGTTCCACGAGCATCCCGAGCTCTCCATGCAGGAGCACCGCACCGCGGAGGCCATCGAGGGTGAACTGGCAGCGTTCGGCATCGACCCGCTCCGCTGCGGCGGCACCGGCGTCGTCGGGGTGCTGCGCAACGGCGAGGGCCCCACGGTTGCCTTCCGCGCCGACATCGATGCCCTGCCCATCCGTGAGGACACCGGCCTGCCCTACGCCAGCACCGCCAGCGGCACCCTCGCCGACGGCACCGAGGTCCCGGTCATGCACGGCTGCGGGCACGATTCGCACGCAGCCTCCCTGTTGACCGCCGCCCGCATCCTCGCCGCATCCACCGACACGTGGTCGGGGACCATCGTGTTCATCTTCCAGCCGGGCGAGGAAACCGCCGCCGGTGCGAAGGCGATGGTCGAGGACGGGCTGTGGGACAAGGCCCCGAAGCCGGAGGTCGTCTTCGGCCAGCACGTGATGCCCGGCCTGGCCGGCACCGTCTCCTACATGCACGGCCACCCCATGACGCAGGCCGATTCGTGGAAGGTCACCCTGCACGGACGCCAATCCCACGGCTCGCAGCCCCAGGATTCAATCGACCCGATCGTGCTCGGCGCGGCCACCATCACCCGGATCCAGACCATCGTCTCCCGCGAGGTCGATCCCCGCCGCGCCGCCGTCGTCACCATCGGCACCTTCCGCGGCGGGCTGAAGGAGAACATCATCCCGGACACCGCCGAGTTCACCCTCAACGTGCGCACCTTCGACGAGGACGTCCGCGACCAGATCCTCTCGGCCCTGCGCCGGATCATCTCCGCCGAGGCCGCGGCCTCCAATGCACCGGAGCCGGACATCGAGGTCCTGACCGTCTATCCGCCGAACCACAACGACCCCGCCGCGACGGATGCGCTGGCCACCGCGCTGCGTGCCGAGCTCGGCGACGACGCGGTCATCGACGGCGAACCCGCCATGGCGTCGGAGGATTTCGGCACCCTCTCGGCGGCGATCGACGTGCCCTCCGTCTTCTGGTTCTTCGGCGCCTACACCGCCGAGACCATGGAAGCCGGACACTTCCCGGTCAACCACTCCCCGCGGTTCGCCCCGATCATGGAACCGACCCTGGAGACCGGCACCCGGGCCGCCCTGGCCGCGATCCTCTCCCGCGTCGGCACGGCGGCCTGATCCGATGCACACGATGAAGAGGCGCCGCGGCCGGTGAACGTCATGCTCGTGCTCGACCTGCTCGGCGTGTTCTTCTTCGCGGTCTCCGGCTCGCTGCTGGCGGCCCGTCGAGATTTCGACATCGTCGGCTCCATCATGCTGGCCTCGCTCGTCGGCCTGGGCGGCGGCGTCATCCGCGACCTCGTCATCGACCAGGACGTCCCGAACGCGTTCCGGATGCCCATCTACATCCTCCCGCCGGTACTGGCCGTCCTGTCCGTGTACTTCCACCTCTTCGGGGTGCGCCGGCTGCGCCGGACCTTGATGATGTTCGACGCCGGAGGGCTGGCCCTGTTCTGCGTCACCGGCACCATCACCGCGCTCGAGTCGGGCATGGGGGCGGTGACCGCTGCCCTGCTGGGGCTGACGACGGCGGTGGGCGGCGGGATCATGCGCGATGCGGTCTCCAACGAGATACCGCAGGTGTTCAACCCGCGCGGCGTCTATGCGATCCCGGCCATGGTCGGGGCCGCACTGACGTCGTCCTTGTGGACTCTGGGCTGGCTGAACGCGGTGACGGGCACAGTGGTCGCCGGCCTGGTGTTCGGCGCCCGGGTGCTCTCGCTGCGCTACGGGTGGCGCGTGCCGTTGGCCTCCGGGATCGGGAAGTCCCTGCCCTAGGCGACGGCCCGGTCGATCCGGCGGTGGTACCGCATCCCGGCCAGCCCGCCCAGTATGGCCCCGACCAGCGGGACGAGCACGGCGATCACCAGGGCGACGATCCCGCCGGCACCCAGCGCCCCCTCGTCGAGGGGCACGCGCGGCAGGATGTTCAGGCTGCCCAGGACATTGAACTGGCTTCCCGCGATCGCGCCGATCCCGGCCAGGACCAGGGCGATGACGATGGCCCACACCCAGACCGCCACACCCTGGCGGATGCCGTTGAACCGGGCCATCCGCCCGGCAACGTAACCGCCACAGTAGTAGGCGACGAGCAGGATGATGCCCAACGCGATGGCGCTGGCGACGCCGACGCCCTCCATGTTCTTCGAAGCCTGGTTCACGAGGTCCTCCGCGGACGAGCCGTTGGCCAGCCCGATGCCCGCCCCGGCGGCGGCCAGCAGCGCCGTGAGCAGGACGCTCATGCCCATGGCCGTCAGCCAGCCGAAGAAGGCCGAGCCGATCTTCACGCCGCCAAACCGCCGGCGCTCCTCGGCCCGGAAATCGGCGGCCCCGTTGCCACCGTCCGGTTCGACCCGGGCCCGGTGGTCCGGTCCGTCCCGCCCCTCGTCGTTGTCGGCTGCCCGCGTGGCGCTGATGCGTTCGGTGGGTTGGTCGCCTCCGGAAGCATCCGGGTGGGGGTGCTGGGTACTCATGAGGTTGTCTCCTTGTGTACTCGATGGGACACCGGCGTCGCCGGGTGCGCCTTTCGGCACCTGGCCACACTCGTCATTCTCCTAGCGCCCCGAAGCGCTGACAACGGTTTGCGCAGGTCATGGCCACTCCGGTGCACCTGCTGCACGCAGTGGACCAGGCGCTGCACCCGGACGCATGAAAGGGGCGGGGCCGGACGGCCCCACCCCACCAGTATGTGCAGGTTCAACCCCGCAGGAGCCGGTCAGCTCTCCTGGACGTTGGACTTGGCCTCTTGGGCCCGGTCCTTGACGTCCGAAGCCTCGTTGGCGGCCTGGTCCTTGACCGAGTTCATCGACTCGGTCGAGCTGTCCTTCAGGTCCTGGACCGCTTCCTGCGCCGGTTCCTTCATGTCCTGCGCCACCTCCTTGGCGGCGTCCGTCACCTCGTGGGTCAGTGGTTCGGCCTTCTCCTTGATCGTGGTGGCCGCCTCCTTCTCCTTCTCACTCGGCGGGATGAGCGCGGACACGAGCATGCCGGCACCGAAGGCGATCAACCCGGCGGCCAGGGGGTTGCCCCTGGTCTGGGCCAGGGCCTTGCGCGGTGCATCCCCGGCCGCCTGACGTGCCTGGTCGACGCTGTCGTGGGCCGAGGTCCCGGCGTCGTCGGCGCTGCCCATGACGGAGTCCTTGACCCGTCGGACCGAATCGCGCATCTTGTCTCCCTGCCGGTGGGCTATCGACGACGGGCTGACCTTGTCGGCCAGCGCGTCCACGTCGGTTCCGACGTGGCTCCTGGTCTCCTCGATTTCTGCACGGATTTCTTCTGGTGTCTGGCTCATGGCGTGTCCTCACCGGGTTTCATGGTTGGGGGGATTTCCTTGGCGGTGGCCGTTGTTTGCGGCAACCCCTTGACTGATTTCAACTTCTTCTTGCCGACGAGGGCAAGGATGGCGGCGATGATGGCCCACACGACGGCGACGATCACCGTGGCCCAGCCGTAGCCGACCCAGTTTTCCAGACCGAACATCAGCGCCAGCGAGAGGAACAGCAGCACGAAGTGTGCCGCCACGCCCGCGCCGGCGAACATCCCGGCCCCCTGGCCGGCGGAGCTGGCCGATTCCTTCAGCTCCGCCTTCGCCAGCTCGACCTCCTGGCGCATCAGCGTGGAGACGTTTTGGGTCAAATCACCGAACAACTCGCCGAGCGAACTGTTGGCGGACCGCTCCTCCGCCTCGGACTGGCCCGGTCCGTCAGGTCCGGCGCTGGCACCGGAATGGGGAAGTGGGCCCGGCCCCTGTGGGTGGTTCGTCATGGTCAATCCCTACCTTCCGCCGGGGCGCGGGCCGGTGGCCCCTGGCGAGGCAACGCCCGGGTTGCTGCCGGTGCCGCCGACCCCGCCGGAGCCGATCGTGGGGCCGGCGGTGTCGATGATCGGCTCGCCGACCCGGTTCGGCACGGGCTGCGGCGCCGTGGGGACTCCACGGTTCGCCGCCGGATCCTGTCCGGCCTGTGGTTGCCTGCTCCGTTGTTGGGCCGGCCCATCTTCCTGTTCGTCCTGATGGGCGCCGACGAGTCCGCGCGTCATGCGTCCGGCCAGCAGCCCGGCCCCGGCGGCAACGGCCAGGAAGGCACCGGGACGGCGCCGGGCGAAGCCCTTGACCTCGTCGAGCAACGATCCGGGGTCGCGGTTGTCCAGCCAGTCGGCCGCACTTCCGGCCCGGTGGGCCGCCTGTCCGACGAGCGATGTGGCCGTGCCACCGTTCTCTCCGCTGTCGGCCATGGAGCGCAGTTCCTCGCCCAGGGAGCGCAGCCCTTCGGCGACCTTCTGCTGTTGCGCCCCGGCCTGTTCACGCAGGTCGGTGGTGAGCTCGCCGAAGAGATCGCGGGCCTTGTCGCCGGCTTCGTGGGCGAGGTCGGCCGCCTCGTCCTTGGCGCTGCCGGCGACGCGCTTTGCACTGTCGGCACCTTCGTGGCCGACCTGGCGTGCCTCGTCCTTGGCTGCATCGGCCTTGCCTGACGATTCGGACGATCCGGATCCGGTGAGGTCCGCGGGCACTGGCCGACGGGCTTCGATCGTCTCCTGGAAGGTCGGCTCCGTCAGCGGCGGTGGCGGTGGAGGGGTCGTCGCACCGGGGGACGGACGTTGTCCCGGGGTCGCGGCATTTCGGCCGCCATCCGGTGCGCCGAAGGGGGTGGATGGATTGTCATTCGTACTCATGGTGGTCCTCATTTGCTCGCATGGTTCGGTGGATGGGCGCCGGGGTTATCGGGATGCCGGCCTGGGCAGTTCCTGCACGCGGTCGCGCTTGGGGGCCAACAGCACCCCCAGGGCGATCATGCCGACGCCCAGGACCAGGTGGAGCCAGTTGTCGGCGTTGTTCAGCGGAACGAAATTGGCTGCCGATTCGCCGCCGACGACCAGACCGTAGATCCACAGGATCAGGTAGATGATGCCCCCGGCCACCAGATAGGACTTGCTGCCGGAGATGCTTCTGGCGAGGGCGATTCCGGCAATGCCGAACAGCAGGTGGACGATGTTGTGCAGGATCGACACCTGGAACAGGCCCAACAGGAGGGCTTCGGAGTGATGCCCGGCGAACTTGAGGCTGTCATACCCGGTGGTGACACCCGGGATGAACCCGAGAATCCCCACCAGCAGGAAGACGATTCCGACGACCATTGCCGCCTTCTGGATGGCCGACTTGCCGGTTGGCGTGGTTTTGGGGGTTCTGGATGTGTTGCTCACGTAGTTCTCCAATCTCTTGGATCTCTTGCGAACTTCGAGTCGAGCGGGTGTTGTGCCGCTGCCGGGTACTTACCCATCCATCGATCCGATCATGCACCTTGGCCGGGACTTTTTTCCGTGTTGCGCCGGGTGATGCCCGGCTGCCCACAGCGTGTCTGGCGTGCATAGCCTGTCTACTCAAGCTGGTCTAACGGTAGGCAGGACTCTGCACGCTGACAACGATTTTTGTCACCGCATGGAAAATGAGCCGCAGATCCGGCTCCTGGCCACGGGTCTGCTTCGGGGAGCGGCTCCGCGTTTTCCCGCGGCCCGATGCCGAAATAGTGGTGGTGCAGGAGCCCGGGGAGGCAGACTGGCCCAGACATGGTTCCCGACCCAGGAGTGATTTCATGCTCTTCAGTTCAGACCGCCGGGACAACAGCCCGGACCACCGACGCCTGTATGCCGCGTTCGAGATCGCCTATACGGTCGTTGACTTCACCGCCGCCGGGCTCTTCATCGTGGGCAGCATCCTCTTCTTCTCCGAGTCCCTCATGATCCCGGGGACGTGGTGTTTCCTGATCGGATCGTTCTGCTTCGCCCTGAAACCGACCCTGCGGTTGATCCGGGAAGTGCGGTTGGCGCGGCTAGATGACCTCCAGCAACTGGCCGACCGCGCCCGCGGTAACTGACGTGGAGTGAATGCGAAACCGGCCCCGGTCCACCTGTGAGGGCGGGCCGGGGCCGGTCACGTCGGGTCAGGCGGAGACGGCAGCGCCGGCGGATGCCGTCGCGGCGTCCGGCAGGTCGCCCGCGAGGATCATCTCGGCGGCACGCTCGCCGATCATCACCGAGGGGGCGTTGGTGTTGCCCGTGGGCACCAGCGGCATGATCGACGCGTCGGCGATCCGTATTCCCTCGAGCCCGCGGACCTTCAATGTCTGCGGATCCACGACGGCGCCCTCATCCAATCCCATCCGGCAGGTGCCGACCTGGTGGTGGTAGGTCACGACCGAGTCGCGCACGTACTGCTCGAGTCGCTCGCCGGTGACCTCGGGGCCCGGGTAGACCTCGGTGGCGCCCCACGCGGCCAGGGCCGGGGAGCGGCCGATGGCCCGGCAATGCTCCACCGAGGCGACGAGCGCGTCGACGTCGGCCTGCTCGGACAGGGCCCGCAGGTCGATGCTGATCGGGTCCGTGGCTTCCGGTCCGGTCAGGCGGATCTCGCCGCGGCTCTGCGGCCGGACCAGTCCCCCGAGCATCGAGAACCCGCCGTCGGCGCCGGTCATCTCCCCGGCTGCGTAGTCCTGCGAGTACATCGGCACCGAGAAGAAGATCGGCTGGGTGTCCGGTGTCGCCAGGTCGGGACGGGACTTGGCGAACAGGTGGACCTCCGCGGGTGCAACGGTCGGCGCCTGGAGCGGCTCGTCGGTGGAGAAGATGACGGGCGAGAGCAGGTGGTCCTGCAGGTTCTTGCCCACCCCGGGCAGGTCGTGGACCGGCTCCACCCCGACCTCGGCCAGCTCGTCGGCGGGTCCGACGCCCGAGCGCAGCAGCAGCTCGGGCGAGTTGATCGCCCCGGCCGCCAGGATGGTCTCGGCAGCCCGGATGACCCGGGTGCCGCCGTCGTGCTCCAACTCGACCCCGGTCGCCCGGCCGCCCTCGATGACCAGCCGGCGCACGTGGGCGCCGGTGAGCAGGGTGAGGCGGGGGTTTTGGGCGACGGGCTGGAGGTAGGCGTGCCAGGTGTTGAAGCGGCCGCCGTCGCGCACGTTCAGCTGCATCCGCGAGACGCCCTCGGGGTCCCCGGAGTTGTAGTCCTCGTTGAGTTCGAACCCGGTTTCGACGGCGCCGGCGAGCATGGCGTCCTGGATCGGGTGGTGCTCGTAGCCTGTGCTGACATCGAGCAGTCCCCCGGCTCCGCGCGTGTCCGAGGCACCGCCGTCGTAGTCCTCGATCTTCTTGAAGGCCGGCAGCACCTCGTCCCAGGACCAGCCGGGGCAGCCGAGGTAGGCCCAGGTGTCGTAGTCCTGGCGGGCGCCGCGGACCCAGATGGTGGCGTTCAGCGCGTGCGAGCCGCCCATGACCTTGCCGCGCGGCAGGTGCAGGCTGCGCCCGGACGCGCCGGCCTGCGGGACCGTGTAGTAGTCCCAGTCCTGCTCGCTGTGCCAGAGGGCACCGAGGGTGCAGACGTTGGCGATGTCGGGGTTGGCGTCCGTCTCGCCGGCCTCGAGCACGGCGACGCGGTGGCCGGCGTCGAGCAGCCTGCGGGCGATGACATTGCCGGCCGATCCGGCGCCGACGACGAGATAGTCGAATTCATCGGTGTCCATGGTGTCCTCCCCTAACCGGCGATGACCTGGGGGGTGCCCAGGGCCTTGAGTCCGGCGACGCCGAATTCGAGCCCGTAGCCGGACTGCTTGGCACCGCCGAAGGGGATGCGCGGGTCCACGGCGCCGTGCTTGTTGATCCACACGGTGCCGGCCTCGATGCGTGCGGCGACCTCGCGGGCGCGGGCGGGATCGGCGGACCAGACGGAGGCGCCGAGGCCGACGTCGAGCCCGTTGGCCATGGCGATCGCGTCCTCCAGGTCGGTGTAGCGGATGATCGGCAGGGCGGGGCCGAACTGCTCCTGGGCGACCAGCGGGTTGTCGTTGTCGATGTCGGCGACCAGGGTCGTCGGGTAGAAGTAGCCGGGGGCGTCCGCGTCCGGGTTGCCGCCGGTGAGCACGCGGGCGCCGGAGGCCTTGGCGGCCTCGACGAGCTGCGCGACGATGTCGTACTGGGCCCGGTTCTGCAGCGGGCCGAGCACGTTGGCCTCGTCCAGGCCGTTGCCCATCGGCATCTCCGCCGCCAGGTCCACCAGGGCGTCGCAGACCTGGTCGTAGATCGCGTCCGGGACGTAGAGGCGCTTGAGCGCGGCGCAGGTCTGCCCGGTGTTGATGAAGGCACCCCAGAAGAGGTCCTCGGCGATGGCCTGCGGGTCGACGTCGTCCAGGACGATCCCTGCGTCGTTGCCGCCGAGCTCCAGGGTCAGGCGCTTCACCGTGTCGGCGGAGGAGCGGATGATCGCCTTGCCGGTGGCGGTGGAGCCGGTGAACATGATCTTGTCGATGCCCGGGTGCCCGGAGAGGGCCTCGCCGACGTCGCGGCCGCCGGAGACGACGTGCAGCAGGTCCGCCGGCAGGGCATCGTTGAGCACCGCGCCCAGGGCCAGGACGGACAGCGGGGTGTACTCGCTGGGCTTGAGGACGATGGTGTTGCCCATGCGCAGCGAGGGGGCGATCTGCCAGATGGAGATCATCATCGGCCAGTTCCACGGGCCGATCGCCCCGACCACGCCGAGCGGGCGGTAGTGGATGGCGGCGTGGGACTCGCCGTCGTCGACCACGACGTCGGGTTCGAGTTCGAAGGCGGCGGTGGCGCGCAGCCAGGCGGAGCAGGCACCGACCTCGAAACGGGCGTTGGGCCCGTTCAGCGGCTTGCCCTGTTCGCGGGAGAGCAGTTCGGCCAGCGGTTCGGCGTTGGCTTCCACGGCGTCGGCGGCACGGTTGAGGTAGTCGCTGCGTTCGGCGTGGGACAGGGCGCCCCACCGCGGCTGGGCGGCGCGGGCGGCGGAGACGGCGGCGTCCAGGTCGGCGGTGGTGTGCACGGGGGCGCGGCCGACCTCCCCGCCGGTGGCCGGGTCGTTGATCGGGCGCGATTCGCCCTGCGGGGCGATGCGGGCCAGGAGGTCCTGGTAGGTGGCTGCTGCGGTGGCCGGTTGCGTGGACATGCCTGCTCCTTGGGCTGGGGTGCCGCCGCGTTCGCGGCGCGTGGTGGCTTGGAACCCATTGTGCCCCGGGTCACCACGGCGTGGCTTGACGATCCCCGCGCGCGGATTGTTCTGCAGTGCGGGGTTCCTGCAGGTGCCATGACGGCTACCGCCGCGTTTCGGCATCCTCCGACGTCGGTTGCCGTCGCTCGGCGATCAGGTCTTTGTTGCGCAGCAATCGCAGGGCGGTGACCAGGAGGAGCCCACCGAGCATGTTGAAGGCCAGCGTGTAGCCGAACCAACCGAGCCAGTCCAGGTAGCTGACCGGTGCCCCGGCGTGGATGGCGCCGAAGATGATCAGCGAATCCAGGATGGAGTGGAAAAGCTGCAGTCCGGCGAGCAGGAAGCCACCGGCCATGGCCGCAATGATCTTGGCGACCGTGGACTCGGTGCCTTGTTGCATCCGTGTCATCAGGGTGATGGTGCTCCCGCCTAGGATCGCCAGGCATACCGACTGCCAGGTGAATCCCGCGTCCACGAAGTGCAGGGCGGCCTTCTCCAGGTCGGGCTCGAACTGGGGGAACGCAACGGCCACTAGCCACATGAACGCCCATCCGCCGACCAGGTTCATCACGAGCGTGCCGCCCCACAACTTGGCCAGATGCGCGATGCTGGCCTCCTTCGCGGCCACGGCGGTGATCGGCACCAGGAACCCCTCCGTGAACAACTCGCTCTTGGCCAGCAACAGGGCCACGAACCCGATGCCGAAGGCCAAGCCGGCCAGCAGGTGATCACCCGTCTCGTAGAGGACCGCCAGGTACGCCATGACGCCGGCACCGACCTCAAGTCCGCCAAACGTTCCGGTGACGAGGACGGTCGTCCATGATCGGGCCAGCCGCGCGGCGCCCTCTGCGACGATGCGATCGAACGATTCGGCGATCTCGTCTTCGACGGGCGCATCCGTGTCCCCCAGCTTGCGACGGCGTTGCTCATCACTCATGGTGTTCTCCGGTCATCGGATGGGTGTAATTGGACTGCGGTCGTGCCTCGCGCGGGCCATGGTGCTATCCGTGCCAAGGCCCATGGTAGGGGTCCCAGCCGACTGGCGCAGCAGTTCGGGCCGTTCCTGCCCATCCGACGTAGCCTGCGGGGTGGAGTCGACATTGATCCTCCCGGGAACGCGGGTGGGTCTCCGGGCGGCGCCGGGTGCGGATCCGCCCCGCCCGGCGATCCCGGCAGCTTGCTGTGCCCGTTGCTGGTAACGCGGCCATGGTGCTGCCGATGATGCCGCCATGGTCGATGTCATGGGGGGTGATGACCCTGGCTCCCCTGTGCCGTCGGACCCCACGGGTCGTCTGGTCCTTCCGGAGCGGGACCTGCCGGCAGCACGAGCGTGGAGCACGGGCGCAGCGGGCGCCGCATCACCTGCCAGCTGGTTCTCCGCGGATCCAACCTTTGCCGCACGTTTCCTATCCAGCCCGGACGCGGAAAGCTAGCGTGGTGGCCATGCGAGTAGCCATTGTGGGAGCAACCGGGAACGTGGGGACGGCACTGCTGCGTCGCCTCCACGCCGCCGGCGTCGAGCGCGACGAGCCGTTGGAGATCGTGGGGGTCGCCCGCCGCCTGCCGGGCGCGTCCGACGCCGCGTACGGGGGCGTGCAGTGGAACGCCATCGACATCTCCGCGCCGTCGAGCCGCACGGAACTGGCCGCGGCGCTGGAAGGCTGCGACGCCGTCGTGCACCTGGCGTGGCTGTTGCAGCCGAACCACCGGGAACCCGTGATGCGGGCGACCAACGTCGACGGGACGGCCAACGTGCTGGCCGCCGCCGTCGAGGCCGGCGTCGGCCACGTGGTCTGCGCGTCGTCCGTGGGAGCATACAGCGCGGGTCCCAAGGACCACCGGGTCGACGAGAGCCACCCGGCCCGTGGAATCCCCTCCTCCCATTACAGCCGGTTCAAGGGCGAGCAGGAGGCCCTGCTGGACGCGTTCGAGTCCGACCACCCCGGGACCCGCGTCGCCCGGCTCCGGCCGGGATTGATCTTCCAGCCCGACGCGGGCAGCGAGATCGGCCGGTACTTCCTCGGTGCCGCGATGCCGCAGTTCTTCCTGCACCGCCTGCGGCTGCCCCTGCTGCCGTTCCCCCGCGAGTTCGTCTTCCAGGCCGTCCATGCCGACGACATCGCCGATGCCTACTGGCGCGTGCTCGACCAGAAGGCCGGCGGTGCGTTCAACATCGCCGCCGAGCCGGTCGTCACCCCCGACGCCGTCGCCTGGCTGCTGGGGGCACGCCGGTGGCTACCGGTACCCGTCCCCCTGGTGCGAGCGGTGGTCTCCGCCCTCTGGTCCGTGCGGCTGCTGACCACCGATCCCGGTTGGGTGGACATGGCACAGGGTGCCCCGATCATGGACACCCGCCGTGCCCGCACGGAGCTCGGCTGGAGCCCCCGCGTCGATTCGCTCGCCGCCATCCGCAGCGTGCTGGACGGCCTCGGCCGGGGCGCCGGCGTCGCCGCATCGCCGCCCCTGGTGCCCCGCCACCATCCGTCGACCCGTCCGTAGCGGACCACCGGCGCTCTCCGCCGTTCTGCACGCCCTGGGTCGGCCGACGCGGGCAACATCCGCCGGGCGGCGCGCCCCGCCGGGCCGTACGATGGCAGTGCGCCCTTCGATCACCCCACGCGCCGTGCTGCATCCGCGGTACGGCAGACGTCGACGATGCCCTGCCCAGGAGGATTTCCATGGAACCCGAGGCCGCCCCAGCCCCGACCCTGCTTTTGGGCCCGATGCTCCGCCATGTGGAGGAGACCAGCGCGTCCCTCTGGGTCGAAACCAACCAGGCGGGCACCGTCGGCGTCGAAACGGATGCGGGCACCTGGGTGGCGCGGACATTCGGCGTCCACGGGCACCACTACGCCCTGGTCGCGCTCGACGGGCTCGCCGCCGGCGCCGAGCTCCCGTACCGGGTCACCCTCGATGGCCACCCGGTGTGGCCCGAATCCTCCGACTATCCGCCGTCGGTCATCCGGACCCCTGGCCGCGGCGTCCCGTTGCGGTTGGCCTTCGGTTCCTGCCGCACGAGCGTCCCCCACGATGCCGCCGGCAACCGCAAGCACGGCGTGGACGCCCTGCGCTCCTATGCGGTCCACATGGCCAGCACGCAAGCACCGGACTGGCCCGGCCTGGCCCTGCTGCTCGGTGACCAGGTGTATGCGGACGTCACCAGCAACGCCATGCAGGAGTTCATCCGCAGCCGCCGCGACATCAACGAACCCCCGGGTGCGGAACTGCGCGACTTCGAGGAGTACGCCCACCTCTACGGCCTGGCGTGGTCGGAGCCGGCGATCCGCTGGATGTTCTCCATGCTGCCCACGGCCATGATCTTCGACGACCACGACATCCGCGACGACTGGAACGCCTCCCTGTCATGGCGCCGCAGCATGGAGGCCACGTCCTGGTGGCATGACCGGATCGTCGCCGGGCTGGGAAGCTACTGGGTCTACCAGCATCTGGGCAACCTCTCCCCCGCCGAGCGGGCGCAGGATCCGCTCTGGCAGCGCATCGCCGGACACGATGGAGACGCCGAACTCGACCTCAGCGCCGACATCGACGCCTTCGCGGACCGCGCCGACCGGGAACCGACGACCTACCGGTGGAGCTACTGCCGGGATTTCGACGACGTGCGCCTGCTCGTGGTGGACTCACGCGCGGCCCGCGCGCTGGAACCCGGGTCCCGGTCGCTGCTGGACGACGAGGAGATGGCCTGGGTCGAACAGCGCCTCCACGGCGGATTCCGCCACCTGCTGATCGGCACGTCCCTGCCCTTCCTGCTGCCCAACGGCCTGCACCACGTCGAATCGTGGGACGAGGCCATCTCCGAAGGAGCGTGGGGCCGCACCTGGTCGCGGATGGGCGAAACCGTTCGCCAGGCGGTCGACCTGGAACATTGGGCGGCCTTCCAAAGCAGCTTCCGCCGCGTCGCCGAGCTGGTGACGGACACCGCCGACGGCCGGCGGGGCACCGCGCCCCGGACGGTCGCGTTCCTCTCCGGGGACGTGCATTTCTCCTACGCCTCCGAAGTCAAGCGCGTCACCGGCAGCCGGATCATCCAGGCCGTCTGCTCCCCCATGCGCAACCCGATGCCGCCGGCGCTTCGCCTCTTCGCCTCGTCGATGGCCTACGGGCCCGCACGGCTCGTCGGTTCCGTCCTGGCCCGCGCCGCCGGCGTCCCGCCTCCGCCCCTGGACTGGTCGGGCATCCGCGGGCCCTGGTTCGACAACAACCTGGCGATCCTCGAGGACAGTGAACAGGGGCTGCGCATCAGCTGGTCCCGGGGCGTGGTGAAGCACGACGACGGCGGGCAACCACGGTGGGAGATCGTCGCCGACATCACCGTGGGCCAGCGCGACGCCGGGGGCACCACGTCCCGCCAGTCCGCGATGAACCGGCTGCGCCGCCGCTGGGCGTCGCTGCGTCGCGTGCTGAGAGGGCGGCGCTGACCCCGGCCCGGCCTAGCGGCCCGAGCGGGTCCGGCGCAGCAGCAGGTACGCGACCGCCCCGCCGAGGAATCCCCAGAACGGTGCCACGATCCCCCACGGGGCCACCCCGGAAGCGGTGATGGCCAGGGTGACCAGGGCCGACTCGACGGCTGCGGGGTTCTCCCGCGCTCCGGCCATCGTGTCGGTGAAGGACACCTGTAGAGCGCCGATGAGCGCGACACCGGCCATGGCCGTGATCAGTTCATCCGGCACCGCGGCCAGCAGGGCGACCACGGTTCCACTGATCATGCCGAACGCCAGGTAGAAGATGCCGCAGGAGACCCCGGCAATGTAGCGGCGGGCGGGGTCCTCGTGGGCCTCCCGTCCGGTGCAGATGCCCGCGGTGATGGCGGCCAGGTTGATGGAGTGGGCACCGAACGGGGCGAAGGCGATGGAGGCGGCCGCCGATCCGCCCAGCAGCAACCGGTCGTTGGCCGCATACCCGTTGGCGTGCATCATCGCCAGGCCCGGGCCGTTCTGCCCGGCCATGGTGACGATGAGCAACGGGATCGAGATGCCCATGACCGCCGGCAGGCTGAAGGTCGGCGTCGTCCACACCGGCCCCGAAAGCTCCAGGCCCACGCGGGGAGCCGTTCCCGCCCCGGAAGCCAGGACCAACAGCACGCCGGCGCAGAGGGCCAACAGGACGGCGTACTTGGGGATGAACCGGCGGCCGAGCAGGTAGGAGACGACCACGCCGCCGGCCACCAGCGGGGCGTCGACCACGGCGCCGGCCACCTTGAGCACGAAGGGCAACAAGACACCGGCCAGCACGGCGGCGAGGATGGGGCCGGGCACGCTGGCCAGCAACTTGCCGAACCACCCGGTCACACCCAGCACCAGGGCCAGCAAACCGGCCACCATGAAGGCGCCGACGGCGTCGGAGTAGCTGTAGTTGCCCAGCGCGGCCAGCAGCAGTGCGGCACCTGGCACCGACCAGGCAACGACGACCGGCTGGCGGGTGAACAGGCTCAGGAGCACGCAGACGACCCCGCTGCCCACGGAGATCGCCCACACCCATGAGGAGGTCTGCTCCGGGGAGAGCCCGGCGTTCCGGGCGGCGTTCAGGACAACCAGCAGGGGTCCGGCGTAGGAGACGGCGACGGCGATCAGGCCGGCGACCACCGCGGAGACCGATACGTCGGACCACCGCGGCCGGCGGGGGCTGCGACGGCGGGTGGAGGTGCTGGTCGACGTCATCGGCATCCGGCCTTCCGGGAGTTGGTGGGGGCGACGGCGGGACGGAGAAGTCCGCGATCGGCCGCTGCATGGAGTGGAGGGGCGGCCCACCGAGCGGGCACCACGGCTGCCAACGCTACGACTGCGCGCACACCGTGGACAAGTATCCATTTCGGCCGGATTCGAATCCTGCGACTCTCAATACCCCCCTAGGCCAACCCTAGGCAGACACCTAGTGTGACCGGCCACACACGCTGGCAGCATGTAGGGAATGACGTGAACCGACCGAATGGTCGGCCCGGGCTGCCAAGCCCATCCGGAGCATAGGAGAACACGATGACAGAAACCCTCGAGCAGGTCAGCCGGCGACTCCAGGACGCCGTTGTCGAAGTCCCGGAGGAGGGCATCCACCGGACCAAGCGCGAGATCTTCACCGACGAGGAGATCTTCGAACTCGAGATGAAGCACATCTTCGAGGGGAACTGGGTCTACCTGGCCCACGAATCCCAGATCCCCGAGGTCGGGGACTACTTCACCACGTACATCGGCCGCTCGCCGGTGGTCATCTCGCGCGGCAAGGACGGCGAGCTCAACTGCCTCATCAACGCGTGCAGCCACCGCGGCGCCATGCTGTGCCGCAAGAAGACGGACAACCGCAAGAACTTCACCTGCCCCTTCCACGGCTGGACGTTCCGCAATGACGGCAAGCTGCTCAAGGTCAAGGACTCGCGTACCGGCGGCTACCCGGAGCAGTTCAACAAGGAAGGCTCCCACGACCTGACCAAGGTCGCCCGCTTCGAGAGCTACCGCGGTTTCCTCTTCGGCTCGCTCAACGCCGACGTCAAGCCGCTCGAGGAGCACCTCGGCGACGCCACCAAGATCATCGACATGACCGTCGACCAGTCCCCCGAGGGCCTGGAGATCCTGCGTGGTTCGTCCACCTACACCTACGACGGCAACTGGAAGGTGCAGGCCGAAAACGGCGCCGACGGTTACCACGTCTCGGCCACCCACTGGAACTACGCGGCCACGACCGCCCGGCGTTCCAGCGGCGAATCCGCCAACGAGACCAAGGCCATGGACGCCGGCACCTGGGGCAAGCAGGGCGGCGGCTACTACTCCTTCGACCACGGGCATCTGCTGCTGTGGATGTGGTGGGGCAACCCGCAGGACCGCCCGAACTACGGACAGCTCGACCAGTGGAAGGAAGAGTTCGGCGAGAAGAAGGCAGAATTCATGGTCGGCGCCTCGCGCAACCTGTGCCTGTACCCGAACGTGTACCTGATGGACCAGTTCTCCTCGCAGATCCGCCACTTCCGGCCGATCTCCGTGGACAAGACCGAGGTCACCATCTACTGCATCGCCCCCAAGGGCGAGTCCGACGCCTCCCGCGCCAACCGCATTCGCCAGTACGAGGACTTCTTCAACGCCTCGGGCATGGCCACCCCGGATGACCTGGAGGAATTCCGGTCCTGCCAGAAGACCTACCTGGCCAAGAATGCCCCGTGGAACGACATGAGCCGCGGCGTGGAACACCAGATTACTGGTCCGGACGAGACGGCCCGGGGCATCGGCATCAACCCCATCTCCAGCGGCGCGATGACCGAAGACGAGGGCCTCTACCCCATCCAGCACAACTACTGGGCGCAGGAGATGCGGGCAGCGGTTGCCTCCGAGGAACGCGAAGCCGCCCAGCGGCCCGCCGGCCAGGCCATCGCGGAGCCCACCACCGGCTGCGGACACTAGAGCGAGACGACGAAAGGACAACGAGCATGACCACCACAGATACCTCCGCGGCCGCTCTCACCGATGAACAACACATCGCCGAGCTCCACCGCATCAGCCAGTTCCTCTACCGCGAGGCCCGCTTCCTGGACGACCGCGAATTCGAACGCTGGGTGGATTGCTACCACCCGGACGCCGAATTCTGGATGCCTGCCTGGGACGACAACGGGCAGATCACCGAGGACCCGCAGCGCGAGATCTCGCTCATCTACTATGCCAACCGCGGTGGCCTCGAGGACCGGGTGTTCCGCATCCGCACCGACCGTTCCTCGGCGACCAGCATCCCCGAGCCGCGCACCGGACACAACATCTCCAACGTGGAGATCGTCGAGCACCGCGGCGACCAGGTGGACGTCCGCTTCAACTGGTTCACCCTCTACTTTCGCTACGACAACGTGGACACCTACTTCGGCACGTCGTTCTACACGATCGACCTGTCCGGCACCCAGCCGCAGATCCTGAAGAAGAAGGTCGTCCTGAAGAACGACTACATCCACCATGTCGTGGACATCTACCACATCTAATCCACCTGAAAAGAGCGATTTCATGACTTACCAGGTTGCCCTGAGCTTCGAGGACGGCATCACCCGCTTCATCAAGTGCGGACCCAACGAAACCGTCGCCGACGCCTCCTACAAGGCCCGCATCAACATCCCGCTCGACTGCCGCGATGGCGCGTGCGGCACGTGCAAGTCCTTCTGCGAATCCGGAAAGTACGACGGCGGCGACTACATCGAGGACGCCCTCACCGACGAAGAAGCAGAGGCCGGGTACGCGTTGCCGTGCCAGATGGTCCCCGAGTCCGACCTCGTCCTGCAGATCCCCACGACCTCCGACGTGGCCAAGACCGCCGCCGGCGTCTTCGACGCGACACTGCAGCGGATCCGCCGGCTCTCCGACACCACCTACGGGTTCGATGTCTCCATCGAGAACCGGGAGGCCCTCGCCTTCCTGCCCGGACAGTACGTCAACGTTTCCGTCCCGGGCACCGACCAGGAACGTTCCTACTCGTTCAGCTCCGGCCCCACCGCCGACACGTTGTCGTTCCTGATCCGCATCACCGACCAGGGCGTCATGTCCTCCTACCTGCGCGACACCGCGAAGGAAGGCGACCAGCTCACGCTGACCGGCCCCATGGGCAGCTTCTTCATGCGCGAGATCAAGCGTCCCGCACTGCTGCTCGCCGGCGGAACCGGGCTGGCTCCCTTGTTGTCGATGCTGGAGAAGATGTCGGCCGAGACGGCAGCCCACCCCGTCCACCTCATCTACGGCGTCACCACCGACACCGACCTCGTGGAAGTCGACGTCCTGGAGGACTATGCCTCCAAGATCGACGGCTTCACCTTCGACGTGGTCGTCGGTGATCCGGAGAGCGCAGCCGAGAAGAAGGGCTACGTCACCAACCACTTCCAGCCGGCACACCTGAACGACGGCGACGTCGACATCTACCTGTGCGGCCCGCCTCCCATGGTCGAGGGCGTCCGGAAGCACCTCACGGCGGAGGGCATCAACCCCGTGAACTTCTACTACGAGAAGTTCGCCCTGGCGGTCCCCGCTGCTGCCGCCACCGAGACGGAAGCCACGCCGGAACCTACGACTGCTCCGGCCGCGGCGACCGAGGCACCGGAAGCCGGTGTCACCGACACCGCGGCCTCCCCGGCGGCCGAGTACGAGATCGGCGAGGAACACGCAACCGTCGAGGCCGAATTCGACGCCCGCATGGCGCTGGAACTCGGCGCGATGGAACTGATGATGAACCGGCTCACCGACGGCCAGCTCGCCGAATATCGGATCCTGGCCGAACTGGCCGGCACGTCGTTGGGCGACGAGCGCTTCGTCGACGCGCAGGGGTTCACGGCATCCAACGCCGCCTTCCACGACTTCCTGTTCGCCAGCACCGGTAACCGGTTCCTGCGCGAGGCCTACTCCCGGCTGGGCGTGCAGGGAATGATGGACGACGTCCTGAAGAACGGCAACTGGGTCGACGGCGCCGTCGCGGACGACCACCTGGAACTGGTTGATGCCTTCGAGCGCGGGGACCAGGCAGCAGCCCGCACCTGCATCATCGCGCACAACGAGCATGCCAAGGCCACGATGCGCGCCGCGATGGTGGGCTCCTCCGCCCACGGCGTGAGCGCATGAGCACGTTCCATCCGGGCCGTTTCGACGGCAAGGTCGTCGTGGTCACCGGTGCCGCCCAGGGGATCGGCAGTGCCGTTGCCGGCAGGGTCGCCTCCGAAGGCGGCTCGGTGGTCCTCGTTGACCGGGCCGAGCTGGTCCACGAGACGGCCGGGGAACTGCGCTCCACCGGTGCCCGGGTCACCAGCGTGACCGCGGACCTGGAGACATTCTCCGGGGCCGAGGCCGCCGTGTCCGCTGCGGTGGAGGAATTCGGCCGCGTCGATGTGCTGGTCAACAACGTGGGTGGTGCCATCAACTTCAAGCCGTTCACGGAGTTCACCGACACCCAGATCCGGGCGGAGATCGACCGTTCGCTGATGACGACCCTGTACGCCTGCCGTGCCGTGCTGCCCCAGCTGGTCCAGCAGGGCTCGGGCGTGATCGTGAACGTCTCCAGCGCGGCCACCCGCGGCATCCACCGCATTCCCTACAGTGCGGCAAAGGGTGCGGTGAATGCGCTCACCGCCTCGCTGGCGATGGAGTACGCCGAACACGGCATCCGGGTGGTCGCCACCGCCCCGGGGGGCACGGAGGCGCCCCCGCGCAAGATCCCGCGGGGAACGCCGACACCGCAGAACGACGTCGAACAGGCCTGGCACCAGGCCCATATCGACCAGACCATCAATTCGTCGCTGCTCAAGCGCTACGGCACCTTGGGTGAACAGGCCGCACCGATTGTGTTCCTCGCTTCCGACGAGGCATCGAACATCACCGGTAGCGTCCTGCCGGTCGCCGGCGGCGATCTGGGCTAGCCCCTCAGGGGCTGGGGGCGCCGTCACACCCCCGGGTGGGACACGCATCACACAGTAAGCTGGCAGGTCATGAACCATCAAGCACACGACGGCGTCGCCCACGCTCCGGATCACGGACTCATTGCCCGTGGTCCGGAGCTTGCGGCGTTGGCGGGCTTGTTGGCCGAGGCGACCGCCGGCCTGCCCCGCGTGGCCGTCGTTTCCGGGCCCGAGGGCAGCGGCGCAACGGCCCTGGTCGAGGCCTTCCTCGCTTCACCACCGGGGCTCCGCCAACTGAGCGCCCACGGTGCCGTAGGGCAGGTGGAGGAACCGGGCGGACTCCTGGCCCAACTCGATGCCGAGGCCGGCCGGCTGGCGGCAACAGGCCGCGCCCATGATGCCGCCCAAGTGGTCCTGGACAAGCTCCGGGTCCCGGCAGACGGCGCCGCAGCCGTCCTGTGGGTCGACTCCCTCCAGTGGGCGGATCGGGCCAGCCTCGAAGCCCTGACCTGCGTGACGCGCAACCTCCACGCCGAGAAGCTGCTCGTGATCCTCGCCCTGCGCTCCGGGCAACACCATCGACTCCCCTCAGCCATCCGCGACGTGATCGAAAGCCTCGGTTCCACCCGTCTGGTGCTGGGACCCCTCGATGGCACAGCGGTGCGCGAAGTGGCCCTTCGCCGCGGGGGCGTGGCATTGACAGCTCCCCTGGCACACCAGCTGGCCGAGCACACTACCGGAAACGCCCGGCACGTCCTGGACCTCCTCCGGGAGGTTCCTGCCGCAGCCTGGGGCCGATGGCGCGGACTGCTACCCGCCCCCCAGGCCCTCGTGGACGCCGTTGCGGCCAGGCTGGACACGGTGGGGACGTCGGCGCGTTCCCTCGTCGAGGCGGCGGCAGTCCTGGGGCAAACCAGTGCGCTGGTCCAGGCCACCGCGTTGGCGGGGGTCGACGATCCCCTCCCTGCCCTGGAAGTGGCCCAACTCCACGGCCTGCTCCGCGTGGTGGGCAACGGCGGGGACGTGGCCGTCTCCTTTGCCGGCACCGTGGAGCAAGCGGCGGTCTACTATTCCATGCCGCTGTCCCGGCGGATTGGCCTCCACCAGTTGGCGGCCAGCCTCCAGACGGACCCCGGCCTGGCCCTGGCCCACCGTGCAGCGGCCGCCCTGCTGCCCGAGGCGGGACTAGCCGGGGAACTCGAAGCGTACGCGAAGAGCCAAGCCGAAGCCGGAGCCTGGTCCAAAGCGGCCAACGCGCTGCTCTCGGCGGGCCATCTGCACCCCAGCGAGTCCGCCAGCCATGCCCTGCAACTCGAGGCCATCGACGCCCTGGTTGCCGCCGGGGAACTCCCCCGCGCCCTCACCTACGCCGACGAGATCGGCACCGACGACACCGGTCCCGCCCGGGATGCAGTTGCCGGGTATGTCTCGATCCTGCAGGGGCGGCAGGCGGACGCGGGAACGCAGTTGGATCGGGCCTGGCGCCGCGTCAGCCCCGCCCACGAACCGGCGCTGGCCGGGACCATCGCGCTGCGCCGGGTGTTGGATTCCCTGGTCCGACTCGACGGGGTCGACCTCGTCATGTGGGCCGAACGGGCCACGTCATTGGCCGAGGACGGAAGCCCCGCCTACATCGAGGCCCAGGCCATCCGCGGCCTCGGGCTGGGAGCCACCGGCAGGCTGTCCGAGGCAGCGGACTGCTACGCGGCACTGCTGCGTCGAGATGACCTGGGGGCCCAACGGCAGCGCGTGTCCATGTCCATGGGATGGCTCGATGTCGCCACGGACCGCCTCAGCGCGGCACGGACGGAACTGGCGGCCGCAGTGTGCACCGATTTCAGCTCCGGGTCCTACCGGATTTCGCTCTGGGCCCGTGCCTGGTTGGCGCAGACCCACTTTCATTCCGGGGACTGGGATACCGCGTTGCGCACCGTGGATGAGGCCGTGCTGCTGCAGGAGCGCACCGGAATGGAGACCATCAGGCCGCTGCTTCACGGGATCGCCACCCGCATTTACGTCTTGCGCGGCAACTGGGAACTCGCGGCGAGCCATCTGAACGCTGGCCGGGCCAACACGGAGAACTATCCCATCATGGTCCTGCCCTACCGCACGGCCCTGGCCTATGTCGCGGAGGCCACCACGGATTACGACGGCGTGCTCCGCGCCCTGGAACCACTCCTGGACCTGGAACACGGTCGCGGGATCGACGAGCCCGGATTCTGGCCCTGGCAGGACGTCTACGCCAACGCCCTGGTCATGAAGGACCGCGTGGATGAGGCAGACGCCTTCTTGAAGCCCTACGAGGCGGCAGCCGCCCAGCGCGGCAGGAAGTCGGAGATCGCCAGGCTTTCCTACGTACGCGGCCGGATCCTCGGCGCGCGCGGACGCATCGGCGCCGCCACCGAGGCATTCGAACGGGGGCTGGGCAGCCTGTCTTCCCTGAACATGCCCTACGAACGCGCCCGCGTCTATTTCGCCTACGGGCAGACCCTGCGTCGCGCCGGCAAACGCCGCGAGGCCGCCTCGATCCTCTCCCGGGCGCGGGAGGAGTTCGCCGCCCTGGGCTCGGACACCTACGTGAAGCGTTGCGAACGTGAAGTGCAGGCGTGCGGATCGGCCATGTCCCGCACCGCCCATGAGGGTCTCCCCTCGCTGACCTCCCAGGAACAGGCGGTGGCCCAACTGGTCGCCGCGGGCAACACGAACAAGCAGGCTTCCGAGGAACTTTTCGTCAGCATCAAGACCGTCCAGTACCACCTGACCCGGATCTACGCGAAGCTGGGCGTCAGCTCACGGTCCGAGCTCGCGGCACGCTATCGCGAAGCCGGCGTCGACGCGTCGGCAGCCGGAAAACCCCGGGACTGATTACGGAAGCCCGTTTCCGCCGTCGTGCATCTCTTCCAGCACGGCATCCAGACGGGCGAACCCGTCGACGAGGACCTTTTCCATCCCACCCGACGCCATGGCATCACGCGCTCCCTGGGAACGGTAGACATGATGCCCTGTCAGGCCACTGCGTCCGTCGCCCAGATCGGTGAAGGCCACCGATTCCAGTCCGATCAGTTCCAGCACTCCATCGAATTCCCTGGTCTGGATGATCAACTCGTCCTCGAGGACCGTGTGGAAGACGCCATTGAAGACGTGGCCGCGCCCCTGGCCATCGACTTGCCGGTAGGCGTAACCGCCGCCGGGACGGAAATCGAAATGGGATAGGCGGATCCCTGCCTCCTTCGGCCCGACCCACCGGGCCATCAGCCCGGGATCCGCGTGCGCACGGAACAGGCGCGTGACCGGCGCACCAAACTCCCGGTGGTAGGTGATGACCGGCTGGCCGTCCGGCACTGCCAACTCGAAGGTCTCATCCATAGTTGCTCCCTGTGGCGTTGCGATGTCGCGGTGGCCTCTGGGCCCACGATTCCGCGTCTGCGACCCGCGGTCGAGAGGGCTTCGGAAATCTCCTGAAAAATAATGCTTGACACTTCAATGATGTAGTGTCATAGTTATATGCATAAGCATACAAACCCCGGTTCCGCCGGAGAAAAGCAAAGGAGTCCAACATGTCAGTTACGCTCACCCCCGGCACCTGGAAGCTCGACCAGGCCCACACCGAGGTCGGATTCAGCGTCCGCCACGCAGGCATCAGCAAGGTCCGCGGCGCGTTCACCGACTCGGACGCAACCCTCACGGTCGGCGAGTCCCTCGAGGCCTCCAAGGTCGAGGCCGTCGTGAAGACCGCCTCCTTCGATTCCAATGACGAGAACCGCGACGGCCACGTCAAGGGCGAGGACTTCTTCAACGTGGAGCAGTTCCCCGAAATGACCTTCGTCTCCACCGGCGCCGCAGGCGACCAGGAAGACTTCGTCCTCAAGGGCAACCTGACCATCAAGGAGACCACCCTCCCGGTCGAGTTCAAGGTCGAGTTCGGCGGCGTCGCCGTCGATCCGTTCGGCGCCACCCGCGCCGGGTTCTCCGCCACCACGCAGATCTCCCGCAAGCAGTTCGGCATCACCTGGAACGCCGCCCTCGAAGCCGGCGGCGTCCTGGTCGGCGACAAGGTCACCATCAACGTCGACTCGGCGTTCGTCCTGCCCTCGGCCAACTAGGTCCAGCAGCAACAGCACGACGTCGGCCGCCTCCCCTTTCAGGGGTGGCGGCCGGCGTCGTTTTCATGGACCGGTGATGCCGGTCAGTTCAGCACCACTGCCTTGAGCGATTCGGGTTCGCGGCGGGCCAGTGTCAGGGCCGCCTCGGTGTCCTCCAATTCGAACCGGTGGGTGATCAATGGAGCGGTGTCCACTGCGCCGGAGGCGATCAGCGCCAAGGCCGTCGGATAGGTGTTGGCGTAGCGGAAGACGCCGGTGATCGAGAGCTCCCTGCCCTGGATGAGCGGGACGCTGATGGAGACCTGGTCGGCCCCCATGCCCACCAATACGGCCCGACCCGCCGGAGCCAGTGCCCGCAGCCCGGATTCGACGGCTGGCTGCGCACCTGAGCATTCCAGCAGGACCGTGTAGCCGCCGGGCAGCTCCACACCGGCGGGCACCGCAGTGAAGCCCAGCTCGCGGGCCACTCCCAGGCGGTATTCACTCAGGTCGGTAACCGCGACTGCTAGGGCTCCCTGGGCGCGCGCAACCTGGGCGGCGAAGAGACCGATCGGACCGGCTCCCGTCACCAGCACGCGGTCCCCCGCGGTGATACCGGCCTTGCGCGCTGCCCAGACGCCGACGGACACCGGTTCGGCCATCGCGGCCTGTTCGAACGAGAGCCCCTTCGGAGCAGGGTGGGCGAAATCGGCATCGATGGCGACCAGGCCGGCGATCGAACCATCCACTGGCGGGGTGGCGAAGAAAACGACGTCGGGGCACAGGTTGTAGCGCCCGGCCAGGCATTGCCCGCAATGCCGGCAGGGAACGCCGGGCTCCAATGCCACCACCTGGCCAACCCGGTCGGGATCGATGTCGGCGCCGACGGCCGTGATGACACCGGCCGATTCGTGGCCGATGACCATCGGTGCCTCGAGCACGAAGTCGCCGATCCGGCCGTGCTCGTAGTAGTGGACGTCCGAGCCGCAGATGCCGGTGGCCCTCACGGCGACGATGACCTCGTGGGCTGCGGGCAGGGGGACGGGCCGGTCCTCGATGGCCACGTCACGGACGCCGCGCAAGACGGCGCTGGGGTTCTTCATGCCGGCTCCTCCTCGCCCGCGCGGCGCGCGTAGGTCATGATCGCATTGCCGCCGTCGAACCTCGAGACGTCCTCGAGGTCGAAGACCGTGGGGGTAAACGCCCCGGAGAATGCTGGCCGACCAGCACCGGCGACGACCGGGTACTGCTTGACGATGATCCGGTCGATCTCCGGCAAAAGGACGGACGCGAGCCCGCCGCCGCCGGCCAGGTAGATGTCGAACGCCGAGTCCTCGGATTTCAACGAGCGGGCCACCGCGAGCGGGTCACCGGATACCACCCGGACCGCGGGGTCCTGCTGTTCGAGGCTGCGCGAGAAGACAACCTGCCGCAGATGAGAGTAGGGGCTGGTGATGCCTTCGGCGAGCGCCGGTTCATAGGTGCGCCGCCCCATCAGCACCGTGTCAAAGGTCGTCAGCGGTTCATCCGCCAACCCCACCTGGGTGCGGATGTGGGACGGGATCGTATCGGGGTACTCGGCGAGCATGTGGGCCATGTACTCGTCGGAACTCGGGTAGAAATCGACCTCGTCGTCCGGGCCCGCGATGTAGCCGTCGATGGACACGGCGATGTAGTAGACCAGCTCGCGCATGAAAAGCCTTCCGCTCGGTTCCCCCGAGACTACCGGCTACGGAACCCCTGCACTTGCGGTTTCCATAACCGGTGGTCCCCGTCGGGTATCAGCCGGGTTGCCCGGCCAGTCCGGCCATCTCGTCGGCGTCGGATTCCGGGACCCGCATCTCGAAGGTATCCGTGACGACGGTGTAGTCGTAGTAGCCCATGCGGGCAATGGGCTTGACCTTAGGGATGTCGATCCGCCCGTCGGGCGTCAGTGCCCACTCCTCGAGGTGGATACGCTCGACGGTTGCGTAGACCACGTCGATGCTCCCGACCTTGGAATTGCCGGGAAGCCGGTGGGTCGAGAGGTACTTGCACTCGTAGTGGAAGGGGCTCTCGGCCACCATCGGGGCCGCCGACAACTCGGCGCTCCGGCGGGTGATGTGGAGCCGGTCGAACTCGCTGTCGCCCCGGGGCAGGGCCATGGCACTGGTGTTGACGGCGTCGCGGAGGTCCCAGGTCGCCATGTTCCATACGAACCAGCCGGTCTCCTCGGCATTGATGACGGTGTCCTTGCGGCGGCCATCGGGGTATTGATTGGCGGCGAACATCACCATGGGCGGGTCGAACGTCAGGTTCTGCCATTGGCTGTAGGGAGCGATGTTGTCGATGCCGTCGACGCTGGTGCTGGACAGCCAACCGATGGGTCGCGGGACGGTGAGCGCCTTGAACGGCGCGAACGGAAGCGGGCTCTTTTCGGTGCGGGGGTCGTATTTCATGGGGTTCCTAGTCCTGTTCCGGGGATGGTTAGCGGGAGGGGTTTATCAGGTCGGAGGTGTCGGCGGCCCGCTGCTTCCGCAGCGCCTTGCGTGCCGGCGCGAAGAAGTAGTAGCCGGCGCCGGACACGGCCAGCCCAATCAGCCAGGCGATTTCAGCCCCACCGAGCCAATCGGCGATCGGGCCGACATAGAGCGGGCTGTTCATGAAGGGGATCTGGACGAGGACGCCGGCAGCGTATGCGGCGATGGCCACGAAGTTCGTCCGGCCGTATTCGCCGTCGGGCTGGAAAAGGGCCTCGACGTTGTACCGCTCCTTGCGGACCCAGTAGAAGTCCACGAGGTTGATGGCCGACCACGGGGTCATGAAGTACAGCAAGAACAACAGGAAGTTCGTGAAGGTGGCCACGAAATTGTTGGTCGCCGCCAGAGCCAGGCCGAGGGCCACCGCCGAGATGAGCAGGATGTACACGGTGCGGCCCGAGCGCCCGACAATGTCCTTCCGGGTGATGGCCGTGATAATCGTCGCGAGCGACATGAAGCCGCCGTAGGTGCTCAGCGTGTTTCCGGTGAGCTTGCCACAGATCACCGCCAGCAGGACCAGCCAGGCGAACTTCCCTCCCAGGTCGGCGAGGTACCCGACCTGGTTCCCGTTGAAGCTGCTTCCACCCAGCGCGGCCCCGAGGGCGCCCAGGGTCATGGCCAGGGACCCGCCGATGACGCTTCCGGCGAAGGTCCACCCCATGGTGGCGGTCTTGGAGGTCTTGCGGGGCAGATAGCGGGAGTAGTCGGCGATGTAGGGCCCGAAGGTCAGTTGCCACGAGGCGGCCAGCGAAATCCCCAAGACGAAGGGGGCCGCCGCGAATCCGGCGTCATCGGCCAGCGCTCCGGCGCCGGGGCCGGCGAGGATGCGGATGAACAGGACCACGAACACCGCCGCACTCAAGGCGGTCGCCACCTTGGAGAACTTGTGGATGTACCGGTACCCGATGATGGCCAACACCGTGGACATGGCCGCGAAGATGACGGCTCCCCCCTGGGTGGGGATATGGAGCAGGTCTCCAATGGCCTGTCCGCCCAGGACCAGGCCCGTGGCGTAGAAGCCCAGGTAGATGATCAGGGACAGGACAAGTGGGAGGATCGCCCCGTAGTAGCCGAATTGGGCTCGGCTCTGGATCATTTGGGGGACCCCGAGAATGGGTCCTTGAGCAGAGTGGAGCGAGGTGACGAATCCCCCGAGGATGTTGCCAATGATGGCTGCCGGGATCGCCCACAAGGCGGAGTTCCCCAACACCACGAACAATGAACCGGTGACCACGGCGGTGATCGAGGTGTTTGCGGCGAACCAGACGAAGAACAGACTGCGAGGGGACCCGTGCCGTTCCGCATCGGGGATGAAGTCGATGGTGCGTTTCTCGATCCGAGGTGAGGAATTCACTGGGAGCCTCCATAGAAAGGTGGTGGATTGCCCTCTCGCCCCCTGCGATGTGCAACCGATATATCGGTAACATATGGGTAAGATCACAAGAAGTCAATGATTTGTCGCATACGTTGGGCTGTGGGGAGCACCCGCCGCCACGGGCGGGCACATCGAGGGGAAGGCGGGAGATGGCAGTCAAGGGCAAGGCCGAGGGCGCCTACGCGGAGTTGGAACGGATGATCGTCTTCCAGGAGATCGCCGCCGGTTCACTGGTCTCCGAATCCCGCCTGACCGAGATGACGGGGTTCGGCCGCACGCCGATCCGCGAGGCACTGCAGCGCCTGGCCCGCGAGCGGATGGTGCAGATCCACCCCAACAAGGGCGTCCTCATCCCCGCGGCATCGATGGAGTCGCAACTGCGGCTCCTCGAAATGCGTCGCGCACTGGAGGTCCTGGCCGTCACGTTGGCTTGCCAGCGGGCCCGGAGCGCGGACCGCGACGAGATGTCGACGATGGTGAGGCGCCTGAAGGAGGAGACGTTCACCCTGATGACCTATCTCGATACCGTGAGGACCACCCACCATCTGATCACCGCCGCCGCCGACAACGAATACCTTTCCGAGGCGCTGGCACCGGCCCAGGCGCTGTCGCGGCGGTTCTGGATCGCCCACATGCGCCACCAGGAACACCACATCCACGAAGGTGCACGTCTGCACTGTCGCATCCTGAACGCCATCCTGGCCTCTGACGAGACGGCGGCGGCCGCCGCATCCACCGCACTGAACGACTATTTGGTCGACTTCGCCTACGACAGCCTCCGGCAACCCCGCGGCACCGCCGACGGCACGACAGCGCGCCCATAACAAGGCCGAGTCCGGGCAATCGGCCGGGCCCTTGCCCGCCGCCGGCCTAAGTGGAACCGATCAACCCCATGAACATAGTGCGGTGCAGGACATCCACATGGCGCCGCGAAATCGCCACGGACCGCACGACATCCCGGTCGCGTAGCGCGGCCACCAGTTCGACGTGGTCGGCGTTTGCCGCGTGCAGCTCCCGGATCGGATACGGGATGAAGTACGCATAGAGATCCGCCAGGGTGCGGTGGTACTGCTCGGTTGCGCTTTCCAGCCCGGAGGCCGAGCCCACCAGTCGATGGAAGTGCTCGTCGGCCTGGTGGTAGGCCGCCCACGTGGTGGCGGCGGCCATCGAGGCGGTCAGCCGCTCGAGCTCGTCCAGCTGCGCCTCCGTGGCGGTCAAGGCCGCGAAATGCGTGACCGAGCATTCGAAGAGCATCCTCCGGTCGACGAGCTGGTGCACGGCTGCGAAATCGGTGGGACCGACAGCGAGTTCCCGCAGCGCCTCCGCAGGCGGCTCGTCGGCGACGAAGGTGCCGCCGTTGCGCCCCCGACGACGGACGACGATGCCCTCGCCGGCCAGGCTGGTCAACGCCCTGCGGGCGGTGATGGCGCTGACCGAGAGGCCGAGGGCGACCTCGTGCTGGTCCGGCAGGCGCTCCCCGGGCTGCAACAGCCGCAGCGAAATGGCCATCGCGATCCGCGTGCGCACTGCGTCGATCGCACTCATCCGGTCGATGCCGGCCAGCGCCGCAGCGCCGATCGGGGAATCCCCCACGATGCGCACGGCGGTATCCTCCCCGCCGGCGGGGTCCTCGTCAGGCACGCTCATCCCCCTACTCTAGGTCCGTCGTCGCACTTGTTTTCTATTCGTTCATTGTGATCTATTATGTGCTGAGTCACAACAACGTTCGGAGCCCCGCATGACCTCGACCCTCCCACTCGTCGCCGCCCAGGCGGCCCCACGCCAGATCGGCGAACCGCTGACCGCCTTCGCGGCCGAGGTGGCCGATGCCCTGGAAGCGCGTCCCGACGCCCGGTTGGTGGTGTTCCCCGAACTGCACCTGTTCGGGGACGGTTCGCCCGACCGCCAGCGCACCGTGGCCCTGCAGGCCGCCGCAGAACCGCTCGACGGGGAGTTCGTGGCGGGCCTGCGGGCCATCGCCCGCGACCTGGGCATCTGGCTGGTGCCGGGCAGCATCTGCGAGCGCGGCCCCGCCGGGGAACTGTTCAACACCGAGCTGGTCCTCTCCCCCACCGGCGAGATCGCCGGAAGCTACCGCAAGATCTTCCCGTGGCGCCCCCATGAGCCCTACGACCCCGGCTCGGCGTTCGCCACCGCTGACCTCGACCAGACCCGGGTGGGGCTGAACATCTGCTACGACGCCTGGTACCCCGAAACCACGCGCCAGCTGGCCTGGATGGGCGCCGAGGTCATCCTCAACGTCGTCAAGACCACGACCCCGGACCGCGAGCAGGAGCTGGTCCTGGCGCGGGCGAACGCCATCGTCAACCAGGTGTTCATGGTCTCGGTGAACTGCGCCGGCCCGGTGGGCAAAGGTCGCAGCATCATTGTCGGCCCCGAGGGCGAGGTCATCGCCGAGGCCGCCGACGCCGAACCCGAACTGCTCACCGCCGAACTCGACCTCTCCGCCGTCGCCCGCGTCCGCGAACACGGCACCGCCGGGGTGAACCGCATGTGGTCCCAATTCCGGCCCGGCGAAGCCCCCATCCACCTCCCGGTCTACGACGGGCGCATCGACCCCGCCACCTGGACCCCGCAGCACCGATCCCCCAGGAGCACCCCATGACCACCCAACCCACGCTGACCCGGACCCTCAAGCTCCCTTCGCTGGTCCTGTTCGGACTGGCCTACCTGACGCCGCTGATCGTGCTCGGGATCTTCGGCGTGATCGCCGAGGAGACCGGCGGGGCTTCGTCGTCGGCCTACCTGGTGGCGATGATCGCCATGCTGTTCACCGCCCACAGCTACGGCCGCATGGCCATCACCTATCCCGTCGCCGGTTCCGCCTACACCTACGTGCGCCGTTCGATCGACCCCCGGGCCGGTTTCCTCGTCGGGTGGGCGATCCTGTTGGACTACCTCTTCCTGCCGATGGTCATCTGGCTGATCGGCGGCTCCTACCTCAGTGCCCAGTTCCCGGGCATCCCGATGGCCGTGTGGATCATCGGTTTCATCGCCATCACCACGGTGCTGAACATCCTGGGCATCAAGGTCGCCGACAAGGCGAACTACGTGCTCATGGCGTTCCAGCTGCTGGTCATCGTCTTCTTCGTCGCCCTGTCGATCGGCCACGTCTTCTCCGCCGACGGCGCCGGCGGGCTGTTCAGCGCCGGCCCGTTCGCCAACCCGACCTCCAGTTTCGGCACGGTCACCGCCGGCGCCGCGATCGCCGCCTACTCCTTCCTGGGGTTCGACGCCGTCACCACGCTGACGGAGGAGACGATCGAACCGCGCAAGAACATGCCGCGGGCGATCATGCTCATCGCGCTGATCGGCGGCGGGATCTTCGTCCTGGTCTCCTACACGACGCAGCTGGTGCATCCGGGCGGCGTGTTCGAGGACTCCTCCTCCGCGGCCAGCGCCATCGCCCTGCAGATCGGCGGGACCGTCTTCGGGGCCGTCTTCCTCGCCGGGCTGGTGGTGGCCCAGTTCGCCTCGGGACTCGCCGCCCAGGCCAGCGCCTCCCGCCTGCTCTACGCGATGGGCCGCGATTCGGTCCTGCCGAAGGCGGTGTTCGGCCGGCTCAACGCCCGTTTCCACACACCGGTGCTGAACCTGCTCATCGCCGGGGCGGTCGGCCTGATCGCGATCTTCATGGACGTGGCCACCTCGACGTCGTTCATCAACTTCGGGGCGTTCACCGCCTTCACCCTGGTCAACGTCTCCGTGGTGTTCCACTACGTGCGCGAGACCCGGGCCGGTCGACACCTGAACGTCGTCAGCTGGGTCGTCGTCCCCGGGATCGGGGCTGTCATCTGCGCCTTCCTGCTCTCCCAGCTGGACGTGCATGCGCTGACGCTGGGCCTGATCTGGCTGGCCGTCGGCGTGGTGGTGCTGGCCATCATCACCCGCGGGTTCCGGGTGGCACCGCCGGAAATGAAATCCACCGAGGAAGTGGCAGTCTAGAAGGATCCGCCCCGGTCATTCCGCGGGCCCGTCGAAAGGAGGTAGCGCATGCGCATCGCCGTGGGCCAAATGGCTTCCGGGCACGACGTCGATGCCAACCTACGCTCGATCGACGCCCTCGCCGCGCGCGCCTCGGGCGACGGAGCCCGGCTGTTGGTCCTGCCCGAGTATGCGACCTACGAGAAGAAGGCCGTCGACGCCACCTTCCTCGACGTCGCCGAACCCTTGGATGGACCGGTGTGCACCGAGCTGGGGCGGATCGCTGCCGATCATGCCATCGCCCTGGTCGCCGGTGTGGTGGAAAGCGGGAACGAGCCTGGCCGGGCATTCAACACGCTGGTGGCCTTCGACGCCAGGGGCCGGCGGCTGGCCGCCTACCGGAAGGTCCACCTCTTCGACGCCCAGGGGTACGCCGAATCCGACTACATCCACCCGGCACCGGACGCCGCCCCGGTGACGTTCGAACTCGATGGCGTGCGCTTCGGGCTGCAGGCCTGCTACGACCTGCGCTTCCCCGAACAGTCCCGCTCCCTCGTCGACGTCGGCGCTGACGTGCTGCTGGTCTGCGCCTCCTGGGTGCCCGGGGCGGGCAAAACCCGACAGTGGCAGGTCCTCGCGGCAGCCCGCGCCATCGAGAACGGCTGCTTCGTCGTCGGCTCGTGCCAGGCGGCACCCATCTCCGTGGGACATAGCACGGTGCTCGGCCCGCTGGGCGAGGTGCTGGGCGAGCTCGGCACCGCCGCCGACCTCCTGGTCGTGGACATCGACCCGTCCCAGGCCGCGGTCGCCCGCGACCGCTTTCCGGTCGCGAGACAACGGCGTTTCCGCAGCTAACGGCCCGGGGCTCCAACGCCGATAGCTTCACTGGGGCCATTCAGCAGATACGCCTCACCCGCGCCGTCTCTGGAGCCGTCATCATGTCGCACGATCCGACCGTACCCACCCCTGCCCACTCCCCTGTGGGTGCCGACGCTGTCGGGCAGTCTCCCCTCCCTCCCCGGAAAACGACGGCGAAGAGACCACGGGGATTCAACCTCGACGTTTACCGCGCAGCGGTCTGGCTGATCGTGGCGGTACTGGCCGTGATCGTCTGGTTCGCAGCTCCCAGCGGCGAGACCTCTGAAACATGGGCCTCCCAGATTTCAGCAGCCGACGCCAAGAAGATCATCAACGACGCGTCCACGGAAGGGGCACCACAGCAAACGGTGGTCAACGGCTGGTACGTCGCAGACGTCCTTCCTGTCCTCTCGCACCAGAATTCGGCCGTGCACGGCGCGCTGACCGGCGGACGCCTCCCCTCCTTGGGGTTGCTCTTCGGACTCGGCTACTGCATCGATGTCATTGGCTGTTCGCTGGGGCGCGCCCGAATCCAGAGGCGCGAAACGGATACGCCACCCTTGGGGGCGTGACTCAGCCGCCCTGGTACTTGGCCACCAGCTCGCGCTTGAGGATCTTGCCGCTGGGCCCGACCGGGAACTCCTCCACGATCCGCACCACCCGAGGATACTTGTAGGCGGCCAGCCCCTCGGACGCGTAGTCGCGGATGGCCTCCGGCGTGAGCCGGCTGTCCGGAACGAGCGTCACCGCGGCGACGATCTCCTGGCCGTGCGCCTCGTCCTCCACCCCGAAGACGGCGACGTTGGAGATCTCCGCATGCTTCATCAGGTATTCCTCGACTTCCCGCGGATACACGTTGTAGCCGTTACGCAGGATCATGTCCTTCTTGCGGTCCATGATCCGCAGGTACCCGTCGTCGTCCTTGGTGCCCAGGTCCCCGGTGCGGAACCACCCGTCGACGACGGCCTCCGCCGTGGCGTCGGGACGGTTCAGGTAGCCGGAGAAGAGGTTGTGTCCGCGGACCACGAGTTCTCCGAGTTCGCCACGCGGCAGCAGTTCGATGGCATCGACGACCTCCGGTCGGGCGATCTCGACGTCGACGCCCCAGACCGGCGTGCCGACCGATCCCGGCACCGGGTCCCGGCCGACGTGGTTGAAGGTGGCGACCGGGGAGGTCTCCGTGAGCCCATATCCCTCGTACACCTTCGATCCGAAGTTCTCCTCGAACGCTTCCAGGGCAGCCAGCGGCAGCGAGGCGCCGCCGGAGACCGCGTAGCGCAGGGCGGTGGGCTTTTCGGGCCGGTCGCGGAAGGCCTGCATCAGGCCGAGGTACATGGTGGGCACCCCGCAGAAGATGTCGACCCCGTCGTCGAGCACCATGTCCAGGGCGCCCGCCGGGGTGAATTTCGGCAGCAGCATGATCTCCGCGCCGGCACGCAGCCCGGCGTTGAGCACGACGGTCTGGCCGAACGTGTGGAACAGCGGCAGGCCGCCGAAGATCCGGTCGCCCTCGCGGAAGTCGAAGGTGCTGGTGAGCAGGACGTTGACCTGTTCGAGCAGGGCCAAATGGCAGCCGAGGGCGCCCTTGGGCTTGCCGGTGGTGCCCGAGGTGTAGAGGATCGTGGCGATGTCGTCGGGGCGCATGGGCAGGTAGGTGCCGATCGGTTCCGCGGCGGCGGCGCGGTCCTCGAGCCGGTCGTGCCCGCCCGCCTCCGGGGCGAGTACTGTCAGGACGTCCACCCCGGCCGCCTCGGCCGCCTGGGCACCCTGTTCGAGCAAGGGTGCGGCACACACCAGCAGGCCCGCCTCCGCATCGCGAAGGATGTATTCGATCTCGTGGCGCTTGAGCAACGCGTGGATGGGCACGACGGTCCCGCCCAGGGCGAGCACCGCGTAGTAGGTGCGCGCGAAGTCGGTCACGTTGGGGATGAGCACGGCAACCCGCGAGCCCGGCTCCACCCCGGCGTCGCGCAGGGCCCCGGCGTACGCGCGGGTCTGCTCCCACAGCTGGGCGTAGGTCGTGGTTTCACCGGACAGGGTGATGGCTGGCCGGTCGGCGAAGCGGTGGGCGGATTCTGCCAGGATGGCGGCAACTGACATGGTGGCGAACATCGCCGCTCCTTGGATCGTGGGCTGTGTCACATCAGTGTGTAGTGGAACTCAGGTCCGCGTCAAGAAACTCGATTCCAACCGGCACGCCGCGGCACACGGTTACCTGTCGTCGAGCTGCACGCTGCCGCTGCGGACCACGGCGCCGACCCGGTCGCGCAGCAACAGCGTGACCACCAGGGCGATTGCCGCCGTGATGGCCAGCAGCAACAGCCCGATGCCATAGCTGTTGGAAACCGGGTCATAGGTCGCACCCATGACCATCGGCGGGAAGTACCCGCCCAGTCCCCCGGCCGCGCTGACGATGCCGGAGACGGACCCGACATTGTCCGCCGGTGCCGCGCTGCCGACCCACGCGAAGACGCCGCCGGCACCCAGGCCGAGGGCGGCGGCCATGGCCAGGAACGTCGCGCCGGTGGCAACCTCCGTCCGCGGCTGCATCATCACCACCAGCGCCAGAACCGTCACCGCCAGCAGCGACACCGCGACCACGGGCTTGGATCCCGTCCGGTCGGCCAACGTGCCGCCCAGGGGCCGGGCAATCACCGCGGCCAGGGCGAATCCCGCGGTCCGCGTCCCCGCCGCGGTCGGGTCCATGCCGTAGATGTCCAGCAGATACGTCGGCAGGTAGGCGCAGAAGCTCACGAACCCTCCGAAGACGACGGCGTAGAGGAAGCACAGCTGCCAGGTCACCGGCAGCCGGGCCGCGCGCAACAGCTTGGGGACCACTGGATCGGTCGGCACCTGCCGGGCCGGTGAATCGCGCAGCGTCAACCACACGACGACGGCGGTGGCGGCCAGCAGGGCCGCGAGCAGGAAATGGGTGGGCAGGTAGCCGATTGCGCTGACCAGTCGCGGGGTGAGGAACGCGGCAATCGCGGTACCTCCCATGCCCATCCCGAAGACGCCCGTCGCGAAGCCCCGCCGGGAAGCGGAGTACCAGGCGGAGACGAAGGGGATGCCGACGGCGAAGACCGTCCCGGCGATGCCCAGGAAGAACGCGACGATCAGCAGCATCGTGAAGGACCGTACGCCGCCGGCGACGGCGACCAGCACCTCCGGGACGACGGTGGCCCCCAGGACCGCGGTGAACATGACCCGGCCGCCGAACTTGTCGGTCAGGGCGCCCACGACGATCCGCCCCAGCGAACCGACCAGGATGGGCATGGCCACCAGCACCGACACCGCCCCGGCCCCGAGGTCCATGTCCTGGCTGTAGCGGGCGCCCAGCGGCGAGATGACCATCCAGCCCCAGAACCCCACGGCGGAGGCCAGCGTCGCCAGGCCGAGGTTGTAGGCCGCCCGCCGCGGGTCGATCACCGGTTGCGGGGAGCTCATCGCCGGTCACGTTCCCGGTCGGCCAGCCCCACCTCAGACCAGCCGCGGCGCACCGGAGTGCTGCCCTGCTGGCGGTCGCGGGAGCGGTAGACGATGTACGGGCGGAAGATGTAGTGCAGCGGCGCGGTGAAGGCGTGGACCAGCCGGGTGAAGGGCCAGATGACGAACAGCGCCATGCCCACCAGCGTGTGCAGGTGGAAGGAGAACGGCGCGGCGGCCATCGAGCCGATATCCGGTTGCAGGATGTACAGCGAGCGGAACCACGGCGAGACCGTCTCGCGGTAGTTGTGCCCGTGGCCGCCCAGGAACACGCTGGCCAGCGTCGTCCAGAGCCCGAAGATGATCGCGGCCACGAGCACCACGTACATCATCTTGTCGTTCTTCGTCGTCGCCATGAACACCGGCCCCGTCGTGCGGCGGCGGATGATGAGCAGGATGATCCCGCCCAGCGTGCCGATGCCGGCGACGCCCCCGACGAACAGCGCATTGAAGTGGTAGAACTCCTGGCTCATCCCCACCGCCTCGGTCCAGGACATGGGGATGACCAGTCCGAACAGGTGCCCGGCCAGCACCGCGAGGATCCCGAAGTGGAACAGCGGCGAAGCGATGCGCAGCAGCCGGGATTCGTAGAGCTGGCTGGAGCGGGTGGTCCAGCCGAACTGGTCGTAGCGGTACCTCCAGATCAGCCCGCCGACCAGGATGACGGCCATCAGGTACGGCAGCACACCCCACAACACCACGTCGAGCACTCCCACATCCGGTGCCATGTCATACCCCTCTCACCGGCAACAGCCTGGCGTCGTATGGTTCGAGCCCCACGGCCTCGGCCGGCGGGCCGACCCCGGCCATCGCCATCACGGCCGCCCGGTCGGCCGGCGAGGCGCCCGGCAAGGTCGAGCACACCGCGGCGACCACGGGCGCATAGGGCGAGCCGTGCTCCTCGAGCGCGAGCCGCAGCATCTCCAGGCTGGGCCGGAACTCGGTCAGCAGTTCGCGTCCGCGCACCGGATCCGCGAGCGCGGCGAACTCGAGCACGATCGGCAGGTAGTCGGGCAGTTCGCCGCCCGGGGTGACCATCAGCCCGCTGTCCCGGAAGGCCTGCTTGAACCGCCCCAGCACCTCGCCGCGCCGGCGGGTGTCCCCGTCGGTCCAGTAGGAGAGGTACAGCGCGTGCTTGCGGCTGAGGTCGAAGGTCTCCACGTAGGCCCGCTCGAGTTCGCGCAGCCCGGTGGACTCCAGGTGCTCCAGCACCGCGGTGACCCCGGCGATCGCCTCGGGTGCCAGTGCCGGGGCACGACGGCGGCCCCTCCATCCGCGCGCGGGTCCGCTCGCGGCGGGGCACTCGGCGATGGCCCGGCGCAGCAGCGGGAGGCGTTCGAGCAGCGCCGCATCGGGGTAGGAGAGCAGATGCGAGGCGATCTGGTAGACGACCAGGCTGCCGTCCGGCGCCTCGTCCCGGGCGTTCATTCCTTCGCCTCCGCCGACTTCGCCGGGTGGTGCGGATCGGGGAAGAGGCCCGAGGGCCGGCCGGTGCCGTCCCAGTTCAGCAGGTTCACCCGGCCGCGCAGGCTCGCCGCCCCGGGCGGCTCCTCGGAGGTCTGCCTGGCCTGCAGGGCGTAGAAGTTCTCGATGGCCACCGGGGTCGGGGTGCCGCTGGCCTCCCCGAACGGGGAGTCCTCGTACATGCCGGGTCCGTCCTCGAAGTCCAGCGAGCAGCCCATCTCCTCGAGGTCGTGGGCCTGTTCGGCGTGGGCCTGGGGGATGACGTAGCGCTCCTCGTACTTGGCGATCGCCATCAGCCGGTACATCTCGTAGAGCTCCTCCCCCGACATCCCGACCTTCTCCGGGATGGCGTCGTCCGGGTCGTTGCCCATCGAGATGCCCCGCATGTAGGAGCGCATCGCGGCCAGCTTCTTGAGCACCTCGTCGATCTTGGAGGTGTCCCCGGCGGTGAACAGCTCGGCCAGGTATTCGACGGGGATGCGCAGCGCGTCGATCGCCCCGAACAGGTTGCCCGCGTCCTCGGCGTCATGGCCCTGTTCCTTGAGCAGGTCGGTGACCGGGGACAACGGCGGGACGTACCAGACCATCGGCATGGTGCGGTATTCCGGGTGCAGCGGCAACGCGACCTTGTACACCTTGGCCAGCTTGTACACCGGCGAGCGCCTGGCCGCCTCCAGCCAGTCCTCGGCGATGCCCTGCTTGCGGGCCTCGGCCTGGACGCGCGGATCTTCCGGGTCCAGGATGACGTCCATCTGGGCCTCGTAGAGGTCCTGCTCGTTTTCGGTGGAGGCAGCCCCGGTGACGGCATCGGCGTCGTACAGGAACAACCCCAGGTACCGCAGCCTCCCCACGCAGGTCTCCGAGCACACGGTGGGCTGGCCGACCTCGATGCGCGGGTAGCAGAACGTGCACTTCTCGGCCTTGCCGGTCTTGTGGTTGAAGTAGATCTTCTTGTAGGGGCAGCCGGTCACGCATTGGCGCCAGCCGCGGCAGCGGTCCTGGTCGACCAGCACGATCCCGTCCTCGACCCGCTTGTAGATCGCCCCGGACGGGCAGGAGGCCATGCAGGAGGGGTTCAGGCAGTGCTCGCAGATCCGCGGAAGGTAGAACATGAAGGTCTGCTCATAGTCGAACTTGATCTTCTCGTTGGATTCGCGCCGGACCTTCTCCACGATCGGGTCCAGGTGCCCCAGCTCGGTGGTGCCGCCCAGGTTGTCGTCCCAGTTGGCGCTCCAGGTGATCTTGGTGTCCTCGCCGGTGATCAGCGACTTGGGCCGGGCCACCGGGAAGTCGTCGCCCAGCGGCGCCTCGACGAGCATCTTGTAGTCGTAGGTCCACGGTTCGTAGTAGTCCTTCAGCTCCGGCTGCACCGGGCTGGCGAACAGGCCCAGCAGCTTGGCGGCCTTGCCGCCGGCCTTGAGCTTGAGCCGGCCGGCCTTGTTCAGCGTCCAGCCGCCCTTCCACCGCTCCTGGTCCTCGTAACGGCGCGGATACCCCTGCCCGGGGCGGGTCTCCACGTTGTTGAACCACACGTATTCCATGCCGGCGCGGTTGGTCCAGGCCTGCTTGCAGGTCACCGAACATGTATGGCAGCCGATGCACTTGTCCAGGTTCATCACCATGCCCATCTGGGCCATGACTCGCATCAGTACGTCACCTCCTGGGAACGACGGCGGATCGTGGACACCATGTCCCGCTGGTTGCCCGTGGGACCGAAGTAGTTGAACGCGTAGGAGAGCTGGCCGTACCCGCCGATCAGGTGGGTGGGCTTGACCAGCAGGCGGGTCACCGAGTTGTGGATGCCGCCGCGCCGGCCGGTGGCCTCGGACTTCGGCACGTCGATGGTGCGCTCCTGCGCGTGGTAGACGTAGGCGACGCCGTCGGGCATCCGGTGGCTGACGATCGCCCGGGCGACCAGCACGCCGTTGGTGTTCACGGCCTCGACCCAGTCGTTGTCCGCCACCTTGATCGCCGCGGCGTCGCCCGGGGACATCCACACGGTCGGGCCGCCGCGCGAGAGCGAGAGCATCAGCAGGTTGTCCTGGTATTCGGAGTGGATCGACCACTTGGAGTGCGGGGTCAGGTAGCGCACCGTGATCTCCAGTTCGCCGGTGGTGCCCAGCTTCGGTTCGCCGAAGAGCCGGTGCATGTCCAGCGGCGGCCGGTAGTTGGGCAGCTGCTCGCCGACGTCGCGCATCCAGTCGTGGTCCAGGTAGAAGTGCATGCGGCCGGTGAGCGTGTGGAAGGGCTTGAGCCGTTCGATGTTCACCGTGAACGGGGCGTAGCGCCGGCCCCCGGTCTCGGAACCGGACCACTCCGGGGAGGTGATCACCGGTTGCGGGCCGGCCTGGGTCATCGCGAACGTGATCCGCTTCTCCTCGGACCCCTCGGCCAGGTCGGCGAGCTTCTTGCCGACCCGCTTCTCCAGCTCGTGGAACCCCTGGACGGCCAACGCGCCGTTGGTGGTGCCGGAGAAGGACAGGATCGCCTCGGCCAGGCGGGCGTCGGTGTCGATGGCCGGGCGCCCGGCGGCGGGGCCGTGGGACATCACCCCGTGCATCCGGCCCAGGCGCTCGACCTCCCCGCGGACCCGGTAGGTCACGTTCTTGACCGTGAAGCCCTTCGAATCGGCCAGCGGGCCGACGCTGAGCAGCTTGTCGGCGATGGCCGTGTAGTCGCGTTCGACGACGGTGAAATGCGGCATGTTCCGCCCCGGGACGCCGGGGATTCCGGTGCCGCGCCAGTCCTCCGCGTGGCCTCCGGGTTGGGCCAGCTGGCCGGGGGTGTCGTGCTGCATCGGGTGGGAGACCAGGTCCTTGCGCACCCCGAGGTGGCCCGTGGCCTGCCGGGAGAGTTCGCGGGCCAGCAGCTCGAACATCTCGAAGTCGGTCTTGGCCTGCCACGGCGGGTCGATCGCCGGGGTGAAGGCGTGCACGAACGGGTGCATGTCGGTGGAGGAGAGGTCGTGCTTCTCGTACCAGGTAGCCGCCGGGAAGACGACGTCGGAGAGCAGGGTGGTGCTGGTCATGCGGAAGTCGGCGGAGACCAGCAGGTCCAGCTTCCCCTCCGGGGCGTCCTCGTGCCATGTCACGTCGACCGGCCGCTGTTCGACGCCGTCGTTGTCGGTGCCCATGACGTTGTTGTGGGTGCCGAGCAGGTTGCGCAGGAAGTACTCATTGCCCTTCGCCGAGGAGCCGAAGAGGTTCGAGCGCCACAGCACCAGGGTCCGCGGCCAGTTGGCCGGGGCGTCGACGTCCTCGATCGCCTGCTGCAGCCGCCCCTCCTTCAGTTCGGTGGCCACGTACGACGCCGGGTCCTCGGCGGTGCCCGCGTCCACCGCTGCTTCGGCGGCGTCGGCGACGTCCATCGGGTTCGCCGAGAACTGCGGGTAGAACGGCATCCAGCCCAGGGCAGCGGACTTCGCCAGCGCGTCGGCGGTGTGCAGGCCGTCGAGCGATCCCTCGGAGAGCGGGGATTTCAGCGCATCGGCCGAGTACCCGTCCTGGCGCCACTGGTCGGTGTGCATGTACCAGTAGCCGGTGCCGATCATGGTGCGCGGCGGGCGCGACCAGTCCAGCGCGTTGGCCAGCGAGATCCAGCCGGTGATGGGCCGGCACTTCTCCTGGCCGACGTAGTGCGCCCAGCCACCGCCGTTGCGGCCCATCGAGCCGGTGAGCAGCAGCAGCGAGAGGATGGCCCGGTAGGTGGCATCGCCATGGAACCACTGGCAGATGCCGGCACCCATGATGATCATCGACCGGCCGCCGGACTCCTCGGCGTTGGCGGCGAACTCGCGGGCGATCCGTGCGCAGGCCTCGGCGGGCACCGAGGTGATCTCCTCCTGCCAGGCCGGGGTGTAGGCGGTGGCCGCGTCGTCGTAGCCGGCGGCCCAGTGGCCGGGCAGCCCGTCGCGACCGACCCCGTACTGGGCGAGCATCAAATCGAACACGGTGGTGACCGGGCGGCCGGCGACCTGCCGGACCGGGACCCCGCGGTGGATGGTGGTGCCCGCCCCCGCCGGGTCATCGAAGAGCGGCAGGCGGATTTCCGCCGTCGTGCTCCCGGGCAACCCGTACAGGCTCAACGCCGGGTCGATGTCGCCGAGGTCGAGGTTCCATTTGCCCTCGTCGGCCGCGTTGTAGCGGAAGCCCAGGGAGCCGTTGGGCACGGCGGGGGCGCCGGTGGCCGCGTCCCAGAGCACGGTTTTGAAGTCGGCGTCGGCCCGGCCCCCGGCGGCGTCGCCCCCCGCCCCGGCTTCCGGTGCCGCATGCTTGCCGGCGAACGGCGAGTTCCCGGCGGCACCTTGCCAGGCCGGCCCCGAGGCGTCGGTGGAGGATTCGGCGGCATCCAGGTCGGCGGCGGTGAGGAACTTCCCGGGCACCAGCCCGCCGCCGTCGGGGTGTTCGGTGAGCGCCACCAGGAAGGGGAGGTCGGTGTACTGGCGGACGTAGTCGTGGAAGAAGGGGACCGACCGGTCCACGAAGAACTCCTTGAGGAGCACGTGCCCCATGCCCATGGCCAGGGCGGCGTCGGTACCGGCCTGGGCGGGCAGCCACTCGTCGGCGAACTTGGTGTTGTCGGCGTAGTCGGGGCTGACGGAGACGACCTTGGTGCCCTTGTACCTGACCTCGGTCATCCAGTGGGCGTCGGGGGTGCGGGTGACGGGGACGTTCGAGCCCCACATCATGAGGTAGGTCGAGTCCCACCAGTCCCCGGATTCGGGGACGTCGGTCTGGTCGCCGAAGACCTGGGGGCTGGCCACCGGCAGGTCGGCGTACCAGTCGTAGAAGCTGGTCATGACCCCGCCGATGAGCTGCATGAACCGGTTGCCGACCGCGTGGCTGACCATCGACATGGCCGGGATCGGGGAGAAGCCCGCGCAGCGGTCCGGCCCGTAGGTCTTGATGGTGTTCACGTGGGCGGCGGCGGCGATCTCGATGGCCTCGGCCCAGCTGGTGCGCACCAGCCCGCCCTTGCCCCGGGCCTGCTGGTACGTCTTGCGTTTCCCCGGATCGGCGGCGACCTCCGCGAAGGCCAGCACCGGGTCGCCCAGACGCTGCTTGGCCTCCCGGTACAGATCCAGCAGGACCCCGCGCACATACGGGTAGCGCACGCGGGTCGGCGAATACGTGTACCAGGAGAAGGCGGCCCCGCGGGGGCAGCCGCGCGGTTCGTACTCCGGGCTGTCCGGGCCCACCGAGGGGTAGTCGGTCTGCTGCGATTCCCAGGTGATGATCCCGTCCTTGACGTAGATCTTCCACGAGCAGGACCCGGTGCAGTTCACCCCGTGGGTGGAGCGGACCACCTTGTCGTGGCTCCAGCGGTCGCGGTAGAAGGAGTCGCCCTTGCGGCCACCCTCGCGGAACACGGCCCGGCCGTCGTCGGTCTCGTCCCAGCGGGTGAAGAAGCGGCCCAGCTTCAGCAAGGCGTCGGAAGCCGGGCCGTCAGGCCCCGCAGCGCGAGTGTCCTGTGTCATGGCCACAGCGTAGGAAACAATCCCGGGGTTTACTAGGGATTTTCACTTACGCACCGAAAGCGTGCGCTTAACCCCCTGGGTGTGGTTGCCGGCCCCGGCAGATGGAAGGTAGCGCCGGGCCGTGCGGGGTCGATGTCCGGGAAAGTGAAAGAGCCGCTCATTCCGACGTTTTCCCGGACGCGAAGCCCCCGTTGCCGCGGACGGCCCGCGGGTCCGGCCGCTCAGAGGTACGGGCGGGTGATCAGTTCGATTCCGTGGCCGGCGGGGTCCTTGACGTAGAAGCCCCGTCCACCGTGCTCGGTGTTGGTCCGGCCGGTCAGTTGCATCTGCGGATCGGCCCAGTACTCGATCCCGCGTTCGCCCAGAAGGGCCAGGGCCCGGTCGAAGTGGTCGTCGTCGACCAGGAACGCGTAGTGCTGCATCTGGATGTCCACCGGCGGCTCGGCGAACTGCAGCATCACCCCTGCCTCCAGCATGATGTTGGTGAACGGTCCCCAGGAGGCGGTCTCGGTGGCCTCCAGCAGGTCCAGGTAGAAGCGGGCTGAGGTGGTGCGGTCGAGCGCGGCGATGATGGTGTGGTTGAACGTGGCTGTCATGGTTTCTCCCGTCGTTGAGGTGTCGTCAACGCGCCGGGGTCGGGCCCGCCAGGGGCGTGCGCGGGGGCGCCGCTGGCGTCGGCCCCGCAGCGGCTCAAGGCGCTACCGGGTAGCCCGTCCGTGCGTGGCCTGGGGCCGAACCGGTTTTCACACGCCACAGCCTAGCGCGGCCCCGACTGGCAGGGGCCACTACGGCAGGCGCAGGATCTCGAGTCCGGCCAGATAGCCTTCCGCGTCGAAGTCGGCGAAAAGTGCCGCCTGGACGATGAACCCCTGGCAGGCTCCGAGCATGACGGCCCCGTACCGCCGGGCCATCACCTCCCGATCGCCTTCGACCGTGGCGCCGGGCCTGTTGAGCCAACTGGTCGCGTAGGCCTCGAAGATGCCGCGCAGGCCGGCCGCCGCCATCGACGCCGTGTGCTGGAAGTTCGCATCGGTCGTCGCCTCGGCCCAGATCTGGACCAGGAGGCCGAAGTCGGTGAAGCGTTCGCGGATCTCGCAGATGAAGCGCTCGAGGACCTCATGCGGGGTGGGCAACGTTCCGTCATCGTGCCGAGCCGCCACCCGTCCGGCGTGGAATTCGGTCAGCTCGTGGATGGACTGCTCGATGAGTTCGTCCTTGCCCTTGTAATGCCCGTAGATGGCACCGGCGGACAGGCCGGACTCGGCGATGATGTCGGCCATGGAGGTGCCCTGGAACCCCTTGCGCGCAAAACACTGCAGGGCGGCCTGGCTGATTTCCAGCCGACGGGCCTGGCGGTATTCGTCGGTGACCTTCGGCATGTTTCCCTTAAAAAAGAATGATCGTTCTTGACAGCTTTCCTCGTGAACCCCACTATAGAGAACGTTCATTCTTTTTACTAGCGAGGACTTGCCATGTCCAACACCCGCACCACGACGCCCCACACCAAGTGGCCACGCGTCTTCACCCTCGCCATCGCGGCGGCCGCAGTGGTCGGCATCCTCCTGCTGGCCTTCACCTGGCCCGGCATGAATTCATCGCCCAAGGACATCCCGGTGGCCGTGACCGGACCCGCCACACAGGTCCAGCAGGTCGCCGAGGCCCTCGAGCAGAACACGGACGGGGTCTTCGACATCACCTCCGTCGAGTCCCGCGACGAGGCCGTCGACCTCATCAGGACCCGTGAGGCCTATGGTGCGATCATCCTGGGCCAGAAGCCCGAGGTCCTCGACGGGGGCGCCAATGGTGCCGCCATCACCCAGATCATGAAGGGCGTCAGCCAGCAATTGCAGGGCCAGCTCGCCCGGGCGGCGGGCCAGGCGCACCAGGCGGCGCCCGAGGTGGCCTTCACGGACGTCGTGCCGCTGCTTGAGGCCGACGCAAATGGCGCCGGCCTCACCCTGGCTTCGTTCCCGTTGGCGATGGGCGGGATGCTCGGCGGCATCCTGGTCTCGCTGCTGGTGGTGGGCAACCGTCGCCGGATCACCACACTGGTGGTCTACGCCGCCCTGGGCGGCGGGATCATCACGCTGTTCATGCAGGGCATGTACGGCGTGCTGCAGGGCAACGTCCTGCTCAACATCCTGGCCGCCGGACTGGCCCTGCTCGGGACCAGTTCGCTCATCGTGGGGTTGAACGCCCTGATCGGCACCGCGGGCATCCCGGTCGGCGCGGTCCTGACGATGCTGGTGGCGAACCCGCTCTCCGGGGCCAGTGCGCCCTCGCAGTTCCTGCCGGGCCCGTTCGGTGCCATCGGGCAGTGGTTCGTCCCGGGCGCTTCATCGACCTTGCTGAAGGACCTGTCCTACTTCCCGGACGCCAACACCACCTTCCCGTGGCTGGTCCTGGCCGGCTGGGCGGTCCTGGGCGTGGTCTTCACGCTGGCCGGGCACTTCCGCAACCAGGAGGTGGTCCACGTGGAGGGATACACCGACGGGGACGTCGCCGCCATGGAGTCCGGCAGGCATGCAGAACCGGTGGCCGTCGACGCCCCCTCCACGGCCACCGCGGAGGCCGGGGTGCCGGCGAAGCACCTCGCCTAGCGCGGCCTATTCCGCCGGAGGCCATCCCTCGGGGATCGCCACCTCGAGATCCTGCGGCAGATGGTAGGGGCAGAGGCAGAGCATGGTGAACATCGGCATCCCGTACAAGGGGTAGTACTCATGCGCGGCAAGAAGCATGTTGCCACGCATGGCCAGGGCGGGCAGCTCGGGGGCCATGTGCTGGTTATACAGACTGGGGTAGACCCACTGTCCCTCGACTTCAAAGGCCGGCAAGCCGTACGGGTCATTCCGGTTGTGGACCGTGGGATAACAGCAGCCATCGACCAGCCAGTGGCTGGCCAGCCCGGCCTCGAACTCGTCGTTGTGGATGGTCGGGAACAGAATCGCTTCCACGCGGCACCCTTTCGTCGCTTAAACCAATGGCCGAAGACCACTGCGACAGGTCTTCGGCCATCGGCATCATCACCATTTAACCAAGCAGGCTTAGCCTAGCCTTACCAGAATATGCTGTAAAGAAGTTTCCTAATGAGACAGCACATGTCGTCCGCCTTCCACCTGGATGCGCGGGATCCCGAGTTGCGTCGGACACCGGTCGGGGCGTAGGAATTCCCCATGGAACAGTCCCCGTTTTTCGTGACCCGCCAGCGCCTGGTGAACGCCCCGCCGTCGGCCGTCTTCGACCTGTTGGCCGATCCGACGCAGCATGCGCTCATCGACGGCTCCGGCACCGTGAAGGCCTCCCGCGATGCGGTCCCGCAGCGGCTTGCCCTGGGGTCCGAGTTCGGGATGGACATGCGTCTGGGAGTGCCGTACCGCATCCAGAACACCGTCGTCGAATTCGAGGAGGACCGGCGGATCGCCTGGCGGCATTTCAGCGGCCACCGGTGGCGCTATGAGCTGGCGGAGGCACCCGGCGGGACGCTGGTCAGCGAGACCTGGGATGCCTCCCGCATCAAACACCAGTGGATCCTGCGGTTGATGGGCTTCACCCGCAGCACGCCGGGAAACATCGAACGCACCCTCGACCGGTTGGCCGCGCACTTCCAGGGAGTCCACTAGCGTCCCCCACGGGCGGGTCCTATTTCGCGGCCGCGGACGCGCCGATCGCCCAGACGCGGGGCAAGGCCGTTCCGTTGACCGACAGGTCCCCGATCAGGCGCGCCTTGAAGACGTAGGGGTTGTGGTTGCCCACGGTGCGGGCATTGCGCCAGTGGCGGTCCAGGTTCTTCGCCGTGGACGTCGCCGAGGCGGCCAGCGCGTCGAAGGCGTGCGAGATCGCGTTGACGGACAGCGGTGTCAGCGCCACCTGGGCCTCCGCCGAAGCGAGTTCCGCGGCGTCGTTCACCTGCTCCTCCTGCTCAAGCGTGAGGTGTCCGGCCCGCAGCCCGAGTGCGGCGTCGTGGGCGTCCTGCAGGGCGGCGGCGACCTTGTCGACGATGGCCTCCCCGGCGAATCCGGCGGCGGCCAGTTCGCCGATGACCTGCAGGATCTGCGGGTCCTCGCGCCACACCGGTGCCGCGGCGTGGCTGAAGGTCCGGGTCCGCGCGCGGACCTCGTCCGAGAACTCGCGCTGGGCCGCCCGGATGCTTCCGGCCTGCACGACCAGCAACACCGCCTGGTAGAACGCCGTCTGGTATTTGAAGCGGGTGTCGAAGTCGATGAGGTTCCCTTCCGGCACCACGGCGTCTGCGAAGGTGGAGGTCCCGGAGCCGGTGGTCTGCTGGCCGAAGCCGTCCCAGTCGTCGCCGTGTGTGACGCCGGGCTGGTGGGCGTTCACCGCGGCGATGATGCGGGTGGAGGTGTCGGTGCGCTCGGAGTAGACGTCGATCCAGTCGGCGAAGATGCTGCCGGTGGAGTAGTACTTGGTCCCGTTGACGCGGAACTGGCCCGGGCCCAGATCCGGGGCGGGAACGACTTTGGTCTGCACCTGTCCCACCTCCACGGCGCCGACCTCCGTCCAGGAGTTGCCGACGAGCTCCCCGCGCACGAATCGTTGCAGCCAGACGTCGCGCCCCGGCCCGGGCTCGGCGAGGATGCGGTCCTCGGCGAAGGCGAAATGGGCGCGCAGGGCCTGCGGAATGTTCGAATCGGCGGCGGCCAGCTCGGTCAGCAGCGCGAAGAGCTGCGGCAGCGAAGCCCCGAGGCCACCGTGTTCGACGGGCACGCGCAGGGCGCCGAAACCGGCGTCGGCCAGCTCGCGGATCTGGGCGGCGGGCAGCTCGTGGTCCTTTTCCCGCCGGGAGGCCCCCGCGGCGATGCGTCCGAAAATCGGGCGGAAGCGGGCGGCCAGCTCCTGGTAGGGCGCGTTGGTGCGTTCGGCGGTCTGCTGGGTCATGGTTCCTCCTGGCGATGGTTCGTGGCTGCTGCTGCCGAAACTAGTCGCGTTCCGCTGGTGCGCGGGCACCTTGACGGCGGATGACGGCCGGTGACGCGATGTGACGGGCGAATGGCCTCAATCCGCGGGCGGCGCCGTCGTCCTGTGTCTTTTCCGCGTCATGCCCGGTCACATTCGGACACGAGACGTCCACCTCGGTCATCTGCTGTCCCGCACCCCCGGGGATTCCTAGCGTGGGGTGCACCGATGACGACGGGCGCCCGACGCCTCTGACGAAGGGAACACCCCCATGACCGCCACGCTCACCGAAGCACTGGCCACCTCGCCCTGGTCCGGGCGGCCGGAGCCGTCCACCGCCGCCGGGTGGATCGCCCGTGCCGAAGAGGTCGCCGCGATCCTGGCCCTCGACGCGCTCGAACGCGACCGTGCCGGGGCCAAGCCGTCCGCCGAGGTCCAACTGCTCAAGGACTCCGGACTCACGACCCTCGTCGGACCTGCCGAACATGGCGGCGGCGGGCAGGAGTGGACGACGGCGTTGCGCGCCATCCGGGCCGTCTCCGCAGGGGACGCGTCGATCGGGCAGCTGCTGGGCTACCACCTGCTGTGGGCCTGGGCCGTGCGGTTGGTCGGCACCGAGGGGCAGATCGCGGCCGTCGAGGAGCTCTACACCACCGCCAACCTGTTCTTCGGCGGGGCGGTGAACCCCCGCGACAACGACCTGGCGATAGAGGAACGCGGCGAGACGCTGGTGTTCACCGGCGGCAAGTCCTTCAGCACCGGGGCCCGGGTCGCCGACCTGGTGGTCCTGGAGGGCACGCTGCCGGCCGGGGATCACGTCTTCGCGATCGTTCCGGTGGCGCAGGAGGGGATCACCTTCCGTGGCGATTGGGACAACCTGGGCCAACGGCTTTCCGAATCGGGTGGGGTCGACATCGCCGGCGTCGAAGTCACCTGGGCCGAGGCCGCCGGTTTCGTCGACAAGGAATTCCAGCCGCTGGTCTACAACACGTTGAACGTCCCGCTGATCCAGCAGATCTTCACGGCCATCTACCTGGGCATCGCCGAGGGCGCCCTGGCCACCGCAGGAACCTACACGCGCGAGACCACCCGGGCCTGGCCGTACGGGTCGGATCCGAAGGAGTCGGCCACCCAGGACCCCTACATCCTGGCCGCCTACGGCGAACTGCGCTCCCGGCTCTGGGCGGGGCAGGCCCTGGCCGAGGCGGTGGATGCCGAATTGTCGGCCCTGCTGCATGCCCCGCGCGAGGACCTGACCACCGAACAGCGCGGTCGGGTGGCGGTGCGGATCGCCGCGGCCAAGCAGGTCGCCAACGACGTGGCCCTGGAGACCACGAACCGGGTCTTCGAGCTCACCGGGGCCCGCGCCACGTCGAACAAGGTCGGCCTGGATCTCTACTGGCGCAACATCCGGACGCACTCGCTGCACGATCCGGTGGCGCACAAGCGCCGTGAAGTCGGCGAGTACGAGCTCATCGGCCGGATGCCCGAACCGTCCTGGTACACCTGAGCCTGACCGCTGCCGGTCTCAGGCGGCGTCGCGGGGCATGAACATGATGACCGCGACGCCGACCAGGCAGATCATCGCCCCGATGACGTCCCACCGGTCGGGACGGAATCCGTCCAGCGCCATGCCCCAGGCCAGCGACCCGGCCACGAACACTCCCCCGTAGGCGGCGAGGATGCGCCCGAAGTTGGCCTCGGGCTGCAGCGTGGCGACGAAGCCGTAGGCCCCCAGGGCCATGACGCCCAGCCCGGCCAGCCACCAGGCCTTGTCCTCGCGCATGGTCTGCCAGATCAGCCAGGCGCCGCCGATCTCGGCGACGGCCGCCAGGGCGAAGAGGACGACGGACTTGGTGATGTTCATGGTCCCAGTCTTCTATACGCTCGAGACCAGGACGCCCACGGGACGCCCACGGGACCAGTGATCGGTGAGGAGCCAGCATGGCAGGGGTTTTGGACGGGATCCGGGTGGTCTCCCTGGCGGGGAACCTCCCGGGCCCGCTGGCCGCGGCGCGGTTGGCGGCACTCGGCGCCACCATCACGAAGGTAGAGCCGCCGGCAGGCGACCAGCTCGCCGCGGCGGCACCCGGGTGGTACGCCGAACTCATCGCCGGACAACGGGTGGAGGTGCTGGACCTGAAGACCCCGCGGGACCGCCGGCGCCTCGGGGACCTGCTGGCCGACGCCGACATCCTGCTGACGTCCCACCGCCCGTCGACCCTGCGGCGCCTCGGCTTGGAGGGGCTGCCAGACGCCGCCCATCCGCGCCTGTCCCATGTGGAGATCGTTGGCCACGATGGCCGGAGCGAGGAGGCGCCCGGGCACGACCTCACCTTCCAGGCCGCGGCCGGCACTCTCGACCCGCCGCGGATGCCATTGGTCCCGGTGGCCGATCTGCTCGGCGCCGAGCGTGCGGTCAGTGCATGCCTCGCCGCCGCGCTGGCGGTCTGCAGGACCGGCCGGGCCATCCACCAGCGGGTGGTCCTGGAAGATGCCGCCGCCGACGCCGGCGCTGCCAACCGTCAGGGGTTGACCGGCCCCGGGACCCCGCTCGGCGGCGCGCTGCCCACCTACGGGATCTACGCCAGCGCGGACGGGCACGTCGCGCTGGCCGCCATCGAGCCCGGTTTCCGCGCACGGACCCTGCGCCTGCTCGGCACCGCGGATGACCACGACGCCATCGCCGCCGCGCTGGCCGGGCGGTCGAGCCGGCAATGGGAGGCGCTGGCCGCGGCCCACGACCTACCGCTTGTCGCGGTCCGCCCCTCCGCCGGCAGCCCCTGACCCGCTCGGCCCCTACCGCGAACGCGATCCCGGCGGCAGACTGGTGTCATCGCCGTCCCTCCCCCACCGCGAAAGCGCCCGACGGCGCCGCCCGAAAGGAAGATCATGACCATCCTCGTCACCGGGGCCACCGGGCAACTCGGTGCCCCGACGCTCGCCGCCCTCCGCGCCGCCGGCCAGGAGGCCGTCGGCTCCTCCAGCACCGGCCGCAACGGGCTGCGCTCCGCCGACCTGTTCACCGGCCAGGGGCTGGACGAGGCACTGCGCGGGGTCGAGACTATCGTGCATTGCGCCCAGACCGGCGGCCGCAGGGACCTCCGCCTGGCGCGCAACCTCACGGCGGCGGCCCAACGCTCCGGCGTCGGGCACCTGGTGCTCATCTCGATCGTCGGCATCGAGGACATCCCCATGCCCTACTACGACCAGCGGGTGGAGATCGAGAAGATCGCCGGCGCCTCGGGGGTCCCGCTGACCATCCAGCGGGCCACGCAGTTCCACACGCTCATCGACCAGATCTTCTCCGCCCAGCGCCGCCTGCCCGTCGTCATCGCCCCGGCCTCCCGCTTCCAGACCATCGCCGTCCCCGAAGTCGCCTCACGGCTGGCCGAACTCGCCGGCGGCGGGCCGCAGGGCCGCGTCGACGACATCGGCGGCCCCGAGCAGCTGGGGGTCGGCGAGCTGTACCGGCAGTGGCGGGCGGCACGCGGTGGAATGCGACCCTCCCTCCAGCTCCGCCTGCCGTTCCTGAAGGCCTTCCGGGGGCTCGACGCCGGTGCGAACCTGGTGCCCGGGGAACCCTTCGGCCGGGAGACCTTCGGGCAGTACCTGCGGGCGAAATACGGGGCGCGGCGGTAGGCGCCCGCTCGATCAGTCGCGCAGGATCCGCTGGTAGAGGACGTGGTCCTGCCATTGACCGGCGATGCGCAGGTAGCGCGGGGCGTAGCCGATGCGCTCGAAGCCGATCTTGTGCAGGACGCGCTGGGAGGCATCGTTGTCCGCAAGGGTCTGGGCCTCGAGACGGTGCAGGCCCAGGACACTGCGGCAGACTTCGATGACGGCGTTCAGCGCACCCGTCATGACGCCGCGGCCCTGGTACCGCTCGTCGACCCAATAGCCCAGCGCCGCGCTCTCGAACGCCCCGTGCGTGATCCCGGACAGCGTCACCTGCCCAATGACAGTCTCCGCGTCCACCAACACCAGCGGCAGCGAGCGCCCGTCCTCCCGATCCCGCACCTGCTGCCCGAGGAGCACCCGCTGGCCGTCCTCCTCATAGAACGCGTCGGGCCGCACGGGCTCCCACGGTTGCAGATAGGCCCGGTTCCGGCGATGGGCGGCCGCCAACGCACCACCGTCGTCCACTTCGGACGGGCGCAGGCTGATTCCATGGGCAAGCTGTATGGCGGGGATCACCTGACCGATGCTATCGGGCCGCTTCCAACACAGCACGACGCCGGCGCCTCCTGCGCGAAGGAGGCACCGGCGCGGCATGCCGGGTTTCCCGGCTGCGGCCTCAGTCCCAGATATCGTCGCCGCGCAGGGAGGCGTCCGCACCACCGTCTGCGTAGATCGTCTGCCCGGTGACGTGGGTGTTCTCCTCGCTGGCCAGCCAGGCCAGCAAACGGGCCAGGACGATGGGTTCCGAGTGGTAGTTCAGCGGCATGGGCACGTGCTTGTCCGTGAGTTCGCGACCTTCCGGGGTGGAGAGCAACTCGGTGGTCATGGGGGAAATGACGGTCCCCGGTGCGATGGCGTTGAGCGGGATGCCGACCCCGGCCCAGCGCGCGGTGATGGATTCGCGGCGCACCCACCGGGATAGCGCCCGTTTGCTGGAGGGGTAGTTGAGGTACCCCTGTGCCGGACCGGCCTCGGCGAGCGCGGTGCCGATCTCGACGGCCTTCGCCTCATCGCCGGCCAGCAGCGCGTCCACGAGTTCGGGAGAGTTCGGCTGCAACGACGCCATGGAGCTCACGACCACGGCGCGCGGCGCGGTGCTCTGGGCCAGCACAGGTGCCAGCTGGTCCAGGAACTCGGTGACCCCGAAGTAGTTGACCTTGACGGTGAGGGGCCGTGGCATCGAGATGCCGGCGCACGCGATGACCGCATCCACGGATCCGTCGGCCAGTTGGATGGCACGTTCGGCCGCCGAGTCGCGGCCCTCGGGTGTACTGAGGTCCGCGTTGATGTCCGAGCCCTTGAGGTCGACGCCGATGACGGTTTCGCCTCGGTCGCGCAGCAGCCGTGCGGTGGCGGCTCCAATGCCGGATCCGGCTCCGGTAATGACGTAGGTGCGGCTCATAGTTGTTCTCCTGATGGTCGGTGGTGGGGTTCTTCCCCGGTGGGCGCGGGCGCCGCGTCGGCGGAAAGCTGGGCGGACAGTCGGACAGTGGCGGCTTCGAAGCGTTGCAGCAGCGAGACGAAGGCCAGCCGGTCGGCTTCGTTCCAACCGGCGAGGAGTTCGTCGACGAGTCCATCACCGGCCCTGACGAAGGCCGAGGCGATCCGGTGGCCCGCGGGGGTGAGCCGGACCAGGTGCGCGCGGGCGTCCTGGGGGTCCGCTCCCCGGACGGCGAGCCCGGTCTCACCGAGCCGCTTGATGATCTTGCTGATGTTCGACGCCCCGGTCACCAGACGCGCGGCCAGGCTGGACGGGCGTTGCGGACCGTCCTGGGCCAGGATCGTGACGACGACGATGGCCGGCGGGTCCAGGTGGATGCCTTCGCGGGCGACGACGCTGGAAAGGAATTCGGGGGCTGTCCACTCACCCAGCACCCGGGTGAGCGATGAAATCAGCAGCGACCGATACTCCCCCGCGGCCTGTCCCGCCGGCTCGCCTTCCGGTGCTTCTTCTTTCCCCGGTGGAGGAGACTGCATGGCCATGTGGTCCTCACGCCTTCAGATCGATTTGATGTCTTGAAGACAGTATACGACACATTAGTGTCTTCAGGACACTAAATTTTGGAAGCGGGATACCGCCGGACCCAACCAAAAAAGCGGCCCACGGCGCCAGCCGTGGACCACTCCTCCGCCCCGGGGACGAGGCATTGACCCCTTACAGCTCGACCTTCTTGGACCTGCCGATGTCGGGCTGGTGGTCCGAGCCACGGGCCTTGAGCAGTTCCACGGCCATCTTGACCGGTCCGCCCGCGGCTTCCCAGTACTGCGCCGATTCCGCCTCGACCTTCAGCAGTGCGACGCCGGGGGTGTCGATGCCGTCAGGGAACCAGGCGTCGACGGCGGTGCTCCAGTTGTCCTCCAGCTTGGCCCGGTCATGGACGATCCGGCCGCGCCCCGAGAGGGACACCCAGGTGTGCTTCGACTCGAAGGAGACGTTCACTTCCGACTCGTCCCTGATCTGCTCGGCCTTCGGGGAGTCCTCGGAGAAGATGAACCAGAGGTCTCCGTCGAACTCGGTTTCCTGGATGGCCATCGGCCGGCTGATGAGCTTGTCTTCCGGGGAGACGGTGGTCAGCATAGCGATGGAGGCGTCCTTCAGCAGTTCGGCCAAATGTGCGGTCTGTTCGTCCTGGGTCATTGTTTCGCCTTCCTTGGTGGTGTCCTAATGGCAGGGTGACTACATCCTCTACGCTACGGTTCGATGGCGGAGCCGTCCCGGGAACGCGCAACCCCCGGAGGACCTAGCCGACGTCGAGGGTGACGACGGCGGGGCGGTGGGCACACGCCGGCACATCGCCGGTCTCGGAGCCGTCGGCCGTGGCAGGTCGGGCGACCCGGGAGACGCAGACGCACATCTGCGACCCGGCGTCCTGTTGCCGCTTGCTGTAGAAGACGTCGCGGTGGTCGACGGCGCCGTCGAGCTCCAGGATCTTGACCTGGCAGAGCCCGCATTCGCCCTTGCGGCAGTCGAACATCATCTCGACGCCGGCGTCCTCGAGGGCCTCGAGCATGGAGCGGCCCTTGCCGACGGTCGCCTCGATGTCGAGCCGCGGGATGCGCACGGTGAACTCCTCCGGGTCGTACCAGCCCGAGTTGCCGAACGTCTCGTAGCGCAGGTTGGGCGCCTCCAGGCCGGCATCCGTCCAGCCGCGGCGGACGGCGTCCATGAGTCGGATGGGCCCGCACATGTACAGCTCGGTGGCGGCATCCACGGTGGCGATGAGGTCGGGCACCGCCAGGGCCGTGCCGTCGTCGTCGACATGGACGGAGAGGCGGTCGCCATGCTCGGCCTCGAGCTCGCTGAGGTAAGCCATGGCGTTCCGGCTGCGGCCTGCGTAGACCAGGCGGTAGTCGGCTTTGATGGACTTGAGCACCCGGGCCATGTGCAGGATCGCGGTGATGCCGATGCCCCCGGCGAGCAGGACGTAGCGTGGTGCCCCGACGCGCAGCGGGAAGTTCTGCATCGGCTGGGTGATCCGCAGCCGATCTCCCGCCTGCAGGGCGTGCATGTGGATCGAGCCGCCGCGTGAGGCCGGTGCCCGGAAGACGCTGATGGCCAGGCGACGCCCGGCGTCGCGGGATTCGACGATGGAGTACGAGCGGGTGGCCGGCTCCCCGTCGATCTGTACCGTGAGGTCGAGGTGGGAACCGGGCTCTGCGCCGACCGGGTGTTCGGGTTCCAGGACGATGCGGCGGATGCCTGCCGCGACGTCGTGGGCCTCGACGACGAGGGCGTCCTGCCAGACCTCGGTGTTGTCCACTGCCATGGTGGTTCGTCCTCCCGCTACTTCTGCGTGATCGCGGCCGGTCGGCCCTCGGCGTCGAGCATCTTTTCCAGGATCCGGCGCACCCACATGCCGCCGGCGTCGATGTTCAGGCTGTAGAACTGGTGGTCCGGGTTCGCGTCGATGGCGTCCTGCTGGGCCTTGAGCATGGTCTCGTCCTCGCCGAAGACCCCGTGGACGCCGTCGCGCAGCTGGGTGGTGATCAGCTGGCTGTCCAGCCGGTAGTTGCGCATGAACGCCCAGAAGTAGTGCGAGGTCCTGTCCGTTTCCGGGGTGATGGTGTTCATGACGTACCCGTTGACACCGTGGCTGCGGTCGCCGTCGTGGGCGCCGGTGCCTGCCTGGGCCACGCCGACGTCGATCCGGATGGTCCCCGGCGCCTCGAAGTGGATGATTTGCCAGCGGTCGACCTTGCCCTCGAAGCCGGGGAACTTGTCGCGCATGTTCTTCAGCCAGAACGGCGGGGCGTCGATGTCGAACATCCAGCGCGAGACCGTGACCCGGTTGCCATCGTGGGTGGTCTCGAACTCGGAGTCGCTGAGTTCCTCCTGGCCGATCGAGGAGGCGTGGACGAACTCCTCGTGGGTGAGGTCCATCAGGTTGTCCAGGATCAGCTGGTAGTTGCACGCTGCGTGGATGGTCTCGCCGTCGCCGGCCCACTCATCCGAGCTCATCTGCGACATGTCAGGCACCAGGTCCGGATCGGCCTGGGTCGGGTCGCCGAGCCACACCCAGACGTAGCGGTAGCGCTCGATGACCGGGTAGGACGGCACGGTCGCGCTGGGGTTGATGGTCTCCTGGGCGGGCATGGAGACGCAGCGGCCCGCTGAGTTGTAGACGATGCCGTGGTAGGGGCACTGGATGCCGTCCGCCCCGACCGTTTTGCCCATCGAGAGCGGCGCCAGCCGGTGCCAGCAGGCGTCGGCGAGCGCGGCGGCCCGCCCGTCCTCGGTGCGGAAGAGCGCCAGCGGCTGGTTGGCGATCCTCCGGGCCATCGGCTTGCGGGTCACCTCGTGGTCCCAGGCGGCGACATACCAGGCGTTGAGCGGGTAGTTGAAGACCTTGGCGGTGGTGGATCCCGCGGATTCGGCGGGCGTGGCGCCCTGTGACGTGCGTGCTTCGGCGATGGCGGTCATGGGGTGTTCCCTTCAGGTCTCTGATGGAACAGGCGGCGTTCCGGAGACTATCTACGTTGATAGTGAGTTGTGGCGTGAAACACAGACTAACTATGTTCATAGGTAGTTGACAAGAGGCGGACCGGTCCCTGCCAGCGGAAGCCGCCTACTGGCCGGAGGCACCATACGCGCTCGGTGGCGGCCTGCGTGCTGGTGCTGCCTGACGAGCGGCAATATGCGCGCGGCTGACGACCCGGTCGAGGGCCGCGGCCACGGCCTCGGGCCGCTCCAGCGGCGGGGTGTGGCCGCAGCCGGGCTCGATGACGACGTGCACCTCCGGGAAGACCCTCCGCCACGCCTCGGCATCGACGACCGAACGCTTCACGTCCAGCTCGCCGTGCAGCACCTCGACGGGCAAGCCGTCCAGCGGCGGCAGGTCCAGCAGGTCGGCGGCCGCCTGATCTGCGAGGACCGCTGCTGCCTGGCCGCCGCCGACCCGCCGGCCGTAGTCCACCATCGCCTGGATCCATTCGGCCGGACTGCCCGCCGGGACGTTCTGGCGCGCGAACCCTTCCCACATCGCGTCGTCCACCGGCCCGGTCAGCCGGTCCAGCATGCCCTGCACCGCACCGTGCCCGGTCATGTTGGGCCCCGAGTTGATGAGCACCAGCCCGGCGACGAGCCCGGGATGATCGAGTGCCGCCAGCGCCGCGATGGCACCCCCGGTCGAGTGGCCGACCAGGATCGCCGGCCTCCCCGGGCGGATCTGCCCGGCCACCCAGGCGGCCGTCGCCTCCAGGCCGCAGGGTCGGACTGCATCCATCCAGTCCAGCGTCCTGGCTCCGACGTCCACCGGCACGGCCACGGCATCAAAGCACGACGGCGGCATGAGTGTTCCGGGAACGAAGATCACCTCAAGATCGGGCATGGCCACCTCCCCGCTCCGCGAACCACTGGTCTGCCCGAGGTCGACAGCGGGCTGGCACTGGTCCTGGGCCTCTAACCGATGAAAGACAATGCGGACGCGACGTGTCCGCCGAAAGGAAACTGACCATCACGACCTTGGTGGGCAGGCCTCGTCGGCCGTCGGCCGCGGAGCGGATCTGCCCAGCGGCCCCGTCGGCGTCTTCAGGTTCACGCACAGACCCGCCGCTGGGCTCACCGGGTGCACGCCTCCGATTTCACCGGCGATGGGGCGTCAAGCACGCAGAATTCATTACCGGAAGGGTCCGCCATCACCACCCACGCCAGCTCAGGTTGGTCCTCGAGGAGGCGGGCGCCCCAGCGGCTGGCTGAACCGATCGGATCGATGTCACCGGAATCCGCTCGAACGTCGAGGTGGATGTTGTTCTTGCCCACCTTCCTCCTCGGTTCTGGACACAGCTCGAGCGTCGGACCCATCCCCGAGCGGTGACGTAGCCGGGACTGACCGTCGGCCGCCACGTCCCAGCCAGAAATATTGGCCCAGAAGTGGCTATCCCTACCGGGATCGGCGCTGTCCAGCGGCAGGGAGCCAATGGGGCCCGCGGCGTCGTCGTATTTCCCCTCGGGCATGACGCAGAAGGCATTTCCTTCGGGATCGGCCAACACAACCCAGGGGACGTCGCCTTGGCCGATGTCCTCGTGTCGCGCGCCCAACGACAAGAGACGCTCGACCGTTCGTGTTTGATCGCCACCCGCCGTCAGGTCCAGATGCAGCCGCGGCAGCGAATCCGCGATGGGATCGACCTGTTGGAAACCCAGGTCCAGGAAGAAGCCCTCGCCGAAGTCCAACCGTGCCTCGTATCCTTCTGGCTCATCGGTGATCGTCTCGGCACCCAACGCCGTTGCCCAAAAGGAGCCGAGGCTGCGGGGATTGGCGGCGTCCCAGATGATGTTTTCAAGTCGCATGTGACCCTTTTTACCGATTGGCGCCCAGCGCGGCAATACCGAGCCACGCACCGAGGACGTCCACGTACCCCGCCGTTCCCCGAAACCGTTACCCGAGGCAACGTCACACATGACCGCCGACCGGGCGGCCCGCCCGCGGCGGCGATAGCATCGTCTCCATGCCCGAGAGCCGAACCGCACCCGCTGCGGGACAACCCCACCGGTTCCCGGCCCTGCTGCTGGTGGCCCTGGTCCTGCTCACGATGGCCGGCCCCGTCGCCACCGACCTGTACCTGCCGGCCTTCCCCGAGATGGCCCGCGAATTCGACGTCGGCGCCTCCACGATCCAGCTGACCCTCACCGGGTTCCTGCTGGGCATGGGCGCCGGCCAGCTGTTCTTCGGCCCGCTCTCGGACCGGTTCGGCAGGATCCGGCCGTTGCTCATCGGCTCCTCGGTTTTCGTGCTCTCCTCCGTGGCCGTCGCGCTGGCCCCGACGATCGAACTGCTCATCGCCTCGAGGTTCCTGCAGGGACTCAGTGCGGCAGCCGGCGTCGTGCTCTCCCGTGCCGTGGTCTCCGACCGTGCCGTGGGCGGGCAGGCGGCGCGGCTGTTCTCCATCATGATGACCATCAGCGGAGTGGCCCCGGCGCTGGCCCCGAACGTCGGCAGCCTCATCTTCACCGCGGCCGGGTGGCGTGCGGTGCTGTGGGCGATCACCGTCATGGCGGTGCTGATGCTGCTCGGGGCGCTGTGGCAGGTCCGCGAGACGCTGCCGGTCCAACGCCGCCGCACCGGACACCTGTTCGGCGGCCTGGGCGAGGCGATCCGCCACCGCCGGTTCGTGGGCTACATCGTGCTGTTCGGGGCGTCGTTCGGGATCCTCATGGGCTACATCTCGGCCTCCCCGTTCATCTACCAGGGCATCATCGGCCTCTCCCCCACGGTGTTCGCGCTGCTCTTCGGCGCGAACGCGCTGGGCATGATGGCCTGCGGGCTCATCTCCGCCCGGCTGGCCACCCGGATCCCGTTGCGCCGCACCGTCACCGCCGCGGTGTCCACCCTGGTCGCGACCGGGCTCGCGTTCTCGGCCTGCGCGCTGGCCGGGGCGCCGGGGTGGACGCTGGCGGCACTGATCTTCCTCACGACCTGCTCCATCGGCTTCGTCATGGGCAACACCACCTCGCTGGCCCTGGCCGAGGTCCGCCACGTTTCGGGCAGCGGCTCGGCCTGGCTGGGCGGGGCCCAGTTCACCCTGGGCGCGATCGTGTCCCCGCTGGGCGGCATCGGCGGCGGGACCAGCGCCGTCCCGCTCGGCCTGGTCCTGCTGGGCTGCTCGCTGCTGGCCGCCGGCGCCCTGTTCGCCACCCGCGACCGGTTCCACCCCGTGGCCGCAGGGGCCGGCGCATGACGCGGGCCACCGGGCGCGCCGCCCTGCCGTGGGTCATTGCCGGCATCGTCATGGTGGCGTTGAGCCTGCGCGCGCCGATCATCGCCCCGACCCCGGTGATCGCCCAGATCCGCGAGGGCACCGGGCTCTCCGCGGCCGGAGCGGGCCTGCTGACCGGGCTGCCGGTGCTGCTCTTCGCCATCGCCACCCCGCTGGCCACCCGCACCATCCGCAGGTTCGGCCCCGAGACCACGGTGGTGCTCTGCCTGGCCGGGGTGCTGGCCGGCACCCTCATCCGCTCGACCGGTCCGGCGGCGGTGGTCCTGGCCGGAACCGCGCTCATCGGCGCAGCGATGACGCTGGGCAACATCGCGGTCCCCGTCCTGATCCGCCGCGACGTGCCCTGGAACAAGGTCGGCGCGGTGACCGGTGCCTACTCGGCCACCATGAACGTCGGCTCGATGGCCGTCCTGCTGGGCACGGCCCCGCTGGCCGGTTTCGCCGGCTGGCGGTGGGCGATCGCCGCGTGGTCGGTCATCACCGCCGTCGGGCTGGGCTATTGGCTGGTACGACGGCGGGGCGCACCCGCCGTCGTCGCCGCACCCGGCGCCGCGGCGGCATCCGCTGGTGCCGCCGGAACCCCTGCCCCGCCGCAGATCCCGGAGCGCACCGCGGCCCAGAAGGCGCACACCCGGCGGATCGTCGCCCTGCTGGTCTTCGCGTTCTGCGGTCAATCCGCCGCCTACTACGCCACCACCGCGTGGCTGCCGCTGCTGCTGACCGAGACGCGCGGGCTGGCACCGTCGTCGTCCGGGGCCTCGGCGTCGCTGTTCCAGGTCGCGGCGATCATCGGGGCCTTCGGGGTGCCGCTCGTGGCGGCGCGGACCCGGCTCTGGGTCGCCGGAGCGGTCATCGCGGTGTTGTGGATCATCCTGCCGGTGGGCCTGCTGGCCGCCCCGGAGGCGTTCGTGCTCTGGTCGATCATCGGCGGTATCGCCCAGGGTGGCGGCTTCACGGCGATCTTCTCCGTCATCCCGCGGATCTCGCACAGCGACGCCGAGGCAGCCTTCGCCTCGGCCCGCATCCAGGGTGGCGGGTACCTCGCGGCCACCGCTGCCCCGCCGCTGGCCGGTTGGCTGAACACCGTCACCGGAGGGTGGACGGCACCCCTGCTGCTGGTGTTGGTGTCGACCCTGGCTTTCACCGTCGGCACCTTGTTCGCCACCCGGCTCTCCGACCGCCGTTAGTCGATCGGGTCGGCACCGGTCAGGCGCAGCTCCTCCACGTCCAACCGGGTCTGAAGTTCCCGGGCGACCAGGTCGTCGACCTCCCCGGCGCGGCGCAGCCGCAACAGGACGTCGCGTTTGCGCTCGATCAGCGCCAGCTGCAGGTTCGTATGCTCCAGGTGCCGGGCCGTGGCGGCGGACCGGGAGGCGGCGTTCTCGCTGATCACCTCGGCGGTGCCCGATCCGTCGATGGACTCGTCCTCGCGGACCGCCACCTCCGCTTCCCCCAGGGCCTGGGTGTGTTCGAGGTGCTCGTCGTTTTCCCGACGGATCCTGTCGCGCACACTGTCACTGACGCGGTGTTCGGCCGCCAGCTCGTCGATGGCGGAGAGCGCGGCACTGGTGATCTCCCGTTGGGCCAGGCGCAGTTCTTCCTCCCCTGCGGTGTCGGCGGGCAGGCGCGCCCAGCGGATCACCACGGGCAGCAACGGTCCCTGGACGAGCAGTGTGAGGACCACGACGCCGGCGGTGACGAAGACGATCTCCGCGCGCCCGGACAGCGGTGCCCCGTCCTCGTCCGCCAGCGGGATGGACAGGGCGATGGCCAGGGAGATGGCGCCGCGGAATCCGGCCGCGGTGCTGACGATCCGCGCCCGGTAGGTGATTCGCGGCTGGTGATGGGTCGAACGACGGTCGACGAGGCGCCCGAGCATGACCGCGGCGGATTGGAAGATGAAGCGCACCAGCAGCAGCGTCAGCCAGACGGCAACGATCACCACGGCCAACCACCCGACCTCGGCGACGGCGATGTCGCGCGCCACCGCCTGGACCTGCAATCCGACGAGGACGAACAGAGACCCGTTGAGCAGGTAGGAGCCCAGCGGCCACACCGATTCGGTCTGCCGGCGCGAGGCCGCGGTGCTGATGTGCGGGGACGCGAAGGAGACGATGAGACCCGCCACCACGACGGCCAGCACACCGGAGGCTCCGATCGCCTCCGCCACGAGGAAGGCCGCGAAGGGAACGAGCAGCAGGGCGATGTTGATCGTCAGGGCCTCACGCATCCGGCGCATCACCAGGTAGGCGAGCCCCGCCACGGCGGCCCCGGCCGCGATGCCCCCGACGTAGGACAACAGGACCAGGCCGGTCACGTCCCAGGGCGAATAGTGGCCGCCGACGGCCATGCCGACCGCCATCGAATACACGACGAGCGCAGTGCCGTCATTGGTCAGGCTCTCGGCTTTGAGCAGCATGAAGTTCCGTTGCGGCATCATGCGTCCCAGCGCCGCCACGGCGGTGGCATCCGGTGGTGCGACGGCGGCACCGAGGATCAATGCCGCCTCCCAGGGCAGGCCCATCAGGTGGGCGACACCGGCGACCGCCCAGGCGGTGACCACCACCAACAGCGTGCTCAACAGGACGATTCCCCGGATGTCCCGCCGGATCGAGCGCAGCGAACTGGTCAGGCTCTCCCAGAACAGCATGACCGGCAGGAAGAGCAGCAGCACGGTCTCCGGCGGCAGTTCGATCTCCCGCAGTTCCGGAACGAATCCCAGCAGCAGGCCGCAGGCCAGCAGAAGCAGCGGGGCGGCCACCCGCAGACGTGGCGCCAGGGCGGCACCGATGAGGACTGACAGTCCCAACAAGACGGTGACTTCCAGTCCTTCCACGGAACTTCCCTTCGGGCAGGCGGCGGCACCGGAGTCGGCGCCATCCGAGTATGGCCGAACCTGCCCGCGCGGACAACACAGCGCGTCGTCGACACGGAGCGTCCCACGGTGGTCGTTGTGGGCCCGACAGCTACCGCTGCCGGGCGGTGGACCGCCGGGCGGCCAGTTGGGCGAGCACCCCGAAGACCAGGCAGATTCCCGCCGACCAGGCCAGCGCGGCCCACATGCTGGTCGTGGCCTGGCCGAGCTGGGCCTCGCGCAGGGCGTTGATGATCGGCGTGAGCGGCTGGTGGTCGGCGAAGACTCGCAACCCGGCCGGCATCGTGTCCGTCGGCGCGAAGCCGGAGGAAACGAAGAGCAAGCCGATGAGCAGGTAAGAGAACAGGCTCGCACCCTCGACCGTGCGGGCGGCCAACCCGAAGGTCACGCCCATGAGCGTGAACCCGATCAGGACCAGGAGCAACAGGCCGATGGTCAGGCCCCAGCCGGCGGCATCGGCCCGCGGCCGGTAGCCGACCAGCCCGGAGATGAGCAGCACCAGGGCCACTGAAACGCCGTTGACGGCCACCGAGGCCAGCGTGTGCCCGCCGAGAATGGCCGACCGGGCGATCGGCATGGTCAGGAACCGGGTCATCATGCCCGAGGAGACGTCCTGGTTGATCCGATACGCGGTGTAGCTGACCCCGGAGGCGACGCACATCAACACGACGACCGGGACGATGTAGTCGACGTAGCGCACGCCGGGGATGTCGATGGCGCCGCCGATGACGAACACGAAGGCAAGCAGGATCAGCACCGGGGTGGCCAGCACGGTCATGATCGTATCGATGGAGCGGATGTTGTGGCGCAGCATGCGCCCGGACAGGGCGGCGGTGTCGCCGATGGCGTGCAGGGCGGTCATGGCGTGGCCTGGTTTCGTGTGAGGTTGAGGAACGCGTCCTCCAGGGTGTCGGCGGCGCCGGCCTCGAGGATCGCCTGGTGCCCGCCCTGGACGGTGACGCGTCCGTCGTGCAGGACGGCGATGTGGTCGGCCAGGGCGGCGGCCTCCTCCATGTGCTGGGTGGTCAACACGATCGTCGTGCCCGATCCGGAGAGCGCCTGGACCACCCGCCAGACCTCGCGACGCCCGGCCGGGTCCAGGCCCGTCGTCGGCTCGTCCAGGAACACCACCTGCGGATCGCCGACCAGTGACATGGCGATGTCGAGCCGGCGTTGCATCCCGCCCGAGTAGGTGCCGACGGGCTTCGCGGCCGCTTCGGCGAGGCCGAACTGGTGGACCAGGGACGCGGCGGCGTGCTTCGGGTCGGGAACGTGGCGCAGCCGGGCGACCAGCACCAGGTTCTCCCGTCCGGTCAGCACCGGGTCCACCGAGGTGCTCTGGCCGGTCACGGTGATCGACTCGCGCACGCGCGCTGGCTCGAGCACGACGTCGCGGCCCGCCACCCGGGCGGTTCCGGAGTCCGGCCGTAGCAGGGTGGTCAGAATGGACAACGTGGTGGTCTTGCCGGCCCCGTTGGCCCCGAGCAGGGCGAAGACGCTGCCGGTGGCCACGGTGAAGTCGACGCCGCGCAGCACCTCGTGGTCGCCGTAGGACTTGCGCAGGCCCCGGACGGCGACGGCCGGTTCAGTCCCTGCCATCACCAGCACCGCCCTCGACATGGTTCCGGACGGAGCGGTTCAGCTCTTCGGCCTTCTTCCCGGTCCAGGTGTGGGCCTGGAGCTCGGCGAGGATGGCCTGGCAGAACCCGGCGACGTCGTCGCCCGTGACGTCCAGGACCGTGCGCCCCTCGGCGGCCCCGTCCTCGAACAGCTCGACGATCTCGTCGAACACGGCGACCATCTGGCCGTCGGAGGCGAAGTTCCACATGAACTTCTCGATCTGCTTGATCGTGTACTGGTAGTCGGCGGGCAGCGCCCGGGTGCGGCGCACATGTGCACGCCATTCGCGCTTTTCCCGGATCATCCGGCCCACCATGGATTCGCGGTCGCTAGCCATCGCGATCCTCCTTGTTGTGTTTGTCGTTCTTGATCGATTCCAGTCGGGACGCCACGAACTCCCAGCGTTCCCAGAACCCCGTCAAGGCATGCACCCCGGCGTTGTTCAACGTGTAGACCTTCCGCGGGGGCCCCATCTCGGAGCGGACCCGTGCAACGTCCACGAGGTGCTTCTTCTCCAGCCGGATCAGGATCGGATAGACCGTCCCGTCCGCCACCGACTCGAAGCCGGCCTGGTTCAGCGCCTTGACGATCTCGTACCCATACGACTCCCGGTGGTGCAGGATCTGCAGCACACACCCCTCGAGCACGCCCTTGAGCATCTCGGTCAGGTCATCCACGGCCACCTCCGGTACCTTGCAACACTTGTTACTGGTATCAAGTTAGCCTAGGTAGCGGTACATGGCAACACCTGGTACCGAAACGATGGTGGAGTGCCGGGACGGGGTCGGCCGCTCGTCCATGCGCGGGATCGGACCATCAGTCGATCGGGTCGGCTCCTGTCAACCGGAGTTCCTCGACGTCCAACCGCGCCTGGAGCTCCCGGGCCACCAGGTCGTCGACCGATCCGTCGCGAAGCAGACCGAGCAGCACTTCGCGTTTGCGCTCCAGCAGGGCAAGCTGCAGGTCGGTGTGTTGCCGGTGGCGCGCGGTGGCCGCGGACCGATCGTCCCCGTTCCGCGCGTCCGGGTCGTCCGTGCCCGTTGAAGAATCGGTGTCCGGGGCCGGGCCGGTCGTGGAGCCGTGGGGCTCCTCGGCGGAATCGTCCTCCCGGCGGGCGGCCTCGACCTCCTCCAAGGCGTTGGTCAGTTCGAGGTGCTCGTCGTTGTCCCGCCGGATCCGGTCCCTCACACTGGCGCTGATGCGCCGTTCAGCCGCGATCTCATCGATGGCCGAGAGGGCCGCGCTGGTGATTTCCCGCTGCGCGAGCCGCAGTTCCTCCTCCCCCGCGGTATCCGCGGGCAGGCGGGCCCACCGGACCACCACCGGCAACAGCGGACCCTGGACCAGCAGCGTGAGGACGACGACCCCCGCGGTGACGAACACGATCTCGGGACGGCCGGCCAGTGGCGTTCCGGCCTCGTCCACCAACGGAACCGAGAGGGCTATCGCCAGGGAAATGGCTCCGCGGAAACCCGCAGCGGTGCTGACGATCCTGGCCCGGTAGCCCATGCGCCGCTGGCGGTGCGGCGCCCGGGGATCGATGAGGCGGCCCAGCATGATCGAGGCGGTTTGGAAGATGAAGCGAACCAGCAGGAGCGTCAGCCACACGGCGATGATGACGAGGACCAGCCCTCCGATCTCCACGGCGGCAATGTCGCGCGCGACCGCCTGGACCTGCAGTCCGACGAGGACGAACAAGGAACCATTGAGCAGATACGAGCCCAGCGGCCACACCGACTCCGTTTGGCGCCGTGACGCCGCCGTGCTGATGTGCGGGGAGGCAAAGGAGACGACGAGCCCCGCCACCACGACGGCGAGGACCCCGGAGGCGCCGATCGCCTCCGCCGCCAGGAAGGCGGCGAAGGGAACGAGCAGCAGGGCGATGTTGATCGTCAGCGACTCGCGCATCCGCCGCATGACCAGGTAAGCGAGACCCGCGACGGCGGCACCCGCCGCGATGCCCCCGAGATAGGACAACAGGACCAGGCCGGTCACGTCCCAGGGCGAGTAGTGGCCGCCGACCGCGATGCCGACCGCCATCGAATACACGACCAGGGCGGTGCCGTCATTGGTCAGGCTTTCCGCCTTGAGCAGCATGAAGTTCCGCTGGGGCATCATGCGGCCCAACGCGGCCACGGCGGTGGCGTCCGGGGGCGCGACGGCTGCCCCGAGGATCAGCGCCGCCTCCCAGGGCAGCCCCATCAGGTGGGCGACGACGGCAACCGCCCCCGCCGTCACCACCACCAGCAGGGTGCTCAACAGCACGATGCCCCGGATGTCGCGCTTGATCGAGCGCAGCGAGCTCGTCAGGCTCTCCCAGAACAGCATGACCGGCAGGAAGAGCAACAGCACGGTTTCCGGCGGCAGTTCGATGTCCCGCAGTTCCGGGACGAAGCCCAGCAGCAGGCCACAGGCGAGCAGCAGCAGGGGCGCGGCGACCCGCAACCGGGGGGCCAGGACGGCGCCCACCAGCACGGACAGGCCCAACAGGACGGTGATCTCCAGGCCCTTCACGGCAGTTCCCTTCGGGCAGGCGAGGCGCGGCGTTCGACGCCATTCGAGTATTGCGGAACCACCACGTGCCGACAACGGCGCGCGTCGGCCACTACCCGCCCAGCCACCCCGGGCGCAGGGCGTTGACCGCCTGCCGGGCGGCTCGGCCGATGGCCGCGTCCACCACGGGCAGCTCGGGTTCGCTGCGCGCGGCCCGGGTGAACACGGCGACGGCAATGGGCTGTTCCCCCGGATGGGTCACGACCCCGACCTCGTGGCGCAGCCTCCCGATCGTCCCGGTCTTGCCGGCCACCTCAGCCCCCGGTTGCGCGAACCCCGAGGCCAACCGGTAGCGGAAGAGCTGCCGACCCATCGTCGAAACCAGCTCGGCCGTCTCGGCCGCGGAGGCCAGCCGGCCCTCCCAGAGGGCGGTCAACAGCGCCACCATGTCCGCCGCCGTCGTGCTGGAGACGAAGGCTGGGTCGTGCGCGCCGACATCGAGCGCGGTGTCTTCGCGCATCGCCGCGAGCGCCTCCCCCAGCGTGCTCGTCTCCGTGGCCTCGAGCAGCCACTCGTGCATGCCCGCGGTGCCGAAGCGCACTCGCGTCGCCCGGCAGCCGGCGTCGCGCAACACCGCGTCCACGGCAGCCAGGCCGACCCGTGCCAACAGCAGGTCGGCCGCCGCGTTGTCGGAGACGGCCATCATCGACACGGCCAGGTCCCGCAGGGACAGCCGGGCCGGATGGCGCAGCAGGCTGACCCCGCTCGGCCCGGCGGTCGTGGTGGTGGGGTCGATGGCGACCTGCTCGCCGGGGTCCAGACTCCCGGCATCGAACTCCCGGGCCAGGGCGATGGCCAGCGGCAGCTTGTACACCGAGGCCATCGCGACCGGCCGGTGGGCGTCGACGGACACGGACGACGGCGGGGCCTGGCTGGCGCTGGCGGGGATCGGCGCGGCGTGGAGCCAGCCCTCGCAGCCGGCGTCGGCGAAGGTGGCCCGGATCGCCGCCTCGGCGCGCTCGGCCACGGCACGGCCGGCGTCTTCGCGGCCGGTCACAGCGTGCGCAGGGTCCGGCGCAGCGCGGTCTCGACGCGTTGGGCGGCACCGTCGTCTGCGGCTCCAGGCCGGGACAGCACCGTGAAGGACAGCCGCACCCCGGGGAGCGGGCGGACCTGGATCCCGGGCGGCAGGTGGGCTCCGCGCACCACGACTGCGGCAGCGGCCCCGGCGGCGACCAGGGCCAGCAGTTCCGCGGGCCGCGCCACCGGCCGGTGCTCCGGTTCCAGCCCGAGCCCGGCGAGCTGGTCGGCGAGCGCATCGAAGGCTGGCGGGTTGTCGGTGCGCGGCAGCGTGCACCAGGCCAGAACGCCATCGCGCAGGCCCTCGACCCGGCCGCCCTCCGGGAGGGCCAGCGCCGCGTCGGCGTGCAGTGGGCGGGAGGCGAGCAGACCGGCGGAAACGACCGGCCCGTCGACGATCCCCTGGTCCAGGGCTCCCTCGCGCAGGCCGGCCACGATGGCCCGCGCCGGTTCGACCACCGGCTCGGCGGCCACCTCGACGCCAGGCCTGCGCAGCCCGTTCAACACCGAGGTGATGATGTGCTCCGGCAGGGCGCGGGCGAACCCCAAGCGCATCCGGCCGGGAGCACTGGACGCCTCACGGGCCACCGCGCGCAGCCGGCTGGCCTCGCTGGAGAGCAGCCGGGCCCGCGGCAGCAGTTCACGGCCGCCGTCGGTCAGGCGCACCCCGCCCGGAGTGCGGTCGAACAGGCGCACCCCCAGGTCGTCCTCGAGTCGGCGAATGCTCTGCGACACCGGGGGCTGGGCGGTTCCCAGGGCCTCTGCCGCGGCACCGATCCCGCCGTGCTCGGCCGCGGCGATGAAGTATTCGAGCGAGCGCAGCAGGTTGATGCCGGACTCCCGTTCCCGTGCCATGCCTCCTCCTGACGTCGGGGACCACGCTTCCATAGCGGCGCGCAATGCCCAAACCGCGCCGACGGTCTTGGCGGCGGGGGCGACCGGGGTGCTCTGCTGGTTCCAGCGGCGGCCACCCGGGCCGCCTCGACGCTGGGAGGCATCATGGAGACGACGACGAACGGACCCGGACGACGGCGGGTCCTCCTGGGAGCCGGTGGCGCCGTGGCGACGGCCATGCTGGCCGGGGCCGCTGCCGGATCCGCGGCGGCAGCCCCACAGGTTCCGGCCGGCCGGCCCGTCAGCGGGAAGCACCTGGCACGGCAGCTGCAGGACATCGAGCGGGAGCACGATGCCCGGCTCGGCCTCATGTACTTCGAGCCGGGACGCCGCATTGCATTCGGATATGGCCAGACGCAGCGCTTCGCGCTCTGCTCGACCTTCAAGGCCTATGCCGCCGCCGCGCTGCTGGACGCCCGGGATGCCGGTACCGTCGACCTGCACGAACCGGTCGCTGTCGGCTCCGACGGGCTCGTGGTCAACTCCCCGGAGTCGGAGGACTTCGATGGCTACTCCATGCCGCTGCGCTGGTGCTGCAAGGTGGCACTCACCCACAGCGACAACACCGCAGGCAACGTCATGCTCAAGCACCTCGGCGGACCCGGCGCGGTGACACGGTTCGCCCGCCGGATCGGGGACCGGCAGACCCGGCTGGACCGGTGGGAGCCCGAACTCAACGATGCCGTCCCCGGCGACCCCCGCGACACCAGCACTCCCCTGGCGCTGGCCACCGGCATGAAGGCGCTGCTGTTCGGCCGGGCCCTGTCGACGGCGTCCCGGAAGGAGCTCATCGACTGGATGGACTCCAACGTGTCGGCACCACGGATCCGCGGCGGGCTGCCCGAGGGGTGGACCGCGGCGACCAAGACCGGAGCCGGGTTCTACGGCACCGTCAACGACGCCGGCCTGGTCAGGGGACCCGACGACCGGCAGGGCATCCTGGCGGTGATGAGCAACCGCGAACATGCTGGCCGGGAGGCCACCGGCAGCAACGCCGTCGTTGCCGCAGCAGCCCGGGCGGTGCTCACGGCGCACGCGCACTAGCCCGGGCCCGAGCTCCGGCCCTCGGCAGTCCCGACCCCCTGTGCAAACCCGGGGCAGTGTGGGAGCCTATCCGGAAGATGATCCAAGCGCCGCGAAGGGGGTGCGCCGTGCCCGCACTGCGGATGCAACCGGCCCTGCGTGCGTTCGAGGACCCCACCGCGAAGGCGCGGGAGTTGCTGCCCCTGCACCGGGCGTGGAGCGAGGGGTCCCCCATCCGCCCTCCGGTGCGGGAGATCGTCGCCAGATCCTGGATGCGCCAGCCGTCGGCGACACCGCGGATCCGGCCGCTCGACGCCGCAGGGGTCGCCGATCGGCGCGAACGTTCCCCGGCCCTGGCCTCGGTGGTTCCGCTGCTGCGCGAGCGGCTCCTGGCGCTCGCCGCCGACGCGGGCAACCAGCTCGTGATCTCCGATGACGAGGGCTACATCCTGTGGGTCGAGGGCCCCTCGACGGTGCGCCGGCGCAGCGACGGCATCGGCTTCATGGCCGGGGCACGCTGGCGCGAAGCCGACGTCGGCACCAATGCGCTGGGAACGTCGCTGGCCGAGCGCGCCCCGGTGCAGATCTTCGGTCCGGAGCATGCCCGCGAGGAACAGCACACCTGGGTCTGTACATCCACGCCGCTGCCCGGCCCCGGTGGAACGACGCGCGGGACGATCACCCTGTCCGGCTCCTACCGGACGGCCCACCCGCACACGCTGACCCTGATCTGCGCGGCAGCCCACGAGGCCGCCGCGATCCTGGACCATGGCGCCCGCCAGGAGCTGGACCGGCTCGCGGCACGTACCCCGGCCCCCGCCGGGGCCTACTTGCTCGTCGACGACATGGGGCAGGTCGCCGCCTCGGCAGGCATCGCGGTCCATGACGGCCTGCACGTCCCCGCCCCCTCGGCCCCCGGCCCATACTGGGTCGCCGGCATCGGAACGGCCATCGCCGAACGCGTCCCCGGCGGCTGGCTGCTGGCCCTGGACACCAGCGCAGCACATCTTGAGCTACGCCGCGGCCCAAGCCCCGCCGTCGTCGTGCATCACCGCGGGCAGGAAACCCTCGTCGGCCTCAGCGCCCGCCATCTCGAGATCCTGGAAATCCTCGGCGCCCACCCGGAGGGGCTCGGCGCCGAGGCACTGCTCGCCCGGCTCCAGGGTGCGACGACCGTGGTCACCGTCCGCGCCGAGTTGTCGCGGTTGCGCCGCCGCCTGGGAGGTTTCATCGAGTCCCGCCCCTACCGTCTCGCCGCTCCGCTGCAGGTGCACGGCTAGGGCCATTCCGTCCGGTTGCAACGTTGTGCAACCCCAGACGTCCTGTGATCCAGCTCATACTCTGGTGCCCTCGGTTCAGTGATGGCGAAGGAGCAACGGAACATGGACGACAAACAGGCACGGGCTGCGGCCACCGATTGGTTCGGCAGGTTGGAGGCGGCCCTCGAGAGGGGGGACACGGCTGCGGCCGTCGGGCTCTTCGGCACGGATTGCTATTGGCGGGACCTGACGGGGATGACCTGGAACCTGCACACCGCAGAAGGCCGGGAACAGATCCAGGACATGCTCGACGGCGTCGGGCCCCGGTCCTGGCCGCGTGACATCGAGGTCACCGAGGCCAGCGAGGCAGACGGCGTTCTCGAGGCCTGGTACACCTTCCGCAACGAGGCGCTGCACGGGATCGGCGTGATCCGCCTGCGTGACGGACACGGCTGGACGATGTTGTCCACCGCCCAGGGCCTCAACGACTTCCCGGAACCGGCAGGCCTGCACCGGGAACGCGGTGCCGCGCACGGGATGGACATGTCCAGTGAGAACTGGCTCGACAAGCGGCGCCGGCGCAGCGAGGAGTTCGGCGTCATCGACCAGCCCTACGTGCTGGTCGTCGGGGGCGGCCAGGGCGGCATCGGGCTCGGCGCACGGCTCAAGCGGCTCGGCGTCCCCGCCCTGGTCATCGACAAGCACCCGCGGCCGGGCGACCAGTGGAGGTCCCGCTACCACTCGCTCTGCCTGCACGATCCGGTCTGGTACGACCACATGCCGTACCTGCCCTTCCCGGACCACTGGCCCGTCTTCACGCCCAAGGACAAGATGGGCGACTGGCTCGAGAGCTACACGAGGCTCATGGAGCTGGACTACTGGTCGAACACCGAGGCCACCAGTGCCGACTTCGACGAGGCCTCGGGCATCTGGAGGGTCGAGGTCCAGCGCGACGGCGAACAACTCACGCTGACCCCGGAGCACGTCGTGCTGGCCACCGGCATGTCGGGGATTCCGAACCTGCCCACCATCGAGGGCCAGGACGTCTTCGCCGGGGAGCAGCACCACTCCTCGGCCCATCCCGGCGGCACCCGCTACCAGGGCAAGAACGTCGTCGTCATCGGGGCGAACAACTCGGCCCACGACATCTGTGCCGACCTGTGGCAGAACGACGCCCGGCCCACCATGGTCCAGCGTTCCAGCACGCTCATCGTGCGTTCGGAGTCGCTCATGGAAACGGTTCTGGGTCCGCTGTATTCGGAGGAAGCGGTCGCCAACGGCATCGACGCCGACAAGGCCGACCTCATGTTCGCCTCCATCCCCTACAAGGTGCTGCCGCAGATGCACGTGGAGCTGTTCAAGACGATCCGCGAGCAGGACGCCGAGTTCTACCAGCGGCTCGACGACGCGGGCTTCGACCTGGACTTCGGCGACGACGAATCGGGCATGTTCCTGAAGTACCTGCGCCGGGGCTCCGGCTACTACATCGACATCGGCGCCTCGGACCTGGTCGCCGACGGCTCCATCGCCCTGGCCCATGGCGACGTTTCGCACCTGACGGAGCACTCGGTGGTGCTCGAGGACGGGACGGAACTGCCGGCCGATGCCGTCGTCTATGCGACGGGCTATGGGTCGATGAACGGCTGGGCCGCGAAGCTGATCAACCAGGAGGTCGCCGACACCGTGGGCAAATGCTGGGGGCTCGGGTCGGACACGACCAAGGATCCGGGGCCATGGCAGGGCGAGTTGCGCAATATGTGGAAACCGACCCGGCAGCCGAACCTGTGGTTCCATGGCGGGAACCTGCACCAGTCCCGGCACTACTCCAAGTATCTGGCGCTGCAGCTCAAGGCCCGGCTCGAGGGCATCGAGACACCCGTCTACGCCTTGGCCGAAACGCACCACGCCGCCTGAGCCGGGAAACACCGGTAAGCGCACGTGGGACGGAGGACGACGTCGGCACCCGGCTGGGTACCGACGTCGTCCTCTTGTACGCGGCTGGTTCCGGTCTAGCGGGCGGTTGCTCCCGCCCCGCCCGACCTACGCCTTCTTCCCCGCCAACACCTTCTGGGCCGCGGTTCCGCGGGCTCCCGTGCACCGGGTCGTGTAGGAGCCGCCGAAGCGCTTGTCCGCACCCATCCGGTAGGCCATGCAGTCGGCGAGCATCTCGACGCCGTTGCCCCTGCCGTAGATCTTGTCCAACCGCTTCTCCCCGGATCCGATGGAGTCCCCGTAGACCTTGAACGTGCGGATGTGGGCGCATTCATGCAGGGAGATGTACTGCATCGTCTTGCCGGGGGTGAGCGTGCGCGCAAGCTCGATCTGCATGTTCGGGTAGGTGGAGTAGCTGGTGTCCTGCCGCGGGTTCCGCGAGAGGGTGATGACCTGGCGCGGGCAGTAGGGCTTCATGTACGTGTAGGCGGTGCGGACCGCGCCCCGGTAGTCCCGCGGGTTCATGTGGCGCACCGTGGTGGTACGCGAGGTGACGCCGCGCTCCGCCGTCGTACCCGAGACCTGGTAGCGGTACTTGCGGGTCACCGTCGCCGTAGTGGACGGGGTGCTGAACCGGGCGGTGCCGTAGCCGGGCGCCGGCGTGGTGCGGCGGGCGATCGTGGTCCACTTCTTGCCGCGCAGGACCTGCAGCGAGATGGTGCGGCGGGAGAACTGGCCGAAGACGACGACCGTGTCGCTGGTGCGCTCACCGGCCGCGATCCGGCCGCCGATGCGGGTGAACAGGCGGTTGTCGGGGGCGTTCGTCCATGCCTCGGTGGACACCCGCCGGTAGGTGGCCGCGTGGCCGGTCGTGGCGGCGACGGTCTTGCCCCGGCGGACGAGGACGGCGCGGAAGCTGCCCACGCCTTCGCGTTTGAAGCGGTAGCTGGCCCGCGTGGTGGTGGCCGGGCGGGTGAGGGTGCGTGTGGAGACGGTGGCCCACTTCTTGCCAGACCTGAGCTGGAGCAGGACGCGGTCGCCGGCGCGGGTCGTGCCGCGGATGGTGAAGTACTTGGTGATCTGGTGCCGGGGCGAGGCGGTGGACAGCGCCAGCGCCGGGGTCCGCGCGGCCGCTGCCTGGACGGTGCCGGCCGGCAAACCGGTCGGCGCGGTGGCGACCGCGGGGCCGGTGCCCAGGGCCACGACGAGGCTGGCCGACAGGACGGCCAGCAGGGCAACGACTACGGGTGACCTGCGCATGGCAGCCCCTTCTCCCACGGAGCCACGGCTCCCCCAATATGCACGACGCCGGCGGCGTCTCCGCCACCAACTGGGAGCATCATATGGCACCGGGCGCGGTTCCCGCGGAACGGGGTTCATAACGTTTCGGCGCCGCCACGTTCGGGGCCACTGATGGTCCTGTTGTGCTCCATGGCCACGCCGACCCAGGAGACCAAAATCTCGTCGTCCAAGACCCAATCCGCGGCGACCTCGATCCACCCGGGGCCCATGGTTCGTCCTGCCCCCATTTTCGCCGGACGTGCCCCGGAGCGTCCCAGAAGTTCCCCGTGCCGCTCGGCGGCGGCGCGCACCAGCAGACCACCATCCCTCTGCGCGCTGACGACCATCAGGTCGTTCACCATGAACGCCCGGCCACCGAACATCGAAACCTCCCGCACGACGGGTTCGCCGGAGATGAGCATGCGGAGCCGTTCGATGAGGTCGGCCTGCTCCGGGGACATCGCGCGCACCGCCTCAGTCCTGTGGGGGCGGTCCGTAGGAGAGCCGGTCGAAAATCAAGACGCTCTCGCCGATCTTCCCGTCCTTTACCGTGAAGTACTCCGCGGCCGGAGTCGTGCTGGTGGCCGCAGTCTGCGGGTAATAGAACAAGGCAACGTGCGCCGCATCGGCGAATTCGGCGATGTCGCCGATGCCGGTGAGCCGGGGCGCGAATCCGCCGATGAACTCCCGGTAGGCCTCGATCCCGTGGAGGTCGGCTCCCGGTGCGCGGCACACCACATCGTCGGCCACATACGCCATGGCGGTCTCGATGTCCCCGCCCGTCCAGGCCTGGTGGTACTTCTTCACGACGTCGTAAGCAGAGCCTTGCCGCATGCGGATCTCCGTGTGCTCGGGTATCAGTTCCGGTGGATCGTGGGCTGGTCCGCGGATGGGTCCAGTGTTGTGCCGGCGTCGGATCGTGTCAACGGATGTCCTGACCCGGCGAAGCTGCAAGTGCGTCATGCGGCGAAATTCTTTCAACGTGATTTCAGTGCCAGCACGGCGCCGAATCCGATGGGGACCGACCCGACCGACGATGGCACCACGCCCTCAGTCGCCGATCTCGCAGGCGACCGGCGGCCCGTCGATTCGCCGGCTACCGGTGATCAGCCACTGGATGCCATCCCAGTGCATGGAGTACTCAATGTTCCAGACGGAGCAGGTTTGCGGTGCACCGGGTACATCTGGGGCATCCTCGACCGCCTGCAGCGACACCATCTGGACCTTGGCCTTCACATCGTTGCCATGCCCCGACACGTCCATGACATCGAGGTCGACCCAGACGGTCGTGGCCAGTCCGGTGGACCATTCATCCAATCCGCCAGCCTTTCGCTGTAATTGCGGAGTGAACAAATTGAATGCCGCCGCGTACGCACCGTCGTTGATGCCTTGGCCGTGGGCCTGAAGGGTCTGCGCAATATTCTCAGCTTGGTCGTGTTCGGAGGTGATCGTGGTTTCAAACACCACCGGTTCGGAAACATCGCCCGTACACGGTTTGAGCGCAATGGGAACGGCACGCTCTTCCCACTCCTTGACTGCTGCCGAGGCCCGTGTTGCCGCGACGGCGAAACCCAACCCTTCAATTGATCTGGATTCCGTGTCATCGAACTTGCTCACGATGATCCCCGCAACGGAGCCGTCAATGGTGATCATGGGGCCCCCGCTATTGCCGGGGTTTGTGGGTGTATCCGTTTGGATCAAATGGCTCTGGCGTGCGCCTTCGCGAACGAATTCTCGATTGAGACCGCTAACCGTCCCTTGGCTGAAGGACAATTCTTGATGGTGCGGAAAGCCCAAGGCAGCAACGGTCGTGCCAATCGGCGGATCTTCCGTGCCGAAGCTGAAGATGTGGCCTTTGGAAGCGCGGGTCAACCGCAACAGGGCGACATCGGCGACGTTGTTGCTGCCGAGAACCTGCACCCCGGTCAATTGGCCATCAACGACAGCAGTGATGGTGGAAGCATTCTTGACGACGTGTGCGGCAGTGACCAGGAGGTCATCGGCCACCAGGAACCCGGTGCCGCTGCCGGAGGACTGTCCGTCTGCGTCGCACTGGGTCGTCTGCAGACGGGCAACGCCGTCCTGGACCTCCTTGGCCGTGTCGGGCCATGTAGGCGCAGGTTTCGTGGTGGCGGAAGCAGGAGTCGAAGGCTTCGGGATCGTTGGCGTCGAGGTGCTGGGCGTGGCACCTTCTGCAGCTGGTTTGGCAGTCGTGGATGGGATCGGGGCGGATGTTGAGGACGCCGGAGGCGTGACCTCACCACTCGACGGTCCCGGGTTAAGGACGACGCAGCCTGTGGCGGTCATTCCCATCATCACGCTGAGTGCCACGCCGCTGATTGCTCTTTTGCCGAACTGCCTGGATCCCATGGTTCCTCCGTCTGAGAGCCGTGGCCAGGCCAACCGCATCCGGCCGTGAATTCTGGCCAGCGTATCCACATGCCACGTTGTCAGGACAGTCAGTGGGCTACGCGATTCTTACGCCCCCGGTTCGGTTCGCGCCGACTGCCGTACTCACCCGCCTGGGACAGGAGCAGCGCCCACGGGTTGCCCGGCATGGCCAGCGAAGGCGCTGGCTACTTAAGCAACGTTCATTCCACCGGACAGTAGATCTACATGCCTTTAGCGGCTCTTGACCGCCAGTGAGGCGCCGAATCCGATGAGGGCGGTGCCGGTCACGCGGTCGGTCCAGCGGATGAATCCGGGGCGTTGGAACGTACCGCGCACCAGGTGCGTGCCGTTGATGATGAGCGAGAACCAGACGAGCCCGAGCAGGTTGTGCACGCCGGCGAGGGCGACGCCCATCAGCAACGTGGATGCCCCGTCTGGGATGAACTGCGGGATCATCGCGATGTAGAAGACCCCGACCTTGGGGTTGAGCAGGTTGGTTCCGGCGCCCTTGGCCCACGACACCAGCAGGCCGCTGCGTCGGGTGGATGCCGGCTGGCTGGAAACGACAGTGGCCGGTTTGCTGCTGAAGGAACGCCAGAGCATGGTGGCTCCCAGCCAGGCCATGTAGAGCGCGCCGGCGAGCTTGAGCACGGTGAAGGCGGCTTCCGAGGCCGCCAGCAGTGCGGAGGCGCCGACGGCTGCGGCGATGCCCCAGGCCATGGCTCCTGCGTTGATGCCCAAGGCGGTCGCGTATCCGTGCAGGCGGCCTTGGCTGATGGAGGAACGCAGCACCAGCACGGTATCGAGCCCCGGGATGATGGTCAGCAGGGCGGCGACGACGGCAAATGAGAGCAGGGCCTGGTCGATGGTCACGGGAGCCATCTTATCGGCGTCAGGCGCTGCGCCCCGCCGTCGTTCCCTGGTTTTCGCGGCCCTCGGCGTCCGGTCCGGTGCCCGGGTTCGCATCGTCGCGGTTCGCTCGGTCCTTCTTGACGACGGCGGACACCAAGGCGGCGACAGCACCCAAGGCGACGAGGTTTCCGATGATCGTGAACAGCATGGCAGGCACCCTCCCCAGCGGTTGAATCGTCCGTGCGGCGGCCCGCTCCCGTTCCGGAAGGGGCCGTGCCTCCACGGTAACGTCCACCGCTGGGTACCCGCTGGTAGGTGACCCGCCGCGTCGGCCGTGCCGTTGCCCACTGGCCCGCGGCGGGCACCGCTCATCTCGGTATCCGCCGGTCGACGGCGCCGATGCCCTAGTGCCCCTGAAAGGCCTCCGCAAGCCACCACGCTCCGCCGTCGGAGACCACCTTCGCGTCGATGACCAACGGGCGTTCGGGATCTCCGGCGAGCCAGGCCTCCACCTGTGCCAGGTCGCCTAGTTCGCGCACGGTGATCCCGTCGGCCCCGAACCCGCGGCCCAGGGCCGCGAAGTCGGTATCGGGGAAGGTCACCGTGGACATGTCGGCCGCGGGGTCGTCGATCCCGAAGTGGTGCACCTCGGCCCCATAGGCGGCGTCGTTGTAGACGATGCACACCAGGGGCAGGCGCAGCCGCACCGCCGTGTCGAGTTCGGCGATGGACATGTGGAATCCGCCGTCGCCGGTGCCCAGCACGGGCATCCGGTCCGGGCGGGCCAGCGCCGCGCCGATGGCCGTCGGCAGGCCCAGGCCGATGGACTGGAAGGCCTGGGTGAAGCAGAAGCCCTCCTCGTCCGGGACCGAGAGGTACTGGCTGGGGTAGCCCATGAAGTTGCCGGAGTCCACGGCGACGATGCGCTCCGCGGGCAGGATATCGTCCAGGGCTGCGGTGAGGGTGCGCGGGTCGATCCTGCCGTTTCCGCCGGCATCCTGGTGGGCGGTATCGCGCCACCGGATCCCGCCGGCGATGCGGGAGGCGACCGCAGCGGTCCGGTACCCGGTCCGCGCCGGGCCGCTGGCGGCCAGCAACTCGAGGGTGTCCGCAGCTGTGGCGGCACAGTCGCCCTGGACGCCGAGGTCGATGGGCCGGTGTGCGCCGAGGGCGGCGTCATCGAGATCCACCTGGACGACCCGGGTGTCATTGCCGATCAGCCGGCCGTGGCGCATGGTCCACATGTTCAGGGCGCAGCCGAATCCGACGATGAGGTCGGCGCCGGAGATCAGTTCGGCGGCCAAAGGCGAGGAGAACCCGCCGGAGATGCCCAGGTCGAAGTCCTGCCCGTTGAACAGGCCCTTCGCGACCGCAGAGGTGGCCACTAGTGCGCCGGAGTGCTCGGCCAACGCCAGGATTTCCGACCGGGCACCGCGTCCACCGCGACCGGCGACGAAGACCGGGTGCCGAGCCTCGGCGATCAGGTCGGCCAGCTCGTGTGCGGCTTCCCGCGCGGGGCGAAGCGGCAGGGCAGCGGGGACGGTGGGCTGGACGGCACTGGTCGGCGCAGGCTGCGCTTGCACGTTCAGCGGCAGGTTCAGCACTACGGTCCGGCGCTCGTTCGCGGCAGTTCGGTAGGCACGGAGGGTGTCGGTGACGGCAGTGGCCGCCGAGTGGACGCGCTCTGGGACGGCCTGGACAGAGCGGGCCAGCGCATCCTGGTCCATCGCGAAGTTCGAGTGGACCGCCTCCGGGGCGCTTTCGGCGGCCAGGATGATCAGGGGGGTCCGGGATTTCGCGGCCTCGCCGATGCCTGTGGTGGCGTTGGTCAATCCGCATCCCTGGTGGACGGAGACCAGGGCCGGCTTGCCGGTAACCCTGGCGTATGCGTCGGCCATGGTCGCGGCGCCGCCCTCATGTCGGGTCGCGATGTATTCGACCCCCGCTGCCCGCAGGGCGTTGGTGACCTCGAAATTGCCGGACCCGACGACGCCGAAACAGCGGTCGATTCCGAGCGAGGCCAGGGTCTGCCCGACCAGTTCGGCGACGGTGGCGGGCGCTGCCGGCCTTGCGTCGCGGGCAGCGGACCCGTCCTGGGTCATCGGGGCCACGCTCATGCGTCCTCCACCATGGCCAGGACGCGGGCCGGGGATCCAGTTCCACCGACGATCGGGAGCGGGGCAACCACCAGGACCGCACCGCGCCGGGGTAGCCGGTCCAGATGGCGCAATGAGGTGATGCCGTATTTGTCGGCCCCGAGGAGGAAATGGTGCATCGGAAAGGGAGGATCGAGCTCCGCGCCGCGACCGGCGTCGATGCCCACCGTCTCCACGCCCACTCCCGAGATGGGCGTCTCCTCGGCGAGCCATCGTGCTGCCTCCGCGGTAAAGCCGGGCGTGTGGGAGCCGGTTTCGTCCGCGTTGAGGAAGGCGGTGCGGTCGTCGGCGTAGCGGTCCCAGCCGGTACGGAACAGCAGCCAGTCCCCCGTCTGGAAATCGCCGTGGGACTGCTGCCAGCTCAGCAGATCTGGTATGTCGATGAGAAAATCGGGCTCGGCCGCCGCCTCTGCCGCGAAGTCCAGGACAACCGCCCGGCCGACGAGGCGACCGGGATCGATCTGCGCCACGTTCTTTCCATTGCGGCCGGTGGCCCAGTGCACGGGCGCATCCAGATGGGTACCGATGTGCTCGCCGGTGCGGATGTTGTGATGCTTCCAGAACGGGCCCGCCTCGTTGTAGGCCGACACCTCCTCCAGCGAGAAGTCCTCCAGGTTGCTGAAGGGCTCTGGGAGCACCAGCGCCGGGGTCCGGTCGGACAGGGGGGCCGTCAAATCGACGACGGTGACGTCGCCGCCGGCGAGCGCCCCGGCCAAATCCGCGAGGGCGGACGCCGCGGGAGCGGGAGTATTCGGTTCCATGGGGTCTCCAGTCTCGGTCGACGGCCACGCACCCACACGGCGGGTGACGTCCGTCACGATTGATCGATACCGGCGACCGTAGCACCGATCCTCGGGGGCGGGCCTTCCGTGCGGGAACATTACCGAATGATGCATGGCCCCTGTCCGGAAAGGCATTCGACGGCGGGGCATCCGGTGGGCAGACTGTCACCAATGACCACACGTGACGGGCACCACAGCCCGCCGTTGAGGAGGAACCCCTTGTCCACCACCGCATCTCCCGCTGCGCCCATCCGGCCCGGAGCCCGCCGCTACATCGTCGCCTCCTTGGTCGGCAATTCCCTGGAGTGGTACGACTTCTTCCTTTATGCCACCGCTTCGGCGGTGGTGTTCGGACACCTGTTCTTCCCGGCGGACACCGACCCCCTGGTCGGCACGATGGGGGCCTTCGCCGGGTTTGCTGTCGGGTTCGCCGCCCGCCCGCTCGGCGGCGTCATCTTCGGGCACATCGGCGACAAGGTCAGCCGCAAGACCTCCCTGGTCCTCACCCTCGCCCTGATGGGGCTGAGCACGGCCCTGATGGGGCTGCTGCCCACCTACGCCCATGTCGGGCTCTGGGCACCGGCACTGTTGATCCTGCTGAGGATTCTCCAGGGCATCGCCGCGGGCGGCGAATGGGGCGGCGGGGTGCTGCTGATCAGCGAGAACTCCGGGTCGAAACGACGTGGCCTGCTCTCCGCCTTCAGCCAAGGCGGGATCTGCCTGGGCTTCGTCCTGTCGTCGTTGGTCTTCTACGTCGTCCAACTGCTGCCGACGGAACAGTTCATGGCCTGGGGGTGGCGGATCCCGTTCCTGCTCAGCGTCGTCCTCTTGGCCGTGGGCACCTACATCCGCACGCATCTGCCTGAATCCAGCGAGTTCACGGAGGCGAAGAAGCAGGACGGCCAACACCGGGTTCCGGCCTTGGCAGCCCTGCGAAGCCACCCGCGCGAAATCCTCGTCGCCATGGGCCTGCGGGTCGCCGAAAACGGCGGCTCCTACATCTTCCTGTCGTTCTCGATCGTCTACGGCGTCCATGTCGGTGTCGACAAGGGGCTTCTGCTCACGGCGGTGGCCGTGTCCATGGTCTTTTCCTTTGGCACCTACCTGGTATTCGGCCATCTCTCCGACCGGTTCGGCCGACGCACGATCTACACGGCGGGAGCATCGGCCATGATGGCCATGGCCTTTCCGTTCTTCTGGATGCTCGATGCCCAGACGCCCGCCGTGGTCATCCTGGCGTTCATGATCGCCAACGGCCTGTGCCACGGAGCCATGATCGGCACCCAACCCGCGTTCTTCCACGAGCTCTTCGCCCCCGAAGTGCGGTACTCGGCCATGTCCATCGCCCATGAGCTCGCCGCGGTCTTCGCCGGCGGGCTGGCACCGTTGATCGCCACTGCCCTCCTGTACCGATTCGACTCCTCCGTGCCGGTCTCGCTGTACCTGATCGGCATGTGCCTGGTCACCCTCGTCGCCCTCGCCGCCTCGACCAGGTTGCGTCGGACCGCCGACCAGGGAGCCACGGAATTATCCCAGCCAACTGCAGTCCGCTAACTTGCCCTCCGGAAACGACCCCACGAAAGGCCACTAGGTGACTACTTCCATCATCGGTACCGGCCAGTCCCCGTACACGCGCCATCCGGCGGCCGGCCTCACCACCCCGGCGGTCCTCGCCGGGGCGGTGACCGTCGCCCTCACCGATGCAGGCCTGTCGCCCTCCGACGTCGACGGACTCGCCGTCTCCAGCTTTACCTTGGGGCCCGACCATGCCATTGACCTGGCCTGGCGGATGGGCCTGAAGCTGACCTGGCTCATGCAGGACACCACCGGCGGTGCCAGCGCCGGGGGCATGCTCCAACATGCGGTACGGGCCATTGAGGCGGGAGACGCCAAAACGATCGTCCTCGTCGCCGGTGACGTGATGGACTCCGTTGCCTTCTCCCATCTGGTTGCCCACTACAACCGGGCGACGGAGGACCACCTCGCCCCCTTGAACATGGGCGGCCCAAACGCCTTATTCGCCATGCTCACACAACGGCAAATGACTGACCTGGACCTGGGCCGCCGGGACTACGGCCAGATCGCCGTCACCCAGCGCCGGTGGGCCGGCATGAACCCGGATGCCGTCTACCGGAAGGGACTCTCCATGGACGAGTACCTGGCCGCGCCCCTCGTGGCCGATCCGCTTGGCCGTTACGATTGCGTCCCCCCGGTGACCGGAGGCGACGCCGTCGTTCTCACCACCGATCAGGCCGGGAGAGCCCGGGCGCGCGTACTCTCCGTGAAGGCTTCCTACAACGCCGACCAGCAGGACGGCGACGGCACCAGCACAGGTCTGCGGGACATCGCGCCCGGGGCGTGGGCCGAATCTGGAGTCGACCCCGCCGACGTCCGGCTCGCCAGCGTCTACGACGATTACCCGGCCATGGTGGTCGCCCAACTCGCGGATCTGGAACTGCTGCCCCGGAACGACGCCGGACGCTTCCTCTCCTCCACCCTCGCCACCGGGAAAATAGCGGTGAACACGTCCGGCGGGCAACTCTCTGCGGGGCAGGCGGGCGCCGCCGGAGGCATGCATGGGCTCGTCGAAGCCTCCCGCCAGCTCATGGGCCGCGCCGGCGAACGCCAGGTCGATGCCCGTCACGCGGTGGTCAGCGGCTACGGGATGGTCTTGTATCGCTACGGCGCCTGCGCAACTTCAAGCATTCTGGAGGCCGCATCATGAGCGCAACCGCCCAGAAATGCCGGCGCTGCGACGCCGTGCTGTTTCCCGCCCGCCTGCTCTGCCCCGGCTGCGGCGGTGATGACTTCGGGCGTGCCGTCCTCGACAAGGGAACCGTCGAACAGTCGACCACCCTGTCCGATGGCACGGTCATGGCCACGGTCCTCCCCGACGGGGGACCGCGGCTCATCGCACGCATTTACGATACCGCCCCCGGCGGCAGGGTCGCCCTGACCCACGACCCGGCGGCCGGTCCCGGCCACGCATACGTCCCCATCCCCGACCCGGCCTCCCCCGCCGCAGGCATCCCCCAGGAGGAAAGATGACCCCCGCTACGACCACTCCGCTGACCATCCCCGAACTGCTGCAACGCCGAGCCGCCGAACGCCCCCATGCCCCGCTGTTCTCCTGCGGCAATGTGCACCGCACCGGATCCGAAATGGCCGATGCCGTCGCACGCACCGGCGCGCTGCTGCGCCGCGGAGGCATCCGGCCGGGGGACACGGTTGCCCTGATGTCCTCCAACCGCGTGGAACTGATGGACCTCATCCTGGGCTGCGCATGGATCGGCGCCATTGCCGTCCCCGTCAACACCGCGGCTCGCGGTACCCAGCTGCATCACATCCTCACGAACTGCGGCGCCCGTCTGCTCGTTGTCGAGGCCGACCTGCTCCCCCACGTCCTCGCCGCCGGTCCACTCCCTGATCTGGAGACCGCGTGGCTCCTCGACGGCGACGGACAGGTGGCCGGGGGACCCTTCAAGACCCTCGCCCTGCCAACGGTCGGCGCACCGGTCGATCCCGAGTCTGTCGGCTTGGGCGATACCGCCGCGATCCTCTACACGTCTGGCACCACCGGGGCCTCCAAGGGGGTGCTGTGCCCCCAAGCGCAATTCCACTGGTGGGGCGTCAACATGGCCGATCAGTTGGGCCTCCGGGAAGGCGACGTCCTGTACACCTGTCTGCCGCTGTTCCACACCAATGCGCTCAACGCGTTCATGCAGGCCCTCGTATGCGGAGGGTCCTACGTGCTCGGACCGCGCTTCTCCGCCTCGCGGTTCTGGGCGCAGGTAGCCGAGGCCGGGGCGACGGTCACCTACCTGCTCGGGGCCATGGTGGGCATCCTCGCCGGTCGGGCCCCGACGCCCGCCGATCGTTTGCACCGCGTCCGCCTTGCACTCTCCCCTGCCACTCCCCCGGCACTGCTGGAGCCGTTCCGCGAACGGTTCGGGGTCATGCTGCTGGACGGCTACGGCTCGACCGAGACCAACTCCGTCATCGGATCGACAGAAGGCCAGCACCGCCCGGGGACTATGGGCCGCGTCCGGCCCGGCTTCAGCATCCGCATCGCGGACGACCGCGGACTGCCCGTGGCCCCGGGCGAGGCCGGGGAGCTGTTGATCCGCAGCGACCAACCACATGCGTTGGCCACCGGCTACCACGGCATGCCCGAGGCCACGACCCAAGCCTGGCAGGACCTGTGGTTCCACAGCGGCGACCGCGTGGTCATGGACGACGACGGCTGGGTGCGGTTCGTGGACCGGATCAAGGACGTCATCCGGCGGCGGGGCGAGAACATTTCCTCCGTCGAAGTCGAGCAGGTCCTGCGCGATCATCCGGCTGTGTCCGACGCAGCGGTCTACGCAGTGGACTCGGAGCTGGGCGAGGACGAAGTCATGGCTGCCCTGGTGACCACCGGGCCCGTAGACTTCGGCGACCTCGTGGACTTCTGCGCCCCCCGGCTGGCTGCCTACGCGATTCCCCGCTTCCTCCGGATCGTCTCGGAACTTCCGCAGACGGAGAATGGCAAGGTGCGCAAGCCGGTACTCAAACAAGAGGGCCGGGACAGGGCCAACTGGGATCGGGAGTCGGCCCGCCCGCGCGCCCACGTCGCTGCGGGCTGAGCGCGGACTGCGACGTCAAGGACACTGCGGTCCGGCATAGGATGACGGCATGGACTACGGGACGCTGGTGGGCAGCCACCTGAAACTGCGCCATCTGGTCCTGATGCTGGCCATCGAGGAGCACGGCAGTCTGGTCCGGACTGCCGAGGAGCTGTATCTGACGCAGCCGGCCCTCAGCAGGGCGCTACGCGAGGCCGAATCCGCAGTGGGGGCCAGCCTTTTCGAGCGCACACGCCATGGCATGGTGCCCACGCTGGCCGGCGCCGCCTGCCTCGAACACGCCCGCTCGATCGTCGGCCACGTGGAGACCCTGCGCCGACGCATCACCGAGCTGACGGACCCGCAGAGCGGTTCCGTCGGAATCGGCGCCCATGTCACGGGGGCGAACCTGCTGGTACCGCGCGCCGTCGCCCGTCTGGTCGCCGAACGCCCGCTCATCGAAGTCCGGATCCGTGAAGCACCCCCAGCCACGCTGATCCACGAAGTCGAAGGCGGTGACCTGGATCTGCTCGTCGGCCGGGTAACGGACCACCCCAGCACGGCCCGGTTGCAAATGGTGCCTCTGTACCGCGAACCGTTCAGGATCGTTGCGGCAGCGGAGCACCCCGCTCTTGAACTCCCGGACGCCACCTTGACAGATCTGGCCAGGTATCCCTGGGCAATACCAGTCGACGGGACACCGCTGCGCGATGCCCTGGAAACTGCCTTCCGTGCCGAGGGTCTGGGCCCGCCCGCACGGCAGGTCGAATGCGGGACCCCGGCCCCGACCCGGACGCTGGTGGTCGAGGCCGGTTTCCTCGCCGTGCTGCCCGAGTCCATGGCCGTCAGCGACCCGGCTCTGCGGATGCATCCACTACGTCTGGGCGGCATGGCCCAGGACGTCGGCTACATGGTGGTGCCCGGCCGGCCCTTGACCGCGAGCGCCCGCCTGCTTGCCGACCACCTGAAGGCCGAGGCCGCCCTCATCGGCGCTGCTCTGAGCGACTGAGGCGGGCTACCCGTGGTACGTGAAGCGCTGCAGCCTGCGGGCAGTCCAATCCGGGTTCAGCAACAGCACGCTGGCCGCCCCCACCACGAGCAGGTAGATGCCGATCATCCAGAACGCGCTGTTCATGCCACCGGTCAGCGCCTCGATCATCACGGCCGGCACGGGCTGGCCCTTCGGCGTCGGCACGTACCCGGCCCCGTCCATGAGCAGCCCGACCATCGACGGTGCTATCACCCCGCCGATCGAGGCGAACCCCGTCAGTGTGGCCATGACGGCGGCCCGTTGGCGCGAGCAGACGCTGAAGGCGACGGCGGTCGGCGCCAGCGGGTAGATCATCGCCAACCCGGCTCCCACGGTCAGGACCGCCACGGCGACGGGTCCCTCGACCCGTGGCAGCACGAGGAAGCAGAGACCGGAGACCAGCAGGGTGGCCCCGAACAGGGCACCCAGCGCCCAGCGGACGGTAACGCCCCGGCGCATCAGGAAGCGGGAGGCATAGCCGAGGACCAGCAGGGCGAGGGCGCCGATGACCCACGGGAAGGTGGAGACCAGGCCGATGGCCTCCGGGGACAACTCCACGACGGCGGACAGGTACTTCGGCGACCACGTGGTCAGGAACCCCTGGGCCCAGAAGCATCCGGCCCCGGCGAGGACGGCGACGATGAACATCCGGCTGCCGATGATGCGCAGGATGGGCACGATGCCGAGCATGTCGGAGAAGTCCGCCACGCTCCCCCGTGTATCGTCCGAATCCGCTGCGGGTGCCGAAGGTGGGCCGGCGGGATCCGTCGAGGGTGTCGCGGTAGCGGGCGGGGCGGCCGCCTCGGGGTCGGCGGCGAACTCGCCGCCGGGTTTTGTGGCCGCATGGCTGTAGGGGCCGTCCCGGCCGATGAAGAACCACGCGACGGACCAGAGGAGACCGACGATGCCCAGCACACCGAAGGCCCAACGCCACCCCAGGTCGGGATGGGCGATGACCCACGCGAGGATCGGTGCGGCGATGATGGGACCGAGCGTCGAGCCGATGGCCACCATGCTGCTGGGCAGCCCGCGTTCCTTGGCCGGGAACCAACCGTGGACGTGCTGCAAGGTGATGGGCGTGGCCGGGCCCTCCGCGCCGCCGAGCAGGATCCGGGTCACCAGTAGGACTGCCGCACCGCCGCCGAAGAGCATCGGGAACTGCAGGATGGCCCAGCTGACGCCGGCGACGAGCAGAATCCACCGGGTCGGGACCTTTCCGGCCAGGAATCCGACACCCACGGCCGCGATGGCGAACAGGAAGAAGAAGGCGCTGCCGATGAAGCCGAACTGGCCGGCCGTGAGTTGCAGCTCACGCATGGCCGGTTCGGCCACGAGCCCGAGCACCGCCTTGTCGGCGAAGTTGATGATCTGGAAGACCACCAGCAGCGAGGTGATGATCCAGGCGCGCCGGTTCATCCTGCGGTTCGCGACGGCCGCACGCAGGGTGTACGGGGGCAGCGGCTCGGGGGTTGCCTGTTGCGTCGACGGGGTGGTCATGCGCCCACCACCTCGGCCAGGTCGCGCTCCGCAGCGGGGACGGGGCCGCCGACCGTGAATTCGTCATTGTCCTCGGCGACCACCACGGGCCCACCGAAGTCCGCCGTGGCGATGGCGGCCATGCGCCCGGTATCGGCAGCACCGGGGGTGTTGGGGACGATGTGGTGCAGGACCAGCCGCCCCACCCCGGCCTGTCGGGCGATGCGCCCCACCTGGTCGTAGGGGGTGTGGGACTCGCGCAGGTGCACTTCGATGCCGGCGCGCGCGGGCCCCTCCGGCAGGGTGGCCAGGATGGCGTCCAGGTCCATGACCTCATGCAGCAGCAGGTCGGCACCACGCGCCAACCGGACGAGGTTCGCGGACGGCGCGGTGTCGCCCGAGATGACGACGGAGCCGTGCTCGCTGTCGATGCGGAAGGCGAAGGCCGGGAAGCAGAGGCGGTGGTCCACGAGGATGGCGGTGACGGCGACCAGTTCGTCGCGGTAGACCTCGAAGGGCTCCATCCGGGGATGGCGGGCGTGGACGGGGTCGGCCCCGGCGGTGGAGGGTATCTCGATGTCGTGCCCGCTGACCCACTCATGCGGGTCGTTGCGGCCCTCGTCGGCCATCCGGATGGCGATGTCGGAAGCGAACACCCGGTCCAGCAGGGCGTCCACCATGTCCTGTGTACCGGCCATCGAGCGTCCGGCGGTCCGCGCGTCGACCTGGCGGGCATGTGCCTCGTCTTCCGCGGGGATGCGCGACGGCCGCCCCGGGCCGTGGACGGGGATCCGCCGGGAGAAGCTCTCGCCCGGCACCTGCCAGCCGGTGACCAGGAAGGAGCCCAGGTCGTAGACGTGGTCCGAGTGGTGGTGGGTCAGGAAGATCCCGCGCAGCTCACCCCACGCACAGGAGGAGCGGTAGTTGCGGATGCTGCCCATGCCGCAGTCGATCACGTAGGTGGCGCCGTCGACCCGGATGGCCGTACTGGTCCCTGCGCGGGTGCCCGAGACGATGGGGCCCCCTCCGGTTCCCAGGGCATGAACCGTCATGCCCTCGTGCTGGATGTTGCTCATGGAATGGCCCTTCAGCTCAATGGATGGGATTCTCTATCGGCGACCCGGTCTCGGCGGCCGCACCGGCGGAACGAAGCACGACGCCGGATGTGACGCCCATCATATGGATCGAATTTGACGATCGCAAGACCTATTGCATGTTTGTTTTCTTCCTGCCATGCTGTGTGGCAACAGCGGCGGCGGATGGCCGCCCACGACGAAGGGAACGGAACATGGACGTCCAACAGGAAGAAATCATCGTCGGCGACCTGCCCAAGGGCATCACGCTGGCCGGCGAAGCCTTCGGCAACAAGACCTGGAACGTGCTGGGCCACACCTATCTGGCCAAGGTCGAAAGCGCCTCGAGCTTCGCCTGGCTGTCCCTGGATCCCAGTGGAACCGGTGTCCCCCCGCATATCCACCCCACGCAGCACGAACACATCCTCGTGCTCGAGGGCAGCTACACGCTGTACCTGGACGGCGAATGGACCACGGCCGGCCCCGGCGACACCGTGCGGATGCCCATGGGCCTGCCGCATGCCTACTACAACAAGCAGGACGACGCCGCCAAGGCCCTGTTCTGGGTCAGCCCTGCGGGCCAGCTCAGCGAGCTGTTCGACCAGCTGCACAACCTCACGGACCCAGACGAGGTGGTCCGCCGTTCGGCACTGCTGGGCGTGGACTTCCTGCCCGCCGGCAGCGTTCCCGGGGCGTAGAACCCGGCCATGTCGCGGCCCGAGGTCTTGCCCTACGGAGGCCACCCGGACCAGCACGTGGTGCTGGTCCGGGCCGATGTCCCCGCCCGGGGCACTGCGGTGCTGGTGCATGGCGGATATTGGCGCCGAGCGCACACCTTGGCGCTCATGGCGCCGCTGGTCACGCCACTGCTCGACGCGGGCTGGAACGTGGCGAACGTCGAGTACCGGCGCGGGCCCGAAGCCCGCTGGCCGATCCCGTTGGACGATGTCAGGGCTGCCTGTGCCCTGGTGGCCGACCAGCATGTTGGGGGTCCGCTGGTGGCGCTGGGGCACTCCGTGGGCGGTGAACTGGCCCTGCTGGCCGGGGATCCGGTGGATGCCGTCGTCGCCCTGGCCCCGGTCACCGACGCCGCGCGCACGCACTCCGAACAGTTGGGCGACGGTGCCGCGGAGGAGTACTTCGGCACATCGCCGGATCAGGATCCCCTCCGCTATGCGGACGCCTCGCCCATTGCCCGCCTATCCGGTGCCCGGTCCACCCTCATCGTCCACGGCACCGACGATGCGCGCGTCCCGGTCCGGCACACCCTGGACTATCTCGTGGCGGCGTGGGAAGCGGGTTCCGGCGTCACGGCACTGCTGCCCGGGAAGCTCGGCCATCTCGAGGCAATCGATCCGGCGGGCGGACACTGGAACACCGTGATGTGGTGGATGGATGGAATCGCTTCCGGCAACCATCACGTCGAGGGGCCGAGCACCGCTTCCGCGTGATCCTGTGCCGGCGTGGCGAGCAGTCCATGCAGTTGGAGGAAGAGCATCTTCGCGCGGGGCGCGCGCCACCCAACGGGCAGCAGCTCCAGGGGGATGTTCGGATCTCGATACGGAAAACGCCGCCACCGGGTCAAGAGCGGAACGTAGACGGCAAAGGCCTCGCGGCGCCCCGCCTCATCCTGGCGGGGCGCCGATGCGATGCGCGTCGACCACTCCTGCAGGCAGGACTCGTAGTCCGCGATGAAGTCGGCGTATTGGACATCCAGGTCGCCCAGGTCCCACCATTGCCCGACGCGCTCCCGCAATGCATCCGCATCACCGTACTGGCCGGTGAAATGCTCCAGGTAGCCGGTCAGGCCGCGGGCATCGAGCCGATCCAGCGCCTGGTCGAGCACCGTCGCCGGGGCGATCGCCACACCGCTGGCCATGAAACCGAAACCCAGGCTGGTCAGCTCGGTACGCAGCTCATAGCGTCGCTTGCGCTCGGACTCGGGAACCGAGAACACGATGAGGGCCCACGGGTCCCCGGGTTCGGAGCGCTGCGGGGTGAAGATGCGTTCGTCGCCGGCGTGGAATCCGTCCAGCACCGCCGATGACACGCCATAGCGCACCGGCCCCGTGCCGTTCGTGCGTTCAAGGACCCCCTTGGACTTCAACCGGGAGATCGTCGACCGGGCCGCCCCCTGCTCGATACCGAGGTCTGCCAGCAGGCCCACCAGTCCGGAGACCGGCAGTCGGCCCGCTGGTGCATACAGCCCGTAGAGCGTGATGATCAGCTCCTGGAGGAGCGGCTTGGACACCCTGCGGTCCCCCCTATTGGCTTCGGCTGGCTCAAACTCCCTCATCGTATCGTCAGGACAGCGGTGTGGCCCGCACCCCGTGGAGAAGGTGCGGGCCACGGACGGCGGCCGCGTGCCCCGCCGTCGTGCTGGTGTGGTGTCCTACCGCGCCGCGGCGGTGACCTTGGGCTGCCAGCGCAGGTGTGGGTCGTCGGTCGGTTCCGGTTCGCGCAGCAACGACAGCCGGGGGCGGACCGCGTCGGTGCGGGCGCTCGGCGGCTTGCGCCGGCCTGCGCGGAACTGGTCGACCCACTCGGCGCCGTCGCCGCGGTAGTCCTGCTCGGCGGCGGCATGCAGCGTCCACTGCGGGTCGTAGAGGTGCGTGCGGCCCAGCGCGATCAGGTCGGCGCGGCCGGCCAGCAGGATGGAGTTGGCGTCGTCGTAGGAGGAGATGGCGCCGACGGCGATGACCGTGGCCCCGGCGGGGGCGGCCACCTCCTGGCGGATCCGGTCGGCGAACGGTGTCTGGTAGCTGCGTCCGAAGGCCGGCGTCTCCGTGGAGTCGATCTGTCCGGTGGAGACGTCGATGCCCGCGGCGCCGTGGGCGATGAAGGCCCGGGCGATCTCCACGGCGTCGTCTGCAGTGTTGCCGCCGTCGATCCAGTCGGTGGCGGAGATGCGCACGGTCAGCGGCTTGCCGGCCGGCCAGGCGGCGCGGACGGCGTCGAAGACCTCCAGCGGGAAGCGCAGCCGGTTGTCCAGGCTGCCGCCGTATTCGTCGGTGCGCTGGTTCGACACCGGGGAGAGGAAGCCGGAGAGCAGGTAGCCGTGGGCGGCGTGGACCTCGAGCAGGTCGAAGCCGGCGTCCTCGGCGCGGCGGGTGGCCGCGGCGAAGTCGGCGATGACCTGGTCCATGCCCGCGCGGTCGATTTCCCGCGGTGCCGCGTTCTCCGGGCCGTAGGGCAGGGCGCTGGGGGCCAGGGTCTGCCAGTTGCCGTCGGCCAGTGGCTGGTCGATGCCCTCCCACATCAGGCGGGTGGAGCCCTTGCGGCCGGAGTGGCCCAACTGGACGCCGAGCTTGGCGCCGGAGCGTCCGTGGACGAAGTCGGCCACCCGCGACCAGGCGTGGGCCTGCTCGTCGGTGTAGAGGCCGGAGCAGCCGGGGGTGATCCGTCCTTCGGGCGAGACGCAGACCATCTCGGTCATGACCAGTCCGGCACCGCCGAGCGCCTTGGAGCCCAGGTGGACCAGGTGGAAGTCGGTGGGCACGCCCTCCTCCGCGGAGTACATGTCCATGGGCGAGACCACGATGCGGTTCTTCAGCTGTAGTCCGCCGATGGCGTGCGGCTGGAACATCGCCGGGGCGACCTGCTCCAGGCCCTGACTGGCGGCGAAGTGCTCCTCGACGCGGTGGGCGAATTCGGGGTCGCGCATCCGCAGGTTCTCCTGGGTGATCCGGCGGGAGCGGGTGAGCAGGTTGAAGGCGAACTGGACGGGGTCCTGCCCGCGGTACTGCCCGATGGACTCGAACCATTCCAGGGAGGCCTGGGCGGCGCGCTGGGTGGATTCAACGACGGGACGGCGTTCGGCCTCGTAGGCCTCGAGCGCCTCGGCGATGCCGGCGTGTTCGTGCAGGCAGGCGGCCAGGGCGAGGGCGTCCTCCATGGCCAGCTTGGTGCCGGAGCCGATGGAGAAGTGCGCGGTGTGGGCGGCGTCCCCGAGCAACACGACGTTGCCGCGGTGCCAGTTGCGGTTGCGCACCGTGGTGAAGTTCAGCCACTTGGAGTTGTTGGCCAGCACCTCGTGGCCGGCGAGTTCGTCGGCGAAGATGCCGCGGACCTTTTCCACGGCGTATTCGTCGGAGACGCCCGGGCCCATCGGCGTGTTGGCGGTGGCGTCGAAGCCGGCGGCGTGCCAGACGTCCTCGTGCATCTCGACGATGAACGTGGAGCCGGATTCGGAGAACGGGTAGCCGTGGATCTGCATGGTGCCGTGCTCGGTGTCCTTGATGAAGAACTTGAACGCCTCGAACACCTGGTCGGTGCCCAGCCACATGTACTTGTTGTGCCGCACGTCCAGGGTCGGGCCGAAGTCCTCCGCGTAGCGGGCGCGGATCTGGGAGTTGACGCCGTCGGAGGCCAGGACCAGGTCGTGGGTGGTCTCGAGTTCGGCGACGTCGGGAGCCAGGGTGGAGAAGCGGACGTCGACGCCGAGTTCGACGGCGCGGTGCTGGAGCAGTTGCAGCAGCTCCTTGCGGCTCATCGCCGCGAAGCCCTGTCCGCCGACGGTGAGCTGCTCGCCGCGGTAGTGGATGTCGATGTCCGCCCAGCGGGCGAAGCGGCGGGACATGTAGTCGGCGACCACGGGGTCGGCGTTGCCGATGCCGCCGAGCGTCTCGTCGGAGAACACGACGCCGAAGCCGAAGGTGTCCGAGGCGGCGTTGCGTTCGAAGAGGGTGATCTCATGCGAGGGGTCCAGCTGCTTCATGAGTGCGGCGAAGTAGAGGCCTCCGGGGCCTCCGCCGACGATGGCGATCTTCATGGTGCTGTCCTTTCTAGGCCTGGCTCGCGCCGGCAAGTTCGGTCGGGTCGGCTTGCAGCGTTTCGCGCAGCCGGAAGTGTTGGAGTTTGCCGCTGGGGTTGCGGGGCAACTCGTGGACGAAGCGGACGTCCCGCGGGTACTTGTAGGGCGCGATGGTGGCCTTGACGAAGTCCTGGATCTCCTTGCGCTTGGCGGCGTCGCCGGTGACGCCCTCGCGCAGGACGATGAAGGCGCAGACCACGGATCCGCGTTCCTCGTCGGGCCGGGCGACGACCGCGTTCTCCAGCACGTCCTCGTGCTGGTCGATGGCGGCCTCGACCTCGGGTGCGCCGATGTTGTACCCGGAGGAGACGATCATGTTGTCCGAGCGGGCCTGGTAGACGAAGTAGCCCCCGGCGTCGCGCAGGAAGGTGTCGCCGGTGACGTTCCAGCCGTTGCAGATGTAGTTGGCCTGGCGGGCATCGTCGAGGTAGCGGCAGCCGGTGGGCCCGATGACCGCGAGCCGCCCGGGTTCCCCGTCGGCGGCCTCGTTGCCGTCCGCGTCCAGGATGGTGGCGCGATAGCCGGGCACGGGGACTCCGACGGCGCCGGGGTGGATGTCGTCCCCGGCGGCGGAGATGAACACGTGGAGCATCTCGGTGGCACCGATGCCGTCGACCAGGCGCAGCCCGGAGGCCTCCTCGACGGCTTCCCAGGTCTGCTGGGAGAGGTGTTCCCCGGCGGAGACGCCCAGGCGCAGGCGGGAGAGCAGGTCGGCCCGGCCGGCCTTGATGATGGCGCGGTAGGCGGTGGGCGCGGTGAACAGGACGGTGGCCCCGGCCTCGGCGGCGCGTTCGGCCAGTTCGACGGGGGCGGCCCGCTCGGTCAGCAGCGCGGAGGCACCGAAGTAGAGCGGGAAGACGACCAGTCCACCGAGCCCGAAGGTGAAGGCCAGCGGCGGGGACCCGGCGAAGACGTCGTCCGGCGTGGGTTCCAGGAGGTGGCGAGCGAACGTGTCGGCGTTGGCCAGCACGTCGCGGTGGAAGTGCATGGTGACCTTCGGGGTCCCGGTGGTCCCGGAAGTGGGCCCGAGCAGCGCGACGTCGTCGGCGGCGGTGGCGACGTTCTCGAAGGTGCCGGGCTTGGCGGCGGCGAGCGCCACCAGGTCCGTGGCGGCGTCGGAGCCGTAGGAGAGGACCGGCAGTTCGGCGGCGGTGGCAGCGGTGTCCATCTCGTCGGCGAAGCGGTGGTCGGTGATCGCCAGCGAGGGCTTCGTCAGCCCGATGAGCTTGGCGATCTCCGGGGCGCGCAGCAGCGGCATGGTGGTCACGGCGACGGCGCCGGCCTTGAGCACGCCGAGCCAGGCGGCGACGATCCAGGGGTTGTTCGGTCCGCGCAACAGCACCCGGTTGCCCGGGACGATGCCGTGGTCCTCGGTGAGCACGCGGGCCACCTGGTTGGCATGTTCGAGCAGCTGCCCGTAGCTCCAGACGACGCCGTCCGGGGTGCGCAGTGCGGGACGGTCGGCGCCGAAACGCGCGGCGGGCTCGTCGATGAGCGCGGTGGCGGCGTTAAGCTTCTCGGGGTACTGCAGTTCCGGGAGGGTGAATTCCATCGTCGGCCACTGGTCGGCGGGTGGGAGGTGGTCTCGGGTGAAGGTGTCCACGTGGGCCGATGGCGTGAGCTGCATGGCCGTTCCTTTCGCGGGTGGGGTGGGTGGTGCGGCGTTCAGCCGCGGATCATGCCTTCCTGGGCGACGGTGGCCAGCAGGCGTCCGTCGCGGTCGAAGAAGCGCCCGAGGGCCAGGCCCCGGTTGTCCTGCAGGGACACGGCGTCCTGGGCATAGAGGATCCAGTCGTCGGCGCGTGCGGCGCGGTGGAACCACATGGCATGGTCCAGGCTTGCGGTGGCCAGGCCCTGGCTGGACCAGTTCAGCCCGCGCACGCGCAGGAGGGTCTCGAGGATGGTGTAGTCGCACACGTAGGCCAGCGCGGTGCGGTGCAGGTCGGCGGTGGCCTTGGCATCGCCCGCGTCGGGCAGCGCGCTGAAGGCCCGCACCCAGACGGCCTGGTTCGGCGACCGGGTCCCGTCGGAGGAGACGTAGACCGGCCCGGGCACGTGACGCATGTCGAAGCTGCGCCCATGCGCCCAGTAGTCGCGGGCTGGTGCGTTGGCGCCGTCGGCCGCGTCCAGCGCCTCGGCAGCGGTGCGCAGGGTCTCCGGCTCGACGACGGCCGGCGCCTGTTGCTGGAACTCCGGCCCCTCCTCGGGGACGTGGAAGGAGCCCATCGCGGTGAAGGCGATCTTGTCGTTCTGCACGGCCCGGACGCTGCGGGTCGAGTAGCCGCGGCCATCGCGCAGCGTCTCGACGTCGTAGCGCACCGGCGCGCCGATCTCGACGGGGCGCATGAAGTAGCTGTGCAGGGAGTGCAGCGCGCGGTCGGCGCCGACGGTGGCCTGCATCGCCGCGGTGGCCTGGGCGGTCATGTCACCGCCGTAGGCCTTGGGCCAGGGAACGTATTGGGTCGTGGCCTCGAAGGAGGCATCGGCCGGACCGTCGACGGGGGTCAGCTCGATGGCGCGCAGGAAGGTTTCGGCCGTGTCGGGGGCGTGGATCCGGGTTTCGGTCGTGGCGTCCATGCTCAGGCCCTCCGGTAGTCGGCGAGGCTGTCGTCCGGGACGTCCTCGAGGTTGACGACCAGGTTCTCCGGGGTGCGCGCGGTGAGCCAGACGAGTTCCTCGGTCACCGACATGTTCGCCTCGACGTGCGGCATGAACGGCGGGACGAAGACCCAGTCGCCGGCCTTCATGTCCAGGTACTCGGAGTAGTCCTCGCCGAAGTAGATGCGCCCGTGCCCGCGCAGCACGTAGCCGCCGGTCTCGGCTTCGGCGTGGTGGTGCGGCAGCGAGCGGTAGCCGGGGACGTTGGAGACCTGGCCGAACCAGATCTTCGTGGCCGGGGTGTGCTGGATGGAGACGCCGGAGACGCGGACGCAGTCCCCGGACTGGGCGGTGTTGGTGTCCTCTTCGCCGCTGCGGGTGACGACCGGGACGACCTGGCCGCCGGCGTTGGCGTACTGGCTGTTGTCGCCCTCGAGGACGTAGTCGGTGCTGGTGCTCATCGTGGTTCTCCTTGCTGGTTCGGTTCAGGCGTGGGCCGCGGTGGTTTCGACCGCGGCGGGGAGCAGGGTGACGGTGTTCTCCAGGCGTCCGAGGCCGTCGATCTCGGTGGTGAGGGTGTCGCCGTCGGACAGGAAGCGCGGGGGTTTCATGCCGGAGCCGACGCCGCCGGGCGTGCCGGTGAGGACGACGTCGCCGGGGCGCAGGGTGGTGAAGGCGGAGATGTAGGACAGCAGACGGGCGGGGCCGAAGACCAGGGTGGCGGTGTCCCCGGTCTGGACGAGTTCGCCGTTGACGTAGCCGCGGACCGTGAAGGACGGGTCGTCGTCGAACTCGTCGGCGGTGACCAGCACCGGGCCCAGCGGGGTGCTGGCGTCGAAGGCCTTGCCCTGCAGCCATTGCAGGGTGCGGTGCTGCCAGTCGCGCATCGAGACGTCGTTGGCGACGCAGAACCCGGCGATGCCCGCCGCCGCCTCGGCCTCGTCGGCGTGGACCAGTTCGGTGCCGACGACCACCGCCAATTCGGCCTCCCAGTCGACCTGGTCGCTGCCCCGGACGGTGATGGCATCGCCCGGTCCGGTGAGGGAATCGGCGAACTTGGCGAACAACGTCGGGTGCGTCGGCAGCTCGCGGCCCATCTCCAGGATGTGGTCCGCGTAGTTCAGGCCGCAGCAGATGACCTTCGCGGGCCGCGGCACCACCGGCGCCAGGTCGGCCTGCGCACCGGGAACGACGGCGGGGCCCTCCCCCGTTTCCTGGGCCCGGCGTGCGGCGGCGACGGTCTCCCGCCAACCGGGGTCGGCCAGCAGGGCGCCGACGTCGGCGGCGTCCACGGGCAGGTATCCGTCGTCGACCGCGACGGCGGCGGTGGTTCCCTCGGCGGTGCGCAGGGTGGCCAGCTTCATCCGAAGCTCCTTTGCTCGAAATCGATATGTCGACTTTTTTACGGTCGCAACATATGATCAACTTAGCACGCAGCGCCAGATGTGCAATAGGCCACATCCGGAAATTTCCACCCAGGAGGGGACATGACCACCCAGACCGCAAACGCCCACCAGACCATCAACCCCGCTTCGCTCCCCAAGCCCTCCGGATACGCCCACGGGATCCTGGCCGGCAACACCGTCTACCTCGGCGGTCAGACGGCCCTGGACCAGGACATGAACATCGTCCCGGGCGGCATCGTCGAGCAGTTCCGGCAGGCGTTCTCCAACGTGCTGACCACGCTCGAGGAAGCCGGCGGACGCCCGGAGGACCTGGTCAGCGTGACCATCTACCTCACGGACGTGGACGACTACATGGCCAACGGCCGGGAGATCGGGCGCATCTGGCGGGACATGGCCGGCACCGGCTACCCGGCCATGGCCGGTGTCGGCGTCTCACGCCTGTGGCAGAAGGAGGCCCTCATCGAGATCCAGGGGGTCGCGGTCATCTCCGCGGCATGACGGGCCGCCGGCCATCGCCGGCACCAGAACGACGGCGGGGCGGAATCCCGGGTGCATGGCATCCGGGTTCCGCCCCGGGGTCGTGCCGGGCTCGACATGACGCCCTGGGCGTGGGGCCCTACGCCTCCGGACCGTCGATGATGCCCCGCGCATGCCGTTCGGCCAGCGGGGCGATGAGCTGGTGGGTGCGGCTGAAGGCGCGCCGGGCCTCTGGTTCGCGCCACCCGTCCGGCAGGCACTCCAGCGGCAGGTCCGGATCGCGGTAGGGCAGCCGCCGCCAGAGGGTCAGCATGGGGATGTAGTAGCGGAACGCGTCCCGGCAGGTCTGCTCATCGGCAGCGGCTGACCCGGCACCGTCCGCGGCGAGCCGCCGCTCCCAGGCCCGGTCGGCGCCTGCGTAGACGTCAAGGAATTCGCCGATGAGCGCGTCGATGGATTCCAGGTCCCACCAGCTGGCCACCTTGGCGCGGACGTCGCCGTCGAAGAGGTAGTCGCCTCGGAAGAACTCGACGAAGTGGTCCAGTCCCTGCGCCGCCAAGCGTTCCCGGGCGCGGTCCGCGACTCCCGAGGAGGCGATCCAGACGCCGGCGGCGACGGTGCCGAACCCCAGGCCGGAGAGCACGCTGCGCAGGCGGTGGCGCAGATGGCGCTGGGCCTCGGGGACGGAGAAGAGTGCCAGGAGCCAGTCGCGGTCGCCGTCGTCCCGGCGTTCGGAGAAGATCCGCTGGTCACCCTCGGCGAAGACGGTTTGCAGGGATGCGGAGAGTTCGTAGGCGGCGACCCCGTCGATCCGCGTGCTGCGCAGCACGCCCTTGGCCTTCAGCCGGGAGACCGCGGAGCGCACGCCGGGTGCGTCGTATCCGAGGTCGCCGAGCAGTGCGACCAGGTTGGCCACCGGCAACGCGGTGCCGGGTTCGCGGCAGTACAGGCCGAACAGCGTGACGATCAGCTGCTGGTGCCGCACGACCGGTGCCGGGACATCCGCTCCGGTGGTGACATCCGGGACGGCGTGTGCCGTCATGGCCGTTCCCCGGTGAGCGCGGCGCGCATCGCCTCGGGCCAGGGAGCGGAGACCTCGGCCCCGAGCGGCACGTGGACGGTGGTGACGGTGCCGTCGGCGGCGGGGCCCCCGGCGGAGCGGTCGCACGGGTGCCCGGTGATCTCGAATCCGAGCACCAGGGAGGCGTTGCCCACGCGCTCGACCCACACGGTGGCGGTGATGCGCTGGCCGAACCACAGCCGGTCACGGAAGTTCACGACGTGCTGCACCCGGGGGCTGAGCGGAAAGTAGTCGATGAGCCCGAGTTCGCGCATCAGCTGCGCCTCGGCCGCTTCGATCCACCGCATGATGGCGGAGTTGTGCTGGTGCCCGGCGGCGTCCGTATCGACCCACTCCACCGTGCGGTCCAGGGATGTGGACGGGCCGCGGTTCTCCGCCATGGATGCTCCTTCGGGTTCCGGGGGCCGACGACGGCCCTGGTCCCAATCTATCGGCTTCCCGATCGGGGTAACAATTGGTCGATGCCCGTGCGCGGATGGCCGATCCTCAGCGCAGCAGCCGCAGGGCCCCCGCCGCGACGTCGACGCGCAACGGGTCTGGCCCCAGCATGCCCAGCGGTTCGCCGTCGCCGCCGAGCGCCACAGCGGGCCGCGCCGCCACGGTGATGGACCTCCCGCGCAGGACCTGGACCTGGTCCAGCCCGACGTGCGAGCCGTCGTAGACCTGGGGGAATGCCCGCAACATGTCCAGCCGCCCGGCGGCCCCGATGATGACCACGTCGAGTTCGCCGTCGTCGATGGAAGCCGACGGGGCGATGCGCATCCCGGAGCCGTAGTAGCCGGAGTTCGCCACCACCACGCAGGCGGCGGTCACCGTGTGTTCCGTGCCGTCGATGACCAGGGAGAACGACGACGGGACAAACCTCGCCAGGGAGGTCACCGCCGCGGCGGGGTACTGCAGCCTGCGCGGCAGCCAGCGCACGCGGTTGACCAGGTCGGCCGTCTGCGCGTCGGCCCCCGCGTACACGGATCCGGCGACGCAGCGTGCCGCACCGCCGGGGAGGGTGGCCTTGATCAGGTCGGTCGGCGTCGGCTCGGCCTCCAACAGGGTCCGGGCGATCGCCTCCGGCGCGGGGTCCAACCCGATCATCCGGGCGAAGTCGTTGCCCCGCCCCGACGGCAGGATGCCCAGGGTTCCCCCGAGCCGGGCGACCTCCCCGGCGATGGAGGAGAGCATCCCGTCGCCGCCCACGGAGACCACCACGTAGCCGCGATCCGCTGCGTGCCCGATCGCCTCGAGGGTGGCCCGGGGGCCGGGCGAATAGGAGACCTCCACGGTGGCGCCGGCCTCGCGCAGCAGCCGGGCGACCGGGATCGCCGCGCCGGGCCCGGAACCCGAAGAACGGTTGACCAGGAACGCGAAGCTGCGGCTCACGGGATCAGCACGCCGGGGTTCAGGACGCCGGTCGGGTCGAGCTCGTGCTTGACCGCACGCAGGATCGAGGTGCCGACGGGGCCGATCTCCTGGGCCAGCCAGGGCTTGTGGTCGGTGCCGATCGCGTGGTGGTGGGTGATGGTGCCGCCGGCGTCGATGATCGCCTGGCTGGCCTTCTCCTTGGCGGAAGCCCACTGGGCCTGCGGGTCCTCGGTTTCGGAGACCGCAATGGTGAAGTAGAGCGCGCAGCCGGTCTCGTAGACGTGGGAGATGTGGCACAGCGCGATCCGCCGGTCCCCCAGCTCTGTCTTGAGCGACGTCTTGACCGCCTGGTAGACGTTCTCCCGGTTCGACCAGAAGGTGGCCGTTTCCAGTGTCTCGACTAGGACGCCGACATCGAGCAGGGAATCGCGCAGGTAGGGGGCGTGGAAGCGGCCCTTCGCCCACGCGGCTCCGCGCTCCTCCCCCAGCGCCGTTCCGCCGAGCCCGGTCAGCGCAGCGGTGACCTGTTCGCGCCGGGTGGCGATGTCGGCGCCTTCATACCCGACGATCATCACGCACCCGCCCTCGGCGTCACCGCCGATGTCGGACTGCGAGGCGAGGTTGATCATCGTCTCGGTCTCGTCGGAGAGCCGCAGCACGGTGGGCAGCAGGTCGTTCTGGGCCAGGTGGCGCATCGCATCGGATCCTGCGGTGAAGGACGCGAACGTCCACGCCTCGTAGACCTTTTCGGCGGGCAGCTTCCTGACCCGAACGCGCACGGCGGTGATGATGCCGAACGCGCCTTCGGAGCCCAGGACCAGCTGACGCAGGTCGGGTCCGGCGGCGCTGGCCGGGGCGGTGCCCAGTTCCAGGGTCCCCTGCGGGGTGGCGACGGACAGCCCGACGACCATGGAGTCGAACCGTCCATAGCCGGCGGAGGACTGGCCGGACGAGCGGGTGGCGGCGAACCCGCCGATCGAGGCGTATTCGAACGACTGCGGGTAGTGCCCCAGCGTCAGGCCGTGCTCGGCCAGCTTCGCCTCGGCCTCGGGCCCGCGCAGGCCGGGTTCGAGCAGCACGGTCATGGACTCGGTATCCACGTCGCGCACGTCCTTCATCCGGCCCAGGTCGACGGAGACGACCCCGGCATACCCCTCGCGCTCCACGGCCAGCCCGCCGGTGACGGAGGTGCCGCCGCCGAACGGCACCAGGGCGATGTGGTGCTGGACGGCGAACGCGATCAGGGCCTCGACGTCGGCGTGGCCTCCGGGACGGACCACGGCGTCGGGCGCGTCGGACAGGTCACCCGCGCGGGCCTTGAGCAGGTCGGGGGTCGATTTCCCGCGGGTGTGCAGGCGGCGGTCGGCGTCGTCGGTCAGCACGTGCTCCCCGCCGAGCAGGCCGCGCAGGCCCTCGAGCAGTTCCGGCGCGAGCACGCTCACCGGGACCTCGACCTCGGCGACGGCCGGGGTGTCGCGGGTGGCGCCGACTGCGAAGTCGATCAGGCCCCGCATGTCGGCGGAGAGCTCGGTGGCTGCCGACGGGTTCCCCCAGCGTGTGGGGTGCATCTCATGGCTCTGTGTCATGTGTTACAGTGTTACACATGATGTCAGTTCGTCACAACAGCTATCTGGACGCGGCCCGGGAATCGATCCTCGACGTCGGCTGGAAGCGCACCACGCTCACCAACGTCGCCAGCCGCGCCGGCGTCTCGAGGATGACGATCTACCGCACCTGGCCGGACATGGAGTCCCTCCTCGGGGACCTGATGACCCGGGAGTGGCAGGGCATCATGTCCACCATTCCCTCCGGGCACGACGCCGATGCCCCCACCGCCGCGGACGTCGCCAACGGTGCCATCGCCGCGGTGGCTGCCCTCCGGGCGAACCCCCTGTTCCGCCGTGTCCTGGACGTGGACCCGGAACTGCTGCTTCCCTACCTGCTGGATCGCCGCGGACGCTCGCAGGATTCGATCCTCTCCTTCCTGGCCGGGCAGATCGCCGGCGGCCAACAGGCCGGACACATCCGCCCCGGGGACTCCGTCCTGCTGGCCCGGACCGTCGTCCTCGCCGCCCACGGGCTGGCGATCTCGGCGCAGACGATGACAGATCCTTCCGACCCGGCCGGGATCGACGAGGCGGCCCTCGCCTCGTCGTTCGCCGAGCTGCTGACCCAGGGGCTGACCGCATGACCACTGCACCCACCGCCATTGGCCACGGCCTGCGGGATCTCCCCGACGACATCGACGTCCTCGTCGTCGGGCTCGGTGTCACCGGTGCCGGTGTCGCGCTCGACGCCGCCTCGCGCGGGCTCTCCGTCCTGGCGGTCGACGCCTTCGATGTCGCCTACGGGACCTCCCGCTTCTCCAGCAAGCTGGTCCACGGCGGGCTGCGCTACCTGGCGACCGGGCAGGTCGGCATCGCCCACGAGAGCGCCGTCGAACGCGGCATCCTCATGGAGCGCACGGCCCCGCACCTGACCCGGGCCCTGCCGATGCTGCTGCCGCTGATGTCCAGTGTCGGCCACGGGCAGGCCGCGCTCGCCGGCCTGGGGTTCATCGCCGGGGACCTGCTGCGCCTGGCCGCGCGGACCAAGGCCGACACGCTGCCCCACCCCCGGCGCGTCTCCCGCACCGAGGCGTTGACCATGGCCCCGCCCCTGCGCGGCGCCGGATTGCGCGGCGCCCTGCTCTCCTGGGACGGGCAGCTGGAGGACGACGCCCGCCTGGTCCTGGGCATCGCACGCACCGCCGTCGCCCACGGCGCCGACGTTCGCACCCGCATCCGCGCCGTCTCGGTGACCGGCGGCAGCGCCGAGCTGCGCGACGAGCTCACCGGCGAAACCCGGACGGTCACCGCCCGGAGGGTCGTCAACGCCACCGGCGTATGGGCCGCGGACCTGGTCGACGTGAAGCTCAAGCCCAGCCGGGGCACCCACCTGGTGTTGCGGGCCGAGACGCTGCCGCGGCTGAACACGGCCATCACGGTGCCGATCCCCAACACGACCAACCGGTTCATGTTCCTGCTCCCCCAGCCGGACGGCACCATCTACGTCGGGCTCACCGACGTCGAGGCCCTCGGTGACATCCCCGATGTCCCCGAACCCACCGAGTCGGAGATCGGCTTCCTGCTCGATGTCGTCTCGGCCGCCTTCGACAAGCCCCTCCGCCGCTCCGACGTGGTCGGCGCGTACGCCGGCCTGCGCCCCCTGCTGGACAGCGGCGGCTCGACGGCGGACCTCTCCCGCAAGCACGCGGTCCTCACGTCCCCGTCGGGGGTCATCACCATCGTCGGCGGCAAGCTGACCACCTATCGGCGCATGGCCGAGGACGCCGTCGACGCCACCGGCCTCGCCCCGGGAAGGTGCCGGACGCGGAACCTGCCCCTGCTCGGGGCCGCCTCGCGCGACGCCCTGGCCCAGTTCGAGGGCCACCCCCGGCTCGTGCGCCGCTTCGGCACCGAGGCGCAGCTGGTGCTCGAGAACGCCCGGATCGTCACCGGTCTGAACGACGCCGAATTGCTGGCTCCGATTACCCCGCACCTGCCGGCCACGTTGGCCGAGCTCGTCTTCGGCATCACCCATGAGGGCGCCGTCGACGTGGAGGACCTGCTGGAACGCAGGACCCGCATCAGCCTGATTCCCGAGGACGTCGAGCTCGCCCGCCCGGCCGCCGAACGGGCGCTGGAGCTCGTGGCCGCCTATCGCGAGAGCCACCGGTAACGCCGACACGAGGGCCCCGCCCTATGATGGGTCGATGAACACGGGGAGAGCTACGGACGCCGCGCCGCCGGCCGGATACCGGGAGCTGGCCGCAGCACTGGTCGACGTTTCCGAGCACATCAGGCGCTCCGCCCACGAGGCCACCGGATACCAGCCCCTCCCCAACGGGATGCTGGACATCCTGCGGGTGATCGAGGTCAATCCCGGCATTACTGTAGCCGAGGTTGCCGCCCGTCTGGATCGCCAGCTCAGCAACGTCAGCACCCAGCTCAAGGATCTGGTCGGTCGGGGCCTGGTCACCCGGAATCGCGACTCGACGGACAAGCGGTATGTCACCCTGCACACCACGGCCGAGGCGGCGCACATCAAGGAAGTGATCGAGTCCTCCTGGGCCGAGGCTCTGGAGACCGTCGCCCAGCGGCTGCCACCTGCCGAGCAGGGGGAACTACTGCTCAGCGAGCCGCATCTGGCGCGCCTGGCAGCCCTCATCAACAAGGGGTGAGCATCCGCCGTCGTCGTCATTTGCCTGACCTCGATTAAACACTTATCCTTTTATAAGTAATTGTGAGCAGAGTGCGGTCCGCCGTGCGCCACAGCGCACCCCGACCGCCGTTCCGTGGATGAGGCCCTTTCGCCCGCCCCGTGGCCGTGCTGCTTCCCGGCCCACACACCAGACAAGGTATCCATGACCATCTCCCACCATCGGGAACACCCCTCCTCCGAGACCGACACCGCGTCGGCCGCAGCGCGAGCCATCGAGCCCGAGCGCGCCGTCGGCAAGGGCGTCACCGCCACCATCACGGCCCTCGTCCTGTCCGCCATGATCATGATCCTCAACGAGACGGTCCTGAGCGTCGCCCTGCCCAACCTCATGGTGGAATTCGACGTCACGGCCACCACCGCCCAGTGGCTGACCACCGGATTCCTGCTGACCATGGCCGTCGTCATCCCGACCACTGGTTTCCTGCTCCAGCGCTTCACCACCCGTCGGCTCTTCGTCTGGGCCCTGCTGCTCTTCATCGCCGGCACCGTCCTGGCCGCCGTCGCCCCGTCATTCGCGGTCCTGCTGGCGGCTCGTGTCATCCAGGCCAGCGGCACGGCCATCATCCTGCCGGTCCTGATGACCACCACGCTGACCATGGTCCCGGTGGCCTACCGCGGCACCGTCATGGGCTTGAACGCCATCGTCATCTCGGTGGCTCCGGCCATCGGACCGACACTGTCCGGCCTGATCCTGAACTCGCTGTCGTGGCGTTGGGTCTTCGGACTGATGATCCCGGTGGCCGCCATCGTCTTCCTGGTCGGCGTCATCGCCATCCGGACGACGGGCGAGACCCGCAAGGCGCCCCTGGATGCCGTATCCGTTGTCCTCTCCGCCGTCGCCTTCGGCGGCATCGTCTATGCGCTGTCCTCGATCGGCGAACTGATCCACGGCGCCTGGATCCCCCTCATCACCCTGGTTGTCGGTGCCGCGACGCTCGCCGTGTTCATCGCCCGCCAGCGCACGCTTCAAAAGACCGGCTCGGTCCTGCTGGACCTGCGCCCGTTCGCCGTCCACAACTTCCGCATCTCGGTGGCGATGCTGATGCTGCTCATGGGCACCCTGCTGGGAACGGTCATGGTCATCCCGATCTTCCTGCAAAACGGCAGGGGCATCAGCGTCCTGACGATCGGACTGTTGCTGTTGCCCGGCGGGTTGGTCCAGGGCATCATCTCCCCGGTGATCGGCCGCCTCTACGACAAGATCGGGCCACGCCCCCTGGTCATCCCCGGCGCCTTCATCCTGGCCGCCGGCCAGTGGTGGCTGAGCACCGTGACGACGGGGACCCCGCTGGGCCTGGTCATCGCCATGCACGTGGTGTTCTGCATCGGCTTCGGCATGCTCATGACACCGCTGATGACCACCGCATTGGGTGCCCTGCCCCGGGAGCTCTATGGGCACGGCAGCGCGATCATGAACACCTTGCAGCAGCTCGGCGGCGCCGCGGGCACCGCGGTCCTGATTGCCGCCATGACGATCGGAACCACCACGGCAGCGGCGAGCGGCGTGGCCGCCGAGGCCAGCGTGGTTGCCGGGACCGAGAAGGCGTTCTTCGTCGGGGGCATTCTCGGACTGGCCACGATCCTGTGTTCGTTCTTCGTGAGGCGCCTGCCGGACGAAGCCCCGGCCCACCAGGAACCCCTCGAAGCCACCGAGCGCGTCGACGCCTGACCTGCCGTCGGCAGCGGAAAGGTCCGGGAGCGCCACGCTCCCTGACCTTTCCGCGGCCGCCACATGATGCGCTGGCGGGGAAGTCGGCACCCCATGGTTCTGGAAGGATGGGCGCATGATCCTCGAACATGCCCTTCTGCCAGTACGTCCCGGCCGCGAGGTGGAATTCGAGCAGGCGTTCACCGAAGCGAAGCCGATCATTGCCGCGTCGCCGGGGTTCAGGAACATCAGCCTGTCGCACGGGCACGAGTCGCCCGGCACGTACCTGCTGCTGGTCGAATGGGAATCACTGGAGGACCACACCCACGGCTTCCGAGGCTCTGAGGCCTACGACCGGTGGAAGTCCCTGCTGCACCACTTCTACGATCCGTTCCCCACAGTGGAACACTTCGATCCGCTTTCCTCGATGCAGCGCGCTGGCGCCACCGTCCACTTGCTCTGCGGACTCAACGGTGCCGGGAAGACGACTCTGGCACGGGAACTCGAGCGCTCCGCCCCAACGGTTCGATTCACCCTCGATGCCTGGATGATCCGCCTGTACCCCGACACGGGGATTGACTCCCCCGACTACGCGCAGCGTGCCGAGGCCTGCAAGCAACTCATCTGGGACACCGCCGTCAAAGTACTCTCAGCGGGCACCGACGTGGTCCTGGATTGGAACCAGTGGAGTCGTGCGCGGCGTACCGAATGGTCCTCACGAGCCCGCGACGAGGGCTTCGATGTCGTTCTCCACCACGTCAGCGTGCCCGCGGAGAAAGCCATCGACCGGGCCGAACGCCGCGCGGCCGGCGGAAACGCCGACGCCCACGTCCTGACCGCCGGCGACATCCGTCATCTGGCAGGGATCTTCGACGAACCGCAAGCAGACGAGGGCATGCGATTGGTCGTCCACGAATCGTAGGTCAGCCGGCGGTCGCCTCGTCCAGCAGCTCCAGGACGTGCCGGTAGTCCTCGCCGGTGGCCCGGGTCATGCCCAGTTCGCAGGTCCGGTTGCAGGAAGCATGCGCCGCGGAGCCGAAGGCCGCGATCGCGCGCGCCTGCCGTTTTCCAAGGCCGATACGGCGTTCGGAGAGAACGGGTAGATCATCCCGCAGGAGCGCCCTGACCATAACCACAAAGGCCCCTTCAAGGGATGTATTGTGGTTGTTAATCACTATTACCTTCTCGAAAGGGAGATTCTGGTAATGGCATCCAGCAGGTACATGACGACGGCCGAAGCTGCCCAGACCCTGGGCACCGACGTGAAGACCGTCCGCGGATGGGTCAACAGCGGCCGACTGCCATTGGCGGGACGGGCCGGGCGAACCTTCCTGCTTGACCCCACTTCGGTGCAGCGAATAGCCAGATATTCCCGCCACCGAGGTCGCTCATGGGCACCAGGAACCGCGTGGGCCGCCATACATCTGGTCTCTGGCGGCAGCGCCGGGTGGCTCATCCCGCAGAACCGGTCCCGCCTCAGGAGCGCCTTGCGCGCATCCTCGATGAATGCCGAACGCATGCAGTCCCTCGCGCGAATGAGGTCGACGGTCCGCCGCTATCGGGGGCACCGGTCGGTCGCCAAGATGCTCACCGGCGAGGTGGTGTCCACCGGCACCTCCGCGATCGCAGAAAATGCCGAAGTGGCGCGGAGATTCGGCCTGGCATCCGGCCATACCCGCGTGGACGGCTACGTCGGGATCGGGCGCGCTGACTCCATTGCCGCTGACTTCGCCCTCACCGCCGACCCTGCCGGGGATATCGTGCTCAGGGAGGCGGACCTCAATCACGTGACCCAGGACGGTGTAACGCCGTTGGCCGTCGTCGCCCTGGATCTGATGGACTCGCTGGCCACCCGCGAGCGAAGCGCCGGCAAGCGGATGCTCGCCGAACTGCTGACGAAGTACCGCGATGCGTGAGCAATGGACCGTCGAAACCCCAGCTGGCGGATGGGGGCATCCCTGGCCACAGTGTCTGGAACTGGAGCGGGAAGTGCCCTCGAAGAAATGGACGCTGATTGGTGGACTCATGGTGCAGCTCCACGCGGTCAATGCCGGAATGGAGATCACCCGACCGACCGAGGATGTCGACGTCCTGGGCACATCGAGACCAGCACCGCGTTGGTCCCTGGCGTGGCCGAATCACTGCGCCAGCTCGGTTACGAGATATTGGAGCCCATGGACAGGAAGTCGCCGGCCCACCGGTTCAAGCGCGGAGAGGAGCAGGTGGACGTCATGATCGCTGATCATCCGGCGCCCAGGGTGGTTCCCAAGATGGCCGGCAGGGAGATGGTCCGTGTACCTGCTGGCACCCAAGCCCTCCGGCGGACGGTGGACTGCAAGATCTCGCTAAACGACGGATCCTGGGTGACGGTCAGCATCCCAAACCCGCTGGGCGCCGTGGTGCTGAAGGGCGCGGCATATGCGGAGGACTCCAGGGACCGCGAGCGGCACTTGGATGATGCAGCCGTTCTCCTGTCCACCATCGATAATCCATTCGAGCTGAGGTCCAGTTCAAGGGGAGCGACCGCAAACGGATCAACTACTTGCAGCGAGCACTGAGCGACCCAATCCACAAATCGTGGCTGCTTCTCGATGAAAGACACCGCGAGCAAGGCCAGGCTGCTCTGGCGCTTCTTGCCCGGGACTAAATACCAACTCGATGCCCGATTGCGTCGACGCAGCACCTGGCCACCCGCGGGCGAAGCGCCGGCAAGCGTGTGCTCGACGAACTGCTGACGGAGTACCGGGCTGCGTGAAGGACGGACCTGCTCCTGATGGCGGCCTCTGAGGATCCACAGGCCGCCGAGAGCATGCGATTGGTCGTCCACGAATCGTAGGTCAGCCGGCGGACGCCTCGTCCAGCAGCTCCAGCACGTGCCGGTAGTCCTCGCCGGTGGCCCGGGTCATGCCCAGTTCGCAGGTCCGGTTGCAGGAGGCGTGCGCCGCGGAGTTGAAGGCCGCGATCTCACGCGCCTGCCGTTCAGTTGCCGACGCCGTGAGCTCCGGGTGGAGCATGCCGCGGTCCCCGGCGAACGCGCAGCACCCCCAGTTATCCGGCACGTCGACGCGTTCGGCGACGGCCTCGGCGACGGCGGTGAGGGCCGGGTTCAGCCCCAGCCGGGTCGACGAGCAGGTCGGGTGCAACGCGAGGGATGGCAGCTTCGTGGTTTCCGGCAGGCCAGGGAGGATGTGCTCGGCGGTGTACTCGACGACGTCGATGATCCGCAGCGGCTGCTCCCCCGGCGCCGGTTGGTCGGCCTCGATCGCGTGGATCAGGCCCTCGGTGCAGGAGGAGGCATCGCAGACGATCGGCAGCTCGCCGTTGCGGGTGGCTTCCCGGAGAGCGGCTGCCGCCCGTTCACGCATGGTTTCCTTGCCGGCGGCCATCCCCTTGGAGGACCAGGGGGTGCCGCAGCACAGGCCGTCGATCGCCGGCGGCACCAGCAGCTCGATGCCGGCGCGGGCGGCCAGCTGCTCGAAGCTGGACTGCACGCCCGGCCCGTTGCCGGCGGGGCCGAACATGGTGCCCACGCAGGCCGGGAAGTAGACCGCAGCCGGAGGGCCCGCGGGGGCCGGCCGGCGCCGGGAGGTTCCGCCGCCGGGGAGTTCGGCGGAGTGCAGCGGCACGGTGTCGGCGCCCAGGACGGACCGGGCGGCCTGGTTGACCGGGCGGATGGCCGGCTCGGGAACCTTCCGGGCCACGGTGAGGGCCAGGGAGGCGCCGTGGGTCACCGGCCCCCAGTTCTTGGCAGCGAGGTTCCATCCGGCACCTGCCAGCGCACCGGCGTCGTTCTGGCGCAGCCTCCTGACCAGGTCGCCGGTGTTGATGTCGACCGGGCAGGCGGTCTGGCACATGCCGTCGACGGCGCAGGTCTGGACGGATTCGTAGTCGTAGTCGCGTTCGAGTTCGGCGACCAGTGCGGTGTCTCCGGCGCGGCGGGCGGTCTCGATGGCGCGCAGGGTCACGATGCGCTGACGCGGGGTGAGCGTGATGTCCTTGCTGGGGCAGACCGGTTCGCAGTAGCCGCAGGAGACGCAGCGGTCGACCTCCTCGGCGACGGGCGGTGCGGTCTTGATGTGGCGCAGGTGGGCCTTTGGGTCGTCGTCGAGCAGGACGCCGGGGTTCAGGATGGCCGCCGGGTCGCAGAGGGTCTTGATGCGGCGCATGACGTCGTAGAGCTCGTCGCCGTATTGCCGGCGGACATAGGGGGCCATGACGCGGCCGGTGCCGTGTTCGGCCTTGAGCGAGCCGTCCTCGCCGAGGACCAGGTCGACCATGTCCTCGGTGAACGCGCTATAGCGCTCGATCTCGGTGTCGCTGGCGAAGCCGTCGGTGAGCATGAAATGGACGTTGCCGTCCTTGGCATGGCCGAAGATGACGCTGTCCTGGTAGCCATACTTCCCGAACAGGTCGATGAGGCCCTCGCAGGTCCGCCCGAGGGCGGGGACGGGGACGACGATGTCCTCCAGCAGCGCCGTCGTGCCCTGTGGTCGGGCGCCGGCGACCGAGGCGTAGAGGCCCTTGCGCAGGTGCCACAGGGAGGCGCGGGCCGCTGCGTCGGTGGTGAATTCGGCCGGGGAGTCCAGCGTCAGCGACCCCAGGGTGGCGGCGCCGTGGTGCCGGAGCTCCTCGAGCTCGGCTGCTTCGCCCGCGGAGTATTCGACGAGCAGCGCCGCGTGGTTGCGCACGTCCAGCCCGGCGACGACGGCGGGGGTGCCCTTGAGTGACTGGCCGACGCGCAGCGACGTGGCGTCGAGCAGTTCCACGGTATTCGCCCCGGTGCCCACCAGGTCCGGGAGTCCGGCGTTCGCGGCCGCGAGGTCGGGGAAGACGAGCAGGCCGGTGGCGGTGTGGGTGGGTTTGGCGACGGTGCGGAACACGGCTTCGGCCACGAAACCCAGCGTGCCCTCGGACCCGATGACCAGGTGGGCGAGCATGTCCACGGGCGTCTCGAAGTCCAGCAGCGAGTTCAGACCGTAGCCCATGGTGTTCTTCATCGAGAACTGGTGGCGGATCCTCGCCACCGAGGCCGGATTGCCGCGGACCCGGCGGGCGAGCCGGTCCAGCCCGTCGTGCAGGTCCGGTTCCAGCGCGCGGAGCCGGGCATCGGCGTCGTGCTCCGCGGTGTCGATGACGGTGCCGGAGGGCAGCACGAGGGTCATCGATTCGAGCGTGCGGTAGGTGTTCTCGGTGGTGCCGCAGTTCATGCCGGAGGAGTTGTTGGCGACCACGCCGCCGATGGTGCAGGCGACCTCCGATGCCGGGTCGGGGCCGAAGCGGCGGCCGTACCGGGCCAGCCGGGCATTGAGCGCGCGCACGGTGACGCCCGGTTGGACGCGGACGCGTGCCCCGCCGTCGAGCACCTCGATGTCGCGGAAGTTTCGGCGGACGTCGACCAGGACCGAATCCGAGACGGCCTGCCCGCTGAGGCTGGTGCCGCCGGAGCGGAACGTCAGCGGGATGCCCTGGGCGGCGCTGGCGGCCATGAGCGCGCCGACCTCGGCGGCGTTGGCCGCGGTGACGACGGCCTGCGGGATGAGCAGGAAGTGCGAGGCGTCGTGGGCGGTGGCGTGTAGGTCGATGGCGCGGTCGGAGACGCGGGTGGGGTCGGCCACTGCGGACCTCAGGGTGTTGAGCATCATGCGGTCGCCTTTCTACGCTGCCGGGTCGGGATTCCCTCCACCCTACGACCCCGGGACTTCACCGTCTGGTGGCGTTCTCGCCCACCGATAACGACCGTTGGCCGGCCGGTGCGCCGCCGGTGACACTGGTCGGACAGCACCCCGGCGCGCAGGGCGCCGGGACCCCGCCACCGGAAGGACCACCCATGATCTTCATCGTCGTCAAATTTCCCGTCAAGCCCGACTGGGCCGACCGCTGGCCCGAGCTGACCCGCTCCTTCACCGAGGCCACCCGCGCCGAGCCCGGGAACCTGTGGTTCGACTGGTCCCGCAGTCTGGAGGACCCGAACGAGTACGTCCTGGTCGAGGCGTTCGCCGACGACGGCGCGGAGGCGCACGTGAAGAGCGGACACTTCCAGCAGGCCATGACGGACATGCTGCCCGCATTGTCGGAGACGCCGCGGATCATCAGTCGGCAGATCGACGGCGATGCCTGGGACCGGATGGGCGAACTCCAGGTCGGCTGACCAGTCCTGTCACCACAGCACCCCCGCCGGCCCCGATGGCCGGGGCCGGTCCCCCGCGGGCCGGCCCCGGCCGTCTTAAGTTGGAGCGGGGCGGCAGCGACGGTCAAGATGGGACCATGGGACGCAACGACGCACTAACCGGACTGGCCTCGGTCCAGAAGGCCTTCGCACTGCTGGACGTGGTTGCCTCCCACAGCCGGGGCATGAGCGCCAAGGACATCGCCGTCGAGCTCGACATGCCGCTGCCGACGGTCTACCGGCTGCTGAAGACCCTCGTCGCCTCCGAACACCTGGTGCACCTGAAGGACGAGAGCCGCTACGGGCTCGGCTACAAGCTGCACGCGCTGGACAATTCGCTGCGCCGCCAGGTCGGCACCCCGCCATCGGTCGCCCGGCTGGTGCGCGAGCTGCACGTGCGCGCCGACGCCGCCGCCTAC
>JAFEMX010000009.1 GCA_016892645.1 Micrococcaceae bacterium RIT 802
GGATGGGGGATTGCCGTCAGTTCTACGCGGGTCCGCCGGTCGGCACCACGGCCGCTTCACTGCGGGTCGCCAGAGGACATGCGACGTCGTACTGGGCGTCACAGGGCGGGTTTCGACAGTCATCGACGCGTCATATGCCGACATGTGACGCCCTGCATGTCGCCGGACGACGCCGCGCGTCGGGGCCATCGACGCCGCCCCACGACGGTGCCAGCATGGTCGGCATGCCGGCAGGGGGCTGGCACAGGGGCCGGTCCGCCCGGGCAGCGTCCCCTCGGAACCGGACCCGTCCCCGCCACCACCGACCACTCAAGGAGCACCCCATGGGCAAGCCACTGCACTTCAACGCGTTCGTCATGAACACGACCAGCCACATCCACCACGGGCAGTGGCGCCGTCCCGACGCCGGGCAGACCCGGTTCAACGACGTCGACACCTGGATCGAGCTGGCACGGCTGCTCGAGGACGCGAAATTCGATGCCATGTTCTTCGCCGACGTCTCGGGCCTGTACGGGGACTCGGACGCCGACTACGACGTCTATGTGGAGCAGGGGCTGCAGATCCCCTCCAACGACCCGACCGTCCTGCTCGGCGCGCTCGCCGTCAGCACGCAGCACATCGGACTGGCCACCACGTCCAACGTGGTGCAGAACCACCCGTTCAACTTCGCCCGGCAGATCTCCACCCTCGACCACATCTCCAAGGGCCGGATCGCCTGGAACGTCGTCACCGGGATGCAGGACAACGGCGCCCGGAACTTCGGGCTGCCCCAGTTGACCGACCACGCGGAGCGCTACGCCTGGGCCGACGAGTACGTGGACGTCGCCTACAAGTTGTGGGAAGGCTCGTGGGACGAAGGCGCAGTGCTCGCCGACCGGGACGGCAGCCGGCATGCCGATCCGGCCCGGGTGCACAAGATCCACCACGAGGGCCCGCGCTACCGCGTCGAGGGACCGCACCTGCCCGCGCCGTCGCCGCAGCGCACCCCGGTCCTGTTCCAGGCCGGCAGCTCGGCCTCGGGGCGGGCCTTCGCCGCCCGCAACGCCGAGGCGGTCTTCATCATCGCCCCCAGCCCCGAGGTCGCCCGGCTGATCGTCGAGGACACCCGCCGCCAGGCCGTCGAATTCGGCCGCCGGCCGGAGGACATCAAGTTCTTCGCCGGGCTCTCCTTCGTCATCGGCGCCACGGAGGAGGATGCGCTGGCCAAGTCGGCCGAGTACGACGAGTACGTGTCCATCGACGGCTACCTCGCCCACATGGCCATCGTCGACAAGACCGGTCGCGTCTACCCTCCGAAGACGCCGCTGTCCCAGGTGGACACGAACACCGCGAAGGGCTTCACCGAATGGGTGTCCAAGCACATCACCGACCGCGAGCCCCTCGTGGAGGACCTGGCCTGGCTGCAGGCCCGCAACTCCCGCATCGTGGGTACTCCGGAGCAGATCGCCGACCGGCTGCAGGAATGGCAGGACGCGGGAGTCGACGGGATCAACGTCATCAACTGGGTGATCCCCGGTTCATTCGCCGAGTTCGCCGACCAGGTCCTGCCGGTGCTGCGCGAGCGCGGCCTGGCGCAGAGCGAGTACGCCCCCGGCACGCTGCGGGCCAAGCTCTTCGGTGCCGACCGGCTCAACGATCGGCACCCGGCCGCCGCCTACCGCGGCGCCTTCGCCAGCGCCGATCCGGCCCGGGCGGATGCCACGGTCGCGGCCACGTAGACTGCCGACTACATCCCTGCAACGATACGTTCCGTCGGCCAGCCGCTGCCCCAGCGCCTCGAGCCCGCCCCGGATCATGGCGCCATAGCCGTCGTCGTGCAGGCTGTCCGCGCTGGAGCGGCCGCGTTCCAGATGGAGCCGGGCCAGGTCGACGTCGCCGCGGCGGTGGTAGCCGTCCGCCAGGTTGAGCTCCAGGGAGGGGACGAAGCCGTCGGCCGAGGCGACTCCCAGGCGCCCGAGGTCCCCGTCCTGCACGAACCCGTGTTCGGACAGGGCCCGTTCGTCCCAAGCGATCTCCGCGTCGAAGTTGGTTTCGGTATCGGCCAAATAGTGGGCCAGCACGCACCGCTGGGCATGGTCGTCGCCTGTCGTGGTTGCCCAGCAGTCCAGCAGCAGCGTGCGCCCCGCGGCCCGCTCCGGTCCCTGGGCCACGCCGATGGCCTCGATGATGCGTGTCCATTCGGGCATGGTGGCCTGCCGTTCGAATGACTGGTGGCATCGAGCCTATGTCGGCGCTCCGACAACATGGCACCTACGGTGGCGGCGGCCCGGGGCCCTGTCCTGTCGGCGGCGCAGACCATAGGCTGTGAAGCGCAACCACAGCCGTGCCTCCGGGTGGAGGCACCGGCGTCGTGCAGGGAAGGACAGGGCATGGAGGAGCAGGGGGACATCACGTTCCACACCCGCAAGTGGGTCCGGCCGGAGGACCTGAACGCCAACGGCACGTTGTTCGGCGGCAGCCTGCTGCGGTGGATCGACGAGGAGGCGGCGATCTACGCGATCGTGCAGCTGGGCAACGGCAATGCGGTGACGAAGTACATGTCGGAGATCAACTTCGTCAGTTCCGCGCAGCAGGGTGACCTGATCGAGATGGGGCTCACCGCCACGCGGTTTGGGCGGACGTCGCTGACCATGCGCGCCGAGGTGCGCAACATGTTCACCCGCAGCTCGATCCTGACCATCGACCGCATCGTGTTCGTGAACCTCGACGACGACGGCAAGCCGCTGGAACATGGCTACACCGAGATCACCTACGACCGGGACCGGGTGCCCCGCCAGCACCTGAACCCCGACGCGGTGCATGGGGAGTAGCGCCATGGCCTCCCCACCCGGATCCGGCCCGGACGACGACGGCTCCCTGCTGGGCACGGGAAGCGTGATCTACTGGCGCGGCCCGGCACCGTTCTACTATCTGCGCGTGCCGGACGATGTCGCCGCCTACATCCACGACGTCGCCTCCCAGGTGACCTACGGCTGGGGCGTGATCCCGGTGACCGCCACCGTCGGCGGGACCTCCTTCACCACCTCCCTGTTCCCGAAGGACGGCGGCTATCTGGTGCCGCTCAAGGACGCCGTGCGCCGGGCCGAGGGGATCGAACTCGACGACGAGATCACCGTGGAGCTGGAACTGGGCCGGTAGGCGTCGATGCGGTCCGGACACGAAACGGTCCATGGGCAACCAAGCCCATGGACCGTCGTCGTGCTCCTACCCCCATATGCGGGAGCACGGATGTGGCGCCTACTTCTTCTTGGACGTGCCCTTCTTCGTCGAGGCGGCAGCCGCCTTCTCGGTTTGGGCGGAGGCGTCATCCAGGGAGCCCTGGCTGTTCTCCAGGTGTGAGCGCATGAACCACTGGAAGAGCTCGAGTTCGGCGATCTGGCCGATCAGCAGGTCCTCGGTGACCGGGTCGAGGTCCTCGACGGCGGAGCGGGCGTCGCGGTGGCTGGCGACGACGCCGTTGTAGACCTGGTCCAGGGCGGCCAGGTGCTCTGCCGTCCCGGCGCGCTGGATGTCGTAGTCGTCCCACGGACGGGCCTGCACCATCGCCCCGGCCAGGCCGTTGGGGGAGACCCCGAGGGTCGCCATGCGCTCGGCGATGGCATCGATCATGGCGCGGACCTTCTCGATCTGCGGGTCGAGCATCTCGTGGACGCCGATGAAGTCGCGGCCGACCACGTTCCAGTGCGCGTGCTTGAGGGTGAGCTGGAGGTCGTTCAGGGCGTGCAGGCGCATCTGCAGCGCGTCGCCGACCTGATGGCCGTCCTCGAGGCTCAACCCGGGGACGGTGTATCCGGCGTGGGTGGTGTTCTTGGTTGCCAAGGTAATTGCTCCTTCTGTCGATGGTGTGGGGTGGCCGGGGCCTAGGCGGAGAGCTCGTCCTCGATGGCGCCGATGAACGGGTCCAGGTCGCCGGGGTTGCGCGAGGTGATCAGCGTGTAGCCCTCGGCCGTGCAGCGGAAGACCTCCACGTCCTTCCAGGTCCCGCCGGCGTTCTCGACGTCGGTCTTGACCGAGGTGTAGGAGGTCAGCGTCTTGCCCTTGAGCAGTCCTGTTTCCACCAGCAGCCACGGGCCGTGGCAGATCGAGGCGATCGGCCGGCCGGAGGAAGCAAAGGACTGGGCGATGCGCTGCGCATCGGTGTCCAGGCGCAGGTTGTCGGCGTTCAGGGTGCCGCCGGGAACCAGCAGCAGGTCGAAGTCGGCCTCGTTGACGTCCGCGAGTGCGGAGTCGACCGGGATCTTCTCGCCGAGATCCCAGTCGCCGACCAGTGTCTGGACATCTCCGGTTTCGGGGGCCGTGACCGTGACCTGGGCGCCCGCTCCGCGGAGGCGGTCCACGGGGACCTTCAGTTCGTCCTGTTCGACGCCGCGGTTCGTGACGAGCGCGAGGACCTTCTTGCCGGCTAGATCTGCCATGATTCGTACTCCTTGCATTCGAGGGGAACCAACGCCTTCAACACTTCCACCCGCCCTCGTGGCTGGCAAGGGAGAACGCAGCGTTCGGCTGCTGGCGTACAGGCCGGTGGCGGCCTATCGGTGCCCGCCGAACTATTCGCCCTCGGTCGCGGTTTCGTCGTGCGGGGTGCCCACCGGCTTGGACTCCGAGGAGCCGCGTTGGCGCAGGTAGATCGAGAGGGTGACCATGCTGCCGACGGCCAGCAGCTCGGATTGCCAGTTCTGCAGGGTGCGGTTCCAGAAATCGGCGGAGGTCACATATCCGAGCCAGGTCACGGTTTCCTGGCCGTGTTCGAGCTGGTCGCTGTTGTAGACCACCACCCCGGCGACGGATTGGGCCCACCAGGACAGCAGGAAGACGGTCCCCATCACGAGCAGCAGCGAATTCGAGAAGAGGACGCGACGCCATCCATCGACCTTCGCCCATGCCGGTGAGTTGTCTTTGGCGTACTGCCCGACCAGCTGTTCCTCGTCGGTTCCCACGCCGATGTCGCCGACCTTCTTGGATTCCGGTGAACCCCTTTGGACCAGCCAAACGGTGGCCAGGATGAACAAGAAGAACTGCAGGTATTCGGACTGCCAGTTCTCCGCTACGTCGACGACGAAGTCCGACGAGGTCACGAATTCGCCCCACCCGACGCCGAGCTGCCCGTGGGCGATCTGGTCGTCGTTGTAGGCGGCGAGGCCGGCGAACGATTGCCCGAGCAGGGTCAGCAGGAACAGCAGCCCGAAGACGATGCTCAGGCTTTGGTCGCGGATCTTCGATTTCATGTCCGCCTACCGTCCCGAAAAGCCGATGACCAGCATGTAGGCGAGGCCTATCACCAGTAGTGAGAGCGTGGAAATGAACACTGTGCGCATGGGGTGACCATATACCGCAGTGAGGGGAGCCGCACTGCCCGCCGATCAGAACTTCACCAGCACTTTTCCCGACAGCGCGGGATCTGCAGCGACCCCGAAGGCCTCGAGGGCATCAGCGGCCTCGTACTCGTGGGTCACCAAGGACCGGACGTCCAGGCTGCCATCGGCCATGGCCGCGAGCACGTCATCCAGCTCTTCGTTGAAGCGGAAGGATCCGACCAGTTCCAGTTCCCGGGTGATTGCCGTGGCCATGAGTGCCGGTTGCTCGCCCGAGGGCTGTAGGCCGACCATGACCACGCGGCCGCCCCGTGCCGCCCCGCGAATGGCAGAGCCAAGTCCCCGGGGATGGCCGGACGATTCGACGACGATGTCAGCCTCGACGGCTGCGATGGCTTCGGCATCGTTGGCGGACAGGATGCGGGTGGCCCCGAGCGATTGGGCACGCTCCAGCGGCGCCTCCAGCACGTCCACGGCCACGACATCGGCCGCCCCGGCGCGTTTAAGCACGGCAACCACAAGGCATCCGATGGGGCCGCAACCCACCACGAGGGCGCGCTTGCCGGCAGCACTGCCCGCGCGGCTGACCCCGTGCCAGGCAACGGCGGCGGGTTCGGCGAGCGCGGCCTCACGTAGCGATAGGCCGGACGGCAGTTCCCGGAGCATCCGCGTCGGCAGGTTCACCCGCGATGCGAAGGCGCCCTGGGTGTGGGGGAGGTGCGCGGCGCTGCCGAGATAGGTTCCGCCGGGGGAGAGGTTCGGTCGTTCCGCCGGGTAGCGTCCGGCTTCATGTCCCGGGGTGGCCGGATGCACGGCCACCTCTCTTCCCGCAGCGGGTCCCGACCCGTCCGCGGCCTGCACGGCGACGGTTCCAACGACCTCGTGCCCGAGCACCAGCGGCTCGCGGAGCATGGATTCACCGGCCGCGCCGTGTGTCCAATAGTGAAGGTCGGAACCGCAGATGCCGCCGAAGGCTACATCGATGACCGCCTCGTCGGGGCGCGGCAACCCCAGCTCGCGGGTCTCGACCCGCAGGTCGCCGGCTCCGTGCACCACGATGGCGGTCGTCGTGCCGTTGGCTGCTCCGCGTTCAGACGACAACGCTCATGCCTCCATCGATGAATATGACCTGCCCATTGACGTAGTTGGACGCGTCGGACGCGAGCCAGACGGCCGGCCCGACCAGGTCTTCCGGTGTGCCCCAGCGGGCGGCGGGGGTCCGTCCGAGAATCCACGAGTTGAACGACGGGTCATCGACCAGGTTCTGCGTCATGTCCGTATGGATGTAGCCCGGCGCGATGCCGTTCACCTGCAGGCCGGCCGACGCCCATTCGGCGGTCATGGACCGGGTGAGATTGCGCAGGCCGCCCTTGGCGGCGGTGTAGGGGGCGATTGTTGGTCGCGCCAGGTCTGTCTGCACCGAACAGACGTTGATGATCTTGCCGGTGCGGCGAGGCAGCATGTGCCGCGCCGCTTCGCGCCCGACGAGGAAGGCGCTGGTGAGATTGGTCCGCAGCACGCGGTCCCAGTCCTCCACCTCCAGGTCGAGCAGGGGAACGCGGTGCTGGATGCCCGCATTGTTCACCAGGATGTCCAGCGGGCCGACGCGCCCCTCGATGTCGGAGATGCCGGCTGCGACGGCTTCGGCATCGGTGACGTCAAAAGATGCGGTGTGGATCTGCGCACCGGGCTGCGCGGCGGCGAGTTCTTCCCCAGCGGTCCGGAGCCGACCGGTCTCGCGGCCGTGCAGGACCGTGGTTGCCCCGGATGCGGCGAGGCCAGCGGCCAGGCTGCGTCCGATGCCACGGCTGGAACCGGTGACCAAGGCGATGCGGCCGGTGAGGTCGAAGAGGGATGATGTCACGCTATCTCCTGTATTCGAGGGGTGGGGATGGTCATGAGGCGGGAGTGCTGAGCTCGCCCAGGAGACGATGGACGACTGACAGGTCGCTGGCACCGAAGCCGCGGGCCACCAGCTGTCGGTACAGCGTCGAGGCTGAGGTACTCACCGGCGTGGCGGTGCCCGTGGCCGCAGCTGCCTCCTCGACGAAACCGAGGTCCTTGGACATGAAGGCTGCAGGGCCGGCAGGGGCATAGTCACGGGAGAGGAAGCGTGGGCCCATCGTCTCCAGTACGTTGCTGCCGGCCAGGCCGCCGCCCAACACCTCGAGCAAGCTGGCGACGTCGAGGCCCGAACGCTCGGCGAGCAGGACGGCCTCGGCGATGGCTGCAGTCGTCACCCCGACAACGACTTGGTTGCAGGCCTTCGCCAATGAGCCGGAACCCACCGGGCCCATGTGGCGGATCGTGGTGCCCATGGAGGAGAGCAGCGGGTGCAGCCTGTCGAAGTCGGCAGCCTCGGCTCCGACCATGATGGCCAGGGAACCGCTAATGGCGCCCCCGGTCCCACCGCTGACTGGTGCGTCCACCACCGTGGCGGCCCCTGCGAAGCGGCGCTCGATCCGGGAGGCGAACTCCTGGATGCCGGTCGGGGAGACGCTGGACATGACCACCAGGATCGTCCCCGGGGCGGGTGGCGTCGCGTCCCACGCTGCGAGCAACCCGTCGGCCCCGTTGATACATGCTTCGATATGCGGGAGATCGGGGAGCATGAAGATGAGGACGGGGCACCGGGATAACCCGGCAGTCGTGGTTGCCCGATCGGCGCCGAGCTCGCGGAGTCGATCGGCTGCGGCATCCGAGCGGTTCCAGACCACCAGGTCGTTTCCTGCAGCCAACATGTTTTCTGCCATGGCCGCGCCCATGAGCCCGAGGCCGACGAAGCCGATGGGGCCGTTGCTGTCCGTCATGTGCCCTCCGTGGTTCCCTCGCCTGATGTTCAGTATCCTAGCCTCAATTCAGTATGATGAACACCATGAACCACCAGTTGACCGTTGCCATTGCCGTGCCGCTCGAGGCAGAACTCGTCGAACTCATCCGTGGCGTCGATCCCGACGTCACGGTGCTGTACGACGCCGACCTCCTGCCGCCCGAGCGCTTTCCCGCGGACCACTCCGGGGACCCCGACTTCGTTCGGAGCCCACATCAGGAGGAACGGTACTGGAGCATGCTCAACGCTGCCGATGTCCTCTTCGGCCTGCCCGGTGAGTCTGCCCAGGGGTTGGCGCGGGTGGCCGACGAGAATCCACGGCTGCGCTGGGTGCATGCGATGGCCGCCGGTGCCGGGGCGGCCGTTCGCGCCGCCGGTCTGGACCGCGGGCAGCTGGAACGCATCATGGTCACCACCTCCGCCGGGGTCCATGCCCGACCGCTGGCCGAATTCGCACTCATGGGCGTGCTCAACGGGCTCAAGAGGGTTCCGGAGCTGCAGAGCGACCAGGCGGCGAGGCGCTGGCCCGAACTGCGCGTACCCGTCCGTACCGCCCAGGGATCGAGGCTCGTCATCGCCGGCCTGGGGGAGATCGGCGTCGAAGCGGCCGGGGTCGCCCGCGCACTGGGCATGAAGGTGTCCGGCACCCGTCGCACCGCAGGGCCCATGGAGGGCGTGGAGCATGTCGTCACGAATGACGAGCTGGCCACGCTCGTGCGGAGCGCCGACGCGGTGGTCAATACCCTGCCCGGCACCGAGGAAACCGAAAACCTTTTCAACGCCGAGCTCTTCGCGGCCTTCCGGCCCGGGACCGTCTTGGTGAATGTCGGCCGTGGCACGGTCATCGACGAACACGCGCTGTTGGGCGCATTGGAGGATGGAAAGGTTTCCTATGCCTGCCTGGATGTCTTCGCCGTCGAGCCGTTGCCCCCGGAATCGCCGCTCTGGGGCCACCCCCGCGTTCTGGTCTCCCCGCATACCTCGGCGCTCAGCACCGCCGAGAACCGGCTGATCGCCGAGCGGTTCGCCTCGAACCTCCGCACCGTGCTCGACGGCGGCGTGCCACCGCATGTCGTGGACACCGTGCACTTCTACTGATCCGCAGGGCACCCGGAGTGACCGGCCGGGTGGTGCCCGGTGTCCACGAACAGGGAGGGCCCGGCGGCCCCGGACGGGTGTCCGGAGCCGCCGGGCCCGTCGTGCGCTTACGCGTCCTCGCTACTGAGGATGTCGCGCCCCATGGTCTCCGGCGTGACGAACGTCGTGGCAAACGTGATCAGGCACAGCACCAACGAGTACAGGCCCAGGGCCCACCAGGCTCCATCGGAGAAGACGGCGAGCAGGGCGCCGCCGATCAGCGGAGCGATGCCCCCGGCGAGGACCGCGGAGAACTCGCGGGCCAGGGCGACCCCGGTGTAGCGGTGGGCGGTCCCGAACAGCTCGGGCAGCAGCGCGCACTGCGGACCGAGCATGGACTGCACGCCGATGCCGATGCCCACGGCCATGACCAGCCACACCAGCACCGGCTCACCCAGGGTCAACAGGTAGAAGGCGGGCAGCGCGATGATGCCCTGGAAGGCAGCTCCCCAGCGGTAGAGCGTGACGCGACCGATGCGATCGGATAGGCGGCCGAACAGGACGACGGTGAAGATCGCCACGGTGGCCGCGATCAGGGCGCCCGTGGTGCCGATGGAGGCGGCGTCGTCGTAATCCAGGCCCGTGATGAAGATGAGGACCAGGACGTTGTAGATCGAGGAATTGCCGTTCTCGGCCATGCGCAGGCCGATCCCCTTGAGCACGTTGCCGCGCGAATTGCGCCAGACGCGTGCCGCGGGGTTCTTCACGACCGTCTTGTTCTCCTCCATCTTCGTGAACGCCGGGCTCTCCTGCAGGCGGAGCCGGATGTAGATGGCGACGGCGATCAGCAGGGCGCTGGCCAGGAACGGCACGCGCCAGAGCCAGGACTCCGCGAGGTTGTCCACGTTGGCCGCCAGCACCGCGAACGTCCCGGCACCGAGCAACGTGCCGATCTGGATGCCGACGAAGGGCAGGGAGGCGAAGAAGCCGCGACGGCTTGGCGGGGCGAATTCGGAGATCAGGACGGTGGCTCCGGCCTGCTCGGCGCCCGCGCCCAGCCCTTGGAGGATGCGCAGGGCCACCAGTAGGACGGGTGCGAGGACGCCGGCGGTCGCATATGTCGGCAACACGCCGATCAGGAAACTCGCCGAGCCCATGAGGGCGACGGTGACCAGCAAAATCGACTTGCGCCCGAACCGGTCGCCCAGCGCACCGAAGATGATGCCTCCGAAGGGACGGGCGGCGAATCCCACGGCATAGGTGGCTGCCGAGGCGAGGACGCCACCGGCCATGCCGAGCGGGGAGAAGAACAGCGGGCTAAAGATCAGGGCGGTGGCCAGGCCGTAGATGTAGAAGTCGTAGTACTCCAATGCCGATCCGACGGATGCGGCCAGGGTCGCCCGTTTGAGTTGTTGCGGGTCGACGACGGCGTCCTGCGTCTCGGGGCGCTGCTTGCGTTGGGTCATGCTCACCGTAATCTCCCTTGATTTACACGTGGTCCGGGCTGTCGGGGATCGAGGCGGGCGCGCACTGCTGCGAGCTGTGCCGTCGATCACTATGTTGAACACAGTACAACAGGCTGAACGAACGCGAAAGGGGTCGTGGACCCACGGGGCGGCGTGGAGTCCGCGGACGGTCCCGGGCTACGTTGAGGGCAGCATCTGCCCGCCGATCGCGGCCGCCAGCTGCCGGAGCTCTGCGACCATGGCGGCTTCCGTCTCCCGGGTGAAGGTCGCCTTCAGCGACGTGACCGAGACGCCCAGGCTGGGGCCGTGGGCGCCCCGGGTCGGTACGGCGACGGCCAGGCAGATGATGCCCAGCGTGGATTCCTCGTCCTCGAAGGCATAGCCGCGCTGGCGGATCACTTCGATGTCCCGGCGCAAGTCGGAGCCGGTCTTCAGTGAATGCCGTGTCATGGTCGGAAGTTCCGCCGTGTCCGGAAAGAGCTGGTCCAGATCGTGGTCGTGGCGGCGGGCAATCAGAGCCTTGCCCACCGCGCAGAGCGACACCGGCATGCGGTCGCCGATGTTCGAGGTCAGCCGCACGGCGGGGTGGCCCTCGTAGCGTGCCAGGTAGATGACGTCGGTTTGGTCCAGCAGTGCGATGCGTACCGTCTCCCGCGAGAGGGTCGGCGCCTGCTCGCAGAAGCGGTAGAACTCCTGCACCTCGTCCATGCGGCTCAGGTACGCGCCGCCGAGCTCCACCACCTTGCGCCCGAGGGAATAGCCGGCCTCACTGCGTTCGACCAGGCGGGCGCCCTCGAGTGCGACCAGAATATTCGACGTCGAGGACTTGGGAATCGCGATCTCGCGGGCCAGTTCGCTGAGCGTGAGGCGCCCGGTCGCGGAGGTGGCCAGGGCATCCAGTACGGCGGCGGCGCGTACGGCCGCCGGGGCGGGCGATGGCGTCGCCGAGGTGTGGGGCGTTACGTCCGTGGTCACGGGTGCTCCTTGCTTGTTGCCGGTCGTCGAATGCTTGTCCAGTGGGCTGAACGCTATTCAGTCTAAATCCGCGGGCGTCTTCCGTCGTGCCCCCGGGCCGACCCGGGGCGCCTCGATGCACGAATACGGGTCACGGAACGGTAACGGAACTGTGGATTTTGGGATATAACCGGGCGGAACGGCCCCAGCGTGACTAGCGTGGGTACCCATGACGCGGGCCTCGGTTCGCCCCAGGGAGAGATTCGCAACCAAGGTGAAGTAGGTCTGAACGTGTGGGAATTCGTCGGCGAGAGATACCGCCAGATCCTTTTCGCTGCCTGGCAGCACTTCAGCCTGGTCGTCCAGTGCCTGATTCTCGCGACCATCATCGCCGTCGTCATCGCGGCCCTGGTCTACCGCAGCAACGCAGCCAGTGCCACGGCCAACAGCGTCTCCGCGATCGGGTTGACCATCCCGTCGTTTGCCATGATCGGCCTGCTGATTGCCCCCATGGGCTTCGGCGTCCCGCCGGCCGTCACGGTCGTCGCGTTCTTCGCGGCCCTGCCGATCCTGCGCAACGCGGTGGTCGGGCTGGCCAGCATCCCGCCGGCGACCGTTGAATCGGCCCGCGGCATCGGCATGAGCCGGTTCCGGACCCTGGCGACCGTGGAGATCCCGATGGCTTGGCCGGTCATCCTCGCCGGCGTGCGGGTCTCGGCCCAAATGGTCATGGGCGTTGCTGCAGTTGCGGCCTATGCCCTCGGCCCCGGCATGGGCGGTTTCATCTTTTCCGGTTTGTCCCGGCTCGGTGGCGCCAACGCCCTCGAGTCGGTGGTCGTCGGCGTCGTCGGCGTGATCCTGTTGGCCCTCATCCTCGACCTGCTGCTCGTCGGCCTGGGTCGTCTGACCACCCCGCGAGGTATCCGTGTCTGATCTGCAAACGTCCACCCAGGACACCCCCGAAGGCGTCACCGGCGCGTCCATCCTGCTGCAGGAGGTGACCAAGCGCTACCCGGGCCAGGCCCAACCGGCCGTAGGGGGCCTGACCCTGGAGATCCCGGCCGGCTCGATCGTCATGCTCGTCGGCCCGTCGGGCTGCGGCAAGACCACCACGCTGAAGATGATCAACCGCCTCATCGAGCCCACCGGCGGCAGCATCGTCATCAACGGCGAAGACGTCACCGGCATGGACGGCGACAAGCTGCGCCGCCAGATCGGCTATGTCATCCAGGCCGGCGGCCTCTTCCCTCACATGACCGTGGCGGCCAACATCGGGCTGGTGCCCAAGATGCTCGGCTGGGACAAGACGCGCATCGCCGCACGCGTGGACGAACTGCTCGAGTTGGTCTCGCTGGACCCCGCCACCTACCGCGACCGCTATCCGAAGGAGCTCTCCGGTGGGCAGCAGCAGCGTGTCGGGGTCGCCCGCGCCCTGGCCGCCGACCCGCCCATCCTGCTCATGGACGAGCCCTTCGGCGCCGTGGACCCGATCACCCGCCAGCGCCTGCAGGACGAGCTGATCAACATCCAGCACGAACTGCAGAAGACCATCGTCTGCGTCACCCACGACTTCGACGAGGCCGTGAAGCTCGGCGACTGGATCGCCATCTTCAACGAGGGCGCCCAGCTGGTCCAGTACGACTCCCCGGAACGCATCCTGGCGAATCCGGCCAACGAATTCGTCGAGAACTTCATCGGCTCCGGCGCCGGGCTCAAGCAGCTGACCCTCAACCGCGTCCACGACGTCCGCCTCGAGGAGGCCGTGACCGCGGTCGCCGGCGACATCGCCTCGGACGTGCTCTCCCGGCTGCAGGGCGCCGGCCACCAGAACGCCGTCATCCTGGACGCCCGCAAACGGCCGATCCAGTGGCTGAACCGCCGCCAGATCTCGCGCATGCAGGTCATCACCGACCAGGTCGACGCGAACCTCGCCGTCGTCTCGGACCGCTCGACCCTCAACGACGCACTGGACGTCATGCTGGTCGGCAGCGTCAGCGCCGCGATCGTCACCGGCCGCCGGGATGCCTTCCTGGGGCTGGTCACCGTCGACACCGTCATGGACTCCATCCGGGCCGCGCAGGAAGCGGCCAAGGGGGACTCCGACTCGCCGGTCGGCCTGAACAGCGGGGCCATCCCGACCACGGCGGCCGCCGCGGCACTTGCCAGCGGCGCGCCGGCCGGGACCCCGGAAGGCACGCCGGACGAGGACGGCCGGCCATGAGCACCCCCGAAACCGGGACCCCGGGAGCGGGGCCGCTGGACGCCGAGGAAACCGAGGCGCTGCCCGGGGCGTCCCACGGTCCCTCGATCAAGCCGTTGATCTGGCAGCTGGTCGGCATCCTCATCGCCCTGGGCCTGGTGCTCATCTGGCTGGCGACCACCGACCTGTCGGCCACCGAGCGCGCCACCCTCGAGCCGGCGGCCCTCTGGGGGTACACGGCCGAGCACCTGCAGCTGACGATCGTCGCCGCGGTGATCGTGCTGGTCATCGCCATCCCGCTGGGCATCCTGCTCACCCGGGGGCCGGTGCGCAAGTTCAGCGGGCCGATCATGGCGCTGGCCAACATCGGCCAGGCCGCCCCGGCCATCGGCCTCATCGTGCTGCTGGCCTTCTGGCTCGGATTCGGCTTCTGGGCCGCGATCGTCGCCCTGGTCGCCTACGCCATCCTGCCGGTGCTGCGCAACACCATGGTCGGCCTGCGCCAGGTCGACGAACGCCTCATCGAGGCCGGCCGCGGCATGGGCATGAGCTCCGGGGCCGTGCTGTGGAAGGTCGAGCTGCCGCTGGCGGTGCCGATCATGCTCTCGGGCATCCGCACCGCCCTGGTCCTGCTGGTGGGCACCGCCACCCTGGCCACGTTCATCAACGGCGGCGGCCTGGGCATCCTCATCACCACCGGCGTGAACCTGAACCTCACCACCGTGCTGGTGGCCGGCTCGCTGCTGGTCGCCCTCCTGGCGCTCGTGGTCGATTGGCTGGGCCGGCTCGTCGAGCACATCGCCCGCCCGAAGGGACTCTAGACATGGCTGCACCGATCAAGGCAGGACGACGCCGGCTGCTCGCCTCCGCCGCGACCCTCGCCGTCGCGGGGATGCTGGCCGGATGCGGATTGCAACCCGCGGCGTCCTACGTCCCCGATGCCGGGCCGGGCACGATCCAGCACATCGAGGGTCTTCCCCAGGGCGCGAAGCTGACCGTCACCTCGAAGAACTTCACCGAACAGCTGGTGCTCGGCAAGATCGCGGTGCTCGCCGCCAAGGCGGCCGGCTTCAAGGTCACCGACCTGACCAACGTGCCCGGCAGCCAGCCGGTCCGCGAGTTGATGCTCTCCCACCAGGCGGACTTCACCTGGGAGTACACCGGCACCGCCTGGATCACCTACCTCGGCCACTCCGAGGGCATTCCGGACAAGCAGAAGCAATGGCAGGCCGTCCACGATGCCGACCTGGCCAACGGGCTGACCTGGGGCAAGCCGGCACCGCTGAACAACACGTACGCCTTCGCCGTGCGCCGCGAAGCGGTGGAGAAACTCGGCGGGATCAGCAAGCTCTCGCAGATCGCGGACCTGCCGGTCAAGCAACGCACCTTCTGCCTGGAGGCCGAGTTCAATTCGCGCCCCGACGGGTTCAACCCGATGCTCAAGGCCTACGGGCTCAAACGCGGCTCCCCCCAGGGCGTCCCGGACGGCAACATCGGCATCTACGACACCGGGGCCGTCTACTCGGCCACCGACAACGGGGACTGCAACTTCGGAGAGGTCTTCACCACCGACGGGCGCATCAAGTCACTGGACCTGGTGGTGCTGGAGGACGACCGCAAGTTCTTCCCCGCCTACAACGGCGCCCCGGTCTACGACACCGAGACGCTGGAGGAGTACCCCCAACTGCGCGACGTCTTCTCGCAGGTCTCCCCGCTGCTGACCGACGACGTGATGCGCGAGCTGAACCTCCGGGTCGACGTCAAGGGCGAGGAACCGGCCGACGTGGCGTTCGACTGGATGGTCTCCGAGGGGCTGATCACGAAGAAGTAGCAGGACGGCGGGCCATCCCCACCCGGACACCACCCTGGGGTGGTGCCGCCGCGGCCCCGCCCCGACGAGGATCGAAGCATGAACTCGATGAACTTCCTCCAGGTACTGCTCGCACTCGGCGCGATCGTGTGGATCTGCTCGCGCCAACTCACGTGGAGGCCGGTGGATCCCGCCCGGTTCTGGCGGGGCCCGCTGGTCTTCACCATCATCGGGCTGGCCTCGCTCAGCGACACGACCACCCGGATCACCCCCGTCGACCTCGGTCTCGTCGTCGTCGAACTCCTGCTGGCCGCCGTCGCGGGTGCCGCGATGGGCCGGCTCGCCCGCTTCCGCCCCGCGACCGACGAGGCACGACGCCGGACCGCCTCCTCGCGCCGCGGCTCACCGGACATCACCACCGAGACGCGGACCGGATGGCTGGGCCTGGCCCTGTGGATCGGGCTGATCGCCGTGCGCATCGTCCTGGACGTCGGCAGCCACCAGCTCGGCTACGAACTCGTCTCCGCCACCGGCATGATCTTCATCGTCGTCGCCGTCAACCGCGCGGTCCGCGCCCTGGTCATCTCCGCCCGGCTCGAACACCGCACGCCGGCGGTAGCCTGAGCTGGTGACCCCCACGCATCCACCGCGCCGCCGGTCCCCGGCGATGGCCATCTCGGGCATCGCCGGCCCGGCGCTGGTCGGTGCCCTGATGGCCGTCCGCCTGGTCGACCAGCCAGCCCATGCCGGCGCCTGGCTGGGCCTCGTCGCGGCGGCGGCATGGCTGGCCCACACCGTCGTCGGGTTCGAGCCCAACCGCCGCACCGCCACCGGCTGGCTGCTGCCCGGCGTGATGCTGGTCGCCGGTTCCCTGGCATCTGCTTCGACCGACGTGGTGGGCTTCGTCCCGGCCATCGCCGGGCTCTTTGCCGTCCTGGGCTGGCCCTCCGTCCCGGTCCGTCAGGGTGTGGTGGCCGCCGGGGTGTGCCTGCTGGCCCTGGCCGCCGGAATGCTGGTGGCACCGGACGCCGGGGTCGGCGCGGCTCTGGGCTCATTGGTGGCCTTCGGCATGGTGCTGCTCGGGGCCCTGGGCCGGCGCCAGTTCCGCGCCTCCGAGGCCGTCGACCGGTCGATGCTCGAGGAGCGGGTGGCAGCGGCAGCGGAGCGGGCCCGGATGGCGGCGCTGGAGGAACGGGCACGGCTGGCCCGCGACCTGCACGACGTGCTGGCCCACAGCCTCGGCGCCCTCGTCGTCCAACTCGATGCCGTCGATGCCGAACTCGAAGCCGGGCAGACCGGACCCGCCCGCAGCCGCGCCCGGCGCGCCCGCACGTTGGCGGCCGACGGGCTGGACGAGGCCCGGCGCGCCGTCGCCGCACTGCGCGACCCCGACGCCACGACCGAGTCGGTGGTCCGGTCGCTGGTCGAGACCCATCGCGGGCTCGGTGGCGCGATCACCGCCTCCCTGTCCGGTGGGACGTCCACCCGGCCGGAGACGGTCGACGCCATCCGCCGGTCCACCCAGGAGCTGCTCACCAACGCCCGCCGCCACGCACCGGGCCAGGAGGTCCGATTGGAACTGGACGGCGCGGAGCAGATCACCCTGGCGGTCTCCACGCCACGCGCGCCCGGGACGGCGTCCCCCGCTGGCGGCGGCCGGGGTTTGACCGGGTTGCGCGAACGCGTCGAGGCCGCCGGGGGATCGGCCACCGTGGACGCGGGGGACCCCTTCACGGTGACCGTGAGGCTGCCGGCATGATCCGCATCCTCGTCGTCGACGACCAGGCCATCGTGCGCGACGGACTGGTCACCGTGCTCGGGCTCGCGCCGGACCTCGAGGTCGTCGGGGAGGCCGCCGACGGGGCCGAAGCCGTCGAGCGGGCCGTGGAACTGGACCCGGACGTGGTGCTGATGGACCTGCGCATGCCGGTCCTCGACGGGGCCGAGGCCACGGGCAGGCTGCGCACCCGTGCCCCGCGCAGCGCCGTCGTCGTCCTGACGACCTATGGGGACGACGAGTCCATTGCCGCGGCCCTGGCCGCCGGGGCGCGCGGCTACCTGACCAAGGATGCCGGCCGCGAGGAGCTCGCGGCGGCCGTGCGGTCGGCCGCCGGCGGGCAGATGACGTTCGCGCGCGGCATCGGCGAACGCATCGTGGGCGGCTTCGCGGCACCGGCCAGCCCGCGGGAGCGCTTCCCCCAGCTGACCCCGCGCGAGGCGGAGGTGCTGGACCTCATCGTCGCCGGGCGCAGCAACGCGCAGATTGCCGCCGACCTGTTCCTCTCGCCGAGCACGGTCAAGTCCTACGTCAACGACATCTTCGCCAAGCTGTGCGCCCGGGACCGGGCCCATGCCATCGCGCTGGCGACCGGGCGGGCCACGGGAACCTGAAGTCGGGCAGGACCAGCACGCCACAACCGGGACGTCCGGCCCTTGCGCCCGGTCCGCGTCGGCGTACCGTTCAGCGTGTGGGCAAGGAACCGCCGGAACCGGACACCGAGGCCGGGAAGATCAAGCGGCTGCTGATCGGCGAGCCGTTGCCGACGGAACAGCTGGAGGGCCATCTGCTGCCCAAGCGGCTGGCGCTGCCGGTCTTCGCCTCCGATGCGCTCTCCAGCGTGGCGTACGCACCGCAGGAAATGGTGATGATCCTGCTCGGCGGGGGGCTGGCCTTCCTGACGCTGGCGCCCTGGGTGGCGCTGTGCGTGGTGCTGCTGCTGGCGTTGGTGGTGCTCAGCTACCGACAGGTCGTGCATGCCTACCCCTCCGGGGGCGGGGACTACGCGGTGGCCTTGGCCAACCTCGGCGAACGCCCGGCACTGGTGGTGGCCGCCGCGCTGACCGTCGACTACATCCTCACCGTCGCCGTTTCGGTGGCGTCCGGGGTGGACAACATCATTTCCGCCCTGCCGGCCCTGCACCCGGTGCGGGTCGAACTCGCGGTGGCGTTCGTCGTCGTCATCACCGCGGTGAACCTGCGTGGGATGCGCGAATCCTCGCGGGCCTTCGCCGTCCCCGTCTACCTGTTCATCGCCAGCGTGGCCCTGATGATCGTCGTCGGGGTGGTGCGGATGGCCCTGGGGAACCCGCCGGTCGCCACCAGCTCCGCCTATGGCGTCCCGCATCCGGAGCCGGCGCAGGCGGCGATGCTGCTGCTCGTGCTGCGGTCATTCGCCAGCGGGTGCAGCGCCCTGACCGGGGTGGAGGCCATCGCCAACGGGGTTCCGGCCTTCCGCAAGCCCAAGATCGCCAATGCCCAGGGCACGCTGGTGCTGCTGGGGTCGGTCGCGGTCGCCTTCTTCGCCGGGCTGACCCTGCTCGCGCTGGTGTCCGGCGTCCACTACGCCGAGCATCCGTGTGACCTGCAGGGCTTCACCGGATGCGCCAGCGAACCACAGCCGAGCCTGGTCGCCCAGGTGGCGGCGGCGGTCTTCGGCGGCTCGTCCGTGCTGTTCTTCGTGGTCCAGGCGGCCACCGCGGCGGTCCTGCTGCTGGCGGCAAACACCGCCTTCAACGGGTTCCCGCTGCTGGGTGCCACGCTGGCCCGTGACGGCTACGCCCCCAAGGCCCTGTTGAACCGCGGCGACCGGCTGGTCTACTCCAACGGCTGCCTGACCCTGGCGCTAGTGGCGATTGTCCTACTGGTGGCCTACCGGGCCAGCGTCACCGGCTTGATCCAGCTGTATATCATCGGGGTCTTCGTCTCCTTCACCCTGGGGCAGACCGGGATGGTCCGGCACTGGCTGTTCCTGCTGCGCGGTTCCGGCGACCGCCCGCGCTGGCTGCTTGGCCGCCTGGCCCTGAACGGCGCCGGGGCCGTCTGCACCGCCGCCGTGCTGGTGGTGGTGGCGGCCACGAAATTCACGCACGGGGCGTGGATCGTCTTCGTGCTCATCCCGGTGCTGTTCACGCTGCTGCTGGGCGTCAACCGGTACTACGCACGGGTGGAGGCCGAGGTCGGGGCCGACCCGGCAGCGGAATTCGGCAACGCGGGGGACCTGGGGATCGTGCTGGTCGGGCGGATCACCAAGCCAGTGCAGAAGGCCCTGGACTACGCGCTGGCCGCCCGGCACGCGAACGTGCTGGCGATCCATGTGGCCATCGACGACGATTCCGCGACGGAGCTCCAGCACGACTGGGCGGCCGAGGGCCACGGAGTCCGCCTGGTGATCCTGGAGTCCCCCTACCGGGAAACCGTCAGCCCCATCGCCGATTTCATCCGCCACTACCGGGACCGGCACGGACCCACCGTCGTCACGGTCTACCTGCCCCAGTACATCGTCGGCCGCTGGTGGGAGAAGCTGCTGCAGAACCGCCGCGGACGGCACATCCGCCAGCACCTGATGCTGGTCCATGGCGTCAGCGTGACCCTGGTGCCCTGGCTGCTGGGTTCCTCGGCGCGGATCCCGGTGACCGCAGCCCGCCCGGTGCCCGGTCAGTTCCGGCGTGGGGATCCGCTGCGCTCACGGCCGGAGGGGACGGAGCGCCTACGGCAGGGACGCGGTCATGCGGCGGGGCGCCACCGGGGCGCGGATCCCGGGTCCTGACGGGTGCCAGGTCAGCGGATCCAGTCCCGTAGTTCCCCCAGCCCGAGCTGCGGTTGGCGCTGCTCCTCGCCGAGCAGGTCAAGGGCCTCGCGGCCACGTCGGGAATCGGTGGAGCCGATCGCCTCACGTGCATAGGCGACCCGGAAGTCCAGGGCGAAGGCGTCGGCACCGGTGCGGGCCACGCAGTTCTGCCCGGAGACCCCGGAGAGCACCAACCGGGTGACGCCGTGCAGGCGTAGCCGTTGGGCCAGATCCGTGCCGTGGAAGGCGCTGTCGCGGATCTTGGCGACCGTGTGGGCGTCCCCGACGTCCAGGCCGGGGACGAGCGCGGCCTGTTCGGAGCCGGAGATCATGAAGCCCTGGCCGTCGTCGAGCATGCTCAGGGTCCAGGTGGTGCCGTTGCGAGCATGCTCGGTCACCACCACGTACACGGGGAGGTCGCGTTCGCGCGCGAGCCGGAACAGGTCGTTGTTCGCGGCGACAAGTTCGTCCCGCCGCCCGGCCAGGTCCCCGTTCTCGAAGTACCCGCACTGCATGTCGATGACGACGACGGCAGTTTCCACGGATTGTCCTTCGCGTATGACGGGTGCAATGGTGAAGGGGCCCGCCCGTTACAGGGATGTGAGGGACGGGCCCCTCGGGGTCCCGGCGCTTGGGATCCGGAACCCTCATTCAAACTACCTGCCTCCCGCGGGCTCCGGAAGCGTTTGCGCACGCGCAGGAGCCCGGCTATGGGCAGGCCTTATAGCCAGCTAGTTCTTGAGGTAGCCGTTGGGGTTGAGGACGTACTTGGTGGCGGCACCGGCGTCGAACTCGGCATAGCCGCGCGGCGCATCGTCAAGGGAAATCGCCTTGGCGTTGACGTTCTTGGCGATGTTCACCTTGTCGTGCAGGATCGACATCATCAGGCCCCGGTGGTACTTCATGACCGGGCACTGCCCCGTGGTGAACGAAAGCGACTTCGCCCAGCCGGTGCCCAGGCTCAAGGACAGCGCGCCCTTTTTCGCGGCCTCGTCGGACGCGCCGGGATCGCCGGTCACGTAAAGCCCGATGATTCCCAGCTCACCGCCCGCGTTCGTGACGTCCATCAAGGAGTTGAGCACGGTGGCCGGTGCCTCCTGGGCGCCCGCACCGTGACCCTTCGCCTCGAAGCCGACGGCGTCCACGGCGGAGTCCACCGTGGGGGATCCCAGGATCTGCTCGATCTGCTCCCCCGGCCCGCCCTTCGTCAGGTCGATGGTTTCACACCCAAAACTGCGGGCCTGCGCGAGCCGGTCCTCGTTCATGTCCCCGACAATGACGACGGCGGCACCAAGCAGTTGCGCCGACGTCGCAGCCGCGAGACCTACAGGCCCGGCCCCCGCGATATACACCGTGGAGCCGACGCCCACCCCGGCCGACACGGCACCGTGGAAACCCGTCGGGAAGATGTCCGAGAGCATGGTCAGGTCCATCACCTTTTCCAGCGCCTGGTCCCGGTCCGGGAACTTCAGCAGGTTCCAGTCAGCGTAAGGCACCAGCACGAACTCGGCCTGGCCGCCCACCCAGCCACCCATGTCCACGTAACCGTAGGCGCTGCCGTAACCCGCCGGGTTCACGTTCAGGCAGATGCCGGTCTTGCGTTCCTTGCAGTTGCGGCAGCGGCCACAGGAGATGTTGAACGGGACCGAGCAGATGTCGCCGACCTTGATGAACTCCACGTCTGGGCCGACCTCGACGACCTCGCCCGTGATCTCGTGCCCCAGCACCAGGTCGAGGGGGGCGGTGGTCCGGCCGCGCACCATGTGCTGGTCGGAGCCGCAGATGTTGGTGGCGACGGTGCGCAGGATGACGCCGTGGGGGACCTTGCGGCCCACGTTGTCCGGGTGCACGCCCGGCCCGTCCTTGAGTTCGAACGTGGGGTAGTCGATGTCGATGACCTCGACCTTCCCGGGTCCCTTGTACGCGACAGCTCTGTTGTCAGACATTTGTGTTCAATCCTTCCAAAAAATGGTGATCAAGTGGTTCCCCAGCGTTGGTGGGCACGTGCAAACGAACGATCACTTCCTCTCCGAACCGTGGTGGGTGCCGGTCAGTCGGCCGGGAAAAACCTACTGGACATCGTCGTCGACCCAGTCCAGCGTCTTGGTCACTGCCTTCTTCCAGAGCCGGTACTGGCGGTCGCGTTCCCCGGAGTCCATCGCCGGGCTCCAGCGCTTACCCTCGCGCCAGTTGGCGATCACATCGTCCTCGCCGTTCCAGAAGCCGACGGCGATGCCCGCCGCGTAGGCAGCACCCAGGGCCGTGGTTTCGGCAACCTCAGGGCGCACGACGTCCACGTCGAGGATGTCGGCCTGGAACTGCATGAGTAGTTCGTTGGCGACCATGCCCCCGTCAACGCGCAGTTCGGTCAGGTCGACGCCCGAATCGGCGTTCATGGCGTCGAGCACCTCGCGGGACTGGAACGCCGTGGCCTCCAGCACAGCGCGCGCGACGTGGTTCTTGTTCACGAAACGCGTCAACCCGACGAGCGCGCCGCGGGCATCGGCGCGCCAGTGCGGGGCGAAGAGGCCAGAGAAGGCCGGCACGAAGTAGGCGCCGCCGTTGTTCTCGACCTTATTGGCGTAGTACTCGATATCCGCGGACTCCTCGAACAGGCCCAGGTTGTCCCGCAGCCACTGCACCAGGGAGCCGGTCACCGCGATCGAGCCCTCGAGGGCATAGACCTGCGGGGCGTCACCGATCTTGTAGCAGACGGTGGTCAGCAGCCCGTTCTTGCTCGCCACCGGCTCCGTGCCGGTGTTGAGCAGCATGAAGTTGCCGGTGCCGTAGGTGTTCTTCGCGGAACCCTTCTTGAAGCAGGCCTGTCCGAACGTCGCTGCCTGCTGGTCACCCAGGATCCCGGCGATCGGCACGTCGGGAACCATGCCGCGCTGGCGCCCGTGGCCGTAGACCTCGGAGGAGGAGCGGATCTCGGGCAGCATCGAGAGCGGCACCCCCATCTCGGCGGCGATGTCCTCGTTCCAGGTCAGAGAATCGATGTTCATGAGCATGGTGCGTGAGGCGTTGGTGACATCGGTGATGTGTACCCCGCCGTCGGTGCCGCCGGTCATGTTCCACAACACCCAGGTGTCGGTGTTACCGAACAGCAGGTCCCCGCGGTCGGCCGCTTCGCGGGCGCCGTCGACATTGTCCAGGATCCACTTGATCTTCGGGCCGGAGAAATAGGTGGCGAGCGGCAGACCGACGCGTGACTTGTACTTTTCGGCGCCGTCGCTGCCGCCGAGCTCCTCGACGATCTTCTGGGTGCGGGTGTCCTGCCAGACGATGGCGTTGTAGACGGGTTTCCCGGTCGTCTTGTCCCATACCACCGTGGTCTCGCGCTGGTTGGTGATCCCGACGGCGACGAGGTCCTGGTGGGCGATGTTGCCCCGCGTCAGTGCCTGGCCGACGGCCTCGCGCACGTTGTTCCAGATCTGTTCGGGGTTGTGTTCGACCCAGCCGGCCCGGGGAAAAATCTGGTCGTGTTCGAGTTGGCCGACGGAGTGGATGGTCCCCTCGTGCGTGAAGACGATGGCGCGGGAACTGGTGGTGCCTTGGTCGATTGCAAGAACGTATTGGGTGCTCATGGCGGCTCCTGATCGTTGTGGTGTGCGGTGGGTCGAAGACTCGATGTGTGCCGGTGCTGATGGCCTACCCGACTCCTTTCGGGAATCGATCGGCCGGGAAGCAAACCAGGGGCGCCGGGCAGGGGACCGTCGAAAGGGGAACCCGGCCTATCGTGAGGAACATGCTTGCCCTTTCGCCCGTGAATTTCGTGGTCTTTCGTGCCTGCGGGGTGTGCCCGGGCCGCTCCTAGGTGCCGGCAGGTCCCGCGGAGCCTGCCGAGTCGGTGGGGGATCCCGGTTTCAGCCCCGCATCGGGCCGCGGCTCCAGCGGAGCAAGCGGGGCAATGTCATCGACGCGCAGCCGCGTGATTTCGGCGGCCGCGTCATCGGATTCGGCCTCCGCTGCCGCTTCCGCCCCGGCCAGGGCGGAGTAGGACGCCACCTCCCGCAGGCGTCTGGCCTCGTCCCAGCCCAGGACGTCTGACATCAGGGCCGAGATTTCATCCAGTGCCGCCAGTCCGCGATCGGAGACCTCGTAGTTCAGCCGCGTGCGGTGCAGCAGGACGTCCTCCAGGTGAAGCGCGCCCTCGTGGCTCGCCGCGTAGCTGATCTCGGCCCGCAGATAGGCGGGGGCATGTTCCAGCGGCCGGGCCAATGATTCGTCCGCGGAGCAGAGGGCGACGATGTCGGTGATCAGCGAGCCGTATCGGTGCAGCAGGTGATCCACCACGGCGTCCGACCAGCCGTAGGTACGCGCGTAGGTCCGGCTCCAGTTGCGCTGGACCGCGAGGTTGACCGCGCCCACGAGGGGGGCGTTGCTGGTGACCGAGGGGTTGTTTCGGGCCTCGGGGCCGAGGGCGAAGTCCACCGCGTCTTCAGCCATGACGCGGTAGGTCGTCAGCTTTCCGCCGGCAATGACGGTCAGCCCGGGCACCGGGGAGGCGGTGGTGTGCTCGCGGGAGACCTTTGCCGAGGAGGTGCCCTCCTTCGTGCCCGGTTGCAGCAGTGGACGCAGGCCGGCCCAGGTGCCGATGATGTCCTCGCGGGTCAGCGGTCGGGCGAGCACCGCGTTGGCGTGCTCCAGGACGTAGTCGATGTCGGCCGAGGTGGCGACCGGATGCTGGAGCTCCTGCTTCCAGGGGGTGTCGGTCGTGCCGATGACCCAGTACCGCGACCAGGGGATGACAAAGAGCACGCTCCTTTCGGTCTGCAGGATCAGCCCGGCGTCGCCGCGGATGCGTTCGCGCGGCACCACGATGTGCACGCCCTTGGACGCCTGCACGCGCAGCCCGCCGGTGCCCCCGGCCAGCGCCTCCGTCTCCTCGGTCCAGACCCCGGTCGCGTTGATGACATGGCGGGCGTGGACGCGCAACTCGTCCCCGGTTTCCAGATCGCGCAGGCGCGCACCGTCTATGCGCCCGCCCGCGCCGTGGGTTAGGTCGATGACCTGGGTCCTGCTGGCTGCCTGGGCCCCGTGAGAGGCGGCTGTCCGCACGAGGGTGCAGACCAGGCGGGCATCATCCACCGAGGCGTCCCAATAGCGCAGGGCGCCGACCGCGGCATCGTGGCGTAGATCCGGAAAAAGCCGGTTCATCCCCTTGCGGCTCAGATGCTGGTGCAGTGGCAGTGCCCGCTTTCCGGGGGTCAGGCTGGCCAACGTGTCATAGAGGGCGATGCCGGCTCCGACGTAGCCGCGTTCCCAGATACGGTGTTCCAGCGGGTAGAGAAACGACACGGGGCGGACCAGATGCGGAGCGAGCTTGGAGATCAGTTGGTCCCGTTCGGTGAGAGCCTCGTGGACCAAGTGAAAATCGAGCATCTGCAGATAGCGCAAGCCCCCGTGGACCAGCTTGCTGGACCGGCTGGAAGTCCCCGAGGCCCAGTCCTGGGCCTCGACGACGGCCGTGGTCAGTCCGCGGGTCACCGCATCCAAGGCGGTCCCGGCACCCGTGACCCCGCCGCCGATGACCAGGACGTCGAGTGGCGCTTCTGCGGTTGTGGCCTGCATGGCCTGCAAGGCGGCGCTCCGCGACTGCGGAGTCAGGTCGGAAGAGTGCGAAATCACGTGGGCCTCCAAAGCCGTTCACTCTGCCTAGACTCACACCAAAGGCCCTGCGGCACAAGGGGCCGACGAGGATCTGCCGTGGGGCTCGCCCATCCCTAGCTAAAAGGAGCCCGCGAGAGCTATTCTTCGTGCAGGCCCGGCTGTCCCGCACAAACGGTGCACGGAGGCGGACCGTACAGGGAGGTTCGACGTGAGTGACATCACCCCAATTCGAAGTGCGCTCCGAGGCGCCGTTCGCAACGGTAGTGGGCTCAAGCGGCTTGGCGGAACGTGGGGAGAGGCCCTTGCGGAGTTTCTGGGGACGTTCGTGCTCATCCTGCTGGGCGACGGCGCGGTCGCCATGGCGGTCGCGGGGCTGCCGGGGTCCGGCCGGACCGCTGGAGCAAATGTCATCTTCCAGGGTTCCGGCGACTGGATGCTGATCGCCTGGGGCTGGGCATTCGCCGTGGCCTTCGGCGTGTACATCGCCGGCGGGGTCAGCGGGGCCCATCTCAACCCGGCCGTGACATTGGCATTCGCGGTCCGGCGCAAATTTGCGTGGAAGAAGGTGGTCCCGTACATCGTCGCCCAGGTGGTCGGTGCATTTGCCGCCGCGGCCGTGGTATATGCCGTGTACTGGCAGGCCATCGATGCGTTCAACAAGGCGGCGGGAACCGCCAGGGATGCTGCCGGAGGCCTGGCCACGTATTCGATCTTCGCCACCTTCCCGGCGCCTTATTACAACGGCGACAACTTTGGGCCCCTCGTGGACCAGATTGTCGGCACCGCGCTCTTGCTCATGTTGATCGCCGCTGTCATTGACATGCGCAATGGTGGCGTCAAAGCGAACCTCGGCCCCCTCATCATCGGATTCAGCGTCGCGGCGATCGGCATATCGTTCGGTGCCAACGCCGGATACGCGATCAACCCCGCCCGCGACTTCGGCCCCCGGCTCTTCGCGTGGATGGCAGGCTGGGGGGATACGGCGCTACCCGGCACGATCGACGGTTCGTTCAGTTGGTATTTCTGGGTTCCCATCGTCGGGCCCGTGGTGGGTGGCCTCATCGGCATCATCTTGTACGACCTGTTTATCGGTGACATCCTGCACGCCCGATTCCGGCTGCAGCAACTGGAGGGGGAGGCAGGGCCCGGAACCGAGGAGACTGCCCCGAACCCTTCGGCGGATACGACTCGCCGGGGCACCGAATCGGACCCGCCGCGCGCGTCAGACGAGGAGTAGCCAACCGCCCCGGCCCTGCTATTCGGGCCGCGGCGGCGCCAAGGGCGTCAGATCCCCGACAATGTCGCTGCAATCCGCTCCAGCGAACCCGGGACCAAAGAATAGAACGCCCAGGTTCCGCGCTTTTCGCGCTGCAACAGCCCCGCATCGACCAGGATCCGCAGGTGGTGGGAGACGGTTGGCTGGCCCAGGTCCAAAGGCGCGGTCAGGTCGCAGACGCAGGCTTCGCCGTCGTTCCCTGCCTTCACGATGGACAGCAGCCGCAGCCGGTTCGGATCGGACAGGGCCTTGAAGACCAGCACGTGGCGTGCCGCCTCCTCGGCGCTGAGGCCCGGGACGGCCGTGGGAACGCAGCAGACGTCGTCGGTGCCCCGGGTGCGGGTGTCGGAGGCGGTCATGGGCACCATTATGCACCTATATTGACATCCATCAATATTGCCGACGATACTGTGGATCGACCATCATCGATCTCCCGAAAGGCGCCACCGCCCCGTGAGCCAGCACAGTGCCCCGCCCACCGAGCAGTCGGCCGAAGGGGCCGTCGTCGGCCGGCTGTCCATGCTGGACCGGCTCCTCCCCGCATGGATCATTGCCGCCATGGTTCTCGGCCTGCTGCTGGGCAGGTTCGTCCCGGGCCTGGATACCGCACTGGACGCGGTCCGCGTCGGCGAGGTCTCGCTGCCGATCGCCGTGGGGCTGCTGGTGATGATGTATCCGGTGCTGGCCAAGGTCCGCTACGACCAGGCGCACCGTGTGGTGGCCGACCGCAAGCTGCTCATCACCTCGCTGCTCATCAACTGGATCGCCGCCCCGGCATTCATGTTCGCCCTGGCCTGGATCTTCCTGCCAGACCTGCCCGAATACCGCACCGGACTGATCATCGTCGGGCTGGCCCGGTGCATCGCCATGGTGATGATCTGGAACGACCTGGCCTGCGGCGACCGCGAAGCCGCCGCCGTGCTGGTGTTCATCAACTCCGTCTTCCAGGTCATCGCCTTCGGGGCGCTCGGCTGGTTCTACCTGCAGGTCCTCCCGTCCTGGCTCGGCCTGCCCACGACCAGCGCGGACTTCTCGTTCTGGACGATCACCGCCTCGGTGCTGGTCTTCCTGGGCATCCCCTTGCTGGCCGGATTCCTGACCCGCACGCTGGGGGGGAAGGCCAAGGGGCGCGAGTGGTACGAGGGGCGCTTCCTGCCGAGGCTCGGCCCCTGGGCGCTGTATGGCCTGCTGTTCACCATCGTCCTGCTTTTTGCGCTGCAGGGCGGCACCATCACGTCCCGCCCGATGGACGTCGTGCGCATCGCCCTGCCGCTGCTGGCCTACTTCGTCGTCGTCTTCGGCGCCGGGATGCTCACCGGACGGCTCCTGCAGCTGGGATACGCGAAGACGACGACGCTGGCCTTCACTGCCGCGGGCAACAACTTCGAGCTGGCCATTGCCGTGGCCATCGGCACGTTCGGCGTCACCTCCGGACAGGCGCTGGCCGGCGTCGTCGGACCGCTGATCGAGGTCCCCGTGCTGGTGGCGCTGGTCTACGTGGCCCTGTGGTCCCGCCAGCGCTTTTTCGCCACCGACCCCGCGGATCTGCGCGCCCCCACGAGGAGTCTGAACCCATGACCGCGAGCGGGACCACCACCAAGCCGTCAGTCCTCTTCGTCTGCGTCCACAATGCGGGCCGCTCCCAGATGGCCGCCGCATACCTCGCTGCGTTGTCCGGTGGGGCCATCGAGGTCCGTTCCGCCGGATCCGAGCCCGCCGATTCGGTCAATCCGGCGGCAGTGGCGGCCATGGCCGAGGAGGGCATCGACCTGTCAGCCGAAACTCCCAAGGTCCTCACCATCGATGCGGTGCGCGAATCCGACGTCGTGATCACGATGGGCTGCGGCGACACCTGCCCGGTCTTCCCCGGGAAACGCTACGAGGACTGGGCGTTGGAGGATCCCGCCGGCCAGGGCCTCGAGGCGGTCCGGCCCATCCGCGACGAGATCCGCTCGCGCGTCGAGGCGCTCATCGAATCCCTGGCGCCCGCGGTCCGGTAGCCACTGGACCCAGCGGTACGGCATTCGACCTGCCTCGTTATTCCGCCTTCGGCCCCAGGCCTGCGAACGGCAGGGCTGGGGATGCAGTGACGCTTTCAGCCCACGACCCGGAATTTGCGCGAGCGGAGCCGTCCAGGACCCCATCGACATCCCGCGACCCGGCCGCATCAGTCCGCGGCCGCGGGGCAGCACTGGAGGTGCTGCTGGCGCAGCCGGCCGGTGGAAGCGCCTTGCCGTTTCGCCCCGGCGAGCTGGAATCCGAGTCCTCGCCGCGGTCGGCCGGATGGGTCCGGCAGCTTCCCTGGTGCATGACCGTACTGTTCGCACTCATTGACTTTGTCAGTATGACAGGACAAACTTAACGAAAATATAAGGTCCGGCACCCTGCCGGCCGTCAAGAGGGAGGACCGGCCATGCCCATGATTCGGGTCGATGTCAACGAGGGGCGTTCGCGCGAGGGGCTGGCAGCCGTCAGCGAGGCGATCCATCGCGCCGTGGTGCGCGAGTATCGGATTCCCGAGGATGACTACTTCCATGTCCTGACCGAGCATCCGGCGGGCCAGATCATCGCGCGGGATGCGGGCCTGGGCTTCCGGCGCAGTCGCGACGTGGTCATGATCCAAATCTTCACCCAGGGAGGGCGCACCCCTGAAGCCAAGCACTCGCTCTTCGCTGCGATCGCCCATGAACTGCAGGCCCTCGGGGTCGCGGGGGAGGACGTCTTCATCGGCTACGTGGAAAATACCGCGCAGGACTGGTCCTTCGGCTTCGGGAGGGCGCAGTATGCCACGGGTGAGCTCGGGATTCCGAGCGCGCCGGCGTGACCGGAAGCGGGGCCGCGCCTTCTGGCAGCAGTCGATGTCAATATGTCAGTACAAACCTTTGACAGGACAAAGTTTTTGATGCAGAGTACTTCTTGTGGCCTGATTCACATGAGCCAGCCACTTGCGACCGACCACCAGCCGAAGCGACTGGACCAAGACCCGAAAGGACGTCGATCCGCGTGAACCACGACGTGCTCACCATCGGACGCATCAGCGTCGACGTCTACCCGAACGATATCGGCATTCCGCTCTCCGAGGTCAACAGCTTCGGCAAATACCTCGGGGGATCGGCAACCAACGTGGCGGTCGCCGCAGCCCGTCACGGACGGCGTACCGGAGTTGTCACCCGGGTGGGCGATGACGAATTCGGAACCTACCTCGAACGCGAACTGGACAAGTTCGGCGTCGACCGGAGCCACGTCCGTCGGGTACCGGACCTTCAGACGCCGGTGACGTTCTGCGCCATCATGCCGCCTCACGACTTCCCGCTCTACTTCTACGGCCGCCTCCCGGCCGCCCCCGACTGGAGGATCTCGGCCGGCGAGCTCGACCTCGAAGCCATCCGCTCGACGAGGATCTTCTGGTCCACCGTGACTGGACTGAGCCAGGAACCGAGCCGTTCCGCGCATGTCGCAGCGCATGAGGCGCGCGACCGCAACGGCCTCGCCGCCGGACAATTCACGGTTCTGGACCTGGACTACCGCCCGATGTTCTGGGAGTCGGAGGAAGCGGCCCGCGAACAGGTGGCACGCATCCTGCCGCACGTGACCGTCGCCATCGGCAACGACACCGAATGCAGTGTCGCCGTCGGCGCCGGTACCCCCGACGAACAGGCCGACCGCCTGCTTGCCGCAGGCGTCGAGATCGCCGTCGTGAAGCTGGGACCGGACGGGGTCATGGCCAAGACGGCCACCGAACGCGTCGTCTCGGCCCCGGTCCCGGTCGAGACGCTCAACGGCCTCGGAGCCGGCGATTCCTTCGGCGGCGCGTTCTGCCATGGGTTGCTCTCCGGTTGGCCGCTGGAACAGGTGCTCGACTACGCCAATGCCGCCGGAGCGCTCGTCGCATCCCGCCTGGCTTGCTCCGACGACATGCCCACCCCGGACGAAGTCAACGGCCTGCTCGCCGAGCGCGGCCGCACCGTACCCGGCCAACTCACCAGCGAGGTCTCGGAATGAGCGCCACACCCACCATCGACCGCGGGGATCCACGCCGCTATGAGCACCTGACGACCCAGCGGCTCGAGGACCCCGCCGCCATTGCCCGTGCCGCCGCATCCCGCGTGCGCCACCCGGGTGCCCGTACAGGTCGTCAGAACTTCATCATCGCCGCCGACCATCCGGCCCGTGGCGCCCTCTCCGTGGGCAACCGGCCCTTGGCCATGGCCAACCGCCGTGACCTTCTGGACCGCCTGCAGATCGCCTTGGACAACCCCGCGGTGGACGGCATTCTTGCCAGCCCCGACATCCTGGATGACCTGCTCCTGCTCGGCGCCCTGGACAACAAGCTCATCTTCGGATCCATGAACCGCGGGGGGCTGGCCGGCTTCGTCAACGAGTTCGACGACCGTTTCACCGGCCACACCGCCCAGGCGCTCGCCGACATCGGCGCCGACGGCGGCAAGATGCTCACACGCATCGCGCTCGGGGACCCGGCCACCGCTGCCACGCTTGAGGCCACGGCCCGGGCCATCGATGCCCTGGCCGCGCGTCGGCTCATCGCCATGGTCGAACCCTTCCTCTCGCTGTGGGACAACGGGAAGGTTCGGAACGACTTGAGCCCGAACGCCGTCATCAAATCGGTCGGCATTGCCTCGGGTCTGGGCGGAACCAGCGCCTACACCTGGATGAAGCTGCCTGTCGTTCCGGAGATGGAACGCGTCATGGCCTCGACCACGCTCCCCACCGTCCTGCTGGGCGGTGACCCGTCAGGCTCCCCCGACGAGGTCTTCGCCTCGTGGGCCGCAGCGCTCGCGCTGCCCGGTGTCCAGGGCCTGACGGTCGGCCGCACCCTGCTCTACCCGGCCGATGGCAATGTCGCCGGAGCCGTCGCCACCGCCGCCTCCCTCCTGAACACCGTCCAAACCACCGTCCCCGCCGAAGAGGAGCTCCGCTAGCCATGGCAACACGCACAATGACCGTCGCGCAGGCGGTCGTGGAATTCCTGGGCCGCCAGTACACGGTGGACTCCGTCGGCGGGCAGGCATACCGCGAGCGCCTCATCCCGGGCATGTTCGGCATCTTCGGGCACGGAAACGTCGCCGGCGTGGGCCAGGCCCTGAAGCAGTGGCAGGTCCGAGACCCGTCCCTGATGCCCTACTACCAGGGGCGCAACGAGCAGGCCCAGTCGCACCAGGCCGTCGGCTACGCGCGCCATACCCGCCGCCGGGCGACCTACGCCGTATCCACCTCCATCGGGCCCGGCTCGTCCAACCTGCTGACGGGGGCGGCCCTGGCCACCGCCAACCGCCTGCCCGTCCTGCTGCTGCCCAGCGACACGTTCGCCACCCGCGCGGCCGATCCCGTCCTGCAGCAGCTCGAGCACACGCACGGCTACGACATCACCGTCAACGACGCCTTCCGTCCGCTGTCCAAGTACTTCGACCGGGTGAACCGGCCCGAACAGCTCTACTCGGCGATGATGAACGGGCTACGCGTGCTCACGGACCCCGCCGAGACCGGCGCGGTCACCATTTCCCTGCCGCAAGACGTCCAGGCCGAGGTCCTCGACGTCCCGGAGGAATTCCTGGCCGAACGGGACTGGAAGATCCGCCGCCCCGAGCCTGAGGCCGACGACATCGCCCGCGCGGCGGCCCTCATCAAGAACGCCAAGCGGCCCCTGATCGTCGCCGGAGGCGGCGTGCTCTATGCCTTCGCGCAGGACCAGCTGCTGGAACTGGCCGAGGCCACCGGCATCCCCGTGGCCTACACGCAGGCCGGGGTCGGAACCATCGCCTGGGACTCGAAGCATTCACTGGGCGCCATCGGCTCCACCGGAACCACCGCGGCCAACGCGCTGGCCGCCGAGGCGGACCTGGTGATCGGCATCGGCACCCGCTACGAGGACTTCACCACCGCGTCACGGACCGCCTTCCAGAACCCCGACCTGACGTTCATCAACATCAACGTCACCGCCCTGGACGCCTACAAGCACGGCACCGCCCTGCCCATCGTGGCCGATGCCCGCAAGGCCCTCGTTGCCCTCAACCGGGAACTCGGCGGTTACCGCGTCGGCGGCGACCTGGAAGCCGCCGTTGCCAGCGAGAAGAAGCGCTGGGACGCCACCGTCGACGAAGCCTTCGGCACCCGCCACACCCCGCTGCCGGCCCAGAACGAGATCATCGGGGCAGTCCATGGTGCCATGGACGAGCGCGACGTCGTCATCTGCGCCGCCGGCTCGCTCCCCGGGGACCTGCACAAGATGTGGCGCATCAAGGACGCCTTCGGCTACCACGTCGAATACGCGTTCTCCTGCATGGGCTACGAGATCGCCGGCGGCCTCGGCGTCAAGCGGGCCGTCATCGACGAGACCGCGCGCGGCGCGGCGGATAACCGCGACGTCGTCGTGATGGTCGGCGACGGCTCCTATCTGATGATGCACACCGAACTGGTCACCGCCGTGGCCGAGGGCATCAAGCTGATCACCGTGCTGATCCAGAACCACGGCTATGCCTCCATCGGCTCGCTGTCCGAATCACTCGGGTCCCAGCGCTTCGGCACCCAGTACCGCGAACTCGACGAAGAAGCCCACTCGTTCGACGACGGGGCAAAACTGCCGATCGACCTGGCCGCCAACGCGGCATCCCTCGGTGTCAGGGTCATCCGCGTCGAGCCCGGCCCCAACGCGATCGCCGACCTGTCGGCAGCCGTGGCCGAAGCCAAGGCAGCACCCGAGGGGAGCGGCCCCATCGTGATCCACGTCGAATCGGACCCGCTGCTGGACGCACCGGACTCCGAATCCTGGTGGGACGTCCCCGTCTCGGGCGCCTCCGACCTGGAGAGCACGCAAGAGGCCTACGCCACCTACACGGACCACAAGTCACGCCAGCACAAGTACCTGGGCTAACCCCCACCGAAGACCCCCACCAGAGAAAGAGATCGACATGAGCGTCACCACGGAGGCCACCACCGTGACCACCATCAAGCACTTCATCAACGGCACGGAGACCGCCGGGGACGGCACCGGAACCCAGCCCGTCTACAACCCCGCCACCGGCGAAGTCACCGCCAACCTGTCCCTCGCATCGGACGCCGACCTTCAGGCTGCCGTCGCCGCGGCACGCACCGCCGCCGACGCCTGGGGCGACACGTCCCTGGCCAAGCGCACCGCCGTGCTGTTCAAGTTCCGCGAGCTGCTGGCCGCCAACACCGACGAACTGGCCCGCATCGTGACTTCCGAGCATGGCAAGGTCGTCTCCGACGCCGCCGGCGAAATCGGGCGCGGACTCGAGGTCGTCGAGTACGCCTGCGGGATCTCCCAATCCCTCAAGGGCGAATATTCCGACCAGGTCTCCACCGGCATCGACGTCTTCTCGTTCCGCCAGCCGCTCGGCGTCGTCGCGGGCATCACCCCGTTCAACTTCCCCGTCATGGTTCCGCTGTGGATGGCACCGGTCGCCATCGCCGCCGGCAATGCCTTCATCCTCAAACCGTCCGAGCGCGACCCCTCCGCGGCGGTCTTCCTGGCCCGCATCTTCAAGGAGGCAGGCCTGCCCGACGGCGTCTTCCAGGTCCTGCACGGAGGCAAGGAGACCGTCGACGGACTCCTGCGCCACCCGGACATCGACGGCATCTCCTTCGTGGGGTCCACCCCCATCGCCAAGTACGTCCACGAGACCGCCACCGCCCACGGCAAGCGCGTCCAGGCGCTCGGCGGCGCCAAGAACCACGCCGTCGTCATGCCCGACGCCGACATGGAGGTCGCAGCAGACCACCTGACCGCCGCGGCCTTCGGCTCCGCCGGCCAGCGCTGCATGGCCATCTCCGTGGCCGTCGCCGTCGGCGGCGCCGCCGACATCCTGGTCGACAAGCTCGTCACCCGTGCCCACGACATCAAGGTCTCCAACGGCCTCGACGACGGCGCGGACATGGGCCCGGTCATCACCCCCGCCTCCAAGACCCGCATCGAGAAGATCGTGGGCGAAGCCCAGGAAGCCGGAGCCGCCCTCATCGTGGACGGGCGCGACCTCGTCGTCGCCGACCACGAGAACGGATTCTTCGTCGGCCCGACCATCATCGACAACGTCCAGCGTGAGATGACCGCCTACACCGAGGAGATCTTCGGCCCGGTCCTGGCCATCGTGCGCGTCGACACCCTCGCCGAGGCCATCGAGATCGTCAACGCCAACCCGTACGGCAACGGCACCGCGATCTTCACCTCCAACGGAGCCGATGCGCGCACGTACACCCGACGCGTCCACGTCGGCATGGTCGGGGTCAACGTCCCGCTGCCAGTCCCGGTCGCGTGGCACTCCTTCGGCGGCTGGAAGAATTCGCTGTTCGGCGAACACCACATCTACGGACCGGACGGCGTGCGCTTCTACACCCGCGGCAAGGCCGTGACGCAGCGCTGGCCCGAACACAAGGAACTCTCCAACGCCTCCTTCGCGTTCCCGTCCAACTAGCCACCCACGGTGCCGGAGGCAGGACCCGTCCCGCCTCCGGCACCGCACCCCGAACGCCCTGCACGAGAAAGGTCCGCCAGATGCCGGACATCGAGAACAAGCTGATCATCGGCACCGCGCCGGACTCCTGGGGCGTGTGGTTCGCCGACGACCCGAAGCAGACCCCGTGGGAACGCTTCCTCGACGAGGTCGCCGAATCCGGGTACAAGACCATCGAGTTGGGGCCTTACGGGTACCTGCCCACCGACCCCTCCCGGCTGGCCGACGAACTGGCACAACGGGACCTGACGGTCTCCGCGGGGACGGTGTTCACGGCCTTCCACCGCGGGCTCGACGGCAGCGGTGCCGCCTGGGAGGAAGCCTGGGAACCCGCACGCAAGGTCGCCGAGCTCACCGCGGCCGTTGGCGGTGAGCACATCGTCGTCATTCCCGCCATGTGGCGCGACGACGTCACCGGCGAAGCAGTCGAGGACGGGAACCTCTCGCCGGAGGCATGGGACGCACTGTTCGCAGGCCATGACCGGCTGGGCCGGATCCTGCGCGACGACTTTGGGGTCCAACAGCAGTTCCACTCGCACGCCGATTCCCACGTCTGCGCCCAGTCCGACATCGAGACGTTCCTGCAGAACACCGATCCCGTATTGACCACGCTCTGCCTGGACACCGGACATGCCGAATACGGCGGCGCTTCCTCGGTCGACCTGATCCATAAGTATCCCGAGCGGATCGGTTACCTCCACCTCAAGCAGATCGATCCGGACGTCCTGGCCACCGTGCGGGAACAGAACCTGACGTGGGCCGCCGCCAACCTGGCCGGCGTCATGGTCGAACCCCCCAGCGGGCTGCCTGACCTGCGCGCTGTCATCGAGGCAGTCGAGGCCCTCGACCGCCCCATCTACGGCATCGTCGAACAGGACATGTACCCGGTGGCGGACTTCGGCGTCCCGATGCCCATCGCCAAGCGCACCGCCACCCATCTGCTCTCCTGCGGATCACGCACCCGCGTCCGCTAACGCCACCAGATTCCGCGGCCTCCCCGCCGCAACTGAAAGGACACCCACCATGAGTTCAGCATTGCGCGTAGCCGTTGTCGGCGCCGGCCGCATGGGCGCCGACCACATCCAGCGCCTGCACCACAGGATTTCCGGTGCGGAGGTTGCCGCAGTCGTCGACATCGACCTCGACCGGGCCAACACGGCGATTGCGGGCGTCGAAGGCGCCGTCGCCCTGTCCGACGCCGAGGAGGCGCTGGACAACGGGGATGTGAACGCCCTGCTCATCGCCACCCCCGGCTTCTTGCACCACGACATCCTGCTCAAGGCCCTGGAACGCGACATCCCGATCCTGTGTGAGAAGCCGCTGACCCCAGACGCCGCCTCGTCGTGGGAAATCGTCGACGCCGAGGCCAAACTGGGCCGCAAGCGCATCCAGGTCGGCTTCATGCGCCGTTACGACGCCGAATACGCGCAGTTGGAGCAGCTGGTTCGCGCCGGCGACCTGGGCGAACTGCTGATGCTGCACCACCAGCACCGCAACCCGAACACGCCGCCTGGGTTCACCAACGAGATGCTCATCAACGACTCGGTCGTCCACGAGTTCGACGCCATCCGCTTCTTCACAGGTGCGGAAATCACCTCCGTCCAGGTGCGCCTGGGCAAGGCCACGAAGAACGCACCCAACGGCCAACACGATCCGCAGCATGTGCTGATCGAAACCGACTCCGGCGTCCTGGCCGACGTCGAGATCTACGTCAACGCCCAGTTCGGCTACGAGGTCGCGACCCAGGCATCCTTCGAGACCGGCATCGTCTCCATCGGCAACGACGCCGGACCCTACGTGCGCACTGCGGGCCAGTGGGGCGGCCGGGTCACCCCCGGTTTCGAGGAACGCTTCGGCGCCGCCTACGACACCGAGATCCAGGCGTGGGTCGATGCGGCCCGGCAAGGCGAGCTCGGTGGACCCAGCGCGTGGGACGGCTACGCCACGGCAGCCTGCTGCGAGGCCGGCGTCGAGGCCCAGCGCACCGGCGAGAAGGTCGCGGTCAAGCTCAACGCCAAACCGGAACTGTACAGCTAGCAGTCAAGGAGCAAACGATGAAGATTGCGCTCGACCCCACTCCGTTCCACAGCACCCACTCGCTCCTGGAATTCCCGCAACTTGCCGCGGACCTCGGCTACAAGTACCTGCAGCTGACGCCGCACCAGGACCTGCTTCCGTTCTTCACCCACCCCAAGGCCGATGACCAGCTCGTCGCCGAGCTGCGGGCAGCCTGCAAGAAGGCCGGCGTTGAAGTCGCCTCCATACTGCCGGTGCTGCGCTGGTCCTCCCCAGATCAGGTCCTACGCGAAGCCGCTGTCAGCTACTGGAAGCGCGCCATCCGCATCGCCGTCGACCTCGGGGTGAACCAGATGAACACGGAGTTCTCCGGCCGTCCCGAACAGCCGGAGCAGTCGGAGGCCGCGTTCTACCGGTCCATGGAGGAACTCGTCCCGCTCATTGAAAGCGAGGGCATCAACGTCGCCATCGATCCCCACCCGGACGACTTCGTCGAGGAAGGCCTGGCCGCCTGGCGGGTCATCCGTGGCGTCAACTCGCCCAACCTGTCCTTCGTCTACGTCGCGGCCCACTCCTTCCACATGAAGGATCAGCCGCTGGACATCATGGCGGCGGTGGGGGACCGCTTACGGGTCGTCCATGTCGCCGACACCATGGACCACCAGGCGTCCCACGGCCTGCGCTACATCACCAACCCTCCGGGCAATGCCGTCCGCGTGCACCAGCACCTGAAGATCGGCGACGGCGATGTGAACTGGGACGAGTTCTTCGGTGGCCTGGCCGAGAACGGATTCACCGACCGGGACGAATCCGTGATGGTCTCCTGCGTCTTCGCCGAAAACGAGAACGCTGCCGAGGTCGCCAGGTACCAGCTGCGCACCATGCAGGACTACGTGGCGGGACATTAGGCGGGACGGGTTCCCGCCCCGGGGAGTTCTGGCGATGCCGTTGTTGCACCAACCATGGTCGGCCGGGATTCCTCGAACCTGGTGGCCAGGGGGGTGTTCCAAGCGCGATGCGCTCCTCGGCCTGATCGATCCGCCCTGCACGCGGCGGGACGTGCGGCGAAACGCGCCGCTGGCCGCGGCCAGGGGCCTGCGGTACGGTCCTGCCCCGACGCTGCCGAGGGAGCGCACGTGACACCAGGGGTGGTGCCTGGAGCACCGGCTGGCCGGTCGGCCCTCCCGATGGTCGAGGTCTGCTGCCAGAATGGAGCGGCGAAGCTCGGCCGGCCCCGGAGGCCTCCTTCCAAATTTCGACGAAACGCTACAGCCTGGCCATGGGGTGCCGCGCAGCGCCTCCGTGGGAGCGGGGCGCATCGCGAGGTGTCGCTTCACCAGGAGTAACCCATGGAGTTGTGCCGAACCGTTGGCCATTCCGGAGCCGGGGAGCGCGACATCTGGGGTGAAAACCTCAAATGATCATTGCATCGGACAACCTAATGACGTAATGTCCTTACATGTTGACTTTGTGAATCGCGTCACCCCTCGTGAGGGAGAAGGGAATGTTCCGATCGCCCTCGAATCGTTGGGATTCCTCCGGGCCCGCGCGTTTCAGCTGCGTCACAATACAAAGGAGTTCCCATGTCCGAAAAGCAACAGCCCCTGGTGGGGGCAAAGCTGCCTCCCCTGACCCCGGGACCGCATCGTAAACGAATCGGGCTGATCTCGGTCGTCGCCTGTTTCGGTGGCCTCCTGTTCGGCTACGACACCGGGGTGGCCAACGGGGCCGAAGGGCCGATGGCCGAGGAGTTGGGCCTGAGCCTGATCCAGATCGGCGTGGTCATCAGTTCGCTGGTGTTTGCCGCCGCCTTCGGCGCACTGATCTGCGGTTCGATTTCCGACAGGTGGGGGCGTCGCAAGACCATCATCCTGCTTGCCGTGCTGTTCTTCGTCGGCACACTGTTGGTGATTTTCTCCCCGGCTGGCCCGGAACCCGGGACGTTTTCACCGATCGGATTCACCATTCTGGTGTGTGGTCGAATCATGTTGGGCATTGCCGTGGGCGGCGCCTCCACCGTCGTCCCGGTCTACCTGGCCGAGATCGCCCCCTACGAGATCCGCGGTTCGATCACCGGACGCAACGAGCTGGCCATCGTCGTCGGCCAACTGTCCGCATTCGTCGTCAACGCGATCATCGCGGCGACCCTTGGCGGTACCATCGATGGCATCTGGCGCATCATGTTCGCCGTCTGTGCGATACCGGCAGTCGCCCTGTTCATCGGTATGCTGCGCATGCCCGAATCCCCGCGCTGGCTCGTTGAGAAGCGCCGCTACGCCGAGGCATTGCGAGTGTTGAAGAGCGTGCGCCCCGAAGAACGGGCCCTGGCCGAATTGCAAGACGTCGAGCGCACTGCCGCTGCGGAGAAAAAGGGAAACAAGGCGATCGGCCTCAAGGCTGTGGTGACGAACAAGTGGCTCATGCGCATCATTCTCGTCGGTATCGGCGTCTCCATGGCCCAGCAGCTGACTGGCATCAACTCGATCATGTACTACGGCACCCGCGTGCTGGAGGAAGCCGGCATGTCCGCCCAGCAGGCGGTCCTCGCGAATATCGCCTTCGGAGTGGTTGCCGTGATGGGCGGTCTCATTGCCCTGCGCAACATGGACCGCCTGGACCGTCGGAAGACCTTCCTGATTGGCCTGTCGCTGACCACCCTGTGCCACGTGCTGGTCGGCGTCGCCGGCATGCTCCTGCCCGAGGGCAGCGCGGCCCGTCCCGTCGTGATTCTGGTTCTCGTCGTTGCATTCGTCTTCTCGATGCAGACCTTCCTGAATGTCGCGGTGTGGGTGTGGCTGGCCGAGATCTTCCCGCTGCACATGCGCGGCCTGGGCATCGGCATTTCCGTCTTCTTCGGTTGGACCACCAACGGCTTTCTGGCACTGTTCTTCCCATCGCTGGTCTCGGGCATCGGGATCACCGGGTCGTTCTTCCTCTTCGCCGGGATTGGTGTGCTCGCGCTGATCTTCGTGGCCACCCAGGTCCCGGAGACCCGCGGCCGTACCCTCGAGGCTCTCGAAGGCGACGTCTCCACCGGCGCCATCTACCTCAGGAGGGCGGAAGACGCCGAGGCCAACATGTAGGTCCTGGTGCATCTGGACCGAGGGCCCGGGATGGGGCGAACCGAGGAACGGGTTCGCCCCATCCCGGGCCCTCGCCGTGTGGACCGTCTGCGGTGGGCCGCCCGCCGGCGGGTGACGGTCCGGCGCCCAACGCGAGCCATGCATGTGACTCCCGGTGGAGGCACCGGCTGCCGCGCGGACTCGGTGTTCTCGGGGCCGCTTGGCGCGACCTGCCCGGACTCGGCAAGCCCGGATCGCCCGATGGCCCGGCGGGCCCCAAAAAAGCGGCGCGTTGGCCAGCCGGGGCGTTGTGCGGGTATCCGCACAGGGCGTCGAATACGGGCTTCATCCATGCCGGGGGTGATGGCCGGGCTGCGGCAGGTGTCCGCCCGTCGCTTCGGTGCTTGCGGTCTTTTCGACAGGCGCCGAGGGCGGCTGCCGGGTTTTGCGTGGCAGGATGGCCCGGCGGCCCGCGCAGCCACCGGTGCCAGTGCCGGGGCGCACGGCAAAATCCCCGCTCGCTGGAGTGCGGACGGGGACTTTGGGGAGGACTGTTCAGCGGACGCTGGCCGTTTTCGCTGCCTCGAGCAGGACGCCGGCGGCCACTTCGAGGCCCTCGATGCGTCCCAGCGAGGTGTCCTCGTGCTCGATGTTCACGGCCATCTCCGGGTCGACCTGCCGCAGCGCGGCGACGAACCGGGCCCAGAAGCCCACGTCATGGCCGCTGCCCAGGGCCACGAAGTCCCAGGCGGAGTCCTGCGGCCACTCGTTCGCGTACTCATGTCCGCCCAGGCCGGTACGTTCCTCGTCGTCGCCCAGGCGGCGGAAGCGATCGTCCAGCACACCGTAGACCGCGGCCTCCGGATTGATGCGCACATCCTTCGCGGCGGCATGGACCACCAGCGGGCCGAGGTATTCGATGGCGGCAATGGGGTCCATGTGCTGCCAGAACAGGTGCGACGGGTCCATTTCCGCCCCGACATTCGTGGTGCCGGCCCGTTCGACGAGCCGCTTGAGCGTCGGCGGATTGAAGACCAGGTTCTGCGGGTGCATCTCGATCGCGACCTTTACCCCGTGGTCGGCGGCGAGGGCGTCGATCTCCTTCCAGAAGGGTACGGCGACCGTGTCCCATTGGTAGTCCAGGACGTCGAGCGATCCCGAGTTCCAGGGGTTGACGATCCAATTGGGCACTGTCGCCCCCGGTTCCCCACCCGGCAGGCCGGACATCGTGACGACTCGGGTCTGCCCCAGGGCACCGGCCACGCGGATGGCCCGGCGCAGGTCCTCGGCATGGACGGGGCCGATCGCGGGGTTCGGATGCAGTGGGTTGCCGTTGGCGTTCAGGCCCGCCAGCGCGACGCCCTTCTCCGCGAAGAGTCCGAGGTAGTCGTCGCGCGCCGACTGGCTGGCCAGCAGGTCGTCGACTGGGATGTGGACCGGGGGCAGAAAGCCGCCGGCATTGATCTCCGCGGCATTGAGCCCGAGCGAGGAGATGACGTCGAGCGCTTCCGGGAGGGAACGGTCGTGGAGGATCGCCGTGTAGACACCGAACTTCACAGGGTCACCTGCTTTCCGCCGGCTTGCGCCGACTGGGCAACGGCGTTGAGCAGCTCCATGTTGCGCAGGCCTTCGGCGAAGGTGGCGCAGCGGGGGAGCGAGGAGGCCGCGTCCAGTCCGGCGACCTCCTCGAGGAAGGCGCGCGCCTGGTAGCCGAACGCGTCGTTCTGGCCGAAGCCGACGCCCGGCGCGTCCATGGCCAGGCCGCCGGAGATGTAGGGGTGCTCGGGACCGAGGATGACCTGGCGGTAGCCGTTGGTCTTGGAGGGGCCGTCGTTGAGGAACAGCTGGATCTCCGCGGGCCGGCGCTGGTCGAAGACCGCGGCGCCGTTCTCGCAGAAGACCTCGAAAGTCAGCGTGTTGGCGTGGCCTGCGGCGACGCGGGAGACCTCGAAGGAACCCGACCCCTGGGCGAACTCGGCGTTGAAGGTTGCGTAGTCGTCGTTTTCGACGGGTTCGAGGACGTCGCTGACTTCCACGTGGTCGTGGCCCATCACGGCACCGAGCGCCACCGGGCGTTCGGTGATGGTCGTCGCGAGGCGGCCGCCGGCCACGGACACCATGTCGCCACAGAGGAACTCGGCGACATAGGTCAGGTGGCTGCCGACGTCGGCCAACGCGCCCGAGCCCGGTTCGCCCTTGAAGCGCCAGCTCATCGGCGCCTGCGGGCTGGATGCGTAGTCCGTCCAGTAGCGGCCGCTGAAGTGCAGCACCTTGCCGAGCGTCCCGGACTGGATGAGCTCGCGGATGTAGGCGATGCCGGGCGTGCGGCGGAACGTGAAGCCGACGCGGGCCAGAGGGGCGGCCTCGTCGGCGATGCGGGCCATCTCGCGAGCCTCGGACAGGGAATCGCTCAGTGGCTTTTCGCACAGGACGTGTTTGCCCGCTGCGAGGAGCCCCTCGACGATTTCCCGGTGGAGCGAGTTGGCGACCACCACGCTGACGACGTCGATGTCATCGGCCGCGGCGATGTCCTGCCAGGTGCTGTCGTAGCGCTCGTAGCCGAAACGACGGGCTGCCAGGGTGCCGAACTCCTCGTTGATGTCCGCGATGGACACGAGTCGGATCGGGGGAAGTGTGGGGTCGTAGAGGGTCGATGCTACGTGGTAGGCGGCCGCGTGGGCGCGTCCTGCCATGCCGGCGCCGATCACTGCCACGCCAAGTCCGTTGGACATGAGTTTCCTCCTTCGTCGTTGATGAGCGGATGGTGGTAGCGGTCGCAATTGGAGCGCTCCATTCAAGTGTGACCTTGTGAGTATGTCCTGTCAATCTTTCGGTCTGTAGACTCACCTGGTGAAGCCACTGGGAACGACGGGGGAATGGGGAAGTATGTCCGAGAAGCGACCAACGATCTACGACGTCGCCAGTGCGGCCGGCGTTTCGAAATCCCTGGTGTCCCTGGTTTTGCAGGACTCCCCGAAGGTGTCCGCCGTCAAGCGGGCCTCCGTGGAAAGGGCCATCGCGGAGCTGGGGTATCGGCCGAGCCGGGCGGCGGCGACATTGGCCGCCAGCCGCAGCCGGACCATCGGGGTCCTCGTGGACGACTTCACCAACCTGTGGTTCGTCGAGCTACTCAAGGGGCTGCGTTCCGCCGTCGAGCCCCGGGGCTACCGCGTCCTGGTAGGCGACGTGGCCTCCGGGGGGCCGGATGCGCAGGCCACCCTCGAGAACTTCCTTTCGCTCGAGGTTGACGCGCTCGTGATCGCGGCGGAGGTGCTTCCGGCCGCGGCTAGCGGGTGGGGAATCCCTGTCGTCGTCGCGGGGAACCGCACCGTCGACCTGCCGCATGCCGTAGTGGTGGCGGGCGACGACGGCCGGGGTGCCGAGCTGGCGGCTGAACACCTCATCGGGCTCGGCCACCGTAGGCTGGGCCATGTCACCGGCCCGGGGGAGGCTGCACGGCTACGCGCCGACTCGTTCGCGCGCACCGTGGCCGGGCATCCCGGAGCCGTGCTCACCGTCCGGGCGGGTGCCGGAACGCTCGAGGCCGACGGGTACGACGCCGGGACCCGCCTATTGCGCGATGCGCCGGATATCACGGCCATCCTGGCCGCAAACGACACCATGGCACTCGGTGTGGCGGCTGCACTTCGCGAGGCCGGCCGCGCGGTGCCAGAGGATGTTTCCCTGGTCGGGTTCGACGACTCGCCGCTGGCCAAGTCGCACTTGTTGGACCTGACGAGCGTGGACTACCGGGGTGTCGTCGTCGGAGGCGAGGTCGGCGCGGTCCTGCTGCAGTGGCTCGGCGGCGGGAACCCGGCGGCTCCCCCACAGGTCGCCCCGCGGCTCATGCGGCGCGGATCAACCCAGCCGCCGCGTGGAGCCGCAGCGCAGGGGTGACGGGCACGACGCCCCGCCCGGGTCAGGTCGCCGGTGGCGCTGCCGTGCTGTTGCGCAGCACCAGCGACGGCGCATGTTCCCGCAGGCCGGCTGGCTCCCCGGTCAGCCGGGCCGCGGCCCGCTCGACCGCAGAGGAGGCCAGCGCCTCGACGTCCTGTCGGACACTACTCAGCCCGATGTGGGCGAGGCGCGCAAACTGGCTGTCATCGAAGCCCACCATCGACATCGACCCCGGGACCGGGACGCCGCCGCGTTCGAGGGCGTCGAGGACCCCCAGCGCGCACCGGTCATTGAACACGACCAGCGCGGTCGGCCTGCGCGCACCGGGCAGCAGCGCCGCCGCGGCAGTGCCGGCCTTTTCGTCGGGGCCGCCGGGAAGGACCGTCGCATGCCGGCCCAGATCGTGGGCGGCCATTGCACCGAGGTAGGCATCCCGGCGTTCGGCCGAGGCGACCGCGGTGCCTCCGTCGACGTGTGCGATGTGCCGGTGCCCCAGCCCCACGAGGTGGTCCACGGCCTGGCGGATGCCCGCCGCGTCATCGGTGCAGACCGATTCCACGGACGGCACGGCCCGGAGCAGGCTGACGACGGGCAGCCGCGCATCCATCGCGGCAAGGGCGGCCGCACCGCCGGCGGGGGCGATCGCGATGACGGCCTCGCAACCGGCATCGGTGAGGGCCTCCAGTGACCGGGTTTCCGACCGCCGTGGCCCGGTGGCACTGAGGACGACGTCGAAGCCGCGTAGTTCCGCCGCCGCATAGATCTCGTCGACGAGATCGGCATGGAACGGTTCGGCCAGGCTCAGGGACACCCCCAGCAGTCCCGAACGCAGGGACCGCAGGGCACGCGCCCTGCTGTCGGGGCGGTAACCGAGCTCGGCGGCCGCGGCCTTCACCTTGGCACGGGAACTTGCGCTGGCACCCTCGGCCCCGCGCATCACTATGGAGGCCAGTGCGACAGAAACCCCGGACTTCCGTGCCACATCGGCCAGGGTGGGGCGGCGTGGCGGTGGCGTTCCGGTGGTCATGGGCGTAATCGGGGCTTTCTTCTAGAACGATCTAGACGAGACGTTTCCAGTCTGGCATAGTTGTCGCCAAGACCAAACCTAGAACGTTATAGAAGCGAGGAATACCATGTCCTATTCGACCCCCACGGAACGCTCCGCGGCCCCCGTTCGTCTGGCCCTCATCGGGTGCGGCTGGATCGGCGCCTTCCATGCCCGTTCCATCGCCGGCTACCTCCCCGGTGTCGAGCTGGCCGCCATCGCCGACCCCGCGCCGGGCGCTGCCGCCGGGCTCGCGGGTGAGCTGGGGGTGCCGAAGTACACGCTGGATGCTGCCGATGTGCTGGACGATCCGGACATCGACGGCGTCGTCATCGCCTCCCCGGCTGCCTTCCACGCGGATCTCATCACCCGGGCGGCCGCCGCGGGAAAGCACGTGTTCTGCGAGAAGCCTGCGGGCCTGACACCGGACGAGCTGGAGGCCGCGCTCGCAGCGGTCGCCCAGGCCGGCGTCGAATTCCAGATCGGCTTCAACCGGCGGTTCTCCACCGACTTCGCGGAGGCCAAGGCCCGCACCGCGCGGGGCGAGGTCGGGACCCCGCAGCTGCTGCGTTCACTGACCCGTGATCCCGGGACGGATGCCGGCCTGCCCCATGCCGGACGCATCAAGCCGTACACCATCTTCCTGGAGACCCTGATCCACGACTTCGATACGCTCAACTGGTTCAATGAGGGGGCGCGCGTCGTCGAGGTCCGCGCGATTGCCGATGCCCTCGTCGCTCCCGAGTACAAGGACGCGGGTCTGCTGGACACTGCGGTCGTTACGCTGCGCTACGACAACGGGGCAATCGCCGTCGCGGAAGCGAACTTCAATGCCCTCTATGGGTACGACGTGCGCGGGGAGGTCTTCGGATCCGCCGGCATGGTCACCGCGGGGAACCCGGTCCAGAAGAGCGTGTCGGGATATGGGGCAGATGGCATGACGGCCGGCACGGAACGCCTGAACATCGAGTTGTTCCGCGACGCCTACCGTGATGAACTCGGGCATTTCGCCCAGCTGATCGCGGCCCGCCAGGGCCGGGGGAGTGCTCCCGGCGTCGCCGGGCCCGGGGCTCAGGCGGCACGCGATGCGCTCGCCGTGGCCCTGGCCTGCATCGAATCCGTCCAGACCGGCGCCCCTGTGGTGATGAGCCGGGCGGAGACCGCACGATGAGCTTGCATCTTGCCGTCTGCGCCGAGATGGTCTTCCTCGATCTTCCCTTCATCGAGCGGGTCGAAAGGATCAGCGACCTGGGCTTCGCCGTCGAGATCTGGGACTCGCGGACCAAGGACGTGAACGCGTTGAAGGCCACCGGCGCGGACTTCTCCTCCATGTCCGGCTACAGCGCCGGCAGCCTCGTCGACCCGGAGAACTGTCACCGCGTGGTGGAGACCGCGGCAGAACTGATCCCCACGGCACTCCAGCTGGGCATCGAACGCCTGGTGGTCCATCCCGCCGAGCTGATCGACGGTCAGGCCGCCCGGCCGGTCCACCGTGCCACGGGCGAGATGTGGCTGACCGCCGCACGCACTCTCCGGGAGCTGGGCGACCTGGGTGCCGAGCATGGCGTCACGTTCACGGTCGAGAACCTGAACACCATCGTCGACCACCCCGGCATCCCGCTGGGCCGGGCGAAGGACACCCTGGCGCTCGTGGCTGGCGTCGACCACCCCCACGTGAAGATGATGCTCGACCTGTACCACGCCCAGATCGGGGAGGGGAACCTCATCCAGCTGCTCCGAGACTCCATCGGGCATATCGGTGAGGTCCAGGTTGCCGACGTCCCCGGACGCTGCGAACCGGGGACGGGCGAGGTCAATTACCCGGCCATCGCCGCCGAACTGCGCGCCCTGGGGTACTCGGGCACCGTCGGCTTGGAGGGGTGGGCCTCCGGCGACCCGGAAGCGGCCCTCCAGGCCTTCAGGACAGCCTTCGCCTAGTCGTGTGCCCCGACCACCTGCTGGTCCCAGTCGATGACCGAACCGGTGACGACGCCGGAACGATCCGAGAGCAGGAACACCAGGAAGTCGGCGATCTCATCCGGCTGGCCGAGCTTGCCCAGCGGTTGGGAGGCGGACGCCTGTTCCAACCAGTCGTCGCCGACACCGTGGAAGCGCCGCTGGATCGCATCCTCGCCCTCGGTCGCGGTCCAGCCGATGTTCAGCCCGTTGATGCGGATCCGGTCCCCACCGGTGGGCGTGCGCCGCATTGCGGACCAGTCCGGCCAGGCCCGCCTTGCTGGCCACATAGGGTGCCAGGTATGGCTGGCCGCCGTGCTCGGACATCGTCACGATGTTCACGATGCTGCCCCCGGCGGACCGTCCCTTCAAGTGGGAGATCGCCTCCTGCATGATGAAGAACGGGGCCCTGAGGTTCACGGCGATGTGGGCGTCGAACAGGTCCTGGTCGGTGTCCAGCATCGTTCCGCGGGTGGTGAGCCCGGCGGCGTTGACGACATGGTCGAGGCGTCCGAACCGGTCGATCGTCCCGGTCACGGAGGCCTTGGCGTCTGCGACCGAGGCCAGGTCGGTGCGGATGAACCAGGTCGGGGTGCCGGCGTCGGTCAGCTCGCGGGCCAGCGATTCGCTGGCCTCGATGGAGCGGCCGCTGACGGCGATTCCCGCGGCGCCCTGGGCCGCCGCCGCCCTGGCGACGGCGGCGCCGACGCCCTGGGTGCCGCCACTGACCAGAACGATCGTGCCGGCGAGCAGATGGGCAAGGCTCATGCCCCGACTCCGCTCGATGCACGGACCTCGGACACCGTCACGGTGCGCTTCCCGCGCACGGAGAGCATCGCGGCCTCCGCCAGCTCCAGGGCGGCGATGCCATCCTCGAGCCCGGGTGCCGGCGTCGTGCCCTCGCGGATGAAGCCCAGGAATGCCTCCAGCTCCAGGGCGTAGGCCTGCGCATAGCGTTCCAGGAAGAACGGCTTGAACGGGGAGCGGTCCCTGTTCCGTCGGCGGTGGAACGCCGCACCAGGCTGCCGGTGTCGTTGCCGACCTCGAGCAGGCCCGCCGATCCGAACGCCTCCAGCCGCTGGTCGTGGCCTGCGGCGCAATGTCGCGCATTGGTGATCGTCACCAGGGCACCCGACACGGAGCGCAGGGTGATCGCCACCGTGTCGAAGTCGTCGATGCCCGCGATGCCGGCATCGAAGAGGTTCGACCCGTGGGCGGTGACCTCGACGATGTCGGGCAGGAAGTTGCGGGCCATGTCCAGGTCGTGGATCGACTGGTCCTTGAAGATCCCTCCCGACTGCTCCAGGTAGGCCAGCGAGGCCGGGGCGGGGTCGCGGCTGATGAGGGTCAGGTGCTCCAGCGTGCCGATGGCCCCCGCCGCGACGGCCTCGCGCACTTCGCGCATCGACGGGTCGAACCGCCGGTTGAAGCCCATCATGATCGGAACCGTCGAACCGGCCACCGCCTCGCGGCAGGACCGGGCCGTGGCCAGGTCGAGGTCGACGGGTTTCTCGCACAACACGGCGATGCCGCGCCGCACCGCTTCGATGATGTACCCGACGTGGGTCGGCGTCGGGGTGCAGACGACGACGGCGTCGAGGTCCGGATCGGCCAGCACCTCGGCCGGGTCGCCGGTGGCCCGGGCACCGTACCGGCCCGCCACCGCGTTCGCGGTGTCGATGAGGGGGTCGGCCACCCATGCCAGCCGCGCGCCCGGGTTCGCCGCGATGTTCGCCGCATGCACGCGGCCGATGCGGCCGGCGCCGAGGACGCCGATGGAAACCGTTGTCCCGGCCATGGTCACTGTCCCCCGCCAAGGCGGCGGTTCGCCTGTGCATCGAGGGCGGAGGCTAGTTCCTCCGTCGTCGTTCCCCGGTCCAGCGCCTGTCGCACCAACTCCGCCTGTGTCAGTGGAGCCAGGCCACCGATCGGCTGGTCGTGGTCCAGGTTCGTGGGGAATGCGTAGCCCTCGGCCGAGGCGGCGATGACGTTGTCGATGGTGCGGTCGGAGGCGCCGCGGGACGTGAGGTCCTGGAGCACCGGATAGAGCGCCTTGCTCATGGCGACGCGGTCGACGGTCTCCATGGCCCGGCCGAATGCCGAGGAGACCTGCAGCAGGTTGGCCATGCGCTTGATGTCCGTCGAGACGTTGGATCCGGCACCGTGGAAGAGCGCCGGGTTGAAGAACACCGCGTCGCCCTTTTCCAGCGGAAGCTGCGTGTAGTTCTGCTGGAAGTACTCGGTGAAATCGTCGCGGTGGAAGGCCACGAAGCCCGGCCCGTACTTGTGCGAGTGCGGAAGGTAGAGCGTCGGGCCGGACTCGAGCGGCATGTCGCAATGTGCCACTGCGCCCTGAAGCGTCAGTGCCGGCGTGAGGTGGTGGGCGTGGGCCGGGTAGGCGCTGGCCTGCCCTTCCGACATGAAGCCCAGATGGTAGTCGCGGTGGGCGCGCTGGGCCGTGCCGCCCGGGTTGACGACGTTGACCTGCGAGGTGACCTGGTAGTTCGGGCCCAGCCAGGCCTCCGCCACCACTGCCAGCATGTCGGCGGCGTAGTACTCGGCGAAGACCTCCGGCTCGGCGAGGGCCAGCTTGTCCAGTGCACCCCAGACACGGTCGTTGGCACCGGGCTTGGCGAAGTGGTCGCCGCCGGTGATGCCTGCGGCCTTCTGGGCGCCGATGAGGCGGTTGAACGCGTCGGTGGCACGGTCCACGACATCCAGGTGGGGAAAGGCACCCTTGAAGACGACGATGCCGGGACCGTCCGTGAGGGCACGGGCCAGTTCCGTTTGGACGTCGGCGCGTTCGGCCGGATGCGCCAGGTAGGAGTGCAGGCGCGGGCCGTAGACCAGGACATTCTGCTCGACCGCGTCGGCGTAGGGGTAGTCCGTCACACGGGTCTGTGTGGAGACAATCTGCTTGAAGTCCTCGAGGTTGCAGTCCTCGGCGCGGTAGCGGCCGGAAGCGGCTGGTCCCGAGCTCTGGGTGATGGTCACGATGGTGGTCCTTTCACTCGTGGGCCTTGCGGTCCGTGATGGTTTGGGAGGCATCCGGCGCCTCAGAGGGAAAAGCCGGCGTTGGTTTGCGGATCGGGGGACGAGGTGCCGTTGGAGCCCATTCTCGCGATGTGGCACAGTGGTGAACCAGCCCAGATCACCTCAAAAACACCTCAGCAGGAGGAGCACATGGCTCGTCGCTTCACGATCCGCGAGATCGGCCGGCAGGCAGGAGTCAGCGACGCCACGGTCGACCGGGTCCTGCACGCCCGGCCCGGGGTCAGGGAGGGCACCGCCGGCCAGGTCCAGCGCGCCATCGGCGAGCTCGAGGCCCAGCGGACCCAGCTGGAACTCTCGGGTCGCCGGTTCCTCATCGACGTCGTGGTGGACGCCCCGTCCCGGTTCAGCCAGGCGGTCCGTTCGGCGGTGGAGGCGGAGCTGCCACTGTTGCGGCCGGCGGTGTTCCGGGCCCGCTTCCACCTGCGCGAGCGGTGGGACGAGGGTGGATGCGCCCGCGCGCTGGCCGACATCGCCCGGAGGGGATCGCACGGCGTCCTGCTCAAGGCCTCCGACACCCCGGAGATCGCCGCAGCGGTCGCCGCCCTCACCGACCGGGGGATCCCGGTCGTGACCCTCGTGACCGACCTGCCCGCCACACGGAGGTTGGGCTACATCGGGATGGACAACCGTGCGGCCGGTGCCACGGCCGCCTACCTCATGTGTGCGTGGCTGGGCGCACGGGACGGGTCAATCGCCCTGGCGGTCAGCAAGGGGTCCTTCCGTGGCGAGGAGGACCGGGAGATCGGCTTCCGGTCGACGCTTCGCACCCTGGCACCCGGACGGGTGGTTCATGAGCTGCCGGGATCCGACGGGATGGACGCCATCGCCGAACGGCATCTGGCGGCCGCTCTCGCCGAACACGATGATCTGGTGGGGCTCTATTCGATCGGCGGCGGCAACTCCGGCTTCATCCGCGCGCTGGAGGGCGGGGCGCGCACCGGAACCGTGGTGATCGGCCACGACCTGAACCAGGAGAATGCCCTGTTGCTACGCCGCGGGGCGCTGCAGGCCGTGCTGGGGCACAATCTGCGCTCGGACATGAACGCAGCCTGCCGGGCGCTGATGCATTTCCATCGGGCACTGCCGGGGGAATGGGTGCCGGGCCCGTCCCCGATCGAGGTCCACACCCCCTACAACATGCCGGTGCCCGCCGCGCGATAGGTCCGGCGCCGGGCGGGCGTGTGGTGCTGCTACGCGGTGAAGGGCAACCGGGGGTCGATGTCCTGCTGCTCCCACCCGGACCGGACCCACCCGTGGTGCGGATCGTCGCTGATCAGCCACTCGCGTACCCGGCCTGGGCCGGCCATGACGTTGAGGTAGTACAGGTCGTACCCCGGTGCGGCCATGGCCGGGCCGTGCCAACCGTAGGGAACGAGCACGACGTCGCCCGTGCGCACCTCCGTGGTCACGTCGATGGGCCGCTCGTCCGAGGCATACACCCGGGCGTATCCGATCGGATCGGTCGACGGCAGTTCCGGGCTGCCCGGGGCCGGGCGCGTCTCGAAGTAGTAGATCTCCTCGAGATTGGTCTCGCCGTCCTTCTCCTCGTCGTGCTTGTGCGGGGGATAGGAGGACCAGTTGCCTGCCGGGGTGATGACCTCGCAGACGATGAAGCGGTCCGCTTCCAACGCCGCAGGGGTGCCGAAGTTGTGGACCTGACGCGAGCAGTTTCCGGCACCCCGCAGTTCCACCGGGGTCTCCGCGGCGGTGACGAGCCGAACCGGGTAGGAGGCCTTGGCCGGAGCCAGTGCGACGGCGACGCGGCCGCCCGCGACCGAGGAAAGCTCGACCGCGGTGTCGATGCCGGTGTAGAGCACGTCGGAGGGGCCGTGAAAGACGGACGTGCGGCCGGACAGTTCGTAGGGCTGGCCCTCCACGGAAGCGGTGAAGGCCCCCTGCAGGGGGATGATGATCCGCTCCTCGCCGGTGGCTTCCATCGCCAGGGAGGCGCCGGCGTCGAGCTCGGCGATTTTGATGCCGGTGTGCTTCCACCCGGGCACGGAGGTCGGGGAGTCGGCGGCGCCGAGGGATGTCTGCCATGGCCCATCGGTGGCGGTTCCGAGCGGATATACCCAATCTGGCAAGGTGGTGTCCTTTCGATGTTCGTACAGGGGTGCCAGCTAGCGCTGGACGAGCGTCATTTCGAAGCTGTAGGAGTCGGCACGGTAGACGTGGCTCCCGGTTTCGACGTTCCGCCCCGTGTCGTCGACGGCCGTTCGTTCCATCGTCACGAGGGCGGATCCCGACTTCACCTTGAGCAGGGGGGCCTGGTAGTCGTTGGCGACCATTGCTCCGATCCGTTGGTTCGCCAACCGGAAATTCACGCCGGCCGTGCGCAGGATCTCGTAGAGGCCCCTCTCGTTCAGGGTCTCCTCTTCGAAGGACACGACGTCGTCGCGCACCCAGTTCTCCATGATCGCCAGCGGTTTGCCAGCGACACTGCGTAGTCGGGTGAAGTGGTAGACCTCGGTTCCGGGAGGCAGCTGAAGGAGGGCCTGGACGCGCTCATCGGCCGGGCCGTGGGAGAAGCTCAGCGACTTGGTGGTCGGCTTCTTGCCGGCACGTTCCAGGTCATCGTTGAGGCTGGACAGTTCCAGATGGCGGCGCACCTGGCTGGCGACCACCTGGGTGCCCACACCGCGCTTGCGCACCAGCAGGCCGGCACGGACGAGCTCGTCCATGGCCTTGCGCATGGTCGGGCGGGAGAGGTTCAGGCGCTGGGCGAGGTCGATCTCGTTTTCGAGCCGCGTACCGGGTTCCAGGCTGCCGCTGTGGATGGCCGTCTCGATGCCCTGGACGATCTGGTGGTACAGGGGGACCGGCGACGAGCGGTCGATCTGGATATTCAAGCCCGAACTCATGATTCCTCCCGAAATCGATGTCTAACCTGTCATGTCACCTTGATAGGACATTCTGACCTGAAATAGAGCATAACAGGCAGCAGCCCGGGTGTAACGGGTGCGGCGGGATTTCTTTGGAGGACGCTGTGGGGGTGCCGACGGAAAGGGCTGATGTAAATATGTCCTAACAATCTATTGACAAGTGTGACAACTATCACGATGATCAAACCTAGGGAATGAGAAGGACGGACCAGGAGCTGGCGCCGAACACTCCGGACCTCCCTGGCAACCCGCCTCCGGGACCTGATCGCGAAACAAAGGAGATTCACGTGTCAACCAAGAACTCGTGGCGAAAACTCGCCGCCATCGCCCTCATCGCGCCGCTCGTTGGCCTGTCGGCCTGTTCCAGCCAAGGGGGGAAGGCGCCCGCGGCCGGTGACGTTTCACAGGGCGAGGCCGCAGTCTCCATGCCGAAGCTGAAGATCGCACTCATCACCCACGCGGCACCGGGGGACACCTTCTGGGACATAGTCCGCAAGGGCGCCGAGGAAGCATCGGCGAAGGACAACGTCGACCTGCAGTACCTCTCTGATCCCGAGGGTGGCCGGCAGGCCCAGCTCATCGAGCAGGCCGTTGACCAGGGAGTCGACGGCATTGCCGTCACCCTGGCGAAGCCGGATGCGCTCGCCTCGGCGTTGAAGAAGGCCGAGGCTGCGGGGATCCCCGTGGTCAGTCTGAATGCCGGCGAGGACCGGTTCAAGGAACTGGGGGCATTCACCCACTTCGGTTCCAACGAAAAACTGGCGGGAGCGGCCGTCGGCGAGAAACTCGACGAGGACGGATTCAAGCACCCCGTCTGCGTCATCCAGGAACAGGGCCATGTTGGCCTCGAAAACCGCTGCGCGGGCGTCAAGGAGAAGATCCCGGCCACCGAGATACTCTACGTGCAGGGCACCGACATGACCCAGGTCCAATCAACCGTCACCGCTAAGTTGCAAGCGACGAAGTCCGTCGATTCGATCATTGGCCTGGGCGCGCCCTACACGCTGACCATCCTCAAGTCGGTAGCCGCCGCGAATTCCTCCGCCAAGGTCGCTTCATTCGACATGAACCCGGAGCTGGCCCAGAAGATCGTCGACGGGGACATCATCTTCACCGTTGACCAGCAGCCGTGGCTCCAGGGCTACGGTGCCATCGACTCGCTCTGGCAGAACAAGCGGGGCGGCTTCGAAATCGGTGGCGGCCAGCCGGTGCTGACCGGACCGACCATCATCGCCAAGGACAGCGCCAAAGACGTCCTCGAATTCGCCAAGCAAGGCGTCCGCTAGCCGGATCGCCGGGGTGGGCGGGACAGCCCGCCCACCCGGACTCATGAAAAGGGAACCTCACGATGAGTACTAGTACCGCAGCTGCTCCAGTGGTGGCCGACGAACGCGTTGCCTCCAAGGGGCCCGTGGCCAAGCTGCTGGGCCGCCCGGAAATCGGCGCCCTGGTCGGCGCCATTGCCCTGTTTGTCTTCTTCGCGGTCGTTGCCCCGGTCTTCCTGCAGCCGTCCTCGATCGCGACCGTCCTCTACGGTGCCTCGACGATCGGGATCATGGCCGTCGGCGTCTCGCTGCTGATGATCGGAGGTGAGTTCGACCTCTCCACCGGTGTCGCCGTGATCTCCTCGGCCCTGACAGCCTCCCTCTTCTCCTGGTATTTCAGCACCAACATGTGGGTCGGCGTCGTTCTCGCACTCGCCGTCTCGCTGGCCATCGGCTTCGTCAACGGCTGGATCCTCATCAAGACGAAACTGCCATCGTTCATCGTGACGCTGGCGACCTTCCTCATGCTGACCGGTCTCAACCTGGGGCTGACGCGCCTCATTGGCGGCTCGGTCTCCAGTCCGTCGACGTCGACCATGGACGGCTTCGCCTCCGCCAAGGCCGTCTTCGCCTCATCGGTCAACCTCGCCGGCGTGGACGTGAACATCACCGTATTCATCTGGATCGCCCTGGTAGCCGTGGCCTCCTGGATCCTGCTGCGTACCCGGGTGGGCAACTGGATCTTCGCCGTGGGCGGCGACGCCAATGCCGCCCGCGCCGTGGGTGTCCCCGTGGTCCGAACGAAGATCGGGCTGTTCATGGGGGTCGGCTTCTGTGGCTGGATCCTGGGCATGCACAACCTTTTCGCGTTCGCCACCGTGCAGTCCGGGGAAGGCATCGGCAACGAGTTCCTTTACATCATCGCGGCCGTCATCGGTGGCTGCCTGCTCACCGGCGGCTACGGTTCGGCCGTCGGCGGCGCGATCGGCGCCTTCATCTTCGGCATGGCCAACAAGGGCATCGTGTACGCCGAATGGAACCCGGACTGGTTCAAGTTCTTCCTCGGTCTGATGCTCCTCCTGGCCACGATCGTGAACCTCGTGGTCAAGAAGCGGGCCGAAGCAAAATGATGACCCCCAACAGCCAGGAAGGCCGCCCCATGTCGAACACCAACGATTCCGGTCGGCGGATCGAGCAGGACACCCTGCTCAAAAACCAAAAGGATTCGCTGACGCACACACCGGTCCATCTACTCGAACTCAAGGACGTCGGCAAGCACTATGGCAACATCATCGCCCTACAGGGCGTCACGATGGCCGTGGACACCGGACGCGTGACCTGCGTGCTGGGCGATAACGGTGCGGGCAAATCCACGTTGATCAAGATCATCGCCGGCCTGCACCAGCACGACGCGGGAACCTTCGAGATCATGGGTGCCGAGCGGAAGCTCTCCTCACCGCGCGAGGCCTTGGACTCCGGCATCGCCGCTGTCTACCAGGACCTCGCTGTCGTCTCCCTCATGCCCATCTGGCGCAACTTCTTCCTCGGCTCCGAACTCACCACCGGTGTTGGACCGTTCAAACGGATGGACGTCGAGACCATGAAGCGCATCACCAAGGAGGAGCTCGCGGCAATGGGCATCGACCTGCGTGATGTGGAGCAGCCCATCGGCCAGCTCTCCGGCGGCGAGCGCCAATGCGTGGCCATCGCCCGTGCCGTGCACTTCGGCGCGAAGGTGCTCATCCTCGACGAACCCACCGCCGCCCTGGGCGTGAAGCAGTCCGGAGTCGTCCTGCGCTACATCCTGCAGGCGCGCGATCGGGGGCTCGGCGTCATCTTCATCACCCACAACCCGCACCACGCTTTCCCCGTCGGCGACCGGTTCCTGCTCCTCAAGCGGGGGAAATCGATCGGCTACTACGACAAGAAGGACATCACCATCGACGAACTGACGAGCCAGATGGCCGGCGGTGCGGAGCTGGCCGAACTTGCCCACGAGCTCGAACAGGCCGGCGGAAACTCGGAGGATATAGCGGAAGTGCGGGCGGAGGCAGCCGACGTCATGACGGCCGCGACCAACCCCACGGATGCATCGTCCACCGGGCGGCACACCGGATAGCACGACGACGGTCGCCCGCGCCGGTCCCGGAGGTCGCCTCCGCGGCCGGCCGTGGTGCGTCCGGGACCACCATCAGCAAGCAGAGGAAGAGGAGACAGCCCATGAGCGGATTCCCCGCAGCACTGCCCGCATCACGCATTCCCGACCCCGCGGACGCGCCGGTCCTGAAATGGGGCATCGCCGGCCCCGGCTGGATCGCCGAACGCTTCACCGAGGCGGTACAGGCGAACACCCGGCAAAAGGTCATCGCCGTCGGATCGCGCTCCGCTGAACGTGCAGACGCCTTTGCCCGCAAATTCGGGATCGACGCCAGCCACGGAAGCTACGCCCAGCTCGCGGGCGACCCGGATGTCGAGATCGTCTACGTCGCAACGCCCCATCCGCAGCACTTGGAGGTGGCGCTTGCGGCCATCGATGCCGGCAAACATGTCCTGATCGAAAAGCCGATCGGGATCACCGGCGACCAGGCACGCCGGATCGCCGAGGCCGCACGGGAACGCGGGGTCTTCGCAGCCGAGGCCATGTGGACGTTCTTCCTTCCCAAGTTCGATGTCATCACCCAGCTGTTGGAGTCCGGGGCGTTCGGGGACATCGTCTCCGTATTCGCTGAATACAGCGAGCATTTCGAACCCGGCCACCGGATCTTCAACCCGGAACTGGCCGGCGGACCGCTCATGGACCTGGGGACGTATCCTCTGGCGTTCACGACCCGTGTCCTCGGCGCCCCCGATACCGTTGCCGCCATTGGAACCAAACACCCGTCCGGGGTCAACGGCCAGTTGTCCATGGCCCTGGGCTTCGCATCGGGCGCCCAGGCCATCGTGAACACCGGGATCCACAACTTCACCCCAACGGAGGCGGTCATCGTGGGCAAGGAGGCCACCCTGCGCATAGACGGCCTCTTCAACATGCCCGGGGGCTTCACGCTGCGCCACGCCGACGGGCGCGAACTGCGGTACGAAGAGGCACCAGGGGCCCATTTCGAGGGCTTGCACTACGAGGCGGCAGCGGTAGCGCGCAGCATCGCGGCAGGGGAACTGGAAAGCCCGCAACGCCCGCTCGCCGACAGCATCATCACGCTGGACCTGGCCGACGCGATCCGCGCCCAGGTCGGCATCGAATTTCCGGAACCAGCCACCACCAGAAAGTAGGCACCGTGAAAACCCTCAACCTTGGACTCATCGGCGTCGGGCGGATCGGCACCATGCACGCCACGAACATCAACGCCCTGCGACCGCAGCTGGCTGAGCGTGGCCTGGACGTCAACCTCTGGATCACCGACGTCGCCGTCGAATACGCCCGAACCGTCGCCGACCAGCTGGGAGCCACCTTCCACGAATCCGTGCAGGACATGATCGATGCAGGCGTGCACGCCCTGGTCATCGCCACCGGCACGATGACCCATCCCGACCTGATCCGTGCCGGCATTGCCGCGGGCCTGCCCGTCTTCTGCGAGAAGCCGGTAGCGGGCGACGTCGAATCCGCGCTGCCGCTGCTCGATGAGATCTCCGCCGCGAACGGCCGCGTGCAGATCGGTCACCAGCGCCGTTTCGATCCCGGCTACCTGGAGGCCAAACGGCGTGTCGACGCCGGGGAACTGGGGTGGATCCACTCGATGCGCGCGGTCACCGGGGACATGTTCCCACCGCCGGTCGAGTTTCTGGCCACGTCTGGTGGTCTCTTCCGCGACTGTTCTGTCCACGATTTCGACATCCTGCGCTGGATCACCGGTCGCGAGATCGTCGAGGTCTACGCCAAGGGGTCGAACAACGGGGACCCCGCCATCGGAGGGGTGGGGGACGTCGATACCGCTCTGGCCGTGTTGACCTTCGACGACGGAACCGTCGTCACCGCCAGCGCCACCCGCTACAACGGGGCCGGCCATGACGTGCGGCTGGAGATCCAGGGGTCGAAGGATTCGATCCTGGTCGGCCTCGACGACAAGAGCGCACTTCACTCCGTTGAGCAGGGCGTCACCTTCCCCTCGGGGACCGCGCATCAGACCTTCATCGAGCGGTTCGACGCCGCCTACCGGGCCGAACTGGTCGCGTTCATCGAGTACGCGCTGGGCGCGCGAGAGAACCCCTGCCCACCGGCGGACGCCGTCGCGGCCTCTCGTGTTGCCGATGCGGCCCAGGAATCTCTGGTGTCCGGCATCCCGGTCGCCATCAACCCGGTGCCGGCTTCCAGCTAGGCCTTCCGCCGCCCCGGAGCCGGGTTTCCGGCTTGAATCGATCGACAGTAAGGACCTCACACCATGGCCATCTCCATCGCCGACCAACTCGCCGCCGCACCCATCTCCTGGGGCGTGTGCGAGGCCACCGACTGGGGAGTGCAGCTCAGCCCGGAACGGGTCATGTCGGACATGCGTGAACTCGGCATCAAGGCCACTGAATTCGGCCCATTGGGTTTCCTGCCCATCGACCCTGGGCCGCGCAGCGAGTACCTGGAGGGGTACGGGATGAAGCCCGTGGGCGGGTTCCTGCCCGTCGTCCTGCACGATGCAGCCGTCGACCCCCTGCCACTGGTGGAGGCCGAGCTGGAGGCCTTCGCGGCCGCCGGCGCCTCGGTGCTGGTGCTGGCCGCCAACGCCGGAACGGGTGACTACGAGGCCCACCACGAAATGGACGAGGCCGAGTGGGAGGTCTTTTCCGTCAATCTGGACAAAGTTGTCGACCGGGCAGAGTCACGCGGCATCCTCGCGGTCGTGCATCCGCACGTGGGCACCATGATCGAGTCGGCAGCTGCCGTCCGCCGGCTGGTGGAACAGACGAACGTGCAGCTCTGCCTGGACACCGGGCACCTGCTGGTCGGTGGAACGAACCCGCTGGAACTCGTGCGGGACCATGCCGACCGCGTTGGCATCGCGCACCTGAAGGACGTTCGCGCGGAGATCGCGACGCGGGTCATGAACGGCGAACTGGGGTTCGTGCAAGCAGTGAAGGAAGGCATGTTCGTTCCGCTGGGCGAGGGCGACTGCGACATCGCACAGATCGTCCGCCGGCTTCAGGAGAGCGGATACACCGGCTGGTACGTCATGGAACAGGACGCGGTGCTCGGCACGGAGAACGACGGCGATGCCGCGCGGGACGATGTGCGGGCTTCCATCGACTTCCTGCTGGGGCTGTAGGGGTCTCGACCCGGAACCGCCGCTGGGTGGGCTGGCGGCTGCCCGGGCTGCGATAGCTTGGAGACATGAGCGGCCCGGAAGTGCCGGGCCCGGAAGGAGCACCGTGTCCGTCGTCGTCATCAATGCCCTGCAGGTCCCCGTCGAGGCCGGATCCGAACTCGAAAAGCGGTTCGCCGCCCGCAAGCACTCCGTCGACGGCCAGCCCGGATTCGAGGGGTTCCAGCTGCTGCGTCCCGTCGCCGGGGAGGACCGCTACTTCGTCTACACGCAGTGGGCCACCCGCGAGGACTTCGAGAACTGGCGGGACCAGCGTGCCCCGCACGATCACTCGAAGGGTGCCCCGGTGGCCACGGGCATGGGGCTGCTCGAGTTCGAGGTCGTCGACCTCGGGGAGTAGGCGGGACGGTCGGATCACCCGGGCGACACTGGTGGGGATGTCGTCATCACGTATGGGGGCACGACAGCCCAGTGGCTCGCCCTGGCCGGCTTCGCTGAGACGTTCACGGCGACGTACTTTCCCTGGGGGACAGCGGATGCCACGTCGGACCCTGATCGTTACCAGGAAATACGTGCAAGGTTCAAGTACCCCCGATATGCTGTGGGCATCTGATTGATTTATCGCCCTGGGGGGAACAACTTGACCGCATCATGGGGGCTTCAGCCTGCCCCGAAGAAGACCCGAGGACCACGTTTCTGGATCGCGCTCGCCGTGGCCGTCGTCGTCCTGATTCTCCTGCTCATCGCAGCGCCCGTCGTCGTGGCGTTCCTGGCAGTCCTGGCATTGGTCTTCGCCCTGGTGGTGCTGTTGATCGGGCGCGCCCGGTGGGCCCGGATCCCGCACCGCAAGGCGGCAGCCGGGGTCGCCGGCGGGGCGCTGGTACTGATCGTCGTCGCCGCTTCCCTCACGGGTCCATCGGAGACGGCCACCACGCCAGCTGCCGATGCCGCGGCCCAGGAAACCCCCGCCCCGAGCGCGGAGCCGGAATTGGCCAGTTTCGTGGGCGAGGCCTGCGAGGGTGATCAACTGGTCATGACGCAGGACGGGGAGAGCAACTACTGCGACGCGAACGAGGGCGGGTCCTTCGTCTGGGTTGCGGCAGCCGACCATGAGAAGTCGGAGGCGGCGGCCGTGGCGCTCGCGTCCCAACAAGCGGCGGACCAGGCCAAGGCCCAGAAGGCCGCGGCGGCCAAGGAGGCAGCCCGGACCAAGGCCGCTGCCCAGGCCAAGGCCGAGAAGGCCGCGGCCGCGAAGAAGGCCGCCGAAAAGAGGGCTGCCGCCCAAGCGCGGGCCAAGAAGGCGGCACAGCAGGAGAGTGCCCGCACGGCGCAGGCAGCCCAGGCCGCACGGGCCGCGGAAAAGAGGGCTGCCGACACGGCCGCCGCTGCCCGGAAACAGAGCTACGTCGCCCAGCCGGCGGCACCGAAGAAGCCCGCGTCGACGTCGGCCTACTACAAGAACTGCACGGCCGTGCGTGCCGCCGGGGCCGATCCCATCCACGTCGGCGACCCGGGATACAGCCGCAAGCTCGACCGCGATGGAGACGGTGTCGGTTGCGAGTAGATGGTGCCGCCCCCGATGACGCGGGAGGAGGCCGCAGGCGGTGGTTCTCCGTTCTCCTGGCCGGAGCGGTCGCGCTGGGACTCGCCGGTTGCGGGGACGCGGGCGTCTCGCAGCAGGCGGGACCGATCGTCATCACGACCGAATCCGCGGGGCCCGGCCCACTCGTCGTCTGGTCCGAGGCCCCGACCGCTCCGGTGTCGTCCGCGGCGGTTCTTCCCTCCGAGGCGGATGCGGCTCCGCAGGAGACGGCGAGTTCGGCCGCTGCGCAGACACCGGTACGCAAGAGGCCAGCACCTGCGTCGAAGAAGGGGTCCGGGGGTCCGGCTGCGGGAACGGTCCTCGCCCAACTGGCGACCCTGCCCGTCAAGGGGCGGGCACCGAAAACCGGATACGAGCGGTCGAACTTCGGCTCCGGCTGGAAGGACCCGGATCGCAATGGCTGCGACGGGCGCAACGACATCCTGCGCCGCGACCTGACGACCGTGGTGGCACGTCCGGGGACCCAGGGGTGCGTCATCACCTCGGGCATCCTCAACGACCCCTACACCGGCACCTTCATCGACTTCGTCCGCGGGCAGGGGACGAGCAACGCGGTGCAGATCGACCATGTCGTGGCCCTCTCGGATGCCTGGCAGAAGGGCGCCCAACAGCTGGGGGACGACCAGCGCATCGAGCTGGCCAACGACCCGCTGAATCTCCTCGCCGTCGACGGACCGACCAACGCCTCCAAGGGCGACGGCGACGCCGCGACCTGGTTGCCGCCACGGAAGTCCTACCGCTGCGCCTATGTCGCACGGCAGACCGCGGTGAAGGCGAAGTACGGACTGTGGGTCACCCCAGCCGAGCGCGATGCGATCCAACGTGTCGTGACCGCGCAATGCCCGGGGCAGAAGGCGTTGCGGTAGGCCGTTCCCTTCGACGCCCTGGGGGCACCCTGGGCAAGGGGGCCGTCAGGCTCCCGCGCGGGCGCAGACCCACCCGTCCGGCGTGGTGCCCGAGGCGATGAATTCCTGCAGGTTGGCGGTGGTGGATGCGTCCAGGGCGGCGTCGGCCTGCGGGTAGATGATCGGTTCCTCCTTCGAGTTGTGCCGGTCCAGGGCGGAGAGCAGCTCGGTGCAGGTGGAGACGAGCTCGGCAGGTGCCGCGCCGCCGTCGTGCAGGTCGGTGACGGTGTCCATCAGGTCCCAGAGCTCGCCGTGTTCGCGTTCCATGACCATGACCGGCATCATGAGCCCGGGCCCCCGCAGGGGCGGGAAGAGGAACGCCTCCTCGAGGTAGATGTGCCGGCGCAGGGCGGACAGCGCGGCCAACAGGGCGCCGTCGTCGTACACCCCGGTGGCGGTCCCGGCGGTGAAGGCCTCGATGCCGCCGTCGATCTCGCGGTGTTCGCGCTCGAGCGCGGCGCTGAGCAGCCCGGTGCTCATGATGCCGGCGTGCCGGCGGCCGGCAGCCCAGGCAGCGGCTGGCGGGTGGTGATGGCCATCCGGTTCCACGCGTTGATGGCGCAGATCGCCATGATGAGCACGACGATGTCCTGGTCGCCGAACTCCGCGGTGGCCCGGGCCCAGGTCTCGTTGGAGACGCCGCCTTCGCCGATGAGGGTGACCTCCTCGGCCAGGGCGAGGGCCGCCTGTTCGCGGGCCGAATAGAGGTCGGGCGCCTCGTGCCACCCGGCGAGGACGTCGAGGCGGCGTTCGTCCACTCCCGCGGTGCGCGCCTCGCGGGCGTGCATGTCCAGGCAGTAGGCGCAGCCGTTGATCTGCGAGGCGCGGATCTTGACCAGGGCCAGCAGGTCCTCCCCGAGGTTCCCGGCGTGGATGTACTTCTCCAGGGCGAACATGGGCTGGTAGGCGGCCGGGTCGATGTCCTGGATGGATAGGCGTGCCGAGGTGGGCATGGTGGGGTTTCCTTCGGGCGGTGTCGGGGCGGCGGTGGCCCGTCGTCCATTTCACCTTCCCGCCGTCCCGCCGGGGTGTCAACCGGGCTAAGGTGGGCCCATGCCCGAGATGCCCGAAGTGCAGGGTCTCGCCGACTTCCTGCGGCTCAAGCTCATGCCGCCCGGCGTCCCGCCGAAGAGGATCGACGAGGTGGAGGTGCTCTCCTTCTCGGTGTTGAAGACCGCGGCCGTCCCGCTCGCGGAGCTGGGCACCGGTCCGGTCTCCGCCGTCGTGCGCCGGGGGAAGTTCCTGGACATCGGCGCCGGCGACGCACACCTGGTCATGCATCTGGCCAGGGCCGGATGGCTGCGCTGGTCCGATGCGCTGAAGCCGGGACGGTTGCGACCGGGCACGGGGCCGATCGCCCTGCGGGTCAGGTTCGCTGCCGGGGACGACGGCGATGCCCAGCAGGGGTTCGACCTCACCGAGGCGGGCACGAAGAAGTCGCTGGCCGTGTACGTGGTGCGCGAGCCGGACGAGGTCCCGGGCATCGCCCGGCTGGGGCCCGACGCGCTCGATATCGCCACGGAGGACTTCGCCCGGCTGCTGGCCGGCCACGGGGGCCAGATCAAGGGGCTGCTGCGCGACCAAGCGGCCATCGCCGGCATCGGCAACGCCTACAGCGACGAGATCCTGCACGCGGCCCGGCTTTCCCCGTTCGCGCTCGCCGACAAGCTCGACCCCGAGCAGGTCGACCTGTTGTTCGCCGCGATGCATGAGGTCCTGGACGCAGCGGTCGCCAGTGCCGCCGGGCGCCCGGCCAGCGCGTTGAAGGATTCCAAGCGCCAGTCGATGCGCGTCCACGCCCGCACCGGCGAGGCCTGCCCGGTGTGCGGGGACACCGTCCGGGAGGTCTCCTTCGCGGACTCGTCGCTGCAGTACTGCCCCACCTGCCAGACCGGGGGCAAGTTGCTGGCGGACCGCAGGACGTCCAGGTTCCTGAAATAGGGGAACGCCGACGGCCGTCCCGGTACCCGTGTGGCTTACCGTCCGGTAGCGTCGCCCGTATGGCATCGACGTATGAGCTCTACCAAAAGGTCACCGCCCAACCCTTCGGCCGGAGGATCTTCTCCGCGGCCTACATGCTCAAGGTGCCCTATTTCCGCTCGGTGCGTCCGGCTGTCCTGGAGATGGCCCCGCACCGCGCGGTGCTGCAGATCGGCAAGCGGCGTGCGGTCCACAACCACATCGGCACCCTGCACGCGATCGCCATCGCGAACGGCCTCGAGGCGGCGATGGGCCTGCTCGCCGAGGCGACCGTGGCGCGGGGGATGCGGTGGATCCCGAAGGGCATCGCGCTGGACTACCTCGCGAAGGTCCCCGGCGACGTCCGCTGCGTGGCCGAGACGGAACCGGCGGACTGGGAGCGGCAGGCACCGTTCCAGGTCGACGTCCGGGTCGCCGCGCACCTGCGGGACGGGACCGTGGTCGTCCGCGGCATCATCCCGATCTGGGTGACGGCCCGGAAGTAGGCGCCGCGCCGCCCGGCATGGACGGCGCGGCACCCCACACTCAGGCCAGCGCGTCGGCGATCGGCGTCTCGCCGTCGTAGAAGTTCACGGTCGCGCGGATGGACGTGTTGGCCGCGATGGCGTGGGTGATGACCGCTGCGACGTTTTCGCGCGAGGTCACCTTCTGGTCGGCGGCCAGCTCGCGTCCGGCGACCTCGCCGTGGGCGTCGGCGAGCTGGATCTTGCCGGTGGCCGGTTCCAGCGTCAGCTGGCCCGGGCCGAGGATGGTGTAGTCGAGCCCGGTCCCGCGCAGGTGCGCATCGGCGTCGTGCTTGGCCTGCGCATACGGGTAGAACGAATCGCCGGGATCCAGCCGGTCCAGGTCCACGTCGGCGCGCGCGTAGGAGACCATGACGAAGCGGCGGACGCCCGCCTGCTCGGCGGCGGTCATCGCGCGGACGGCGGCGTCCAGGTCCACTGCGCGGGTACGTTCGGGGCTTCCGCCACCGGCGCCGGCGGAGAACACCACGGCGGCGGCGCCGGAGAACGCCTGTGCCAGCTCGTCCACGCCTGCGGTTTCGATGTCCAGCACGACGGCGGTGCCGCCTGCCGCTTCGATCTCACCGGTCTGGTCCGGGTTGCGGATGACCGATTCGACGGCGTACCCGGCGTCCGTGAGCTTCGGGGCGGCGAGCAGGGCGATCTTGCCGTGCCCACCGAGGATGACAACGCGTTCTTCTGACATGTGACGCTCCTTCTGCACCGCTGACGGTGCCACAGCTTCCCCAGGCCGGATCCGCAGGGATCGGCCGGTGGCTTCCACTGGGCATAACGCGGCACGGCCGCGGATATTCCGCCCGAGCGGGAGCACGACGCGCGTAGGGTGCTGGTAGCGATCGGATCGGGCGGAGGTGTGTGCCATGCATGTGGCGGTCATCGGCGGTGGGATCGGCGGGCTGTGTGCCGCCATCGGGCTGCAACGCCACGGCGCCGAGGTGGAGGTCTTCGAGCGGTCGGCGGTGCTCGCACCGGTGGGGGCCGGGTTGTCGCTCTTCGGCAACGGGTTGGCGGCACTGGACGCGATCGGTCTCGGGCCGCGGTTCCGCGACCTGACCGATCCGCACGGGGCCGTCACCACCGGTGGGCAGCGCAGGCCCGACGGCACCTGGCTTGCCCGGCTCGGACCCGGGCTGCTGCCCGACCTGCGCGTCATCCACCGTGCCGACCTGCACGAGCTGCTGGTCTCCGCCCTGGAGCCGGGAACGCTGCATCTCGGCTCGACGTGTGCCGCCGTGCCGGGTGGGGGACGGGAACTCGACATGGCGGACGCCGGCGGCAAGCGGCGGCAGCGGTACGACCTGGTCGTCGCCGCCGACGGCATCCGCAGCTCCACGCGCGCCGGATGGCCCGGCGATCCCGGACTGCGGTACTCCGGCTACTCGGCCTGGCGCGGGGTGACCCGCGGGCCGGTCGACCTCGGCGGGGAAGCCGGGGAAACCTGGGGGAGGGGATTGCGTTTCGGCATGGCGCCGCTCGTCGACGGGCGGGTCTACTGGTTCGCGGTGGCGACCATGCCGGCCGATGCGGTGGTCGACGATGAGTTCGCCGAGGTCCGCCGGCTGTTCGGGAGGTGGCACGATCCGATCCCGCGGCTGCTCGACGGCACCGACCCGGCCGCCGTCGTGCGGCATCCCATCCACGACCTCGCCAAGCCCTTGCCGACGTTTCGGCGCGGTCGCACCCTCCTGCTCGGGGATGCCGCCCACGCCATGACCCCCGACCTGGGGCAGGGTGGGGGACAGGCCATGGAGGACGCCGCCACGCTGGCGGCACTCCTGGCACCGGTCGCCCGGAACCAGGATCCCGACCTCGACGCGGCGTTGGTCCGCTACGACTCCCTGCGCCGGAAGCGCACCCAACCGATGGCCCGGGCGGCCCGCGCGGTGGGGCGGGTGGCGCAACTGGGGTTCGGCCCCGCCGTCGTGCTCCGGGACACCGCCATGAGGATCACCCCCGCGTCGGCGATGGCCGGCAGGATCCGTGCCGTCCAGCGGTGGGAGCCGCCGACGCCATAGCGACCGGCTCCCCGGCACGACGGCGGTGCCCGGCTACCGCTGGAGGGCTGCGGCATCCAGCGGGTAGGCGACATAGGCAAACCGGTCCGACGTCGGGGCCCAGCTGTTCACGTTCAACGTTCCCTGGCCACCGAAGAGCGCGAAGGTGTGCACCGGCGTCGTCCAGTCGTCGGTGGCGACCACCACCAGCTCGACGTCCAGGTCGGCCGGATGGCCCCTCGTCCCGGCCGGGAACCGCAGGTAGGTGGCCAGGCGCCCGTCGGGGGACAGGTGCGGGAACCAGTCCACGGTCCGGCTGTCGAGGAGCCGTTCGAAGCCGGAGCCGTCCGGCCGGATCCGGGCCAGCTGCGCGTGGCCGGGATCGGGGGTGAACGCCTCCGTGTTCAGGTACAGCCAGTGGCCGTCGGGGGAGTACTCGGGCCCGTCGCAGTGCCCCGTGCCGGTGTCGAGGGGCGTCGGCATCCCGCCGTCCGCCGGCATCGTCATCAGACGGCCGGGCCGGGAAAAGTCGCCGTCCTCGATGCCCACGTAGGCCAGGGTGCCGCCGTCGGGGCTGACACCATGGAGAAAGTGGGACCAGCCGTCGTCTGCGGTGACGCGGGTGGGGCGGCCACCGCGCAGGGAGGCCCGGTGGATGTGCCCGTCGGCGGCCGAAAGGTAGATGTGCCCGCCGTCGGGGTCGAGCACGTGGTCGTTGTTCAGCGCGGCGATGCCAGCCAGGGGCACGCGGTCGAGCCGACGGTCGGCGAGGTCCAGCATCCACAGGCTGCCGTCGCCGTTGAGGACGAGCGCGGCGCCATCGAGCGTCCAGTTCGGCGCCTCCAGCAACCGATCATGCGTGGTGAACAGCAGCTCGCGCTCGCCGGTCGCGGCGTCCGCCACCCAGACCTCGCAGCGTTGGCCCGTGCGCAGCGAACGGGCAGGGGCGGCAGGGGTGGTCGGTGCCGCGGTCCCCGAAGGTTCCCCGGACACGTGGCTATTTCCCGTCGTCGTAGTACTTGCTGTTCTTGCCGTAGTCGGCATCGATCTCCAGGCGCTGCATGCGGTGTTCGACGGGCTGCTCGGCGCAGGGCGAGGTGACGATGACCTCCAGCGTGGGCCGGGAGGCGCCCTCGACGATCTTGGCCGTGGCTCCGAGGTCGCCCTTGCGGAAGTACAAGGCCCGCGTCGATTCGTCGGTGACCTCGTTCTTCTTCTCCCAGGAGTCGGCCAGCAGGTGCTGGTCCATGCGGTCCAATGCGCGGTTGGCCGCCGTGCGTGATGCGACGGGTGCCTCGGCCAGGCCGATCCAGGCGGTGTTGGTCTGGGGGTCCTTTTCCTCGGGACGCAGGCACGTTTGTTCCCGCGCCTTGCGGATCTCCAGTTCCACGGCATCCCGTGACGACTCGACCAGCCCGGTCAGGACGGTGCCGATGTCCTGGCCCAGAGCAGCTGAAGCGCTCGAGGCCTGGGCGGGGTCCGGCGTCGTGTTCATGGCACAACCTCCAAGGAGTGGTGTGAGGACCAGCGGGAGCGCGAGGAGGGCGACCGCCCCGGCCCGCGGGGGTCGCCGCGTCATTTTTCGAGGCTCTCGGTGCTCACGGTCTCCAGCTTGCCATAGGCAAAGTCCTCGGGGCTGTCCTCCAGCGGTGATTCCGTGGAGGAGTAGCCGAAGCCGTAGTGGTGTTCATAGTCGACGAAGCGGCTGACCGAGGTGCCCTCGATGACCCCGTTCATGTTGGTGGCAGCCGTCGATCCGTCCCCGAAGTAGTCGGTGTGCCCTCCGATGACCGATTCCGGGTCGCTGGGGTCCTTGAACCCGGATTCGAGGCGGACGGCACCCATCTGCTGCTGCGGGTTGCTGCCTTCCCAGAAGGACGGGCCGTGGTATCCGCCGGCGAATCCCTGGGCGTACGCGATTGGATCGTCGCGGGTCTGGATCCAGTAGCGGTTGGCATCGGGGTTGGCCGTGTCCGATGGGCTGCCGACGTCGTGCCCGACGCCGGCCGGGGCCACGTAGACGATGTTCGTCGAGTCCAGGCCCTCGCGTTCGCCCGTGCCCAGCAGCGGGCCGCCGTCCTCGTTGTACCGGCTGGTGACGTTGTCGGGGATCTCGTTGGGCAGGTCGGTGCCCTGCCAGTAGAAGGACACCCGGTCCTCCCCTACGGTCCCTTCGATGGCGTCCAGCTTGCCCGTGTAGTCCTCCAAGCTGCCCAGATCCGCGCCGGTCCCCGGCACGAGGGTGGAGACGGTGGCGGTGGAGGGGGAGGGCGTCCCTTTCATGGTGACGATGCGTCCATCGCCCTCGAGGGAGACCATGACGACCTGTGTGTCGTGGTCCAGGGCGTAGTCGAGGCCGGTGGCCTGGCGGGCCAGGGCGTCATACGCCGCCTTCGCCTCCTCCCACGCCCGGTGGGCTTCCTGGTAGGCGCCGTACGCGCTGTAGGCCCGCGATCGGTCGTTGCCCGGTTCCGAAAAGGCCTCCGCGGTGAAGTCGTTGATGTCCGGTTCGGGTCCCGGGTCGACCTGCCGGTTCCGGACCTGCTCCCGGTAACCGGCGACGGTGACGATGTTGGCCGTGGCGCGCTGGGCCATCGGGACGCCGTTGAGGTTGCCGAACACCGCGGGGTAGAGCAATAGGAGCTTTTCCTGCCCGGCACCGTCGAGCCCGAGCCAGGCCGAGCGGATGTCGTCGATCCCCTCCTCGGTCAGGGACGCATAGCCGCCCATCACCTCGGCCATGACCGCCTCGGGGGAGCCGGGGGCGAAGGGGCCCATCGGCCGGTTGTCCGCCAGCACGGCGGCGGCCTCCGGGTTGGCGTCGGCCCAGGCCCGCAGCTCGTCCGCGCTCAGCCCGCGCAGCGATGCCAACAGGGACGCGGGGGAGACGGGCCCGAAGTCCTCGTCGAGCCCGCTGGTGAAGGCCGCCCAGGAGCCCGATGTCATGGTCCCGGCGCTGATCGCCGCCAATGCCGGCATTCCGTCGCCGGTCCCCGTGGCGATGGCGTCCAACTCGTCCGCGGCCGTCGATTCGGCGGTCTCCCACGCGGTCCGCAGCGTCCGGGCCCGACGGTTGAAATCCTCCAGCTCCGAGGTGGTGGAGGGCTCCTCCCCGTCGGGGTCGGCCCTGACCTTCGCCCGGAGGCCGGGCAGCAGGGCACCCAGGGCCTCGGATTCGCGCTGGAGCGTCCGGCCGGTGGTGACGAACCCCGCCAGCGTGGTTCCGGCGGTTCCCAGCGCGCCGCTCCACGCGGCGAGCGGATCCGTCAGGTCGTCGAGCGCGGTGTAGACGATGGTCTGGGTCTCGTCGTGGCGGTAGGCGCCCTGCACCCGCTTCCACGCGGAGTGGGCGTCCGTCAGGTACGACGCGGTGACCGAGGACTTGGTGCCCAGATCGGTCGCGGCGTCCTCGAGGGCGTCCCAGGGGACGTCGATGTCGGGAAAGGATTCGATGGGTTCCATGGTCTATTCCGCCTGCGGGCCGGGTCTGCCCGCGACCGAGCGCTCGTAGCCGGTGGGAATGCGGCCCGCCGCGGCTTTCGCGTCGACGGTCATCCGGCCATCGGCGTCGATCAGCGCGACGACCGTCTGCGAGAGGTACTCCGCCTTGCGGAAGACGAGCGCGTGCAGTTGGCCGGGGTCGATCGCGTACGCCATGGTCCTCCTCATGGTCCCGTGGTGTCGTCCGGGAGCGGAGCGTCTCACCCGACCCTTCCAGTTCCGCAGGCATCCGTCCATGGGTACATCTCCCCCTGGTGCTCGCCGCGTCATGTGATGCCGGTTCCGGCTGCCCTTCCGGCTGCCCTCCCGGCTTCCGACGCGCGCCGTCCGGCCATAGGGTGGAGGCCAACCAGCAATCGACGCGGAGGCCCATCATGCCGGAGACCACGGTGAAGGAACTGCAAGCCGAATTGGCGGCACTCGAGAACCCGAAGGTGCGGGCGGTCAACGAGAAGCACGGTGACGACCATGGCGTGAACCTCTCCCAGCTGCGTGCCGTCGCCAAGCGGCTCAAGACCCAGCAGCCGCTGGCCAGGGACCTGTGGGCCACCGGCGACACCGCCACCCGTCTGCTGGCGCTGCTGATCTGCCAGCCGAAGGAGTTCGACGCCGGCGAACTGGACTCCATGCTGCGCGAAGCGCGTGCACCGAAAGTGCAGGACTGGCTCGTCAACTACGTGGTCAAGAAGGGCAGGCACACCGAGGAGCTGCGGGTGGCGTGGATGGCGGACACCGATCCGACCGTCGCGAGCGCGGGGTGGGCGCTGACCAGCGACCGTGTGGCCAAGAAACCCGCCGGACTCGATCTATCCGGTCTGCTGGACACCATCGAGGCCGAAATGAAGGACGCCCCCGACCGGCTCCAGTGGGCGATGAACACCTGCCTGGCCACCATCGGGATCGAGCACGAGGAGCACCGCGCCCGGGCGCTGGACATCGGCGAACGCCTGCGGGTCCTGGAGGACTACCCGACGCCACCGAACTGCACGTCGCCGTTCGCCCCGATCTGGATCAACGAGATCGTGCGGCGCAAGGCCGCCGTCTGACGTGGACGGGAGAAACCGGGGAGATCAGAAGCCGCCGCCTTCGATCAGCTCCCGCGCCAGCGAAACTGCCTTGTTGAACGCGGCGTTGCGCAGGTGGACCTGTTCGTGCCGGCTGTGGTCGTCCCCCTCGCTCCGTGGTTCGCTGTACGGGCCCTGGCCGGGGTAGAGCGTCCAGATGTCCCCGGCGGGTGGCAGGTAGAAGACCCCGAAGGACCGGTGGGTGTCGTCGTCGTCCGTCCAGATGGGCACGACGGCGATCGCCGCGCCGGTGTCGATGTTGATCCATTGGGCGCGGGGAACCGGCTGTTCGAGGACTTCCGGGTCAAGGAAGGGCGCGGTGCCCTTTCCCCACCGCTTCTCGAAGCGCTCGTGGAACACCGGCAGCAACGGCTTGTTGTAGCTACGCCAGCCGCTCATCGGGGACATCCTCCTGGGCTCGTCGGGTGCAGGTGGTGATGACCGGTGCGGTGCCCGGCCGCGGGGCACCGCACCGGCCACGGGCGAGGCGGGATCAGGCGCTGATCTCCTGGCGGTCGGACTCGCCCGTTTCGATCTGGATCCGGCGGGGCTTCGCCTTCTCGGCCACCGGGATCCGCACGGTCAGCACGCCCGCGTCGTAGCTCGCCTGGATGCCATCGGTATCCAAGGCCTCGCCGAGGATCAGCTGGCGGCTGAAAACTCCCCGTGGGCGCTCCGAGACGACCAGCTCGGTGGATTCGCTGGTCCGGTCCGGCCGTTCCGCGCGGACCGTCAAGGTGTTGCCCTCGACGTCGAGGTCCACCGAGTCCGGCGAGACACCGGGTAGGTCGAATTCGACGACGAATTCATGTTCCTGCTGCCAGGCGTCCATCGGCATGGCCGCTGGACGTGCCGTCGTGCCCAGAACCTGCTGCGTGAGCCGGTCGAGCTCACGGAAGGGATCGGTGCGCATCAGCATGGTCTTCTCACTCCTTCACAGATCGTGGTTGGTGTTGTCGTGCCAGCCGATTACCTATATCGTCTGGTATAGATCTTTATAGCACCGGCTCGACGAACCGTAAAGGGCCTCCTGGAAAAAATTCGGAAGGAGATGGCGCATGGAACCGAGGCTCTCGAGCAAGGGCGTCTACAGCATCTCCGTCGTCGCCGAATTGACCGGAACCGGGCAGCAGAACCTCAGGTTGTACGAGCGCAGGGGCCTGCTGGAACCCGAGAGGACCATGGGCGGGACGCGTCGCTACAGCGACGACGACGTCGAAGTCCTGCGCCGCATCATCGCCCTGCTGGACGAGGGGGTGAACCTGGCGGGCATCCGCCGGGTGCTCGAATTGGAGGCCGAGAACCGCCAGCTGCGCCGCGAACGGGCGCACCGCCCGTCGACGTGAGGGGGGACGCAAACCGCTGACGAGCCCACCGAAGCGGGCCGGCGTTGAAGGTTGCATTCAAAGGCTCGGAGGGAATTGCCTTGTCCCAGAAACCGATCATGCCCAGCGACGCTGCCTCGCGGGTGGGGTTGTTCGACCGGTGCGCCGGCGGCGCGTCGCTCGTGGCGTCCCGGGTGTGGTTCTCTTGCTGCTGTGTCGTCATCGTCGTGGTCGGGGTCCCATCGTTCTTCATCCTGCAGGACATCGACACCTGGCAGCTGATCATCAACACCATCACGACCATCGTCACGTTCCTGCTGGTCGCGCTGTTGCAGAACACCCAGACCCGGTCGGACCAGGCGATCCAGCACAAGCTCAACGCCATCGCCGACGTCCTGAAGGACGCGGCCGAATTACTGGAGGCCGTCGGCCTCGAGGAGCGCAAGGTCTTCACGAGGATCAAGTCCTGAGCGATCCCGCGATCGCGGGCACCCCACGAATGCCGGCGGTGAAGGACGGAAGGGCTCGGCTCCTGCACCATGTGGTCGTATCCTCAAAGAAGCAGGACAAGCAGGAGGACGAGCTGTGGGCACATGGCGGGCAACCCTTCAGGACTGGGCCGCGGCATGGGCGGCGATTCGGGACCGTGAAACCACGGTGGATGGGGCAGGTGTGCGGACCATCGGCGGGCACGCCCCTGCCGAGTACATCCTGGCCTGGCCTGGTGACGATGTCCCCCGGCTGGCGGACGAGGTGCGATCGCATCCCGGGGCGACGCTGACCCTGGTCGCCCACCAGGCGTCCGACCTCCTCGACGAGGCGGCCCCCGTCGGGCTGGCCCCCGTGAAACGAGCCGTCCTGCTCACGGCGTCCACGACAGGGCTAGAAACCTCATCGGCGTTGCCGGAAACCGGAGGCCTGCAGGAAGCGTCGCTGGACCTGTACGACGTGGTGGAGGCAACCGAGTTCGGCCGCCCGGTAGCCAGCGGCCGCGTACGCGTCGAGAACGGTGTCGCCGTCGTCGGGTCCCTCAAGATCAACCATCCGGAAACCAGTCCCGTCTTCGGCCGGGCCGTGCTGGCGGCACTCGTGGAGGAGGCCTACGTGCACGGGGCGGACACCCTCTTCACCGTCGTCTCCGAGCGGCAGGTATCCAGCTACACCGAGACCGGGTGGGCCACCGCCGCCCACATCGTCACCTTCCGCAGCCCCCCGTAGGCACAGAACGACAGGACGACGGCGGAACCCGGGTTCCGCCGTCGTCTCGGCACGGGCGCCAGGCCACCGGCCTACCGTTCGGCGATGGTCACATCCGCCCGCGACCAGTGGGTCTTCGGGATCTCGCGGATGATCACCGTCGTGTTGTCCGGCAGTGCCCCGACCGTCTCCTCGGCGGAACGGTGCAGGGCCGAGACGAAGGCGCGCAGCTGTTCGGGTGACCGTCCCTCGGCAATGGACACCTCGATCAACGGCATGTTCAGCCCCTCATCACGAACGGGTCGGCGACCGGGCCCTCGTCGGTGTTGATCCACACGCTCTTCAGGCGCGTGTACTCGTTCATCGACTCGAGGCCGTGCTCGATGCCGACCCCGGAGGACTTGAAGCCCTGCCGTGGCGACATCGGGGACATGGCCCGGTAGGTGTTCGCCCAGGTGGTGCCGGCCTCCAGGCGCGAGACCATCCGGTGGGCGCGGGCCAGGTTGTTGGTCCACACCCCGGCGGCCAGTCCATAGTTCGTGTCGTTGGCCAGGGCCAGGACCTCGTCCTCGGTGTCGAAGGGCATGATCGCGGCGACCGGTCCGAAGATCTCCTCGCGGACCACCCGCATCGAGTTGTCCACGTCGGTGAGCACGGTTGGCTCGTAGAAGTAGCCGGGCAGGTCCACATGCGGGCGCCCGTACTGAAAGATCGATCACACTGCGCTCCGCCGGTGAACGCTCGTCGACACCACCGCGATAGGGTTGGTGCCGCTGTTCTTGAGCTCTGGCGGCGACGCCATCCATGTCCATCCTCCGCGTTCCCTCCAGTGGACGCTTCGACTCCTGACGACGGGGTTGACCGGGGAAGCAGCTACTCCCCCGAACCCGAGGAACAACCATGACCACTGAAACCACCCGCGTCCCCCCAGCCGAGGACTCCATCGCCCAGGACCGCGGATACCGCAACAGCCTGACCAAGATCGAGCCCTACGGCATCGAACACATCCCCGATGTCGAGCGCCACGGCAAGCCCTCCTCGCAGTTCTTCCTCTGGTTCGCAGCGGGGATGAACTTCCCGATCGTCGTCCTGGGGTTCAGCGCCACCTACTTCGGGCTGCCGTTCTGGTCCGCCGCCCTGGCGATCCTCGCCGCCGGCCTGATCGCCGCCACCGTCATGGGTTACCTCTCGGGCATGGGAGTCCGGCTCGGCGTCCCCCAGCAGATGCAGGCCCGCGGCCCGCTCGGATTCATCGGCAACCTGCTGCCCGTCGCCTACGTCAACGTCTTCGCCGGCGTCGGCTGGGCGGCCGTCACGGTCATCCTCGGCGGGCAGGCCATCGCCCTGCTCTCCGGCATGCCGTTCTGGGCCTCGGCGCTGGTGCTGATGCTGCTGCAGCTCGTCGTTGCCGTGATGGGATACAACCTCATCCACTTCCTGCAGCGGGTGCTCTCGATCATCCTGTTCGCCGGCTTCGTGTTCATCACCGTCGTGGCCCTGGCCAAGGGCGAAGTGGTGAACTCCGTCAACGAATCTGCCGAGGGGTTCGCCGGCATCGGCGGCTGGATCATCTTCTTCGGTTACTTCATGTCCTTCATCATCGCGTGGATGCCGTTCGCCTCGGACTACTCGCGCTACCTGCCCAATACCTCGGCCAACCGGCGCGGGGCCGGCGTGTTCACCATGCTGGGCAACTTCGTCACGCTCTCGTGGATGGGCATCCTCGGCGTCCTGCTCGGGGCCACGGCCACCACGGACGACGCCATCGGCGCGCTCAAGGACCTCATGGGCCCCTGGGCGATCGTCGGGATGGGCATCGTCGCGCTGTCGTCCTTCACGCAGAACTTCCTCAACGTCTATGGCGGCGCGATCTCCATCCAGACCATGGGGGTGCCGGTGAAACGGCACACCGCCGTCGTCTTCATCTGCGCGGCCTCCTACCTGGTGGCGCTCTGGGGCCAGACCGGCTTCAACGACGGCTTCACCGTGTTCCTGAACCTCACGGCCTACTTCGTGGCCCCCTACGTCATGGTGCTGATCTGCGATTACGTGCTCGGCCGGCGCCGCAGCGACCGCGGCCTGCGCGAGCTCTTCGACAAGTCGCGGAAGTTCGAATGGGGCTTCGTCGCCTGGGCCGCCGGCGTGCTCGGCTCCACACCGTTCTGGATCTCCGCCGTCTACACCGGGCCCATCGCCGCGGCGAACCCGCAACTGGGCGACCTGACGTTCTACGTCGGCGCGGCCATCGCGGTCATCGTCTACCTCGCCACCTACCGGCTGCCGCGCCTGTCACGCCGCGACGCGCTGACCACCGGCCAGGACGCATAGGGCATGGCGGGAAAGCGGGGGAGCAGCACCGCGCAGCTGGTCGTCATCGACATGCAGGCCGCGTTCCGCCGGCCGGGACAGTGGCACGTGCCGCGCTACGACGAGGCCGCCGCCCGGATCGGCCGACTCATCGAGGCCGTCGGCGATCCGCTGTTCACCCGCTTCGTCCCCGATCCGTCCGAGCAGGGTTCATGGCGCGCCTACTACGACCGCTGGGACCAGATGCGGCTGCCGCCCGAGGACTCCGTGTGGGACGTGGACCTTCCCGGGTACGACGGCGGGGCCACCCTCGACCTGCCCACTTTCGGCAAGTGGGGGCCGGCCATGGCGCAGCAGGTGCCGATCGGCGGTGAGCTCGTCCTCACCGGCGTGGCCACGGACTGCTGCGTCCTGTCCACCGCGTTGGCGGCCGTCGACGCCGGACGGTTAGTCACCGTCGTCACCGACGCCTGTGCCGGGCAGGACGACGCGGCGCACGAAGGCGCCGTGGCGATGATGGGACTGTTGTCGCCGATGATCCGGCTGGCCACCTGCGACGAACTGCTGGTTGGGGCCGACGCCGCGACGGGTTGACCGTCAGCGTCAGGCGCCAGGTCTTCCAACCCGTGGCCGGTCGTTCAGGCGCAGGTACCCGCCGGGAGTCATCCCGATCACCCGGGAGAAATCGCGGGTGAAATGCGCCTGGTCCGCGTACCCCAGGTCGGCGGCCACCTGGCCGACCGTGCATCCGCCCGCGCCAAGCCGAACGCTGGCCTCCTGCAACCGCCGCCGCTGGATCAGCCACTTCGGGCCCAGTCCCAGTCGCTTGTGCGTCAGCCGTTGCAATGCCCGCTCGTCCAGGCCGACGCGCGTGGCCAACTGGTCCACCCTGGTGAGCGACGGCGTGGCCTCGACCAGATCCGTGACCGTATTGATGAGCTCGTCCTCCTCCGTCGGGGGCCCGCACATCGAAGCGAGGGCCATCATGGCACGTTCGATGCAGCGCGCATGGACCGCTGGCGACGATGGCTCGGCGGACATGGAGACGCGGATATCACGGATGAACTCCGGGGTATTGACGAGGGCCTCCACCGTTTCGAGCGGTCGCTCGTCGTCAACCAGGGAGGGAAGGCCCGCACCATGGAGGCGGTACCCCGCGGCGGCCTGGAACAGCACGCCGAAACCCCATGACGATCCGCGCAGCTCCTGATGCGAGAGGGACAACTGCGGGCCCTTGGCGATCGCATACACCGGGCTGATGACCAACAGCGTGCCGGGGTACTGCAGGACGCGCTGGTGCGACGCCTCACCGTCGCGGAAGTTCCAGACGGGCATCCAGAACTGCCGCACCACATGCCCGATGGACGACGCCGGTGCATACCTGAACACCTGAGGCGCGGGCATGCGCGGATCCCGCAGTGGCCCGCGGGTGATCGGGTCGACCGGCTGGGGTGCCATGTGTCGGATTTTATCAAGACGTCGCGAGGGTGGCTCGGATAGCTTGGCGACATGACTTCACACTCAGAGCTGTTTCTGACAGCCAACGAGCAACTGACAGCAGTTCTGGATACGGTCGAGGACTGGACGACAGCGAGTGCCTGCGAGGGGTGGAAGGTCGGCGATGTCGTGGACCACCTCATCGACACCCAGCGCGACTTCCTCCAACGGCACGGGCTCGAAATCGGCCCACGCCCGGACACCCACGATGACCCGCTCGATGCCTGGACCGCCCACGCTTCGAAGATCCAGGACCTGTTGGATACCCCGGCCGTCGCCGGCAGCGAATTCGACGGGTTCTTCGGCCGCACGACCATCGGCGCCACCCTGGCCACGTTCTACGGGTTCGACATGGTCGTGCACCGGTGGGACATCGCCAGGGGAATCGGCCTTGAGCACCACTTCAACGACGCCGAATTGGACCTCATCGAGCAGTCGCTCGACGGTTTCGGCGACCATCTGTACGAGGAGGGTATCTGCAAGCCCGCGCTACCGACGACGCCTGATGCCGATCGTGAAACCCGACTCCTGGCCCGGATGGGACGGATGGAAGCTGCAGCGACCGTGGCGCCCAACGGTTAGCCTCGCGCTGCCGTTCGGACGTGTTGCGCCAGCGGCTGAACGGCTCGCCCCAGTCCCGCAAGCATGGAAAATTGCCCATGATCTGCTGCTGGCCGGGCCCCGCGATGTGCAACGTATCCAAACGCTGGCTGAGGGTTGGCCATACCTGGTGAAGATGGCGCTTCCGGTAGTAGCGAGAACCATCGGGTTCGAGGCGGCCGCCGGACTTGCGCGGGTGAGTCCCGAGAGTCGTATTCAAATCCTGTCAACGGTGGAGTCCTCGATGCGGACCGGGTCACTGTCGCGGACCTCGGAACTGCATTAAGGTCACCGAAACACCTGTTGAAGCGACTGAGCCGTCTCAAAGAACCTGACAGAACTTGACGCATCAATTCCGTGGGATGGTGCTTGCATTCGGCCGGCCCCAACGGCTCTCGATCCGGCTTAAACACCACAAGAGCAGGGGCCACAAAATCCTTCAGCTGTGGCCACACGGCATCGCGGCCAACGGGGCACGGGCGCAGCTAGCATGGTGAAGCGTGTCAACGCGGCACCCGCGCCAGCGGCCCCACCCACGCCGGAAGGCCTGGAACCGACAGAGCGGACGATTCACGGCGGGGCCCTGCTCCATCCGCCACAACGAAAGCGCAGGCAGTCATGAACACATCGCCCATCGCAGACCCCGTAACGCCCACCAGGACGGCGCTCGTCGTCGGCGCCACCGGTATTGCCGGATCCGCGATCATCGAGGAACTGGAACGGGCTGGCGGCTGGACCATCCTGGCACTATCCCGTCGCCCCATCCGCAAGTCGACCGTGCGGCACATCGCCGCCGACCTGCAGTCCGCCGAGAGCCTCAAGGAGGCCCTCGACAGCGAGCAGCCGACCCACGTGTTCTTCACCGCGTGGGCGCGGCAGGACACCGAAGAGGAGAACATCAGGGTCAATTCGGCCATGCTGCGCGATCTGCTCGGCGCCCTGGACCATGCCCCGGTGGAGCATGTGGCCCTGATGACCGGGCTGAAGCAGTATCTGGGCCCCTTCGAGTCATACGGGGCGGGGCCGGTTCCCGACACTCCGTTCCGTGAGGAGGCGCCCCGGCTTCCGGTGGAGAACTTCTACTACGCCCAGGAGGACGAGCTGTGGGCGGCTGCTGAGCGGTGCGGATTCCGTTGGTCGGTCCACCGCTCGCATACGGTCATCGGTCACGCCGTGGGAAATGCCATGAACATGGGCCTCACATTGGCCGTGCAGGCGTCGCTGTGTCAGGAGTTGGGCATGCCTTTCGTCTTCCCGGGCTCCGAGACACAGTGGAACGGCCTCGTCGACGTGACCGACGGGGATCTCCTGGCCGAACACATGGTCTGGGCCGCGACCACCGAGTCGGCGGGCAACGAGGCCTACAACATCGTCAACGGCGACGTCTTCCGCTGGCGCTGGATGTGGCCGAAGCTGGCTGCCTATTTCGGTGTCCAGCCCGAGGGCTTCGAGGGCTCCCCTCGGCCGTTGGAGGACCAGATGCAGGGCATGGAGCAAACGTGGTCGAAGCTGGCCGACACCCACGCACTGACGACTGACGACCTGTCCAAGGTTGCGTCCTGGTGGCACACCGATGCAGACCTCGGACGCGACGTGGAGGTCATGGCGGACATGGGCAAGAGCCGACTGGCCGGTTTCACCGGTTACCGGCGCACCGAGGACTCCTTCCTGCGGCTGTTCGACCGCTACCGTGCGAAAAGAATCATTCCCTGATTGTCGGGAAACCGCCACGTCACTCGGGGGCGAACAACACGGCGGCGGAATCCGATTGGATACCGCCGCCTTGTCGAGTGGGGCCTGCCCGCGGTTAGGCCTTCTGCGACGCGTTGGCGTGCAGCAGCGGGGCGAAGAACGCGGCGAGTTCGTCGGTGGCGGTCAGCGGCAGGATGTTCGCCACGTATTGGTCCGGGCGGACGACGACCATGACGCCCTCGCGGCTCAGCCCGCGCTCGTCGAAGATGTCGGCGCCGGGAACGGTGCCGAAGATCTTCTCCAGGTTGGTCAGCTTGAACGGACCGACCTCCGGGCGGAAGACCGAGGGGACCGCATTGATGTCGATCTCCTCGTGGGGCTGCTGGTAGATGACCTTCAGATCAAACCAGGCATCGTCGTCGTACCCCTCGGGGGTGGCGGCGAGCGGGGAGTCCGGTGCGGTGGCGAGCCATTCGGCGAGGTCCGTGGTGGGGGAGGCAGAACCGGCGGTGGCGGGGTCGGCGAAGACGTAGATGCGCCAGCGCCCGTCGGCGGTGGCCGTGTGGCCGAGCTGCAGCGGGTTGGTGTCGCAGACGCGGGCGGCCATGGCGGACTTGAAGCGCTTGCCGACCGGGAAGCCGGTGGCCAGCTCCTGGTGTTTCGCCTCGCCGGTGATCAGCGACGGGGTGTACTCGGTCATGAAGCCCGCCGGGAACTCGGCGGTGGCCACGTAGAAGTCCTCGAGGTCCGAGGGGCTGTCGAACTCCTCGGGCTTCTTGGCCATCATCGTGGACCATTCCTTGTCGAAGTCGATGAGGTTCTTGGCCACGACCTGGCGCTCGGCCGAGTAGGTGGAGAGCAGTTCCTCGGGGCTGCGGCCCTCGAGCACGTGGGCGAGCTTCCAGCCGATGTTGAACCCGTCCTGCATGGAGACGTTCATGCCCTGGCCGGCCTTGGCGGAGTGGGTGTGGCAGGCGTCGCCGGTGATGAACACGCGTGGGGTCCGGGTGCCGACGTCCTCGGGGGCGACGTCGTCGAAGCGGTCGGTGAGGCGGTGGCCGACCTCGTAGACGCTGTGCCAGGCGACGTTGCGCACCTCCACCGTGTAGGGGTTCATGATGGCGTTGGCCTTGGCGATGATCTGCTCGATGCTGGTCTTGCGGACCTGGCCCTTGTCGTTCTCCGGCACGACTCCGAGGTCGACGTACATGCGGAAGAGGTGGCCGCCCTCGCGCGGGATGAGCAGGATGGAGCCGCCGTCGTGCGACTGGATGGCGCACTTGGTGCGGATGTCCGGAAAGTCGGTCTTGGCGAGCACGTCCATGACGCCCCAGGCATGGTTGGCCTGGTCGCCGGCCATGGTGCAGCCGATGGAGGAGCGGACCTTGGAGCGGGCGCCGTCGCAGCCGACGACGTACTTCGCGTGGACGGTCTTGGTGGCGCCCTCATCGGGTCCGGCGCTGCGGACGAGGCTGACCTTGACCGGGTAGTCGCCCTCGTCCGTGACCTCCAGGCCCTGGAAGTCCCAGCCGAAGTCTGGGGTGAGGCGGGTGGGGGAGTTCTTGGCGACCTCGGCGAAGTAGTCGAGCACGCGGGCCTGGTTGACGATCAGGTGCTTGAACTCGCTGATGCCCGTCTCGTCGTCCTTGGCGCGGCCGCCGCGCACGATGTTGGTGGGGTTCTCGGTGTCCGGGCGCCAGAAGGCCATCTCGGTGATCCAGTAGGCCTCGGAGGTGATGGACTCCGCGAAGCCGAACGCCTGGAAGGTCTCGACGCTGCGGGCCTGGATGCCGTCGGCCTGCCCGATCTCCAGGCGGCCGCCGCGGCGTTCGACCAGGCGGGTGGTGATGTCCGGGAACTGGGAGAGCTGGGCGGCGGTGAGCATGCCGGCCGGGCCGGAGCCGACGATGAGCACGTCGACCTCCTCGGGAAGCTCCTCGGGGCGGTCGATGCCGACTCCGGCAACCGGCTGGACGCGCGGGTCGCCTGAAACGTATCCGTGGTGGTGGAACTGCACGGTGGGTCCTCACTTCTTTGTGTGCTGGTCGTTCATGCGTGTTCTATAGTTGAACTCAACATTCGATTATCGAACACGCGGTCTGGAACACACTATACGGGGAGTATGACGTGCCTAACAAGTGTTGCCCCGGGTTGCCCGTGCGTCATGCAAGGGTGGGGCCATGGGCGTTGTGACGAAAGTGGGGGTGGCCATCCTGGCCGTGGGGATCGTGGCCGCCATCGCGGGCTTCGTCTTCGCCAACACGGTTACGACCCCTGGTGGAGACGGAACCACCGACCCGGGAACCAAGCCGGAGAATCCCGGAATCGATCCCGAGGACCCGGGCACTAGCCCGGAATACCCGGGGACGGGACCGGACGAGCCCGGCATGCCCGGAACTCCCGGCGAGCCGCACATGCCAAGCGATCCTGCTGACCCGAATCAGCCGACTGACCCGGCTACTCCGGGCACTTCGACTGAGCCGGCCGACGAGATGTCACCAGTCGTCCCGGCCGCAGGGCAGGTACAAGTGCAGACCGGATTCGCAGCGACGGATTCGCGTGGAGTTGTCAGCGCCGACCTCGCAGGCGTTGCCGAGGGTCGCAGCATGGCCGGGACCTGGGCTGGCGCCAAGGAAAGCGGCGCTGCCAGCATGAGCGCGAGTGGAATGGCGCCAAGCGTCGGTGCGCTCGCCCAGACGGGTGCGAATTCCGGTTCGCTGGTGTGGTTCGGCGGGGCCTTGGTTTTGTTGGGCTTGGCCGCGCTGGGGCTGCGCCGCAGTCTCGGGGCCAAGTAACCCACACCCCGTGTAGACCGGTGTGTCGACGCCTTCCTCCTCAGGGAGGCGTCGACTCACTGTGTCTGCACCGAGCCCGGCACCCGGATTGGAGGTCGGCCCAGGAGACCGGGCACTTCTACAGGACGGGGTGCGACACGGCAGAGTACCGCGTCGGCCAGCGTCGAAGCGGCGGTGTATTGGTGGTTATCGGCGGATGAATCCCTGTGGAAACCCTGTTGAACGGGTATCGTGGGGTACTAATCTTCTAGGGGCCCGCAAATGGGCCAGCAGTCAAAGGTGGTCGGCAAACACGCGGGCTTCTGGAACGCGAGGTGTTGCCATGTCCGACCGGATCCGAAACGTACCCCAACGGCTTGCTGCCGTCCTAGGCTACCTCTTGGTCTACGCCCTGATTTGGGTGGGGCTCGTGCTGCTCTTCGCAGGCATCGGCATCCGCGTGTTCTTTGGGAAGATCTCGGTAGGTCAGATGCTCCTGAACCTCGTCTCCGTCGAAACCGACGGCGGTGGCGGATCCTTCATGTGGATCGGCATCCTCGTAGTCGGCGTCCTGCCCCTGCTGGTCACCGCGGGGATCGCCCTCTGGCACCGCTCACGGCTCCGCAAGCGCCGGACTGGCGGCGGTCGGACCCGCCGTCCGCCGTGGATCAGGCGCTCCGTTTCGACTGTACTGGTGGCAGCGGTGGTCGTCGGCGGCACTACGGCCTTCTCCTCCACGGTCAGCTTGGCGGACTACATCAAGGCGGGGAACTCGAAATTCAATATCGGCGACCACTATGTGGAACCGACTGTGACCAGCGACAAGAACAAGCGCAACTTGGTGCTGATCTACCTCGAGTCGGGCGAGGCCACTCTCGCGGACGACCAGCTCTTCGAGAAGGACGCGTTTGAGCCCCTGGAGAAGGCCACACAGGCGGCGGACGGTTGGCAGAGCGTGGCTGACTTTCAGCAATACGAGGGTGGCGGCTGGACCATGGCAGGACTCGCTTCCACACAATGCGGTATCCCCTTGAAGGGTACGGGTTCAGTGCTTGGCAGCGGCAGCCTCAATGAGCTCGGTAGCGATGTCGGCTCCTATCTGGGAGGGGTCACCTGCCTGGGCGACGTTCTGGACGACCACGGCTACAACAGCACATTCTTGGGGGGTGCCAACGGGCAATTCGCCGCGAAGGACACCTTCCTGGAGGGCCACGGCTACTCCACGGTGAAGGACCTGTCCGACTGGCGGGCCGCCGGTGACCCGGCGAAGAGCTTCCGGCCCGACTGGGGCCTGAGCGATCAGCGCCTCATGGAGCATGCCAAGGACGAGATCGACCAGCTGCATGCTGAATCGAAGAAGACCGGTCAGCCGTTCAACCTCTCCATGCTGACCCTGGATACGCACGAGCCCGCGCACATCTACGACTACTGCGACGTGGATACGCAGGAGGTGGTCACGTCGATGTTCTTCTGCTCCATGACCCAGGTTGCTGGATTTGTGGACTACATGAAGGAGAAGGGCTACCTCGACGACACCGCCGTGGTGATCATGGGTGACCACCTCAAGCACATGGGAGGGGGCGACGCCTTCCACAAACAACTGGACAACAACGACAACCGCACCATCTTCAACCGGATTTGGATCCCTGGCGAGGGCAAGAAGAGCGCGCTGCGTCCCCGCGTGGACCAGCTGAACATGTACCCCACGCTCCTGGAAGCCGCCGGCCTGAAGGTGAAGAACCACGAGGCCGGCCTGGGCGTTTCCGCCTTCACCCCGACGGTTCCGGCCGACTCTGCGCAGGCCATGGAACCAGGGGACTATGCAGATCTCCTGAACTCGCGTTCGGCGCGGTTTTACGCGAAGGCCTGGGCCGGCTCAAACCCCGCCCAGTAGCGCTGTCCGCTCGCCACAGCACGACGCCGTATAAGAGGGCAATCCGCGTCCGATCCGTACCCGAACATGTGCGCAGCGCGTGGAGCTGGGGGCATGCGTTGCGTCGTCCGCGGCGCGTGACGACACAACCCGGCGCAAGTCAGCGGGAAGGCGTGGCTGCCAGTCCGCGGACGTCGAGGCGGGCACCGGACAGCGCGTGACTGTTGGGGAAAGTCAGTGACGGCGTTGAAGGAAATATTGCTTGAACAGTGGCTTCTCCCCTTGTGGGGCTCGCCCACGGTATGCCAGACTCCCCGTGGACGAGCCGACCAGCTCGGCAGCACCGACTCGAGGACCGACCATGAAGCCATCGACCATTCGCCGCCGCTTGGCGGTGATCCCCCTGACTCTTGCCTTCGCCCTGACGTCGATGCAGGTTTCGGCATCCGCAAGCCAGCCGGACCACCGGGCCTCTTCGCCCGACCGACCGGCTCAAGTAGCCCGGGAGATTGCGAGGGCTTTGGCCCAAGACGATCTCCCGAAGGCCGATCGGCGGAAGCTGGCCACCGAAGCCCTTGACGCACTCCAGATGACGGATCTTCCGGCAGAAATGGGACAGGGCGCCCGGCGGATCGCGGAAACGGGCAGCGCCCAGATTCCCACGCGCGACGAGCTGGCGGAGTTGGCCCGAAAGGCCGGCGGAGGGTCCGTTGCGATCCCCGAACAAAACCGGGCCGCGGCCCCTGCGACAGCCGCCACCGTCGCGCCCACCTACACCTCGGGGAACGGATGGTGGCGGCCGCCGGGCGTGCCGGGGGTGGACGTTTCCAGCCACCAGGGAAACGTCGACTGGTCCTACGCCTACGGCAAGGGCGCTCGTTTCGCGTACGTCAAGGCCACGCAGTCGTGGCCGAGTACGTTGTACAAGAACCCCTACTTCAACCAGCAGTACATCGGCTCCTACAAGGCGGGCCTGATCCGCGGGGCCTATCACTTCGCCATGCCCGCGACGTCCAGCGGGACCACCCAGGCCAAGCAGTTCGTGGCCAACGGCGGCGGGTGGTCAGCCGACGGGAAGACGATGCCACCGTTGCTGGACATCGAGTGGAACCCCTACAACTCGTCGGACTACCCGCAGGGCAAGGGGAACGCCTGCTACGGCATGAGCGCCACCGAGCTGTCGAACTGGATCTACGATTTCGGCGTGGAGGTCAAGCGGCTGACCGGCCGGGTGCCGATGATCTACACGGCCAAGTCGTGGTGGGACTCCTGCACCAACGGAACCACCCGGTTCAAGAACTGGCCCCTGCACATCGCCCGCTACCCGTCGGCCGCGCAGGATACTCCCGGCGCCCTGCCCGGGGGATGGCCCATCTACAGCGTCTGGCAGTATTCGACGACGACCGGATTCATCAGCCCGAGCAAGGGCGTGGACGGCAACGTCTTCAATGGCAGCCTGGCCGGGCTGCAGAAGTTCGCCCGCTACGCCTCGTAGGCCACACCGAATTCGAGGACGACGGCGGAGCCCGGGTCCCGGAGTTGAAGGCGATCGATGCCCATCTGATGGGCGCCAGCCGAGCTCCGGCGCCACGTGGGTCGGGATCCCCTCGATGACGGGGGAATCGTAGTCGTCGCGGACCCGGCCCCTGGAACCTGCTCCAATCCGGGAGCGGACCGTATTAGGCTGATCGAAACCGACGGGCGGGTGCGGCACCATGGGTCCGTGTGCGTGTTCCGGAGCCTTCCTGATACGCCAGGGCCGGAGAGGCAACCGGTGAGATGCCGCGCGACCAGCGAGAGAAGCGGGGAAACCACCATGGAGAAGCGCGACTTCTGGGCGGCGATTCATGCCGAACGACTTCGCCTGGTCGATACGCTGTCGACGTTGGGTCCCGAGCGCTGGCGGGAACCGACGCTGTGCGGTGACTGGTCGGTGTCCCACGTCGTCGCACATCTGACGGCGGCCGCCAACACGGGTACTGCTGCCTGGCTGCTCAGCATAGTGTTGGCGGGCTTCAACCCGGCCCTGCACAATGAGCGCCGATTGAAAAGATACCTCGGGGCCACGCCCACAGAGACGCTCGCGATGTTCCGGTCATCGGCCACGAAGACGGTGTCGCCAACCAAGGACTACGCAGCGATGCTGGGCGAGGTGATCGTCCACGGGCAGGACATCGCCCGCCCCGCCGGTCTCGACCTCGTGCCCGATCCTTCGGGGGTGCACGAGGTGGCACGCTTCTTCGCAACGCGCGATTTCGCGGTGAACAGCAAGCGCCTCGTGAAGGGCCTCATGCTGCAAGCCGATGACTCTTCCTTCGAAGCGGGGCAGGGGCCGCTCGTGCAGGGCAAGCAGCTCGACCTCGTCATGGCGATGGCGGGACGACCTGCGTATCTTGCAGGTCTTCAGGGCGACGGAGTGGCAACACTCGAACGGCGGTTGCTACAGGATCGTCGTTAGGGATCGGTGAGGATTAGAGCCTTCCGAGTGGGGGACCGCTGATATCGCCGCAGGACGGCTCCCTGGGGCTCACGCGGCCGAAACCGGTGTGCCGACGGCCGACGCCGTCACCGCCAGCCGAGCTCCGGGGCCACATGCTCCAGGATCGCCTCGATGACGTGGGCGTTGTAGTCGACGCCGAGCTGGTTCGGCACCGTGAGCAGCAGCGTATCGGCCGCAGCGATCGCCTCGTCCTCCGCCAACTTGTCGACCAGCTCGTCCGGTGCACCGGCGTAGGACCGCCCGAAAACCGCGCGCGTCTTCTCGTCGATGTTGCCCACCTGGTCCGAGCTGTAGCGATCCCGGCCGAAGTACTGCCAATCGCGCTCGTCCGTCAGGGCGAAGATGCTGCGGCTGACCGAGACCCGTGGCTCGCGCTCGTGACCGGCTTCCTTCCACGCCTGGCGGTACAGCTGGATCTGCTCCGCCTGCTGGACGTGGAACGGCTTGCCGGACTCGTCGTCCTTGAGCGTGGAGCTCTGCAGGTTCATGCCGAGCTTCGCCGCCCACACCGCCGTCGCGTTCGAACCGGAACCCCACCAGATGCGCTCGCGCAGGTCCGCCGAATGCGGCTCCACGCGCAGCAGCCCCGGAGGGTTCGGGAACATCGGATGCGGGCTCGGCTCAGCGAAACCCTCCCCGGTGAGCACCTCGAGGAGACGTTCGGTGTGGCTGCGGCCCATGTCGGCGTCCGATTCCCCGTCGGCGGGGGAGAAGCCGAAGTGGCGCCACCCGTCGACGACCTGCTCGGGTGAACCCCGGCTGACGCCCAACTGCAGCCGGCCGCCCGAGATCACGTCGGCAGCACCGGCGTCCTCCGCCATGTAGAGCGGATTCTCGTAGCGCATGTCGATCACGCCGGTGCCGATCTCGATCCTGCTCGTCCGCGCCCCGATCGCCGCGAGCAGCGGGAACGGGGAGGCGTATTGCTGGGCGAAATGGTGGACCCGGAAGTACGCCCCGTCCGCGCCGAGCTCCTCGGCCGCGACCGAGAGATCGATCGCCTGCAGCAGCGCATCCGAGGCGTTGCGCGTGGCGGACTGGGGGTGGTCGGTCCAGTGGCCGAAGGACAGGAATCCGATGTTCTTCACACCCATGTCCAACCCGGTCCCGGCGGTTCCTATTCCTCCCCGTGTCAGTCCTCCGGGACGAACACCTTCCCGGGGTTCAGGATGCCGAGCGGATCGAAGAGCTCCTTGATCCCGCGTTGCAGCTCGTATTGGTCATCGCCCAGCTCATCGCGCAGCCAGGCACGCTTCAGCAGGCCGATGCCGTGCTCCCCGGAGAGCGTTCCCCCGAAGTCGAGCGCGGTGCGGAACATTTCGCCGGCCGCCGCCCAGATGTTCTCGGGAACCGTATCGCCGGTGTAGACGAAACTCGGGTGCAGGTTGCCGTCCCCGGCGTGGCAGGTGCTGGGGATGGCGACGTCGTATTTCTGCTCGATCCGCCGGATCGCCGCAAAGGCATCGGCCATGCGATCGCGGGGAACCGCCATGTCCTCCACGAGCATCGTGCCCATGGCCTCCAAGGCGGGAAAGGCGTTGCGACGCAGCCCCACCAACCGGTCCGACTCCTCGGGGTCGGTGGTGGTTTCGACCCGCCCTCCGATGGCTGTCGCCAGGGCGGCCGCCCGGGACGCGGTCGCCTGCGCGGCGGGCCCGTCGCACTGGACCAGCAGGAACGCCCCGGCCCCGCCGAACACCGCATCACCGGCGAAACGCTCCATCGCCGTGATGGTCCGTCCGTCCATGAGCTCCATGATGGAGGGGACCAGGCCCTCTGCGGTGATGGCGGAGGCCGCTGCCGCGGCGTCCTCCACGGAGTCGAAGAACGCCCCCACCGTGGCGACCCCGCCGCTGACGAGGGGCTGGAGCTTGAGCGTGGCTTCGACGATGATGCCCAACGTGCCCTCGGAGCCGATCATCAGCGCGCAGACGTCGAACCCGGTGACCCCCTTGACCGTCCGGTGGCCCACGGTGATGAGCCGGCCGTCAGCGAGGACCACCTTCAGCGCCAGGACCGCCTCCCGCGTCACCCCGTACTTCGCGCACAATAGCCCGCCGGCGTTCATCGCGATGTTGCCGCCCACCGTGGAGATGTCCTTGCTCGCCGGGTCGGGTGCCCACCACAGGCCGTGGCCGGCCAGCACCCGGTTGAGGTCGCCGTTGAGGATTCCTGGTTCGACGACGGCGAGCCGGTTTGCGGGGGAGACCTCCAGGATCCGGTCCATCCCGGTCAGGGACAGCACGATTTCCCCGGGTCCCGCAATGGCGCCACCGGCCAAACCGGTCCCGGCCCCTCGGCTGACCACGGGGACCCGGAATTCGGAGGCGAGGCGGCATGCGGCCTGGACATCCTCGATGGTGCAGGCGTTGACGACCGCCAGTGGGGCGCCGGGGGAGCGGTGCCCCGAGCGGTCGGTCGTGAACGCGTCCAGCAGGGCCGGATCCGTGTCCACGCGACCGGGCAGCGCCGCCTGCAGGGCGTCGACGATCTTGGTGGTGCTGTGCGTGGTGGTCATGGGTCCTCGATCTCTGCCGGAGGTGCGACCGGACGCGGTCGCACAGCTGGGTTCATTCCAGCAGCGGGATGTGACCTGAGTCAAAGCGCGCCCGGGCTGGTGGTTCCCCCCGCCGACCGGCCGTCCAGCCGTGGAAGCTGTTCAACGCCAACGAGTCCCCCTTCGTGGGCATGTTCGCCCTCGACGGGCTGGTCGGCGCGGCCGGCGTCGTCCTGCTCTATGCGGAGGGATCGGTCGCCGTGGCCTTCACCCTGGTGACGACGATTTCTGCGCTGTGCTTCATGTTCGTCTGGTCGATCATCCTGGTCAGCTACCTGGTGTACCGGGCCCGCCGCCCGCAGCTGCACGCGGTCAGCAAATTCAAGATGCCCGGCGGGACCTTCATGCCCTACGGGGTCCTCGGCTTCTTCGTCTTCATCCTCTGGGCACTGACGACCCAGCCGGACACGCTCTCCGCGCTGCTGTTCACCCCCATCTGGTTCATCGCCGTGGGCATCGGCTACGCGGTGCTGCGCCGCAACCCGCAGCACACCAGATGGCGCGCCGCCCATGAGGCCAAGGTCGCCGAGGAACGCCAGGCCGCCGCGGCTTGGCGCGCCGGAACGAACGTCCGGGATCCCGACGTGCGCGAGCCCGTCTCGAAGTAGGGGCGACAACCCAGCAGCAATGCTGAGCACGACGCCGGTTCCCCCTCCCGCGGGAGGTGGCACTGGCGTCGTGCCTTATTTAGTTCCCGGGGACAGGTGGGGCGACGCTGTGCCGGCTGGACCGGCGCATACTGGGACCATGAACGCCCGAGACGATTTTCTGGCCTGGGTGAATTCGACGCTGTATCAAGCCGAACTCGCCCTGCACAACGGCGACCCGGAACCCCGCCGGGCCATCTGGTCACGCATCGAACCCGTGAGCGTGCTGGGTGCCTGGCACAACGCCTACGGGCTGGACGAGGTCAACGACCTCTTCACCGCCCTGGGGCGGGGCTTCTCCGAGTGCACGTCCTACTCCTTCGAGCTCCTGGCAAACGACGTGGTGGGCGACATGGCCTACACCGTCGGGCTGGAACACACGTCGGCGTCGGTCGACGGCGAACCGCGCACCTACACGCTCCGGGCGACCCAGGTGTACCGCCGGGAGGACGGGCTCTGGAGGGTGGCTCATCGCCATGGCGACACCTTTGGCGCGGTGACTTGACGGCAGCAGGGTTGCGGTGCCCGTCGGCGGCCGCCTCGGTGGCGCACCTGTCGGGGCCGACGTCCAGCGCCTTCGCCGGTGATGCTCGCCTCGTTGACCAGGGCGTTGCCGGCGGAGATCCGGCCGTCGACGGCGATCAGCCCGCCGGTCGTGATGACCACCGTGTCGCCGGGGTGATGTAGTCCACCGGGACGGTGGCGGTGCCGCCATCGCGCCGGGCCATGGCCTCCTGCGGGGCGAGGTCCACCAGCTCGCGGACCGTCAATTCCGGCGAAACGGTACGTCTCAGGGGAGGACGGGCAACTCGATCCGCGTACCGTTCTGGCCGGTGTGCAGTGTGACGGACCCCCTTGCCTCCGAGGGCCCGAGCTTGGGGGAATCGCCGCCGGCGACCACGATCCGGACGCGGTGCCCGGGGTGGAAGACCCAGTCCGTGGGCTGCAGCCTGACGGCCAGCCGCGTGCGCTTTCCCAACGCGTCGGCGGGGATTCGGGTCCAGCCGGCGGCGGCCTCGGTGCCCCTTCCATCGGGTCCGACATCGAGCACCTTCACGGCCAAGGGGTGCGGTGCTGTCGCGTGGCTCGTCACGGCGAGCTCCGCGGTCACGCTCCCGACGAGGTGCAGTGGGTCGTCCAGGGGCTCGTCGGAGAAGATGGCAAGTCCGTCGGAGGCCCGGGCCGTCCCCGAGACGGTCTTCTCGGGGGTGGCGCATGTGAACAGGCAGGTGGTTGCCGGGCCCGCGTCGGAGTCCGCCCGGAACTGGACGGAGGCTCCCTGCGGAGCAGTGGCCCCCAGACCGCCGGCGGGCGCGGGAAACCAGGTGTGCACCGTCGTGCTTGGCCAGGAGCCGTAGGACGACCAGCCCGGGGACGACGCCGTGGGCATGGCAAAGCTGGAGACGTGGTGTTCGGGAAGCTGGCCGTCTTCGGTGTCGGAGAGCCAGTGGTCCCACCAGGCGAGCTGGCCCCCGAGCGGCAGCGGCTGTTCCGCCTGCAGGTGGGACTGCCCGTGGGTCCACGGACCCATCACCAGGTACGAGGTGTCGCCCCGGTCGGCGTGCACCAGATCGGCGTGGTTCTCGATGGGGCCGGCCCGGAAGACGTCGTACCAACCGCCCGTCGTCATGACGGGAACCTCGACGCGCTGCATCCGGTCGGAGCGGTCCATGTCCGCCCAGTAGGCGTCGCGCATGGGATGCGCGCGCCAGGTCTTGAGCTGCTGGGCGGCGTAGCCCGGGTCGGAAGACGTCACCGCTCCGGGCCAGGCCAAGTCGGCACCGGCCAGATTCCCGCCGGGGTAGATGAACTGCTCATACATGTTCGACGGTGCAACGTTCGTCAGCACGGCGGCCAGATGTTCGGGGCGTTCCGCGGCGGCACGGAGCGCCGTCCAGCCCCCGTAGCTCCTGCCGCTGGCCCCGACCTTGCCGGTGGACCACTTCTGGCTGCCCAGCCAATCGATCGCATCGCGGGCGGCGATGTCCTGCACCGGCCAGTTCAGGTCGTACCCGTGTCCGGCGCTGGCCCCGGTGCCCGGGATGTCGCAGCGCATGACGTTGTAGCCGTGCTCCGCGAGGTACTTCTCCTCGCTATCCGGTTTCGCCGGGGCATCGGCAGCGTTGTAGGGAGCGAACTGGTAGAAGATGCCCGGGAACTTGCCAGGAGCCGGCACTCCATCTGTGGCAGGCCGGTGCAGCAGGCAACTCAGCGTGCCGGGAGAGCGAGGACCCTGGTCCGTGATGGGCACGGTGATGCGGGTGGTCGTCACCGAGTATTCGGCGGGGCGGTCGTAGCCGAACCAGGAAGGCTGATTGACTGTCGACTGCTCGTCGGTGGCAGGAGCTGGCGTACAGGCGGACGTTCCCAGCAGGAGAAGAAGCACGACGGCGATGCTTGTCTTCCGTTGTCGTCGCTGGTTTCCCACCGCTCTCCCTGGTGTTGGTTTGATCAAGACGCCAGGTCGATACCGGGCCGAGGCCAGCATAATGGGTCTGTCTCGCAGCCCCTCGTGGTTTGGCGGAAGCGGGGCAACCCGATGGCAGGGGGTGGGGCAAACGACGAGCGACGGCCGGTGCTGGTGCAGGTGCGTGGGCTCAACCGTTGAAACTCCCGGTGAGCATGGCATTGGCTGCCACGCGGACCTCCTTGAACCGGCCTTCCATGACTGCTTCGATGGGGGAGTCTTCCTCCAGCCACGGGTTGGAGCCAATGAACCACAGTCGTGCAACGTGCTCGCCGTGGGTGTCGGTCAGTTCCGTCCAAAGGCGGATGCCCGTCATCAGTCGGCGAAAGGCTGCTGCGTTGGGTTCAGGTCCGTCATCCTTGGCCCACTTGTGGGAGATGCGGCGGTCCTTGCTGCCGGAAAGTGCTGCAACCAGAGTGGGGCCGAGGCCAGCGTTGAGCCGGCGGACGATTTCGCGGATGCCCAGCTCATTCGTGCGGACAGCTGCGGTTCCGACGGTTGCGTCGATGGGCATTCTGGCCTCCTTGGGTTTCATGTTCTCAACTCCAAGCTACTTCGAATATGCCTGCAATTCCACATAAAAGCTACAAGGAAACAGAGCGGTCTGGAGGAGTCAGTCACGGTCGGCGGTGCGAACCGGGGTTCGAGTAGGAGAAGAACGTAAACCGATGCGGTTCGTTGCGCCGAGCCGGTGGAACGCATGGCGCGTTGTGCCAGAGGTGTCGGCCGCAAGAACTTCGTCCGGACAGCGCGTTCTCCCGCGCGGTCGCATCCCCGCGTAGTGGACCAAACACATGGTGCAAGTGGTCCTTGCGCCGTTGAATCGTGTCCCGGCCCCGCACGGACTCCTGGACGCACTTCACCTACCGGGCAGGAGAAGTCTCTTCCTCCGGAATCCGATTTTGGGAATGCCGACGGCCTCTTTGGCGTACCAACGGTGCCTCGTACTCAGGGCTGCTGCTGTCATCAGCGGAATGCGGTAGCACCGTGGAAATCTTGCAGATGGTTTCTGCAAACTCTTCTTTTCCGGAGAAACCGCCGCGGACGACTCTAATCTTCGGAGATTTCAGGGGCCGCGCCGGAACGTGGACGAATCCATCACGGAGATCAGCGGGAAGCCTGTCGATCGCTTTGGTGCCTCTGTCGCGATCAGCTTGCCGACCGCTTGTGCATCACCAATGTCGCGTCGTACTCGGGGCTGCCTTGGCTAGGGTCAGGACCGGCAACACCACGGCAAAGTTGCAGCAGGCTGTTGCAACATTGCTGAGTCGGGCCAGGCTGCCGCGAAAACTTTCATGGAGCAAAGGTTTCGAGGTGAGTAGGGGCACCGTTATCCCCGCCCGGTGCCTTGTCGGATTTCTTCGGTGCCATGATCCGCCTCTTCGCGTCTGCTGCTCCGAATCTATCGGTTGCAACCGACAGATGGACGCGACTCTGAGGGAATGTGGATTACAGCGATGCGCCCCCGCAGATCGTCAACGTCTGCCCGGTGATCGAGGAGCCGTGGGGGCCGAGCAGGAAGGCGACGAGTTCGGCGACGTCGGCGGGGTCGACCAGTTTTCCCAGGGCCGGGACCTTCGGCGGCACACCGGCCCGCCCGGGATCGTTGAGCATGGGGGTGTCAGTCGGCCCCGGGGCCACGACGTTGCAGGTGATCGACCGCGGTGCCAGCTCGATGGCCCAGCTGCGGCTCAGCCCGGACAACGCCGACTTGGTAGCCGCGTAGTGGCTCTTGCCGGCGACGCCGGTCATGGTCCGGCTGCCGACGAGGACCACGCGGCCGCCGTCGGAGATCCGCTCGGTGAGCGTGTCCACCAGGGCGGACGCCGCCTCCACGTGCACGGCGAACATCCCCCGCAGTGCCGCCGGATCCAGGGAGCCGAGCGGCGCCGTCGTCATGAATCCCGCGGCATGGACCACCGCGTCGACTGTACCCAGATGACTCAGCAGGCCAGGCAGGGCCTCCGGTGCGGAGAGGTCGGCGCGTAGCCATTCGAAGGTGCCCTCGTCTGCATCTCCCGTCTGTGGGTTTGCGTGCGGAGCGAAGCCGGGCTCGCGGCGGCTGAGCCCGGTGACCTTCCACCCGCCGGCCAACAGGGTGGTGGCGATGGCGTGCCCGATGCCGGAACTGCAGCCGGTGACGACCGCGTGGGGTGCCGTCATCAGTCGGTGCCCCCGGCGTAGATCCATTCGGGGGAGACCCTGACGTACTTGATCGCCTGGCGGAAGTACGTGTACGCCAGCTGCAGCTGCCCGTCGGCGGTCTGGTGGATCGAGGGATAGGAGAACTCCCGGTTCAGGCCGTCGCGCGAGTTGTTGGACAGGCAGTAGCCGTCGCCGACCTCGAGGTCGCGGCGGATGGGCCACGTGTGCCCGCCATCCTCCGAGACCGCGACGGTCAACGGCGCACGGGGAGTGCCCCAGAAGGCCTTCGGACCGTCGTCGGGCGCGCCGGCCGCGGGGGCCGGCGGTTCGGTGACGGTTTCCTGGGTGTCTGCCAGCCCGTCGTCGTCGATCTCGTCATAGAGCGAGGCCCGGCGTTCGGTGTCGGCCTGGGCCTGGCTGTGGTTGTAGATCAGCGTCAGGCGGCCGTCGTCCAGCGGGGTGAACTGGATGGAGGAGTTGTTGTTCGGCAGCTCGGTCGGCACCGGTTCGCTCCACGTGGCCCCGCCGTCCGAGGAGCGGGAGGAGTAGATCCAGTCGGCCCAGCGGCTGCGGTACAGGGCCAGCAGGGTGCCATTGGCCAGCGGGTGGATGTTCATGTGCACGCACCCCAGGCTGCCGGGGACGACCTGCCGGGTCCAGGTGGCACCGTCGTCGTCGGAGACCATGACGGCGCTGTCATCCTGGTTGCCGACCCACTTCTCGCCGGGAACGATGACGCACCGGAAGACGGGCACCAGCAGCCGGCCGTCCACGACGACCGGGGGCTGGCGGACGAAAACCCCGCCCTCATCGGTGGCCGGGAACAGGGTATGGGTCTCGCCCCAGGAGGCACCGCCGTCGTACGAGATGCGCCGGCGGACCTCGGAGGTGTCCTGGTTCCCGGCGTGTTGGGCGGTGTAGAGCAGCCAGGTCTCCTCGCCGTGGACGAAGAGGATGGGGTTCTGCTCGGAGCGGGTGGGGTCATCGCTCAGGCGCGCCGGCTCCGACCAGGCGGTGTCCCAGCCGGTGGCGGTGCGGCCGAGGGTGGAGAACCAGACGCTGATGTCCGGTACTCCCTCCTGGGTGCCGCCGAACCAGACGCAGCCGAGCCGGCCGTCAGGCAGGGTGGCGAGGTTGGCGGCGTGGGACTGCACGGTGGGGGCGGGCAGGTAGGCGAAGGCCAGGGCGTCGGCGTCGGGCCCTGTCAGCTCGTGCACCGTCCCGTCGGGGGTGATGGCGTCATAGGCGGTGGTGGTCATGGTCTCTCCCGGGGTGGTGGTGGAAGCGGGTCGGCGGCCAGGGCGCGGGGCGGCGTGGTTCAGGCGGACAGGGCGGCGGCTGCGCGGGAGGCCTCCAGATGCGCGGCGGCGGCGATTTCCAGGTGGGTGAGGTCGGAGGCGACGGTGGCGAACGTGTAGCCGGACGCCAGGCGCTGCGCGGCGAGCTCGCCGGTGGCGTTGTGGATCCCGGCGGCGACGCCGGCGGCCTCGGCGGCGGCTGCGACGCGGACCAGCGCGGTGTCGAAGACCTCGGCGACGTCGGGGTCCCCGGGGAACCGGGCGCCCACGGCCAGGGCCAGGTCGGAGGGGCCGACGTAGACGCCGTCGAGCCCGGGGACGGCGGCGATGGCCTCGACGTTTTCCAACCCGGCGGGGGTCTCGATCATCGCGAACACCAGGGTGGCGGCATCGGCTTCGGCGGGCACGGGGCCGACCCGGAGGGCGGAGCGCATGGGGCCGTAGGAGCGGTCGCCGTGCGGCGGGTACTTCGCCGCCCGGACAGCGGCGGCGGCGTCCTCGGCGGTGTTGACCAGCGGGACGATGATGCCCACGGCGCCGGCGTCGAGCGCCTTGCCGATGGCCGTGGGGTTGTTGGCCTCCACGCGCACCATGCCGGCCGCGGTCTGCCCGGCGTCGATGGCCATCAGGCCCTGGAGCATGCCGGAGTAGCCGATCAGCCCGTGCTGGGCGTCCAGGGCGACGTAGTCGTAGCCGGTGCGGGCGATGCGTTCGGTGGACACGGGGGAGTCCAGCACGATCCAGTAGCCGACGGCCTGCTCGCGGGCACGGATCTTGCGGGCGAATTCGGTGGCGACGGGGGAGGTCATGGTTCCTGCTTTCGGTTCGGGGAGTGGAGGGGGACGTGGAGGAGGACGACGACGGTGCCCGGCTGGGCGGGCACCGGCCGGACTTAGCGGTTGTAGGCGGGCATGGGGCCGCGCAGCGAGGCGCCGACGGCATCGCACGCGGTGATGACATCGGCGGGCAGCGGGCCGGCGGAGATGGCGGCGATGTTCGATTCGAGCTGGGCGGGCTTGGAGCCGCCGAGCAGCAGCGAGTCGACGCCGGGGTGGTGGGCGAGCCAGCGCAGCGAGAGCTCGATGAGCGTCAGGCCGGCCTCGGCGGCGATCCCCGACAAGGCGTCGATCGCCTCGAACAGCGTCGCGTCCCAGTAGCGCTGCGTGTACATCGCCGCCAGCCGTGAATCGCCGAAGCGCCCCTCGGCGGGGCGCTCGCCGAAGCTGTGCTTCCCGGTGAGCAGGCCGCCGCCGAGCGGATTGTAGACCATGGTGCGCACGCCGTGGGAGGCGGCGAAGGGCAGGTATTCGTCCTCGATCCGGCGGGCCACCAGGTTGTAGAGCTGCTGGGCGACGACGGGGGCCGGCGCCCCGACGGCTGCCGCGGCGGCCTCGACGTCGGCGATCTGCCACGCCGCGTAGTTGGACACGCCCAGCGCCAGGATCTTGCCCTCGGCGGCCAGCTCGGCCACGGCGGTCAGGGTCTCCTCCAGCGGGGTGGAGTCGTCGGGCTGGTGCAGGTAGAACAGGTCCAGCCGGTCGGTACCCAGCCGGGACAGCGATGCCTCGACGCTGCGGCGCAGCGCTGCGCCGGAGAGCAGCGCGTCGTCGCCGGCATCGGGGTGCGGCATGCCGGCCTTCGAGGCGAGGAAGACCTCGTCCCGGCGGCCCCCCAGCAGGCGGGCGAGCATCTTCTCGGTCTCGCCGCCGACGTAGGCGTTGGCGGTGTCGATGTGGCGGATGCCGGCGTCGAGCGCGGTATCGAGCATCCGGGCGGCGGTGGCCTCGTCGACGGTGTCGCCGAACGTCATGGTGCCGAGCACCAGTCCGCTGTAGGGATCGGTGGCCGCGGCGGTCGTGCCGGCGGGTGAGGTCTGCGGGGTGGTCATCATGCTCCTGGGTGTCGGTCGGGAACGGCGGGTTGCAGGTGGTCGGTGCTCAGGCCGGGGTCTTCAGCGCCAGAGAGGACACCAGGTGGCGGGGTTTGATCCCCTCCATGGTGGCCGGATCGAGGGCTGCACGGCGCAGCCGCCGGGTGTAGTCCTCGCGCGGGGTGGCCAGCACATCGCCGGTCGTCCCGGCCTCCACGATCCGGCCCCGGCGCATCACCACGATCTCATCGCTGATCTCCTTCACCACGCCCAGGTTGTGGGAGATGAAGACGTACGTGATGTCGGTGTCGCGCTGGATCTCCTGCAACAGCTCCAGCACCTGCGCCTGCACCGAGACGTCCAGCGCGCTGGTGGCCTCGTCGCAGACCAGCAGGTCGGGCGCCGACGCCAGGGCGCGGGCGATGCCGATGCGCTGGCGCTGTCCGCCGGAGAACTCGTTGGCCCGGCGCTCCAGCGACGACGCGGGCAGCCCGACGCGGTCGAAGAGCCGGCGGGCCTCGGCGCCGCGCTCGGCGGCCGAGCGGACACCCTGGATCCTCAGCGGTTCGGTGACGATGTCCTCGGCGCTCAGATGCGGGTCCAGGGAACCATAGGGATCCTGGAAGACCATCTGGAAGCGCTTGCGCAGCGGCCGCAATTTCGCGTCGTTGAGCGGGACCAGGTCGGTTCCATCGAGCACGATGCGCCCGGCGGTGGGCTGCAGCAACCGCATGACGGCCTTGGCGATCGTCGACTTGCCGCAGCCTGACTCGCCGACCACGGCCAGCGTGCTGCCGCGGGCGACGCTGAAGGACACGTCGTCCACCGCCCGGAAGGGGCCGGCCTTGGTGGCGTAGTCGACGGTGAGGTTTTCGACGGTGAGGAACGGCTCGGTCACGGTGTGCCTCCTGCGGCAGGTTCGACGACGGTGTCCACGCCGGTGGTTCCGGCACCGTCGAGCGGGCGTTCGTCCCAGGGACCGAGCTGCGGCACGGCACCCAGGAGCTTGCGGGTGTACTCCTCGCGGGGGTGGTCCACGATTGCGGAGGCCGGCCCGGATTCGACGAACCGTCCGCTCTTCATCACGTGGATCGTATCGGAGACCAGGCGGGCGACCCCGATGTCGTGGGTGATCATCAGGATGCCGGTCCCGCGCTGTTCCTGGATCTCCATCAGCAGGTCCAGGATCCCGGCCTGGACGGTGACATCCAGCGCCGACGTCGGCTCGTCCGCGATCAACAGTTCCGGTTCGCTCGCCAGCGCCATGGCGATCAGCACGCGTTGGAGCATGCCGCCGGAGAGCTGGTGCGGGAACTTCTTCAACTGCGACGGCGGATCCGGGATGTGGACCGAGGCCAGCAGCTCGGATGCCCGGGTGGTGGCCTGGGTGCGGCCGCTCGTGCGTCCGGCGATCCGGATGGCCTCGACCAGCTGGCTGCCGATGGACAGCACCGGGCTGAGCGCGGTCATCGGGTCCTGGGGGATCAGGGCGACGGTGCGGCCGCGGACCTTGTTGATCGCCTTGCGGTTGCCGAGCACGTCCAGGCCGGTGACGCGGACGGTGCCGGAGAGGATGGCGAGGTCCTGGGGCAGCAGCTGCAGGATGCCCATCGCGGTGGTGGACTTGCCGGAGCCCGACTCGCCGATGATGGTCACGGTCTCACCCCGGCCGACCCGGAAGGTGGCCCCGTCGACGGCGCGGACGATGCCGTTGTCGGTCATCAGTTCGACGACGAGGTCCTCGACGTCGAGCAGCGGCGTTGCGGCGGCTGCTTCATGCTGCGGGTTCATCGGGTCGCTCCTTTCGTGCGCTTGGCGCGGGGCTTGCGGTCGCGCAGGCCGTCGCCGAGCAGGTTCACGCCGATGACCAGCAGGGCGATCATCAGGCCGGGCAGGGTCACCATCCACCAGGAGGTGGTGACGTAGTCCTGGCCGTCGGAGATGATCCGCCCCCAGGTGGCGAACGGACGTTGCGGTCCGGCCCCGAGGAAGCTCAGTGCGCTCTCGAGCAGCACGGCCTGGGCCAACAGCAGCAGGACGACGAGGGAGGCCTGCTTGAACACGTTGGGGATGACGTGGCGGATGAGGATCTGGATCTTGTGCAGGCCCAGGATCCGGGCGGCCGACACGTAGGGCTTTTCGCGTTCGACCAGGACCAGCGACCGGGTCAGCCGGGCCACTTCTGGCCATTGGGCGATGGCGATGACGAACGTGATGACGGGGATCGACGGGCCGAAGAGGGCGACGACCAGCAGGAGCATCATCAGCAGGGGAAGCGACATCTGCGCTTCCAGGACGCGGGAGATGATGATGTCCACCCATTTGCCGTAGAAGCCGGCGGCGGCCCCGAGGATGATGCCGATGGCACCGGAGACGACGACGGCGAGCACGCCGATGGTCAGCGACACCTGCCCGCCGTGCAGGACGCGGGAGAGCAGGTCACGGCCGAGCTGGTCGGTGCCGAACAGGTGGCCGGCGACCAGCGGGGCGAGTCGGCGCTGGGACAGGTCCTGTGCGTTCGGGTCCGCCAGCGGCAGGACCTGGGCGAACACGATGGGCAGGAACACCACGAGGGTGCAGATCGCCCCGATCCAGAGTTTGATCTTCGTGGACCGGGCCCGCCGGGTGGCGGCCGAGGTGGCCAGGTCGCGGGCGGTGACGCCGCTGGGGCGCGCGCTGCGTTCCGGCATGGTCCCGGCCAGGGGAGGGGTGGTGGTGGCGCTCATGCTGTGGCCGCCTTTCCGAGTCGAACGCGGGGATCGAGGAGCGGGTAGGCCAGGTCGATCAGCAGCTGGACGCCGACGGCGAGCAGCGCGGTGATCAGCACGGCGGCCTGGATGAGGGGATAGTCGCGGGTCTCCAGGGCCCGGACGATCAGCGAACCGACGCCGGGCCAGGCGAAGACGACCTCGACGACGACGACGCCGTTGAGCATCGCGGCGAACCGGGTGCCCAGAGCGGTGAACACCGGGATGGCGGCATTGCCCATGGCGTAGCGCCAGGTGAGCATGCCCTCGCTGACGCCGCGGGAGCGGGCCACTGTCAGGTAGGGGGCCGAGAAGTTCGTGGTCATTTCGCGGCGGACCATGCGCGAGACCAGGGCGACCTGGAGGATGGCGATGGTGATCGCCGGAAGGGCGAGCCCGCTCCAAGTCGTGAAGCCGGAGGCCGGGAAGATCGGCAGCAGGACGGAGAAGCCGGTCAGCAGCATGATGCCGGTCCAGAAGTCGGGCATGGACTGGCCGGTGATCGTCAGCATGTTCACGCCGAGTTCCTGGCCGGTGTCGGTGCGCCGGGCCATCCACACGCCGAGCGGGATCGCGATGATGGCCGCAAGCACGATGGCCGCCGTGGCCAGGGTCAGCGTGTAGGGGAGCCGTTCGAGGACCACCTGGGCGGCGGGGGCCTGGAAGGAGTAGGACGTGCCGAGGTTTCCGGTGAAGAGCTGCTGGAGGAACATCCAGTATTGGGCCAGCAGCGGGCGGTCCAGGCCGAACTGTTCGCGGACCGCGGCGAGTTGTTCATTGGTGGCCAGCGGTCCGGCATAGGCAGCAGCCGGGTCCCCGGGGGCCATGCGGATCAGCAGGAAGACCGTCGAGACCGTCAGGAAGACGGTCAGCAGCCCCTGGCCGACGCGTTTGGGTAGGTAGGTCAACATGGTCAGGCCTCCAACGTGACAGCGGAGAGCGGATAGGAATTGGCCGAGGAGAGGGCCAGGTGGTCGACGCGTTCGCGCCGGGCCAGCACCGACTTGGGGACGAACGCCCAGGCGCACGGCCAGGTGTCCCAGACGGCCTGCTGGGCCTGGGCCAGCAGCTTGTTCCGGGCGGCCTCGTCGACCTCGGAGGCGGCGCGGGCGATCTTCGCGGCGACGGCCTCGTTCACGTACCCCTGGTAGGTGTCGCGGGTCTTCTCCTTGGCAGGGGTGCCCGCGTACATGCCCTGGAGCATGGTGATGGCCAGGCCGGTGGGGCTGGAGAAGCCGTTGCCGAGCAGGTCCCAGTCTCCGGTCTTGCCCTGGCGCCATTGCAGGATGTTGCCGCCGGGTTCGAATTGCTGCAGCTGGGTGCGCACGCCGATGTCGGCGTACATGTCGGACAGGGCCTCCATGATGGAGGTGTCGGCCGGGAACTCGCCGGTCTCCCAGATGATCTTCAGCGTCAGGTTGTCCACGCCGAGGTCCTTCAGCCGCTTCTTCGCCTGCGCCGGGTCGTAGACGTAGTCCCCGGTCTTGGCGTAGCCGAACAGCGAGGAGGGGGTGACGCCCTCGGCCTGGGTGACCGAGTCCATCAGCACGTCACGGACCAGGGACTTGCCGTCGATCGCCATCGAGAGGGCCTGGCGGACCTTCGGGTCGGAGAGCGGGTGGCTCTTCGGCTTGCGGAAGTTGTAGAAGATCTGGTTCAGGCGCAGGCTGGAGGCCCGGTCGATCGCCACCCCCGGCAGGCCGGCGAGCTGTTCGCCGGAGTCGGGGGAGATGGAGTCGATGACGTCGACCTCGCCCGAGCGCAGGGAGATGACCCGGCTGGATTCCTCGGGCAGGAACCGGACGTTGACCCGCTCGATTTGCGGGCGTTCGCCCCAGTACTTCTCGTTGCGGACCAGCGAGTAGGTGCCGGTGCCGCGGTTGAAGGTCTCCACCGTGTAGGGGCCCGTTCCGACGCCGGTCTGCAGCTCCGCGGCCTTGTTGTCCTTGGCGGGGGTGATGAGGATCAGTGCCATGAGCGCGTCGAGGATCGGCACGGGGCGTTCGGTGTCGAGGTAGAAGGTGCGCTCGTCCTTCGGGACCACCGTGGGGAACTCCGGGAAGAAGCTGGCCACGAAGGATCCCTGGACCTTTTCGTACATCTTCAGCGCGGTCGCCACATCCTCGATCTGCACCGGCGTTCCATCGGAATACTGGATGCCCTGGCGCAGGGTCACGGTCCAGCGGGTGGGCGAGGTCAACTCGAAGCGTTCGGCCAGGACGGGGACGGGCTTGATGTCCGGACCGATTTCGGTCAGGCCCTGCCGAACGGCGCGCTGGACCGTGACGGCTGCGTCGAACTGGTTGAGCTTGTTGTCCAGGCTGACCAGGGAACGGTTCAACGCCAGGGTCAAGGTAGCCGGGCCCGGCAGACCGGTGGGGCCGGCGCAGGCAGTGGTCGAGCCGACGCCGAGCAGGAGGCCGCCGGCTGCTCCCCACCGCAGCAATTGCCGGCGGGACAAGGTGGATCCAGTGAGTGGAACGGTCATCATCGACCTCTCGGTTCGTGAAGGGAAGTCCAGCGGGTGATGCGGCCAGATGCCGCCGGTGAAGACTCGCGGAACCTGCCCAGAAGATGTTGTGTCCGTCACTCTGCCATAGCTGCGCGTTGTGCGCAATACGTGTAGCGCGATTCGCGCAATCCGTGTCATGATGGCTATCAGACCTACATCATGAGCGGGAGGAGGAAGCGAACATGCACCACGTTCTGGTCATCGCCGATGACTTCACCGGTGCCTGCGAAGTGGCGGCGCAGTGGTACGACGCCGGTTCCCGGACCGTGATCCGGTTGCGCGACGACGCCCGCTCCGCCACGGCTGCAGACGTCCTGGTCGTCGACACCCATTCACGCCAGCTTCCCGCGGACTTGGCCCGCCGCGCCGTCGTGGACCGGCTGCCCGCAACCATCTTCCCGGACACCGTGCTGTTCAAGAAGATCGACTCGCTCTGGCGGGGGCACGTTGCCGTGGAACTCGAGGCCTTCGCCGCCGCCGGATACCGGCTGGTCATCGCCGGCGCGTTGCCCGACCACGGACGGACGGTCGTCGGCGGGGTCCCCCTGGTCGACGGGCAGCCACTTGCCGACACGGGATTGTGGCAGGTGGAGAACCGCCGCGCACCGGCCTCCGTCCGTGAAGCCATAGGATCGTTGTCCGCCATCGGAATCGGCGTGGACCAGGTCCGGGACGGCAGCCTCCACGACCATCTGGCTAATGCCGTGGCCGCACATGAAGCAGTCATCGTGGACTGCGAGACCGCCGCGGATCTAGATGCCATCGCCGGAGCCTTCGCCGCAATGGCGGACGGACGCAACCAACACCCCGTGGCCCTGGTCGGCACGGGCGCACTGGCCCGTTCGCTCGCACAGGTCATGGCACGCACCGCCTCGCTGCATCCAGTAGATCCCTCCACTCGATCCGCCACAGGGCAGCGGGCCATCCTCACCGTCGTCGGCTCGGCCAGCACCAAGGCCGGCGAACAGATTTGCCACCTCGAAGCCGCGGGCATCCCCGTCTTCCCGGCCGCCCACGCCGAAGCCGCCGCCCGGGTCCTGGCCTCCGGGTCCGCCGCTGCCCTCGTGGCCGATGCGACCACGCTCCGCGACCCCGCCGAAGCCCACCGGGACATGGAGGCGGCCGTGGCCACGGCCTTGGCCGCGGCGCCGGACGCGGACCTGGTCCTGACCGGCGGCGAGACGGCCCGCGCCGTCCTGGACCGCCTGGGCATCAACGAACTCGTACCCCTGCAGCAAATCCAACACGGTGTTGTCATCTCCCGCGCCGACGACGGCCGCCTGGTCGCCGCCAAGCCGGGCACCTTCGGCACCGCCACCGTCCTCACCGAAGCCATCCACTCGCTGCGCGCCCTGCGCGCGGCCCCCACACCCCCGGGAGATCCCATGGAAGCAACCACCACCGACCCGCGCCCCTTCATCGCCGTCACCATGGGGGACGGCGCCGGCGTCGGCCCCGAGGTCACCGTCGGCGCCCTGCTGGACGAACGCGCCTATCGCGAATGCCGCCCGGTCGTCATCGGCGACACCCACCGCCTCCGCCTGGGCGCGGCGGCGCTCGGCCTCACCGCCGACATCGTGGAGATCCAGGCCGTCTCCGAGGCGGTCTTTATCCCCGGCACCATCAATGTCATCGATCCGCACCTGCTCTCGGAGGATCTGCCGTGGGGCCGCGAATCCGCCGAGGCCGGGAACGCCGCCTACCACTACATCCGGATCGCCTGCGAGCTCGGCATGGCCGGTGACGTCCAGGGCATCTGCACCGCACCGCTGAACAAGGCCGCATTGCACAGCGCCGGGCACATCTACCCCGGGCACACCGAGCTGCTGGCCCACTTCATGGGCGTCGACGAGGTCTCCATGATGCTCTCCACCCCGAAGGTCAAGGTCATCCACGTGACCACCCACGTCGGGCTGATCGACGCCATCGCGCGCATCGAACCCGGCCTCGTCGAGCGCACCGTCCGCCGCGGCCATGAGGCCCTGGTCCGCTCCGGCGTCGCCAACCCCAAGATCGGTGTCTGCGCCATCAACCCGCACGCCGGGGAGAACGGCCTGTTCGGCTATGGCGAGGAAGAAGAAAAGATCATCCCGGCCCTGGAAGTGCTCCGCGCGGACGGGATCGACGCCATCGGACCGCTGCCCGCCGACACCGCCTTCTTCCTGGCCGGCCGCGGCGACTACGACCTCATCGTGGCCATGTACCACGACCAGGGCCACGGCCCGGTGAAGGTCCTCGGCATCGAGGCCGGCGTCAACATCACCGTCGGCCTGCCGGTCATCCGCACCTCGGTCGACCACGGCACCGCGTTCGACATCGCCGGGACCGGCGTCGTGGAGGTGGGTAGCATGATCGAAGCACTACACCAGGCCACCAACCTTTCGCCGAGCCCGGTCCACTGATGCCGGGCCGGCGCGGAACAGGAGCAAACATGTCCATCGGCGCACGCCAGCGCAGGGACGACATCGTGCTCCTGGCCCACACCAGCGGCCTGACCAGCGTCGAGGAACTCTCGGCCCGCTTCGATGTCACCGCCTCCACGATCCGCCGCGACCTCGCCCGGCTGACCGGCGAGGGCAAGATCGCCCGCACCTACGGCGGCGCCATGGCGCTGACCGGCAACGGCGGGGAATCCACCTTCCGCCAGCGCAACCAGGAGGCAGCCGCCGCCAAGCGCGCCATGGCCCGCCTGGCCCGGGCCCTCGTGCACGACGGCGAATCCATCCTCCTCGACGCCGGCTCCTCGGTCGCGGCGCTGGCCACCGAGCTGCAGCACGACATCTCGCTCACCGTCGCCACCACCTCGTTGGCGGTCCTGGAGGAGCTGGCCGAGGTCGACGCCATCCACGTCGAGTGCCTCGGTGGCACGCTGCGCCATCCCAGCCAGGGATTCGTCGGCCCGCTGGCCGAGGCCGCCCTGGAGCGCATGACGTTCGACCGGGTGTTCCTCGGCGCTGACGGTGTGGCCGTGGGCTCGATCTGCGAGGCGGACCTGCAGCAGACCCGGCTCAAGGAGATGATGTGCCGGCAGGCCCACGAGGTCGTGGTGCTGGCTGATGCCTCCAAGCTCGGGGCGGCGCCGTTCCACGCCTGGGCCAAGCTGCCCGAACGCTGGACGCTGGTCACCGACGATTCCGCGACCGAGGAACAACTGGAACCGTTCCGTGAGGCCGGTGTCTCCGTGCTGGTGGCGACCGCGCCGACGTTGGCCGAGGTGCGCGCCCGGGCGTAATCGGCTCCTCCCGCCACGGAGCAAGAAACCATCAGCCACTCCGTGGCCAGGTGGGAACGCCAATACCCTCCCGGGGTGAATCCGTGTCACCAAATTGCGTGCAATGCGCGTCGCAAATTGCGCGGTGCGCGCATTAAGGTTAACCTTTCGTGAGCGGGGTCACGCCTTTCGGCGAGCCAATCATGACTTTCAGGGGCCATTGCCCCAGCCCTCGAGGCATCCGAATATTCCGTCAAAGGAGACAGAAATGACTGCGACTTCAACGCGATCGGCGAGATCGGCCGATGCGGTCGATCCCTACGCGCTCCGGAATGAGGACGTCAAAACCGCGCCCCGCCGGTTCAGGGACCGGTTCCGCTATCTCGGTCCGGGGATCGTGCTCTCGGCAGCAGTCGTCGGGTCCGGTGAACTCATCACGACCACCGCGCTGGGAGCCAAGGCAGGTTTCGTATTGCTGTGGCTGGTCATCATCTCGACCGGCATCAAGGTGTGGGTCCAGATGGAACTGGCGCAGTGGTCGATCCTGACGGGCAAGACCGCCCTGCAGGGATACAGCCAGGTTGCCCCGCGCACCCGGCGGGGAAGCTGGATCAACTTCCTGTGGATCCTGATGGACTTCGCAAAGATCCTGCAACGGGGCGGGATCATCGGTGGAACCGTCGCCGCCCTGTCGATCATGTTCCCCGTCCTCGGCGCACCGCTGGAGACACCATCGCTGGTGTTCTGGACCATCATCGTCACCGGTTCGGTCATCACTCTGCTGGCCAGCGGGCGCTACAGCATTGTCGAGCGCGTGGCCTTCGCCTCCGTCGTCGCCTTCACGCTGATCACCGTCGGGTTGGCCGTCGTGCTTCCCCTGACCGATTTCGGCTACAGTACCGCCGACATCGGTTCCGGCATGAGCTTTGTCCTCCCGGCCGGCGCCGTTGGCTTCGCCGTGGCCATGTTCGGCTTGACGGGTGTCGGCTCGGATGAAATGACCACCTACACGTACTGGTGCATCGAAAAGGGATACGCGCGCTGGACCGGCCCCGATGACGGCACCGAAGAGCGCGCGGAACGTGCCGCCGGATGGATCAAGGTCATGCGCCTGGACGTTTTGATCTCGTGGATCATCTGCACGTTGTGCACGCTGTCGTTCTACGTCATCGGCGCATCCGTGCTGCACCCCCAGGGCCTGGTCCCGGAGGGCGACGACATGATCGTGACGCTGTCGCGCATGTATTCGGACACCATGGGCCAGTTCGGCTATTGGGTCTTCCTCGTCGGGGCGTTTGGAGTCCTGTTCTCCACCCTGGTTGCCTCCACGGCATCCGTACCCCGGTTGTGGACCAATACGTTGGCCATCCTCGGGGTCTTCGATTGGACGGATCTGCGCACGCGCCGTCGGATCATCTCGGCCCTGACGATCGTCCTGCCGATCATTTGGGCCGCCAGCTTCCTCGTCATCAAGTCGCCGGTCGTCATGGTGATGATCGGTGGCCTGGGATCGGCAGGATTCCTGATTGCCGTGGTCATCGCGGTGTGGACGCTGCGCGGTCAGGTGGATCGCCGCTTCCGCAGTAGCCCGCTGTGGACCATCCTCCTGGCTTTCAGTAGTCTCGCGGTGACGTTCATCGGCGTCTATTCGGCGATGAAGGTCTTTGGTATCGAGATCGGCTAGAGGGACCGCTGGAGAGTGCCGAAACCCATGTCAACGACCGTCCCCACAACTTCAGAAGGAGTGACCATGGAGGTCCTCATCACCACTCCGAGCTTCGGCCGGCAATCCAACGAACCATGGGAAGCGCTGGATGACGCAGGGGTGGTGGTGCGCCGGCCGCAGGCCGCGCACCCGCTTGACCCCACGCAACTGGCCAACGAAGCCAGCGATGTCCCTGCGATCATTGTCGGACTCGACGAAGTGGACAAGTCGGTCTTCTCTGCGCTTCCGTCCTTGAAGGTCGTGGCGAAACATGGGGTCGGGGTCGATAACATCGACCTCGATGCCGCCCGTGCCGCTGGTGTGCGCGTCGTCAATGCGCCGGGTGCCAACGCAGGTGCGGTGGCGGACCTGACGCTGGGTGCCATGCTGTCCATTGCCCGCCAGCTTCCTGCAGCACATCGCTCCATGCTTGAAGGGCGCTGGGAGACGTTCCCCGGGGTCGAATTGGGCGGGCGGAAGTTGGGCATCCTGGGATTCGGCCGGATTGGCCAAGGCGTCGCGCAGCGGGCCCGCGCCTTCGGCATGGAAGTCGTTGCCTACGACCCCTATGTGCCGGACGAGGTCATGGTCGCCGCAGGCGTGAAACCCGATGGTCTGGACGAGGTGGTGGCAATCGCCGACTTCCTGACGCTTCACCTGCCGGGAGATCCGGACGCCGCTCCCTTGCTTAGCCCTGAGCGGATGGAATCCATGAAGCGCGGGGTATTCCTCATCAATGCGGCACGCGGTGGGCTCATTGATGAGGGACACCTCGTGAAGTTGCTTGCGGATGGACACGTGGCCGGTGCCGCACTCGACGCCTTCGCCCAGGAGCCCTTGGGCAAAGACCATCCGCTTCTGTCGGCGGGCAACGTGCTGCTGACGCCTCACATTGGCGCCTATACGGATCGTGCCAACGCTGCGATGGGAACCTCGGTCGCCCACGATGTCGCCAGGGTGCTGCGCGGGGAGGAACCGGTCAACGCCGTCGTTTAGGCGTGCTCCCGGAGGGCATCAGGCCACTCGGCCAGCGGGTTTACTACGTCTGGACCACGCCGAGGACGGGAACCACGGCTATGACCGCCAACCGATACTTGCGCCGGTCCTTACCATCGGTTACGTACATAACCGATGGTAAGGAGGGACAAGGTTGCACTCATCGGCGGGAGTTCAAGCCCCGGTCTCGTAGTCGTACCAGCCCTTGCCGGTCTTCCTCCCGTAGTCGCCGCGTTCATACATCGCGGCCAGATCCGGGTGCGGCAGATCTGCTGGGTCGCCCGTCTCCTCGAACGTGGACTGGCGGATCTGGTAGCTGACATCCAGCCCCACGAGGTCCATGAGCTCGAACGGTCCCATCGGGTGCCCGAGTGCCGACTTGGCCGCGGTATCGATGTCCTCGAAGCTGGCGATCCCGTCGGCACGCAGGCGCAAGGCCTCGTCACGGATGGCTCCCATGAGCCGGTTGGCGACGAACCCCGGGATCTCCCGGTTGATCAGCACCGGGGACTTGCCCATGACCCGCGCCACCTCGAGCACGGTGTCGATGGTGTCCTGCGAAGTCGCCGCGTGGCGGACCACCTCGACGCATTTCATGACCAGAGCGGGGTTGAAGAAGTGCATGTTGCAGACCTTCTCCGGTCGTCCCGTGGCCGCGGCTACCTGGGAGGCGCCGATCGACGACGAGTTGGTCGCCAGGATCGCCTCGCTTCGGGTGAGGCGCCCAAGGTCGGCGAAGATCATCCGCTTGGTGTCCAGGTTCTCGGTGGCTGCCTCGATCACCAGATCCGCTTCGGGGGCGACGGCCTCAAGGTCGGCGGAGAAGCGGAGCCGCTGCCATGCGGCGTCGGCGTCCTCACGTGTCGTCCGGTTCTTCTCGATGTTGCGCTCCAGCTGTTCCGACAAGGCGTCCCGGGCCTTGTCCAGGGCCGTGGTGCTGACGTCCCGGATGGTGGTGTCGTAGCCGGCCAGCGCGCCGACGAGGCCGATCTGTGAGCCCATGGCCCCGGAGCCGATGACCAGGAGATTCTCGATGTCCATGGTCGTCGCTTACCGGAAGGCGGGGGTGCCGGTGATGTGGTGGCCGAGGATGAGGGTGTGGACCTCGTCGGTGCCCTCGTAGGTGCGCACGGATTCGAGGTTGTTCGCATGCCGTAGCGGCGGATAGTCCAGGGTGATGCCGTTGCCGCCGAGGATGGCGCGGGCGTCGCGGCAGATCTGGATGGCTTCGCGGCAGTTGTTGAGCTTGCCCACTGAGATCTGGACCGGTTGAAGGGTTCCGGCGTCCTTGAGGCGTCCGGTGTGGATGGCCAGCAGGGTGCCCTTCTGGATCTCCAGGAGCATGTCCACCAGTTTCTGCTGGGTGATCTGGTACGCGGCCAGTGGCTTGTCGAACTGCATCCGTTCCTTGGAGTACTCCAGTGCCGCCTCGTAGGAGTCGCGGGCGGCTCCCATGGCGCCCCAGATGATCCCGTAGCGGGCCTCGTTCAGGCAGGAGAACGGTCCGCGCAGGCCCTTGGCGCCGGGCAGGATCGCGGTGGCGGGGAGGATCGCGGTGGCGGGGAGGTGGACGTCGGTGAGGGTGATGTCGCACTGGATGGAGGCGCGCATCGAAAGTTTGGGATCGATCGGCGTAGCGGTGAACCCCTCGGTGTCGGTCGGGACCAGAAACCCGCGCACTCCCTGATCCGTCATGGCCCAGATGACGGCGATCTGCGCGATCGACGCCAGCCCGATCCAGCGCTTGGCCCCGGTGAGGACCCAGGACCCGTCGGGTTGTTCGGTGGCGGTGGTGGCCATCGAGGACGGGTCAGACCCGGCGGTGGGCTCGGTCAGGCCGAAGCAGCCGATGATCTCGCCTTTAGCCATTCCGGGCAGGTAGGTGTTCTTCTGGTCCTCGGAGCCCCACTTGTGGATGGCCGACATGGCCAGCGAGCCCTGGACGGAGACGAACGTGCGCAGCCCGGAGTCCCCGGCTTCGAGTTCCATGGCGGCGATGCCGTAGTCGACGGCGGTGCGTCCGGGGCAGCCGTAGCCGTGCAGGTGCATGCCGAGCAGGCCGAGGTCTCCCATCTCGCGGGCGATCTCGACGGGGAAATGAGCGTCCTCGTACCAGGCGGCGATGTTCGGACGGATCCGGGCATCGACGAACGCACGGACCGTGTCGCGCAGATCAAGCTCGGCCGGAGTCAGCAGCCCATCGAGATCCAACACATCGGAGCGGTCCTCGGCGGCAGGGTGGGGATCTGTGGCGGTCGAAGTCATGGGGTGGGTCTCCTGGAAGGGGTCGTCGGTCTTAGCGGGAGGTGGCTGATGTGTGGGTCCCGAGGATTTCCTCGGTATCGGCGCCGAGCACCGGGGGAGCGGAGCGCACCGGCGGGCGCACGCCGTTGAAGTTCACCGGGAAGGCTACCTGGCGCATGGGCCCGATGCTGGGGTGCTCCACGGTCTGCACCATGCCCAGGGCCTCGGTTTGCGGGTCGTTGTAGACCTCGTCGAGGTGCTTGATCGGTGAAGCGGGGATCCCCTTTTCGGAGAACAGCGAGCACCAGTGCTTGACGCTACGGGCGCCCAGGGTGCGGGTCAGCTCGGCGTTGACGTACTCCCGTTCGACCACGCGCCCACGGTTCTGTGTCAGCCGCTCATCCCGGGCGAGGTCATCGCGTCCGATTGTCGTGCACAGCCGCTGCCACAGCGCGTCGTTGCCGATGGCGATGACGAAGTAGCCGTCCTCAGCCGGATACGCCTGATAGGGGACCAGATTCGGGTGCCCGGAGCCCAAGGCCGAAGGGCGGCGCCCGTCGGCGAAGTAGTTGGTCGCCCAATTCACGTGCAGTGCCAGCTGCCCCTCGTACAGCGAGGTCGTCAGGTACTTCCCGCGTCCGGTGCGGCTGCGCTCGAAAAGCGCGGAGACGATCCCGATGACGCCGAAGAGCCCGGCGCCGAGGTCGCCCATGGCGAACCCCGCCTTCATCGGGGCACCACCCGGTTCGCCGGTCAGAGACATGAGCCCGCCGGCCGCCTGGGCGATCATGTCGTAGCCCGGCTCGTCGCGCATCGGCCCGTGGTCGCCGAAGGCCGAGATGTGTAGGACCACCAGGTGGGGGTACTGCTCGGAGAGCTCGTGGTAGTCGAAGATCCGCTGCAGGGAGGATCCGGGCCGGAAGTTCTCCACCAGCACGTCGGCGTCGGCGAGCATCTCGTGGACGTGTGCCTGCCCGGCGTCGGACTTCAGGTCGATCGTGACCGACTTCTTGGAGTGGTTCGTCGCGTGGAAGTAGGTGGCGTCGTCGCCCAGGGCGGGTGGGCCCCAGGAGCGGGTGGGGTCCCCGCCCTCGGGGTGCTCGATCTTGATGACTTCGGCGCCCAGGTCGGCCAGGGACATGGTGGCGTAGGGGCCGGCCAGGATCTTGGACAGGTCCACGACGCGGACGCCGGCGAGCGGGCCGGCGAAGGATGTGGCGGGGGCGGAGGGGCTGGAATCGGTGTTCATGCTGTCCTCATCGTAGTTCGGGCACTCAGGCCACGGGAGTGGGGGAGCCGACGGCGTCGCGGGTGAGCACGGCCCCGTCGATGATCTGCTCCAGGTGCCCCAGCGCCTCGGGGGCCACCTCGTCATCGTGCAGGATGTTCAGCGCGATGAAGGTGCGCGCGACGAGCAGCTTGCGGAAGTTCCCGTCGCGGGTGGCCTCGGTATCGGCCTGGGTGAGCATCAGGGTGGCCATGACCAGCTGGGCGAGGGCGTCGGCGTAACGGCCGACCATCGCCTCGGCGTCGGCGGCCGGTCCTGCGATCAGGGCGTCGCCCCGGGCGGTGATCGCTTCCCAGCGGACCAGCAACGTGCGCACATCACCGCCGGCCTCGGGCAGCGTCACCGCCTCCAGACCGGCTGTCATCGTCTCGGCCAGCAGGCGGTGCGTGCCCTGTTTGCGCATGCAGCGCAGCACATCCAGGGCGATCACGTTGGACGATCCCTCCCAGACGGAGCCGAGATGGGAGTCGCGCACCAGGCGGGCATCGGGCCATTCCTCGATGTAGCCGCGGCCTCCGCGGACCTCCATCGCCTCGCCGGTGACGTGGCGGGCTCGCTTGCAGATGTAGTGCTTGGCCAGCGGGGTCAGCACGCGGATCAGCTGGGTTGCGGTGGCGTCGCCGGCATCGGCCCGCTGCAGGGTGTCCCCGGCATAAAAAACCATCCCCAGGGCAGCCTCGGCCTCGGCCTGCAGCGGCAGCAGGGTCATGCGCATCAACGGCGCCTCGATCAGCGGGCGCCCGAACACCACGCGCTTCCGGGCGTGGGCGACGGCCTCGTTGACGGAGCGGCGCATCAGCGCGGTGGAGCGCATCGCGTTGGACAGCCGGGAGGCGTTGACCATCTCGGCCATCTGCCGGAACCCACGCTCGAGCTCGCCGACCTGGACCGCATAGGCGCCGTTGAGGGTGACCTCGCCGCTGGGCATCGAGCGGGTGCCGAGCTTGTCCTTGAGCCGGTCGATCACGTACGCGTTCCGCGACCCATCGGGCAGCACCTTGGGCAGCATGAACAGCCCGACGCCACGGGTGGTGTCGTCCCCGCCGGGGTAGCGGGCCAGGGTAAGGATGATGTCGGCGTCCGGGTTGGAGGCGAACCACTTGCGTCCGGACAGCTTCCACTCCTCGCCGTCGCGCTCGGCGACGGTCTCGGTGCGGGCGATGTCGGTGCCGACCTGGATCTCGGTCATGAACATCGCGCCGGTGTACCGCCGCGCCGAGTCCACGGAGGTGAGCCGGTCGATGACCTCCTCGAAGCGCCCGGCCCCGAACTTGCGCAGCGTGCGGGCCGCGGCGTCGGTCATCGACACCGGGCAGGCCAGCCCGAACTCGGCCTGCACGAACACGTAGGACAGGATGTACTTCACCAGGTGCGGCGGCACGTCGTCCCACCCGTGCAGGCCCCGGTGGGACAACGCGGAGAGTCCGTACTCCTCGTACGCGGCCCGCGAGAGCTCCCGGTAGCTGTCGTGGTAGGTGATTGCATCGACCCGCTCGCCCTCGCGGTCGAACTGCTCGAGCACCGGCGGGTTCTTATCCGCCGTCTCGGCCAGCGGGCCCAGCCGTTGTGCGGCGTCGGCACCCAGGGCATGCAGCACGGGGGCCAGCAGCGCCCGGTTGGTCGGGTCGAGGTAGGACTCGATGAGCGGCTGCAGGGCAGGGTCGAGGGACACGAAGTTCATGGTGGGGTTCTTTCGTAGGTGGTGCGGGGAAGCAGGTGGGGATTCTCAGCGCACGACGGCGGTGCTCTCCTGGGTTGCGCCGGTGGCGGTTTCGTCGGCCTCGACAACATGGCCGGCTTGGCCCTCGCGGTTGGTCCAGCTCTTGCCGCGCAGCAGCAGCGACATGCAGACCGCCGAGACCAGGACGTAGAACAGGCCGAGGGCGACGACGGTCCAGATGGTGCCGGAGACGTTGAGGAGTGCCTGGCTGACGAACGGCGCTGTGCCGGCGAACAGGGCAGTTGAGACCTGGTAGGCAACGGAGATCCCGGTGTAGCGGATCCGGGTCGGGAAGAGCTGGGCGAGTACGCCGGCCAGTGCCGAGTAGTACATGGCGTGCGGTGCGGTGGCCAGGACCATCCCGAGCATGGCCAGGGCGAAGCTGCCGGTCTGGATGAGGACGAACATCAGCGGCAGCAGCACCAGTTCGGGCAGCAGCATGATGAGGATGGCCTTCTTGGCGTCGATTTTGGAGGCCAGCACCGCGCCGAACGGCTGGATGATCACCTGTGCGACGAGCGCGACGGTGACGATCTGCAGGAACTGGGTACGGCCGAAATCCAGCTCCGTGGTGGCCCAGGAGAGGGCGAAGGTGGTCTTCAGGTACGTGATGGCGACGCCGGTCACGACGGCCCCGACGGCCAGGGAGACAACGCGCCAGTGGTCGCGCATCAGCGTGACCAGCGGGATCCGCTGCTGCGGGGTCTGCTGGGTGGCTCGGATCATCTCCGGGGACTCGGTGATGTGCAGGCGGATGTAGAGGCCGATGCCGATGAGGATCGCCGAGGCGAGGAATGGGATCCGCCAGCCCCAGGAGCCGAAGTTCTCCGCACTCATGTAGGTCAGGCCCAGGAAGGCTGCGGTGGCGAGCAGGTTGCCGACGGGTGAGCCCTGCTGGGCGAACGCGCCATAGAGGATCTTCTTGCCCGGCGGAGCGAACTCGGTGGCGATCAAGACCGCGCCACCCCATTCGCCGCCCATGGCGATGCCCTGGATGACGCGCAGGACCACCAGCAGGATGGGTGCCATCGCGCCGATCTGCGAGTAGGTCGGCAGCAGGCCGACGCCGACGGTGGCCAGGCCCATGAGCATCAGCGTGGTGATGACGGTGTTCTTACGGCCGAATTTGTCGCCGAAGTGGCCGAAGATGATGCCGCCCAGTGGACGGGCGATGAAGCCGACGGCGAAGGTCGCAAAGGCGGCCAGGGTGGCGATCGCCGGTTCCTCGCCGGGGAAGAAGAGCTTGCCCAACACCAGGGCTGAGGCCGTGCCGTAGATGTAGAAGTCGAACCACTCGATGGTGGTGCCGACGAAGGCGGCGACGCCTGCCTTGCGGCCCTGCTTGGTGTCGAAGGCCGGTGGCTCGGTGGGGATCGGCGCTGATCCGTTGGCTGTGCTCATGCCAGTTCTCCCGTGCTGGAGGTCGTGCGGTGCTTTGTGCTGCACGTCACTCTTCCAGTTGTTTTCACAAGAGTCTAAGACCTAATATCAAGGCAATTATTTGAATTAACCGAACAATGGAGGCGTTGGATGGAGCTACGGCACTTCACGGCGTTCATCGCCGTGGCGGAGGAACTCCACTTCGGCCGGGCAGCCGAGAAGCTGCACGTCGCTCAGCCGGCGCTGAGCCACATGATCCGATCGCTGGAAAAGGACCTCGGGACCCCGTTGTTCGAGCGGACCACCCGGAGAGTGAGGCTGACGTCATCGGGAGAGGCGCTGCTCGAGCCCGCGCGGTCGATCCAGGTTCAAGTCGACGGTGCTCGGCGGATCGCACGGGCTGCGCAGGAAGGCGAGGTAGGCCGCGTCCGCGTCGGTTTCGGCGGAACGAGCGGCTACTCGATCCTGTCGCTGCTTGCCCGCGAGGTGGCGCGCCGGCATCCGGGCATCAGCCTTGAGCTGCATCCGCGGACGTACTCGGGCGATGCCGCGCTGGCGCTGAGGGACGAGGGGATGGATTTGGCGATCGTGAGTCCGCCGGTACCGGCGGGTATCGACGTTCACGTGATTCGAGAGGAGCGGGTCATGGTGGCCATGCCGTCTGACCACGAGCTCGCTGGCCGCGAGTCCGTCAGCATGAACGAACTCCACGACCAAGCGTTCATTTCTTATCCGGCATCCCATGGATCAAAGGTGCGGGAGTCGATGATGCGGATGTGCGATGAAGCGGGATTTCTGCCGCACATCGCGCAGGAAGCACCGGATCCGTACAGCTTGCTAGCCTTGGTCGGCGCTCAGGTGGGGATCGCCATCGTGGTCGAGTCGTCGGAGCACATTCGCATTGACGGCGTGACATATGTGCCGCTGGCGGAGGGGGCTAACGCCTTTACTCTGGCTTTGGGTTGGCGGCATAGTAATGCCTCGACGGCGTTGGCACGGGTGCTGGACATTGCGAGGGAGATACTGCCGCTCCCTTGGACGTAATTGGTCCAGTGCGCACACTAGAGGTCCCTGGGAGCGTCGTGACGGTAAGGGCAACAGGCGCGCTGCATGGCGATTCCATGGTGCTGGAACTGCATCGGTTGCCCCGGTCGCCGCATATTCAAACGCTAGGCGTCGTGAGGTGGTAATCGAATTCCCGAATCCGGCACCAGCTGTCCAGAAGGATATGGAACCCGGCAACCGGAGCGCTTTTTGCTGGACTTCGATACCAAACCGTCGAGAGCGTTGGCCCGGGCCATGGGGAGAACACCACGACGTTCTCGGGATCGTTGCCGGCTCAACCAGGAACCCAGGCTCCGCTCGTGGTCGGTTGTCCCGCTCCGGTATGCCGGGAGCCGCCCATGTTTTTCGATGAACACCCTGCAGGCAGCGAGTCGTTCATCCCAGTGTTTGGCGTTGAGTTGGTCGCGTCCGAGAATGGTCCACCGGGGTATGGACTCCAGCTGGCTCTCCTGAAGGGCTGTCAGGCCGCCAGCTGCGGATTGGCTGCGTTGAGCACGGGCCCAGTGGTACAGGAACACCTCCAGCGCCCCGGAGACCGTGGTCGTGTCCGCAGACCGCCGAGGAAATCTTCCTCGTGTCTCGACGAAGACGGAGAGTGACAGTCGATTGCCTTCCCATCCCTGCATGGCGTCTTCGTTCCGGAAGACCGGCAGGGATGGCTCCCGGCACGGGGACAGCCGCGTGTCGAACAGAGTCGGGTCGCGTTCGAGCTGCTCCCGGATGAATGACTCCGCGGTCCGTGGCAGTGTGTGGCAGATCCGTGCGATGTCTGTTGGCTCGAGTCCGCGCCGGTACAAGAGCATCCACTCGGCTCTGGAAGCATGATCACGCGCCATACCAGCAACCTATCCCATCCCCAAGGCCGCTCAGGGATCGTCTTCGCTGCGTGTGGAGGGCCGGGGGCCCTATTGTCGGCAGTTCTGCCATCTACCCCGCTATGAAAGACGCGGCATGAGTGGACGAGACATATAGCCGAGGACTTTGGGATGTCGGGTCTCCGCCTGGACTGACCTATCAGGGGAATATCGGCGTTGGGCGTATGCCTTTGACCGGAAGCTGATGGGGACGGCCTGGGGCTGGAACGCCGAAGCCGCCTGGCCCCGGGCAGAGGGAGGCCTGGGTATTGGAGCCGATACCTTGTGTGAACCAAGGCCCCGTCACGGCATGCGGGGGCTGCGAGCCGGCGCGGGAGGTGTCAACGGTGGGTTAGTGCTGTGCCGCTATTTTATCGGCCAGTTGGGACATCTGTCGGAGAAGCACTGATGGGTGTTGGTTCAGGTCGATCGCGTGGCAGTGGATATACGCTGTGTGCCCGATGATTTCGTGGATCCTGGGTTCGTCCTCGCCCTTGGCGTATACGAGGTGCCCGGCTTCGAGCCCGAACCGCATGCAGTAGGCCAGCATTTGGTAGATGTCGGCATTGGGGTAGTTGGCAAGTTTAGTTCGCTTGTATTTGGCGTCGATGACTGCCTTGCAATGGACGCCGTCGTGCCACAGCAGGTCGGGCCGCAGCGCAATCTTTGCACCCGTGTCGAGGTACGTGCCTTTCGCCTGCGAGGTCGCGGTGCCGCCTCGGTCCTCCAAGCGGTGGGCCAGAACTGTCGTAACGAAGTCCTCAAAGACCCTCCACATGTCGAACAGGAACGCGGTGGTGCCAATGTTCCCTCCGTCTTGTTCGAGGGAAGAGTTTCGCAGGATGATTTCCGCGAGGACCAGGGCTGGCTTGTATCTCGCATTAAGCCTGGTTTAGTGCACGCGGGGCATGGCCTGACCCACGGCAAGGGGCGTGACCCCGTCCAGGGCCTGTGTCATCTTCCGCAGTGCGACCATCGACCCGTCCGTCAAATCCGGCAGATTCAACAGGCGGCGGGCCGCCGAGAGGAGCAGCCGGTTTTCGGCTACGTCGGTGGTGAACTCGTCATAGACCACTTGTGCAGGGAAGGCGAGTCCTCCTCGCCGGGCGATCTGGGCGGGAATGTCGATTCTGCCCCGCATGATGGGCAGGGAGTCCTCGTAGCTCTCGTACCCCTGGATGATTCCTTCCCGGATTGCCTTGGAGGCGTTCCGGATGAACGTGAGAGCGATGGTGTTCACCAGGTCGACGTCCACGTCGGGGCTGATGGCGATGTCGTCATCGAGCCAGAAACCGCGGTCCAGGCTGTAACCCATGAGGAAGAAGAGGCTAGTGACCGGGATCTTGGGACGGATGGTGATTTGGCAGCCGACTGCCATCAGGACTCCGACCTTGCGGATGTTCGCCACCAACCACCCACCGCCTTCTGCGGGGGTGACGGTTGCGATGTCGAGCCGGTTGAGAACCGTGGCGACACCATCGGGCAGGCAGTGGATTTCGGGGCCGTTGCCCTCGCGGAGCTGGAGCCGCAACACGGGCCTATTCCGCCGGATCGGCGGTGGCCGGGGGAGAGGTCTTCATCCGGACCCGCAGCGCCTCGAGGCCGTAGGTCCCTTCGACGTCGATCCGTTCGCCGTAGTGGTGCTCAGTCAGGAGGGGCAAGATGTCGTATTCCCAGATGTCCTCCAGCTGGCCGGGTTGGAATAGCCCGTCCTTGGGCATGAGGTAGCTTGGCCCGATCCGGAAGTCGGCGGCTCCGATCTGCGCGTTGGCCAACGCGAGGAGGTCCGCTGGTTCCTTGCCGAGTCCGTGGCGGTCAAGCCAGCGGGCGAGGACGGCGTCGATGGGGTACTTGGCCGGATGCAGTTCCACGAACGAGAAGCGCCGGCGCATGGCCGTGTCAAGCAACGCGATGGACCGGTCGCTGGTGTTCATCGTGCCGATGAGGAAGAGGTTCGCAGGCATCACGAAGGAATCCTCGCCGTCCCGGCTGTATTGCAGCTTGATGGGTCGGTCCCGGTATTCCAGCAGGAAGTACAGTTCGCCGAAGATCTTGGCCAGATTGCCCCGGTTGATCTCATCGATAACCAGGACGTAACTGAACTCCGGATTCTTCCTGGCCTGCTCCACTATCCGTCGCAGGGGACCATCCTTGAGCTCATAGGTCAACGATCCGGCCTCCGTGGTGACCGGGCGGTAGCCCTGGAAGAAGTCCTCGTACGTATAACTGGGATGGAACTGGACTATTTCGGTGTACTCACCATCGCCTGCAACGTGGTTGGCCAGCGTCATCGCCACGAAGGTCTTACCCGTTCCGGGAGGCCCATAGAGGATGATCTGGCCGCGGCGTTCGAGCAGGTCCAACTGCTTTTGCAACCAATCCGCGTCGATGTACAGGGACTCCGCCAGTGTTGCGTCGGCAGCGCGGAAGGGACGCCGTAGAGTGGCCCGGGTTTCGACGGCGAGCCCGGTATCCGGTTCGGGCTCGGGATCCGGCACCACGTCTGCTTGAGGCTGCTTCTTCCATTCATGCGCGAATGGTTCGGCGTAGAAGCCCACCGGACCACCGGCCTTTTGCTGCAGCTTCAAGATGATGGCCAGCAGGTCACGGTCCACATCGGCGGACCCTTCCCCCACTTCGCCGATGAACGCATCGCGGATGGCGAGTTTGTGCGCTTCGGAGACGATGGAGCTGATGCGCAGGGGGTGGACGATGTAGGTCAGCGAATTGCGCTGCGTTGGGAAGCTGTGGCCCGGCAAGTCGTTCACGAAATCACGCCACGCCCACGCGTCCCCGAGCAGCACTTCCTTCTCGTCGTCGGTCTGCTTGAGCCAGCTGTCCAGCAGCTGAATGATCATGACAAGCGCGCCGTAGAGGTTGTTGGACATGGCCGGACCTGGGTTGAACGTTCCGTTCTTGAAGGCCCGGGCAATCTCCGCAGGGATTTGCACGGGATGGTCCATGTAGCCCAGAAGGGCCTGCACGCGCTCCGTCTTCGCGCGTTCACCGATCGTCCCGGGACTGATCGGAAGCAACTGCCAGCACACTAGTTCGGCCATCAGTAAACGGGCGTCGTCTGAAACATCGGCCATCTGGACTTTCAGCTTGTCCACGAAATTGCCCGATTCCGGATCAGGGGCATCGACGAAAACCGAGCGAAGGTCATCCACGGAGCCCGATTGCCAGACAGGCCGCCCGGGGGAGAACACGGAGTCGCCTGCCCGCAGGCCGCGCTCCACGAACGGCAGGGCGGCCTGCCGGACCACTTCCTCGTTCTTGTCCACGGCCACGATCGTGGTGCTGAGCTGCTCCTGCTTTTGCCGGCTGGTCAGCGCGCTCCAGGCGTTGTAGCGGTTCCTGGCCTCCGCAACGAGGCCTTGGGCATCGGGGTAATCCTCGAGGGCGTGCACGCCTGGGGCGGTGGCCTTCCACACGCCGGTGCCGCTTTTCTCCAGCCAGCCCGCCTTCACCAGGTCCACGCTCGACCACATCAGGTTCGACTCGCCACGGGAGAGCCCGTCCTTGAGCTGCGTGGACTCGGATCCTTCCTCCGGAACCTGAGAAAAGACCTGCGGAAAGAACGCTTCAGGACCGGATGTCGGGGGAAGACCCTCCGGGTGGTGCGCCAGGAACTCAAGCATCAAGCGCACGCGTTGTACGTTGTTCTCCGCAGCTGACATCTCTGTCTCCTTCATGGCTTTTGATTAGACTATCCGGCCTGAAGGCAATGATCGTGTGGAGAACACCGGAGTGAACACGTCGGGGAAAGGAACAGCGCTGGTGGAGGGGCGCTGTGGAACCTTACAGGTAATGGGACCGGAAGGGCTCACATGGTCATCCAAATTCGATTCGCCGGACTCGCGATTTCATATGCGCCGTTATCGGCGTTACTTGCTCGTTGAGTAATCGTTCCTGGTTTTTATTAGGCTTTTAGGCATTTTTAGCAATGGATTCAATGCTTCTTGTTAGGTCTCTGGCAGCGTCAACGTAATCGAGGACTACTTCAGGTTCAACGTCGAAAACTTCCTGATGAGCTGCTTGATTGCGCAGATGACGAAGCTCTGATGCTGACATGACCAAATCCTTTGGGACCCCACCGATTCGGCGAAGGGCGGCAATAGGATTTCTGAGCATCATCTGTATGTCTTTTCGACTGCCGCCTTCATGCTCAATCAAGTTGTAGGCAGCTTTCTCCAGGGGTATATAGGCCTCGAGGACAGCATGGCGTGGGGAAGTGTATGCCATTGAATCGAGGACTTCTTCGACAAGCTTGTTTTGCGCATGATCGGCTGACGCGGGCTGATCAGCGTTTAGTCGTGATTCGAATTTGGACGTTACGTCCGTAACTTCCCGTACGCCCTTTTCGAACTTCGCGTTCAGACTTCCTGGGCCTGAAAGTTCAGACATGTCCGCGATCCGCTCGGCGATCGCATGAATGATTTCCCGGAGCTTTTCGCGGAAAATCAGGGCAAGCACGATGACAGCGGAGGGCCATGCGATGGACGAAATCAGGCTTGCGATGAAGTCGAGCAAATTCAATTCGTTCCTTAGCTAGAGGCTAGTTTCCGGTTGATCCCAGGCCGAGGAACCGGTCGAAGAAGGCCCCGAGTCTGGCGATGACGGTTTGTTTCTTCTCTCCGTGTCCACCGCTGGGGGCGAAGCGGGAGACCGGGGGGAGGAACTTGGTGATTGCGGTGCCGGTGGTGCGCAAGTGCCCGTCCCGGAAGGCGGCATCCATGAAGGAGCGTGTTTCTACTGGGCGCAGGTTCTCCTCGTCGATGATGGCCGCCAGCTCGTCTTCGCGTTTGGCGGCCATGAATTCGCGCCATTCCCGATCCAGCTCGCCTTCCAGGGAGACGGAGTCGACGAAGGCCTCGATGAGGTCCTTCTTGTTGCGCAGGGTCGGGCTGGCGTCCACGGCACGGGTGATTTCGGCCCGGATTTCCTTGTCATGTCCGTTGCTGCGTTCGTCCCGGTATTTCTGCACGAGCATCAGGATGTAGTCCACGTTGATCTCGACCTGTTTGATCAGCTCGATCTCGAAGACGACATCGTCGTTGATCTTCTCCTTCTCCCCGGACCGGCCCTTGCGCAGTTCGGCATGCAGGTCCAGGTAGACGCTGCGGTAGTTCTGGTCCTGTCGAGCGGTGAGGATCTCGTTGCCGGTGAACTCGTCGAAAGAGGTCAGGATGTTCTGCAGGCGCAGGATGTGCCCGAACAGGGCGATGAATTCCTTCTGCGCACCCTCCCCGACCGGCTGGACACCGGGGGTGAAGGAGCTAAGGAGTTCGGTGACCTTCTCGGCGTAGTCCTCGTAGTACTCCCGGTAGGGCTTGAGCAGCACCACGCCTTGGGCGTCCTTGTTCCCGAACAAGGCGATCGCGTCGTTCGTCTGGTCCTCGAGGTTGCGGAAGGAGACGATGTTTCCGTAGGTCTTCACGGAGTTCAGGATCCGGTTGGTGCGTGAGTAGGCCTGGATCAAGCCGTGGGAGCGCAGGTTCTTATCCACGAACAAGGTGTTCAGCGTGGTGGCGTCGAACCCGGTGAGGAACATGTTCACCACGATCACCAGGTCGATTTCCCGGTCCTTGAGCTTCAGCGACAGGTCCTTGTAGTAGTTCTCGAACTGGGTGCCACTGGTGTCGTAGGAGCGGCCGAACATGGTGTTGTAGTCGGTGATCGCCCCTTCCAGGAAGGTCCGGGAATCGGCGTCCAGGGAACTGGTGTCGAAGCCTTCCTCCACCAGGTCCCCGTCCTCGACGGGATCGTTGGCCCCGTAGGAGTAGATCAGCCCGACCTTCAGCCGGCGGTCGGGCGGCAGGTGGGCTTGTGCGGCCTGGAACTGCTGGTAGTAGGCGCGGGCAGCTGCGATGGAGGCGGTGGCGAACAGGGCGTTGAACCCACGGACCCGTTTATCCCCCAACTTATAGCCTTCGGTGCGCTTGGTCTTCTGATCGAAATGCTCCAACACGTAGCCGGTGATCTGTTCGATCCGTCGCGGGGCCAACAAAGCGGCCTCGGTGTCGATCGCGGAGACCTGCTTATCAGCCACCGTGCCGACCCGCATCGTATCGACGTAGTCGATGCGAAAGGGCAGCACGTTCCTATCGGTGATGGCATCGACGATCGTGTAGGTGTGCAGTTTCTCCCCGAAGGCCTGCTCAGTCGTCCTGAGGTGGGGGTTGCCGCCGCTGCCGGAGTTCTCGGCGAAGATCGGTGTGCCGGTGAACCCGAAGAGGTTGTACCTTTTGAAGGCCTTCGTGATCGCGGTGTGCATGTCACCGAACTGGGAGCGGTGACACTCATCGAAGATGATCGCCACATGCCCCGAGTAGATCGCATGGCCCTTGTTCGCGGTAATGAACGTGGCCAGCTTCTGGATTGTGGTGATGATGATCCGGGCGCCCGGGTCCTCGAGCTGCTGCTTGAGGACCGCCGTGGAATTATTCGAGTTCGCCGCACCCTTTTCGAAACGGTCGTATTCGCGCATGGTCTGGTGGTCCAGGTCCTTGCGGTCCACGACGAACAACACCTTGTCCACGCTGGGCAGTTTCGAGGCGCTCTGGGCGGCCTTGAACGAGGTCAATGTCTTTCCCGAGCCGGTGGTGTGCCAGATGTATCCGCCGGCGGCCAGGGTGCCGAGTTGCTTGTAGTTGGTGGAGATCTCGATCTTCTGCAGGATCCGCTCGGTCGCGACGATCTGGTACGGGCGCATCACCAGTAGCATCCGGTCCGCGGTGAGCACGCAGTAGCGGGTCAGGATGTTCAGCAGCGCGTGTTTGGAGAAGAATGTCTTGGCGAACGCCGGAAGATCGGTGATCGGCTTGTTCTGGGCGTCCGCCCACCAGGAAGTGAACTCAAAACTGTTCGAGGTCTTGCGGGAACGCTTTGATGCTGCCGCCTCGTTGAGGTGTTCGCGGCGGGTGGTGTTGGAGTAGTACTTCGTCAGGGTCCCGTTGGAGATCACGAACAGCTGCACGTACTCGAAGAGGCCGGAGCCGGCCCAGAAGCTATCGCGCTGGTACCGGTCGATCTGGTTGAACGCCTCACGGATATCCACACCGCGGCGTTTGAGCTCGATATGGACCATGGGTAGCCCGTTGACCAGGACGGTGACGTCGTACCGGTTCGCGTACCGGGCCCCGTCGGCGCCTTGGGGTGTTTCGTATTGGTTGATGACCTGGAGTCGGTTGTTGTGGATGTTCTGCTTATCGATCAGCAGGACGTTCTTCACCGACCCGTCATCCCGTTTGAGAAGCTGGACGTGGTCCTCCTGGACCCGGACCGTTTTTTCCGCGATCCCGTCATTCGCCCCGGCGACCCGTTCGGTGAAGAACTGGTCCCACTCAGCATCGGAGAACGTGATGCCATTGAGGGCCTCGAGTTGGGTACGCAGGTTCGCGACGAGCTGTTGCTCGGAGGTGATGGGCAGGTACTGGTAGGCCTGCACCTGGAGGAGTCGGATGAGCTCGTTCTCGAGTTCGGCTTCGGACTGGTACGCGGTGTCGGTGTTGGTGTCGGGGATGTATTCGGCGACGACGGTGCTCTCATTCGAGACAGCGATAGGCTCATACTTCCGCACAGTCATTTCGTTCATGCCGGGGCCTCCTCGAACGTCAACAACCGGTCCCGGTAGTACTCATACTGCTTACGGCGAGCAGTCAGCTCAGCAGGAAGACCCACACTGAGGTCATTTAAGAAAGCATCGAATTTGTCGAGGACGGCAACAATCCGTTCCTGTTCAGGGAGACTCAGGACAGGGATCAGAATTTTCGCCAGGCTAGGCCCAGCAAGACGCTTGACCTTCGCACGAGCGACATATTTGTTCTTTTGGCTATGAAACTCTTCTGTTTGCAGGTAATAAGAGACGAATTTTGGATTCAGATTGCCACGGAACAAAAACGTATCGTCGTGGATCGCAACTCGGTCGTGACCTAGCCACGCAACGGCTTTACCGACATCCTCGACGGTCTCCCCAACAGCGGCAATCACGACGTCTCCTTGTTCTGCGAAACAAAGCCGATCGGCCATTTCTTCGCGAACATGCGAGATCGTTGACGACGTTGCGACTCCATAATGTGTGTAGATCTCGCCATAATGGATGCTTGGAATTCCGTCCGGCACGATGTCTGCTTTCGTGAACCGCCTGCCGCGAATAAATTTCCCTAGCTGGCCCATTGGAATCTGTCGGCACTCATCGGCAGCAGAGGTCAATAATGATTCTCGATAAAATGCGTATTGTTGGCGGCGTGCTTCCAGTTCTGCTTCTAGCTTTGTCTCCAAGAGAGTGAACTCGTCCAAGATCCGCACGATCTCCCGCTGCACCTCAAGAGGCGGAACCGGGAAACGGAACTTTTTGAAGCCGCTCATGTCCACCGATGCGAAACTAGAGGTCGTCGTATTGTTTCTGCACCATTCATCAAGGACGAACCCGTAGTAGTAGGCGAACTTCATATCGAGGAGATCCACGTATTTGGGTTTGAGCGCAAGCGAGGTGAATCTCTGGTTTGATAAGTGGCGAACTGTCACGAGGGCGTGCTCGCCAATCGTTGCCGAGGTTGCCACGAGTATCGAATTTGCTGGGAATAACCGCCCATTTTTGACTGCTATCTCCGGGATACGCTGGATGGCAAAGTTTAGTACGCCGCCATTTTCCCGAAGGTCTTCCATCCGAAACCAGGGAACTGTTCCGTCAGTCCATAATGAAGCGTTGGACTTTGCAGGCGTGTACCCGTTACGGGTTTCGAAGAGCTCCTGTAGTTCGAAGTATTTGATGCCTTCTGGAGCGAGTGCCGCCATCAGGTCATTGACGCGGCTCACTTGCTGCCTTCCAGATCGGCGACGATCTCATCAATCGAGATGCGGAGTTCCTGTTGGCGAGTGACGATGCGGGCGATTTCTGCGTTGAGTTCGGTGATGTCGATGATTTCGCGGGTGTCTTTGGCCGCGACATATGAGGAGACAGCGATGTTGTAATCGTTGGCGGCGATCTCTTCGTTGGGAATGAGGGTGGCGAAGTACTCGGCCCCCTCGCGCTTGGTGAAGGCCTCGAGGATGGTTTGCTGGTGGGCTTCGGTGAGCTTGTTCTTGTTGCCATTGCGGGTGAACTCGGCAGAGGCGTCGATGAAGAGCACGGCGTTGTCGTTCTTGGACTTCTTGAGCACGATGATGCAAGTCGCAATCGTCGTTCCGAAAAACAGATCCGGGGGAAGCTGGATGACGGCATCGACGTAGTTATTGTCGATGAGGTATTTGCGGATCTTCCGCTCCGCACCACCACGGTAAAGCACCCCGGGGAATTCGACGATGGCTGCGGTTCCGTTCACGGCCAGCCAGGACAGGATGTGCATCGTGAACGCGAGGTCGGCCTTGGACTTCGGCGCCAGGACACCGGCCGGAGCGAAGCGGGGGTCGTTGATCAGCAGCGGGTTCGCGTCCCCGTCCCATTTGATGGAGTAGGGCGGGTTGGAGACGATGGCCTCGAAGGGTTCCTCGTCCCAGTGCGCCGGGTCGGTGAGGGTGTCGCCGTGGGCAAGGTTGAAGTTCTCGTAGTTGACGTCGTGCAGGAACATGTTGATGCGCGCGAGGTTGTAGGTGGTGAGATTGATTTCCTGCCCGAAGAACCCGTCTCCGAGGTTTTCCTTGCCGAGGATCTTCGCGAACTTCAGCAGCAGGGAACCGGAGCCGACGGCGGGGTCGTAGACCTTGTTGACCTTGGTTTTGCCGACGACGGTGATGCGGGCGAGGAGTTCGGAGACTTCCTGGGGCGTGTAGTACTCGCCCCCGGATTTTCCGGCCGATGAGGCATACATCTGCATGAGGTACTCATATGCATCCCCGAACAGGTCGATCGTGTTGTCCTCGAAGTTCCCCAAGGGCAGGTCCCCGATGGCGTCGAGGAGCTTGACGAGTTTCGCGTTGCGCTTGGCGACCGTGCCGCCGAGCTTGGAACTGTTGATGTCCAGGTCGTCGAACAGGCCCTTGAGGTCGTCCTCGCTGCCGCTGCCGAGGGCGGATCCTTCGATGTTCTTGAAGACCCGCGCCAGGGTTTCGTTCAGGTTCTCATCCAGCGGTGCCCGTTTGCGTACGTTGGGGAAGAGCTCGGAGGGCAGGATGTAGAAGCCCTTCTCCGCGACGGTTTCGGTGCGCCCAAATTCTGCTTGCTCGTCAGGGAGGTTGGCGTAGTTGAAGTCGGGGTCGCCGGCTTCGTGTTCGCTTTTGTTGATATATGCGGTGAGGTTTTCGGAGATGTACCGGTAGAAAAGCATGCCCAAGACATAGCTTTTGAAATCCCACCCGTCGACCGATCCACGCAGGTCGTTCGCAATGCGCCAGATGGTCTTATGCAGTTCCGCGCGCTGAGCTTCTTTGGTGGTGGGGGCCATATCTCTTCTCCTGCGCCACGAGGCGCCAACATATTCTTCTCAAGTCCAGCCCTTAGGATATCCGCGGGTGCTGCCGACCGAGGGAGGTAGGCGCACCAGCACGGTCGGTATGGTTCCCTCCGCCTTGGAAGAAGTTGTTGTGGCCGGATCCCCGGTTGTGGTGTAACGCTGACCGCTGCCAACTACACATTCGAAAGGGTGCGGGTCTTCTCGAGAAACGTTCCTTTTTTGAGACGCCCTGGCCCATCGATTCGGCGACGACAGGCGGCGCCGCCGAGCGGCCTGTAACCACAACGCTTTTCGGCCCTGCGGATCCGACGCGCCTCGTCTCATTACGTGGCTCACTCGATATCGTCTCAACCACACAGGATGATTGGATATTTGAGAAAGAGGCGCGGATGGCAAGTCTGGGATATGCGCGGGTCAGCGCCTCGTGTAGAACACAGGCCTCCAGCCCCTGGCACTCAAGGCGACAAGACTCCGGGAGGTCTCCATCTACGGAATTCGGTGGCAGAGCCAGAAGCAGGGGCGGGATGGCATCGGGCAGGGCGGTGGGGGCGCGTGGTTCAGCAGAGCGTTGACGCACCTTATGTGCGCGGGGGCGAAACACATCTTTGCAGCTGGCCAGCCTGTATACGTCCAGTGTGGCTCTCTAGATGACTAACCTGCCAAAACCTATTGGCGCCGGCGTCGTGTCCCGCAGTAGATTCGGGATTAGTTAGAGAAGATCTTCTCGGGGCGTTTGCACACGGGTCCCACTGCCCTGTCTTGCAGCTGACTTGGGTTTTTTAGTTTCGGAGACTGCTACAAGAAGGAGCATCGTGCGACTTAAAAAGATTAAGGTTGCGAATCACAGCCGGTTGCAAGATTTCGAGCTTGAGGTTCGTGACCATCTCGTCTTGGTTGGCTCCAACGATGTGGGGAAATCTTCGCTGCTCCGGTGTCTCGACCTGTTACTCGGTTCTTCGGCTGCTCAGCTATACAACCGACTCGAACCCGATGATTTTCGCGATACTGAACTTCCACTTCAAATAGAAGCGACGTTAGAAACATTCACGCCGTTAGAGAAGGCCGCGTTCCCAGACGAAATACATGTTGAGGGCCAGGGTTCCGAGCTGAAGCTCAACCTTCAGCTAGAAGCCACCCTCGATAATGGGGAGAACCTGGAAATTCGTCGTATAGCCGGAAACTCGACGGGGCGACAACTTTCACGAGATCAACTCGTCGTTCTTGGGTGGAAGTCGGTGGGAGCTTTACAGAGCGCGTCGCGCGACTTTCGTGAGGATCGAAATTCTGTGCTCAAAGAAATACTGAGTGCCGTTGAGCTTGGCGAAGAGGCGGAAAGTTTGGGCGAACTCGCGGAGCAGTTCCAAGCGGGTCTTACTTCCTCAAAGGTCCTGGCCGGGATTAGGAACGACCTGGCAGTGCAGTTGTCCAAGGCGGTGCCGGTGCCGATATCGGCTAACGAACTGAGCTTTGTCACCAATGCACGGGCGGCTGATGACTTACTCGCTGAAGTTCAACTGCGAGTCAATCGGGATGGGCGCGAGCATAGTCTCGCCGAGCAATCTGACGGTGCTCGAGCCCTTATCGCGTTGGCCTTGTATGACTTGGTCAGTTCCTCTGCCAATATCGTTGCCATCGATGAGCCAGAGATCCACTTGCACCCCACAAGTCAGCGGAGTCTTGCCAAACTACTCAAGCGTGGGGATAACCAGAAGATCCTGGCGACGCATTCTCCCGACATTGTCGGTGCCTTTGCTCCTGAAGACATCGTGGTTGTTCGAAAGGGAGGACAGATAGCTCAACCGCGCATCGGTTTCTTAGATGCCGAAGCCAAGCTTATGGTGCATTGGTGGGTAAAGGACAAGCTCGAACCGCTGACTTCAGCTGTTGTGATCCTTGTTGAAGGAGCATCTGATCGCATCCTTGTTGAACGTGTGGCAGAGCTACTGAACAAGGACTTAGACCGGCTGGGTGTCTCTCTGATGGAGATGGACGGTTCGGGAGATGTTAAGTACATACGAGCCCTGTTCGGTCCTAGTGGATTCGAAATTCCCACTCGTGTCCTAATCGATCGCGACGCCGTTTCAAAAGCTGCTCCCGAATTTGGGGTTGCCGCCGAGGCGTTGGAAGACGATGGAGCGCTAGAAGCAAAAGGCGTTTTTGTTTCGCAATGCGATCTAGAAGATGAATATGTTGCAGCGGTTGGGGCGGAGCGCATGTGGCAGGTCATCGAAGGGAGTTCCCTTTTCTCAAATAACGAGAGGGCATTGTGCGTTGCTACTGATCAGGACCAGCAACGATCGAATGCAGACATCGCAGCATTCTGCCGACACAAGAAACGAAAAATCAGGTCCGCCATTATGGTCGTCGATATTCTCACCGTGGAGGAAGCCTCGAAAATTGCTTCTGTCGTTCGCCTATTGGAATCGCTGAATAAGGCATGAAATTACAGAGGGAACCAACCGCCCGCCAGCTTGAGATACGTGATGCGCCGGAGCTGGGCTTGCTCGTGACTGCGCCAGCGGGCTGCGGAAAGACCGAAGCTCTCGCGCTTCGGATCAAGGGGCTAATCGAACAGGGAAAGGTGTCCTACCCGCGGCGTCTACTGGTGCTTACGTTTACCAACAGGGCAAAAGAGAACATTCAAGAACGCCTGCGAGAGCATGTCGATGAACGGAGCATTCGCGAATACGTCACAGTACATAATTTCCACGGCCTCTCGGCTCGCATTATCCGCGCGCATGGAAACGTTATCGGCATCGGCGAGGAATGGCAGCTTCCTCTCTCCGATTGGGTAGGCGAAGAATGCAGAAAGCTGCGGCTCAACTGGAAGCAATCTAATTTGATCAGAGCCAATCTTCAACATGTGAAACTAGCCACCATCACCGATGAGGAAGTCAGGAGTGCCCTGGTACAGGTCAACCATCCGACGACCAGCCGGATAGAGCAGAAGCGGACCTCCGAAAAGATTCTCACCTACGAAGATCTACCTCGGCTCGCAGACCTGATTCTTCAAAATGATCACGTGGCGGAACTCTATCGGGAGCACTTTTGCGGTCTCGTCGTTGACGAATTTCAAGATCTAACGCCGCAACAACTCAGGATTGTTCAACGCATCGGATGGCGGCGAACGACGTATGCGGGAGACCTAGCGCAGGGAATTTACTCTTTCGCTGGTGCAGACCCTGAAGTCGTATTGAACGGAATCTCGCGGGAAATACAGCGAACGATTACCTTCGCTGAATCCCACCGTTCATCCCCCTCTGTTTTAAACCTCGTGAACGCAATGATTCCCTGGACAGGCGGCGTTGAACTTGCGCCTGCCGCGGGCAAACTGTGGCCGGGCGATGGACTCGCTACGTATAAGGAATTCGATCGACAAGCGGATGAGGCGGATTGGGTTATTTCCTTCTGTCGGGCTCTTCTGAAACGCGCCCCGAATCAACGAGTAGGCGTGTTGTCCAGAACCAAGAAGCGACGTGAGGTACTCGACAACAGGCTCGAAGAAGGCGCCGATCTCAGCTGGCATCGCTGGGATGATCCGGTCTTCGATTCGTCGACTGCGCCGGTGATGCGGGGCCTCTTGGGAAGACTTCGGGTATCAGAATACTCGAATGCTGACGAACCAATTTCATATTTAGCTTCGTTGATCCACGTCAAGGAACCGCACGATCCGTCAACTTTGGAATTGGTTCAGGCTGGCCTTGAGTGGATTGCCGATCTGCTTCAGGAAGGCACTCCCGTTGAAGCGATTCGGCAACGTATCCGTTTCGGAGACGGTGAAACGCTACTGACGGTTCCGGGTGTCCATTTACTCACCGGTCATACCGGTAAAGGACAGCAATTCGATTGGGTCGTGGTCTTGGGGCTGGAAGAGGGCTCCATCCCAGCCTTTCAAGCCGAATCAGACGAGGCTATCACCGAGGAAGCTCGCATTCTTTCAGTCATGATGTCGCGTGCGCGCCACGGGGTTATCACTACCAGAACAGAGGTGACCCTAAAGCCGTGGGGTGATGAAGTCGAGGTGCTTCCATCCCGGTTCATACAGAACCTTGAGTGTGCAGAGCACTATGTGAAGTGGGAGGATGCCAAAATATGGCTGAATGGAGCTGACTGGGAGGCGATCCAGAGCATGAGCTGACGTGCTGGCCGTCTCCTGGCCCAGGTCGAGCCGGTTCACCAGAAATCATATTTGGGGTCAGACAACAGACTGAGGGTAAAAAACCTGCTCCCACCCAAGGCGTCTGTTTGCACTCCCATCAAGGGTGTTGCTGAAGGGATACCACCGTCCCACTTCCTTCGAAGTGGGACGGTCAAAACGACGACGCGAAAACAAGTGGCATGCCCCTACTCTGTGCGCAGACTTAAGACCGAAACGCGTCGATGACGCTCTCGTAGAGCTTTCCTATCTTTGCCCACTTAAGCTCGAAAAGTATCTGACAGCTACTTTTTGTCCAGGATCGCGTCCTAGAAGCCATTGCAGAATGGTTGTTGCAAGCGCCGAGCCGGCGCCTACGGAAACTGCCAGTCCTATATTGAATGTCGCAGCATCTACAACACCAGCTGCAGCCATACCGACGGCCGCGTCGATCCCGTTTGGTTTGAGCCTGCTACTAAACGATTCTCCTTTCACCTTTTGTTTCAGCTCTCGCGCAGCTTCTTGCATCTCTTCTTCGAAGACGACGCTTCTAGCGGTCGTCGGTGCTTCATCAATGGAGCCTGTCGACAAGTCATTCATTGCATGACGTAGTTTGTTCCTAAAATTCTCGAACGCGTCTCCCCTCCTGATGGAGATTGCGTCAGCGACGGACAACTCAGTCGTATCCAAGTTTGGCAATGTACCGATTGAGAGCCGATTGACGTACCTAGTTCTTTCGCGCTGCCTGTCTGCCTCTTTACCGTCAATGGGGTTGCAGGCGTGGCCGAGGATGGTATCTAAAATTCGATGTTCCAATGGCCCGCTGAGCGTGACGTCGCAATGCGGCTGGCTCGCACAAACCGCTAACTGCCACGAGACGTGTATCAGCGCTGAAGCCATTTCATGAATGGCTTTTCGAGCTTCGGCGGCAGAGGACATTTTTGGAATGGGAAGACCCATCACCCGGTAAAACTCGCGAGCTTGTTTTACATAGCTCTGTTCCTCGGAACCACCATAATAGACCGCATCTGGATAGGCCTCCTCAAAATTGGTAAAAGGTTGGAGATCGGGAGGTATGTGGAACAAGCCCAAAATTGAAAGCCTTTTCTCCTCATGGAATGAAGGGCGTGCGGATTCGAACCGAAGAATGCCGCGATCTACAAGCGGTTCGACGAGAGCTAATTGTGCGACGACAGCATTGAAGGTGGTCAGGGCTTCGTCGAATCGACCAACCTCCCACAACCGTTCTACTTCGACAAGCGGGTCGGAGGCGACGATGCCATCGTGGGCAAGAAGGATGGCGAGAGTCTTCTTGTAGACATTTCCTTGCTTTTGCAACACCAAAGAGACTTTGGGGATTAAACCCATGATGGCTGATGAGGGGCCATATTTCAGGTCGGTCAGGACTTAGCCAGGTGTCCTCCCTAGACGCGGATTGCCGGAGGGTGATCACCCGCTGCACGTCCTTTAGCGCGGCACCATTTGGCCTTATGGCAAAGTACTTCGGACGACAGCCCAGGCCTTCTTCTAGCTGCTCAAGTATCCTCATTGTCCAAGTATTGGCTGGGCCTAGTTTTTTGGATAGGGCAGGTCCGATCTACAACTTGATTCGTTGCCTCTGTTGTCCTGCCTATTGCGGATCGGCTGGAAAAGGTTTCGTCTCCAGCTGTGTGTCAACGCCAAAGGAAGACCGAGCGATTCCGTCGAAAATGTTTGGAGACGCTCTATTACGAGCTCCACTCAATGGGCGTCCACGACCTCCTGTGTGAGTCCAGAACGCCGAGCCAGAACCAGAAAGACATCGCCCACGTCGTCGGACTTCGAAACCAGGGGCTGGCCACGGACTTCCATATTGCCCATGCTCGCGGCGCAGACGAGCCCCTCCTCTGGATACCGGACACCTTCCTCGGAGCCCTCAACGCGGGTGCCAACGGTGAAGTCGAATATATGGAGGTTTTGCAGTCGATGATGATCGTTGAAATGCGGACCCCGGACTCGCTCTAAAAGCGAAAGGCCCAGGGCCCAGTCGTCCGGCTGGGTTCCTAGGGCCTTCTTCCCGCACCATCGCAATGGGGGGCAGTACCTAGTCTACTGCGCGGCCGGTTCCTGCGATCAATGATCCGCGGATGCCTGTTCGTCTCGTGGCGACATACGTGCGGGCAGTACGAAGGCTGAAGCCCGCTCACCGCTTCAACGACACCGCTTGTCGAGCTTGGCGTGCGTCACGTCTTGACCATGACGTCCACGAAGGGAAGGGTGAACGCATTCGTGGAGTGATTGACAACAGTTCGAAACGAGGAGCCTCCCATGTCCGACCAGCGCACCCTGTCCACCATGGGAACCAGTCCCGTCCGCCGTCGTGCTTTCCTGGGAGGTGCAGCCGCCCTCGGCGTCGCGGGCCTCGGGGGAGCGGGCCTGTTCGCCGGGACGGGGACCGCGCGGCCGGCCTCCGCCGCAGCTGCCATCCCGGACGCGGACCAGGACGCGCTGGACCTGTTGCAGCGGATGTTGCGCTTCGACACCCAGAACCACGGGCAGGGTGCCAAGACGCGCCAGCATGCGGAGATGCTGCGGGAGGTGTGGGAGCGGGCCGGCGTGCCGGTGGAGATCATCGATACGCCGCAGCCGGACAACGTGCACCTCATCGCCCGCATCCCGGGCACGGGGACGGCCAAGCCGCTGCTGATCCTGGGACATTCGGACGTGGTCCCGGTGGAGACGGAGAACTGGGACGTTGACCCCTTCGCCGGCGAAGTGCGCGACGGCGAGATCTACGGGCGAGGGGCACTGGACATGAAGGGAGCCAATTCAGCCACCATCAGCGCGCTGCTGCGCCACCTGGCCGAGGGGGCGGCGTTCGACCGCGACATCATCGTGCTCACCGACTGCGACGAGGAGGCCGGGTCCTTCGGGTCCTCCTGGTTGGCGAAGAACCACTGGGACAAGCTCGACGCCGGTGCGGTGCTGACCGAGGGCGGCTGGTTCCTGGCACGGGACGACAAGATCACCCCGATGCTCATCACCGCCACCCGGCAGGACAAGGTCTACTTCAACCTCGACCTCACTGCCGGCGGGACGGCGACCCACTCGTCGAAGCCGATGCCCGATTCGGCGGTCGTGGCCCTGTCCCGGGGCGTGGCCGAGCTGGGGGCGTGGGAGGCGCCCGTGCACCTGACGAAGGTGACCCGCGAGTACTTCGCAGCGCTCGCCGACGCGTCCAGCGACCGCCGGTTCAAGCAGGCCATCAAGCTGATGCTCAAGGCACACAGCCAGAACGCCCGTGAGCGGGCCGCGGCGGTCATGGTCAAGCGGTCTAACTACCCGTACCTGCACCGGGCGCTGCTGCGGACCACGCATGCGTTCGTCATCGAGGACGCCGGCTACAAGGAGAATGTCATTCCCTCATCCGCTCATGTACGGGTTAACTGCCGGGCCATTCCGGGTGGGCAGAAGCCACGCGACTTCCTGGCCGAGGTCCGCCGAATGATGAAGAGGCGCGGCATCACCGTCGAGCTGGCCGTCACCGACGGGATGAGCGAAGCCGAAACGCTGGATCAGTTGGACACGACGTGGGCGACGCCACCGGCAGACGTGGACACGGACCTGTTCAAGGCGCTGTCCGCCTCGGCCGCGGAGACCTATCCGGACGCGGCCTTCGCCCCGGCGCTGTTCGAGGCCGGGACCAGCCTGGCGCCGTGGAGAGCCAAGGGCATCCCCGGCTATGGCGTTTACCCGTATGTGATCGACAACGAGCAGCTGATCGCCATGCACGGCAACAACGAGCGGATCTACGTGGAGGCGCTGAAGCAGGGGAGTGACTTCATGTACGAGGTGTTTGGGCAGTTCCTGACCTGAACCGGCGGCGGATCTGCTCGCGTGCCTGGGCGGCGGCGACTTTCGTTCCGGGCCCCGATCCTCCGCCGGGGGTGCATGGGGCGTGGGGGCCATTCCGACGCGCCCTTCGGGACAGCCGGATAGCGGCGATCACCAGCAATCGGATCAGAGGTGCAGAACTGATTGCGCCAATGCTGCCGCAACAATGAACGTACTCGTCAGCGTAATGAGCGCTACCACGACGACCCTCCAGCTGAGCTGCTTGATGGCCCCGACGTCACGTCCCAGACTCAGACCGATCAGAGCGAGCTGCAATAGACCAAAGAGCATGACGTTCATGCCATCAACGAGACCAACGAAAATGTCGGCAAAGGGCATGAACGGGGCGCTGAGAATCGTGGCCAGGCCAAGTACCCAGACACTGGCCGGAACGGAGGGAAGCCACTTTGCCATGCGGAAGGCCACCGCCGTCAGCGCCACCAACAACAACGTTCCCAGCAGCTGGATTGGTTTGAACTGCCCGGTGCCTATCGCGTTGAGCATCAAGCCCAGCAGTCCCGCGCTCGCGTAGACGAAGAGGCTGACCTTCCAGCCGCGCGGCTCCGACGGATCGTCGGCAGCGCCTTCCTGGATGGCAACTTCTGCCGTCATCTGGAATGTGTTCGAGGTGTTGTCAACGGGTTCGTCGGCGTGGTGCTCCACCATGCCGGTATCATCTCTCGAGGCATCTCCCGGCGGAATGGCACCACGGGCGACGAGCTTGGCTTCGTCGATTTCGGCTTGTGGACGGCGCCACACCCGGGTCCAGAACAGGTACAGCTTGCGCGCCAACGGGAGTGACAGGAAAACACCCGCATAGAATCCGACGATGTTGGTGACCAGGTTCGACAGGCCGGCAACCGCCAGGATGTCGGGGGCCTGCTCCGGGTAGAGTGCCGACAGGGCGCCAACCCCGCCGAGCATCATCGAGGATGAACCGAGACCCAGCCCCATGGCAAGTGCCAGCGGGCTGAAGATTCCCAGGCTGCCCATCAGACCGGCGATGACGGAAATATACAGGGCCCCGAACAGCGACCCGAAGATCCAGACGCCGAACACGCCACGGTACTCGGGCGCCCGCGTGCCGAACTTCTCGATCGCGAAGGCCAGGTATGACTCCCGGTCAACGGACCAGCTGGCACCAATGGCAGCCCTGCCCATACGCAGGCCAACCGCAATCGGCAGGGCGATGATGACCGTGCCGAAGACGTGTCCGACTTCCTGCAACATGATCGCTGGCCCGAGGTTGGTGATCCTCCCCAGGCTTGGACCAATGCCCATGCCCAGTAGCGCGAGGAAGAGGACGATGCCGATACGGATCTGCGGGTCGCCGACGGCCCGCACCCGCCCGGATACTGGCTTGAACCGCTGCAGACCCACGATGGAGCCGAGCAGGACGGCCCAGATAATCGGGAACAAGACGATAGCGGAGATTCCCAGCTTGATCGTGTGGTCGCCGATGAAGATCGCCACGAGGGAGATGAAGACACTGAGCCCCAACGAGATCATCCAGTGCCTTAACTGAATGGAGGGTCCCGCTAGCGATGTGTCTTTATCGCCAGGGAGTTGGGCAACGACCGTTTTGGAGCGTGAAGACTTCTGAGTCATCTTGTATACCAATCGGAGATTTCGGCAATGTCGAACAAGCGTTTGGACGAACTTACGTGCGCCGTGATGCGAGTAACGGTACATCAATGTAATGTTGCTCACAAGCATTTGTCAGCTTTGGTATACAATCAATCTTATGGAATCAATTATTCTAGCGAAGCACGCACTGGTCGGCGCCGGGGAGGATCGACGGTGGTTGAACAATCCGGTCCTGCGTGTTCGTGATGGCCGGATCATCGAGGTATCCGCCCGGAACCCCTCCGGGCAGCGAGGCGGGGACTCCGACGCGCCTGAAGCTGTTGCGTATCCCGATGCGGCGGAGGTCATCGACCTGGGCCCGGCCGTCCTGTTTCCCGGTTTCATTGACCTCGACGCGCTCGTGGACATCGACCATCTTCTGCTGGACTCTTGGCACAGCCCTCAGGATGCCCTGTTGCTGGCCGGATCCGCTGAACATTGGCGGAACCACCGGACGGCGATTCTGACTCCCTCGGAGCGCGTGACGTTGCGGACCTTCGGGCTGGTGCAGCTGGCCTTGCATGGCATCACGAGTTATATGCCGATCGCATCCGAGATCCACCTCGAGTGGAACGAGCAGGCGGACGAACTGCGGGAGATGGCCCGGATATCCAAGGAAATCGGCCTACGGGGCTGGCTCGGCCCGTCATACCGTTCAGCGGTTTCGGCAGCTGAACTGGATGCTGACGGACAAGTAACACGGACGCTCGTGGCAGATGAGCAGTTGGCACGCCAGGGTCTTGAAGAGGCACTGAAATTTGCCGACGAGCTCATCGCCGCCGATGATCCACTACTGAGTCCCGTTCTGCTCCCTTGCCGCATTGAGACCATGAGCGATGACCTCCTGTCCGCAACGGCCGAGACTGCAGCGGAACGGGATCTTCTGGTGCGGCTGCATAGCCTCCAGCAGGGGTGGGAACGCATCCTCATCCAAGACCGCCTCGGCATCACCCCCCTTGACTTGTTGGAGCGGCATGACCTGCTCAATGACCGGCTGCTGATTCCACACGCATTGTGGACGGACCGCAACCCGGCATTGGGCGGGCTGGAGAGGCAGGCAAAGGACTCGCCCGACTTGCGCCGTATCGCGGAGGCGGGAGCCAGCGTGGTGCATTGTCCCCTGACTACTTTCCGATATGGCGGCGTGCTCAATACGTTGTCGGACTACAACGCTGCGGGCATCACGATGGCTTTGGGCACCGATTCATTTCCACCCGACCTGGTCCGCGGCATGGACGTTGGACTGCACGCTGCCCGAGTGCAGTTCGGACATGGTTCGGCGGATTACGCGCAGTACGTCAATGCCGCTACCACCGGCGGTGCCACGGCGCTGCACAGGCCCGACCTCGGCACCATCCAGGAAGGGGCAACCGCGGATTTCACAGCATTCTCGATGGCCGATTTCCGTGACGGGGTAATCGACGATCCCCTGCGCACCCTGGTGCTCAACGGCACGGCGCGCAATGCCGTCTTCACCATGGTGTCGGGCCGAACCGTCATGCGCGACGGCCGGATATCGGGCATCGACCTCACGAGGCTTCGATCCGATGCCCAGGCCGCTTTCGACAAGCTGCGCGAGGGGTACGCTCTTCGAGACCCCTTGGGCCGGGCCGCTGACACGATCTTCCCCTCGACCTTCCCCCAGGAGAGCCAATGCTGATTCTTTCGCGCACCGACCTCGAACGCCTTGCCGACATCGAAGCCACCCACGCCGCCCTCCGCGACGTCCTCGGCCGGCAAGGCCATGACGCGCACACCGTCGCACCGCATGCCCTGCGATGGGAGGGGGAGGAAGCGGCCTACATCCCCATGCTTGGGGTCGACCTTCGGTCCAACCTGGTGACAAGTAAGACCCTGATGGACAGCCCCGGCAATGCACGCAACAACAAGCCTTCCCAGGTATCTGCCATCACCGTCATCGACCGCGAATCCGGCTTCCTCAAAGCCATACTCCACGGCGCGATTCCCACGCGTACCCGCACCGCGGCTGTATCCGCGGTCGCGACAGAGGCCTTAGCAAGAAAGGATGCCTCACGGCTCGGTCTCGTCGGGGCCGGGGCACTGGCATTGGAGCACGCGCGGGCCATCCATCGGGTGCGCCCGCTGGAAGCCATCACCGTCTGGAGCCGGACGAGGGCCTCCGTCGAAAACTTCCGGTCAAGCTTGGAAAGCATGTGGCACGGCACCGTGCCCGTCATCACGGCGGCTGCATCCCCCGAGGCGGCTGTTCGTGGATCCGACATCATTTGCACGCTGACACCCAGCGTCGAACCCATCGTCTTGGGTGCTTGGCTGAGCCCCGGACAACATCTTAACGTGGTCGGCGCACGACCACGGCCCACTGACAGGGAAGTCGACGCCGATGCGTTCCACCGCTCCCGGGTCTTCATCGACCACGAGGAGACGGCAGCGCACGAGTCGGGTGACTACTTGTTGGCCGCTTCTGTCGACGGCACGTTGCCCGAAATCATCGCAGAACTCGGCAGTGTTCTCCGGGGCGACGTGCCCGGGCGCCTGGATGACCAGGACATCACGCTCTACAACTCCGTGGGCACTGGCCTGCAGGACACCGCCATCGCTGAAGTCATTCTCAAGGCAGCTGCCGCAGCCGGGATCGGAAAGGAAGTGCCATTGGATGCCTGAACCATCCGGCGAGGCCGCAAGCATGGTGGAGATCGCCGAAAAGGCGATCCGCGAAGGCATCATCGACGGGACCCATGCGCCCGGAAACCGGCTCCGCGAACGTGAGCTCTCCGAGGAGATCGGTGTATCCCGGGTTCCGATCCGTGAAGCCCTGCGCAATCTCGAGTTCCAGGGATTCGTGGCGATCCTTCCGCGGCGCGGTGCAATAGTGCGCGAGATGTCAGTGCAGGACGTCGACGAGCTCTTCGATCTGCGCTGCGCCTTGGAGCCACTGGCCGCAGGCGCGGCAGCACGGCACTATGCCGCGGGGTCGCCCCACGAGGGACTCGATCAAGCGATCAAGCACGCGGACATGGCTACGGCCTCGAAGGATGCACAAGCCATTCTGGTGGCCAACGCCGAATTCCATACCGAACTCATCCATGCCGCGCGACATCGCATGCTCGCCGACACGATGCCCGCCATACTTGCCAGGACACGCTGGTTGTTTGCCCAAACGGCTGACCGCAGCGCCGATATCCAGTGCCACGAGCACCACCAGCTCTATGACGCGATCAGCTCCGGGGAAGTACGACTGGCCGAGGCCTCCATGCTGGCCCACGTCGAGGCCGGGCGTCGACCATCACTGCAATCCATAGCAACCCGCATTTAGAAAGGATCCCCATGTCTGCCCTCCTGCTGAAAAACGTTCGTCCATGGGGCGGCACCGCCACGGATGTCCTGATTGAGGACGAGACGATCGCCGGCGCTTCTTCCCCAGCTTCCGGGGCCCAGGTCATCGACGGCCGTGGACGTCTCCTGCTCCCGTCGTTCAGCGACGTCCATGTGCACCTCGACTCCACGCGGATCGGCCTGCCGTTCCGGCCCCACACGGGATCGCCAGGTATCTGGCCGATGGTGATGAACGATCGTAAGAACTGGCGGGACGCCGAAAAAACGGCCGAAGAACGGGCGATCACGACGCTGGGCAGGATGATTGAGCTCGGGGTGACGCGGGTGCGCAGCTACGCGCAAATCGACGTGGATTGCGGACTTGAACGATTCCACGCCGTGCAGGCAGCCGCTGAAGTCCACAAGGATCGATGCGAGGTGCAGATTATTGCATTTCCCCAGGCTGGGCTCTTGCGCGAGGAGGGAACCGTTCCGCTCATGAAGCAAGCGCTGCGCGAGGGCGCCCACTGGGTGGGCGGCATCGACCCGTGCACGCTGGACCGCGATCCCAAGGGCCACCTCGACGTCCTGTTTTCCCTGGCCAATGAGTTCCAGGTGCCAGTTGACGTGCACCTCCACGAACCGGGACATCTCGGCGTCTTTTCCACGGACCTCATTCTGGAGCGAGTACGAGCCATGGGCATGCAAGGACAACTCACGATGTCGCACGCCTACGAATTGGGCAGCATCAACGAAGCCACCACCCGCCGGCTCGTCGAGGAATTCGCCGATCTCGACATTGGCATGGCCACCGTTGCACCGTCGCAGCAACGCGGTCTCCCCTTGCCGGATCTCGCCAAGGCTGGGGTGCGCGTTGGACTTGGCGAGGATGGCCAGCGCGACTACTGGTCCCCGTACGGCAATGCCGACATGTTGGACAGGACCTGGCAGCTGGCCTTTACCCATCAGTTCCGTGCTGATGAGCTCATCGAGCACTGTGTCGCGATAGCCACAGTTGGCGGGGCCTCGATCATGTCTTCCGAAGCGCCTCGCTTGGGCTCGGTGGCCGACCGCCCTGGCCTGGCTGTTGGGGACGTGGCCGACCTCGTGCTGGTAGCCGGGGACTCTGTGACGGCCGCCGTCATGGATCGCCGTGATGACCGCACAGTCATCCATGCCGGTCGTGTCGTCGCCGACGAGGCGGAGCTCGTCTAGCGGATCTATGTGGAGGCACTCAAGCAGGGCAGTGACTTCATGTACACGGTGTTCGACCGGTTCCGTAACTAGCGCGGTTGGCCGCCGGTAGCGTGGGAGGCATGCCACCTGGTGAGACGACCCGACTGCGCTTCCGCGAGATGACCTTGGCCGATCTGGACCTGATGGCCGGACTGCTCGGCGAGATCCGGAGGTCATGCAGTTCTATCCTGCGCCCAAGCCCCGGGAGCAGGCTGCTGAATAGATCTCGTGAAACCAGGCCAACTACGCCGAACACGGATATGGCCTGTGGATCATCGAGACGCGAGATGGCGAATTCGTCGGCGACTGCGGCTTGACGTGGCAGCCCGTCAACGGCGTGCGCAAGCTCGAGGTCGGCTATCACGTCGGCACTGCCTGGCAAGGGACCGGTCTCGCCACAGAGGCGGCCGCGGCGTGCCGCGACTACGCACGCGGGCACACCGACGCCGATGAACTCGTAGCAATCATGCACCCCGCCAACCGTTCCTCGGAGCGGGTCGCAGACAAGATCGGGATGCACCGCGTGGAGGACGACCGCGGCGGGCGGTTGCCCGTCTGCCGCGTCCTCAGCCTTGACCTGCAGGGAGTGCTGATGCCTAAGTGGCGGAGGCGACACCGGACGCCGCCCACACCATCGAGATGGCACCTTCGATGACAGCACGATCTGCGACGGGCGAGATGTAGGCCGCCGTGAATTCGGGCTGGTGGTTCCCGGCTTGCGCACGGTCCAGCCGGAGGAGGGGGTGGATAGTCGGAACCATGTGGGAGGCATCGCCCTTGTCGATGGCCGCTTGTCCGTTGGTGGATTCTCCCGCGAAATGACGCGTGACGGAGCTTGCACACGTGCTTCTCTCGAACCTGCTGTACGCCCCGCCCATCGGGCGATAGGAAACGGTGAGAAATTCTCTCTGCGGCCAGGAAGAACGAGGTGGAGCAACTAGAGGGGCTCTCGGCCTCATGGCTGGCCGCGTTTGAACTCCCGGAAGACGGATCAACACCTCGCTGACCGAAGCGTGGGCGGAAGCGACCTCCGAGAGGCCGGATCCGGCACTCGAGGATCACCGTCGTGCATTTGCTTGCGCATATATATGTTGAGTCGCATATTGAAGTCATGACATCGACCACAGTCCTGGAAGCCATCGCCGAGACGACCCGGCGACGCATCCTCGACGCCATCCGGGGCGGGGAGCTCTCGGTCGGCGAACTCGTCGAGGTCATCGGGATGCACCAGCCCGGGATTTCGCGGCATCTCAAGGTGCTCCGCGACGCCGGGCTCGTCGACGTCAGGAGGGACGCCCAACGGCGCCTCTACCGCCTCCGGCCCGAGCCGCTCATGGAGCTGGACGAGTGGTTGGAGCCGTACCGGATGGAATGGTCCAACCGCCTCGACAACCTGGAACGGCATCTCGAACGCACCGCCACGCAGACCGCGAGCGCCCGCACGACCGAGGAGAAACCATGAGCCCGAGCCCCACCGGAACGATAGAGGGCACCCCCGAGGGCGGACGCGTGCGCTTCGAGCGCACCCTCGCCTACCCGATCGAGGAGGTGTGGGCTGCGATCACCGAACCCGATCGGCTCGGGGACTGGTGGCCGCCGATGGCGGCGAAGCTCACCGTTGACCTGCGGGAAGGCGGCAGGATCGTCTTCGAGTGGCCGGACGTGGACTTCCCGACCATGGAGTTCACGATCACGCGTCTGCAGCGGCCGACATTGCTGGAACACACCCACACCGGCCCCGGGTCGTGGATGCGCTGGGAACTGGAGGCCACCGATGCGGGCACGCTGCTGATCGCCACCTACTCCGTGCCCGACCTGGATCTGGCGATCGGACGCGGTGACGTCGTCGGCATGCACTATTCGCTCGATCGGCTGGAACCGGCGCTGGCGGGGAGCCCGGTCGCGTGGGACAACGACGCCTTCGGCGAACTGGTCGCCGCCTATGACGACGCCGGGGCGGATGTCACTCGGGGCTGACACCTTGCCCGGGGCGGTTGGTGCGGACGTGCCGTCAGCCCGACGGGTGTTCCGTCCGCTCGCTGCGGTCCCCGGCTTCGGAACGCCGGACCAGGTAGTCGATGGAGCCGATGAGACGATACGTCGCCACGAGCAGTACCACGGCTCCGATGAGGGCCACCGCGACGCCGATGAGTAGCACCGTGGTGCTGTTGTCCTCGATCCCCTCGTTCGGCGGGATGAGCGGCCCGAACTGATAGATCGCCATCCCCGCCACGAGCGTCAGCGCTGCGGCCAGGAAGAGTTTGGCGGCGGGTTCTGGTCCTTCGTCCATGGTGTCCCCCGGTCGAGCCGATGGATTGAGCATTCGGGCTGTCTGACAACCTGTCAAGAGCGCAGCGGTGGAGGGCGCCCAGGAGGAGCATATCCGGGACGTGGTGCCCAGCCGTCGTCGGGCTGCGCCCTTGGTCCCTAATTCGCCGATCCGGTTTCGACGAGCAGGACCCCGCCCATGATGAGTGCGATCCCGATGGCCATGATCCAGTTCAGCGGTTCGCCGAAGAGGAGCCGGCTCGCCACGGCTGTCAGCGCGACGCCGAGGGCGGCCCAGATCCCGTAGGCGACACCGAGGCCCATGCCCGCATCGAGGGTCAGCGCCAGGCAGGTGAACGCGAGCAGGTATCCGGCGGCGACGGGAACGTACCAGCGCTTGCTGCCATGGGTGGCCATGCGCAGCGAGAGGGTGGCACCGACTTCGCTGACGATGGCGGCGAGGAGCAGGAGCCACGCCATCAGTCGGACACCCGGTTCGTGTTGGCGGCGTGCTGGGAACCGAGCTCGACGGTGAGGACGCCGGCGATGATCAGCGCGATCCCGGCCAGCATCGTGCCCGTGAGCGGTTCGTTGAAGACGACGGCGGATGCCGCGGCGGTGAGGGCGACGCCCGTCGCACCCCAGATCCCGTAGGCGACACCCAGCGGCATGCCGAGGCGCAGGACCTGCGACAGGCAGATGAACGCGACGACGAACCCGACGGCCGTCACCGCGTACCAGCCGGGATGGTCGATCGCGGCCTTCAGGGACATCGAACCGGTCACCTCGCTGAGGATGGCGCACGCCAGCATGATCCACTTGGTCATGCGTCCATTGTCCCAGTTCGGGGTTGTCCGCTCGATCGACCCCGGTCGCGTGCCGCTGTCGTCGATCCGCCATGACTGGCGCGGGGGCAGGCAGCCCGAGCCGCCTTGTCGTTGTCTTGGCAACGAAGAGGGCCCCAACCGTGAGGTTGGGGCCCTGCGTCATCACTCGCACCTTCATGAGGCATATCCCAGCCTAGACACGGCCGCTGGGCACCTGCTGTGCAGAACGTGGGAGCTTGTCGGTATCGCCGCCGGTTCGGGAGCTTGGCCCCACGCGCCGATGGCCTCGGCCAGCTACGCCTGCGAGACCGCGGACGCGAGATTTCCAAGGGATGCCTCGAGTGCCTCCTGGTCGACCGCAGGAAAGCTGACCTTCTTCAGGGTCTCCTTATCGGTGACCGCGCTCCAGTCATAGGTGACCGACACTTCAGTGGCGTCTGGGCCCTGGGGCTCGAGTTCCCAGACCCATTCCCATCCCTGGGGCTGCTCACCTTGGGGAGCGGTCTTCCAGGCCAGCAGCTTGTTTTCGTCGAAACCGACGACATGGTTGTCGGTCTTGTAGTCGCCGCCCATCTTGTCCCAGGTCATGTTCATCGTGAAGACCTGACCCACCGCGGTGATGCGATCCGATTTGTCGTCGGACTGCACCATGCCGGAACCATCGAGTTCCGCGTGGTGTTCGGGATTGGAGAGCGCACGGAAGATGGTGTCCGCTGAAGCGTCGATGGTCCTCGAAGCGGTGATTTTCGTTTCGGTCATGGCCTGCACCTTTCATTGGACTACATGGCATTCCGGCCAGGACGAGGGGCCCCGGCCGGAAGTCCCCACGATAGGCCCTGTGCTGGATGGGGTCCACGGAACGTGTGCGTTCGTCTCCTTCGACTCAGAGGAACGGGCGAAGCGGGATCAGGACCAATTCGCTGAATTTGGCAGCCGGATTCTGCCTCTTCCACTCGGCGAGCGTCAGTTGTCGGCAGTTGCCGCTGTCGACGTCGAAGATTTCCCGCATCCTGGTGGCGATGTCCTCGGAGTGAATTTCGAGGTTCGTCTCGTAGTTTCCCGTCAGGCTCAACCGGTCGATGTTGGCGGTGCCAATCGTGGACCATTGACCGTCGATGGTTGCGGTCTTGGCGTGGATCATGGCGTCGCGGTAGAGGAGCACGGTGATGCCCTCCTTGAGCATGGCGGTGAAGAAGCCGCGGGCGAGCCAGTCGGCCAGGACGTGGTTCGAATCCTCGGGAACGATCAACCGGACGTCGACGCCACGCCTGCTGGCCGCGAGGAGCGACTGGAGGATCTGGCGGTCCGGAATGAAGTAGGCAGTCGTGATGTAGATGTGGTCACTGGCCCGGTTGATGGCGTCGAGATATAGGCCACGGATCGGATACACCAGGTGGGAGGGCATGTTGTTGGCTGCGCGCAGGTGCGGATCCCAGGTGCGTGGCCGCTGGTACGGGATCTCCGGCCGACCGTAGGCGGTGTTCCAGACGTCCAGGAAGGCCTGGCGCAGTTCCCACGTCGCGGGACCCTGGACGCGGAGGTGGGTATCGCGCCATTCGGTCGCGTAGAGGTCCCCGATGTTGTAGCCCCCGGCGAAGCCGGTCTGGCCATCGACCACCAGCAGCTTGCGGTGGTCCAGCCCGGTGCTGCGCAGCGGGGTGAACAACCTGGACGGGCGCACGACCGGGAAACGGTAGACATGGATGTCCGGATCGAAGTCGTAGAAGGACGGCGGGACGACGAGGTTGGCGAAGCCGTCGTAGATGACGAACACGTCGACACCGCGCCGCGCGGCGGCGTTCAACGCCTCCTTGAACCGGCGACCCGTCGCATCGGATTTCCAGATGTACGTTTCCAGGAGGACCTGTTCCTCGGCACCGTCGATCGCGGCGATCATGTCGGCGTAGAGGTCCTCGCCGTAGGTGTAGATTTTGGCGTCGGAGTCCGCGACACGGGCGTCGAAGGTGCCCGGACGTGGGAACCCGGAGCGTTTGGTTCGCTGCAGGCGCTTCAGGGCATCAAAGACCACCAGTCCGGCGATGACGGTGGCCTGCAGGGCCGCGAAGGCCAGGGCCAACCGTGTGGTCGTCTTCTTCAACGCGACGGCAACGGGCTTCGGGATCACTGAAGGCATGTACCGAGCCTATCCGGCGCGGACGGCGCTCCGGGACCGAGCCGGCGGGACCCTACCGCCGCTGGAAGCCGCGAGCACCGCCGTCGTACTCCGGTGCCGTGCACCCCGTGTCATTCCGCGCCGGGGAGTCGTAGGATCGACCCCACCGACCTGGAGGGGTTCCCATGCGCAGCGTGACCTATTCGATGGGTGTTTCACTGGATGGCTACATCGTCGGGCCGGACGGAAAGTTCGACTGGTCGGAACCGGATGAGCAGGTCTTCCGCTTCTACCTCGACGAGCTGAAGGCGGTCGGCGTGCACCTCATGGGGCGGCGGCTCTACGAGACGATGCTGTATTGGGAAACCGCCGACGAGGACCCGTCACTGGGCGAAGCAGAGCGCGAATGGACGGAGTTGTGGAAGTCGCTGCCGAAGGTGGTGTTCTCCCGGACGCTGTCCGAGGTCCAGGGCAACGCCCGGCTGGCCACCGGGAGCGTCGCGGAGGAGATCGCCTCGCTGCGGGATGAGCCGGGATCGGGAGACATCGCGATCGGCGGGGCGGCCTTCGCCGCCGAGGCGGCCGCCGCCGGGCTGATCGACGAGTACCAGGTGATGGTGTGCCCGGTGCTCGTCGGCGGCGGGACGCCCTACTTCGCCCACGACGAGCGCCGGGTGGACCTGGAGGTGGCCGAGACGCGGCTCTTCCATTCCGGATCCATGTTCCTGCGTTACCGCGTGGTCAGGTAGCCGGGGGCGGCATGGCGGACAGCGGGCCGTTCTTCCACGGCACCATCGCGGATCTGCGGGTGGGCGATCTGCTCACTGCGGGGTACCGGTCGAACTACCGGCCCGAGGTGGTGATGAACCACATCTATTTCACCGCACGCCAAGAGGGGGCCGGACTCGCCGCCGAAATCGCCGCGGACCTCGCGGGGCACGGGGCCGTGCCCCGCGTGTACGAGGTGGAGCCGACCGGGGCATTCGAGGACGACCCGAACGTGACCGACAAGAAATTCCCCGGGAACCCCACCCGGTCCTACCGCAGCAGCGCACCGCTGCGTGTCGTCGGCGAGATCACCGAGTGGACGCGGCTGACACCCGAGGCGCTCGAGGTGTGGAGGGGACGGTTGGCGGCACTTCGGGCGGATGACCGGGGCCGGATCATCAACTGACGGACGCATTGGCGCCGCTACTTCGGCGGTGAAGGAGCCGTGCGCCGCGGTCAGCGCTTGCCGAAGCTCCGGCGCGCCACCACCAGCCCCACGATCGAGATCAGGCCGATCACGATGTAGTAGTAGCTCGGCGCCAGCAGCGAGCCGGTGGAATTCACCAGCCACGCGAGGATCAGCGGGGCGAACCCGCCGAACAGGGTGACACCGACGTTGTAGGAAATGGACATGCCGGTGGTCCTGATGTTCGTCGGGAACATGTCGGCCAACAGGGCCGGCAACGGCCCGAAGTAGGCGGCCATCAGGATTCCGAGCACCACCTGGACGACGGTCAGCATGGCGACGCTCGGGGAAGCGACCAGCATCAGGAACAGCGGGAAGGCGACGACCACCGCCACCACCGCTGCGCCCAGCATGACCCGAACGCAGCCGATCCGGTCGGCCACCTTGCCGGCCAGCGGAGCGCCGATCAGGGTGACGACGCCGGAAATGATGCCACCCAGGTAACCCGCGTAGGAGGGCAGCTCCAGGTTCTGCACCGAGTACGTGGGCATGAACAGGATCAGGTAGACCGAGACGCTGGCCAGCCCGACGATGGCCGCGGACGCCAACCAGCGTGGTGCCGCGTGGACGATCGTGGCGGTCAGCGGGGACTTGGCCAGGTTCCCGCGTTCTGCGGCAAAATCCGGCGTCTCCTCCATCCTGAGCCGGATGTACAAGCCGACCGGCCCGATGAGCAGGCCGAAGAAGAACGGGATGCGCCACCCCCAGCTGTACAGCGCGTCGTGGTCCAGGAAGGTGAACAGCGTGAACCCGAACGCGGAGGCGAGGAACATGGACACGCCCTGCGTGGCGACCTGCCAGCTGCCGTAGAAGGCCTTGCGGTCGGGGGCGTTCTCGATGAGGAACGCCGTGGCGGTGCCGAACTCCCCGCCGGCGGAGAAGCCCTGGATGAGCCGGGCGAGCAGGATCACCAGTGCCGCCGCCGGGCCCATGACGGCGGTCGTCGGCGCGCAGGCCATGATCAGGGTGCCGAGCATCATCAGCATGATCGTCAGGGTCAACGCACCCTTGCGGCCGTGCCGGTCGGCGAAGGAGCCGAGCACCATGGCCCCGATCGGGCGGACCAGGTAGGAGACCGCGAACGTGCCGAAGGTCAGCAGGATTCCGGTCGTCTGGCCGCCGGCCTGGCCGGCCGGTTCGAAGAACAGGGCGGAGATGACGACGGCGAACGAGGAGTAGACGATGATGTCGAACCACTCCAGCGCGTTGCCGATGGAGGACGCGACGACGGCGCGGCGGGCGCGCGAGCGCTCGGCGGCGGTGACGGTGGTCGTGGCGGACGGTGCCCCGGGACCGGTGGCGGCCCGCCTCATGCCTGGTCCCGCCCGAGCCGGGCGATGAGGGAGTCCAGGAATGTCTCGCACGCCTCGAGCTGTTCGAGCTCGACGTATTCGTTGGCGGCGTGTGCGACGGCGATCTCCCCGGGCCCACACACCACGGTCTCAATGCCGGCATTGTGGAACAGCCCGGCCTCGGTGCCGTAGGTGACCTTCCCCTCGGTCGGATACCCGCCGCACTCCTGGGCTAGGGTCGCGACGCCGGCGCCCGCATCGGTTTCCAGCCCGGGCCCTTGTGCCTTGACGACCAGGTCGATGCCGGCGGTCGGGTGTTCGGCCCGCATCTCGGGTTCCAGGACGTCGAAGAGGAACTCGCGGATCTGCGCCACGACCGGGGCCGTGTCCACGGTGCCCAGGGCGCGGAACTCGAATTCGATCTCGCAGGCGTCCGGGACGGTGTTGCCCGCAATGCCGCCGGAAATGAGGTTGACCCCGCCGGTGGTGAAGGGCACCGGGTAGGCGTCATCGAACGGGCCGTCCTGGCGCCACTGGTCGGTGAGCTGCCGGTAGAACTCGATGAAGCGGCCCGCATAGTGGATGGCGTTCAGGCCCTGTGGGGTGAGCGAGGAGTGCGCGGCTACTCCGCGGAAGCGGGCGCCGAACAGGTTGATCGACTTGTGCCCGCGGACCACCCGCATGCCCGAGGGTTCCCCGACGATGCAGGAGTCCGCCGCGATGCCGTGCCCGGTGAACTCGTCGATCATGCGTTGGGCGCCGAGCAGGCCGACCTCCTCGTCGTAGGAGAAGGCCAGGTGCAATGGTTCGGCGAGGTCGGCGGCGGCGATCGCCTCCAGCCGGGACATGATGACCGCCAGGAAGCCCTTCATGTCCGCGGTGCCGCGTCCGTAGAGGCGGCCGTCGCGCTCGGTCACGGCGAAGGGGTCGCTGTCCCAGTCCTGTCCCTCCACGGGCACGACGTCGGTGTGTCCGGAGAGCACGACGCCTCCCGTGGTCCTGCCATCGTGGGCGGGGAACGTGGCGAACAGGTTGGCCTTGCGGATGCCGTCTTCCTGCTCGTGCGGGAACAATACGGGCTCGATCCCGTGTTTGCGCAGTTCGCCGGCCACGCAGTCGATCAGCTGCAGGTTCGATCGGTGCGATGTGGTGTCGAAGGCGACGAGTCGTGTGAGCCAGTCAACAGTAGAAGTCATGCAGGAACTCTACACTCGCGACCCACCCCGACGGCTGGGTGTCGGGCCCGGTCAGCGCGCGGGGCGGGGGCCCAGGGCCGCCGCCCCGCGCTACCGGAATCGATCATGCGGAGGCGAGGACCTCCGGTTGCTGGATGAATCCCGTACCCGCGGCAGTGTCACGCGTGGCATGGTCGTAGGCGAAGACGAGGGCACCGCCGCCGTGTCGGAGCTCGTGGTTCGCTCCATCACGCAGGCCGAACGCGCCGTAGTTTTCCGCCCAGGAGCCATCGATGGCGAACTTGAAGGCGTAGGTCCCCGCGGGCAGCTCGGCCCCGAGCTTCCACAGCCCGTCGGCGGCGTCGAAGGACATCTGCGCCTGCTCGGCCCGCGGATCCCAGTTCCCGTCTGCGCCGAGCAGCACGGTGAAGTCCCCGACCAGCGCCACGGCCGAGGGCTGGCGGGAAGCGGGCGAGGGGGACGCCCCGTCGGGGACGACGGAGAGCTCTGCCGGCGCGCCGGGAAGGGCCGCCGGCGCGGCCCCGGGCAAGGCAATTCCGCCATCGAGGGCACGAACGAGGTCCCGCGGATCCGCGAACCTCTCGGCTGCCCGCTGGCCCTCCTCGGTGATGGCCCACCCGCCGCGTCCCTTGGTTATCCAACCCGCCTTGACGAGCCGGGCGGTGGCCGTGGCGAGGCTTTTGAAGCCCCGCGGCACCCCGCCGCTGAGCAGGACCTGCTCGTGGTCCGTCGGCGGGACGCGGAGCAGCGCCTCGGTGACAACCTCGTGGCCGGTACGCCGTGATCCGGCCCGATGGGCATCGGCCAGGATCTCGAGGACGGACTTCAGGCGCAGGGTGGTCTCGGGCGTAGCCATGGGGGTTCCTTCGGGTGCAGATGCGGGATGCGGAATGTCCAGTATCGGTGGCATGACCGGGCCGACCGGTGAGCGGCGCATTCACCGAAGTCGATCGGCGTGTTGCCCTTGATGCACACCCGAGGACGACGACGGCGCCTGGGCAGCGCCGTCGTCCTCGGGGAGTGGATGGAGACGGGAAGTGCCTAGACGACGGCGAAGCCGCCGGTCCACTGGATCTTCTCGGCGGCCGCGAGGGTCAGCTGCAGGAAGCCCATGGCCTCGAGCTCACGGGCGCGGGACAGCGCGCCGGCGTCGAGTGCCTTCACGCCACCGGCGGTGATGATCCCGGCCAACTCGGCCTTGGCGGCGGCGTCGTCTCCGGCGATGAGGACCGTGGTGGTGTTCGCGCCCAGTGAGTGGGAGGACAGGGTGGCGGCGAAGTTGGTGTTGAAGGCCTTCAGGACCTTGGACTGCGGCAACGCGGCGGCGAGCTCGGCGGCTGCGGAGCTGTCGGCCGGGACGGTCAGGGAATCGAAGGTCTCGAAGTTCAGCGGGTTGGTGATGTCGACGACGACCTTGCCGGCGAGCTGCTCGCCGCGGGCCTCGACGATGGCCTGCAGCGCCGGGTAGGGCACGGCCAGGATGACGATGTCGCCGGTGACTACCTTGTCGGTGTCCTGGGTGTTCAGGAGCTCGACGTTGTTTCCGCCAGCGCTGACGATGGACGAGATGGCCTGGCCCATGTTTCCTGTTCCGATGATGCTGACGTTCGCCATGGTGTGCTCCTTCATGAGATTTGCTTGATCTTTCAAGTAATAGTGTACGCCTCAATCATTTAATGATCAAGCGTTTTGTACGACCGATGTGGTCCGGACGGGCCGTGTTTCAAATTGTCGGTGACACCACATATGTTGGTTTATGCATCAACCAACCGATGCCGGCCGGATTGCCTGGGGGGCATTCCGGCCGATCACTCGACCACGCAGCGTCTGCTGCCGTATTCCATGGGGGAATCATGTCTGTACAAAATCCCACTACACCTGCGCCCGGAGTGCCGGCACCGGCTCCGAAAACCACCGCCGGGAAGGGGCTGGGCATCGCCGCGCTGATCGTGGCCATCGTCGCCCTGCTGCTCTGCTGGGTGCCGATCATCAACAACTTCGCCGCCTTCCTCGGGTTCGTTTCACTCGTGCTGGGCATCATCTCGCTGGTCATTGCCGCCAAGCGCCGGGGCAGCAAGGGCCTCGGCATTGCCGCGACGGTCATTTCCGTGGTGGCGATCGTCATGGTCTTCGTGACCCAGGCCGCGTATGTGGCCGCCATCGACAGCGTCAGCACTGCTGTGGAGGACTCGATGGACGGGGAGGTCGCTGCCCCCGCCGAAGTCGTCGAGCAGGCTGCCGACACGGCGAAGGTCCTGGCCCTCGGGAAGGCGGCGACCGTCGGCTCCTACCAGGTGGCCGTGACATCCGTTGACCTGAACGGCGCCAAGGACATCGAGACCGCGAACCCGTTCAACGACAAGGCCAAGGGGCAGTATGTCCTGGCCGACCTGTCGGTGACCTATGAGGGTGACAAGGAAGGCACCGCCTGGATGGACCTGCAGCCCGAGCTGGTCGGTTCGGACTCCCGGATCTACGACACCTCGACCTGCATGGCCGTGACCGAGAAGCCGGCTGCCGAGACTCCGGGGCTGACCCGCGGCGGCAGCGCCTCCTACCAGGTCTGCTTCGATGTCCCGAAGGCAGCGCTCAAGGACGCCACGCTGCGCGTCGGCGAGACCATCTCTTTCGATGACGAGTCGGTCCTCTGGGCGACCAAGTAGCCAGAAGGCTGTCGGGGGCCGTGTGATCTAACCCCTGGACAAGGCGGGGCGACGGCGGAACGAGGGTTCCGCCGTCGCCCCGCTTTTTTGTCAGCTGGTGGCGCAGCCTGATGCGCCCGAGGGCGTTACTTAAGGACGGATCCGCTCTTGGCGTCGACGACGACGTCCTTGCTGCCCTGCCCGTTGTCGACATCCAACTCGACCTTCCACTGCATGGCACCGTCTTCGTCGTCGGCCTCGGCCTCATCGATTCTCATGCCCGGGGCCTCCTCCTGCGCAGTTTTCAGAGCCTCGGTGAGCGGGACCTCGATGCCCTCGAACTCCTTCACTTCCTTGGCGTCGGTGGAGACCTTCTGGCGCTGCTCGGCCTTCTGGGCGGCTTCATCGACAGTCACTGCGTAAAGCGCCGAACCGTCCAGGACCTCGACCTTGTAGCCGCCCGCTCCGTCGTCGAGGCGGTCGATGCCCATGGCCTTCCCGCCCGTCGATTCGGCGGTCGAGATGGCGGTGAATGCGAGGTCGTCGGCCCCGGTGCCCGTCTGGGAGGCGGAGGCGCTGGACGCACTTGGCGCGACGGCCTCGGAGGTGCCCCCGACACCGCCATCGGCGGCTTCCTCCGAACCGCCCGTGCCGCTGCAGCCGGAGAGCAGCGAAGTGGACAGGATTCCGACGGTGAGGGCAACTGCGGCCCGTGGAATGCGAGTTGTCATGAACCCTGCCTACCACCGGCCGGGGGAACGCAACAGGGATTGTGCAGCTGCCCGCGGAAAGCACCCCCCTTAACCGCCGCTCCCTTAGGAGTCCGCCCCGGCATAGGCGTCGCTGCACGTCTGCAACGTCCGTCGATCGAAATCGGGTACTCCCGACGTGGGGAGCCAGCCCTGTGGTGTCCTAAACCAACTTCGAACACCGTCCTGGCTATTGTCGGGTGATGTCGTTGGTTCATCCAGCGTGCAGAGGAGACTCAGCAGACCACCCGCCTCGTCGCGGGAGGCCTGCATGGCAACGTTCTCGTCATCCTGGAGGGCGGTGTTGTAGGTCTTCTGGTGGGGTGCGATGCCGCGGCGTGGGTAGTTGGCCAGCTGGGTGGCGAGCCGGCGGTCGACAATTTCTTCGCTGATCCGCAGCGCGCCATTGATGGATTCCAGTCCCACCAGAATGCGATAGTCCACCAGGCGCCCGCGGCTGGGCATCGATGTGTCGCCAAACCCTTCGTAGTGACGGACGTCGACTTGGAAGACGTTGTGCCGCTTCTCCACGGTCTGGATGTCGCTGATGACTTCCGCCCAGGAATAAGGCGCCCACAGCTGGTCGAAGTCATCGAGGGGAACGCGGTCGCGCTGCGCATCGGTGAGGAGCAACCATGCCCGCCGGGGTTCGGCGCCACCGGCTTGGCCGTAGTAACGCATGATCGCTGTCCGGGCTGAGGCGGTATCGATTTGGTTGTACTCCTCGCCGCACCACTTCTGGACCAGGGCGAAGCGGTTTCCCCAGGTGGACGTGCAAGCGCTGGCAACCGCTGGCGTCCAACCAAAGGGGAGGCCCACCATGAACAGCACCACGGACAAGACGGAGTCGAAGATGGCCCGGGAGATCTTGGCGAACCGTTCAAGAGCCGTGGGTTGGTGTTGTCGATCCTCGCTCATGATTGCCGCCCCTGTCCGATATTCAGGCTGACCAACGTGGACGCATGGGATCATGTGGGCCGGTCGGCCACAACGGGAATGCGCACCCCTCTTGCTCCCGCGTACTTAAGTACGATGCGTCCAAACGGTCCAGACACTGGCGAGGGGATACCTCATCGAGCACGGTGACTGCCGCGTTGATGAAGCCGGCGTCGCCGGAGAGCAGGAAGGCGACGAGCTGGCCGACCTCCTCGGGCTTGCCGAAGCGCTTCATCGGGTTGGGCTCGACGAACGCCTTGCCGACCTCTTCCCAGTTCTCCGGGTCGAGCTGCTTCAGGGAGCCCTCGACCACCACCACGCCGAGCCGATCGCCACGGCCACGGCGGGTCGGGAAGACGATGGCCGCGCTGCGGAACGACCGGGCGTCGCGGCTCCGGAGCCGGCTCCGTTCAGAGCCCTTCCAGGAGGGCGTCGCGCAACTCTTCGTCGAGCACCTTCGGGACCTCCACGACCACCCCGAGCGCCTGGATCGCCCGGCTGAAGTAGTTCCGGGCTGCCGCCGCCAGGGCGATGTCCACGATCTCCCGGTCGGTGAAGCCGGCCTCGCGCAGGACGCGGGCATCGCCGTCGTCCATCGAGGAGGAGTCGGTGCTCATCCGGTAGGCGAAGTCCATCATGGCGACCTCGGCGTCGATGAGGCCGGCGTGGTGGTAGTCGAGGGCGACCGCGCGCAGGTGGTCCGCCCCGAGGATCGGCAGCGACTTGGCACCGTGGGCCAGACGGCAGTGCCTCGAGCGGATTCCGGCCGCCGCGGCCAAGGTGACCAGTTCCCATCGGCGGGCGCCGAGGGGTTTGGCGATGGCCCGGACGAGGGCTTCCCAGGCGTCGTGCGCCTCCGGGTTGACGGCCATGACCCGCGTGTAATCCGGCACGAAACCCTGGTTGGTGCGGGTGCGTTCGTAGATGGCCTCGGTGGCCGGTGAATCCTGCGGCGTTTCGATGATGCCCATGGCCGTGCTCCTTCTCGTGCGGTCATTATGGGCCTCATCGACGCGGGCGTAAAGATCGTGGCGATGCCTACGGGCAGGGTGCGCCAACGGGGATGTCCACGGTGGTTTTCCCACCCGTGGACGAGACCTCCAGCGGCAGGCATTGTGGTTTTGCCATCCACACCCCGCCCGGGTAGACGACCCAATCGTCCTCGGGGCCGGGGGCCGGGCATCCGCGGATCCGCAGCGTGCCGGTGGGTTGCTGGCTGTTGGTTCCCCAACTGATCTTGGCCTCGCCGCGCAGCGTGGCCGGCACGGCGATCTGCAGCGGGCGATCAACCCGTAGCGCCAGGCCGGTCTTCTGGAAGTGCAGGCCGGCGTCGTCCGCGTTGCCTTCATGCCACTGCAGCATGTCGCCGCTGAAGGTCAGCGCCATGAGGCCGGGCACGCCCCGGCCGCTGGTGTTCTCCGTCCCACCGGGCCCGGCCCAGATGGGGTTCGCGCAGTCGAGGTCCTGTACCCCGGCCTCCGTCGTCCCGGTGGGCGACGGCGTCGGCGGTTCGCCCGGCGACGGGCTGTCGCACGAGGCCAGCACCAGCACGGCGGCGACACCCATGACGACGACGGCACTCCGGGGCAACCTGGCAGGACCCATGCCCGCAGGCTACGCCGGGGCGGGGAACACGTCGAGGCCAGGCGGCACCACGCGCAAAGGAGGACGACGGCGATGCCCAAGCACCGCCGTCGTCCTCCCCGTGGTTGTTGCTGGTCCTACTTCTTGCCGACCTTGGAGAACAGCGCCCGCGTCGCCGCGGTGACGCCGGTGGTCAGCGTCGGCTGGGCCACCGGCGCGAAGAACGGCGAATGGTTCGCCGGTGCCGGTCCCTCCGCCAGCTTCTCGGCCGTGAAGCCGCCGAAGAACCAGAAGACGCTCGGCACGTCGATCGCCGCGGCCAGCGCGCCGAAGTCCTCGCTGCCCATCACCGGGGTGCCGTCGATGACCCGGTCCGCGCCGAGCTCGTCGCGGAACTCGGCGGCCAGCTCCCCGGCGGCGGCCGGGTCGTTGTAGAGCGGCGGGAAGTTGGAGATGTCCTCGATGACCGGTTCCGGGGCGCCCGAGGCGGAGGCCTCCCCGGCGATGATCCGCCGGATCGAGGTCAGGACCGTCTCGCGGACCTGCGGGTCGAAGGTGCGCACGTTGAGCGTGAACACCGCCCGGTCGGGGATGACGTTCTCCTTCAGCCCGGCGTGGAAGGACCCGACGGTCACCACTGCCGCCGACTGCGGGGCCACCTGGCGCGAGACGATCGTCTGCAGCCGCACCACCATGGACGCGGCGAGCACAATCGGGTCGATGGAGTGCTCGGGCATCGACCCGTGCGACCCCTGGCCCATGACCGTGACCTTGAACGAATCCGCGGTGGTCATCGCCGCGCCGGGCATCAGCGTCACCGTGCCGGCCGGCCCGCCCATGACGTGCTGGCCGAACATGATCTCCGGCTTCGGCGCCTTCTCCCACAAGCCGTCCTCGACCATGGCCTTCGCGCCGGCGGCGGTCTCCTCGCCGGGCTGGAGCACGAACACGATCGTCCCCGCCCAGGCCTCCGGCGCCCCGGCATACAGCTCGGCGGTCTTCAGCGCGGTGGCCATGTGGGTGTCATGCCCGCAGGCATGCATGACCGGGACCTCGGTGCCGTCGTCCAGCTGCCCGGTCGCCGAGCTGGCGTAGTCCAGCCCGGTGTCCTCCAGCACGGGCAACCCGTCGGTGTCGGCCCGCAGCCCGACGACGGGGCCCTCGCCATTGCGCAGGATGCCCACGACGCCGGTGCCCCCGCAGCGGAACACCTCCAGTCCCAGCGCCTCGAGCCGCTGTGCCAGGTAGTCGGCGGTGCGGTGCTCCTGCATGGACAGCTCGGGGTGTGCGTGCAGGTACTGGTAGGTCTCGACGAGCTCGCGCTCCGAGGCCTCGGTCATCCGCAGCGACTGCGGGATGGCGGTGGTCATCAACGTTCCTTCCATCGGGTGGCTCTTTTCCTAGTAGGTGGGTCCGGAGACGGTGTCTGTGGTCTCGTCGTCGGCATCGCGCCGGTTCACGGCGTTCGCCGCATCGTCGCCGGTGGTGTCGATGGCCTTGCGGTCGCGCAGGAACCAGGCGAGCACCGCCGTCGAAATCACTGCCAGTGCCGTGGCGAACATCGCCAGGCCCGGGATCAGCGGCAGCAGGACGAAGTTGACCACGAGCGCGACGGCAACGGCGATGACCGCCGAGCGCGGGGCCTTCTGGCTGACGATGGCCTGGACCAGGACGGCGCCCATGACGGTCGGCAGGATGTAGACCTGCACGGTCTGGACGATGTCGGCCGGGATGATGGACACCAGCCAGGTGCCCAGCAGGCCGACGAAGATGAACAGCGAGGCCAGGTGGACGGTGGCCGCGCCGCAGATGGCCGCGACGGAGGCCAGCTCGCCCTTGCGGGTGCCGGGCTTGGCGCCGATCGTCGATTGGGCGATCATCGCCGAGGGCAGCAGCTTGTTGGAGATGTTGCCGATCATGAACGCCTGGTACATCGAGGAGGCGCCGAGGATCGGGTAGTACGTCAGCGGCTCGACGATCCAGATGACGCCGAAGACCGCGGCGAGGGCGGCGAACGCGCCGAGAATGCCGGAGATCTGGATGTCGAGGCCGGAGAAGAAGACGAGGTAGGCCGGGGCCGAGAGGGAGAAGACCAGGCCGGCGATCATGGTGATCCGGCCCCACCGCGAGGTGGTCTTGTCGAAGGTGGTCAGCGCCTGGTGCGCTTCGGTGGCAATGGGCATGATGTGCTCCTGGAAGTCTGTTCTGCGCTTAGAGGCGGGTGGCGACGTAGGTGATGGCCAGGCCGAGGATGATCGCGATGCCCAGCGCCCATTCCTTGATCCACGGCTTGCCGACGCGCTTGGCGATCAGCATCAGCACGGTCATGATCACCGCGGAGGACACGAAGGCCACCACGTGGATCCACGACTTGGGAAGTTCCGCGATCCCGAGGACCGAGAACGCGCCGACCATCGCGGCGCCGGGGACGACGAGCATGATCGCCGGGTTGACCTTGCGCAGGGCCGAATCGCCCTTCTTGAGCAGCGGGGTGAGGATCAGCGTGGCGATCATCCACATGGCACCGCCCAGGCTCATGGCTGCCAGGGCCAGGCCGAAGACCGCCTGGGTGTAGGTGGGGCCGCCGAGCTCTGCGCCGGCGGTGTTGGCGGCGATGGCCGCGGCGGCGGTCTCGTAGGAGACGGAACCGATCAGGCCGATGCGCACCAGCACGGCGGGGGTGCCGAAGACGGTGAGCAGGGCGACGGCGACCATGACCACGGCCAGCGAGGGGCCCAGGGCGGAGATGGCGCCGGCGCGGAAACTCGTCTTGATTTCGGCCTGTGTCATGCCGATCGAGGGGGCGGCCACCTTGGCCGCCTTCATGTAGATGACGCTCTGGACGATGATGACCAGGAAGACGCCGATCGCGCAGGCCCAGAGGACGGGCGAATTGGCGACGGCGAGGATGTCCGTGGAGTTGTTGTCCGCGGCAGCGGGCAGTGCGGTGGGCAGGTTCATGGGTCAGCCGTTCATCGAAGGGTGCAATGCGGCACGGTGGGGGGAGCTTGGTGTCCCGGTGTGCCTGGGCCCGCTCTGTCCTGAACCTGAAAGTTGGGCCGGCGCCTGGGGCGGCCGGCATGCCTCGTCGGTGAGCCGCCCGATGGCGGCTGCTCTCCAGAGTTTCCTCACGCGGCTGTACCTGGTACCTGAGAGATTGCGGGTGCTTGCCCCTTCGGTGCCCGAATGGTGGTCGGGACTCTCCAGCCGCGTGTGATCGGAAGGTATTCAATTGGCGTCGGCCTGCGTGGCCGCGTGAAGCAAGAATGCCCGACGTGATCCGGATCACCAAATAGCGCGTGAAATGTGCTGTCACATTCCCGAACGATTGTTCGGTCAGTGAACTTTCGCGGAGACGCGGCCCGCTACCGACCGAGGAATTCGAGCAGGGCGGCGTTGAATTCCCGGGCATGGGACGCATTCAACCCGTGGGGACCGCCGTGGATGATGGACAGCTCGCTGTGGGGGATGGCGCGATGGGTGCGGCGCCCGGATCCCTCGACCGGAACGATTCCGTCGCTGTCGCCGTGGACGATGAGCGTCGGGACCGTGATCTTCTCCAGCTCGGCCCGGAAATCGGTGGTGGCGAAGGACTCCATGCAGGCCAGGGCCGCTTCTGAGTCGGCCTCATGGGTCATCGCCAGGGTGGACTGGAGCTGCTCATCGGTGACCAGGAGTTCTCCCCACGCGGAGTAGAAGGTGCGCAGGAATCCCTCGAGGAACCCCTCACGGTCGGCCGCCAACTGCGTCTGCATGTCCTGGGCCGCGGTCTCCGTCAAGGGTCCGTCCGGATTGGCGGCGGATTTCAGCAGGTAGGGCGGGATCGCCGCGGCGAGGACCACGGAGTGCAGGCGGTCCTCGCCGTGGTGGGCGATGTAGCGGACGACCTCGCCGCCCCCCATGGAGAAACCGACCAGCGTGGCGTCGTGCAGGTCCAGGGCGTCGAGCAGGACCGCGAGGTCCGCGGCGAGTGCATCGTAGTCGTAGCGGGCCGATGGTTCCGAGGAGCCGAAGCCCCGCCGGTCGTAGGTGATGACGCGGTGGCCCGCCGCCGTGAGCGGTTCGACCTGGTCCGCCCAGGAGTTGAGGTTCAGCGGCCACCCGTGGATCAGGACGACCGGACGAGCCGTGCCGCCGGTGTCCTCGTAGTTCAGCGTATTGCCATCGGCTCCGGTGGTCTGCGGCATGGGGCTCATTCCTTCGCGCGGGGTGTGTTGGGAGACAGGCCCAACGTAGGCACGATGCCGCCGTCGTGTACAGGGCAGGAGTGACGACGACGCGGGCGATCGGGTAGATGCCCCGATCGCCCGCACTCAGGACTGCAGCTGCTGGGAGCCGATCACCGCGAGGAGCTCGAGCTTCTCGGCGCTCTGGCTACCGGGCTCGGCGGTGAAGACGAGCAGCGCCTGGTGCTGGTCGACGTCGAACAGGGTCTGGCAATACAGCTCGAGGTCGCCGACCTCGGGATGCTGGAACCGCTTGAGTTGGGTGTGCTTCTGGCTCACCTGGTGGTGGGCCCACTCCGCGGCGAACTCGTCGCTGCGTGCGAGCAGCCGGTCCACCAGCTCGGCGGCCCGCGAGCCCTGGCCCTCGCGGGCATAGGCCGTGCGCAACGTGGCCACGAACTCGCCCTGGCGCTGGGCATGATCCGCGGCAGGGTAGATGTCGCGGGACGACGGGTCGGTGAACCATCGCCACACCACCGACCGCGAGAAGCCGTCCATCGGGGGCTCGTCGCCGAACAGTGCCGCGGCGGGCGGGGTCTGGAGCAGGGTTTCACCGACCCCGTTGATGACGCGTGCGGGGGTGTCGTGTAGGCGGTCCATGATCCGCATCAGCCCGGCATCGACGTGGTCCGTGCCTCCTGCATGCCGCGGGGCCGGGTGTCCGCCGAGCAGGAACAAGTGGTCCCGCTCATCGAGTGAGAGCCGCAGCCCGCGCGCCATCGCGGCCAGCATCGGCACCGAGGGTTGCGGTCCGCGGCCCTGTTCCAGCCGGGAGTAGTAGTCGGTCGACATGCCGCAGAGCACCGCGACCTCCTCGCGCCGCAGGCCGTCGGTGCGCCGACGCGGACCGCGGGGCAAGCCGACGTCCTCCGGCTGCAGGGCGTGGCGGCGCGTGCGCAGGAAATCGGCGAGCTGGGGGCGGTCCATGCTCACCAGTCTGCCCCCATCGCCGTCGGGTTCACAGGATCATCCCGCCGGAGGCCTCGATCCGCTGGCCGGTGACCCAGCCCATGGCGTCCGAGGCGATGGAGGCGACGGCGGGGCCGATGTCGTCGGGCTCGCCGACCCGGCCCATCGCGATGAGCGTGGAGAGCTGGTCGCGGGCGGGTGCGTTGTCGCGGACCCTGCCGCCGCCGAAATCGGTGGCGACGACACCCGGGGCGATCGTGTTGGCGGTGATCCGGCGCGGGCCCAGGGCCTTGGCCAGGTAACGCGTATAGACCTCGACGGCGCCCTTGGTGGCGGCGTAGACGGAGGAGCCGTCGTCGCCGGTGAAGCGGGCCAGGCCGGAACTGGTGTTCACGATGCGTCCGCCGTCCGCGAGCAGCGGCAGCAGTGCCTCGGTGAGCATGACGGTGCCGACGACGTGGACGTCGAGCAGTGTGCGGACGTCCTCGAGCCGGGTATCGCCGATCTTGGTCTGCGCGGAGTGGCCGGCGTTGTTCACGAGGATGTCGAGCCGGTCGCGGTCGAACGTCGCGGCAAGGGTCTCGCGCACGGTGTCGGCGAAGGCGCCGAAGGTCTCGGGCCGGCCGGTGTCGAGCTGCAGGGCAACGGCTCGGCGGCCTGTGTCCCTGATCTGTGCGACGACGGCCTCGGCCTCTTCCGGGTGCGATCGGTAGGTGAGGATCACGTCGACGCCGGTTCCGGCGAGGTGCAGTGCCGACGAGCGGCCCAGGCCGCGGTTTCCGCCGGTCACGAGGGCGGTCTTGGGGGTGGTTTCCAGCTGTTGTGTGGTCATGGATCCATGCTCCGGCCGCCCGAAAACCGGAACAAGGGCGCACCTATCGGGGGATCGGCAGTCCCCCTCTCCGCCGCACGGGATTCGCCGTCGTCGTGCATTCGCGGGAAGATGGGCACCATGGATAACGCCACCGGCCCCACTGGATTGTCAGCCGCGGACGAGACCGGGCAGCAGCCCTGGGTCAGGAACTACCAGCCGGGCGTCCCGGCCGAGATCGAGCTGCCCACCGAGTCGCTGGTCGACATGTTCGAGCACTCCGTGGCCGCGGCCGGGAGGGCCCCGGCACTGGAGTTCTTCGGCCGCCGCACCAGCTACCGCGATCTTGGCGAGCAGGTCGACCGGGCCGCCGAGGGGCTGCGTCGCCTCGGGGTGCGTGCCGGGGACCGCGTCGCACTGATCCTGCCCAACTGCCCGCAGCACGTCATCGCCTTCTACGCGGTACTGCGCCTGGGCGCCGTCGTCGTCGAGCACAACCCGCTCTACACGGCCCGCGAGCTGCGCCACCAGTTCGAGGACCACCAGGCCCGCATCGCCATCGTCTGGGACAAGGCCGCCGCCGCGATCACGGGGTTCCCCGCGGACATCGAGATCGACCACGTGGTCTCGGTGAACCTCCTGGAGGCCTTCCCGAAGGTCAAGCGCGCCGCGTTGGCCCTGCCGGTGGGCAAGCTGCGCGAGACCCGGATGTCGCTGACCGCCAAGGCGCCGGGAACGACGCCGTGGAAGAAGCTGCTCGGGCACGGCCGGTTGGATCCGTCGCATCCGCGTCCGTCCGTCGGGGACCTCGCGGCGATCCAGTACACCTCCGGGACCACCGGCCGCCCCAAGGGCGCGATGCTCACGCACTACAACCTGTACTCGAACGCGTTGCAGGGCGAGGCATGGATGGCCGGCGCGCAGACCGGCCAGGAGATCCTGTATGCGATCCTGCCGATGTTCCACGCCTTCGGCATGACGCTGTACCTGACGTTCGGCATGCTCAAGCAGGGCATGCTGGTCCTGTTCCCGAAATTCGACCCGGACATGGTGCTCGACGCGATGAAGAAGTCGCCGGCAACCGTCTACTGCGCCGTCCCGCCGATCTACGAGCGCACCGCGCTGGCCGCGAAGGAACGCGGGATCTCGCTGAAGTCGGCGAAATACTGCATCTCGGGGGCCATGAACCTGCCCGACCACGTCGTCGAGCTGTGGGAATCGGTCTCCGGCGGGCTGCTCGTGGAGGGCTACGGGATGACCGAATCCTCGCCTGTTGCCCTGGGCAATCCGTTCCACCCCACGCGGCGCACCGGGACCATCGGCGTGCCGTTCCCCTCGACGCTGATGAAGGTCGTCGACCCGGACGACCCCACCGTGGAGGTCCCGGCCGGGGACCCCGGCGAACTGCTCATCGCCGGCCCCCAGGTCTTCGCCGGCTACTGGAACAACCCCGACGAGACGGCCAAGACCCTGCTGCCCGGAGGCTGGCTGCGCACCGGGGACATCGTCACCGTGGACGACGACGGATTCGCCTCGGTCGTGGACCGCGCCAAGGAGCTGATCATCACCGGCGGGTTCAACGTCTCGCCCACCGAGGTCGAAACGGTGCTGCGCCTGCATGCCGACGTGAAGGATGCCGCCGCCTTCGGCAAGCCGCTGGAGCGCGGCGGGGAGATGGTGGTCGCCGCCGTCGAACTCGAGCCCGGCGTCGAGCTGGACGAAGCCGCCCTGCGCCAGCACTGCCGCGACCACCTGGCCGGCTACAAGGTGCCGAAGCGGATCGTGGCGATCGATGACCTGCCGCGCTCGATGCTCGGCAAGATCCTGCGCAAGCAGGTCCGCGAACTGGTGCTGCCCGGGCTCTGATCCGGTTCCCGTTCGACACGGGGCACGGGCGGGTTGGTAGGGTGGAGCGCTTGCCGGGTGGGCGCATCCAGCGAACGAGCCGATTGCACCCGCTACCCCACAGGAGGCCACCTTGGCAGGACGAGAACACGGTGCGGACCAGATGGACAACGTCCGCTGGACCCACAGCCTGAGCCGGACCGGTGACCGGGCACGAAGTGTCCTGTATATCCTGGCGCTCGCCGTCGTCGTCATCTTCGGCCTGTTGCAGGTCACCGTGGTCGCGGTCCCGGTGGTGTTGGCCTTCATCCTGGCCGCGGCGATCTCACCGGTGGTCAACTGGCTGCGCCATCACGGCTGGTCCGCCGGGTGGGCCACCGCGACGGCCTTCCTCGGCCTGCTGGTCGTCGTCGGCGGGGTGTTGGCCAGTGTCATTGTCACGATCCAGGCCGAGTGGACCTCCCTGGCCGCGCAGGCGGGGGAGCGGACCAAGGACCTGTGGACCACCCTGAAGAACGGCCCGCTGCCGATCGACGATTCGACGTTGCAGCAGGCCGAGCAATCCCTCCGGGGCGTCCTCGGCAGCCAGCAGACCGAGGACCAGGCGATGGCCGGTGCCGCCCAGGCCGCCGAGATGGCGACCGGGTTCATCCTCATGGCCGTCATCCTGTTCTTCTTCCTCAAGGACGGCCGGGCCATGTGGGCCTTCGCGATCCAGAAGCTGCACGGCCGGCAGCGCGCCAAGGCGCGGGTGGCGGGCATCCGCGCCATGGCTGTCCTAGGCGGCTATGTCCGCGGGACGGCGATCGTCGCCACCGTCGACGCGGTGCTCATCGGGGCGAGCCTGCTGATCCTCCAGGTCCCCCTGGCCGTGCCGCTGACCGTGCTCATCTTCATCGGCGCCTTCATCCCGATCATCGGTGCCACCGTCACCGGCGTCCTGGCCGCCCTCGTCGCCCTGCTCGGGGTCGGCCCGGTCGCGGCGGTCATCGTCGGCGTCGTGGTCATCGTCGTCAACCAGCTCGAGGGCAACCTGCTCCAGCCGGTCGTCATGGGGCGCACCCTGCAAATCCACCCGCTGGTGGTCCTGCTGGCCCTGGCCATCGGCGGGGTCATCGCCGGCGTGCTCGGGGCGATCCTCGCGGTTCCGCTGACGGCGGCTGCGTGGGCGGCGCTGCAGGTCTGGGCCGGGGTGCCGGCCAGCCGCGCGGGGGAGTCCGGGCTGGTCGGCGGCCACCACTAGTCACGTCCTGGCCCGAGCGGTGACGGAGACGGGTCGGGCCGCGTGTCGACTTGCCTTCGGGGCACAGTGAGAGATTGGCTAGGCGCGCCTAGACCATGCAGGGTCTAGTCTGGCGGTGTGTGGGGTGTAGATGTCGAGCGAATCGAAGGGTGGCTTGACGGCCTAGATAGAGACTCTTGGGAGCAGGTTCTGGCCGCCATCGCGCTGTTGCGGGATCAAGGGCGCCAACTCGGACGACCTTTGGTGGACACCGTGACAGCCTCACGGTACAAGAACATGAAGCAGCCGCGGCCCGGTTCGTCCGGCCGATCCGAGATCCGCATCGTGTTTGCGTTCGGCCCGGAACGGCGAGCCATCATGTTGATTGCTGGCGACACGGCCACAAGGCGGGAAGCTGGAAGACCTGGTATCGAGAGGGAATTCCCCTTGCCGACGACTAGTTCGAAGAGCACGTGCGGCAACTGGAAGAGGATTGACCGAGATGGCCTTGGATTTTGAGGAGTACCTCACCAGGCACCCTGTGGATGAGCAGCGCGTCGAGCAGCACAAGGAGCGGATGTTCGCCGAGGTCCGCGCCTACGGCCTCCGCGAACTTCGCGAGGAGGCGGGCCTCACCCAGCTTCAGCTGGCCCAGCGCATCGGCGTCGGCCAGCGGCAGGTTTCCAAGATCGAGCACGGCGATCTCGACAGCGTGAAGATCGGTACCATCCGCAACTACCTCGAGGCCGTCGGTGGCAGCCTGTCCGTCGAGTACGTCATGGGGGATCGTCGCGTCCAGGTTGCCTGAGCGGGGCCCGACGGCGGCCCCGCCTTGCCCGGGCTATCGTGGAAGCGGCAGGGGAGCCCCGCCGTCGTACACCTTCAGACTTGAAGGCCCCGTCGAGCAGCCTGCCCCGCCGGCTGGCGCTGCTGGTCACGTGCATGATGTTCCTGGCGATCCTCGACGGAAACGTCCTGGTCACCGCGGTTCCGCAATCGTAGTTTCGCCGTTGAGCCTCAATATTGTCGAGGCAACCCTTGACTGAGTGAAAATCTTCATTATAGTTAACTGTGGTTCAGATCACTCCTGAAAGGATAACCTCCATGCTCTCCTCGGACACGCAAACCGCGGCTCCCGTCAGCGCGTTGCTTACGTCCGTGGGGCATCTCGTCCTTTCACTCCGCAAGGAAAAGGGGTGGACGCTGGCCCAGCTCTCGGAGCGATCCGGGCTGAGCCAGGCCATCGTCAGCCAGATTGAACGTGGATTGGCCAATCCGTCGTTCACCACGTTGGCGCAATTAGCACACGCATTGGGCGTCCCTGTCGGCAAGTTCTTCATCGGACAAGATGAGACGAAGTCGCCAGTGGTGCGCAAGGCGGACCGCCGAAACCTCAAGGGCGTTGCGCGCAAGTCGATCGGCGAAGCGGCCTACGAGCTGTTGACACCCGACCTGAATGGTGCCCTCGAGGCGCACTGGATCGTCAGCCCTCCGGGGCATGACACCAGCGAGACTCCCTTCCGCCACGGCGGCGAGGAATTCGGCGTCATACTCTCCGGGAAGAAGGACATCTACCTGGACGGGCAGTGCTACACGCTGGAGGAAGGCGACTCCATCACCTACTCCTCCGAAATCCCGCATTGGTACATCAATCGCTACGAAGAGGTATGCGTGGCGATCTGGGTAAACACGCCTCCCACCTGGTGAGGCAAGCCGGCTCGGGCCGGTCTGGACACACCCATTTCTCATCTGCCCCATAGGCCTGGCCTGTGCCGGCATCGAATCCTCGCGCCATCACGGCTCACTACGACGTGCCGTGATGACCCATACCCTAAAACGCCCGATGGCGGGCGTTTGCGAAGGACAAGAAATGATAGACGCTCCACTGGTCGACGATTCCCCCATCGTTGGCAAGAAGCAGCCGCTGCCCCGAGCAGCTCGTAAGGGGCTGCTGGCCCTCGGGTTGGGCAACGCCCTCGAATGGTACGACTGGATGGTCTTCGGGCTGCTGTCGGCCTTCATCGGACCGAAATTCTTCCCCTCCGAGGAACCCCTCTCCGCGACGCTGGACGCCCTTGCCGTCTTTGCCGTCGGCTTCGCCTTCCGCCCCTTGGGCGGGATCTTGTTGGGCACACTGGCCGATCGCCTGGGACGACGCCGCATCATGTTGCTCTCCATCTTGATGATGGCCGGCACAACCCTGGTCATCGCACTGTGCCCGACCTACGACGAGATCGGCATTCTCGCCGGTGTCATCCTCATTGCGTGCCGGATCGTCCAGGGCATCTCCACCGGCGTCGAGGCTCCGCTCTCTACGACACACGCAGTCGAGCTGGTGCCCGAAGGCCGTGAGGGCCTGGTCGCCGGTGTCATGGGCTTCTACGTCAACATCGGCATCCTCCTCGCATCATTGGTCAGCTTCCTCTCCAGCCTCATGCTCGGCGGTGCCGTCATGTCCGACTGGGGCTGGAGGGTCCCCTTCATCATCGGTGCCGTGTTCGGGTTTGTCGTGGTCTACTTGCGGCGTTCGCTGCCCGAAACCATGAAGCCCGAGGAACTAGCCGCCAACACCAGCACCACCCAAGTCTGGCAGGGCGTACGCAAACATTGGCTCGGGGTACTCGCCATCATCTTCGTCGTGGGTGCCGCACAGGCCTACAACTACGCGTGGAACGTCGGGTTGCCCAGCGCAGCCCGTGGGGCCTTCAAGGAGGACCCGACCGCCGTCTTTGCCCTGACCACGGTGCTGGGTGCCATCCTCGTCGTCGGCAGCTGGATCATCGGCAAACTCGTCGACGGCCGACCGATGTCCCGATGGTTCCTGATCACCCGCGCACTGGCCATTCCGTCAGTTTTCCTCATGCTCTTCTACCGCGAGCCGGGGCTGGGCGGTTTCGCGGTTGTCCTCCTAGGCGGATCGATCGTCCTGGTGCTGAACATGACGCTCTACAACGTGGTCAGCACCTCGCTGATGCCCAAGCATTGCCGCGGCACCGGCGTTTCCCTGGGGTACGGGATCGGCGTCGCCCTCTTCGGAGGGACCGCGTCCTACCTGTTGGTCTGGCTTCAGTCCATCAACGCCAGCTGGATCTTCCCCGTGTACGTGGCCGTCCTGTCGGTTCTCAGCATCATCTTCTATATTCTCGCCCGCCGCCGCAGCGGCCTCTTCGTCGGAAAGTAGGGACCAACCATGCAACAGCTCGATCTTCGCACCACCACCGAGGACCTCAAGGCCCCAGTCGTCTCCCGCTCGAACGTCCTGGTCGTCGGAGGTGGTCCCGCCGGCGTCGCGGCCGCGGTGACCGCCGCCCGGTCCGGTGCCAGCGTCACCCTGCTCGAACGCTACTCCGCACTCGGTGGACTGGCTTCGGGCGGCATGGTCCTCGTGCTGGACGACATGATCAACGGCCAGGAAATCACGGTCACCGGCATCGTCAGCGAGTACGTCGAACGGCTAGAACGCATCGGACTCGCCGTCGTCCCCCCAGCTGGGGACCGTCACGCGTCGACCGACATGTGGAACAAGTGGGGACGGTTCGGCACCTTCGACTTCCACACCCATACCACCCCCAAGCCCATTTGCTACGCCGCCGCCTTCGACCCCGATGGCTGGAAGCGCGTCTCCAATGACCTGGTGAGGGAAGCCGGCGTCAACCTGCGGCTCCACTCCTGGTTCTCACGCCCGATCGTCGACGACGGCGTCGTCAAGGGCGCCATCTGCGAAACCAAATCCGGCCCGCAGGCCTTCATGGCCGACGTCGTCATCGATACCACCGGCGATATCGATGTCGCATCGCGTGCCGGTGCCTCCTACGCCCACGATTCCTACCTCACGACGCTGGTCTTCCGGCTCGGGGGCGTGGATACCCGAGCCGCAGAGGAGTTCGAGCAGGAGAACCCGCGCGAAGCACGGGCCATCAACCGCAAGGTCAAGCGACTTCTCGGTGGTGCCTGGGAACTCTGGTGGTTGAAGACCCCGATCGAGGGGGTCGTTTGGTGCAATGCCCCGCACATGACCGGGTATGACGGGGTCGACCCCGCGGATATGACGGCGGCGGAGTTCGCCGCGCGGGACCACATCACCGAAGCTGTCGATTACGTTCGCGAGAACCTTCCTGGCTTCGAACGTGCCTACATGGTCGATGTGGCACCGCAAATGGGCGTGCGCCAGACCCGCCTGCTGCAGGGCGAATACGTGATGACGAAGGATGATGTCACCACCCGACGGCACTTCGCCGACACCGTGGCCCGCGGCCGCGACTATTACTACCCGTACCGATCCCTGCTGCCCCGCGAGGTGGACCAGTTGCTCGTCGCCGGCCGCCACTATTCGGCGACTCCCGAGGCGCAGAAAATGTCGCGGGAAATCCCACCCTGCATGGCCATGGGGCAGGCAGTGGGCGTCGCCGCGGCACTCGCGGTCGAGCAGGGCATCACTGTTCGAGACGTTTCGCCGTTGGATATCCAGTCCGGCATGCGACGGCACCATGCCGACCCGGGCGACATTCCCTCCCAGAACGCAAGCATCGACGCGAAAGAGACGGTAGGAGCATGAGCATGACCGTGCAGGAACAAGCCACGACGGCCCCAGGCCACCATCCAGCTGACAGGACTCTCGGGGCTGGACCCGGGCCCGCAGCGCCCTTGGACGGCATCAAAGTCGTCGACTTCACCCAAGTCTTCATGGGCCCCAGCTGCACGCAGTTGCTGGGCGACTACGGAGCAGACGTCGTCAAGATCGAACGGCCGGGCTCGGGGGATATCTCCCGGAACTCCTTCCCGGATCCAGATGGACAAGACAACCCGATTTTTCTGTCCATCAACCGCAACAAGCGTTCCATATCAGTGGACACCCGTACCGATGAAGGGCGCAGCGTACTGCTGCGCATGATGCGGGATGCGGACGTCGTCGTCAGCAATTTCCGGTCCGGTGTCATGGAGCGAATGGGGTTTGGGTACGACGAACTCTCCAAAGTGAACCCCTCGTTGATCTGGGCGTCGGGAACCGGATTCGGCGATACCGGTCCCTATGCGGCAAAGGGCGGGCAGGATGCGATCGCCCAGGCATATTCCGGCGTCATGTGGCGCCGGAACTCCGACGACATCGAACCCGCCATCTATCCGACGACACTGTGCGACTACACCACGGGCATGCATCTCCTCCAAGGAATTTTGCTGGCTCTGCGCACCCGTGAGACGACTGGCGTCGGGCAGAAGGTTGAAGTGACCATGTACGACTCCATGCTTCACATGCAGATGCAGGAGGCCTGCATGGAACTCAACCGTGGATACGAGGTGAACTGGGGGGCCATGCCACTCAGCGGCGTCTTCACCACCACCGATGGCGCGGTGTGCATGGTCGGGGGATTCACCAAGGACCCGTTGCACCACATCTCCCTCGCGCTGGAACTTGACGTGGACTTGTCCACCGATCCGGACTACGCGACCTTGGAGCTGCAATTCGAGAACAAGGGCGCGCTTCAAGACATCTTCCGCCGGCGTATTGCCGCCAACACCACCGCCTATTGGACGAAGCGGCTCGAGGACCACGGAGTCCTTAATGCGCCGGTCCACACGCTGGCCCAGGCGCTCGCAGATGAACAGACCACGGCCAACAACATGGTCGTCGAGACCGAGCATCCGACCGCCGGGCGGGTCAAGATGCTCAACGCCCCCATTCGGCTCTCCGCCACCCCGCCGGTTGTCCGCCGTCCAGCGCCGAGGCTGGGCGAGCACAACGTCGAGGTCCTGCTGGAAAACGGGTACGACGAGGACACGATCCGGAACCTCCAAGAGCTGGGGGTGCTGCGATGAGCACCACCACCGTGGATCGCGGCGGCCAGCAGCCGACGCCTGTGGGGTCCGGCGTGCGGATGGAGGTCGAAAACCACGTGGCTACCGTGGTCATCGATCGGCCCCAGGTGCTGAATGCCGTTGACAACGCCACGCATCACGAGCTGAACCGGGTCTGGGAACAGATCGAGGCCGACGCGGATGTCCGCGTCGTCGTGGTCACCGGCGCGGGGGACCGGGCCTTCTGTGTCGGCGCGGATATGACCGCCACGGCCGTGGAGAAGACCGGGTTGCAGTATTGGGCAGATTTGGATCCCAACGGGTTCGGCGGATTGAGCCTGAGGACCACGCTTGACGTTCCGGTTGTTGCCCGCGTGAACGGGTACGCCCTCGGCGGCGGGATGGAGATGGTCCTCGGTGCCGACATCGTGGTGGCATCTGAATCCGCACGATTCGGTTTGACGGAACCGCGGGTCGGAAGGCTGGCCTTGGATGGAGGAATCCACCAGCTGGTGCGCCGCATTCCCCACACGCAGGCCATGGGGATGCTCCTGACCGGGCGCAAGGCAACCGCTGCGGAGATGCGCGAGATGGGTCTGGTCAATGAAGTTGCCCCGGCCGAACGGCTCGATGATGCAGTCCAGGGATGGGTGGACCAGATTCTCGCCTGCGCCCCGACCTCTGTGCGGGCCGTCAAGCAGATGATCACCCGTACCGCGCACCTCAGTGCCCACGAGGCCCGTGGGCTGCAACTACCCGCCCTCATGGCGGCCCTCGACAGCCAGGATTCCCGGGAAGGCGTCCTCGCCTTCCAGGAAAAGCGGGCTCCCGTTTGGCCCGGCCGATAGTCGGCGGCCCCTCCGGCCACGAGTCTCCGGGAAACCTCCGACACGAAAGGTATGCAATGAAGAATTTCGACACCAGCGCCGCTGCTCATGGGCGCCGGCTCCTGGCAGATGGAGTCTGGGGCGTGGTGGCCACGCCCTTCCACGACAGCTCCTTGGACGTGGACGCCGTCAGCCTGGCCCGACTGGCCGGACAGTACGAAGCGATCGGGGCCACCGGGCTGACCGTGCTGGGTGTGTTCGGCGAAGCCGCCTCGCTGACTGCAGCCGAACGGGAAAACGTCCTGGAAGTGGTCGCCGATTCCTGCGCGCTGCCACTGGTCGTGGGCATCACCGCCCTGGCCACCCGGCCGGCCATCGAGGAGGCCCGAGCCGCGCACCACGTGCTTGGCGACCGGCTTGCAGCAGTGATGATCCAGGTCAACAGTGCCGACCCTGACATCGTCACTTCGCACCTCCAAGCCATCCACCGGGCGACGGGAACCGACATCGTGCTGCAGGACTACCCGGTGGCAAGCGGCGTCTCCATCGGGATCGGGAACCTGGCTCGAGTGGTCCGCAACTGCACTTTCGTCAGTGCCGTGAAGGCCGAGGCTCCACCGACGCCCACCGCCATAGCACAGCTGACAGAAGCCGTGGACGTGGCGGTTTTCGGCGGACTGGGTGGTCAGGGTCTCCTCGACGAGCTCCTTGCCGGGTCCGCGGGGGCGATGACGGGTTTCTCGTATCCGGAAGCCCTCGTCGATTGCGTGCGTGCGTGGCGCTCCGAGGGCGAAACCGCCGCCCGGGCAGCGTTGCAGCCGTACCTGCCCTTGGTGAACTTCGAGCAGCAGCCACGTATTGCCCTGGCCATCCGCAAGGAGTGTCTGAAGTCTCGCGGCCTGATCGAGGACTCCGGCGTCCGGGCCCCGGCCCCTGCATTTCCTCAGGAACTGCGGGGCATGCTGGAGGTGCATATGCGCCATGCGGAAAGGGCCCTCGCGCAAACAAGTGCGGGGACGGGCACCGCGGACAGCGCGCGCACGGTAGGAGTTCGCTGATGGATCTGGAACTCGCCGGTCGCACCGCCTTCGTCGCTGCATCTACCAGCGGCTTGGGCCGGGCCGTCGCCACCGCGCTGGCCGCAGAAGGCGCGAACGTGGTCATTACCGGACGCCGCAAGAAGCTGGCGGAGTCGATCGCCGGCTCCCTGCCCAGCGCGGTCGGCATCGGCGCGGACCTCACCACCTCGGATGGCAGGGACCTGGCGATACGCCGTGCCCGGGAGGCCTTCGGGAACATCGACATCGTGGTCCTCAACGGCCCCGGCCCCCAGCCCAAGGCAGCGGCCGCACTGGAGGCGGACGAACTGGCCAGTTCCTTCGATTCGATCCTTGCCCCTGCCCATGCGCTGGTCGCAGCGACATTGCCGGGCATGCGTGAACGCCGCTGGGGACGCATCCTTGCCCTCGGATCCAGCGGAGTCGTCGCTCCGCTGCCCAACCTCGCGTTGTCCAATACCGGACGAGCCGCCCTCGCCGGCTACCTGAAGACCCTCGCAGGTGAGGTCGCGTTGGATGAGGTCACGGTCAACATGCTGTTGCCGGGGCGCATCGCGACCGACCGCGTGGCCGAACTCGATATCGCCACCGCCAAACGTCGGGGCATCAGCGTCGAACAGGCGGTGCTGGACTCGCGTAAGACCATTCCGGCCCGCCGTTACGGCGAACCGAGCGAATTCGCGGCAGCGGCCGCCTTCCTCTGCTCGGGCCCCGCCTCATACATCACCGGCGTCGCACTCAGGTGCGACGGCGGACTCATACGCAGCCTCTAGACCCTTAGGAGTACCCCATCGTGAACACGACACCCACGGCCCAGCACTTGATCAACGGAGAATTCAGCGGAGAGCCCGCCGTGAAGCGCATGAACCCCGCACGGCCCGGTGAACTGGCCTGCCTGTCTCCCGCCGGAACGACCGGCGACGTTGATACCGCCATCACCGCCGCCGCGGCGGCCCAGCCCAGATGGGCCGCCTTCCCGCTGCCGAAACGGGGCGCGATCCTGGCACAGGCGGCCAACCTGCTGCACGAGCGGCGGGATCAGATTGCGCACGATCTTGTGTGCGAGGAAGGCAAGACCCTGGCCGAGGCACTCGGCGAAGTAGGCCGGGCCACCGACGTCATGCGCTATTTCGGATCCCTCGGCTGGGCGGCAACCGGGGAAGTCCTGCCGAGCTCGCTCCCCGGTACGACCATCACCACCCGACGCGAGGCCCTCGGTGTTGTCGGCCTCATCACACCGTGGAACTTCCCGATAGCCATCCCCGCGTGGAAGTCCGCCCCCGCCCTGATCAGTGGCAACACGGTTGTCCTGAAACCTGCCGAACTGACGCCGCTTTCGGCTACCCACCTGGCCCGGGCACTGCACGACGCGGGAGTGCCCGCGGGAGTGTTCAACGTCGTCCACGGCAAGGGACGGGTCGTCGGAGACGCCCTGGCACGGGACGAATGCATTGCCGGCCTTTCCTTCACCGGGTCAACCACCGTCGGGCTGGGACTCCAGGAGATCCTGAATGCACGACGGGCCCGGGTCCAGCTGGAAATGGGTGGCAAGAACGGCGTGCTGGTCCTCGATGACGCCGCCCCGGATCAGGCAGCGAAGGTCGTCGCCGCCGGTGCCTTCGGGCTGACCGGGCAGGCATGCACGGCGACCTCCCGGGTCTACGTCACCCCCGCGATCAAGCAGGCATTCCTTGATGCACTGGTTGCCGAGGCTCGGACCTACGCCCCCGGCGACGGCCTGGAGGCGGGCACCCGCATGGGCGTTGTGGTCAGCGAGAGCCAGCTCGACCAGAACGACGCTGCCGTCCGTGGCGCAGTTGCCCGCGGCGCGACGCTGCTCCACGGGGGGACGACCAACGGCTCACGATTCACTCCGGCGGTCCTGACCGACCTGGACCCATCGGATCCCGCGGTTACCGACGAGATCTTCGGACCCGTGGTCGCTGTCCTCGAGGTCGGCGACTACGAGTCCGGGCTGGCCGCCATCAACGCATCGCGCTACGGATTGACTGCGGGAATCTGCACGGACAGCTTGGCCAAGGCCACCGACTTCGCCGAACGCGCCCAGGCCGGAGTCATCAAGGTGAACCGTCCGACCGCGGGACTGGATCTCAACGTCCCCTTCGGAGGGGTGAAGGATTCCTCGACGAACACCTTCCGGGAGCAGGGGAGAACAGCCGTGGACTTCTACACCTGGGGCAAGACCATCTATACGGGCGTATAGGGAAGGACGCAGGACATGGCCTACATCATCGCCCAGCCGTGCGTGGACGTGAAGGACAAGGCCTGCATCGAGGCGTGTCCGGTGGACTGCATCTACGAGGGAGAACGGACCTTGTACATCCATCCGGACGAGTGCGTGGATTGCGGTGCCTGCGATCCGGTGTGCCCGGTCGAGGCCATCTACTTCGAGGACGACGTCCCCGATGAATGGAACGGCTATACCCGGGCCAACGCCGAGTTCTTCGATGCGCTTGGATCGCCGGGCGGGGCCGCCACCCTGGGGAACACCGGGTACGACCACGCTCTGGTGGCTGGGCTCCCGCGTTCCTGACCTATGTCGTCCGCTGGGATTCCCAAGCCAAGGAGCCGTAAGACGGGGCTGACCCCGCGGAATACGTCCCCTGTAGAGCAGTGCATTGCGAGCAGGTTGCCCAGCGTTGAGTGGGCGGCGCCGGCGCATTGGCCGGCCCCGCCCACATGCTTGGCGGGGACTTACATGTCGGTCAGTCGGCCGCCGAGGGTGAGTTCGGGTTCGGTGGCCGCCCGGACATCCTCGATGCTCACTCCCGGAGCGGTCTCCACGAGCACCAGGCCCCGGTCGGTGACATCGATGACC